>OY969778.1:0-1827500 GCA_963703025.1 uncultured Pseudomonadota bacterium | reverse complement strand
TGACCTCGTGGCCAAGCTGCTGGAACTGGCGCATCTTGTTCAAAAGCACCGTGTGCCCCAGGTGCAGGTCCGGAGCGGTGGGATCGAAGCCGGCCTTCACGTGCAGTGGCGTGCCGCGCTTCAGCTTCTTGATGAGGTCCGCCTCGACCAGCACCTCGTGGGCGCCGCGGCGCAGCTCTGCGATCTGTTCCTCGACATTCATCATCATTGTTCGTGAAGTCCGTTCGGCAGGCGCCGGGGCGCCACTGTTAACGTAACGTCATTCTCGAGCGTTACGGCACTTAACATACATTGACCCCCGGGACCTCGCCCGGTACGGTTCGCGCTTCAAATCACACGGACAAGTGTAGTCGATGGACCAAAGCCCCAAGCCAGCCAAGAGACTGCCCGCCTGGGTGCGCTGGCCCCACCCGACCTTCTGGCTGCAGGCCAGCGCCTGTGCGGTGGTGGGCTGGTGCCTGATGCACGGCAGCGTCGAGATCGCCCCGCCTGCCGCAAAAACCGCTGTTGCCACCACGGCTGCCGCCGCGCCCGCCGCGGCCAGCGCACCAGTTGAGAAGCTGCAACTGGCCGCCGCCTCCCCCCTGGCCGACGCCCAGGCTGCCCTGTCGCGCATCGACATCGTGGTCGCCCGCAACGACACGCTCGAGCGCATCTTCCGCCGCCTGAAGCTGGATCTTTCCGACCTGGCGTCGATGCGCAGCCTGCCGGGGGTGCGCGATGCCCTGGACTCGCTGCGCCCGGGCGAGGCACTGCGGGTCACGCACAAGGACGGCTCGCTGTATGGCCTGGAGCGGCGCCTGAACGAGACCCAGACCCTCAAGGTCTCGCGCGGCGCGGACTCGGAACTGAAGGCCGCGGTGCTGCAGAACCCGCTGGAAACGCGCAGCCGCACGGTCCACGGGGTGATCGACAGCTCGCTGTTCGAGGCGGTCGAGAGCTCAGGGGCCCATGACCAGACCGCGGTGAACCTTGCGGACATCTTCGGCTGGGACATCGACTTCGTGCTGGACGTGCGCCAGGGCGACACCTTCGTGGTGACCTATCCTGAGTACTACCGCGACGGGGTGTACGTGAAGGACGGGCCGATCGAGGCGGCCGAGTTCGTCAACCAGGGCCGCTCGTTCAAGGCGGTGCGCTACACCGACCCGGAGGGCAGCTCCCACTACTACACCCCCGAGGGCAAGAGCCTGCACAAGGCCTTCCTGCGCGCCCCGGTGGAGTTCACCCGGGTGAGCTCGAAGTTCAACTCCGCCCGCTTCCACCCGATCCTCAACCTGATCCGCGCCCACAAGGGCGTCGACTACGCCGCCCCCGATGGGCACCCCGGTGCGCGCGGCCGGCGACGGCCGCATCCGCTTCGCCGGGCGCAAGGGCGGCTACGGCAACGTGGTGGAGATCGAGCATTCCTCAAGCGTCGTCACCGTCTACGGCCACCTGTCCCGCTTTGCCCGGCTCACCCGGGTCGGGGCCCACGTCACCCAGGGCGTGGTCATCGCCTATGTGGGCATGACCGGCCTTGCCACCGGTCCGCACCTGCACTACGAGTACCGGGTGAACGGGGTCTTCAAGAACCCCCAGACGATCGCCCTGCCCGGGGCGAGCCCGATCGAGGCGCGCTGGCGCGAGGACTTCCTCGCCAAGGCCGCCGCGCCGCTTGCCAGCCTCGAGGCCCCCAGCGGCCCGATGCTGGTCTCGCGCTAGAGCCCGCTCACCTTCACAGAACTTTGGGTTCGCGCTGGTACCATCAGGTGCCAGCCCTCCCGCGCGCGCGTCACAGGCCCCGTCCCCATGGATTCCCCGGACTTAAAGGCTCCGCAGCACTACATCAACCGCGAACTGTCGTTCCTGGAGTTCAACCACCGCGTCCTCGAGCAGGCCTTCGACGAGGCGGTGCCGCTGCTGGAGCGCCTGAAGTTCCTGTGCATCTCCTGCAGCAACCTCGATGAGTTCTTCGAGATCCGCGTCGCAGGCTTGAAGCAGCTGCAGGAACTGGGCGGCGGCCAGCAGCTGGCCGCCGACGCGCTGTCGATCCCCGAGCAGCTCTCCTCGATCCATGACCGCACCATGCGCCTGGTGGCCGACCAGTACCGCTGCCTCAATGAGCTGCTGCTGCCGCAGCTCACCGCCGAGGGGGTGCCGTTGCTTGAACCCGCCGACTGGACCCCCGAGGCACGCGGCTGGCTCGAGCAGTACTTCGAGCGCGAGGTGGAACCGGTCTTGAGCCCGCTGGGCCTTGATCCGGCGCGGCCCTTCCCGCGCATCCAGAACAAGTCCTTGAACTTCATCGTGCGCCTGGAGGGCAAGGATGCCTTCGACCGCGACAGCGAGCTGGCCATCGTGCAGGCGCCGCGCTCGCTGCCGCGGGTGGTGCCGCTGCCGGGGGCCGGCACCAGCGGCGGCTGCGTGCTGCTGTCGACCATCGTGCAGGCCTTCGTGCACAAACTGTTCACCGGCATCACGGTGATCGGCTGCTACCAGTTCCGCCTCACCCGCAACAGCGACCTGTTCGTGGACGAGGAGGAGATCGATGACCTGCGCCGCGCGCTCGAAGGCGAGCTGGCGCACCGCCGCTACGGCAATGCCGTGCGCCTGGAGACTTCCGGGGACTGCCCGCAGGACCTGGTGAAGTTCCTGCAGGCGCAGTTCGCCTCCGCCTTCCTGGACACCTACCACGTCGACGGCCCGGTGAACTTGAACCGCCTGTCCGCGGTGTACGACCTGGTGCAGCGGCCGGACCTGAAGTACCCGATCTTCACCCCCGGGATCCCCAAGCGCCTGGCGGCCAACCCGGACCTGTTCACCGCGATCCGCCACAAGGACCTGCTGGTCCACCATCCCTACCAGAGCTTCCTGCCGGTGATGGAGTTCCTGCGCCAGGCGGCAGCGGACCCCCAGGTGCTGGCGATCAAGCAGACCCTGTACCGCGCCGGCCACGACTCACCCTTGGTGGATGCCCTGGTGAACGCCGCCCAGGCCGGCAAGGACGTGACCGTCATCGTCGAGCTGCGCGCGCGCTTCGACGAGGAGGCCAACATCGAGTTGTCCAACCGCCTGCAGGAGGCCGGCGCGCACGTCATGTACGGGGTGGTGGGCTACAAGACCCACGCCAAGCTGCTGTTGATCGTGCGCCGCGAACCCGAAGGCATGCGCCGCTACTGCCACCTGGGCACCGGCAACTACCACCCGCGCAGCGCCCGCCAGTACACCGACTATGGCCTGTTCACCTGCAACGAGGAGATCGGCCACGACGTGCACGAGCTGTTCCTGCAGCTGACCAGCCTGACGCAGACCCCGAAGCTGAAGCGCCTGGCGCAGTCCCCGTTCGGCATGCACGAGATGATCCTGGGCAAGCTTGCGCGCGAGGCCGAGCACGCCCGCGCCGGGCGCCCGGCGCGCGTGATCGCCAAGATGAATGCGCTGGTGGACCAGCAGGCCATCGAGGCGCTGTACCGCGCCTCGCGCGCCGGGGTGAAGATCGAGCTGATCGTGCGCGGGGTGTGTGCACTGCGACCGGGCATCCCCGGGGTGTCCGAGAACATCACCGTGCGCTCGATCGTCGGGCGCTTCCTCGAGCACTCGCGCGTGTTCTATTTCGAGAATGGCGGCGCGGAGCCGCAGCTGTACTGCGCCAGCGCTGACTGGATGGAGCGCAACTTCTTCCGCCGCGTCGAGGTGGCCTTCCCGATCCTGCGCCGCAACCACATCGAGCGCATCCTGCGCGACCTGGACCTGTGCCTGAATGACAACTGCCAGGCCTGGAGACTCAAGGCCGATGGCCAGTACGAGCGCATCGCCCGCGGTGAGGCGCGTGCGGTGAACGTGCAGGCGGAACTGCTGGCCACCTACGCGGCCGGCAATACCCAGGGCACCTGAGGGTGTCGGCCGCGCCGCGGCCCCGCGCACGCCTCGGCAGCGGCGCCCCTGCGACGGAAGTCCTCGACTGAGCGAGCGCCCGCGCGCGCCTGGGATTTACGGTCGCGGCGGCGGGAAGACGCCCAGCTGCATCATCAGCCCGAGCGCATCCATGATGATGCGGCTGTGCTTGATCTTCTCGCCTTCAAAACGATCGATGACCATTCCCCACACCTTCACCGGCCGGCCGGTGGCCGGGACACCGAGAAACTCGGCGCGGTGCGTGCCGGTCCACTCGAAGCGGGTCAGCACGTCGGCGCCCTGGGCAATCTGCTGCTGCACTGACCAGTGCAGGTCGGGGAAGCCGGCGCGCATCCCGCGCAGGACATCCTTGAGGCCCTCGATGCCCGGGCCCTGCCCCGGGAACGGGGCCTGCTCCACCATGTCGTCCCAGAAGAACTCCCCGGTGGCCTCGATGTGCCCCAGGTTCAGTACCTTCTCGATGAAGTTGCGGACTGACCTGCTGTTGTCTTGCATGGGTGACTTTCTGGTGTGTACGCCTTGTTACCGCGCGCCGGTGGGTTGCGCAACATCGATGCACGGCGCGCGCGGTCCGGGGCGGTCTCAGTGGCGCAGGAAATCCAGCGACGACCCCAGGTACAGGTACAGCGCAGAGACCCCGTGGTCCGCATGGCCGTAGGCGAGGTACACCGGGCCGAGCTTGGAGGAAATTCCTACGAACACAGACCCCGCGACCAAGACACCACCGGGTGAGGAGCCATCCAGGCGGTCCCAGACATTGCCGGTCTCCAGCGAGCCACCGACGAAGGTGGCGTAATCGGAGGTACCGCTCAGGGAGACCGCGCGGCGGAACTGCACCGCGCCGATGGCGTATTCGCGGCCGACCAGCTCGCCGATCTGGTAGCCGGAGAAGTTGAACAGGCCGCCCTGCTGGAACTGGTCGTAGTAGGGCGCGTGGCTGCCGAAGTCAGACCCGGAGCGCGCATAGACGCTCCAGTTGTTGCGCAGGCCCTGCGTGAAGGTCCACTGGTACTCCTCCGAGGCCAGCCGGTAGTTGGCACCCGAGCCCAGGCCGGTCTCGGCGAAGTAGCCCTTGATCACCAGCAGCGTCCCGGAGCCTGGGAAGATGCGCCGGTCGAGGGTGTCGATCCCCAGGCGCGCGCTCACGCCACCGACCTGGTAGGTGCCGGTCGGATCGGTGACCAGCGGGTCGCCGACCTTCTGCTTCACGGTGACGCTGCCGCGCTCCAGGCCCACGCGCAGCTCCCCCCAGTTCGCCAGCGCGATGCCCGTGTCCAGGCGCGCCGAAAGGCGCCGCACGTCCAGCTGCAGTACCGGGTCGTCGTACTGGTAGATGTATTCCAGGTTCTGCTGGGCGAGCAGCGAGGGTGAGACGAAGAATGTCTGCGTCTTCTCCAGCGGCTGGTAGAAGCTGGTGGCGAAGGCGTTCGGCTCGCCCAGCTGTATGGCGCTGCGCAGCTCCCCGCCCAGGGAGTTCAGCCAGCGATCGTCGACATCAGCGCGCGCACCCCAGGCGGTCTGGCCGTGGAAGTCGGTGCTGAGGTTCAGATCGACGAGCAGGTAGTTCGGCCCCCAGGGTTTCTCCGCCACCGTGTAGGTGAGGACGTTCCTGCCGTCGATCACCTCCAGGCGGTAGTCCACCGCCACGTAATCCCCGCGCGCGACCAGGCGGTCGGTGTCGGCCGCCGCAGCGGCGGCATCGTAGGTGTCGCCGGCCTTCACGTGCAGGACGGTCTTGATCACCTGCGGGTTGGTGACCTTGTAGCCGGCCACGCGCACCTCGTCGATGACGATGCCGGTGCCGATGCCGTTGATCCGCGGCAGGCTCGCCCGCCAGGCCGCGTAGGCCTGCGGCGAGATGCTGTAGCGCGCCAGCTGCGGCGCCATCCTGCGCGCGGCCGCCTCGCCGTAGGGGATCGCGTCGGGCACCTTGTCGAAGTCCCCGGAGGTGATGTCCTTGAGCACCACGCTGATCTGCACGTCCTTGTCGGTCAGTGTCGCCAGCTGCGCGCGCTCGTTGGCCTCGATGGCGATGTTCATCGACTGGCTGGCCACCCCCAGCAGGCTGTTGAGGCTCTTGCGCGGCGGCGGCGGGTTGCCCAGCGGCACCACGATCACCACGTCCGCACAGGTCTGGCGCGCGATGTCCACGGGCAGGTTGCGTACCAGCATGCCATCCACGTAGAGGTGGTTGTCCGCCTTGACCGGGGCAAACACCCCCGGCACTGCCATGCTGGCGCGCATCGCCTGTGCGAGATCGCCGCGGTCCCACACCTGCACCTCGCCGCTTTCAAGGTCGGTGGACACGGCGCGGAACGGGATGGGCAGCTGGTTGAAGTCCGAGACGCCGCCGGCGCTGGCGACGATCTTCCTGAACAGCCCCTCGATCTGGTGCGTCGGCAGCAGGCCACCGGGGGCCACGATGCCCTCGTCCTTGATGCCCAGTTCCAGGTTGTTGGTGAACGCGGCGTCCAGGGTCTTGCGGTGGTAGGGCTCGTCCTCGCGCGGCACGTTGGCCAGCACCGCCTTCCAGCTGATCGAGGTGACGATCTTCTCAAGCTCTGCCGCATTGGCCCCGGTGGCGTAGGCGGCGCCCACGATCGAGCCCATCGAGGTGCCGGCGATGCAGTCGATGGGGATGTGCATCTCCTCGAGCACCTTGATGACGCCGATGTGTGCGCCCCCCTTGGCGCCACCGCCGCCGAGCACCAGCCCGATGCGCGGGCGCGCCGGCGCATTCGTGGCGGGCTGCCCGCTCACGACAAGTCCGGCGGGCACCTGCGTGACCTCGGCACTGGCCAGGGACGCGCTGAGGGTCACGGCGGCGGCCAGGAGCGTGGCGGCCCAGCGGTAACTCAGTCGCATCGGCATCTCCCCTTACAGTTCCGGCCGGTTGCGGCCAGGCGATGCCATGCAACCCGCGCGATTCGCGCGTTGCGAGTCTTGATCTTTGTTGAGCTTCGCCGCCGCTGGAAGCTTACCCGTTACTAGCTGCGCCCGCCGCTGAACACCCGCAGGCGAAAGCCACTGGCGCGCAGCAGCTCCACTTCCTGCTGCAGGTCCGCGGAGCTGAGCGGGTGTTCCTTCAGCCAGCGCGCCGGGAAGCGCACCTCGAGCGAGCGCGGCGTGGCGGCCAGCTCGATCCCCGGCAGCGCGGTGGCGCTGCGGCCACGGTGCAGCAGCACCGCCAGGCGCAGCAGGATGATCAGGTGCACCGCGCTGTGGTCCCAGGGTGGCACCAGTTCCTCGACGCGGTCGAGCGTGAGCTTGCGGCGGTGGGCGCCGACCAGGCGCGCCAGCAGGCGCTGCTCCTCGCGCGGGAAGCCGGGCATGTCGGCGTTCTCGAGCAGGTAGGCGCCGTGGCGGTGGTAGCCGGAGTGCGAGACGTCCAGCCCGATCTCGTGCAGCCGGGCGCCCCACTTCAGCGCCAGGTGCGCCAGCGGCTCCTCGAGCTTCCAGGTGTCGCGCACCTGCTCGAGGAAGTCGCGCACCGTCGCCTCGACGCGCTCGGCCTGCTCGGTGTCGACGTGGTAGCGCTGCTGCATGGCACGCACGGTGCGCTCGCGCGCGTCCTCGCGCTTGTAGCGCCCGATCATGTCGTACAGCAGCCCCTCGCGCATCGCCCCGTCGGCGATCTGCATCTCCTTCACGTCGAGCATGCTGAACACCTCGGTGAGGATCGCAAGGCCGCCGGGGAATACCGGGCGGCGGTCCTCGGTGATCGGCTCGAGGTTCAGCTCGCGCATGTGGCCGGCATCGACGCTGTACTCGATCGCGCGCGCCAGGCCCGCCGCGGTGATGGTCAGCGCCTGCGGGTCGAGCGCGCGGATCGCCTCCCCGATGGCGCGCACCGTGCCGGAGCTGCCCGCCGAGTGCTCCCAGCCGCGGCGGCGGAACGCGGCCTGCACCGGCTCGAGCTCGAGCCGTGCGGCCAGGCGCGCGCGCTCCATGCGCTTGGCGGAGATCTTGCCGTCGCGGAAGAAGCGCTCGCTCAAGGCGACGCAGCCCATCTGCAGGCTTTCCAGCTCCAGCGGGTTCAGGCCATCGCCGATGATCAGCTCCGTGCTGCCGCCGCCGATGTCCACGACCAGGCGCTTGCCGGGCTGTTGGGCATGGTGTGCGCGACGCCGGCATAGATGAGGCGCGCCTCCTCCATGCCGGCGATGATCTCGATCGGGTGGCCCAGGGCCTCGCGCGCGCGCTCCAGGAAGGCCTGCTTGCGGTGCGCGAGCCGCAGCGCATTGGTGCCGACCACGCGCACGCTGTCCGCGTGCATGTCGCGCAGGCGCTGTCCGAAGCGCTCGAGGCAGGCGAGCGCGCGCGCGGCCACGTCCTTGTCGATGCGGCCGTTCTCGGCGACCCCGGAGGCCAGGCGCACCATCTCGCGCAGGCGGTCGATGATCGACCAGCTGGCCGTGCGAGTAGCGCGCGACCACCATGTGGAAGCTGTTGGAGCCCAGGTCGACCGCGGCCAGGACGTCAGGAATGGCGCGCGGCGTGGGGCGGGACGTAGAGCGGGTGTCGGTGGATCGTGCGGTGACTGCCGGGGGCATGATCCTTGGAAACGAGGATCAGGCGGCGGTGAACGATGAGCCGCAGCCGCAGGTGGTGGCGGCGTTGGGGTTGCGGATCACGAACTGCGCGCCCTCCAGGCCCTCGCGGTAGTCGATTTCCGCACCGGTGAGGTACTGCACGCTCATCGGGTCCACCAGCAGCTTCACGCCCAGGTTCTCGACACAGGTGTCGCCGTCCTGCAGCGCCTCGTCGAACTCGAAGCCGTACTGCAGCCCAGAGCAGCCGCCGCCCTGGACGAACACCCGCAGCATCAGCTTCGGGTTGCCCTCGCCCTTGATGAGGTCGCCCACCTTGCGCGCGGCCGCGTCGGTGAACACAAGCGTGGGGGCTTCCTGCACTGTCTGGGTCGAGCTCATAAGAATGTCCTCTCAAAGGGCAGTCTAGAAGGGGTATGTGACAAGGTCAAAGCAACCCCTCACAAAGCGCGCCAAATCACCCCGGGGGCCCCTGGGGGGCCGCAACCTGGCCATCCGCCCCCAGGCGGACCAGCTTCCCGACTATCTGGGCGCCGAGGGTCATTTCAATGACCCCGTAGTAGACATCCCCCTCCACCTTCGCGGTGGCCCCCAGTACCACGCGCTGGCGCGCGTGGATGTCGCCGCGCACAGTGCCGTTGAGGACCACGTTGGGCACCTGCACCGCCCCGTCGATCGAGCCACTTTCGCTCACCGAGAGGCTCGACTCGGGCGCATCCCCGGAGCGCACCGCCCCCGCGATGCGCCCGTCCAGGTGCAGCCCGCCCTGGAAGTCGACATCGCCGTGCACGTGCGCCGCCTTGCCGATCAGCGTGTCGATCTTCGGGGGCCGGGAGTCGCGGTTGAACATATGCGTGCCTGCTGCGCGGGAAGGGAACTTCAGGGCACCGACTCTACCGTCCACAGGAAGGTCTGCGACAGGGGCGCGACCTCCTTGTGGCCGGAGCCGACCTCGACGCTCAGCTGCTCGGGCTTGAACCCCGGTGGCACCAGCACCTCCTGGTCGATGTTCTGGAAGTACCGGAAGCTGTAGCGGATCTCGTGCTGGTGCTGCGCGCTCAGGGCGGCGAGGTCGAGCGTGTGCGCCGCATTGCCCTGCGTGCCATCCAGGGTGAACACCACCGTGCCGGAGGCCTCCGAGTCCGCCTTGCCGGTGCGCAGCAGCGACAGGTGCACGATGAAGGCGCCGGCGCGGGTGCCCGGGGTGATGCGCAGCTTCTCGATCTTCACCCCGATGCTGGTGGCCCCCTGGGCGACGACGCCGCGGTAGAAGGCGAGCTCCTGGGCCTCGCGCGCCACCTGCGCCTGCAGCTCGCCCATGGAACGGGCCACCTCGGCCTGCTCGTTGGCGCGCCCGACGCGGAAGGTGTCCAGCTCCGCCAGCTTGGTGCGCATCTCGCGGTTGGCCTTCTCCAGGTGGTCGATCTTGACCTCAAGCTCGGTGCGCTGCTGCGCGACGGCCTGGCGGTCGTAGCCGGCATCGTAGCGGCCGAACTCGTAGACCACGTAGAGGGCAAAGAGCGCGACCACCGCGGCGGCGGCCCACAGCGCGGTGCGCCAGGCAGGCGTGTGCGAGCGCACCACGTGCGCGGCTCCCCGGCTCCTGCGGAAGATGTTGGCGAGCGGTCCCACCGCCTCTAGCGCCCGTTCAGTCTGCCGACTCGGGGACCGCGCGGCCGTCGCCCTCGGTCACCTCGTCCCACCACGGCGGGAACGGCGGCTGCTTGCCGCGCGGGAAGGCCAGCGATGCCAGTTCGGTCAGCGCGCGCACGTACACCGGACGCTTGAAGTAGATCACCTCGCGCACCGGCTCCCAGTAGGAGGCCCAGCGCCAGGAGTCGAACTCCGGCTCCGCGGTGCGCGTGAAGTCGAACTGCGGCTCACCGGTGAGGCGCAGCAGGAACCAGCGCTGCTTCTGCCCGGTGCACAGTGGCTGCTGGTTGCGGCGGATGTAGCGCGGCGGCAGGCGGTAGCGCAGCCAGCGCTCGGTCTGCCCGATGATCGTCACGTTGGGCTCGGTGATGCCGATCTCCTCGTTGAGCTCGCGGAACAGGGCCTGCTCGAGCGTCTCGCCCGAGCGCATGCCCCCTTGCGGGAACTGCCAGCCGCCGCTGCCGGTGCGCCGGCCGAGGAACACCTCGGTCCGCCGTGCATCAGCACGATGCCGACGTTGGCCCGGAAGCCGTCCGAATCGATGACGTCACTCATTGCGCTGCGCAGTCTGCCACAAGGCTCAGGGAGCGTGAGTCTGGCACGGCGCCCAGGCGGGGATGGTGTTTTCCAGCCATTTCGATGACTCTAGCGGGCACTTTTCTGGACACGGTCGAAAGCTCAAAGCCAATGCCGGGATCGACGGTGGTAAGCGGCACGCCCTGGCGCGGCCTGGTCCTGCTCACCCTGCTTGGCGCGGCGGTGTTCATGGCAGCATTGCTCACCGGCAGCTCCGGCATCGGCCTGCACGAGGCGCTCCAGGCCCTGGGCGGTGCCGGCGACGAGGCCACGCGCAACGTGTTGCTGGCGGTGCGCCTGCCGCGCGTGCTGGCCGCCTTCGGGGTCGGCAGCCTGCTGGCACTTTCCGGCGTGCTGCTGCAGGCGCTGTTCCGCAACCCGCTCGCCGACCCGTACGTGCTGGGTGTCTCCGGCGGGGCCGCCGTCGGTGGCCTGCTGGCCATGATCGCAGGGGCCGCCGCGGTCATCGTCCAGTCAGCCGCGGTGGCCGGCGCGCTCGCCGCGGTGGCGCTGGTCTACCTGCTCGCGCGCAGCGGCGGCACCCCGCGACTGCTGCTCACAGGGGTCGTGCTGGCCAGCGCCTGCGGTGCCTTGGTGAGCGTGCTGCTCGCGCTGGCGGATTCCTCGCGCGTGCGCGGCATGGTGTTCTGGCTCGCCGGGGACCTGGAGTGGGCCGTGAAGCCGTGGCTGTCCGCCGGGGCCTCGCTGCTGGCGGTGGTGGCCGCGGTGGTGGTGGCGCGGCCGCTGAACGTGCTGGCGGCAGGGGAGCTGCGCGCCCGCTCGGTCGGCATGGCGCTGGATGCCTGGCGCGCGGTGCTGTTCATCGCCTGCGCCACCTTCACCGCGATCGCGGTGGTGAGCGCCGGCACGGTCGGGTTCGTCGGCCTGATCACCCCGCACGCGGTGCGCCTGGGGTTCCGCACCAGCGACCACCGCATCGTGGCGCCGGCGGCCGCGCTGACCGGGGGCATGCTGCTGGCGGCGGCCGACGTGGTCGCAAGGACCATCGCCGCCCCGCGCCAGCTGCCGGTCGGGGCGATCATGGCGCTGGTGGGAGCGCCGATGTTCGTCGTGCTGCTGCGCCGGCGCGCCTAGGACACCAGGTTCGGCGAGGTGGCGATGCGGTTGCGCCCGGCGCTCTTGGCGCGGTAGAGCGCCGCGTCCGCCTCGGCGATCAGCCGCTCGGCGAGCACCTTGTAGTCGCGGCTGGCTTCCCCGGGGACCGCCGCCGCCACGCCGATCGACAGCGTCACGGTCTCGGTGGCGCTCTTGCCGATGGTGACCGGCTGGCTGCGCACCGCCTGCAGCACGCGCTGCGCGACCTTCTCCGCCGTCCTGCATGGTCGCCTGCGACAGCACGATCGCGAACTCGTCGCCGCCGAAGCGCGCGCCGGTGTCGCTGATGCGCATCTCCGCGTCCACGCGCTGCGCCACCTCGCGCAGCACCGCATCCCCTGCCAGGTGGCCGTGCTGGTCGTTGATGCGCTTGAAGTGGTCGATGTCGATCATCAGGCACGCCAGCGACTGGCGGGCGCGCTGCGCGCGCGCCAGCTCCTCGCGCAGGCGCGCGTGCAGGTAGCGGCGGTTGTGGAAGCCGGTGAGGAAGTCGGTGAGGCCGCTGCGCAGCAGGCGCGCGCGGTTGACCGCGTTCTCGATGCAGATGGCCGCCACCACCCCCAGGTGCTGCAGGAAGTCACTGGCAAGATCGCTGCGTGAAGCGCAGCGGGTCGAGGCTTGCGAACACCAGCACCCCGTCCAGCTGCTCGTGGCGGCGCAGCGGGATGAGCGCGAGGCTGCCGGGCCGGGCGGTCGCCTGCACCAGCAGCTCGTGGTCGGCCTTGTGGAAGGGCCCCAGCCAGGGGCGCTCCAGGTGCGCCAGCTGCGGGGCGATGGTCACCAGCGCATCCACGAAGCGCACCCCGGGCAGCTGCTCGGCGAGCAGGCCATCGCCGGAGAGCAGGTGCCGGATCTCGTGCTGCGGGTCGTGCAGGATCAGGTACACCCCGTCGAGCTGAGTACGAGGTGTGCAGGCCTGCGATCAGCCGGTCGAACAGCTGCGTGAGCGAGGTGGCACGCAGCAGCTCAAGCTCGCGCTCCTGGGTCTTGCGCAGCAGCGCCTCGTTGCGCTCGACCTCCTCGGTGAGCGCGGCGAGGCGGCCCTTGAGCACGCGATGCTCGTGCGCCAGTGAACCGGGCTCCGCGGGGGCGTCCGTTGCCAGCGATCCGGATGTCGGTCTGCGTATCAGCGCGAAGCTCCTTGCACGCCCTTCAGGCGCGGCGTTCCGCGACGTTGCGCCGGTCCTCCAGATAGTCGCGTCCGCGGCGCATCAATGCAACAAATGTCGCCGGGTCCTGGCGTCAGCACGGCCGTGCGGATGCGCTCGACCGCCTTGGAGAGCGCCTCCAGCGACTCGGCGCCGTAGTCGTTCAGGCTCTGGATTTCGTAATACAGCTCCGGACTTTCCTGGGCGACGCGACTGGCCACGTCCAGCTGCGCATCGAAGGTGGTGCTCGACATGCGCGCGAGCTTCGGCGCCGCCTCGCCGCTCTCGGCGAGCGCGGTGAAGAAGGCGATGTTCAGCGCATGGCGAAAGCCCCAGCACGTAGGCGATCAGCCGGTCGTGGTCGTCGAGGCTCATCACCACCTGCTCGGCCATGGTGGGCGCGAACAGCTCGCGCGCACTGGCCAGCGCCGCCTCGTGCCCCAGGTCCACGAACACCACGTGGCGGCCGGACAGCAGCTCGGTGTCCGGGCCGAACATCGGGTGCACGGAGGTCACCTTGCAGCCGTGGGACTTCAGCGCCATGAGTCCCGAGCGCAGCGGCGACTTGAGCGAGCCGACGTCGAAGATCACCCCCGGCGGGCGGCGCAGCGCGAGGTCGCGCAGGATCGCATCGGTCACCCCGAGCGGGGTGGCGAGCACGATGAAGTCGTGCTTGAGGTCGGTGGTGCGCCAGTCCTCCAGGCGCGTCACCCCTTGCGGGACCGCGGCCGGTGTCGGCGACCTCCACCGCGAAGCCCTGCGACGCCAGGAAGCTCACGAACCAGCCGCCCATCTTGCCCGCCCCGCCGATCACCAGCGCACGCCGCCCGGTGCCGGCCCCGTGCGCGACCACGCTCGCCTGCTCCTGGGTGGTCAGCGAGGAGCGGATCAGCAGGCGCAGCATCTGCTCGGCCAGCCCCGGGGAGACCCCGCGCTCGGTGGCCATCGCGCGCACCCCCATGATCACGTCGCGCTCGCGCTCGTAGTCGCGCGTGGGCTTGCCGGTGGCGCGCTTCACGCGCGCCACTTCCTCGCTCACGGCCTTGCGCTCGGCCACCAGGGCGATCATCTGGCGGTCGATGTCGGTCACTCGCTGGCGCAGGTCATCCAGCGTCACGTTGTCGCGGGTCATTTGAGCGGTTGCCTCGGGGGTGGTCCTCCTTTCTAGCGGTGTCGGGGGGGTACCGCAAGGGGCGCGCGCTGCCCGCCGGCGACAGCGCGAGCCCAAAGGCTCTAACATTGGCGCCATGCCTGAGCACACCGAGCACTTGCCCGAACCGTTGCCCGCCGAGCCGCTGGGGCTGGTCAGTGCGTGGCTGGAGCAGGCCTGGGCCGCCGGCCACCAGCCCAATGCGAACGCCATGGTGCTGGCCACCACCGGGGCCGACGGCCAGCCGAGCGCCCGCGTGGTGCTGTGCAAGGGCATCGTGCCCACCCCCGGCTACATCGTGTTCTACACCAACTACCTCTCGTCCAAGGGACGCCAGCTCACCGACAACGCACGCGCGGCGGTGGTCATGCACTGGGACGCGCTGCACCGCCAGGTGCGCATGGAAGGCCCGGTGGTGCGCTCGCCGGCCCCCGAGAGTGATGCCTACTTCGCCTCGCGCTCGTGGCAGAAACGCATCGCCGCCTGGGCGAGCGCGCAGAGCGAGCCGGTCGCCTCGCGGGCCCAGCTGCACGAGAACATCGCCCGCGCCGCCGCACGCTTCGGCACCCCGCTGCCCGGCAGCGCGGCCGCCACGGCGGCCACCGACTTCGACATCCCGCGCCCGCCTCACTGGGGCGGCTACCGGCTGTGGCCGCAGGCGCTGGAGCTGTGGGTCGAGGGCGACGCGCGCCTCCACGACCGCGCCCGCTGGCAGCGCACGCTGTCCGCCGCGGCGGATGGCTTCGCGTGCGGGCCGTGGTCGGCGACGCGCCTGCAGCCCTGACCCGCACTCACCCGGCACGCCCCCGAAGCAGGTTCACGCCGTGTGGAAGAACGTACGCATCAGCATCCTGCTCGTCATCCTGGCGGTGGTGGTGCTGCAGCAGTACTTCGAGCGCACGGCCACCCACAGCTGGCATGACACGCTATGGGTCGGCATCTTCCCGCTCAACGCCGACGGCAGTGCCCTGGCACAGCAGTACATCGACGGCCTCACCGCGAAGGACTTCGCCGACATCGAGGCGTTCTTCGCCCGCGAGGCGCAGCGCTACGGCGTGGCGGCCGCGCTGCCGGTGCACATCGAGCTGTACCCGCAGGGTTCGCGGCTGCCACCGGAGCTGCCGCGCGATGCCTCGGTGCTGGCCGGTGCCTGGTGGAGCCTGAAGATGCGCTGGTACGCCCACAGCGCAAGCCGCTTCCCGGGCCGCACGCCCTCGCGGGTGCGCATCTTCGTGCTCTACCACGACCCGGCAACGCTTGAAGTGGCCCCCGACTCGCACGGCCTGCAGAAAGGACTCATGGGGGTGGTGCACGCCTTTGCGGACCGCGCCCTCACGGCCACCAACAACATGGTGATCGCACACGAGCTGCTGCACACCGTCGGTGCCAGCGACAAGTACGCCCCGGGCAGCGGCGCACCGCTGAACCCCATTGGCCTGGGCGACCGCGACCAGGTGCCGCTGTACCCGCAGCAGCGCACCGAGATCATGGCCGGCCGCCGCGCGCTGTCGCCGGATGAATCGGAGATCCCGCACAGCCTGCGCAGCGTGGTGGTGGGACCGGAGACCGCGCTCGAGATCCACTGGACCCGGCCGTGAGCACCCCTGCCGCCCACGCGGGCACCACCCTGGCGGCAAGCGGCGTGCGCATCAGCGCCGGCACGCGCGAGCTGGTGCGCGATCTGTCGGTGCAGTTCGCCCCCGGGGAGCTCGTGGCGATACTGGGTCGCAATGGCTCGGGCAAGACACTCACGCTGCACACCCTCGCCGGCCTGCGCCTGCCCGATGGCGGCGAAGTGCTGCTGGGCGGCACGCCGATCGCCGAGCTCTCGCGGCGCGCGGTCGCGCAGCAACTGGGCCTGCTGCCGCAGGACCTCGAGGAGGCCTTCGTCACCAGCGCGCTGGCCACGGTCCTGATCGGGCGCCATCCGCACCTGTCGCTGTGGCAATGGGAGAGCGCGGCGGATGAGCAGCTGGCACGCGAGGCGCTGGCGGCGGTGGACATGAGCGCCTTCGCGCAGCGGCGCACCGACACGCTCTCCGGCGGGGAACAGCGGCGCGTGGCGGTGGCGGCCCTGCTGGCGCAGCAGCCGGCGACGTTCCTGCTCGATGAGCCGACCAACCACCTGGACCCGCACCACCAGCTGAGCGTGCTGAAGTTGTTCCGCGCGCTTGCCGACCGTGGCAGCACGGTCATCACCACCCTGCACGACCCGACGCTCGCGGCGCGCTTCGCCGACCGCGTACTGCTGCTGCACGGGGACGGTGGCTGGACCCTAGGTCCGGTGCGCAGCGCACTGACCACGCAGACCCTGAGCGCGCTCTACCTCACCCCGATGCTCGAGCTCGGCGGCGATGGCCGCCGGGTGTTCGTCACGGCGTAAGCGCCGCGAGCACGCGCGCGTGCAGCGGCGCGTTGCTCGCCAGCACGCTGGTGGTGGCAAGGTCGACCGCGCCGCCGGCCAGGTCCGTGAACGTGCCGCCGGCCTCGCGCACGATGACGGTGAGAGCGGCGATGTCCAGGATGTTCACGTCGGACTCGATGACGACATCCAGCGCCCCACGCGCCAGCAGGTGGTAGTGCACGAAGTCCCCATAGCCGCGGATGCGGCTGACCTGGCGGATCAGGGCGCCGAAGGGCTGCCACTGCGCACCAAGGGTGAGGCTCTTGAGATTCCCGGTCGAGACGTGCGCCTGGGCAAGCTCCGCGGTGGCGCTGACCCGCACCGGCTTGTCATTGAGGTAGGCACCGCCGCCGCGCTCGGCCCAGGCGAACTCGCCGTAGGCCGGGGCGCTGGAAACCCCGAGCACCAGCTCGCCCTCGCGCATGAGGGCGATCTGCGTGGAGAAGAACGGCGTCTCGCGCACGAACGACTTGGTGCCATCGATGGGGTCGACCAGCCACACGTTCGCCGCCTGCATCGCGTGCTGCCCGCCCTCCTCGCCATAGAAGCCGTAACCTGGGAAGTGGCCGCTGAGCGTGGCGCGGATCAGTTCCTCCGCCTTCACGTCCGCCTCGGTCACCGGCGTGGCGTCGTCCTTGGTGCGCACCGCGATGCCCTTCTGATACAAAGTGCGGATCAGCGTGGCTGCGGCCTGCGCCGCCTCGATGGCGGCGCGAAGTTCTTTGGATGGCATATTGAGCTTAGGATACGTGCATGGGAAACCGCCTGAGCAAGATCTACACGCGCACCGGGGATGACGGCACCACGGGCCTGGGCGATGGCAGCCGCGTGCGCAAGGACAGCCTGCGCGTGGAGGCCTACGGCACCGTCGACGAGCTCAACAGCGCGCTCGGGGTGCTGCTGGCAGTCCCGGACCTGGCCGATGGGGTCGAGGCCTGCCTCATCGAGGTGCAGCACCAGCTGTTCGACATGGGCGGGGAGCTGTGCATCCCCGGGCACAGCGCGATCAAGGCCGAGCACGTGACGCAGCTGGAGTCGGCGCTGGATGGCTTCAACGACACGCTGCCGCCGCTGAAGGAATTCATCCTGCCCGGTGGCGGCCCCGGTGCGGCCGCCTGCCACCTGGCACGCGCGATCGCGCGGCGGGCGGAGCGGCGTGTCTGGACCCTGGCGGCAGCGGAGGCAGTCAGCCCGCACGTCACCAACTACCTGAACCGCCTGTCGGACCTCTTGTTCGTGATGGCGCGGGTGCTGGCCCGCCACGAACACGGCACCGAGGTGCTCTGGCGGCACGACCGCTCAAAGTAGCGCCGAGCGCTCATCGCGCGCTGCGCCCTGGCCCGACGGACACCGCGCAGCGAGGTAACGCGCTTCCGCGCAGCCTTGTGCTTCACCTCGATCCGGGGTCCACGAATCTCACCCAAGTTCAGTGGCGCCACGCCACGGCCTTGAGGAGAAACACCGCGCCTATGACCAGCGTGAACAGCACCGTCGTCCAGAATGACCCCGGGCTGTCGCTGCGGCTGTATACGCGGAACTTTCCCTGCACCTCGCCTGCGTATATGGCGTAGATGCAGTAGCCGAACAACCCGAGTGCGACGAGAAGTTCAAGCAACCGCATACCTGTCCTGCTGCTGACACACCGCACGCAACCCTGGATTCTTCAATGGCGCTACTTCCACACCGCGCGGGCCACGCGCAGGAAGTTACCGCCGAGGACCTTGCGCACATCCGCCGTCGACCAGCCGCGCTCGAGCAGCACGGCGGCGACCTGCGCGAACACCCCCGGTGGCGCGTCCTTCATGGGCCACGGCGCATCGTAGTCAGCCGGCGGCCAGAAGTCCGGGTGGGAGTTCAGGTCCGCGTCTCCTGAGCCCTTGGGGTCGGCGGGCGTGTAGTCGAGGCCCAGGCCGACATGGTCCGCCCCGACCAGATCGCGCACGTAGGTGACGCAGTCGGCCACGGCGATGGCAGGGGACGCGCGATCGGGCAGGAAGTAGCCCAGCCCCGTGACGCCGACCACGCCACCGGTCCTGGCACAGGCACGGATCTGGTCATCGGTGATGTTGCGGCCGTGCGCCCGCAGGGCCTTCGGGTTGGAATGCGAGAAGATCACCGGCTGGGTCGCCGCCTCCATGATGTCCATGGTGGTCTGGTGGCCGGTGTGCGAGCAGTCCACCAGCATGCCGACGCGATTCATCTCAGCGATGACGCGGCGGCCGAACGCAGTCAGTCCGATGTCCTTGTCGTGGCAGCCACCACCGGCGAGGTTGTTCTTGTTGTAGGCGGTGAGCATCTGGCGCACGCCCAGCCGGTAGTACAGCGCCACCATCGAGACCTCACCATTGAGTGCATTCATGCCCTCCAGGTCAAAGGTGACCGCCAGCCTCCCGGTTCTCTTCGCCTCGAGCACGTCATCGACGCGACGCACGAGCAGGAACCTGTCCTGCCGCTGCTCGAGCCAGGAGATGTAGGCCGCCAGGTTCTTGACCGCCCGCTGCCAGTCGATCACGTCATAGCCGACATCGATGGACAGGTAGTTCACCCCTGCCTTGCGCCAGTCCTCGAGGTGCTCAAGGTCGTAGTCCGCCACCGGGTCAAATCCGGAGTGGTCGTCCCATATGAGCGCGTCGTGCATCAGTTGCGCGACCCCGGAGGGCGTGCTCGCGGCAGCGGCAGGCGTGCTACCTCGAGCCAGGGCCGGGAGTATTTCGCTCGCGGCAACAAGAAGACCCATTCGTGCCAGGACGCTGCGACGGGTGATCTTCATTCTTGTTCCTTGGGTAGATGTCGTGGGACGCGCACGCGGCACAGCGCCCCCCCAGCCAAAAGTGTGCAGCCTCCAGGGGCTGGTCAGGCAGCGGCACGTTGGGCCGCGAGTAGTTGATCGTGAACCTGCCTGACTTGCGGGATCATCTCAAAGGCCGGAGTGGGGTTCTGGTTCGATCCGGGCCAACGAGTCCCCGTCATCCAGTTTGAGTAGGGTTGTGGACGTCCGAGTGTGATGGTGCCGGAACGGTCGGATCGCTCCTGCAGCGATATGTCGGTGAGAGTGCGCAGCGGTAGTGAAGTGGTCGTCTTCGAAAATAATCCCGAAACCAGGATCGCCCGTTGGTTTGTGAGGCCGTAGACGGTGCCCGCGCGAATCCTGGCGTCCACGATAAATCTCCCAAAGATCATGTACAGACCGACCAGAACGAAAGGTACGCCCCAGAATGCGAAGAACCCCGGCGCCGGGGAATTCAACACAGTCCACTCCCAGAATATGGCGAAGCCTCCCCACATCAGGCTGAAGGGGATCATCATCGCGTCACTCGGGCGCAGCAGCAGGCCGGCCCTGGGGGATCCGGA
This sequence comes from uncultured Pseudomonadota bacterium, assembly GCA_963703025.1. Taxonomy (GTDB): domain Bacteria; phylum Pseudomonadota; class Gammaproteobacteria; order Steroidobacterales; family Steroidobacteraceae; genus 13-2-20CM-66-19. The sequence goes on along the minus strand of OY969778.1, from coordinate 1,807,655 downwards.
CCAGAGGAGCCTCTCGCCCGGACCTAATAGCTGACTGATGCGCTGCTGAGCCGCCAGATCCACGGTGATGTCCATTCGCTGCCTAACAATTCGCCTGCGACTCGGTCCGCGCGGGCCCGCGCCACGGGAGCACAATATTCCCGGCATGCGTTGCACGCCACTCCAACTCTCAAGACCGCCCCAAGTGTTGGCTAAGTGCCGCCTAAGGCCGGACACACGTTGCCTGCACTATCGAAGTCAAGATATGTCATTACTTCGCTAGCCGGGGCATCCTTCTGAGTAAGTTCGGTCATGTAGAACCACCGCTCTGTGCAAGGTGCGTGGTCGGTGGCCAGTTGAATGATGTGCTTTGGATCTCCCAGGCCAGCGCGTACCTGACCCTTTGTGCGCAGGGGCGAGTTCGCAATCGGTATAGCGTCGCTCTCAGTTGCGGCCGAGGGCAGCGTATTTGCCGGAAAGTCGAATGGCTTTACTTGATTCGCTGTGGTGGCGCAGGCGCTAGCCACGAGCAGGAAGAACGACGCAACGAGCTTACGGGCTGTCATTTAGACCCCGCAGACCGCACCTAATGGTCAGCTTGAGCGGCCATCCGCGTGAGTCCACATGGCGACATGAGCGCAAGATAGCGCAGCGCGCTCATGTCGCACCGTACACTTAACATCATGGCCGCTCCAAGCGTTGGTTAGATGCCGAATGGATCGATGAAGCGCGGCCCCAGGAGCAGAATCGCCAGGCAGCACAAGTCTGTGACCAACAGAAGAGCAAGAAAGATCCGCCGGCTCGATTTTGGGTTTAGCAGGGCCGAGCGATAAGTGGTCCCGAGAGCCTCAAATCTGGCGACCGCCACTACACCATAGCCAGATATTAGAACCGGAAGGAGCAGCTTAAACATGCTCGGAGTGCCCGCTATGCCGCGGACTTCGACAAGACGGGCCAGTGCCCCAAGCATACTTACCGCGCTTAGAGCCAACAACCAAGTGGGGATGTGGAGGGCTTTCGGCATCTAACTGGAGTTCGACGACGCCCGCGCCGCTATCGCCGCACGCAGGCGCGCCCAGTCGAATGCTTCGCCCGGATCACTCTTGCGCCCAGGGGCGACATCGCTGTGACCGACTATGCGCTCGGGGGACATCGAGCCATAGTTCAGGAGCAGCGCGGTAGCCAGGCGCGCGAGCGCCTCGTACTGAGCGTCGGTGTAGGGGATGGCGTCGGTGCCCTCCAGTTCCACCCCGATCGAGAAGTCGTTGCAGTTTGCGCGCCCTTGGTACTCGGAGATCCCGGCGTGCCAGGCGCGCTCGCCAAAGGGCACGTACTGCACCATCTCCCCGTCACGGCGGATGAGCACGTGCGCCGAGACGCGCAGCCCCACCCGCTCGGGAAACGAAGGATCGGCGTCACCGGGCAGGTTGCCGGTGAACAGCCGGTCGATCCATGGGCCGCCAAATTGCGCCGGCGGCAGGCTGATGCCGTGCACCACCAGCAGCTCCGGCAGCACCTTGTCCGGCCGGGCATTGCAAAACGGCGAGAGCACCTGGCGCACCCCCGGCAGCAGCCCGGTGGCGAGGTCGACCTTCAGGGGCGCTGCATCCTGCGCGATCACGCTCATCCGATCTGGGTCCGGTGGCTTTCGTGCAGCGCCAATTCTGACACAATTGGCGGCATGAATTCCGCCAACGCCGCACTAGTCGCGCGCGATCTTGCCCACGTGTGGCACCCGTGCACGCAGATGAAGGACCACGAGCAGCAGCCGCCTATCCCGATCCGCAGCGGGCGCGGGGCGTGGCTCGAGGACTTCGAGGGAAGGCGCTACCTGGATGCGGTGAGCTCCTGGTGGGTGAACCTGTTCGGGCACGCCAACCCCACCATCAACGCCGCGGTGCGCGCGCAGCTGGAGCTGCTCGAGCAGGTGATCCTGGCAGGCTTCACCCACGAGCCGGTGATCGCGCTCTCCGAGGAGCTCACCGCGGTCGCCCCGCACGGGCTTACGCGCTGCTTCTACGCCGACAATGGCTCGTCGGCGGTGGAAGTGGCCGTGAAGATGAGCTTCCACTACTGGCGCAACGTCGGCCGCACCGGCAAGCGGCGCTTCATCACCCTTGCCAACAGCTACCACGGGGAGACCCTGGGCGCGCTCGCGGTCGGCAACGTCGGGCTCTACAAGGAGATCTACCAGCCACTGCTGATGGATGTGATCACCGTGCCCTCCCCTGACTGCTACGAGCGCGAGCCGGGGGAGAGCTGGGCGGACCACAGCCGCGCGCAGTTCGCGCACATGGAAGCCGCGCTCGCCCGGCACGCGCACGAGGCCTGCGCGGTGATCGTGGAGCCTCTGGTGCAGTGCGCGGCCGGGATGCGCATGTACGACCCGGTGTACCTCACGATGCTGCGCGAGGCCTGCGACCGCCACCAGGTGCACCTGATCGCCGACGAGATCGCGGTCGGGTTCGGGCGCACCGGCACCTTGTTCGCCTGTGAGCAGGCCGGCATCACCCCAGACTTCATGTGCCTGTCCAAGGGACTCACCGCCGGCTACCTGCCGCTGTCGGCAGTGCTCACCACGGAGGAGGTGTACGCGGCCTTCTACGACGAGTACGTGAAGCTGAACGCCTTCCTGCACTCGCACAGCTTCACCGGCAACCCGCTCGCCTGCGCCGCCGCACGGGCCAGCCTTGCGCTGTTCCGCGAGCACGACGTGCTCAACGCCAACCGCGCGCTCGCAGCGCACATGGGGGCGCGCGCCCGCGAGCTCGCCGATCACCCGAACGTGGCGGAGGTGCGCCAGACCGGCATGATCGTGGCGGCGGAGTTCGTGCGCGACAAGGCGCAGCGCCTGGCTTTCCCGTGGCAGGAGCGGCGCGGCCAGATCCTCTACCGGCACGCGCTGTCGCGCGGGGTGCTGCTGCGCCCGATCGGCAACGTCGTCTACTTCATGCCCCCGTATGTGGTGACGACGCAGGAGATCGACCTCATGGTGGAAGTGGCACTCGAGGGGATCACGCTCGCGTGCGCCTGAGCCGCGTATTCACCGCGGCGCCACTGGCCAGCCGCGCGACTGTCACCTTGAGCGGCAGTGCCGCCAACCACGTGATGCGGGTGCTGCGCGTGCGCGTGGGCGAGGAGCTCACGCTCTTCAACGGCTCCGGCGGGGAGTTCGCAGCGCGGGTCGAGGCCTTTACCGGCTCGACGGTGACGGTGCTGGTCGGGGAGGAACGGGCGGTGGAGCGCGAGTCGCCGCTGTCGCTCACGCTTGCCCAGGGCGTCTCGCGCGGCGAGCGCATGGACCTGGTCATGCAGAAGGCCACCGAGCTGGGCGTCACCGGGCTGGTGCCGGTGCTCACCGAGCGCAGCGTGGTGCGCCTGGATGCGGCGCAGGCGGAGCGCAAGCTCGCGCACTGGCGCGCCATCACCATCGCCGCCTGCGAGCAAAGCGGCCGCAACCGCCCGCCGGGGGTGGTCCTGCCGGTGCCGCTGGGCGACTTCCTGCGCAGTGACCTCAAGTCCGACACCCGGCTGCTGTTGAGCCCCGCCGCCGCCTTGCGCATCACCGACGTGCCCAGGCCCGCCCACTCGGTGACCGTGCTCATCGGGCCGGAGGGCGGACTTACGCAGGAGGAGCAGGAGCGTGCCATGGCCTCAGGCTTCGTCGGCGTGCGCCTGGGGCCGCGCGTGCTGCGCACCGAGACCGCCGCCATCGCAGCGCTCACCCTGCTGCAGCGCGAGTTTGGTGACCTATGAACCGCCGCAACGCGGCCATGCCGGCAGCGCGCGCTTCACCTGACCGGAGAGTCCCCGATGAGCAAGTGCAGCACCCGCCGCGTTTGTCCTGTCCGTGCTACTGCTGGCCGGCGGATGCACGGCCCCATCGCATAACGGGAAAACGGTGCCGCCCACGGCCCCGTCAGCAGTAGGCGAGGCCTTCGTCCGGGCTTCCTCAAGGGTTACCTGCAGGCGCCGAGCTGCCCGACAGTCTGGCGCTGCTGCCCGCGCCGCCGGCGGCCGGCTCCGCGGCGCAGGCTGCCGACGAGGCGGCAGTACCACGAGCTGGCGAAGTTCCTGGGGACCCCGCGCGGGGCCATGGCGGTCAGTGACGCGGACCTGAGCTTCCCGCACGCCGCCGCGACGTTCTCATGCGCACTCGGCGTACCGGTATCGCAGGCCGAGACGCCCAACCTGAACATGCTGCTGCGCAGGACGCTCGCCGATGCGGGCCTTGCCACCTACAAGGCCAAGACCCACTACCAGCGCACCCGGCCCTTCGTGCGTTTCAGTGCCCCCAGCTGCACGCCGGCCGATGAGGCATTCCTTGCCAAGGACGGCTCGTACCCCTCCGGCCACAGTGCGGTCGGCTGGGCATGGGCGCTGATGCTCACGGAACTTGCGCCCGAGCGCGCCGACGCGATCCTTGCGCGCGGGCGCGCCTTCGGCCAGAGCCGCGCGATCTGTGGCGTGCACTGGCAAAGCGATGTCGAGGCTCGGACGGTCGGTCGGCGCCGCCGTCGTCGCCCGGCTGCACGCCGATGCCCTGTACAGCGCGCAACTGGAGGCGGCGCGTGCCGAGGTAGCCCGGGAGCGCAATGCCCAGCCCCACCTGCGGGTGACTGCGCCGCGCAGACCGCGACGATCGCGACGTCCAGCTCGATCGCGCCGTGAGCTGCGGTCGCCGGCCTCAGCCGGCCTTGTCCTTGGCGGCGAAATGCACGCTCGAGAACAGGCTGATGGCCGCAGCGCCGGCCATGAATGCGCCCAGTGCAACCATGTTCCCCTCGAGCACCGGGCCGCCGCGCAGCAACAGGTAGCCCGCCACGATATTGAGCAACGCCCAGGTAACGTTCAGCGTCGGTGACGAGAGGCCCTTGCCTGGGGGATGCGCGAAGGGTGTCGGGAAGCGGTCCCCGCTGATGCCGTGGACGAAGTGCGGCACCGCGTTGGCCAGGAACGCGCCGGCGAACACGGCGGCCAGGTAACTCAGCGCGTGCATCAATGGCGCCTCAGCTGGCCGCTTCCTGCACCGCACCGGCCAGCTCCGCCCCGGGCGGCGGCAGCGGATGCGGATCGACCGGCTGCGCAGAGCGCGCGATGTGCGGCAGCTCGAACGCGAACCACACGGCCCCTGCGATGAGGCAGGCACCGGTGAGCACGACGGTGTGCGGCGCGCCGATATGGTCCGCGAGCACCCCCGCCAGCAGGCTGCCAAAGGGGGCGGCCCCGAAGAACGCCATCGTGTAGTAGCTCATGACGCGCGCCCGCTTGTCCTCGGGCACCAGCGCCTGGACTTCCATGTTGATGGCCGAGGCGCACTGCATCATCCCGAACCCCACCAGCGTCATCAGCAGCAGCGACAGCCACAGCGTGTGCGACAGAGCGAACAGCACCAGCCCTGCGCCGAACACCGCGGTGCCTGCCTGGATCGAGCGCATCAGTCCGGCTTGCGTGTGGCGCAGCGCCAGCGACAGCCCTGAGACAAGGGCTCCGACCCCGGCGGCGGCCGACAGCCAGCCCAGGGTGTGCGCGCCGCCGTGCAGCACCTCGCTGGCGAAGATCGGCAACAGCACCGTGTAGGGCCAGCCCATCAGGCACACCAGCGCAAACAGCAGCAGCAGTGCGCGGATGGGCCGGAAGCTGCGCACGTAGTCCCAGCCCTCGCGGATCTGCGCCAGCATGCTGTGGCCATGGCGCCGGGCCGCCGCGGGGGCGATGCGCATCAGCACGAGCGAGGCGATCACCGCGAAGTAGCTCACCCCGTCGATGAGGAAGCACCAGCCTTCGCCGAAGCCGGAGATGATCATGCCGGCGGTGGCAGGCCCGATGAGGCGCGCGCCGTTGACCATCGAGGAGTTGATAGCGATGGCGTTGCCCAGGTCGCGCCGGTCATCCACCATCTGCACCAGGAAGGCCTGGCGCGCGGGCATGTCGAAGGCATTCATCAGGCCCTGCAGGCCGATCAGCAGCGATGATCTCGGTGAGGTTGATGACCCCCGCAAGCGTGAGCGCGCCCATCACCAGCGCCTGCACCGCCAGGGCCGCCTGCGTCCACAGCAGCAGCCGGCGGCGATCCAGGCGCTCCACCCAGACCCCGGCGAAGGGGCCGAGCACGAACGAGATGATGTTGCCGGCGAAGCTCACCAACCCCAAGAGCAGCGCGGAGTTGGTGAGCCGGTAGACCAGCCAGCCGGCGGCGATGCGCGTCATCCAGGTGCCGATGAGCGAGATGCCCTGGCCGGCGAAGTACAGCTGGAAGTTGCGGTGCCGCAGCGCCCGCCAGGCATGCGATACCTGCGGCATTACTTCTGCGCCAGGCGGCGGATCAGCTCACCTGCCCTGAACAAGGTCTCCTGCTCGCGCTCGTCGAGCTGGCCGATCGCCTGGGCGAGCCAGGTGTGCTTGGCCTCGTGCGCGCTGTCACGCACGCCCACCCCCTTGGGGGTGAGCGCGATGATCACCTGCCGGCCATCGCTCGCGTGCGGCTTGCGCGCCAGCAGGCCGCGTTCCTCGAGGGCGGCGATGGTGGTGGCCATCGACTGCGGCTTCATGCTCTCCGCGCGCGCCAGATCCGCGGTGGTCGCCGCTCCCTCCTTCGCCAGGCGCGACAGGACGGCGGACTCGGTCAGCGACAGCTCATGGCTTGCCGCGGCCGCGCGAACGCGGCGCACCAGCAGACCTACGGCGTGGACGAACTCGGAAACGGCGGTATCGCGGGGACGGCGCTGCATGGGGTCATCGTGGAGATAGACAGATAAACTGTCAAGGTAGACTGTCTATCTCTTTGGCGGTATGGACGCCCATGCGGGCGAGCTTGCGGCCAAGGCAGGAGCATGAGGTGCCGCGGCGGCACGCAGTGGGCAGCTTCAGGTGCTGCCGATGCTGGTCTCGTCGGCGATCATCTCTTCGAGGCGCTGCAGGTCCGGCACCAGCGGGGTCTCGTTGACCATGCGGATCTGGCAGATGACCGGCGCGCGCTCGGGGAAGACGCGCGAGTTGTCCGGGCGCACCACGTCCGAGCTCACGCGCACCAGCTGCGGGAACCCCTGGGATACGAGCGCGAAGTTGCCGCCCTCGACCTGGGTGCCCAGCGCATGCAGGACCACGATGCGGCTGCGGCCGCTCGCCGGCGGGATCATCTGCCCGCAGGCGCCCTCGAAGGACACCAGCGGCACGGCCTTGCCGTTCCACGGCACGGTGCCGATGTACCACGGCGGCGCCCCGGTCATCTCGGACGGGGTCTGGAACCCGACCACCTCCGCGACGCAGGCGCGCGGGATGATCAGCCGCCCGTCGACCAGCGGGCACCAGCAGGCTGTAGATCTCGGCAACGCGCTCGGCCATGTAGGCTCCTCAGCTTCCCGGCGGCGGCGAAGCGCGCCGCGGCGGCCGCGGCGCCGCTCCACCAGCGGCGCGATGGCATCGAGCAGCTGCGCCTCCTGGTAGGGCTTGCCGAGGTAGTCATCGACGCCGAGCTCGATGGCGCGCGCGCGGTGCTTCTCGCCGACGCGCGAGGTCACCATGATGATCGGCACGTCCTTCAGGCGCGGGTCGTTGCGCACGTGGGCGGCGACCTCGTAGCCGTCCATGCGCGGCATCTCGATGTCCAGCAGGATGACGTCCGGAATGTTGTCCTGCAGCAGTGCGACCGCGTCCATGCCGTCGCGCGCGGTGAGCACGCGCATGCCGTTGCGCTCGAGCAGGCGCTGCGTCACGCGGCGTACCGTGATCGAGTCGTCCACCACCATCGCGAAGATGCGCCGGTCGCCGCGCTCGCGCGGCACGATGGGCGGCCTGGGCGCGGGCGCGCCACTCGGCGCGCACCAGCGCGCTGATGTCCAGGATGATGACGATGCGGCCGTCGCCCAGGATCGTGGCGCCGGAGATGCCGCGGATGCCCGAGATCTGCGGGCCGACCGACTTCACGACGATCTCGCGGCTGCCGACCAGCTCGTCGGCGACGAGGCCGGTCGAATGCTCGCCGGCGCGCACCAGCACCACCGGGATGGTGACGTCCTGGCCGGGCAGCTCGGATGGGGTGAGGCCCACGAAGCTGTGCCAGGTGCTGGAAGCGGTACTTCTGGCCGCCGTAGTCGAACAGCTGCCGCGTCGCGGCCCAGGTGCGCGGTCACTTCCGCCTTGGACAGGCGCAGCACGCCCTCGACCGTCGGCAGCGGCAGCGCGTAGTACTCCTCGTCGGTGCGCACCACCAGCGCGTGGCTGATCGCAAGCGTGAGCGGCAGGCGGATGGTGAATACCGTGCCCTCGCCGGCCTTGGTCTCCATGTGCAGCGCGCCGCCCAGGCGCTTGATCTCGGTGGCCACCACGTCCATGCCGACGCCGCGGCCGGCCTGCTGGGTGATCGCGCCGGCGGTGGAGAAGCCCGGCTCGAGGATCAGCTGCATCGCGTCCTCGTCGCTCAGGGCCTGGCCCGGGGCGATGATGCCGAGCGACTGGCGCCTTGTCGCGGATGGCCTTGAGGTTCATGCCGCCGCCGTCGTCGGTGAGGCGCACCATGACCTCGGCGCCCTCGCGATGCAGCTCGAGCACGATGCGGCCGGTGTCCGGCTTGCCGCGCGCGCGACGCGCTCCTCGGGCTTCTCGATGCCGTGCACGACCGCGTTGCGCAGCATGTGCTCGAACGGCGGCAGCATGCGCTCGAGCACCTGGCGGTCGAGTTCCCCGGAGGCGCCCTCGACGGTGAGCTCGGCGCGCTTGCCGGTGTCCGAGGCGGCCTGGCGCACGATGCGCGCCAGGCGCTGCACGTGGCGCTGGAACGGCACCATGCGCGTGCGCATGAGGCCGTTCTGCAGCTCGGTGATCGTGCGCGCCTGCTGCTGCAGCAGGTTCTGCGTGTCCTTGGCGAGGTTCTCCAGCAGCTGCTGGATGCTCGCCACGTCGTTGGCGGTCTCGGCCAGGGCGCGCGAGTACTGCTGGATCGAGGAGTAGCGGTCGAGCTCGAGCGGGTCGAACTCGCTGCGGTGCGAGCCTTCGTCCTCGTGCTTGTGCAGGATCTGCGCCTCGGTCTCGATCTCCAGGCTGCGCAGCTGTTCCTTCAGGCGCGTCACCGTGCGCGACAGCTCGCCCAGGTTGAAGTCGAACGAGCCGAGCTGCTGCTCCAGGCGCGCGCGCGCGATGCTCGCTTCGCCGGAGATGTTCAGCAGCATGTCGAGCAGGTCCGCATCGACGCGCGCCATTTCCTTCGGCTCGCCGCTGGTGACCATCGGCTCGCGCCCCGGGGGCACCAGCGGCAGCGCCGCGGCGGCGTTGTCATCGGCAAGTCCGGCCAGGCGCGAGCGTGCGAACGGCAGCGCGGTGGTGGCGGAGGCGGCGAACTGCGTCTCGCGCGGCGGCGCCGGCACGGGCGCGGGCCTGGCGACGACTGGTGCCTCGGGCACATGCGCCACCGGCGCGGGGGCCTGCTCGGGCGGGGCTGCCGCCTGGGCGGCGGACTCCTGGGCCTCGACCTCGGCCACGACGTCGCCTGCGAACATCAGCTCCGCGTTGAACTTGGCGATCATCGACTCCGAGTGGCCACCAAACTCGTTCAGTGACAGCGCTGTGGCGGGCTCCTCGACCTGCTCGGGCGCGGCTTCCCGCGGTGGTGGCGCGGTTGCGGGCGTCGCGGCGACCGGGATCGCAGGCGGCACGGGGGCCAAAGGCGCAGGCTCCGGTGCCCTGGCGCCGGGCTTGGCCAGGCGCTGCAGCCGCTCGAGCATCTGCCGCGCGGGGGCGACGCGGCGGCCATTGGCGACCTGCTCGCGCATGCGCGCCAGCTCATCAAGGCTTGCCTGGATGGCATCCAGCAGCGCGCCGTCGGCGGCCACGGTGCCGTTGTCGACCAGCATGACCAGGGTCTCCAGCTCGTGGCTGAGATCCCCCATCGGCATGATGCCGGCCATGCGCGCACCGCCCTTGAGGGTGTGCAGCGGGCGCTTCAGGCCCAGGCGGCAGCTCTGGGCTGCCTGGCTGGCGCGCGCCACTCGGTGAGCGCGCGCTCGGAGGCCTCGATCAGCTCGGTGGCCTCGTCGGTGAAGATGGCGGCGACTTCCGGGTCGAAGTCGACCGCCTCGCCTTCCGGTTCCGGCTCGGGCTCGGGGGCGCCCGCGGCCGCCTCGGTAGGCTCCACGACCGCGTTCGCCTGCGTCTCGGCCGCCTGCGCCTGGGCCTGCGCGGCGTGCTTCTGCGCGGCGATGCGCGCATCGAGGCTCTTGTCGGCGCGCTCGATGCGCTCAAGCAGCTGCCAGTGGTTCACGAAGTAGCCGGTCGACTCGTCAAGGTGGGTGGCCACTGACTCCATCGCCGACATGCAGTCCCCCAGCAGCGCCAGGTCCGGGGTCGCAAGTCCCAGCCCGGAGCCGAACGCGCGGCGCAGCCAGTGATCCAGCGGCTCGGCCAGGCGGATGCCGTGGCGCGCCTGGGCCATCTTGGAGCTGCCCGAGAGCGTGTGGCAGGCGCGGTAGACCTCCTCGGGCAGCGGGTGCGGCTCGGGAAGCTGCGCCTCGCGCGCAAGGTAGGCGCGCACGGTGGAGACGTGGGTGGCGGTCTCGCGCGCGTAGATATCGCGCAGCGTGTCATCGGTGACCACCTGCGGCGGTGCCGCGGCGGCCGCGGGGGCCGCGGCGGCCGCCGGCTCGGCGGCGAGCTGGGCGATGGCGGCGCGCATCGTACCGGTGGCCGCGACGTTGTCCTCCGCGGCGCTGCGCGCGGGGGAGGTTGGCCGCCCGGCCGCCAGCGCGTGGGCGCGCGAGGAGATGCCGGCCATGTCGGCGCGCACCGGCGAGCCGTCCTCCAGCTGCGTGATCAGCTCCGGCAGCGCTGCCACCGCGGCGCGCAGTGTCTCGATGATCGCAGGCGAGCGCGTCAGGGTGTTGTCGAGCACGCGGTTGACCAGGTTCTCGATCGACCAGGCGAATTCCCCGAGGTCGCGGGCCCCGACCATGCGGCCGCTGCCCTTGAGGGTGTGCAGCGAGCGGCGCACGGTGACCAGCGCGTCACGCTCGAGCGGGTTCTCGTCCCACACCGGGAAGTTCTGGCGGATCTTCGCCAGCTCCTCGTGCGCCTCCTCGATGAACAGCTTCACCAGCTCAGGATCGGCGTGCTCGGCGAGCGCGGGCAGCTTCGGGGCCGGCGAGGCGGCAAGCGTGGGTGCAGCCGCATCGACCGCTGCCATGTCCGGACGCGCAGCGATGGCATGCATCGCGGTGGTGCTGATCTGCACGGTCTTGGCGTAGGAGCCCGGCTCCAGCGGCGGCACGGTGGGCACCGACGGGGTGGCCTGCTGCTCCAGCGCCTGCACGCAGACCTGGGCGTTGTCGAGCATGTACCACGGGTCGCTGCGCCCGGCCTGCAGCGTCTCCATGTAGTACTCGACGCTCACGATCGCATCCGCCAGGCGGTCGATGAACCCCGGCGGCAGCACGTGCACCCCCGGTTGCATCACGCGCTTCAACTGCTGGGTGATGCCCTCGATGACCTCCACCGCGCGCGGCTTGCCCAGCAGCAGCAGGCCTGCCTTCATGCCGCGCATGAGGTCCTGCCAGCTGTCCATGCCGGCCGCATCCAGCGTGCCACCGACGCTTTGGGTGACCGCCTCCTTGATGCGCGCGAGGTTCACGATGCACTCGCGCAGCACCGCCGCCTGCACCTGCTGGAACTCGCTGTCCTCGCTGGGCTGCGGGACGGACGGGTCCTTGGGCAGGATCAGCCCCACCAGCCCGTCATCGAGGCGGTCCTCGACGCCGATGAGCGTCGCGGCGATGTCCACCAGCATCGACTCGTCGGCCTTGACCGAGCCGTCGACGATTTTCCCCAAGCGCTCGGTCTCGACCTGCACCTTGGAGCGCAGCTCGCCCAGGCCCAGCACCCCCAGGGTGTCGCCGATCTTGCGCAGCATCTCCACCTGGGAGGCGAGCTCCTGGGGCTGGCCGGCGCCGCGGCGCACGAAGATGTCCAGGACGTCCTTGACCTTGGCGAGGTCCTCGCGGATCGCCGCGGCCACGGTCTGCATGAGCTTGATGCTCGGCGCGGAGAGGTTCTCGCGCTCCTGCTCGATGCTCTCGTCCACCGGCAGAAGTTCCGCCAGGCGGAACGAGGCGCGCACCGCGCTCACCCGGCCCCCGGTGGACTCCGAGCGGCCCACGTAATAAAGAAGGTTGTTCAGAAGCTCCACGGCCGGGGACTGCGCGTAGCGCGCCTCGCCCTGCTCGTACAGGCGGCGGATCTCGCGGTCGCCCAGTCCCAGCAGGCGCTTGATCGACTGCCCGCCCTCCAGGCCGTTCTCCTGCAGGCCCTCGATGACCGCCCCTACCACCCACCACAGCTGGAACACCGGCTGGCGGGTGGCGATCTGCTCGAGCTTGCGCGCCACGTTGGCCAGGGTCTCCAGGTTCTGCTGCACGCGCTCGCCGCGGATCCAGCCGATGAGGCCCACCTGGTAGCGCGCGCGCAGCCGCCGCGCCCACTGCTCGACCGTCATCTCCGGCTCGTCGGGGTTGGCCGCGACCGGCTGGGCCTGCTGGTCCGAGCGCAGGTTGAGCACCAGCAGCGTGCCCTCCGACAGCAGCGAGCTGCCGCGCACCGCGCGCAGGTCGTTCAGCAGCGGCAGCAGCACCAGCGCCAGGTCGCGCCCGCCGGCGAGCACGCGCTCGAGGTAGCCGGGCAGCTGCACCATCGCGCGCATCAGCGCGTCCAGGCTCTCCGCCTGGCTCTTGCGCTCGGTGTGGGTGGCGATCAGGTACTGGGTGACGTGCTCCATCTCCTCGGCCAGGAGCGCGGCGCCATAGATCTCCAGCATGCGCAGCACGCCTTGCACCTGGTGCAGGTCCGCCACGCACTTCTCCAGCAGCGCCGATGTTGTCGGGCTGCTCGACGTAGTTTTCCAGCGCGCCACGGGCCTCGGCGAGCGTGGCATTCACCTCGCGGCCGACGAGATCGAACGTCTGGGAGACGACTTCAGGCATGCAATGACTTTCCGGCTGGGCTCATGATCCGCCGAGCGCGGAAACCTGGCGTACCTTGGGGCTCGCTGCGGGGACTTCCTCGGCACGCCGCGGCGCGCCGCCGCCTGCCGCGGGCGGGAGCTGCGCGGCGGCGGCGGCCTTGGGCAGCACCGGCACTGCGCGCTCGGCGCCACCGCCGGGCAGGCGAAAGCCCGCGGCGGACTTGCGCAGGCCGGCGGACAGCTCGGCCAGCTTTGCGATCGCGCTCGAGGTGGCGTTGGTGGTCTCGTTGGTCTGCGCGCTGATCTCCTTCAGGCTCTGCATGTTGCGCGCGATGTTCTGCGCCGCGCCGGTCTGCTGGCGCGCGCTGCCGGAGATGTTCTGCACCAGGGAGGCGATCTGGTTGGAGACCTGCTCGATCTCCTCGAGGGCAGCTCCGGCGTTCTCCGCCAGCAGCGCCCCGCCGACCACGTCCGTGGTGCTGCGCTCCATGGACACGACCGCCTCGTTGGTGTCGGTCTGGATGGTGCGCACCAGCACCTCGATCTGCTTGGTGGCAGTCGGCGGCGCGCTCGGCCAGGCGCTGCACCTCATCGGCCACCACCGCAAAGCCGCGCCCGGCCTCCCCTGCCATCGAGGACTGGATCGAGGCGTTGAGCGCCAGGATGTTGGTCTGCTCGGCGATGTCGTTGATCAGCTCGACGATGTTGCCGATCTCCTGCGAGCTCTCGCCCAGGCGCTTGATGCGCTTGGAGGTCTCCTGGATGGTCTCGCGGATGGTGTTCATGCCATCGATGGTGCGGCGCACCGCATCGCCGCCCTTGTGGGCGACCTCCACCGAGTGGCGCGCGACGTCGGAGGCGCGCTCGGCGTTGCCGGACACCTCCTCGACCGAGGAGGCCATGCTGGCCGCGGACTCACCGGCGGAGGAGATCTGCTTGTTCTGCGCACCGGAGGCCTTGGCCAGGTGCTGCGAGAGCGACTGCGTCTGGCGGGTGGCGCTGTCCAGCTGGATCGCCGAGGCGTTGATGGTGGTGACCAGGCCGCGCAGGGCATCGACCGCATAGTTGATCGAGTCGGCGATCGCCCCGGTGATGTCCTCGGTGACGGTGGCCTGCACGGTGAGGTCGCCGTCGGCGAGGCTCGACAGTTCATCGAGCAGGCGCAGGATCGCCTGCTGGTTGCGGTCGGTCTCCTTGCGCTGCACGTCCGCGGACAGGCGCTGGCGCTCGACGGTGCGGTGCATGCGCAACGCCCCGGCGAGCGCTGCCAGCAGGAACACCAGGCCTGCGCCCAAGAGCAGCAGCGGCAGGAAGCGCGCAAGTCCGGCACCGGCGGCGGCCGCCGGGGCGGTGGAGGCGGAGGCCAGGTCACGCGCATCCGCGACGATCGCGCGCGCGGCGCTCTGCGCGGCCGGCAAGGCCGGGGCTGCCCCCACGGCACGCTTCACCGCGGCGTTCAGGTCCGCGTAGGTGGAGTCGAGCGCCTTCAGGTGCTTGGCGGACTCAGGTGCGGTCACCTTCGGCAGGGCGATGGCGGAGGTGCCGCCGGCAAAGGCCGAGATCACCTGTCCTAGGTAATCGGTGCTCTCGGCGATGTGCTGGGCGGCCTGGCCCGGGTCGGCGGCCCCCTGGGTGAGGGCGGCCACGTCCAGCTGCAGGCGCTGCGCGCGCGCCTCGAAGCGCTCGAGCACCCCTGCGGTCTGCGCGGCGCTGCCCGGGGGCAGGCTGGCCGCCAGCGCGCCGGCCTCGGCCAGGAGCCTTGGCACCAGGATGCCGGTGTCGTGCGCGGCACCGGCGGCATCGGCGAGCGCGCTGCGCGCGCGCAGCACCGCGGTGGCGTTGTGCATCAGGCGCGCGTAACGCGCGTCGCTTGCGAAGGGTGCGGACGGGTCGCGGGCAGCTGCGTCCTCGAGCTGCTTCTGGCGCTCCTGGAAGCGCGTCAGCGCAGCCGCATCGCCGGCCACGGCGCCCTCGGCATCCAGGGCAAGTCCATAGAGTGCATCCAGCGGTACCCCGTGGCCGCGCACTTCCGGGCGCGCCTGCATGAGGTAGTAGGCAACACCGCTTGCCACCAGGAGCAGCGTCGCCAGCCCCAGCAGCAGCGGCAGGGGTGAGCGGGGTGTGGGTTCCACGGCACTCATGCGGCGGCCTCGGCGAACGCGGGGCTTTCCAGGATGTTGCGCAGGCTCAATACCGGCCACTGCTCCTCGCCGCGGCGGAACGCCCCGGCCAGGTAGCGCTCGCAGCGCGCCACCGTGGGCGGCGCGTCGCCGGAGAACTCCCCTTCCGCGAAGCGCCGGAAGCCGAGCACCTCGTCGACGATCAGGCCTGCGGGGATCTCGCGGTGGTTCACCACCACGATGCGCGTGTTGCGCGTGATGGGGGTGATGCCTGAGCCCAGGAACTGGCGCAGGTCGATGATCGGCAGCAGCAGGCCGCGCACGTTGGCAAGCCCGCGGATCCACGCCTTCGCCCCGGGCACGCGCGTGGTGCTGGCCGGGATGCCGAGCACCTCGCGGGTCTCCTCGCGGGCGACCAGGTACAGGTCCCCGGCCATGCGCAGCGCGACCCCGACCCACTCGCGACCGTCCGTGGGCTCCTGGCTGTGCGAGGCTGAGACCGCCCGGCCGCGGCGCTCAAGTTCGGCGAGCAGCTCGAAGGGCCGGTCGCGCAGGGACTTCAGCTCGACTTCAGGTAGCGTTGACGGTTCGGTCATGATTCGTAAGCTTTGGACCTCTTTATAAGCACGCCTTCGGGCGCGCTTCAGGCAGCCAGAGTCGCCTCGGCCTTGGCGACCAGTTGATCCGGGGACACCGGCTTCACCATGTAGTCCACCGCGCCCTGGCGCAGGCCCCAGATGCGGTCGGTCTCCTGGCCCTTGGAGGTGACCATGACGATCGGGATGGCACTGGTGCGCGGGTCGCTCGAGAGCGCCCGCGTCGCCTGGTAGCCGTTCATGCCGGGCATCACGATGTCCATGAAGATCAGGTCCGGGTGGATCTCGCGCGCAATGCGCACGCCCTCGGCCCCGTCGACCGCCGCGGCGGTCCGGAAACCGTGCTTCTCGAGCGCCTTCTGCATCACGTGCAGCTCGGTGGGCGAGTCGTCAACGATCAGGATCAGGGGCATGCCGTCATCTCCCGATATGGGTCTCGATCGCGGAGAGCAGTTCGTCCTTGGTGAAGGGCTTGGTGAGGTAGTGCTCCGAGCCCACGATGCGCCCCCGCGCACGGTCGAACAGGCCATCCTTGGAGGACAGCATGATCACCGGGATCGCCCGGAACACCTTGTTGTGCTTGATCAGCGAGCAGGTCTGGTAGCCATCCAGGCGCGGCATCATGATGTCGACGAAGACGATGTCGGGCTGGTGGTCGGCGATCTTGGCGAGCGCGTCGAAGCCGTCGATCGCGGTGAAGACCTCGCAGCCTTCCTTCGCCAGCAGCGTCTCGGCGGTGCGGCGGATGGTCTTGCTGTCGTCGATGACGAGCACCTTGAGACCCTGTAGCTTGGTGTTGCTGCCGGTCACGGTCAGACGACTCCTTAATATGTCCTTGGGCCAAAACCTGGGCGCCATCGGCCCTGAAATCGCGCCAGAGCGTGGCTGTCCGCCGCCCGGCGCGAAACCGAAGGCGTCACGCCCTGTGAACCCGGTCTCCATACCGGCATCCCCCAGGGGGTCCGCACCGCCGCCTGCCTCAACGGCAAGTGCAGCGCGGTTTTAACATATCGGTATACCCCCCGCTATGCCGTGCACGTCACGTTTTTCGAAGCCCGCGCGCACCGCGTGGCCTGCACCCTCCCCGGGGCAGACATATTTGCGGCGCACTGAGCATAATCGCACCCCTCCGGTGTGCACCTGGCAGGACCCTTGATGACGAGCGCGAAGCGACTGGGCGTGGTGATGGACCCCATTGGCGCCATCAACTACCTGAAGGACTCGACGCTGGCGATGCTGCTGGCGGCGCAGGCGCGCGGCTTTGCCCTCTGCTACCTCGAGCAGCGCGACCTTGCGATGCGCGATGGGGTGGCCCTGGGGCGCATGCGCCCGCTGAGCGTGCGGGCGGACCCCAGGGACTGGTTCACCCTGGGAGAGGCCCGGGTCGAGCCGCTGGATGCGCTCGACTGCCTGTTGATGCGCAAGGACCCGCCCTTCGACATGGAGTTCATCTACAGCACCTACGTGCTGGAGCGTGCCGAGGAGGCCGGTGTGCTGGTGGTGAACCGCCCGCAGGGCCTGCGCGACATGAACGAGAAGGTCTACACCGCCTGGTTCGCGCAGTGCTGCGCCCCGACCCTGGTCACGCGCGACATGTCGGACATGGCCGCATTCCTGGCCGAGCACGGCAAGGTGGTGGTGAAGCCCCTGGACGGCATGGGCGGGCGCTCGATCTTCGTGCTGGAGAAGGCGGACCTGAACGCGCGCGTGGTGTTCGAGACCCTCACCGACTATGGCCACCGCTATGCGATCGCGCAGCTGTACCTGCCGGAGATCGCCACCACCGGGGACTCGCGCGTGCTGGTGGTCGATGGCGAGCCGGTGCCCTACGCGCTGGCGCGCATGCCTTCAGCGCACGACCACCGCGGCAACCTGGCCGCCGGGGCCAAGGGGGTCGGGCGGCCCCTGAACGAGCGCGACCGCTGGCTGGCAGGGCAGATCGGGCCTGCGCTTGCCGCCAGGGGGATGCTGTTCGTGGGACTTGATGTCATCGGCGGCTTCGTCACCGAGATCAACGTCACCAGCCCTACCGGGATCCGCGAGCTCGACAAGCAGTTCGGCACCGACATCGGCGACTTGCTGATGGCGGCGGTCGACAAGCGCCTCAGGGCGCGCGCCGGCACCTAGGCGGCCAGGCAGCACCCATGGCGCGCCGCGCGCTCACGCTTCGGGAAGGCAAGGCGCCGGTGTGGGACCGGTTGCTGACCATGCTGTTCCTGGCGGGCCTGCTGCACGGGCTGGTCATCGTGGGACTGACCTTCAGTGCATCCGCGAACGACAAGGCAAGCGCGCCGGGACTTGAGGTCCTCCTGGTCTCCGACGAGCTGCCGGAAGCTGACAAGAACCCCACGGCCACCTACCTGGCGCAGCGCACCCAGGTGGGCTCGGGCAACACGCGCAAGTCCGTCGCCCCACGCAACCGCACCGCCTCGATCCCGAGCTTGAAGCACGCCGGCACGCCCGAGGGCAACTCGCTTGCCGATGCCGCCGAGGCCTCAGGCAAGACCCAGGACGAGCAGGTGCTCACCTCGATCGCCTGGAGCACCAGCGTGCGCTACCTCGCCGAGGCCGGCGAGGCAGGCTCTGCGCACGACCAGCCGCTGCTGATCGACCAGCCGGCCACCGCGGAACCCGGTCCCGACGAGCAGGGCCCGGCGCAGCTGCGCGGGCCGCAGCGCGATGAGTTGTGGGTGACCCCGGACACCCGGGCGGCCACCCTCGCCCCTTACCTGGACGCTGGCGCCGCAAGGTCGAGCGCATCGGCACCCTCAACTACCCCACCGTCGCGCGCGTCGCCGCAGCCGCCAGTGCCCCGGTGGTGGAGGTCGGCATCGCCGCGGACGGCAAGCTTGACCGCGTGCTGATCCGCCGCACCAGTGGCAGCCCGGAGCTGGACCAGGCAGCCCTTGAGATCCTCAAGCTCGCCAGCCCCTTCGACCCATTCCCGCCGGAGCTTGCGGCCAAGTACCGCGTGCTGCGCTTTGCCTACGAATGGCAGTTCTCCGGCGGTCACCCGGCCCCGGGCAGCGTATCGGTTCCTTGAGACTGGCCGTGGCGATGCCCATACTCAGGGCATGGGCAGCAAGCACGACTCCCCGGCGAGCGGCAGCGATCCTGAGCATGGCGAGAGCGGCTCGCAGGCGCCTTTTGCGCCAGGCACCAGCGGCGGGCTGACCAATCACCTGCTCATCGCCATGCCGCAGCTGTCCGATCCCAACTTCGCCCAGACCGTGGCGCTGATCTGCGAGCACACCGACAAGGGCGCGCTGGGCATCGTGCTGAACAAGCCCCTGCCCATGAACCTCTCGGACGTGCTCACGCAGATGAAGCTCGAGCCCTCCAGCGAGGACATCGCCGAGCCAGCCGGTGCTGCGCGGCGGCCCGGTGCACACCGACCGCGGCTTCGTGCTGCACCGCCCGGGCGGCCAGTGGGACCACACACACAAGGTCTCCGACACCATCCAGGTGACCACCTCGCGCGACGTGCTCGCGGCCATGGCCCGCGGCGAGGGGCCCTCCGATGCCTTCATCGCCCTGGGCTACGCCGGCTGGGAGTCCGGCCAGCTCGAGCAGGAGATGAAGGACAACGCCTGGGCCTCGGTCGCCGGTCGATGCGAGCGTGGTGTTCGAGCTGCCGTTCGAGCAGCGCTGGGCGGGCGCCTGGAAGCTGCTGGGCATCGAGGTCGACCAGCTGTCCCCCGAGGCCGGCCATGCGTAGCCGCCGGCGCCCTGCCCGGGCATGACGGCGCCGGAGACCGTCCTCGCCTTTGATTTCGGACTCAAACGCATCGGCATCGCCGCCGGCGACTCGCTGACGCGCTCGGCCGCGCCGCGCCCGGCGGCCGTGTCCGCGGCCACCGGACCTGACTGGGAGGCCATCGCGCGCGAGGTGCGCGCGCCTGCGGCCTGCGCGCCTGGTCGTCGGGGCCCCTTATAATGTCGACGGCACGGAGGCGCCGATCACGCCGGCGGCGCGCGGCCTTCGCCGCAGAACTGCAACGCCGCTTCGCGCTGCCGGTGCACCTGGTGGATGAGCGCTTCTCCTCGCTCGAGGCGAGCGAGGCCCTCAGGCAGCAGCGCGCCAGCGGCGCGCGCCGCACGCCGCGTGCAGCGCGCGGACATCGACAGCGCCGCCGCCGCGGTGATCCTGCGGCGCTGGTTCGCACGGCGAAGGCGACACATGAACGAAGGCACTCGATAAAGCGATGACCGAGCAGCTGCGCCCCGATGGCTCCCTGCGCCACCTGCTCACCCTCGAGGGCCTGACGCCGCCTGAAGCTCGAGCAGCTGCTGGAGCGCTCGCAGGGCCTGGTGCGCCCGCTGGGGGCGCGCCCGGCGATGAGCCAGGTGCTCGCCGGATCCACCGTCGCCAACCTCTTCATGGAGCCTTCCACGCGCACGCGGGTGAGCTTCGAGCTCGCCGCCAAGCGCCTGGGCGCGCAGGTGGTGAACCTCGAGCTGCAGCTGTCCTCGCGCGTCAAGGGCGAGAGCATGCTCGACACGGTCTACACGCTCGAGTCGCTGCACGTGGACGCCTTCGTCATCCGCGACGCCGAGGCGGGCGTGCCGCAGCTGGTGGCCGCGCAACGTCGCCCCGCACGTGAGCGTGCTGTCAGCCGGCGAGGCGCACGTCTCGCACCCGACGCAGGGCCTGCTCGATGCGCTGACCATCTGCCAGCGCAAGCAGCGCTTCGCGGGACTTGCGCGTCGCGATCGTCGGGGACATCCGCCACTCGCGCGTGGCGCGCTCGGCCTGGCACGCGCTGCGCACCCTGGGGGTGACGGACCTGCGCATCGTGGCCCCGCCTGCCTTCATGCCCGGCGGCGAGGAGTTCGCCGGCGGTCACCCGCTGCCACGGACTTCGAGCGCCGGCCTCGAGGGTGCGGACGTCGTCATGATGCTGCGCATCCAGAAGGAGCGCATGGGAGCAGGCCGACCTGCCGGACGGCGAGCGCTACTTCGCACGCCTGGGGACTCACGCCAGGCGCGCCTGAGGGCTGCGCGCCCGGATGCCATCGTCATGCACCCGCAGCCGATGAACCGCGGCATCGAGATCGCCGCCGAGGTCGCCGACGGCCCGCAGTCGGTCATCCGCGACCAGGTGCGCAATGGCGTCGCGGTGCGCATGGCGGTGCTGGCCGAGGCGCTCGGCGCGCGCGGCCCCGACGCATGAGCAGGCAGGACGCGCGGCACCATCTTCCTCGAGCAGGCGCGCGTGCTGTCGCAGCTGGCCTACGACGCGGAGCAGTTCGTGCTGCGCCTGGGGGCCCCCAAGTGCGCGCGCGCCGCGCAGCCGGGCAGCTTCGCGCACCTCACCTGCGATCCGACCATCCCGATGCGCCGCCCGCTGTCGATCATGCGCGCGGACCCTGCGGCCGGCTGGATCGAGATCCTGTACAAGGTGCTGGGTCCTGGCCTGCAGGCGCTCGCCTCGCGCAAGGCCGGCGACGAGGTGAGCGTGCTGGGCCCCATCGGCAAGCCGTTCGTGCCGCACCACGAGCGCCGGCGGCCACTGCTGGTGGGCGGCGGGGTCGGCATCCCGCCGATGGTGTTCCTCGCCGAGCGCCTGAAGGAGGACCGCCACTTCAAGCCGCTGGTGCTGATGGGCTCGGAGGTGCCGTTCCCGTTCCGCGAGCGCCCCTCGACGCTGATCATGGCCGGCATGCCGCAAGCCTCCATCGCCTGCATGCCGCTGCTGGAGGAATGGGGCGTCCCCAGCCGCCTGGCGAGCAAGTCGGACTTCCCCGGCTGCTACCCGGGCTTCGTGACCGAGCTGGCACACGAGTGGCTGTCATCGCTCGGGCCTGCGGAGCTTGCCGAGGTGGAGATCTTCGCCTGCGGGCCGACCCCGATGCTCCGGGCGAGCGCGGCGCTGGCGCGGCGCCATGGCCTGCCCTGCCAGGTGTCGCTGGAGGAATTCATGGCCTGCGCGGTCGGTGGCTGCGCGGGCTGTACAGTGGAAGTGCGGACCGCCCAGGGGCCTGCCATGAAGCGCGTATGCGTGGACGGACCGGTGTTCGATGCCTACTCAGTGTTCTAGCCTCACGCGCCGCGGCGCACGGCTCGCAGTACTGGCACTGGCGGCCGCCCTGAGCGCGTGCGCCAGCACCCCCGACACCCCGCAGCAGCGCGCCGCCTACATCGCAGAGCTCACCCAGGCCTACGACATCCAGGGCAGCGTCGCCCGGGCGCAGACCGATGCGCTGGCCGATGCGCACCGCAACATCGAGATCGTGCGCAGCCAGTTCGCCGACGTGCTCGGCCAGGCCTCCACCTCGCAGCAGCACCGCCTGGATGCGGCCATGGACCGCTTCGTGACCGCCGCGCGCGGCGCCCCGGACGTGAACGCGGCAGCGGCGGTGTGGGCGCAGGGGTTCAGCGAGAACCTCACCAACGAGCAGCTGCGGCAGATCGTGGAGTTCTCGCGCACGCCGGCCGGGCAGGCGCAGATCGCCGGCACGCGCGATGCGGGCGTGCAGCTGCGTGCCTGGCTGTCCCAGCAGCGCAGCGCGAGCGTCGACCGCGCCGCGCAGCAGTACATCGCGGAGTTGCGGGCGATCGTTGCGGGCAGGTAGCCGCGGCGCGCAGCCGCGGCGGGGCTTTCAGCCGAAGTTGATCTTGGCCTCGAGGTTGGCGCGCGAGTCGGCGTTGACCAGGGCCTCCTCCAGCCCCACGCGTCCCTGCTTGTACAGCTCGTGCAACGCCACGTCGAAGCTGCGGATGCCGCGCTCGCCGCTGGCGTTGATCGCCTCCTTGATCCCGGTGACGTCGCCCTTCTTCACCAGCGTGCCGATGTGCGGGGTGTTGATCATCACCTCCACCGCGGCGACGCGGCGGTTCTCCTTACCCATCACCAGGCGCTGCGCCATGATGGCGCGCAGGTACTGCGACAGGTCGAGGAAGATCTGGTTGTGCTGCTCGCGCGGGAACATGTTGATGATGCGGTCCATCGACTCCGCGCAGTTGTTGGCGTGCATGGTGGCCAGCACCAGGTGGCCGGTGCCGGCCAGGTTGATGGCCGCCTCCATGCCGTCCTTGTCACGGATCTCGCCGATCAGGATCACGTCGGGGGCCGCGCGCACCACCCCGCGCAGCGCGCGCGCGTAGCTCTTGGTGTCGAGGCCCACCTCGCGCTGGTTGACCATGGAGCGCTTGTTGGTGTGCAGGAACTCGATCGGGTCCTCGATCGTGACGATGTGGTCCGAGGAGTTCTCGTTGCGGTAGTTGATCATCGCGGCAAGCGTGGTCGACTTGCCCGAGCCGGTGGCCCCGACCATGAGGACCAGGCCGCGCTTGAGCATCACGAGCTCGGTGACGATCTCCGGCAGCCCCAGCACGTCCAGGCGCGGCATGTCCGCGGTGATGTAGCGCATCACCATGGCCGGGTAGCCGCGCTGCATGAAGACGTTGACGCGGAAGCGCCCGAGGCCCGGTTCCGAGACCGCGAAGTCCAGCTCCCACTCGCGCTGGAAGTACTCGCGCTGCTCGGCGCTCATCAGCGCGAAGGAGGTCTGGCGCACGGTCTCAGGGGTCAGCACCTGCTTGTTGACCGGCAGGATCTGGCCCTCGATCTTGATCTTGATGGGCGCGTTGGGCGTGAAGAACAGGTCCGAGGCCTTCTTCTCCACCATCAGCTTGAACAGCGGCTTGGTGTTGAGCGTCGGGTGGCGGCCGGTGACCGCGGCGGCCACGGCTTCCGAGGTCAGCCCCGGCACGCTGTCCGAGGCGGCCAGATCCTTCGCCGGGTTCACAAACTGCGGCCCTGTTCTTCCTCGACGATGCGCAGCGCACCACCGTCATCTATGGCCTTCTGTTCGCGCTTGCTCTCCAGCTTGATGCGCAGGCGCAGCTCGTTCTTCGAGTCGGCATTGCGCAGCGCGTCCTCGTAGGAGATGAAGCCGGTCTCGTACAGCTCGTACAGCGCCTGGTCGAAGGTCTTCATGCCCAGGCGGTTCGAGCGCGACATGACTTCCTTGATCTCGGTGACCTTGCCCTTGAAGATCAGGTCCTGGATCAGCGGCGAGTTGAGCATGATCTCCATGGCCGCGATGCGCCCGGCACCGGACTCGCGCGGGATCAGGCGCTGCGAGACCAGGGCGCGGATGTTCAGCGACAGGTCCATCAGCAGCTGGTCGCGCCGCTCGTCGGGGAAGAAGTTGATGATGCGGTCGAGCGCCTGGTTGGCGCTGTTGGCGTGCAGGGTCGCCAGCACCAGGTGTCCGGTCTCGGCGAACTGGATGCCGTATTCCATCGTCTCGCGGTCACGGATCTCGCCTATCAGGATGACGTCGGGGGCCTGGCGCAGCGTGTTCTTCAGCGCCGCGTGCCAGCTGTCGGTATCCACGCCCACCTCGCGGTGCGTGATCACGCAGCCCTTGTGAGTGTGCACGTACTCGACCGGGTCCTCGATCGTGACGATGTGTCCGCGGGTCTTCTCGTTGCGGTAGCCGACCATCGCCGCCAGCGAAGTCGACTTGCCCGAGCCGGTGCCGCCCACCATGATGACCAGGCCGCGCTTGGACAGCACGACCTCCTTCATGATCGCCGGCAGCTCGAGCTCCTCGAAGGTCGGGATCTTGGCGTTGATCAGGCGGATGACCGCCCCGACGGCGGCCTGCTGCACGAAGGCGGAGACGCGGAAGCGCCCGATGCCCGGGGGGGCGATGGCGAAGTTACATTCCTTGGTGGAGTCGAACTCCTTGGTCTGGCGGTCGTTCATGATCGCGCGCACCAGGGTGGCGGACTGCTCGACCGTGAGCGCCCGCTCGCTCTGCGGGCGGATCTCGCCGTCGATCTTGATCGCCGGCGGGAACCCGGCGGTGATGAAGAGGTCGGAAGCCTTCTTCTCCGTCACCCGGCGCAGCAGGTCCTGCATCAGCTTGATTGCTTGGTCGCGATCCATGATTCTTTAAGTCCCTAGTGGGGAATTACAGGGCGTCCTTGTTCGAAGCCTTGTAGCGCGCCTCTTCCTTGCTCACCACGCCCTTGGCGACGAGCTCGGTCAGGCACTGGTCCAGCGTCTGCATGCCCTGCGCGCCGCCGGTCTGGATCGAGGAGTACATCTGGGCGATCTTGCCCTCGCGGATGAGGTTACGGATCGCCGGCGTGCCGATCATGATCTCGTGCGCGGCCACGCGGCCGCCGCCGTTCTTCTTCATGAGGGTCTGCGAGATGACCGCGCGCAGCGACTCGGACAGCATCGAGCGCACCATGTCCTTCTCCTCGCCGGGGAACACGTCGACGATGCGGTCGATGGTCTTGGCGGCGGAACTGGTGTGCAGCGTGCCGAACACCAGGTGGCCGGTCTCGGCCGCGGTGAGCGCCAGGCGGATGGTCTCGAGGTCACGCATTTCGCCGACCAGGATGACGTCGGGGTCCTCGCGCAGCGCCGAGCGCAGTGCCTCGCTGAAGCCCAGCGTGTCACGGTGCACCTCGCGCTGGTTGATCAGGCAGCGCTTGGACTCGTGCACGAACTCGATCGGGTCCTCGATCGTGATGATGTGGTCCGGGCGGTTGTCGTTACAGTGGTTGACCATGCCGGCAAGCGTGGTGGACTTGCCCGAGCCGGTGGGGCCGGTCACCAGCACCAGGCCGCGCGGCAGCATGCACAGGTCGCGGAAGATCTTCGGCGAGCCCAGGTCATCCAGGGTGAGGATCGCGGAGGGGATGTTGCGGAACACCGCACCGGCGCCGCGGTTCTGGTTGAAGGCGTTGACACGGAAGCGCGCAAGCTTCGGAATCTCGAAGGAGAAGTCGGTCTCGAAGAATTCCTCGTAGGCCTTGCGCTGCTTGTCGTTCATGATGTCGTACACCATGGAGTGCACTTCTTTGTGCGACAGCGGCGGCATGTTGATGCGCTTCATGTCACCGTCGACACGAATCATCGGCGGCACGCCCGAGGACAAGTGCAGGTCCGAGGCATTGTTCTTGACGGCGAATGCCAGGAGTTGCGCGATATCGACAGCCATGGATGCTCCCTGGAACGACGCGCGGAAAGAGCAGGAAAAAGCGACGTGCGGGCCTGCTTCTGAAGCGCAGGGTGAGTATAGCGGAGGGGTTACACGTCCAATATGTTAATGGGTCCGCAGAATTTGCCGTTGCACGTGCGGGAAGTGCGCGAACGCGTGGTGCGCGCGGCGCTGGCCTGCGGCCGAAGTGCGCACTCGGTCACACTCCTTGCCGTCTCCAAGTCCCAGCCGGTGGAAATGCTGGCCGCAGCGGCGGACGCGGGGCTCACCGAGTTCGGCGAGAGTTACCTCGCCGAGGCGCTGCCGAAGATTGCCGCACTGCACGAGCGCGCGCTCACCTGGCACTTCGTCGGCCGCGTGCAGGCCAACAAGACCCGCGAGATCGCCGCGAACTTCGCCTGGGTGCACGCCATCGACCGGCTCAAGGTCGCCCAGCGGCTGGATGCGCAGCGCCCGCCTGGCATGGCGCCACTGAATGCCTGCCTGCAGGTGCACCTGGGCGGCGAGGACAGCAAGGGCGGCGTCCTGCCGCGGGAACTGGCGGGGCTGGCCGCCGCGGTGGCGCGCCTGCCGCGCCTGCGCCTGCGCGGGCTGATGTGCCTGCCACCGCAGGAGTGCGACCCGCAGCGGCAGCGCCACTGGTTCGCGCAGCTGCGGGCGCTCAAGGAGGACCTCGACGCTGCCGGCGCGCGGCTGGACACCCTGTCCATGGGGATGAGCGATGACTTCGAGGCCGCCATCCAGGAGGGCGCCACCATCGTGCGCCTGGGCACGGTCCTGTTCGGGCCCAGAGTTCGTACAATGAGCCCATGAGTCACAGGCGGATTGCGCTGCTGGGCGGCGGGAACATGGGACGGGCACTGGCGGGGGGCCTGCTGCGCTCCGGGACGCGCCCGGAACTGATCAACATCGGCGAGCACCTGCCCGAGGCGCGCGCGGTGCTCGCGCGCGAGCTGGGCATCGCTGCGGTGGCCGACAACGCGGCGGCGATCGAAGGTGCCAGCGTGGTGGTGCTCGCGGTGAAGCCCCAGGTCGCCGAACGCGTGCTCGCCCCGCTCATCCCGGTGCTGCGCGAGTCGCGGCCGCTGCTGATCTCGATATGTGCCGGCACGCGGATCGCCTCCCTGCAGCAGTGGACCGCATCGGCCGTGCCAGTGCTGCGCGCGATGCCCAACCGCCCCGCCTTCGTTGGCGCCGGCGTCACCGGCCTGTATGCCCCGGCCAACATCAGCGCGCAGCAACGCGCCACCGCGCAAGCGATCATGGAGGCGGTGGGCGAGGTGGTGTGGGTACCCAGCGAGGACGCCCTGGATGCGGTCACCGCGCTCTCCGGCAGCGGGCCTGCCTACTTCTTCCTGCTGGCGCAGCTGATGGCCGAGGCCGGCGTGCGCCTGGGGCTGGAGAAGGCGGCGGCCGAGCGCCTGGCGGCCGCGACGCTCTACGGCGCCGGATTGCTGGCGCATGCCCCGGATGCGGACCTTGTGCTGCTGCGCGCGCAGGTCACTTCCCCCGGGGGCACCACCGCGGCAGCCGTGCGCGTCATGGAGGACGCGGACCTTCGCGCTACCATCGAGCGCGCCCTCAAGGCCGCAGCGTCCCGCAGCCGCGAGCTTGCAGGGTTGAGACCTGATCCAGATCCGGCAGGAAGAACATGAGCGCGATCATCTACATCCTGGACACCCTGCTGGGCCTTGCGCTGTTCGTGTTCCTGGCGCGCCTGCTGCTGCAGTGGACGCGCGCGGACTTCCGCAATCCGCTCTGCCAGGGGATCGTGAAGCTCACCAACCCCCTGATCCTGCCGCTGCGGCGCGTGCTGCCACCGGTGCGCAAGGTCGACACCGCCTCGGTGGTCGCGGTGCTGCTGGTGGCGATCCTCAAGGTCGCGGTCCTCTACTGGCTCACCAGCGACCTGCCGTTCACGGTACCCGCGCTCGCCTGGGTGCGAGCTGTGGTGCTGGAGATCGCGCGCACGCTGCTGTGGACCTATTTCTACGCGATCGTGCTGTATGCGCTGCTGTCGATGATCGCCCCGGGCGGTTACTCGCCGCTGCAGTCGGTGCTGGCCACGATCTGCGAGCCGGTGCTCAAGCCGATCCGGCGCACGATTCCCGGCATCAGCGGCCTCGACCTCTCGCCGCTGTGGGCGGGGATCGCGATCCAGGCCGTGCTCATCCTGCTGCGCTAGCGCAAAGGGCTGGAATTTCAGGCCCGCGCGCGCACCCAGGCGCAGCTTCTTGTTTGGCAATACACACGCTTAGCTGCGACATCGCACGCGAAGTCGCAGCGGCGGTGAACCACGAAAAAGCACGGCGCGCAGCGCACCACAGACCCCTTGCAAGGATCGTGCAGCGAAAAAAGCCTAAGAAAAAAGGCACTTTCGCAACACCCGAACGCAAGAAAGCGCTTGCCAAAGCGTGCGCATGTGTTATTTTTCGCGCCGATTCTCTCGCACGCGGCGAAATACTGAAGCTGCGTATCGCAACACTAAATTCTCGAGGAGTAGGGCAATATGGCGAAAAAGGGTGGCGCACCGACGAAGTCGGAAGTCCTGACACAGATCTCCAAGGACACGGGGCTCTCACGCAAGCAAGTCGGTAGCGTCTTCGATTCGCTGAGCGGCGTAATCAAGAAGAGCCTGCGCGGCAGCGGCCTGTTCACCGTGCCCGGCCTGATGAAGCTGAAGGTCGTGAAGAAGCCGGCGACCAAGGCGCGCGAAGG
Organism: uncultured Pseudomonadota bacterium; assembly: GCA_963703025.1. Lineage (GTDB taxonomy): Bacteria > Pseudomonadota > Gammaproteobacteria > Steroidobacterales > Steroidobacteraceae > 13-2-20CM-66-19. The sequence continues at coordinate 1,779,330 of OY969778.1, read as the reverse complement.
CGTCAATCCCTTCACCGGCGAGAAGATGACGTTCAAGGCGAAGCCGGCCTCCAAGAAGGTGCGCGTGCTGCCGCTGAAGAGCCTCAAGGGAATGGTCAACTAAGACTTTCCTTCACTGCCGCACAAGGGCAGTCAAAGGCCCGGGAGAATCCGTTCTCCCGGGCCTTTTTTATGGGCGCGGGGCCGCACGGTCCGGCGCTCGCAAGCGCCCGTAATCCCTTGGGTTTTGTGTAGTCGCGGTGCCCGAAGGGCACGCGGGCGAAGCCGTCACACGCTCCCCGCGTGCCCCATGTAACCAAGCACCGCCGCGCGCAGTTCGTTGATGCGGCCATGGAAGAAGTGCCCGGCCCCGGGCAGCAGCGTGACGGTGGGCGGCGGGTTCAGCGCGGCGGCCCACTCGAGCACCTGCCGTGCGGGCACGAGGTCATCGGCGTCGCCCTGCACGATCAGCCACGGGGCCGCCGGCGGTGCCGCGTCGCTGATGTCGACGCGTCCCACCGCAGGTGCCACCAGCACCACGCGCTGCGGCGCGCACTGGGCGGCCGCACGCACCGCCACCGCACCACCGAAGGAGAAGCCGCCCAGCCACAGTGCCGCGTGCGGCCAGCGCTGGGCGCCGTACCGGATCACCGAGAGGGCGTCGGCGGTTTCCCCGCGGCCCTCGTCGTAGCTGCCGGCACTGCTGCCGACGCCGCGGTAGTTGAAGCGGATCGCAGGCGCCCCGCACTGCTGGAACGCGCGCGCGATCGTGTAGACCACCTTGTTGTCCATCGTGCCCCCGTACAGCGGGTGCGGGTGGCACACCACGGCAAAGGCGCGCACCGCGGCTGCCGCCTCCCCCGCGCCATCCTGCGGGGTCTCGATGAGTGCCTGCAGGTCCCCGGCCGGACCTGCGATCATCACGCGCTCGGCGAGCGGCGGGCGCTGTACCACCGCTGCGCCTCAGGTCGCAGGTGTTGCCGCCAGGCGCACGAGCAGGCGGTTCAGGCGCTGCACGTACTCCGGCGGGTTGGGCAGCTGGTTGCCTTCCGCGAGCGCTGCCTGGTCGTACAGCAGCTCCGCGAGCTCCTTGAACTGGCCCGCCTCGGCCATGCCGTCCAGGTACTTCACCAGCGGGTGCGCGACGTTGAGCTCCAGCGCCGGGTGGGCCTCGGGGGCCTTCTGCCCGGCGGCGGCCAGGATGCGGCGCATCTGCTCGCCCATGTCGTCCTCGCCGAGCACCAGGCAGGCGGGTGACTCGCGCAGGCGCTCGCTGATGCGCACTTCCGTGACCTTCTCGCCCAGCGCGTCCTTGACGCGCTTGAGCAGGCCCTTGCTCTCCTTGAGCTGCTCGTCGTGCTCCTTCTTGTCGGCCTCGTTGGCAAGCCCGCCCAGGTCCAGCGAGCCGCGCGTGGCGTCCTTGAAGCGCTTGCCCTCGAAGTCGTTCAGCTGCCCCATGACCCACTCGTCGATGCGCTCGGACAGCAGCAGCACCTCGAGCTTGCGCTCGCGCAGGCGCTCGATGGCCGGGCTGCCGCGCGCGGCCTCGGGGGTCTCGGCGATCACGTAGTAGATCCGGTCCTGGCCCGGCTGCATGCGCGCCACGTAGTCGCTGAGCGTGGTTTGCGGGTTGTTGTGCTCCTGGTGGGTGCTGGCGAAGCGCATCAGGTTGAGGATCGCCGGCTGGTTGGCGTGGTCCTGGACCACCCCTTCCTTGAGGACGGCGCCGAATTCCTTCCAGAACCCTGCGTATTTCTCCGGCTCGTCCTTGGCCAGGCGCGCGAGCATGTCCAGCACGCGCTTGGTGAGGCCGCCGCTTGATGGCCTCGGCCTCCGGGTCCTGCTGCAGGATCTCGCGCGAGACGTTCAGCGGCAGGTCGCTGGAGTCGACCACGCCCTTCACGAACCGCAGGTACGGGGGCAGGAACTGCTCCGCGTCGTCCATGATGAACACGCGCCGCACGTACAGCTTCAGCCCCCGGGTGGCATCTCGCTGGAACAGGTCAAAGGGCGCCTTGGCCGGCAGGTACAGCAGGCTTGTGTACTCGCGCTTGCCCTCGACCTTGTTGTGGCTCCAGGCCAGCGGGTCCTGGAAGTCGTGCGCCACGTACTGGTAGAACTGGCGGTACTCCTCGTCGGTGATCTGCGTGCGCGGCAGCGTCCACAGCGCCTTGGCCTGGTTGACGACCTCGTCCTCGAGCGTGGCCTCGCCTTCCTTGCGCATGCGCACCGGGAAGCCGATGTGGTCGGAGTAGCGGCGGATGAGCGCACGCAGGCGGAACGCGTCGGCGAACTCGCGCGCGTCCTGCTTCAGGTGCAGGGTGACCTGGGTGCCGCGCGCGGCGTGGGTGACGGTCTCGACCGTGTAGTCCCCGTCGGCGCCGGACTCCCAGCGCACCCCATTCTCGGCCGGCTCCCCGGCGCGCCGCGAGCGCACCTCGACGCGGTCGGCGACGATGAAGGCGGAGTAGAAGCCGACGCCGAACTGGCCGATCAGCTGCGAGTCCTTCTGCTGGTCCCCGGACAGGGACTTGAAGAACGCGGCGGTGCCCGAGCGCGCGATGGTGCCCAGGTTCGCGATGGCATCCTCGCGGTTCATGCCGATGCCGTTGTCGGTGATGGTGACCGTGCCGGCCTTGGCGTCCCCCTCGATGCGGATCCCCAGCTCTGCGTCCTCGGCCAGCAGCTGCGGCTGCGCGATGGCCGCGAAGCGCAGGCGGTCGCAGGCATCGGAGGCGTTGGAGACCAGCTCGCGCAGGAAGATCTCCCGGTGGCTGTACAGGGAGTGGATCATGAGCTTCAGCAGCTCACGCACCTCCGCCTGGAAGCCATGGGTCTGCCGGTTGCCGGTGTTTTCGGTGGTTTCTGTCGTCACTGCCATGGGATCGCCCGTCCGCGGGCAGTGAAAGGTGCCCGCACGGGGTGCGATCTTGGGAATCGTGACGGGATTTTCAAGCGCTAAGTGGCGCTTGGGGGGCTGTTTCAGGCCGAAGGGTCGAAGAACTGCCTTACCGAGAGCGCCAGGGTGGCAGTTGCAGCTACCAGGATGCCCGAGGCGGAGGTCAGCAGGGCCATCGAGTCGTCCCATGCCCCGGTGACCGCCAACGTCGCCAGTTGGCGACACAGGCACAGCGTGTCATCGAGCTCGTCCCAGGCGTGCAGGAACATCTCTTCCATGGGGCGCGACTTTACGGCCCGCCACGTGACAGCGGCGTGTCCATGCTCACATTCATGGGCGTGGCTTGCACCCTCCCGGTGCCGTGCGTAGGCTCAGGGCACGAAGCGCGTTACGGCACGCGCACCTCAAGGCCACCATGCAGCGCATTGTCGTCCTGAACCCCAAGGGCGGGTCTGGTAAGACGACTATCGCTATCAACCTGGCCAGCTACCTGGCCTCGTGCGGCCACCGCCCGGTGCTCATCGACTTCGACCCGCAGGGCTCCTCGGTGCGCTGGGTGCGCAAGCGCAAGCCCGCGCAGGCGCGCATCGAGGTCATTGCCGGCTTCGAGAAGGACGCGCGCACCACGCGCGCCTTTCACCTGCGCCCCCCGGACGGCACCACACACGTGATCGTGGACACCCCGGCGGCGCTGTCCGCGCCGCAGCTGCCGGACATGGTGCGCGACGCCTCCAAGATCATCGTGCCGGTGCTGCCCTCGGACATCGACATCCACACCTGTTCGCGCTGCATCCGCGACCTGCTGCTGGTGGCCAAGATCCGCCGCGAGGATGACCGCATCGGGGTCATCGCCAACCGGGTGCGCCGCAACACCCTCACCTACCAGTCGCTGATCCGCTTCCTGCACACCCTGGGGATCCCGATCGTCGCCACCCTGCGCGACTCGCAGAACTACGTGCGCGCGGCGGAACTGGGGGTCGGCGTGCACGAGATGAAGAGCTACGTGGCCCACGATGACGTGGAGCAGTGGGCACCGCTGGTGGAATGGCTGGCGCGGCCGCGCGGCGGTGCGGTCACCCCGCCGGTGGCCACCGGGACGCAGCCGGCGGATCCGCAGGCCCCTGCGCAAGGCGCCGATACCGGCAGCCAGCGTGCGCTCGAGCAGGCCATGGCGGAGCTGCCGCCGGTGCCTGCGGCGGTCGCCAACGCCTGAACGGGCGCGGGCTTTGCGGATCGGTCGTGGAAGCGGCGCCGCCTGCCGGGCACCGCGGCGCGGGCCTTCAGGCCCGCAGCGAAGCCTTATTTCTTGGGCTTCGGGGGGACGGGGCCGCCCTCGGCAGGACCCCAGGAGTCGCGGACCTGGTCGGCCCAGTTCTTGTAGTTCGACCAGGTGTAGAGGTTGCGCGTGATGGCCGCCTGGCGGGCGCGGGCTCGCTGCATGCGGTCCAGCCAGCTGGCGTAGGCATCCGCACCACCCGGACCGGTAGCCGAGGGGGCCGGTTCGCGAGGCGCACCGGGCAGATCATCTCGCCCCCTGTCACTGGAACTCATCAGACGCTCCTGAATATTTGAACGGAGACTACGGCGTTCATGGTGGGCGCGCAGGAACTGGTTCACATGCGGCTCGCGGATTGCTCACGCAGCTGCCGTTCTTCGCAAACTGTGCAGCGCGCAAGCGTGTTATGTAACCGCGATCCTCAGTCGACGAGGCGGTAGACCGGCTTGTAGAGGCTGCCGGGCAGGCGCATGCGCTGCTGCGCCACGAACGCGGCGAGCAGCTCGTCCAGCGGCTGCATGATCGCAGGATCGCCGCTGAGCTCGTACGGCCCGAGCTTCTCGATCGCCTTGATGCCGTATTCCTTCACGTTGCCGGTCACGATGCCGGAGAACGCGCGCCGCAGGTTCGCCGCCAGCTCGTGCGCGGGCTGTCCGAGCTTGAGGTTCAGCGCGCGCATGGCCTCGTGCGTGACCTCGAAGGGGCGCTGGAACTGCGGCCGGATCGACAGCAGCCAGTTGAAGTTGTAGGAGTCGTTCGCGCGGCGGCGGAACTCGCGCACCGCGTCCATGCCGCGCACCATGCGCCGGGCGACCTCCGGCGGGGTCATCGACGATGACGCGTGAGGCGGCGCGTGGCGTCGCTGCCCGAGCGTGCCCTCGATGAAGCGCACGATGTGCTCGAAGTAGGCGGCCGACTGGCGCGGGCCGGTCAGCACCACCGGGAAGGGCTGCTCGCGGTTGGCCGGATCCAGCAGCACCCCGACCAGGTAGAGGATCTCCTCGGCCGTGCCCGCGCCGCCGGGGAACACCACGATGCCGTGGCCCAGGCGCACGAAGGCCTCCAGGCGCTTCTCGATGTCCGGCAGGATCGCCAGCTGCGTGACGATCGGGTTGGGCGGCTCGGCGGCGATGATCCCAGGCTCGGTGACCCCGATGTAGCGCCCGTGGGCGATGCGCTGCTTGGCGTGGCCGATGGTGGCGCCCTTCATCGGGCCCTTCATGGCCCCCGGACCGCAGCCGGTGCACACGTCCAGGCCGCGCAGGCCCAGCTCGTAGCCGACGTTCTTGGTGTACTGGTACTCGCGCGCATCGATCGAGTGGCCGCCCCAGCACACCACCAGGTTCGGGCGCGCCTTGTGGTCCAGCAGGCGCGCGTTGCGCAGGATGTGGAACACCGCGTTGGTGATCGAGGCGGAGTCGCTGAGGTCGAAGCGCTCGCTGTCGATGATCTCGTTGGAGATGTACACCACGTCGCGCAGCACCGCGAACAGGTGCTCCTTGATGCCGCGGATCATCTGGCCGTCGACGAAGGCGGCCGCCGGGGCGTTCTGCATCTCCAGCTTCACCCCCCAGGGGTGGCGCACGATGCTGGATCTCGAAGTCCTTGTGGCGGTCGAAGATCTCCTTGGCGTCATCGGTGGGCGCGCCGGAGTTGAGCACCGCGAGCGCGCAGCGCCGGAACAGCGGGTACAGGCCGCCCTGACCGGAGTCCAGCAGCTTGTCCAGCTCGCCCTGCGAGAGGTTCTCGAGGCTGCCGCGCGGGCCGACGCGCGCGTCGACGAATTCTGAAACTTCGGTGGTCACGGGTCAGGGAAGGATGTCGATCGGCGCATCGTCCGGCACCAGCATCCAGATCTCCACCATGTCGGCGTTGGAGACCGCGACGCAGCCGTCGGTCCAGTCGTGGGACTCGTAGTACTCCGGCTCGTGCTTGAGGGTGTTCGGCAGCCCGTGGATCATGATCGAGCCGCCGGTGTCCCAGTGCTGGGCGCGCGCGCGGCGCAGGTCCTGCTCATTCGGGTAGGAGACCTTGATCGACAGGAAGAAGTCACTGCGCGGGTTGCGGCGGTCCAGGCGGTAGGAGCCCTCCGGGGTGCGGAAGTCCCCGGCGCGCTGCTTCTGGCCCTGCGGGCTCAGGCCCAGCTGCACGTGGTAGCTGCGCACGACGTTGCCGCCGTGCATGAGCAGCAGGCGCCGCTCGCCCTTGCGCACCACCACGCGGTCGACCACCGGCAGCTTGTCCAGGGCGGGCGCAGGCGCCGCGGCGGCCTGGCTCTGGCTCTGTGGCAGGCCGTCGGTGTGCCCCACCGCCCATGTGCAGCTGAGCACCGCGGCGGCAGCGAGGATCACGAAGGACTTCATGCTGAGGTTATGCACACGCTACTGGGCGTGATTATAGGCGCGGGGCGCACGCTAGGGCATGGGTGCAGGTCACAAGCGCAACGCGCGGTGGGGAAGTGCACGGCTCAGCCGCCGCCCGGGGCGACGTTCTCCACGCGCGGGATGACGATCTGGGTGCCGGCACGCAGGTCGGTGAAGTCGAGGCTCGGGTTGTACTGCTGCAGCAGCCACTGCGGCAGCTGCCCACCGCGCTGAGTGAGCGTCCACAGCGAGTCCCCGGAGCGGGCAATGTAGACCTGCGTGCCCACGATGCGGTGGGCTGCGAAGTAGCTCGCCTGCAGCGCGCGGTGGTAGGCCTTGCGGCGCTGCTCGAACACCTCGTGCGTCACGTCCTTGAACGGCAGCTTCAGGCGCTGCCCCACGCGCAGCGTGGCCTTGGCGTTCATCTGGTTGAGCTCGCGGATGCTGGCCGCATCCGCCCCCAGCCAGTCGGCGAGGTGCCCGAGGGTCTCGTCGGTGGCCACGCGGATGGTCTCATCGCGCGCCACGTTGTAGTCGGTGGGGTCGGCATTCTGCTCGGTGTCTGCGGCCGGACCCACCGCAGGCCCCAGCGCCTCGGCCTGCGCCCTGGAGAGCGGCTGCGCGCCGGGGGCTGCCGCGCGTGCCCTGGCCGCCACCACCGCGGCAGCATCGTCGGCGCTTTCGCGCTCGGCGACCACGGGCGCCACCGCGCCACCGGGGGATGGCGGGGCGACGGTGCTCGCCTGCGCGGTGCCGGCCGCGGCGGCCGGGGCAAGCGCCGGGGCCGCGGCGGCCGCCGCAGCCGCCGCGGCCGGGACCGGCGACTCCGGCAGCACCAGCACCCGCCCGGGGGAGACATGCGCGCTGGTGCGCAGGCGGTTGAGGCGAGCGAGTGCCTCGACCGGAACCTCGTAGACCGCCGCGATGCTCACGAGCGTGTCGCCCTTCTGCACGCGGTAGTGCTCAGGGCCTCTTTGCCCGTTGAACATGTCCCCGGGACTTAAGCGCTGCGCCAGGTGCTCGGTGGTCCACGGCTCCCCCGCCAGCGGCAGGCGCAGGCGGTAGCCCTTGGGCACGCGCTGCGTGCCGGCCCACACCGGCGGCAGCAGCGAGGGGTTCAGTTCACGCAGCTTGCCCGGATCGACCTTCAGCGCGCGCGTCAGCGCTGCGATGGAGACGTAGGCGGGCACCTCGACCTCGCGGAAGTGCGCCTCTGAATCCTTCTGCAGGAGCCCGAAGTACTTCTGCGGGTTGCGGTCGATCTCCAGGGCCGCCAGGAAGGAGACGTAGAAGTTGCGCGAGGCGAAGCCGAAGCTGCGGCTGGTGTAGCCGCGCACGATCTTCACGATGTCATCCGTGCCCATCGTCTCCTTGGCGCGCAGCATGCCGGCGCTGCCATGGTTGTAGGCGGTGAGCGCCAGCGGCCAGCTGCCCAGCAGGTGGTAGTTGTAGGCCAGCAGCTGCGCGGCCGCCTCGGTCGAGCGGAATGGGTCCAGGCGGTCGTCCACCGCCGAGTCGATGCGCATGTAGCGCCGCCCGGTCGAGCGCATGAACTGCCACAGCCCGGCGGCTGCCACCTTGGAATAGGCGGACGGGTCGAACGAGGACTCCACGTGTGGCAGCGCCGCCAGCTCCGGCGGCAGCCCGAGGTTCGCCAGCGTCTCCTCGATGTGCGCCTCCCAGGCCCCCGAGCGCACCAGTCCCCTGCGGAAGCGGTCGGCCTGGCCGAGCTGGAAGCGGATGTCGTCTGCTGCCGCCTGCAGCTGCTCGGGCGTGCCCTCCGCTCCCCACAGCTCCTTGATGCGCTGTTCCTCGGGCGACAGCGGTGTCTCGCCGGCGGCGATGCGCTTGAGCGCCGTCGCGTAGCGCTCGCGCTCCTCGTCGACCACGCGCTGCCGGTCCGCGGGCGCGGTGTTCGGCGGGAAGTGCAGCGTGTCGTAGACGATGCCGAGGTTGTACTGGTCGTGCAGGAACCCGGAGTTGGTGTCGATCTGCGAGTACACGCGGATCCAGAACTGCACGTCGCGCTCCAGTTCCGGCGGGCGTGGCACGGGGTTCTCCGCCTGCGCCTGCGCAGCGCACAGCAGCATGCTGATCAGGGCGAAGCCCAGCAGGCAGCGGCGCGCCAGCGAGCCCTGCGGCCGCAACTCTCGTGTCGGGTTCATTTACACACCGGAATCAGGTCAGCTTCCTTCGCAGGTTCAAGGGTTTGCGGGGTGCTCACGCGGCCGCACCCGGCCAGCGCCACCCCGGGACGTCGGGGTTTTTGACAACAGGCTGTAAACAGCGTTGCACGCGCGTTATGCCAGCCGGACCAAGGCAGCCCCTGGAGGCCCTCAAGGGGACCGCAAGTGTGCACTACGTCACAGTTCACGGCAGGGGACCGACCGGATCGGGCCTGGGGCGAGGGCGCCGCGGGATTGGCACGAGTGTTGCTCTGTATCTATCCACCAACGGCACAACCGTCGGGAAGGTAAGCAGAAGCCACGGGATGACTGAAACAAAGAGCGCAGGTCAGGACCAGCCAGGATGGCACCGTCCCGATAGCGCGCCGCCAAGACAATAACAACGAGAAGATACTCCTCCACACAAGCAAGCGACCAACCCCGCCTCAAGCGGGGTTTTTTTTGCCCGCCGGCCGGGATCTGCGCAAACAAGAGAGGCGGCCCCGTGGCCGCCTCAAAATCAACGAAGTCTGTCAGTTTGCGTCGGTTGGAAAACTTTCGCTCTAGCCACACTTAGAGTCGCCGCAGTTCAGGCACGTCATGCAGCCATCCATCATCACCACCGCGGCGGTGCTGCAGTGGTTGCACAGCTGCGCCCCGTCCGGGAAATGGGACTTGGCAAAGGCATCGGTCTGCTTGGTGCGCGCCACGTACTCGGCACGCTTCTCGTCCACCATCTTCTGCTGGTGCACGTCCAGCTGCGGCTTGCGGATCAGGCCGATGGTCTGCAGGTGCTTCTCGATCACGTGGCCGAGCTCGGCGATGAGCGAGGGCATGAACTTGCCGCCGGGCTGCCAGTAGCCGCCACGCGGGTCGAACACCGCCTTGAGCTCATCCACCAGGAAGGTGACGTCACCGCCCTTCCTGAACACCGCCGAGATGATGCGCGTGAGCGCCACGATCCACTGGAAGTGGTCCAGGTTCTTGGAGTTGATGAAGACCTCGAACGGACGGCGCTGCTCGAAGCCGGTGCCCTCGTTGAGCACGATGTCGTTGATGGTCACGTACATCGCGTGGTCCGAGATCGGAGTCTTTATCTTGTAGGTCGAGCCGACCAGCATCTCCGGGCGCTCGAGCTTCTCGTGCATCTGGATGACGTTGGTCGAGCGCCCGTGACGGTCCTTGACCGTCTCGGGCTGGTGGGCAAGTGCTGCCTTGGCAAGCTCCGCGGCCTTCTCGGACGCGGCCTTGTCCTCGGGCTTCTGCACCGAGTACTTCACGATCTTGCGTTCAATCTTAACAGTCATAACAGTTCCTTGGGCGCGCGCAGCGTCGGGCTAGAAGCGCCCGTAGTAGCCATCGCGCATGGCGTCATACAGGTTGGCGGCGGTGTGGATCTCGCCGTCGTAGTCGATCTCCTCGTCCCCTGGGCACCTCGATCACCGAGCCGTCCTCGAGGGTGAACTTGTAGAGCGTGTTCTTGAGGTCCGCCTCCTTGACCAGCACGCCCTGGAAGGCCTCCGGGTTGAAGCGGAAGGTCGTGCAGCCCTTCAGGCCCTGCTCATGTGCATACAGATAGATGTCTTTGAACTGCGCGTAGGGGAAATCCGTAGGCACGTTCGCCGTCTTAGAAATCGATGAATCGACCCACTTCTGGGACGCAGCCTGCACTTCGACATGCTCTTTGGGAGTGACCTCGTCGGCGGCGATGAAGTAGTCCGGCAGTCTCTCAGCATCGTTGGTCGCTCCAGGTTGGGCGTTCGCGTTGACGAGCTCGCGATACGCCAGCAGCTCGAAGGAATAAACGTCGATCTTTTCCTTGGACTTCTTGCCCACCCGGATCACGTTTCTGAAGTAATGATGGGCGAATGACGGCTCGATGCCGTTGGAGGCATTGTTGGCCAGTGACAGCGAGATCGTCCCGGTCGGGGCGATCGAGCTGTGGTGCGTGAAGCGCGCGCCGACCTCGGCCAGCTCATTCACCAGCTGCGGCGCCACCTGCGCGATGCGCTGCATGTAGCGGCTGTACCTGGCATGCAGCAGGCGACCGGCGATCTTCGAGCCCGGCTTCCAGCCATCGCGCGCCATCTCCGGACGCTTGCGCAGCATCTCCTTGGTGACCGTGAACTCCTCGTTCATGATCGGCGCCGGTCCCTTCTCGCGCGCCAGCTCGAGTGCTGCTTCCCAGCCGGCAATGGCCATCTCGCGCGAGACCTCTTCTGTGAACTGCAACGCCTCGGGTGAACCGTACCTCATGCGCAGCAGAGCCATGGTACTGCCCAGGCCCAGGAAGCCCATGCCGTGGCGGCGCTTGCGCATGATCTCGCCGCGCTGCTGCTCGAGCGGCAGGCCGTTGATCTCCACAACGTTATCGAGCATGCGCGTGAACACGCGCACCACTTCCTTGTATTCGCTCCAGTCGAACTCGGCGAAATCGCCGAATGGATGTTTCACGAAGCGTGTCAGGTTCACAGAACCTAACAGGCACGAGCCGTAGGGCGGAAGCGGCTGTTCACCACAGTTAGCGGTAACTAGGCCATTAAAGATCAGATTGTTCTTGTCCGGTTGCGTGGTATCGAATACGGCCTCTCGACCCACGTGCTCGATACTGGCAATCGCACTGACAAACTGCTCCTCGTATGTGCGCGCATGTTGGTCCTTCCACTCGCTGTACTTGTCGTTTTTCGCGGAAGTAAGGAAGCCTATCTCCTGCATGAAGCGGTCGCGTGAACCTGAGCCAATGATGAGCTCATAGTCAGCCTGGCAGTCGTAATAGCGCTTGCCGCCCTTGCCGTCCGGCAGCAGTCGCTGCCCCGCCGGCCGCCGCTTCAATACTCGACAAAAGATGCCGAAGTTCGCGAGCAGTGCCTGCACGTCCTTAAGCAGCGATGGCTGGCTCGATGCCAACCGGATCGTGCAGTACGAGTTCTTATCATCCCGCTGCACGGTGCCGTCGCACTGGAACAGCGCGCGCAGGTAGCCACGAACGCAGGTCTCACTGCCACGCCAAATAATTTCGGGGACTTGCGTCTTCGCTTTAGCGGTGAATCCGAATTGTTCGAGAACTCTTGCAAGAATCACCGAACGAATCATGACCAGATTGCGCTGGGGCACGGCCACCGCGCTGACGCGATAATCCTCGCGGGTCGCATTCGCATCAGCTGCACCAGCGATGAGCGCGTTGATGTAGGTGACTACCTGATCCGCGTAGCTACGATCTTCGTTCCAGAGATTTACGACCGCAGCGTTCTTCCCCTTGCCCCGATTGGTGAAATGCCCATCGCCAGTGAGAAGCCCGAGCAGGTTGCCGAGCTCCGCACTGCCGAGGTCTCCGAACTGGCCTTTGCCGGACTGAACGAGTAGTTCGTCGCCGACCTTAAGTTGGTTCAGCTCAACGCGACCGCGGGTAGTGAAGAAGCCATGCCATTCTGTGGCCTTGATCTCATAGCCATCCTCAGTCGTTACGCGATAGATATCCGCCGAGGGCGAGGACATGAACGCCGGTACTGCAGGCCGTATTGCAGCCCCCTTACCTTCTCCCATCGCACGCGTGTCAACGGTTGCTTGTATATCGACCCCAGCCGTATACAGCTCCCCGATCGGCACCATTCCGTACTGCGTCGCGAGACGCGTGTCTGCAGTCACGCATGGGTTAGTGGCGCGAATATTCTCGCACCACCAGTTGTTGTTCATCTCGTTGACGCGATCAATCAAGATGAAGCCTGGCTCTGCGAAGTCATACGTGGACGTCATGATGACGTCCCACATGCGCCGCGCCGGCATGGTCTTGTAAACCTTGCAGGCAACCAGCCCTTCGTCGTTGGTCACGTAACTTTCGTGAATCGGCCATTCGCGCCAGACGAACTTGGCAGGATCGGCAAGATCCGGCTTCTCCGCCTCGTTCTCTTTCAGCGACAGCGGGAAAGCGAGTTTCCACTCGCGATCCTCGCGCACCGCCTGGATGAATTCGTCAGTGATCAGCAGCGACAGGTTGAACTGGCGCAGCCGCCCGTTCTCGCGCTTGGCACGGATGAACTCCATGACATCGGGGTGCCCGATATCGAAGGTTCCCATCTGCGCACCGCGACGCCCGCCGGCGGAGGAGACCGTGAAACACATCTTGTCGAAGATATCCATGAACGAGAGCGGGCCGGAGGTGTACGCACCAGCTCCCGAGACATAGGCGCCGCGCGGCCGCAGCGTTGAATATTCATACCCGATACCGGATCCCGCCTTGAGCGTAAGCCCGGCCTCGTGGACCTTGCCGAGGATGTCGTCCATCGAGTCGCGGATTGTGCCGGAGACCGTGCAGTTGATGGTCGAGGTCGCCGGCTTGTGATCGAGGGCACCGGCATTGGAAGTCACGCGGCCGGCGGGGATCGCGCCGCGCCGCAGCGCCCACAGGAAGCGCTCGTTCCAATGCTCTCGCAGGTCCTCGCGCTCAACGTCGGCCAGGGCGCGCGCCACGCGTTTGTAGGTATCGTCCATCGACTTATCGACGGGCGATCCGTCCTTGGCGGTCAGGCGGTATTTCTTGTCCCAGATATCGAGTGACGCCTCCTGGAAGGGGATGGCATCAATGTCCTTGGGATCGATCTTCACGACAGTGTTCATTAATCCGCGGCGCTCCGATGTTCTTACGCCTTTATGCAACGGATCGCAGGGACACCGGACGAAACGCCATGGGACTCTAATTACGAGCCGCGCGCCTTACCGGCACCCGCTGCCGTGTGTCGGCAGTCAGGTCCCTTAAATCCTCCCCCCGACCGCGTGACGCCTGTTTTCGCCTGTAGCGAACACAAGATCTTGTGTCGGGGTCAAAAGCCTAATGACGACCCCAAGGGTCGTCAAGCGGCCCGGCAAGATATTGTAACGTCATTTTTTACAACTTAAATCATGAACTTATGACGTTATGGGCCGCAACTGACCTGGTAATTTTTGTACGAACGCATTGCTTTAAGGCACCCGGTTCTACCCCTATATCTTGTGCCCAGCCCTAGCACAGGTTTTGCACAGGCTGCCCACAGGGGGCTTGAGCGGGGCAGCAGAACGGCACGGGTTGCCAGCTAAGGCTTGAGGGGTCCGTGCGCTGCTGACCGCGTGGCACCGGACCCCCCTGAGTATGGGCGGCGGACAGCAAAGACAACCACAGCCCCAGCGCATGCGAGAACAAAAATCGCAGCTCTTGAAACCCCAAAACACCATCCGCACATCGTGCTCAACGGCGCTACTGCGCACAGCGAATTCCAACTGCAACTTCCGTAAGGAGAGCTTCACATGACGATAGTTAGTTACGAGCCCTGGGCGCTTGTCAGCCGTTTCCAGAGGCAGTTTGACCGGGCCCAGAACCACACCACTGACGGCAGCACCTCTGCCAGCGTCAGCTGGATCCCGAGCGTTGACGTCCATGAAGAGGCCGAGCGCTTCCTCGTGGTCGCCGATGTGCCGGGCGTCGACGGCAAGGACATCGAGATTACCGCCGAGAAGGGCGTGCTCACCGTGCGCGGCGAGCGTCGCTCTGAGAAGAAGGCGACTGAGGACGGCTACACGCGCACCGAGCGCGCCAGTGGCAGCTTCCTGCGCCGCTTCACGCTGCCTGAGACCGCCGATGCCGAGGCGATCAAGGCCTCGCACGTGAACGGTGTCCTCGAGATCTCCATTCCCAAGCGCCCTCAGGAACAGCCCCGGCGCATCACCATCCAGGCCGCCTAAGGGACCTGTGGAACGGGCCGGTAGTGCACGGATGCACTACCGGCCTTTCTTTTTTGGCGCGCCCGCAAGCCGGCGCGGCCTAGTATTCTTCGGCACATGAACCGCGCCGCGCCGCTGCTGAGCCTCATCCTCGCCCTCGCCGCCCCTGCCTTTGCGGCGACGAGCCTTCCGCCGGCGGTGGGCACGACACCCCTGCCCTCGCTGGCGCCGATGATCAAGCGGGTGTCCCCTGCGGTGGTCAACATCGCCACCCGCGGCACGATCCACGAAAGCGGTGCCCAGAACCCCCTGCTCGACGACCCCTTCTTCAAGCGCTTCTTCGAGACGCCCAAGGATGCCGGCCCGCGCGACCGCTCGTTCCAGAGCGCAGGCTCGGGGGTCATCTTCGATGCCAGGATCGGCTACATCCTCACCAACGCGCACGTGGTCGAGAACGCCACCGAGATCACCGCGACCCTGCAGGACGGGCGCGACCTCAAGGCAGAGGTGATCGGCAGCGACGCACAGGCCGACCTCGCCGTCCTCAAGGTCAATCCCGCGGGCCTCACGCAGATCGCGCTCGGGGACTCCTCCAAGACCGAGGTCGGTGACTTCGTCGCCGCCATCGGCAATCCCTTCGGCCTCGCACACTCGGTCAGCTTCGGGATCGTCAGCGCGCTGAAGCGCTCGGGAATCAACCCAGACGGCTACGAGGACTTCATACAGACCGACGCCTCGATCAATCCGGGCAACTCCGGCGGCGCACTGGTCAACCTGCGCGGCGAGCTCATCGGCATCAACACCGCGATCCTGTCGCGCACGGGCGGCAACATCGGCATCGGCTTTGCGATCCCGATCGACCTTGCGCGCAAGGTCATGGACCAGCTGGTCAAGTACGGGACGGTCCACCGCGGCCAGCTCGGCGTCAGCATGTACAACGTGACCGCGGATGTTGCCCACTCGCTGGGCTTGAGCAGCGCCGCAGGCGCGCTGGTCTCGCAGGTGGTGGAGGGTTCCCCGGCCGCCGCCGCCGGCATACGCACCGGGGATGTCATCACCTCGGTCAATGGTCAGACGGTGAAGTCCAACAGCGAGCTGCGCAACATCATCGGCATGCGCCAGGTGGGCGACAAGATCGACATCGGGCTGGTGCGCGATGGCAAGCCCATGCACGTCACCGCGGTGATCGCCGACACCACGGCAGATCCGGAAAAACCTGACAAACCCGACCAGCCGGACAAACAGGTCAAGCCCTAGGCCCCGCGCTGATTCACTCCTCTGGCGCTGCCGGCGGACTCGATTCCCCGCACAGCTGCGCGTGGCGCTGCGCGCGCGGCAGCTTGGACAGCTCGCGCGCGGCGGCATAGAAGAGCGGCAGGTCGTTGCCGGATTGCGCCAGCAGGCGCTTGAACCCGGGCACACAGTCGTAGTAGGTAGCGATTGAGGCCAGCTGCGCGTTGTTGAGCCCTTCCGCGATCCACTGGTCGTACAGTGGGTAGGTAACCGCCTCGCGAAACTCCAGCGCGCGGATCTGCGCGGCCAGTTGTCCCAGGATCTGCTGCTTGCGCTCGCGCATCACCTGCGCTGGCACACCGGAGGAATACAGCTGCGCAAGCCGCACGCGGGTGGCGGACAGCATCTTCACGGAGGCCGCCTCGCGCGCCTGCTCGTCGCGGTATTCGCGGATGCGCATCCCGCCGCCATGGTGGGCAATCCAGCGCTCAAGGCCGGCATCCTCGACCGTGGTGGCAAAGGCCTCGTTGAAGGAAGAGTCGTCGCGCACGTACAGCAGCTGGTGCGCCAGTTCGTGGAACACGGTTGCCGCCAGGTCATCATCCCCGTAGCGCAGCATGCTCGACAGCACAGGATCTGCGAACTTGCCAAGCGTCGAGTACGCAGGCACGCCACCCACCGAGACATCGAATCCGTGTTCCTGCATCTTCCAGGCGAACTCGCGCGCACCTTGCTCGTGGAAGTAGCCGCGGTAGGAGACGCAGCCGGCCACCGGGAAGCACCAGTGCACGGGGATCACCGAGAACTCAGGCGTCGCCACCACGTTCCACACCACGTACGGGCGGCCGATGTCCGCGTAGCTGCGGTAGCTCTTGTTGTCCGGCAGGCCCAAGTCGGTCACCGCGAACTCGCGCGCCGCCTGCACCTGCACCAGGTGGGCGCGTACCGCTGCGGGCGTGTTCGGGTCGGCGATGACCTTGGGGATCGGCTCGCGCTCGTGCATGACATGAAACTGGCCGCTGGCCGCCTGCATCACGTAGGCAGTACCGCAGCCAGCCAGCAGCATGGCGCCCAGCGCGGCCCCGAGCCCGCGCCACGCGCGCGCGCGCGCGCGCTGCCGGCGCGGCGCGCTGCCTGCGGATTCCTCGGTTACCATGCGCATATGCAAGTCTACTTGGTCGGCGGCGCGGTCCGGGATCGGCTGCTCGGGCGCCCGGTGCATGAGCGCGACTGGGTCGTCGTGGGCGCCACGCCCGCGCAGCTCGAAGAGCTCGGCTACACCCCCGTCGGCCGCGAATTCCCGGTGTTCCTGCATCCGCAGACGCACGAGGAGTACGCGCTGGCGCGCCTGGAGCGCAAAGCAGGTCCGGGCTACCGCGGCTTCACCACGCAGTTCTCCCCCGAGGTCACGCTGGAGGAGGACCTTACGCGGCGCGACCTCACCGTGAACGCGATGGCGCAGGCCGAGGACGGCCAGATCATCGACCCGTACGGCGGCCAGGCGGACCTTGCGGCGCGGGTGCTGCGGCATGTCTCGGACGCGTTCATCGAGGACCCGGTGCGCATCCTGCGGGTCGCACGCTTCGCCGCGCGCTACGCAGACCTGGGCTTTCGCGTTGCCGACGAGACGCTCGCGCTCATGCGCCGCATGACCGAGGCGGGCGAGGTCGCAGCGCTGGTTCCGGAGCGCGTGTGGCAGGAAACCGAGCGCGCCTTGGGCGAGTCGCAACCGCAGGTGTACTTCGAGGTGCTGCGCGCCTGCGGGGCGCTGGCGGTGATCTTCCCCGAGGTCGATGCGCTCTACGGGGTGCCACAGCCGCCGCGCTGGCACCCGGAAATCGACACCGGCCTGCACGTCATGCTGGCACTGCGCTATGCCGCGGACCACGGCGCGCCGGGCACGGTGCGCTTTGCTGCCCTGACCCACGATCTGGGCAAGGCACGCACGCCACCGGACCGCTGGCCCAGCCACCACGGCCACGAGGAACTGGGCGTGCCACTGATCGAGGCGCTGTGCACGCGCCTGAAGGTGCCCAACGCACAGCGTGAACTGGCGATCCTCACCGCGCGGCACCACACGCTGGTGCACCGCGCGCAGGAACTCAAGCCCGCCACCGTGCTCAAGCTGTTCGAGACCTGTGATGCGTTCCGCCGTCCGGAGCGTTTCGGCGAACTGCTGCTGGCCTGCGAGGCCGATGCGCGCGGCCGCACCGGGCTCGAGGACAGGCCCTACCCGCAGGTGGCCTACCTGCAGGCGGTGCTGGCAGCCGCCGCGGCCGTCACGCTCACCGCCGCTGACCGCGCCGGACTTGCAGGACCTGCCATCGGCGACGAGATCCGCAGCAGGCGACTTGCGGCCATTGCCGCGCTGCGGCCCGCGGCTAGCTGATCGCCCCGGCCATCACCGCCGCGAGCAGCGCGCCGCCCAGGGCGATGCGATACCAGGCGAAGACTGTGAAGCGGTGTGTCTGCACGTACTTCAGCAGCCACTTCACCGCGATGAAGGCGACGATGCCCGACACCACGAAGCCCGAGAGCAGCGCGTTCCAGTCCTCGCCGGCACCTCGCTCGTGCCGTACCTTCAGCAGCTCGTAGCCGGTGGCGGCGAACATGGTGGGTATCCCGACCAGGAAAGCGAACTCGGTGGCCGCCGGACGGAGCGTAAGCCCCACCAGCATGGCGGCGAAAATCGTCGCCGCGGAGCGCGAGGTGCCGGGAAATACGCGGCCAGAATCTGGCAAGCGCCCACCCACGATGGCGACCTTCCAGGTGACCACGGGAGGACGGCTTGCCGGCGACGTAGCTCTCGATGACGAGGATCGGCGATGCCGCCGATCAGCAGCGCGAGCGCCACCGGGAGGATCGTTTCGGGCAGCTTGAAGCCGGCCTTGGTGGCGATGAAGCCGAGGTGGCCGTGATCAGGAAGGCGACCACCAGCTTCGCGAGGTAATCGCGGTTCGCCGGCTCGTCGAAGCGCGTCAGCAGCGCGACGATGCGGCGCCAGTAGATCAGCACGATGGCCAGGATCGCGCCGGCCTGGATCGCGACGTTGAACAGCTCCGAGCGGTGCCCGAGCCACGCTCCGCGATCAGCAGGTGCCCGGTGCTGGAGATGGGCAGGAACTCGGTGATGCCCCGATGATGCCGAGGATGACGGTGTTCAGGTGTCGGCCACAGTTGGTTACTCTCTTGAGGCGCCGGTGCGGGTGCGCGACATCTTACCCATCCGGCCGCCGCGCCAGGGTATCGCATGCGTCACAGCGGGTCGCGCAGGTCCTGCAGTGCAAACCGCCGGCGGCGGCGTCTCCAGCCCACGCGTGAGCGCCATCGCCTTGAATGCCTCGCCCATCTCCTCGGGCATGATCAGCCGCCGCGCCTCGCCCGCGAGCCGCGCGTTCGCTCCACGTCACCGGCGCCCCGGCCACGAGTCTGCTCGATGCCCGGTCGCCAGCAGGAACGCCGCCTGCGTCGCAGAAGCCCGCCACGTCGAGACCCGCGGCGAGCGCGGCCTCGGCCACGCGCGTGAAGTCGACCCAGGCGGTGATGTCCTGCACGCCGACATTGATGTAGGGATCATCGTGGGCGCGTTGCCGGAAGTGGCAGCGCAGCGTGCCGTTGACCCGTTGCGGATGATAGTAGTGGCGCGCGGCAGGCCGTAGTCGAACAGCAGGAAAGCGCCGTGGCGCAGACAGCCGGCGATGCTCTGGACCCACGGATCCACCGCGAGGGACAGCTCCGAGAGATACCCATCCGGCAGTGCCGCACCGAGCTCGCGGAAAAGCGCGCGCACTCGCGCTCCAGCACCGGGTCCGCCTGCGCCGCGCTCTCCAGGAAGTTGCCGGCAGCATCGAGGCTGACGCCCAGCTCGCGCACGCCACCGTCCTGGCAGATGAAGCGCCGGCACGGCAGCGCATCGGCCACCTCGTTCGCCAGGACCACCCCTCAATGGGCTGCGCGGGCAGCCGCTGCAGCCATACCACGCGTTCGCGCGAGTTCGCGCGGCAGCGTGCCCAAGGTCGCGCGCGCTGGCGCGCGGCCAGGTCCGCACTGACTTCGAGGATGGCGTAGCGCTCGGGCAGCACGCCCGCCGCCGCCAGCTCCTGCAGCACCGCGGCGGCCATGGCACCGGTGCCGGCGCCCAGCTCGAGGATCTCCCCGCCGGTGCGCCCGAGCACCTGACGCGCATCTGGCGCGCCAGGCAACGGCTGAACAGCGTCGGACATCTGCGGGGCGGTGACGAAGTCCCCGCCGGCCCGAGCTTCACCGCGCCGGCGCTGTAGTAACCCAGCCCCGGCGCGTACAGCGCCAGCTCCATGAAGCGCTCGAACGACAGCCAGCCGCCGGCTGCCACGACCTCGCCCCGGATGACCTGCGCCAGTGTCTCGCTGTGGGCGCGTTCCTCCGGAGTCAGCGGCGGCAGCATTGAGCGCGCGGCCGATGCCGTCATAATCGGCTCCCATGACAGCCGCAACGCCCGCCCCGCAGCCCCCGACGCTTGCCGGCAAGACCGTCCTGATCACCGGCGCCGCCCGGCGCGTCGGCGCCGAGGTCGCACGCCTCATGCACACCTGTGGCGCGAACCTCGTGCTGCACTACCGCAGCTCCGCGGAGGATGCCGCGGCGCTGGAGCGCGAACTGAACGAGGCGCGGCCGGGGTCTGCGGTGTGCGTGGAGTGCGACCTGCTGGAGGTCGCCCAGCTGCCCGCGCTGGTTTCGCGCGCGCTGGATGCCTTCGGGCGCCTCGACGTGCTCATCAACAACGCCTCGACGTTCTTCCCGACCCCGGTCGGGGATATCACCGAGATCGACTGGGATGACCTGCTGGGCACCAACCTCAAGGCGCCGCTGTTCCTGTCCCAGGCAGCAGCCCCCGCGCTGCAGGAAAGTCAGCGGCCTCATCATCAACATCGCCGACATCCACGGCATGCGCCCGCTGCGCCGCTACCCGGTGTACAGCGTGGCCAAGGCCGGCCTGATCATGCTGACCAAGTCCCTGGCCCGCGAACTCGGTCCGCAGGTACGCGTGAACGCGGTGGCACCCGGGCCTGTGATGTGGCCCGCGGACGGGCTGGACGAGGCGCTGCAGGAGAAGATCATCCGCCGCACCGCGCTGAAGCGCCCGGGCAGCGCCGCGGAAGTCGCACGCGCCTGCCTGTTCTTCGCCAGCGAAGCCGGCTACATCACCGGCCAGGTCATCGCGGTGGACGGCGGCCGCAGCATCGGCTGGTGACACGCTCAGGGCGCCCGCTAGCCCGGCAGCTGCTCGAGCGGGTGCGCTGCCTGGTCGAAGCGCTGCCACAGCTCCCCGATCGTGGCACCGGCGGTCGGGTGCACCACCTGCGGGGCCAGCACCGCCAGCGGGCCTAGCATGTAGGCGCGCTTGAGCAGGTCCGGGCGCGGCAGCTTCACCGCACCCTCATCACATACCAGGTCCCCGTAGAGCAGCACGTCCAGGTCCATCGAGCGCGGCGCCCAGCGCGGCGCATCGCGCGGGCGGCCGCAGGCGGTCTCGATCGCATGCAGGCGCGTGAGCACATCCGCAAGCGGCAGCTGCGTGTCAAAGCCTGCGACCAGGTTGATGAAGTCATCGCCGCTGAAGCCTGCGGCGCTGTTGCGGTACCAAGGCGAGAAGCGCACGCCCGGGAACTCGCGCGCCAGGTCCGCCACCGCGCGCGCGAGGTTGCTGCGCGGCTCGATGTTGCTGCCGGCGGCGACGTAGACCGCGGGCACTTCAGTTCCGCGGCGCGGCGCCGGCGCGCGCGCGCTCGATGGCCACCCCGACGTCGCGCGAGCCGCGGATCGCGCCGGGCTTGTTGACCGAGATGCGCACCCAGTCCAGACCGAACTCCTCGAGGATGAGCATCGCCAGGCGGTGCGCGAGGGTCTCGACGAGCTTGAACTCGGAAGCCTCGATGAAGCCGAGCACGCGCTTGGCGACCTTCTTGTAGTCGAGCGTGTCGGCGACGTCGTCGGTGACTGCCGCATGCGGCGCAGTCCACCGGCAGCTCGAGGTCGAGCACCACCGTCTGCTTGACGCGCCGCTCCCAGTCGATGAAGCCGATGATGCATTCGGCGGTGAGGCCGCGCAGGAAGATGCGGTCGCCGCTGTGGCTGGTGCTGGTCATGTGCTGTGCTTGTCCTGGGGATCAGTCCTGCGCGGGTCACCGGCAGGGACTCCAGCGGCCACTGGGCGCGCGCCTGTATCGCCAGCGTGTCGTGCTGCGCCGGCCGCCAGGCGCGCCAGTGCCTGCGACCGCGATCATCGCCGCATTGTCAGTGCAGAACTCGATGCGCGGATAGTACACGCGTGCCCCGCGCGCGCCGACGGCCTCGCTCAGGCGCGTGCGCAGGGCGCGGTTGGCGCTGACCCCGCCCGAGACCACCAGCACCTCGAGCCCGGTCTGCTCGAGCGCGCGCAACGCCTTGGCGATGAGGGTGTCCACGATCGCATCCTCGACCCCGCGCGCCACGTCGGCGCGCTGCTGCGGCAGTAAGTTCGCGGCCGCGCACCGCATGCAGCACCGCGGTCTTCAGTCCGGAGAAGCTGAACTCGAGTCCCGGGCGGTCGAGCATCGGGCGCGGGAACTTGAAGGCCCCGGGGGTGCCGGTGACGCGCCAGCCGCGCGAGCTCCGGCCCGCCCGGGTACGGCAGCCCCAGCAGCTTCGCGGTCTTGTCGAAGGCCTCACCGGCCGCATCGTCGCGGCTGGCCCCGAGCACCCGGTAGCGCCCGATCGCGGACACTTCTATAAGCAGGGTATGGCCGCCGGAGACCAGCAGCGCCACGTGCGGAAACGGCGGCGGCTCCGTCTTCCAGCAGCGGCGCCAGCAGGTGTCCTTCCAGATGATGCACGCCGATCGCCGGGACCCCCCAGGCAAACGCCAGGCTGCGCGCCAGGGCCGCACCGGTCAGCAGCGCCCCGATCAGGCCCGGGCCTGCGGTATAGGCCACCCCGTCGAGCTGCCCCGGGCATGGTCCGGGCGGCCGCCAGCGCCGTGCCGACCAGGGGCAGCAGCCGGCGGACATGGTCGCGGGAGGCCAGCTCCGGCACCACGCCGCCGTAGACGCGGTGCAGCTCGACCTGGCTGAACAGCTCGTGCGCCAGCAGCCCCGAGCTGGCGTCCAGGACCGCCGCGGCGCTCTCGTCACAGGAGGATTCGAGGGCAAGAACCCGCATAGCCAAAAAGTGTAGTGGTTTTTGCCTTTGCCACGGGGCTCCTTTAGAATCCCCCGCCCCCGACTGGCCCGCCTGTTTCCGAAAGGTGCGGTTCGCCGGTCAGGTGAGAAAGCCAACCCGTTCAATCTCTGAGGTTTCGATGCCGAGCGTCCGTGTCCGCGAGAACGAGTATTTTGATGCCGCCCTGCGGCGTTTCAAGCGCGCCTGCGAGAAGGCCGGCATCCTCACCGAGCTGCGCCGGCGCGAATTCTACGAGAAGCCGACGCAGGAGCGGAAGCGCAAGAAGGCTGCGGCCATCAAGCGGCACATGAAGCGCGTCTCGCGCGACACGCTGCGCGCGCCTCGCTAGCCGCAAGAGCTGCCGCGTCAGCGGCGCGTATGACGCTCAAGGAACAGATCACCGAAGACATGAAGACTGCGATGCGGGCCGGCGAGAAAGAGCGGCTCGCCACGATCCGCCTGGCGCTGGCCGCGATCAAGCAGCGCGAAGTCGACGAGCGCATCGTGCTCGACGACTCCCAGGTGCTCGTCGGTGCTCGAGAAGATGATCAAGCAGCGCCGCGAAGCCATCACCCAGTTCGAAAGCGGCGGACGCGCCGACCTGGTCGCCGCGAAAACAGCGAGATCACGGTGCTGCAGCACTACCTGCCCGCCCAGATGAGCGAGGCCGAGGTCGATGCCCTGATCGCCGCGGCCATCGCAGCAAGCGGCGCCACCTCGATCAAGGACATGGGCAAGGTCATGGCCCTGGTGAAGCCCAAGGCCGCAGGCCGCACCGACATGGGCGCCGTCAGCGCCCGGATCAAGCAGAAACTCAGCTGATATCCCCCGCTGCCAGGACGCCGGTGTCCTGTCAGGCTTGCCTAGTTCTCGGTTCGCTCACCCGCACGGTCAGCACTTGGCACGCATCCCGCAGCATTTCATCGACGAACTGATCGCCCGCGCGGACATCGTGGAGATCATCGGCGGGCGCGTGCAGCTGAAGAAGGCCGGCCGCGAGTTCCACGCCTGCTGCCCGTTCCACGACGAGAAGACGCCCTCCTTCTGGGTGAGCCCCGACAAGCAGTTCTACCACTGCTTCGGCTGCGGCGCGCACGGCACCGTGCTTGGCTTTCTGATGGAGCACGACCACATGGCCTTCCCCGAGGCGGTGGAGGAACTGGCCACGCGCCTGGGGCTGGAGGTACCGCACGAGGGCGGCGGCCCTGCGGCCCCCAAGCGCGCCGACGAGCCGCTGTACGAGCTGATGAAGGACAGTCGCGCGCTTCTACGCCGAAGCGCTCAACCGCGAGCCGCGCGTGCGCGACTACGTGGTGCGCCGCGGGCTGACCCCGGAGACCTGCGAGCGCTTCGGCATCGGCTATGCGCCGAACTCCTGGAACGAGCTGCTGCGGCGCTTCGGCGGCAACGAGGCGGCGCGCAAGGCGCTGAGGAGGCGGGCTTGATCATCGAGCGCGAGCGCGGCCAGATGCGCGACGGCGAGCGCCATTACGACCGCTTCCGCGACCGCATCATGTTCCCGATCCGCGATGCGCGCGGCCGGGTCATCGCGCTTCGGCGGCCGCATCATCGAGCCGGGGAGCCGAAGTACCTCAACTCGCCCGAGACGGTGCTGTTCCACAAGGGGCGCGAGCTGTACGGCCTGTACGAGACGCGGCGCGCGCGTACCAACCTTACGCGCCTGCTGATCGTCGAAGGCTACATGGACGCCGTGCGCCTGCATCAGGCCGGCATCAACTACGCGGTCGCAACGCTCGGCACGGCGACGACCCCGGAGCACCTGCGGCGCCTGTTCCGCCTGGTGCCCTGCAGTTGTGTTCGCGTTCGACGGCGACCGTGCCGGTCGCGCGGCCGCCTGGCGCGCGCTGCAGCAGGCGCTGCCGGAGGCGCGCGAGGGACGCGAGATCCGCTTCCTGTTCCTGCCCGATGGCCATGACCCGGACACCCTGGTCGGCGAGGAAGGCCGCGAGGCGTTCGAGGCGCGCCTCCACGATCGCGCTGCCGCTGTCGGAGTACCTGGTGCGCGAGCTGTCGCAGCACAGCGAGCTGTCCCATGCCGACGGGCGCGCGCGCCTTTGCCGAGAATGCCCGGCCGCTGTTCCTGAAGGTCCCCGACGGGGTGTACCGCGAGCTGCTGCTGGAGCGCCTGGCCGAAGTGGTCGGGCTCGCACCGCAGCGCCTGCGCGAGCTGTGGACCCCGGGAGCCGCAGCGCCGCTCACCGAGGCGCCCGCAGCGCTGCCGCGCCCGCGCAGCGCGAACACGGTCGCCGGCCGCGGCAGCCTCGTGCGCCAGGCGATCGTGCGCCTGCTGCACTACCCGGCGATCGCCGCAGAGGTCAGCCCCGCGGAGCGCGCCGGGCTTGATGCCAGCGAGGAACCGGGCGTCGCGCTGCTGCGCGAGCTGCTGGATGACCTGCGCGGCAAACCCCGCGCAGATCGCCGCCCAGGTCGTGCAGCGCTGGGCACGACCGCGAGGGCGGGGAGTCACTGCAGAAGCTGCTGGAGCGCGAGGAGGTCGTCGCCGACGCCGCGGTCGCGGCGGCCGAATTGCGCGGGGCGCTGGGCGTTTGGCGGAACTGGCGGCCACGAGGCGCCTTAAGGCCCTCGAGGCGAAGAGCCGCTCGGAAACTCTTGATGATCAAGAACTCAAAGAATTTCAGTCACTTATATCGAAAATGACCACCCGCCGCAGAGGGCGGGAGCTAAGTTCGATTTGGTGATTGACCCCCTTGTCGAATAAAATTGCCGGCTCTTTGCCCTCTCGCCCCTTGAGCCGCCCCTGATCGGGCAGCACATAGGGGAAAGCCACCAGCGCGCCGCGATACATGACAGCACGTAAGCAAAAGCCTCAGACGGCCCCCAAGAAGCGTCCGTCCCCGGCCCAGCCCGCAAGCCGGTCAAACCGTGGCAGCGGAGAAGACCGTGCGCAGCTGTGGCGACGCGATAAGGCCGGCAAAGTCGCGTCCCTGCGCCAAGAAGCCCGCAGCGCGCGCCCCGGCCGTGAAGCGCCGCCGTGGCTGCCCCGCCGAAGGCGCTGGATGCCACGCGCGCGACCAACGCGAAGCTTGCCGCCGCGGCGGACAAGAAGCCGCTGGGCATCGAGCGGCGCGGGCCTGTGATGCCGGAAGACCGCCAGTCGCAGCTGAAGCTGCTGATCGCGCGCGGCAAGGAGCAGGGCTACCTCACCTATGCGCAGGTGAACGATCACCTGCCCTCCGAGATCGTCGATCCGGAGCAGATCGAGGACATCGTCAACACGATCAACGACATGGGCATCCCGGTGTACGAGAAGGCACCGGATACCGAGTCGCTGCTGCAGACCGAGCCCTCGCAGCCCGCCGACGAGGAGGCGATCGAGGAAGCCGCCGCCGCGCTGGCCGCGCTGGATGCCGAGCTCGGCCGCACCACCGACCCGGTGCGCATGTACATGCGCGAGATGGGCACGGTGGAGCTGCTCACCCGCGAGGGCGAGATCCGCATCGCCAAGCGCATCGAGGAAGGCCTCGATGCCGTGCGCCGCGCGCTGGCCATGTACCCGGCCACCTATCGACTTCCTGCTGCGCGCCTACGAGCCGGTGAAGGCCGGACAGGGCCGCCTGGTCGACGTCATCGTCGGCTTCATCGACCCGAATGCCCCGGACGTCATCGCCCAGCCGCAGAACCCCACGAAGATGGAGCTCGTCGAGGCCGAGGAGAAGTCGGACGAGGAAGAAGAGGCCGAGGACGGCGCCGACGGCGAAGAGGAAGTCGTCGATACCGGCCCGGATCCGGATGAGGCGGCGACGCGCTTCGCCTCGATCGCGAAGGGCACGCGCCGGTGCTCGGCTCGATCGCGAAGATCGGCGCGAAGGACGAAAGACCCTGCGCCAGCGCAAGAAGCTGGCCGACGAGTTCATGGAGCTCAAGCCTGGCGCCGCGCATGTTCGACGCGCTGATCCTGAACCTGCGCACGCACATCTCCGAAGTGCGCCAGCTCGAGAAGGAGATCATGGTCATCGCCGTGCGCGATGCCGGCATGCCGCGCAAGGACTTCATCGCCTCGTTCCCCAAGAACGAGACCAACCCGCGCTGGCTGCAGAAGCACGTCAAGGGCGGCAAGAAGTACTCCGCCCCGCTGGCGAAGTTCAAGGACGAGATCGAGCGGCGCCAGAAGAAGCTCGAGGGCCTCGAGGTGCTGTACCACCTCACGATCAACGACATCAAGGAAGTGAACCGCGAGGTCTCGATCGGCGAGGCCAAGGCGCGCCGCGCCAAGAAGGAGATGGTCGAGGCGAACCTGCGCCTGGTGATCTCGATCGCCAAGAAGTACACCAACCGCGGCCTGCAGTTCCTGGACCTCATCCAGGAGGGCAACATCGGCCTGATGAAGGCGGTCGACAAGTTCGAATACCGCCGCGGCTACAAGTTCAGCACCTACGCGACGTGGTGGATCCGCCAGGCCATCACCCGCTCGATCGCCGACCAGGCGCGCACCATCCGCATCCCGGTGCACATGATCGAGACGATCAACAAGCTCAACCGCATCTCGCGCCAGATGCTGCAGGAGATGGGCCGCGAGCCGACGCCGGAAGAGCTGGCGGTGCGCATGGAGATGCCCGAGGACAAGGTGCGCAAGGTCCTCAAGATCGCCAAGGAGCCGATCTCGATGGAGACGCCCGATCGGCGACGACGAGGACTCGCACCTCGGCGACTTCATCGAGGACACCTCGGTGGCCTCGCCGATCGACCAGGCGACCATGGAGTCACTGCGCGAGACCACCCACTCGGTGCTGGCGCAGCTGACCCCGCGCGAGGCGAAGGTGCTGCGCATGCGCTTCGGCATCGACATGAACACCGACCACACCCTCGAGGAAGTCGGCAAGCAGTTCGACGTCACGCGCGAGCGCATCCGCCAGATCGAGGCCAAGGCGCTGCGCAAGCTGCGCCATCCGAGCCGCAGCGAGCAGCTGCGCAGCTTCCTGATGGATGACTGAGGCCGCATCGCGCTGACTGAGAACGAAAAGGCCCGGTGTTGTTGCACAACACCGGGCCTTTTTCCTGGCGAGGCCGCTCCGGCACGGCCTAGATGCCGGCCTTGCCGAGCGCGTCGATGACCTCGCGCAGGCGTCTCGGCCAGCGCCGGGTGGCTCGCCTCGAACCTGACGGCAAGCGACTCAAGCCGCTGGGCTGCGGCCGGCTACCGGCCGCCTTCCCCGGGCCTTGCTCGATGTCGTGCACCAGCGAGTCGCAGCTGCTGCCGCGCCTCGCCCGTCGACGGAATGCGCGTCCAGGTGCGTGCGCACCCGGCGCCAGCAGCTCGTGCAGGCTGTTCTCGGCCATGGCCGGATCAGCTGCCGTCGGAGGCGCCAGGCGCTGCCAAGCGGACGCATCCACCGCCGACGATCTCCTTCCACGTCATTTCCTTGCCGAGGCGCTTGCCCTTCTCGGTGAGCTTAACCCTTCGGGTGAAAGCGTGATCATGTACGGCTTGCCGTCCACCTCGATCTCGCGCTTGAGCTGCTTGCTAAGTTTGGTAGCCATTCTCGTCCTCTCACTTCTAAATCTGCTGCGGATGTTAACAGTGACCGCCGGCATTCGCCGGCGGCGCGGGCAAAAACGCCTCTTTCAGGCGGCCTTGAGGCCCTCGGCCGCGAGCGCCTCGATGACGTGCGGGCGCGTATGGATGCGGTCAACGTAACGCTTAAGCTCCGGCCACTTGCCCAGGTCGAGCTTCACGAACGGCGCCCAGCTGAGCACCGTGAACAGGTAGCAGTCGGCGACCGTGAACTGCTCGCCCATGAGGAAGCTCTTCGAGCCCAGCGCGCGCTGCACGTAGTCCAGGCGCTTGTTCAGCGCCCCGAGCGCGTACTCGCGCATGCCCTCGCCGGCATCCTTGTGGAACATCGGCGTGAAGCTCTTGTGGACTTCCGAGTTGATGAAGCTCAGCCACTCCATCAGGCGGTAGCGCTCCATGGTGCCAAACGGCGGCGCCAGCTTCGAGGCCGGGCTCTGGTCGGCGATGTACTGCAGGACGGTCACGTTCTCGGTCAGTGTCTCGCCGCTGTCCGTGGTCAGCGCCGGCACGTAACCCTTCGGGTTCACGAGGTTGAAATCCAGCCCGTCGGCGGCCTTCTTGGTGTGCCGGTCAACCTTGACGAACTCGAACTTCAGCCCCGCCTCGCGCAGGGCGATGTTGGAGGCCTGCGAACAGGCTGACGGCATGTAATACAGCTTCATGATCGACTCCTTGTCCCCCCGCAAGGCCTCGGGCGCCGGGTGGCATGTGCCCTTCAGGGGATGGTCATGCTAACGTTGCCCACAGCGATGGCAAGAGGATTGACGTGCCATGAGGTCGCTTTTGAGCACGATCGCGGTGGTTGCAGCCGCCCTGGCGCTGAGCGGCTGCCCCAACCGCCCGCAGCAGCCGTTACCCGGACCTAAGTCCCCCAGCCCGACGACGTCCGCGCCGTACGGCCAGCCGCCGCGCGCCGGCCGCCGGCGACGCTGCGCAGCACAGTGGTCCTGCGGATGAAATCAACTGGTTCCAGGGCACTCTTGAAGAGGCCTTCACCCGGCGGCCGCGCACGGACGACCGTCCGCGCTTTCGCTAATCGCGCGGGGCCGCTGTTACAATCTGCCCCGGTTGGGCCTGTAGCACAGCGGTTAGTGCAGGGGACTCATCGATAAAGGTGCCTTCGCGCGGAAACGCGCGAAGTGGACGGGAAGAATTCAGGGAAACCTTCGGGGCGCGCACCCCATGGCAATCCTGAGCCGAGCCGCCGGTACACCGGCGGAAGGTGCAGAGACTACCTGAGGGCTGCAGTGCCCTTAATGACAGGCTTGAGCATCCCGCACCCTCACGCACCGCTTAGTGCACGGGTGAAGAGATAGTCCACTCCCGGCGGAAACGTCGGGGTCTGAGTGAATCCCTTGGTCGTAGGTTCGAATCCTACCGGGCCCATACCAACAGGTTCCCGCGGGGAACCTGGCGCCTGCGCGTCGTCGATGCTCACGCGAAGCGCCGCTGTCACAGCGGCACCATCGCCCCCACGATCGTGCCCTTCGAATCCAGCGCGAGGCTCCACTGCGAGGTGCCGTGCGCGTGGTGGACCTCGTAGGCATCCATGCCCGCATCGCTCACGCCCTGTGGCTGGATCGACTGCACCGGCCCCAGGCGTGCCAGCTTCGCCTGCAGTTTCGGCAGGTCGCTGGGCGATCGCCGCGGCGAGCTGCGGGTTCATGCCAGTGAGGCTGGGGCTGCCCGCGCTGATGGCGTCGATCATGCGCCGCAGCGCCGCCTCGCACGCAGGATTGGCGGCCTGCTGCTGCACCCGCACCTGCATCGCCGCGCGCAGGCGCTGCGCGGTGGCCGCCTCGATGCGCGGCATCGACGTGCTGGCGCCGTTCTGCTGCAGCACCGCGTCGGTCGCCGCCGCATTGCCGCCGGGCATGAAGCTCACCGTGGCATCGGTGTCCGCGCCGAAGAACGTGGTGGCTGTGCGCGGGTACATCGGCAGCGCCGGCCAGCCCGGGAACTGGACCACCAGGTGATCGCCCGCGCGCGTCACGGTCGTGACCGCCGCGTCGCCGTACTGGTAGTCGCCCGCATAGCCGTCCAGCACCGCGGTGGGCACGTGCACGCGCGTCTGACCGGCAGGGGCGCTGCCGGCCGGCAGGCTGTTGAGCGTGCGCGCGGGCTGATCGGGCGGGGACAGCTGCGTCGCAGCGGCGACCAGCGCCACTGACAGGCCACTGAAGGCCGCGGTGGCCAGCACCCAGGACTTGGATTGTTTGCGCAACATGAGGCTGATCCTTTCTTCCAGGAATGATTTCGGTTCGGACATCGCCAGCACCGGGCCGGACGATGCCGACTGGCGCTGGCCTACGGCCAGCAAGGTCTCCGCGTACTCCCGGGCGGCGTTGCCGCTGCGCAGGATGCCCAGGTCGCGGTCCACCTCGATCGCGCGCCGCAGCCGGCGCATCTGCCAGCACAGCACCGCGTTCCACGGCATGCATACCAACAGGCACAGCGCCAGCGCGAGGGCCTGCGGGTCGCGGGCCTGAAGGTGCGCACGCTCGTGCGCGATGACCAGCCGCTGCTGCACGGCCGGCAGTTCGTGGATCCATTGCGGCACCACGATGGCGGGCCTGAGGAAGCCGACCACCGCAGGACCTAAGTCCGGGGCGAGGTAGACCTCGACCCCGGCGACGGTGCGCCGCGGCCAGTGCCGCCGCCGCCAGTGCAGGTTCGCAGCGCTGCCGCACAGGAACAGCAACGCGCCCGCGGAGGCGGCGATCCAGCCGCAGCGCACCCACCCATCCATGTCAGGTATCGCCTCGTCGGTGCGGCGCGTGGCATCACCGATCCAGCGCATGGGCAGGAGCACCGCATCCGGTCCCTGGCGCGTGGCCACGGCGACCGCTGAGACCCGGTAGCTCGCCGGGAACCTTGCCGAGCCGCCGATGAGCGCGATGAGCAGCGAGGCGAGCATTGCCGTGACCCACACCCAGCGTGCCCGCGCGCGCCGCGCCCGCAGTGCCCGCTCCGCCGCCAGCGCAGCGCCGCCCACCACCAGCGTGACCAGCTCGACGTAGATCATCCAGGCGAGCATCACTTCTTCTCCCGCGGCGGCACGCCGTCGAGCAGCTTGCGCAGCCGCGCGAGCTGTTGCGTGCTCAACTTGCGTTCGGCAACCAGGTGCGCCAGCAGCAAGTCGGCGGAGCCGTCGAACAGCTTGGCGGCGAGGTGATGCAGCGCGCTCTTGCGGGCCGCCTGGCGCTGGGCGAGGGCCGCGTAGCGGTGCACCCGACCCTCCTCCTCGTGTTGCACATAGCCTTTGGACTCAAGCGTGCGCAGGATGGTGAGCACGGTCGTGTAGGCCAGCTTGTCGCTTAAGCGCGCGCGCACCTCGGCGACCACAGAGGGTCCGTGGTCCCACAACACCTGCATGACGTCGGCTTCGCGGTCGGTGAGGACGATATCCATCGGCCACCTCTACTATTGTTATAGTAGATATAGCGCCATGGGCTGCCGCTGTCAACTATATTTATAGTTTCACGAGCTGCGGCATGGAGCGCGGTGCCAGGGTAGCGCGGCCCCAAGCGCGTCCGCCGCTTGCGGCGGGCGCGCCCGGGGCCGCCTTGCCTACCAGTAGCCGTGCTCGTGCCTGTCGGAGAAGTCCAGCGCGTTGGTGAGGTCACCCATCGGCGGGTTCCCGTGCGCCAGCAGCGAGGCATCGCGGTAGATGATCCCCGGCAGGACCGGCAGCTGCCAGCGGCGCGTGATGAATCGCAGGATCGAGGTCGTGTCGTACTGGGTGTGGTCGACGAAGCCCTTCTTCGCGTACGGCGAGATGATGATCGCCGGGATGCGGGTGCCGGGTCCGAAGATGTCGCCCTTGGGCGGCGCCACGTGGTCCCAGATGCCGCCGTTCTCATCGTAGGTGATGACGATGAGCATGTGCTTGTACTGCGGGCTCGCCTGCAGCGCGGCCACCACCGCGGCGATGTGCCGGTCGCCATCGGTCACGTTGGCATAGCCGTTGTGCTCGTTCACCGTGCCGTGCGGCTTGTAGAAAGTCACCGCCGGCAAGGTGCCATTGGTGATGTCGGTGAGGAACTGCGATAACGGCAGGGTGCCTGCGGCTACGTTCGCAGGTGTCGTGACCCCAGCGTCCTTCAGGTGTGCCGCGCGGTTGGCCGCCCCCTGGGCCGTGCCCGGGTCGAAGGCGGCGAAGAAGTTGAACGGCTGGTGGTGGAACTGGAAGTTCGGGTTCGCCGCCGTGGTGCCCGCGCTGAACGGCGGGTTGGCGAGCGCGAAATTCCACGCCCCGGCGTAGTACGCCCAGTCCACGCCGCGGCGAGTCAGCAGGTCCCCGATGGTGACCTGCGTCTGCGGCGGCAGCGTGCCTGGCGACAGCAGGTTCACCGACTGCTGCGGCGGGGTGGTGGCGTTGGCGTTGCCGCTGGGCGGGAACGGCGGCTGCGAGGTGTTGACGCTGTAGAAGCGCCCGTGGATCGCAGGGGTGAGCGTGGTGCTGGCCACGAACGTCGGCGGTCCGTCCAGCGCGCTCGCCGGCGAGGTCGCCGAGGGTGTGAGCGTGACGCCATCCGCGTTCAGCACCGAGGGCACCGGTGCCGCGGCGGTGTTGGCGGGGGCTGCCGGGTTGACCGGCTTGGTGCCATCCCCCGGGTAGACCGGTGCGCACGAGCAGATCAGGTACTGGTGGTTCAGGTACGAGCCGCCGAAGGCCGCCTGAAAGAAGTTGTCGGCCAGGACGTTGTTGTGCGCGATCTCCCACAACGGGTGGTCCTCGGTGTTGTTCGGGATGTACATCATCACCAGCCCACCGGAGTCGGCCCAGGCGGCGAACTTGTTGTTGCGCCCGCCGTTGATCTGCATCTGGTTCTCGTAGAAGCGGTGGTACAGGTCGCGGTTGGTGTACTGCAGCGGGTTGGTGTCGATCGTGGACGCCGAGTCATAGAGCGACAGCAGGCTGAACGGGTGGTTGAAGGTGCCCAGGTAGGAGGCGCTCTGCGCCTGGGTCAGGATCTGCGGGGCGAGCGGTGCACCGGCGGTCACGCCCGCACTCGTCCCGCCCCACACGGCAGGCAGTCCCGGCAGCACGCTGCCGTCGCGATCCAGCTGGGTACTCGAGGCCGCAGTTGCGTAGCGCAGGCCGTTGGCGCCCGGGTACATGCCGAACAGGTTGTCGAAGCTGCGGTTCTCCGCGTAGATCACCACCACCGTCTGGATGTCGCGCAGGTCGCCCTGCTCGTGGCCGAAGCCTGGCTGGCCATGCTCATCGTTCAGGTTCGCGGCCATTGCATAGCTGCTGGCCAAGGCGACGATCCCGGCTGCAATGGCGACGGCGACCGAGTGTCTGATCATTCTCTTCATGTAAAGCTCCCGCTTGTAGACCTACACGGACATTCCCTGCGCATCGGTGTACGCCTGCTTTGTTGCGGAGAATTGACCGATTCGTTGCAGCCGCAGCCGCGCTGCGCCCGGCCACGCCCTGGCGTTGCGGGCGTCACGCCAACGTCACACAAGTGCGGCGCAATAGCGCGCTACTTCCCGTTCCTGTGAGGCTTGCGCGCGATGTCTGGCACCACGACGACGCTCACGGCGCTGCTGGCGACCGCCCTGCTGGGCTTTGCGGCCAGCGCGGCAGGACACGCGGACGATGAGCCCGCACTGCCGTGGGCACAGGACCCCCCGTCACACCCGGCGTATGCGCGCGCCGCCGCGCTGGCCGCGCTCGGGCAACAGATGTTCTCCGATACGCGCCTGTCAGGTTCCGGGGCGATCTCCTGCGCCAGTTGCCACGACCCAGGCAATCACTTCGCGCCGGCCAACGCGCTGTCGGTGCAGAAGGGCGGCGCGCGGCTCGACCGGGCGGGCACGCGCGCCACTCCGGGCCTCACCTACCTCACCGCGACACCGTTCTTCACCGAGCACTTCTTCGAGTCGGAGGACGAGGGTGACGAGAGCGTGGACCAGGGGCCCACGGGCGGGCGCACCTGGGACGGGCGCGTCAACCGGCCGCGCGAGCAGGCGGGGATCCCGCTGCTGGAGCCAAACGAGATGGCCAACGACAGCGAGGCCACCGTTGTCGGCCACGTGGCACTGACCCCCTACGCGGCGCAGCTCAGGCAGCTCTACGGGGCGGCCATCTTCAGCGACACCCATCGCGCGTTCACTGCCATCGGCGAGGCGCTGGAAGCCTACGAGGAGACCCCTGCCACGTTCAGCTCGTTCACCAGCAAGTACGACGCATACCTGCGCGGCCAGGTGCAGCTCACGGCGCAGGAGGCGCGTGGGCTTGCGGTGTTCAATGATCCCAAGAGGGGCAACTGCTTCCATTGCCACAGGAGCCAGCTGTCGATGTCCGGCAGCCTGCCACTGTTCACCGACTACGGCTTCATTGCCCTGGGCGTGCCGCGCAACCGCGACATCCCCGCCAATGCCGATCCGAGGTTCTTTGATCTCGGCGCGTGCGGTCCGCAGCGCCAGGACCTCGCCGGCCGTGGCGAGTTCTGCGGCCTGTTCAAGGCCCCCTCGCTGCGCAACGTGGCGACGCGGCACTCGTTCTACCACAACGGGGTCTTCCACTCGCTCGAGGAGGCCGTGGCGTTCTATGCCACGCGCGACACGAACCCGGAACGCTGGTACCCCTCAGGCCCCGCCGGCGTGGTGGCCAAGTTCGACGACCTGCCGCCGCGATACCGCGGCAACATCGACACCGAGCCGCCACTTGACCGTCACCCGGGCGAGCCGCCGGCGATGTCGCCGCAGGATGTCACCGACATCGTCACGTTCCTCGAGACGCTCACCGATGGCTACGGCGCACCAGCCACCGCGGCGGTTACCGCTGGCCGTTGACGCGCAGGCGCGCGAGCCCATGCCTTGGGCGACCTAGCCGCCGGCGCGCTGGCGGCGCGCCACGAGCCTGGGCGGGCTTGCCAGGGTCTGGTACACCACGCAATAGCGTTCAGTCAGGCGTAGCAGCGTAGCCAGCTGTTCCTCGGATGCGTCGGTGTCGAGCGTGAACGTGAGGCGGATGTCCTGGAAGCCGACCGCGACTTCCTTCGCAACTCCCAGTGTGCCGCGGAAGTCGAGCTCGCCCTGCGCCTCGATCGAGGCGTCGCGCAGCACGATGCCGAGGGAGGTCGCAACCGCGTTCAGCGTCACGCCGGCGCAGGCCACCAGCGCCTCCAGCAGCATGTCACCGGAGCACGCGGCGGTCCCACTGCCGCCGGTGGCCGGATGCAGCCCGGCGACCACCAGGGCATTGTGGGTGTTGAGGTTGCAGGTGATGCCCTCGCCCAGGCGCCCCTGCGCACGCAGCGTAACGCGCGCCGCTTGCGCGGTTTCGCGGTAGCGCGCCTTCAGGGGCGCCTGGGCCGAGCGCAGCTCATCGGCGTTCATGGTGAGGACTCCTTGGCAGGTTTTCCCGTGGACCCATCGTGGTCGGCCAGCTGCGGCGGCGCAACCTTCCCGGGGAAAAGCCTTTGGAGCCGTTGGTGGCGGGGCCATAGCTGTACCAACGGTCATATAGACGCCCCCGGGAGTCCGCGCGACACTGCAGGCGATGCGCGTACATACATTGCCTGGCCGGTGCGGGTGGGGCAATCGACCTTCAGGAGTTCTCATGGCCCGTATCGTGTTTGCTGCCCCTGCCACCCTGGCCTGCGCGCTGGCGCTGTGTGTCAGTCTCCCGGCCCAGGCTGACGCCGGACCACCGCACTGGAGCTATTCCGGCGAGACCGGGCCTGCGTACTGGGAGTCCGAGGACGCCGCATACGCCACCTGCGGGGTCGGCAAGCGCCAGTCACCGGTGGATATCGAGAACACCGTGGTCACAGACCTGCCCGCGCTGAAGTTCAGCTACAAGGCAACACCGCTCAACGTCACCGATACCGGGCACACGTTCCAGGTCAACGCCGCCAGCGGCAGCGGCGGCCTCGACGTCGGCGAGCAGCACTACGACTTCGTGCAGGTGCACTTCCACGAGCCCTCCGAGGAGATCGTGCACGGCAAGCGCTACGCGATGGTCGCGCATATCGTGCACAAGAATGCCAAGGGCGAGCTTGCCGTGGTGGCCGTGCTGATCCGCATCGGCAAGAGCAACGCGTTCCTCAAGCCGATCTTCGACAACTTCCCCGCCAAGGGCGTGGCCGAGGACGATGTCCCCGGCAAGACCGTCGACGTCAGCCACCTCCTGCCCGCGCAGCACGGCTACTACACGTTCGACGGCTCGCTGACGACCCCGCCGTGCAGCGAGCACGTGCGCTGGTTCGTGCTCAAGACCCCCGCGGAGGCCTCGCAGGCCCAGGTGGCGCAGTTCCGCGCGCGCTACACGCACGACAACCGCCCGACGCAGCCGCTCAACGGCCGCAAGATCGAGGAATCAAGGTCACCTTAGCGGCAGCGGCGTTCAGGCGAGGCTGAGGCCCAGCGCCAGCGAGCAGGCAGCCGGCTCGTCCAGGCGCCGGCGCGGGTCACCGGCAAGCTCGCGCCAGCCTGCTGCGAGCTTATCATCCAGTGCGGCGATCACCTGCGTGCGCATGCGCTCCTGCGTCGGCCGGCGGCGCAGCTGTCCCTGCGCCGCATGGGCGGCATCGGCGCAGGCGCACACCCGGGCTGCGCAGTCGTAGCGCTGTTCCGTGCAGGCCAGGAACGCCATGGCGTCGAGCACCATGTACAGCTTGCTGCGGTCCAGCCGCACGGCCAGCTCGAGCAGCTCCGCCCCGGTGGTGCGCGCCTCGGCGAGCTCGCCGCTGATAAGCAGCGCGGTGAAGGTCATCACCAGCAGCTCGAACTGGGTCTCGCGCCGCCCCAGGTGACGCAGGCTCAGCGCCAGCGGCCGCCCCAGCTGCAGCGCCCCCGCCGGGTCGCCGCAGGCGATGTCGAGCTCGACGATATTGACCGTGGCCGCCAGCGCCTGGCGTTCACTGATGGTCAGAGCCAGGCGCATGGCGCGCTGGTAGGCCGCGCGCGCGTCCACGAACTGCCCGGCGCTGGCCAGCAGCGAGCCTTCAGTCAGTGCCCCGTGCGCCAGCAGGCGCGCTGGCCAGGCCGGGTCCTCCAGCAGGCGCGCGGACTCGAATGCCGTGCGCGCATCGTCGGTGTCGACGCGCCAGTTGGCCGCCAGCTGCATGAGCGCGAAGTAGTGCGAGCGCGTGTCACTGGTGGCGGCGTGCATGCGTGCGGCGAGTTCCGCGGCAAAGCGCGCGCGGTCGCACTGCCGCGCGGAGTCGTAGGCGGCGATGGCCTCCCAGAAGCGCCCGACGCGTGCCCGCGGCAGGCCGTCATGCAGCATCGCCAGCACCTGGGAGTAGCGCGCGCGGCCCTCACCGTAAAGGTCGCTTTCCACGAACAGCGGCCACGCCGAGCCGAACAGCGCGACGCTCAGGTCCGGGTCGTGCTGCATGGTCCAGTCGATCGAGACGCGCACGTTCGCAAGGTCGTGCTCGTAGCGC
This sequence comes from uncultured Pseudomonadota bacterium, assembly GCA_963703025.1. Lineage (GTDB taxonomy): Bacteria > Pseudomonadota > Gammaproteobacteria > Steroidobacterales > Steroidobacteraceae > 13-2-20CM-66-19. The sequence goes on along the minus strand of OY969778.1, from coordinate 1,741,585 downwards.
TGCAGCCAGACCGCCTCGTCAAGCGACCAGTACTGCTGGTAGGCCAGGTCCAGCAGGTCGAGCATGGTCCTGGCCATGCGCTGGCGCGCGGCGTGCACGTCGCCCTGCCCGATCAGCCTGTCGCGCGCGTAGTCGCGCGCGCTCTCCAGCAGCGCGTAGCGTGGCGGGTCGACGGCAAGCACGCTCACCAGCGAGCGGTCCACGAGCCGGCCGATCAGGTCGATGACCTCGGTGGTGTCGGTGTCTGCATCGGCCGCGTAGCGCGCGGCGCTGTCCAGCGAGAAGCTGCCGGCGAAGATGCCCAGGTGGTTGAACACGCGCTGCTCCTGGGGCGACAGCAGGTCGTAGCTCCAGTCGAAGGCGGTGTGCAGCGCGCCGTGGCGGCTGTCGGCCGGGCGGCCGGCCACGCGCAGCAGGCGGAAGCGGTCGTCCAGTCGCTCGCGCAGCGTCGCCAGTCCCAGCGCCGGCACGCGCGCGGCCGCCAGCTCCAGCGCCAGCGGGATGCCGTCGAGCCTGCGGCAGATCTCCGCCACCAGCGCGGTGTTGGCGGGCGTGAGCTCGAAGCTGCGATCCGCGGCCGCCGCGCGCTGCGCGAACAGGGCGACCGAGGCGTACTGTGCGGCGGCCTCCTGCGCGACCTCCGGGTCCGGCGCCGGCAGGGCGGCGAGCCGGTAGACCACCTCCCCGGCAACCCCCAGGGGCGCCTGGCTCGTGACCAGTACGCGCACCGCGCCGGTGTACGGCAGCAGCTCTGCGAGCGGGGCGGCGAGGGAATCGCTCAGGTGCTCCACACAGTCGAGGACCAGCAGCAGGGAGAGGTTGCGCAGTGCGTGCCCGAGAGCTGCGAAATCATCGCCGTCATCCGGCAGCGACAGGCCCAGCGCCACCGCGATGGCGGAGGGTACGTGCTCGGCGACCTCCACGGTGCGCAGCGAGACCCACGCGACCGGCAGCCCCTTGTCCGCCTCGTGTGCGAGCACCTCCTGGGCCAGGCGCGTCTTGCCCACACCGGCGATCCCCACGATGCTCACCAGGCAGCCGCGCGCGAGCGCCTCCTGCACTTCGTGCAGTTCGTGGTCGCGGCCCAGCAGCTGGGCGAGGCGCTGCGGCCAGCTGCGCCGCGGCAGCGCCGGTGGTGTGGGTGTTGGCAGGACCGCCGGCGCGAGCGCGTCGCTGCTGCCGCTGCGTGCACCGACCTCCAGCTCCAGCCGGTAACCGAACCCGGGGATGGTGCGGATCGCGCCGGCGCCGAGCACGCGGCGCAGGGCGGCGACCTGCGCAGGCAGGTTGTTCTCATCGACGACCAGGCGCGGCCAGACGCGCTCGAGCAGCGTGGCCTTGGTGACCAGGCGCCCGGGGTTCTCGACCAGGACCAGCAGCAGGTCAAAGGCACGCGCGCCCAGGTCCAGCTGCTTGCCGCCGCAACATAGCTTGCGCTCCGAGGGATAGAGCTCGAATGCGCCGACGCGTATCACATCCATGCTGCGGTCTCCGGCCGCCGCGTCCGCCAGCGCGGCGAACGGCGCCACACTATACCCCCACCGCTTTGCCACTGCGGCGCTAGCAAGGATTCAGAAGAGATTCAGCGCCGCTTTGAGACATAAGGGTAGCGCCGCCTTGATGCTGCGCGCTCGCACCTGTTGTTGGGCCCTGGGCCCAGCAGGCACGCGAACCAACCAACATCACCAAAGAGACCTCTCATGAGATACCTGCCCATTCTGGCCTTCGCCGTTGTTGCCGCCTGCCCGCTGCTCGCCCACGCGCAAGGCACCGATGCCCGGCGCACGGAAACAGTGCGCTACGAGGACCTGGACCTGAACAACCGCGAGGGTGCGGTCACCTTGTTCCGGCGCCTGCACAACGCAGCGGCGGACGTATGCGCCACTCCCGCGGATGGCAGCGGCCCGGCCGCGGTGCCGGTGTACCAGCGCTGCGTCGACCATGCCCTGGGCGATGCGGTGTCAGAGGTTGGCCAGCCGGCGCTGACCGCCTACGCGCAGGCGCGCGGGGTGCCGCTGCCCTCGCCTGCACGGGCACGCCCCAACTAGGCCCACCGGGGGGCTGGCGGCGCGGCACGCCTCGCCAGTCCCCCGTGTCGCGGCCCCGGTGAGTCCTTGGGGGGGGCGGCCAAGGCGGGACGCCAGCAGGTTTCAGAACAATTTCATACCTGCTTCAAGACCGGCCGGCGCGCCTGGGGAACACTGCATCCATGCCGGGTGAGCCAACCGGCGGCGCAGCCAGAAAACAATCACAGGGAGCCAGACATGCCGAAGTTTCTCATTGAGCGCGACATACCCGGAATCGGGAAGATGACCCCGGCGGAACTCAAGAGCGCCTCGAAGAAGTCCGTGGGCGTGCTGAGCAGCATGGGACCGAGCATCAGCTGGCTGCAAAGCTACGTCACCGGCGACAAGCTGTACTGCGTGTACATCGCCGCCGACGAGTCGCTGCTGCGCCGCCATGCGGAGCTGGGCGGCTTCCCTGCCAACAAGATCTCCCAGGTCACATCGACGATCGATGCCACCACCGCCGAGTAACACCCCGCATCCACCCTCCAAGAAACTGATCGGAGTACGACCATGAAATCAATCGCCCCGCTTCTGACCCTGCTGTTTATCGCGCCGGTTTTCGCCGACGCTCCCGCCCCGGCCGCCACCGCGGCTGCCACGCCTGCGGCGACCCCCGCCGGCGAGCACCGTTACGTCATCGAGCGCACCTTCCCCAAGGGCGCGCTCGACGGGCTGGACGCTGCGGGCAAGGCCAAGATCAACCAGACCAACTCCAAGTACGGCGTGCACTGGCTGATGTCCTACGCCAATGCCTCCAAGACCAAGACCTACTGCATCTACGAGGCGCCCAGCGAGACCGCGGTGCGCGAGGCGGCGGCCGCCAACAAGATCCCGGTCGACAGCATCATGGAAGTGCCGGTGACCCTGACCCCGAATTGAGCGACCCGGGCCCCTGGCCGGTGCGCACCCGCGCGCGCCGGCCAGGGGTTGCCCGGCTACTTGTCCAGCGGGGTCGTGCCGCCGCTGAACTGGGCGCGCGCCTGGGCCAGGCGGTAGCGGTGCTCGGCGCGCCAGCGCTGCCACTGCGTCAGGCCCACCACGCCATAGAGCACCTTGAACAGCCCGATGCGCCGCAGCACCTTGGGCGTATCGAACAAGTCCCCTGCCAGCATCGAGATCACGCCCTGCTCCAGCTGCAGGGTGTTGCGCGGGCTTGCGAACAGGCCACGCATCACCGGCCCGTTGAAGCGATAGATGAAGAACGCGAACCGCGACATGCCCTTGCGGTGCCGCCGCTCGAGCCGGCGTAGCAGGCCGGCCTCCAGCGCCGGCCGCTGCAATACCCGGTCGACCATGGCCGCTGCCTGTTCGGCGCTGGTCATCGCCAGGTACACCCCTGAGGAGAACACCGGGTCCAGGAAGGCGAAGGCATCCCCGACCATCACCCAGCCCGGGCCGCCCATGCGGCTGGAGTCATAGGAGTAGTTGCCGGTGACGCGCACCTCGGCGTCGATCAGCTCGGCGGCCTGAAGGCGCTGCCACAGCGCGGGGTTCTTGCGCAGCGTCTCGAGCAGGAACTCTACCGTGCGCCCCTTGCGCTGCTTGAAGTAATCCGGGCGCGCGACCGCACCGACACTCATCACCCCCTGTGGCAGCGGGATCATCCACATCCAGCCGTGCTCGAAGCGGTAGATGCTGATGTTGCCGGCATCGGCGCCGTCACGGTCCAGTGCGCCGCGGAAGTGGCCGAAGATCGCCGCGCTCTGGTGCTCCGGGTTGCGGCGCCGCAGCTTGCGCCGGGCCGAGAGGAAGGTGTCGCGGCCGCTGGCGTCGACGACGTAGCGTGCCCGGACCTGGTAGCTGGCGCCGGCGTCGGTGCGCACCTCGAGCAGCGATTCACGCGCGCCGCGCTGCTCGAGGCTCACGACCTCGTGCCCCTCGCGCGCGTCGGCGCCGCAGCCGCGCGCGTGCTCGTACAACATGCGGTCGAAGTCCTGGCGGTACACCTGGAAGGCATGCGGGGGACTCTTGCCCAGCGCACGCGCGAACGCGAACGTGTTGTAACCGCGCTCGTTGTCGGCCTCGAAATCGGCCCCCGGCTTGTACACCCCCAGCGCGCGCACCTTCTCCATGACGCCCAGCCGCTCGAACAGCGGCAGGTTCATCGGCAGCAGCGACTCGCCGATGTGGAAGCGCGGGTGGTGCGCCTTTTCCAGGGCGATCACCCGGTGGCCCATGCGCGCCAGCAGGGCTGCGGCCGTACTGCCGGCAGGTCCGCCGCCGATCACCGCGACGTCGCACTGCTGCATCGAGACTGGTTCCTGTGCGGCGGCCTCCGCGGGAGCGCCCGGCCGCCGGCCAGTCGCCTCGAGTGTCAGTGGGATTCTGCCGGGGCCGGGGTTGGCAGTGGCGGCGGGGAGACCATCCCGGGCACAACCGCATCAGGCGGCACATAGATCGCCAGCCCTCTGGCGTTCTTGTTGTACAGCCCGCCACTGCCACCGACGCTGCCGCCGGAGGCCGAGGAAGGACCGTAGCTGCCGCCGCCCACGCCCAGGCCGATCGAACCGGTCTGGTGCTTCTCGACACCCTGCAGCAGGATCCCGTTCGCGCCCACCTTGGCCGCCTCGGCCTTGAGCTTCGCGATTGCATCGTCGGTCTTGGCTTGGTCGGAGAAGGACATCGAGCTGCTCGAGGCGTCCAGCGTCGCGATCTGCTCGTACTTCGACGGCGGCTCGTAATAGATCTTCACCTGGTCAGGGGAGATCGCAGGCCGCGCGTTACCCACCAGCACGTGGGACGAAGAGGTGCACGCCGCCAGCAGGCACGCGGCGGCACTAGTCAGGATCAGCTTAACAATGCGAGGCATGGGGTCGTTTCTCCTGGGTCCCGTTCGAATACCCTGAGCAGGGTATGCGGGTCGGACACGGCAATCAAACATGCCATCCGGACAGCCTGCGTGGCCGGCCATGCCGAGCCAGCAGCGCATTCGCGGCATCCCCTACTGCTTGAGCTCGACGATGATGATCTCCACCGCGTCGAGGGCCTCGTCCGAGTGCGTGACCGGTGGCTTCAGCAGCACCTGGCCGGCCTTGAGGTCGCTGATGGTCGTCGTGCCGTCGGGCAGCGTGTATTTCACGCGCCCGCCCTTGACCACGTAGACGACATAGTTCGGATGCGAGTGCATGGGGGTCTTGTCACCCGGGTTGGGCGTGAAGCGGATGACGCGCACCCTGGCGTCCTCGGCCACCAGCTGCTGGCTCTTGAGCCCGAACTGCAGTGCATCCTGCGCGAACACCAGCGGACAGCCGAGCAATACGACAGCCGCCGCCACGACACTTGATCTGTTCATGCCTGAGTCTCCCGCGTTGGCAACACTGCGGCGGATTCTGGCACGGCCAACCCGCATCGCGCAGATCACAGCGCCGCCGGCCGGGTTCCCCGGGCTAACCCTTCGGCTGGTAGCCCTTCGCGCCGGTCTGCCAGAGCAGGAACGCGTAGGTGTCGGCCGCCTCGCGGTCCTGCTGGGCACGGGTGGAACCGATGCCGTGGCCGGCATCGAAATCCACGCGCAGCAGGATCGGCTTGTGCGAAGTCGTGGCGGCCTGCAGCCGCGCGGTCATCTTGCCGACGTGGAAGGGAGCCACGCGCGGGTCAGTGACCCCGGTGGTCAGCAGTACCGCCGGGTATGCCACCCCGTCCTTGACCGACTGGTAGCTGTCGATCGCCCGCAGGGCCCGGTAGCCGGACTCCTCGGTGATCACGCCCCACTCGGGCTCCTCGCCATAACCGTCCTGCTCGACCACGTAGCGCAGCGGGTTGGACCAGCCGACCCCGTCGATCACCGCGGCAAACAGATCCGGGCGCTCGGTCATCGCGCGCCCGACGGTGATGCCGCCGGCCGAACGCCCGCCGATCGCAAGTCGCGCGGGCGCGGAGTACTTGCGCGCGCACAGGTCCTCGCAAACGTCGATCAGGTCGCGCCAGGTGTTGGGCTTGTTGGCCAGCTGGCCGGCCTTGTGCCAGTCGCGGCCGAACTCCCCGCCACCGCGCACGTAGGCGTAGCCGACCACGAAGCCGGCATCGATCAGCGCGAGCGTGCGCCCGGCGAAGGACGGCGTGTAGGCCGGCAGCCCATAGGAACCGTAGGCGCAGATCCAGGCCGGCGCGGAGCCATCGAGCTTCAGTCCCTTGCGATGAATGACGATGTACGGCACGCGCGTGCCGTCGCGCGTGGTCGCGAACAGGTGCTGGCTCTGGTAGCCGCTCACGTCAATGCGTGGCTGCGGCGTGAGCCGCGTCTCGGTCAGCCGTCCTGTGGCATCCACCGACCAGACATCCGCAGGGGTCAGCCAGCCGGTCAGGCCGAACAGCGCGCCGTCCAGGGTGGCGGAAACCTCCGGCGCACTCATGGTGCCGTCAAAGGGCAGCGCGATGTCGCTGACCTTGCCGTCGCGGCCCAGGCGGCGCAGCCGCGAGATGCCCCCGTCCAGCAGGCGCATGTACAGCCCGTCGCGCGCGAGGTGGATGTCCTCGATCACCCAGTCCCCCTGCGGCACGACCTCGGTCGCGGTCGCGATCGCCGGGCTTGCGATGCTCGCCCTGAGGATGCGGCCACGCGAGTGGTCCTTGTTGGCCAGCAGGTACAGGCTGTCGCCGTCGATCAGGCTCGAGGTCACCTCGTCCTCGAATCCGGCCACCGGCACCCAGCGCGCCTTGCCCGCGAGCACCTCGGCCAGCGCGGCGACGAACAGGCGCGCCTCGCTGCGCACGTCAGTTAGCTCCAGCAGCGCATGGCCGGAGCCCTCGAAGGCGCGGATGTGCGGCATCTGGATGCGCTCGTAGCTCACCTGCGGGTCAAGTCCGCGCTTCATCAGGATGGGGTCCGCCGCCGGGTCGTTGCCGAGCCGGTGGAAGCGCGCCTGGCTGTCGAGGTAGCGCTCCGGGGTGGCCACCGCGGCGGTGAGCTGGTTGTAGAAGAAGCCGCTGCTGTCGCTGAGCCAGCTGGGCTGCGCGCCCTCGGCGTTGCTGATGCGCTCGGGCAGGTCGCGGGCACCGTCGACCTCGAGCACGTGCAGGACCGAGTCCTCGCTGCCGTCGCGCGAGAGGCCGTACACCACGTGCCTGCCGTCGGGGGAGGCCTGCCACCAGTCCAGCGACTGGTGCGTGTTCGTGCCGCTGCTGGCGGTCGGGTCGATGAGCACCCGGTCGATGCCACCCTCCTGCACGAACAGCTTGAAGTTGTCCGCCCCGGCCGGGCGCTGCTCGAAGAACAGCCGCGCGCCGGCACGCTGCAGGCCGCGGGTCGCGGCAGTGTTCCCGGACAGCTGCTGGATGCGCCCCAGCAGTGCCGCACGGCCGGGGATGAGGTCCAGCAGCGCGCGCGTGTGCGCGTTCTGGCCCTTCAGGTAGGGCAGCCACTCGCGGTCCCTGGCATTCTCCATCCAGCGGTACGGATCGCTCAGGGTCTCCCCGAAGTAGGTGTCCTTCACCACTTCGACGCGCGCCACGGGCGCGGCCGGGACGGCCGCGGCGCCCGTGGCGGCACCCAGGGCAGTGCTGCGTACCAGCAGGCCCGCACAGATGCCGCCCGCACCGACGACCAGGTCCCGGCGGTTGATGCCACTCATTACTGCGCCCCTCGACTGGTGTGGTGTGTCTGGGCGCCGATTATGGAACAGCGCTCGCGCGGATGCATCGCGCGCGAACGGCAACTCATGCAATGCCGCGCGAGCGAGCCGGGCCGGATGGCCCGGCGACTAGTGCTCCCCGGGCAGCCAGTGCACGTCCTGCTGCATCTGCTGCGCGAGCGTGGCGACATCGCCGCGGCTGCGCTCGAGCACCGCAATGCCGCCGCCGCCCTGCGCCGGCACGATGACTCCGGACATGCCACCCTCATTGAACGTGTGCACCGAGGTGACCTTTTCGTGCCGCAGCAGCAGCACCGTGGCCGGGCCCTGCGAGGTCTGCAGCACCAGGTGCGGCACGTAGTGGCCGTGGAAGAAGCAGCTCTGCGCGTAGACGATCTTGTCGGAGGCCAGGTCCAGCGCGACACCGCCGCCGGCAAGCGCCGCGGCAAGCCCGGCGGCATCGACGTGGCGCTCGCTCAGCCAGCTGTCCGGCTCTCCCTTGACGTGGTTCACCACGTCGCGCGCCAGCGTGTCACCGGGACGCAGCACCCAGCTGCCGACCACCAGCGCGGTGGCCAGCAGCACGCTTGCCGCCAGCGCCCACTGGCGCCAGGCCGGCTTGACCGTGCGCGGGCGCAGCTGGTGCACGGATGCGGGCACCGCTGCCGGCAGTGGCGGCTGCTGCAGCGCGCGCTGGATGTTGCCCTCCAGGCCCAGCATCTCGGCGCGGAACGCGCTGCAGGCCGGGCACGAGGCAAGGTGCTCACCGAGTTCCTCGGGCATGGCAGCCGGATCGGCGCCGATCAGCAGGCGTGCGTGTTCGCAGTTCACGCCGTCTCCCCCGCATCCGGCGCATCCGGCGCATCCGGTACGTCCGCCGCCGCGGTCATGCCGCAGATCACGCGCAGCTTATTGCGCGCGCGGAACAGGCGCGTCAGCACCGCCGTGGACGACAGCGACAGTTCCTGCGCGATCTCCGCGGTGGTGAAGCCGCCGATGACCTGCAGCAGCAGCGGCTCCCTGTATTCAAGTGGTAACTTCATGATCGCGTGACGCAGCGCAAACAACTCACTATCCGGTTCGGCGAGCGCCGGGCTCGCCTGGGTCTCGACCACGTCCTCCAGCGGCACCAGCTCCAGGCGCTTGCGCTCGTACAGGCGGGCGTGCTCGCGGCGCACGATGGTCAGCAGCCAGGGTCGGGCGGCGCCTGCATCCTTCAGCGCCTCGCGCGAGCGCCAGGCCCGCAGCAGCGACTCCTGCACTATGTCCTCCGCAATGGCCCTGTCGCGCGACAGCCACTGGGCGAAGCGCAGCAGGTCCGGTCGCATGGATTCGAACAGACGTACGATCGGCTCACCGGATGCCGCTCCGGGCAGCCGATCGCTGATAGATAAGACCGGGGATTCGGGCGGGGAATTGCGCATAGAGTGTCGCTGGCGCGGATTATACGCACGGCGGTCACCGTACCCGGCAATATCGCGTCGACACTGCCCGGTCTCCTCGTGCAACTGTGACATCACCGCGACAGGAACAACCGTGAACATGCTCATCCAATGGCTGATCGAATGGCCCCGCCGTATCGCCGCACATATCGGCTGGCTCGCTCCCCTGTTCGCGCGCATCGTGGTCGGCTGGGTGTTCATGTGGAGCGGCTGGGGCAAGCTGCACAACCTGCCGCTGGTCACCAGCAACTTCGTGGACTGGGGCATTCCCGCCCCCCATGTGCTGGCGCCCTTTGTCTCCGGCGTGGAGTTCTTCGGCGGCCTGTTCCTGCTGCTGGGGCTGCTGACGCGGATCTCCGCCGGCGCGCTGGGCATCACCATGATCGTCGCCATCAAGTCGGCCAAGTGGGCCGACGTGGACTCCCTGGAGACTTTCCTGGGGTTCGACGAGACTGAGTACCTGGCGCTGTTCCTGTGGCTCGCCATCGCCGGGGCCGGCGCGGCCTCGGTCGACCACTTCCTGGAGCGCTGGGCGGGCCGCAAGGCCGCGGCCGCGCCGGGAACGCGCCTGCACTAGTCATGGGTGGCGCAACAATTCGCCGGCCCCACCGGTCTCCTGCCTTACCGGGCCTTACCCGGGTCTCCCAACAACGAGGAATGCATCCATGCGATTGAAAAACTCAGGTCTGGCCGCTGCCACCGCCGCCGCCATGCTGTTCAGCTCCGCGATGATCGGCACCGCCGCGGCTGCCGATGCGAACGTGCAGTGCACGGGCGTCAACTCCTGCAAGGGCCAGTCGGCTTGCAAGAGCGCCAACAACGCCTGCAAGGGCCAGAATTCCTGCAAGGGCAAGGGATTCCTCGAGATGAGCAAGGCTGACTGCGACGCGGCCAAGGCGAAGGCTGCCAAGTAACGCCCTCAAGGCGCAGGCGCCCGGGGCCTGCGTGCAGGGTCACCGGTGCAACCTCACGGACCGAGGTTGCACCGGCATCTGCTTAGTCGACGGGCATGCCGTCGAAGAATTCCACGATGCCGGTCTCCAGCGAGTACTCGGCACCCACCACCAGCAGGCCGCGCTTGCGGATCAGCTCCTCGAGCACCTCCGAGCCGTGGCGCAGGTGATCGGCTGACATGCGGATGTTGGCGCGCACCGCCTCGTGCTCCAGGGTGCCCGTATCGACCCCCGGCCGGGCCAGCAACCCCTCGACCGCCGGGCGGATGCGATCCACGATCGTGCTGAGGTTGCGCGACTGCTCTTTCCAGGGCCGGGCCAGCTGCTGCAGGGTCGCGTGGATCGCACCGCACTTGGTGTGGCCGAGCACCACGACCAGCCGCGTGCCGAATGCCTCCGCGGCAAACTCCACGCTGCCCACCTGCGAGGGGGCCACGATGTTGCCTGCGACGCGGATCACGAACAGGTCCCCCAGCCCCTGGTCGAACACGATCTCAGCGGGCACCCGCGCATCCGAGCAGCCCAGGATGATCGCAAATGGCGCCTGTTCCAGGGCGAGCGCCCGGCGACGTTCCGTGGTGTCGCCGCCGTCACGGGGCCGGTCAGCGGCGAAGCGCTGGTTGCCCTCCTGCAGTGCCTTGAGTGCCTCGCGGGCGGAGATCATATTGGGGGCGCTTCTTCCTTGGGGTCAGTGGGGCGCGAATATACCCGATACCGCGCGCCTCACCTGCGGCGCGTGCCGCGCACCGGCTGCGCCTCCAGCGGGTTCTCCGGCCAGTAGTGCCGCGGATAGCGCCCGCGCATGTCCTTGCGCACCTGCGCATACGAGCCGCGCCAGAAGCCGCCGAGGTCGCGCGTGACCTGCACCGGGCGCTGCGCGGGGGACAGCAGCTTGAAGGTGACCGGCACGCGGCCGCGGCCCAGCAGCGGCGAGGCGGACAATCCGAACACCTCCTGCAGGCGCACCGACACCGCCGGGGCGCTCTCATCGAGGTAGTCGACGCGGATGCGCGAGCCTGTGGGCATGGTCAGGTGCGTCGGGGCCCACTCGTCCAGCTCGCGGCGCTGCTGGTATGTGAGCAGGCCGCCCAGGGCCTCCACGATGGACAACCTGGCAAGGTGGTCGCGCCGCGTGACCCCGTCCAGCCATGGCGCCAGCCACGCCTCCAGCGAGCCGGCCAGGGCGGTGTCGCTGACCTCCGGCCAGGCCACCGCGTCGCTCCCGAGCGCGGCGCGCACGAACTCGATGCGCGCCTGCAGGTCGCGCGCGTCGCGCTCCCACGGCAGCGCGGCGATGCCCAGCTCGCGCACCCCGCGCAGCATCGCGGTCCTGGCGGCATCGGCCGGCACCTCCAGCAGGGGCTTTTCCTCGAGCACCAGGGAGCCGAGCATGACGGTGCGGCGTGCCAGCACCGCCTGATCGCGCGTGCTCCACTCGACCGACTCGCCGCGCACCAGCTGCGCGGCGAAGTGCGTGAACAGGTCCTGCGCTGCAAGCGGCGCGGCCATGAGGATGCGCGCGTCGCGGTCACGGTCATCCAGGTCCACCGCGACGATGAACTCCTGGCGCCCGAGACCCTGCGGCTCGGGGAAGTGCGCACCGCGCCCGTTGGCCAGGGTGTAGCGCCCCTCGCCGCCGCCGCGCCGGCGGCCGATGCGGTCGGGGTAGGCAAAGCCGAGCAAAAGTCCGGCCGAGCCGGAATCCTCCGGCTGTGCCGGCACGCCGCCGCCGCACTGCTGTTCCAGGGCGCGCGCGGCCTGGCGCGCGCGCTGCAGCATGCCGCGGTCGAGCGATGCGTGCGCTGACTCGCCGCGGATGATCTCCACGCGCGTGCGCACGTCCACGTCGCGCGCCCCTGCCCCGCGCAGCAGGTCGCGCTCGGACAGCAATGCGGCCAGCTGGCCCGCCAGGCGCGCAAGCCCCAGTGGCCTGGCGCGCAGCAGCATGTGGGCCAGGCGTGGGTGCACGCCGATGCGCGCCATCTCGCGGCCGTGGGCGCTGATGCGCCCGTCCTGCGTGAGCGCGCCCAGGCGCTGCAGCAGGTCGCGGGCGCTGGCGAGCATGGCCTCGGGCGGCGGGTCGAGCCAGCGCAGCTCAGCCGCGTTGCGCGTGCCCCAGCTCGCCAGTTCCAGTGCCAGCGGCGCAAGGTCCGCCTCGACGATCTCCGGGCTGGTGAATGCCGCAAGACTTGCCTGCGCCCCCTCGCTCCAGGCGCGGTAGCACACGCCGGCCTGGGTACGCCCGGCACGGCCGCGGCGCTGCTCGGCGGAGGCGCGCGAGATGCGCTGGGTTTCCAGGCGGCTCATGCCGGTGACCGGGTCAAAGCGCGAGCGGCGCATCAGTCCGGAGTCCACCACAACGCGCACGCCGGGGATCGTCAGGCTGGTCTCGGCGATGTTGGTGGCGAGCACGACCTTGCGCTCACCCGCGGCCGCGGGCCGCAGCGCTGCGTCCTGGTGCTCCCCGGCAAGGTCCCCGTACAGCGGCAGCACCCGGGTCCCGCGCGGCAGGGACGCACCTTGCAGGTGCGAGTGCACGCGCCGGATCTCCGCGGCTCCGGGTAGGAAGGCCAGGATGTCGCCGCCCTCCTCCTCCAGGGCAAGCCCGATCAGGTGCGCGACGCGCCGCTCGGCCGTGTCGGGTGCGTGGCCGGCCGCAGACGGCAACGGCGGCAGGCCCGCGCCATGGAAGCGCGTGGCCACCTCGAAGGTGCGCCCCGGCGCGCTGATCAATGGCGCGTCCCCCAGCAGCCGCGCCACGGCCGCCGCGTCGAGGGTCGCGGACATGACCAGCACGCGCAGGCCGGGATTGAGCTGCGTGCGCGCGTCGAGGGTGAGCGCCAGGCCCAGGTCCGCCTGCAGGCTGCGCTCATGGAACTCATCGAAGATCACCACCGCGACGTCCTCCAGGGCGGGGTCGGACTGCAGCATCCGCGTCAGGATGCCCTCGGTGATCACCTCGATGCGCGTGTCACGCGAGACGCGCGTGTCCATCCTCATGCGGTAGCCGACGGTGCCGCCGACCGCCTCGCCGCAGGTGTGCGGCCATGCGCTGCGCGACCGCGCGCGCGGCCAGGCGGCGTGGCTCGAGCATGAGCAGGCGCCGGCCAGCCACCCAGTCTTCCTCGAGCAGTGCCAGCGGCACGACGGTGCTCTTGCCCGCACCGGGGGGCGCCTGCAGCACCGCCGCGCCGGCCGAGCGCAGGGCCGCGCACAGCGGCCCGAGTGCCTCATCGATCGGCAGTCCCGATCTCACCAGATGCGGACGCGCTGGGCAGGCGCGAGGTACAGCTTGTCCTGCGGCCCCACGGCGAAGGCGGCGTACCAGGCATCCATGTTGCGCACCACGCCGTTCACGCGGAAGCGCGGCGGGCTGTGCGGGTCGCTGAGCACCTGCGAGCGGGTCGCCTCGTCACGGTCCAGCGAGCGGAAGATCTGCGCGTAGGAGAGGAAGAACCGCTGGTCGGGAGTGATCCCGTCCAGCGCGCGCGGCGTGGCGCCGTGCAGCGAGCGGTGGTAGGCGTCGTAGGCCACCGAGATGCCGCCCAGGTCGCCGATGTTCTCGCCCGAGGGTGAGCCGCCCGTTGACATTGAGTCCGGGCAGCACGGTGAACTCGTCGTACTGCACGGCCAGCGAGTCGGTGAGCTTCTTGAACGCCTCGGTATCCTGCGGCGCCCACCAGGTGTGCAACACCCCGCGCGCATCGGACTTGGAGCCCTGGTCATCGAAGCCGTGGCCCATCTCGTGGCCGATCACCGCCCCGATGGCACCATAGTTCACCGCCGGGTCGGCGTTGGGGTCGAAGAACGGCGGCTGCAGGATCGCCGCCGGGAACACCACCTCGTTGAAGGTCGAGTTGTAGTAGGCGTTGATGGTCTGCGGTGTCATGCCCCACTCGCCACGGTCGGTCGGCTCGTTCAGCCGCCGCACCTGCCGGTCCCAGTCGAACACGCGGGCGCGCACGGCGTTGCCGAAGGCGTCGCCCTTGACGATCGACAGCTGCGAGTAGTCGCGCCACTTGTCCGGGTAGCCAAGCTTGGGATGAAACGCCGCCAGTTTCTCCAGCGCTACCTTCTTGGTGGCCGCACTCATCCAGGTGAGCGCGCTGATGCGCTGCGCATATGTCGCGCGCAGGTTCTCCACCAGCTCGCTTACCTGCTGCTTGGAGGACGCCGGAAAGTAGCGCGCGACATACAGCTCCCCGACCGCCTCCCCCAGGTCGTTGTCCAGCGCGTACGCCGCACGCTTGTCGCGTGGACGCTGCTGCTGCTGGCCCTTGAGCGTGCGCCGGTAGAAGTCGAACGCCTCATCGTCGAAGGCATGCGGCAGCAGCGCGGCGACGCTCACCAGGTAGTGGTACTTGAGGTAGGCGCGCCAGGTGTCCAGCGGCACCTGCAGGAACAGCTGCCCGAGGCCCTGCACTGCATCCAGTTCGCGCACCACGAACTGCGGCTGCGCGCCGACTTGCTCGCTCGCCAGCAGTGTCTCCCAGGAGAATCCGGGCACCAGCTGCTCGAGCTCGGCCCGCGTGCGCGGATTGTAAGTGAGGTCGCGCTCGCGACGCTTGGCCGCGGGCCAGTGCAGCCGGGCGATGCGCGTCTCGACGTCGAGGATCGCCTGCGCAGCTTCCTGCGGCTGCGGTTCGCCGCCGAGCGCAGCATGCGGCCAATATGCGCCACGTACTTGGTACGCAGGTTCGCATAGACCGGGTCGTCCTTGAGGTAGTAGTCGCGGTCCGGCATCCCCAGGCCACTTTGCGTGATGATCACGGCGTAGCGGTCGGGGTTCTTCTGGTCGATCGCAGATGCCCACGCGCAGCGGCGCCTTGAGCGCCAGGTCCGGGCGTCCCATGAGGCGCGTCAGGTCCTGGTAGTTCCTGCGCCTGGGTGATCGCGTCGATGCCGGCACGCGCCGGCTCGAGGCCGCGCTGCTCGATGGCCGCGGTGTCGATGAAGGCGCGGTAGTAGTCGCCGACCTTCTGGGCATTGCTGCCCTCGGGGGCATCCGCCGGTAGCCCCTGCACGATGCCAAGCACCTGCTGCTGCGCGCGCTCGTCCAGCTCGTCGAACGATCCCCAGCGCGTGCGGTCCGGCGGGATCTTGTTGGTGTCGAGCCAGTGCCCTTCCGCGTAGCGGTAGAAGTCATCGCCCGCATGCACCGCGAGGTCGCGCGCCGCAGGTCGACCCCGAACGGGGCGATCACGGCCACCGCGGGCGCGGCCGGCTGCGACTGCGCTCGCGCCGCGCCCGCGACTACCAGCAGGCTACCCCGCCGCACCGGCGGCGACGGCATAACGCTTCCACATTGCGCGCATCCTGTGTCGGTCAGTGGCGCCACAGCGCCCGTGCATACAGCAGCCAGCCGGCGATCCAGGCGAGCCCGCCCGACCGGGGTGAGGACCCCGAGCAGGCGCGGGGCGGAGAAGCTCAGCGCGTAGAGGCTGCCACAGAACAGCACGGTCCCTGCCGACACGAGCAGGGCGGCGACCGTGCGCAGGGCGCCGCCATCGGCGCCGCGCAGCGCCAGTCCCACGCCCAGCAGGCCCAGCGACCTGGAAGAACTGGTAGCGTACCGCGGTCTCCCACAGCTGCAGCCGGTCCGGGGCAAGCTGGCCCTTGAGCGTGTGCGCGCCGAAGGCGCCGCAGGCGGTGGCCAGCGCCAGCAGTACGCCGGCGAGTGCCAGCGTGCGGCTGCTATTCACCGCTCTTGCAGGAAAGGCTTGATCAGGTCCAGCGGCAGCGGGAAGACGACGATCTGGGTGCGCTCGTGCGAGATGTCCGCGAGGGTCTGCAGGTAGCGCAGCTGCAGCGCACTGGGGGCCTGCTCGAGGGACTTCGCCGCCTCCACCAGCATCGCGGCCGCCTGGCTCTCGCCCTCGGCATGGATGATCTTGGCGCGGCGCGTGCGCTCGGCCTCGGCCTGCTTGGCCATGGCGCGGATCATGCTCTCGTCCAGGTCGACGTCCTTGATCTCGACGTTCGATACCTTGATGCCCCACACCTCGGTGGCCTGGTCGAGGATGCGCTGCAGGTCGACGTTGAGCTTGTCGCGCTGCGAGAGCAGGTCATCCATCTCGTGCTGGCCCGACCACCGAGCGCAGCGTGGTCTGCGCCACCTGGCTGGTCGCATCGAAGGCGTTCTCGACCTGGATGATCGCCTTGCCGGCGTCGACGATGCGGAAGTAGACCACCGCGTTCACCTTCACCGAGACGTTGTCGCGCGTGATCACGTCCTGCTTGGGGACGTTCAGCACGATCACGCGCAGGTCGACCTTGCGCATCTGCTGCGCGATCGGCACCACGAAGATGACGCCCGGGCCCCTTGATGCCGGTGAAGCGGCCGAGCGTGAACATGACGCCGCGCTCGTATTCGTTCAGGACCTTGATGCAGCTGAACACCAGCACGATCAGAAGGACGACGACGGCAATTCCGAATGGCATGGTGCGTCTCCGCGTTAAGTCAGGATCACTGTGGCTCGACCCATAATGTTAGCCCTTCCACCCTCACGATGCGCGTGGCATCGCCGGGGTGCAGCGGCACCTGGCTGCGCGCGCTCCACAGCTCCCCGCCGTAGCGCACGCGCCCGCGACCCGGGAACTCACCGACCACCTCGGCACTCGCACCGATCATGCCCTGCGTGCCGGTGGTCACCGGGCGGCGCATCGCGCGCGTCGCCAGGAAGACGATCGCTGGCAATTGCCAGTGCCCCGACCGTTGCGAACGCTGCGATCAGCGGGCGCACCGCGCCCATGCCAGGCACGTCGGAGTCGAACAGGATCAGCGAGCCGACCACGAAGGCGATCAGGCCACCGATGCCGAGCGAGCCGTAGGTCGGCAGGAAGAATTCCGCGACGATCATGCCGACCCCGACCGCAACCAGCGCAAGCCCTGCGTAGTTGACTGACAGGATCTGGAAGGCGAACAGCGCAAGGAGCAGGCAGATCGAGCCGACCACCCCGGGCAGCACCACGCCGGGGTTGTAGCCCTCCAGCAGCAGGCCCCAGATGCCGATCAGCATCAGCCCGTAGGCAATCGTCGGGTTGGTGATGACTGCCAGCAGCTGGGTGCGCCAGTCCGGTCGCGCGCGCACCACCTCGAGCCCGCGGGTGGCCAGCTTCACCGGCTTGCCCGCGACCTGCACCTCGCGGCCGTCGATGCGTGCCAGCAGTTCGGGGATGTCGCGTGCAATGAGGTCGACGACCTTCTGGTCCAGTGCTGCATTTGCAGACAGGCTTGCGGCCCCGCGCACCGCCTGCTCGGCCCACTCGGCATTGCGGCCGCGCAGTTCCGCCAGCCCGCGGATGTAGGCGACGGCGTCGTTGACCACCTTGTGGTGCATGGCGCTGCCGCCCGCCTCTTCCTTCGCCGCACTGGCGGGCGCCGTCGCTGCCGGCGGCGGCGTGCTCGCCGGCAGCGATGGCGCGGGTGCCGGCTCGTCACCGCCACCGATGGAAACCGGGGTGGCAGCGCCCAGGTTGGTCGCCGGTGCCATCGCCGCGACCTGGCTGGCGTAGAGGATGTAGGTGCCAGCGCTTGCGGCACGCGCCCCCGAGGGGGCGACGTAACTGGCCACCGGCACCGGGGAGGCGAGGATCGCGCGGATGATGTCGCGCATCGCGCTGTCCAGGCCGCCGGGGGTATCAAGCTCGAGGATGACCAGGTGGCTGCCGCTGGCGGCGGCGTTCTGGATTCCGCGGACCACATAACGCGAGGTTGCCGGCCCGATCGCCCCGTTGATCTCCAGCACGGTGGCCACGCCCGCCGAAGCTGGCGCGGCCGCCGTCGCCTGCACCGGCGCTGCCATGGTTCCCGCCAGCGCGACACTTGCGAGCGCCACGGGCCACGCGGTACGCCATCGGATTCCCATCACGGCACCCTACTCTTGGCGCCGCCGCGTCCGCAATCCCGCCCGCGGCAGGTGTCAGCTAAGTGCGCGGATTCCCTGGTAACCCAGGTACAGGCCAACCAGCAGGATCAGCGCCCCGGAGAAATAAGGGGCGCGCTCGGCGAGCACGGTGAAGCCCCCGACATGGCGCGACAGGTGCTTCACCCCCAGGGCCGCCAGCGCCCCGGAGGCGACCATCGTCACCGCCAGCCCGAGGCTGAACCCCAGCACGAGCGTCACCCCGAGGGCGAACTTCTTCAGCTGCAGGCACAGCAGCAGCACGGTCACCGCCGCCGGGCACGGGATCAGCCCGCCGGTGAGGCCGAACATCACGATCTGTCCCGTGGTCACCTGGCGGTTGCTGAAGCGCCGGCGGATATCATTGGCATGCGCCAGCTCGTGTGGATCCTGGTAGCCCGGCGCGCTGACATCGAGCTGGTCATAGTCCTTGATCGCATGACCGTGGCCGTCTGAAGTGAACTCCAGGTCATACGAGTGCACGTGGTGGTCGTCCCCCAGGCGCAGCCGCGCCACGAACTCGTGCGGCAGGGCGATCGCCTGCGCCGAGACCAGGTGACCGGCCTCGCGCCGGAACGTGAACACCTCGCGGCTGCCGTCGCGACGCTCGGTCTCCACCTGCACATGCTCAGCCGAACACAGCGGGCCGGCCTCGGCATGCAGGCAGAAGTGCGCGGCGCCGCCTGGCGAGGACAGCGCGAGCAGGAAGACCCCGTGGCCGGTGTCGACGCGGCGCGGGCCATCGTGGTGATGGTGCTCCTCCTCGTGCGCGTGCCGGGCCGCGGTCGCGCGCCAGGTGCGCCACATCATCCACGAGGCGACCGCGATGATCAGTACCGCAGAGGCAACCTGCAGGTACGGCTCGCTCGCCTCGGTATTGAACTGCTTGCCGAAGTAGAGGCCGGCCAGGCCGATCAACCAGACGATGGCGGTGTGCGAGACGGTGGCGGCGAGCCCGAGCAGCACCGCCTGCCCGAGCGTGCCACGCACGGCGATGATGAACGCGGCCATCATGGTCTTGGAGTGCCCGGGCTCCAGGCCGTGCAGGGCACCGAGCAGCATCGCACTGGGCACGAACAGCCAGGAGTTGCCCTGTTGCAGCAGGGTGGTGAAGTTCGTCATGGCACAGCCGCGGTGCTATAGGGTGGGGGGTATCGTATCGCCGGCGCCGCAGGCCCACCAGCGCGATGCCCTCAGCGCGGCTTGGGACCGCGGCCGCGCGGTGCCGGTGGGGTGCGCGGCAGGCCGGTGTGCTGGGTGCGGAACGGCCGCGCCGCGCCGCCACCGCCCAGCCCGCCGGTGCCGGCGGGCTGGTAGGCCGGGATCAGCTGGTGGCGCGCGCTGCCGATCAGCTCCGCGCGCCCCATGCGCCGCAGCGCCTCGCGCAGCACCGGCCAGTTGTTCGGGTCGTGGTAGCGCAGGAAGGCCTTGTGCAGGCGACGCACCTTGATGCCCTTGGGTACCACGACCTCCTCGCTGCTGCGCGTCACGCGCTTGAGAGGGTTCTTGCCGGAGTGGTACATCGCGGTGGCCGTGGCCATCGGCCCGGGCAGGAACGCCTGCACCTGGTCGGCGCGCAAGCCACCCTTCTTCAGCCACAGCGCCAGTTCCAGCATGTCCTGGTCGCTGGTGCCCGGGTGTGCGGCGATGAAGTAAGGGATGAGGTACTGCTCCTTGCCCGCCTCCTTCGAGTAGCGGTCGAACAGCTCCTTGAAGCGGTCGTAGGCACCGATGCCCGGCTTCATCATCTTCGACAGCGGCCCCTCGGCGAGCGCCTCGGGCGCGATCTTGAGGTAGCCGCCGGTGTGGTGCTGGGCGAGTTCCTTGACGTACTCGGGCGACTCGATCGCCAGGTCGTAGCGCACGCCGGAGGCGATCAGGACCTTCTTGATGCCCGGCAGCGCACGCGCGCGCCGGTACAGCTTGATCAGCGGCGTGTGGTCGGTGTTGAGGTTCGGGCACACCCCCGGGTAGACGCACGAGGGACGGCGGCAGGCGCTCTCGATCTCGGGGGACTTGCAGGCCAGGCGGTACATGTTGGCCGTCGGCCCGCCCAGGTCCGAGATCACACCGGTGAAGCCGGGCACCTTGTCACGCACGTCCTCGATCTCGCGCACCACCGAGTCCTCCGAGCGGCTCTGGATGATGCGACCCTCATGCTCGGTGATCGAGCAGAAGGTGCAGCCGCCGAAGCAGCCGCGCTGGATCGCCACCGAGAAGCGGATCATCTTGTAGGCCGGGATGCTGGCGTCGCCGTAGAACGGGTGCGGGACGCGCCGGTAGGCACGCTCGTACACCCAGTCCATCTCCTTGGTGGTGAGCGGTATAGGTGGGGGATTCAGCCACACGTCGTGGTCGCCGTGGCGCTGCACCAGGGCGCGCGCGTTGCCGGGGTTGGACTCCAGGTGCAGGATGCGCGAGGCATGCGCGTACAGCACCGGGTCGGCCGCCACCGCCTCGTGCGAGGGCAGCCGGATCACGCTGTGCTCGCGGTCGGCACTCTTCACGCGCCTAACGAAGCGCACCACCTTCTCCGCCGGCGGCGGCGCGTCAGTGCTGCACGGCGGGGCCGCGGCGGCATCAGCCCCTGCCGGGGTCGCCATTGCGTACGGGTCCAGCGGCGGGTTGAGCGGGCCGGGTGCGTCCAGGTGCGTCGAGTCGACCTCGATCCAGCCTGCCGGCACGGCCTTGCGGGCGAACACCGTGCCGCGCATGTCGGTGATGTCCGCGATCGCCTCCCCGGCGGCCAGACGGTGGGCAAGTTCGCAGATCTGCCGCTCGCCGTTGCCGAAGATGAGCATGTCGGCCTTCGCATCCAGCAGCACCGAGCGACGCACCTTCTCCGACCAGTAGTCGAAGTGGGCAATGCGGCGCAGCGAGGCCTCGATGCCGCCGATCACGATCGGCACGTCGCGGAAGGCCTCGCGGGCGCGCTGCGCGTAGACGATGACCGAGCGGTCCGGCCGGCTGCCGCCGGCCCCGCCCGGGGTGTAGGCGTCGTCGCTGCGCACCCGGCGGTCCGAGGTGTAGCGGTTGACCATCGAGTCCATGTTGCCGGCGGTGATGCCGAAGAACAGGTTCGGCCGGCCGAGCGCTGCGAAGGGCTCGGCACTGTGCCAGTCAGGCTGCGCGATGATGCCGACCCGGAAGCCCTGCGCCTCCAGTACCCGCCCGACGATGGCCATGCCAAAGCTCGGGTGGTCGACGTAGGCATCGCCGCTGACGATGATCACGTCACAGCTGTCCCAGCCGAGCAGGTCCATCTCGGCGCGCGACATGGGCAGGAACGGGGCCGTGCCGAAGCGTGCGGCCCAGTGCTTGCGGTACCCGGAGATGTCGCGCGCGGTGTGCATAGGACCGCAAATTAGAACAGAACTGGCTGCCCCGGGTAGCGCCACCGCAGCATGCCTGCCCCAAACGGGGGCTAACGCTGCGCGCCCTACGGGAATTACCCCATAAGGACCGTCGCCAGCGCGCCCGCCGGCTGGGCGCCACCGGCCGCGGTCCTGCCGCCACCAGTTCGATGGGGTCGCGCGACGGGGCTGCCTGCCGGCTGCGGCTTGCATGTTACCAAGTTACCTTGGTAACATCTGGCACATGAAGGAAATCACCCGCACCCAGACCGGCGTACGGCTGGAGAGCCGCCTGCTGAAGGTGCTCAAGGCGCTGGCCAGCGAACTGGACCTCTCGCTCGGGGACCTGCTGGAAGGCATCGTGCTGCACGCCTTCGAGGGCAAGGCGCCCTTCTCGGCCGGCACGCTGAAGAAGATCCGCGCGCTGCGCACGGTCTATGGACTGGACCTGGTGGCCGCCGACTCGCACCAGCTGCGCGAGGGGGAGCGGTGAGCGGCGCTCCGCTGACACTCGAGCGCTTCGTGCGCGGCGAGGTACAGGCCTGCGACTTCCCGCACCGCGAGCACGTGCGCATGGCATTCGAGATGCTCAGGCGGCATGACTTCGCCGAGTCGGTCCTGCACTTCTCGCATGCGCTGCGCGACATGACCGCCCGGGCCGGCAAGCCCGCGGCGTTCAACCAGACCATCACGGTGGCCTTCCTCGGGCTGATCGCCGAGCGTTGTGAGCCGCACCCCACCGCTGACTTCGCAGCCTTCGCGCTGGCCAATGCGGACCTGTTCGACGGCGCCGTGCTGCGGCGCTGGTACCGCCCCGGGCAGCTGGGCTCGCCGCTGGCACGGCGCTCGTTCCTCATGCCGGATCCGCACGGTGCGCGCCGCTAGCATCCTTGCCCGGTACCGCTACCTCTTGTGCTTCCTGCTGATCATCGCCGGCGTCAGTTGCGCATCGTTAACCGCGGCACGCGCATCGGAACTGAGCGTGCGCTTCGCGGTGTACGCGGCAGGCGCATTCCTGAGCGTACTTCTGGACCGCGCGCTGCGCAGTGCCGGTCAGGCGGCGCCGTCGCGGCATCCTGGTCGTCACCCAGCGCTGCGCGCCGGCGCGCCCGCCACATGACCAGCGGCACGAGCGCCAGCAGCCAGCCCCAGGACAAGGCACCCGCGCCGCCCCTGCTGCCCTCCTTGTGCACGACCTGCACGTTTGCGCGCCCGGCGCGCACCTGGGCCTCCAAGTCAGCCAGCGCGCCATCCATGTGCGTGATCATCTGGTCGGCGGCGGCGCTGAAGGCTCTGTGGCTGTCGTGTCGTGCGTCCTGCGGCAGGTCGATGAGCGTGGCGCTGCCGTGGCGCGTGTCCAGGCCGCCGGCGCGCAGGACCAGCGAGCGCGTCGCGGGGTCCACGACCGCAAGGTCCACCAGTGTCGAGACGTCGTACTGGTCGCCCTTGATCACGTAGGCACCCACGATAGTGACGTAGGCCAGTGACCAGTTGGTCTGCTGCGTGTGGGTGACCTGGTCGTAGGAGATCAGGGCGACGACGTCCAGCGAGTACAGCCTCTGCACCGCCTCCAGGCCCGGGTAGCCCTTCCGGGTGCCCAGGTAGTAGTCGGGGATGATCACGATGTCGCTGACGAACTTGCGGTCGCGGAAGTGCTCGCGCACGCGCTCGAGCAGCTGCTCCTTGAGGGCGGCATCCGGTCCGGCGCCGCCCTGCGAGGGCAGGAAGGCGAGGCCGACCCGCAGCGGCACGTGCAGCTCGGGGACGGTGTTCTGGGCCGGCGGCAGCTGCCCGGCCGGGTAGAGGAAATCCACCAGGCTCGAGGAGCTGTGGTGCTCGCGCGGGCTGCAGTCAGGCATGCACAGCGCCTCGCAGCCGCTCAGGACCACCGCCAGGACAAGTGTCAGGACGAGCTTCAGGGTGCGCATCGGAAAGTCCTCTTCTGGGGAGTTACTCGATGACGGCACTGTGGTATCAGGTCTCTTTATGAGCCACTTTTTCAGGAAATGTGGCTTCTAGGTATGCCTTTGGTATCTTCCTACGATACTTTTCCGGTTTATCGACGGGAGCATCCGATGGCAGAGCGGCTGGCGATCGTGCGCGAACTCAAGCGGGCACTGAAGGAGCGCGGGCTGACCTACGAGCATGTGGCGGTCGTGCTGCGGCTGAGCCTGCCATCGGTGAAGCGCCTGTTCGCCCGCGGCGACCTCTCACTGGCGCGCGTCGATACGGTGTGCGAACTGGCCGGCATCTCGCTGCGCGAGATCCTCGAGCGCGCCGAGGAGCATGCGATCCCGGCAAGCCAGCTCACCCTGACCCAGGAGCGCGAGATCGTTGCCGACACGCGCCTGCTGTTCGTGACCTGGCTGGTGCTCAACCGCATCCCGTTCGAGCAGATCACCCGCGACTACCGCCTGACGGATGCGGAGGTGCTCGGCTGCTTCATCAAGCTTGACCGCCTGAAGGTCATCGAGCTGCAGCCGTTCAACCGCGCGCACCTGCTGGTGAGCCGCTACTTCAGCTGGCGCCCGGGCGGCCCGGTACAGCGCTACATCAGCGACCGGCTGCTGCGCGAGTTCATGGCGACCCGCTTCCTCGGGGCGCACGAGGAGTTCATCTTCCACGGTGCACCGACCTCAGCGGCGGTGCTCGGGCAGATCAAGCGCATCCTGCAGAGCACCGCGCGCGAGTGCATGGAGCTGATCGAGCGTGATCGCTCCGCGCCGCAGGAGCGCCACGGTGCGGCCTTCGTGCTGGCCATGCGCCCCTGGGAGTATTCAGGCTTCGGGCAGTTCCGCCGCGACGGCGACCCGGTCGTGTCCCTAGTAAAGGAGTGAGCCGGCGCGCTCGGCGCGCCACGCCGCCTCGTCGGCCGAGGCCAGCGCCTCCAGGTCCGCAGGCGTCGCCGCCGGGTCGTCCACCCACTCGCGCAGCAGCGGCCCGCCGTTGATCACGTCGATCGCCAGGCGCCCCTCCTCGTATTCGTAAGGAAAGTCGCGCCACAGCGGGTAGTCCGGTCGCAGTCGCCGCAGCGCCTTGAACGCCAGCGCAAACAGCCGCCAGGGCCGGAACGCCTCATGGTCGTAGTGCCCGGGATCCTCCACGTGCACCTGGAAGCCCGCGCACAGCAAGCCTGCGTGCTTGTGGAAGGTGGGCTCGAACCAGCACGGGCGCAACAGGCAGCCGTTGAGCCACTGCGGCGCAAGAGTGCGCATCTCCGCCAGCAGCGCCGGCACGTCCAGGTCAGGGGCCCCCAGCATCTCCAGCGGGCGGGTGGTGCCGCGGCCTTCCGAGAGCGTCGTGCCCTCGAGCATCACCGAGCCGGGGTAGCAGCGCGCCATCCACAGGTTCGGCGCATTCGGGCTCGGGTTCACCCAGGTGCGCTCGCCCAGCGGCCAGCCGAAGCCCGGACCCAGCAGCGGCTGCCAGCCGCCCATCGTCACCACCTGGCAGTTCACTTCCAGCCGCAGCGTGCGCACGAACCAGCGGGCCAGTTCCCCCATGGTCAGGCCGTGGCGCATCGGCAGCGGGCCGGCGCCGACGAAGCTTTCCCATCCCGCACGCAGGGTGAGTCCCTCGACCGGGCGCCCGAGCGGGTTCGGCCGGTCCAGCACCCACACGCTCTTGCCGTGCCGCGCGGCCTCCTCGAGCACGTAGCGCAGCGTGGTGATGAAGGTGTAGATGCGGCAGCCCAGGTCCTGCAGGTCGATGAGCCACACCTCGGCCGCATCCAGCATCTGCGCGGTGGGCCGGCGCACCTGGCCGTAGAGGCTGAACACCGGGATGCCGTGCAGCGGGTCCACGAACTCGGCCGACTCGACCATGTTGTCCTGCTTGTCGCCGCGCAGGCCGTGCTGCGGCCCGACCGCCGCGGCCAGGCGCACCCCAGGCAGCGCGGCCAGCGCATCCAGCGAGTGCGTCAGCGTGCGCGTGACCGAGGCCGGGTGCGCCAGCAGCGCCACGCGCCGCCCGGCCAGCGGCCCGGCCAGGGCAGGCTCGGCCAGGAGCCGGTCGATTCCGAACTTCATGGGGAGGGCAACTCCAGTACGAAGCCATCGGCGTGGTGGAAATCAGGCTTGCCGGCCGCGTGCCGCAGCGACCAGTAGGACAGCTCCCCGGCGGCGTCCTGGATCACCGCAGCCAGGGCGATGCGCAGCACGGGCGCCTCGGCAAGCTCCGCGAGGGCACCGACGTGCACGGTAGCCGACAGCTCCAGGCGCTCGGCATGGTGGTAGGCCTGCAGGTGCGGCACCGGTGCGGGCAGCGCCGCCGCCATGCCCTGGCGGTACGCCTCGAAGCGGTACGCGGCCCAGTCACCGGCCGGGGAAAAGTTGAACTCATAATAAGGAGTGGCCCCGGGCACGCCGACGAACATCTCGAAGCAGGTGTGCTGCCACAGCCCCTCCACCGGCGAGCCGCCGCGCCGCTCGGGAATGCTCACCTGGGCCATGTCCGCATGCACGGTGTAGTCACAGAACAGCACCGCAGGCCTGATGAAGCGCACCTCGGTGCCGATGCCGTACACCGCCGCTCCGGGGGTGCGCGGGTGGGCCACGAGCATCGACCACGGCGCGGGGGCTGCAGGCATGCGTCGGCCCGTCAGCCCTGCAGCAGCGCGAGCAGCGCCTCGTTGACCGCCTCGGGCTGCTCGAGGCTGGAGAGGTGCCCGCAGCGCGGCACGCTCACCAGGCGCGCGCCGGCGATGCCATTGGCGATCTCCTCGGCCCGGTCGATGGGGGTGAGCTGGTCGCTGTCCCCGACCAGCACCAGCGTCGGGCAGGTGATCGCGGCAAGCGTCGGGCGCGAGTCGGCACGCGAGATGTTGGCGGCCTGCTGGCGGCAGTAGCCATCGACGCCGACCTCGCGGCCCATCTGCCGGTTCAGCTCGCGCAGCACGCCATCCGCGGCACGCGATTGATGCACCAGCCGGGTGTACAGCGCATCGATGACTTCCTCGAACCGCCCGCTGTTGGCAAGGCCAACCTGCGTGCGTCTTGCCGCCGAGGCCTCCGGGGTGTCCGGCCGCGCGGCGGTGTCGAGCAGCCCCAGGCGCACCACCCGTTGCGGCGCCTGCCGCAGGATCTCGAAGGCGATGTAGCCGCCCATCGACAGCCCGACCAGCGCAAAGCGCGGCGGCGCGCCGGCGAGGATGCGCGCGGCGATGCCGGCCATGGTGTCCTCGCGCGTGTGCTCGGCGACCATCACCGGGCCGACGCGCCACAGTGCCGGGACCTGCTGCGCGTACAGGCGCGCGGAGCACAGCAACCCCGGGATCATCACGACGGGCAGGGACTCGGTCACGGGCGCGAGGTTAACATGGGCCGCATGAAACTCCGTATCGCACTGCTGCTCGTTGCCCTGTCCGCACTGGCCGCCGCGGCAGCCCCGATGACAACGCGAAGCCCCGCCTCGCACGCGCTGGGCGCGGATGCCGCGGGGCGCTTTGCGGCGCTGGCGCTGAGGTGCCTGCACCAGGAATATCCCAACCACATCTCGCACACGCTGGCCAGTGATGCCGACGCGCGCCCGCCGCGCGAACTCACGCCCGCTTTCTACGGCTGCTTCGACTGGCACTCGGACGTGCACGGCCACTGGCTGCTGGTGCGCTTGCTGCGCCTGTTCCCGGAAGCCCCTTTCGCCGCCGCTGCACGGCGCGAACTTGCCCGCTCGTTCACCGCGGCGAACATTGCAGGCGAGCTCAGCTACCTCAAGGGCGCGGGCCGCGCCTCCTTCGAGCGCCCCTACGGGCTGGCCTGGCTGCTGAAGCTCGCCGCGGAACTGCGCGGCTGGGATGACCCGGATGGCCGTGCCTGGTCAGCGACGCTTGCGCCGCTGGAAGCTGAGGCTGCCGCGCGCCTGAAGGAGTGGGTGCCGAAGCTGCACTACCCGATCCGCATCGGCGAGCATGACCAGACCGCCTTCTCGTTCGCGCTGGCCTGGGACTGGGCGGGCGTGGCCGCGGATGAATCCATGCGTGCCGCGCTGCGTGATGGCGCCGCGCGCTTCTACCGCCTGGACCGCAACTGTCCGCTCGCCTACGAGCCCTCCGGCGAGGACTTCCTGTCCCCGTGCCTCGCCGAGGCGGACTTCATGCGCCGCGTGCTCGGCACCCAGCAGTTCGCCGCGTGGCTGTCGGCATTCCTGCCCACGATCCCCAGAGGGTTCAGCGTCGGCCCCGCCTGGCTCGCACCGGGGGTAGTGACCGACCGCGCTGACCCGAAGCTTGCGCACATCGACGGGCTGAACTTGAGCCGCGCCTGGATGCTCGAGGGCATCGCCTCCGGCCTGCCCGCCGCGGATGCGCGCCGCCAGCCCCTGCTGGACGCCGCCGCCGCCCACCGTGCGGCCGCGTTGCCGCAGGTCACCGGCGAGCACTACGAGGGCGGGCACTGGCTCGGCACCTTCGCGGTGTACCTCACCAGCGGCGCGGGGCTCAATCACTAGCCGGCGCAGCTACTTAGCTCAGCGCCTGCCTGAGCTCGCCGATCAGGTCGCTGACATCTTCGACGCCGACCGAGAGCCGGATGAGCCCGTCGCTGATCCCCAAGGAGGCGCGCATCGAGCGGCGGCAGTGACGCGTGCGTCATGATGGCCGGGTGCTCGATGAGGCTCTCCACACCGCCCAGGCTCTCGGCGAGCGAGAACAGGTGGCAGCGCTCGAGCGTGCGGCGCGCGCTCTCCAGCCCGCCGCGCAGCACCGCGGTGACGATGCCGCCGTAGCCGCCGCCATCTGGCGCTGCGCCAGCGCATGCTGCGGATGGCTGGCAAGCCCGGGGTAGTACACGCGCTCGACGGCCGGGTGCGCCTCCAGGAACTGCGCCACGGCAAGTCGCGTTGGCACAGTGCCGCTCCATGCGCAGCGCCAGGGTCTTGATGCCGCGCAGAGTCAGGAAGGAGTCGAACGGCCCGGGCACCGCGCCGAGGGCGTTCTGCAGGTAGGCGATGCGCTCGGTGAGCGTCCTTGTCCGCGCGCACCACGGCCGCGCCGCCGATCGCAGTCCGAATGGCCGTTCAGGTACTTGGTCGTCGAGTGCATGACGATGTCGAAGCCGTGCTCGAGCGGGCGCTGGATGAAAGGGCGTGGCGAAGGTGTTGTCGCAGACGCATCAGGATGCCGCGCTTGCGGGCAATCGCGGCCACCGCGCTCAGGTCGACGAGCTTCAGCAGCGGGTTGGTCGGGGTCTCGACCCACACCAGGCGCGTGTCGGGGCGGATGGCCGCCTCCAGCGCTGCCGCGATCCGAGAGATCCACGAACGAGACGCTGTGCCCTGCCGAGCGCTTGCGCACGTTCTCCAACAGCCGGTAGCTGCCGCCGTACAGATCGTGCATCGCGACGATGTGCGAGCCTGCATCCAGCAGCTCAAGCACCGTCGAGGTCGCGGCCATCCCGGAGGCGAAGGCAAACGCCGGCGGCGCCGCCCTCGAGGTTGGCGATGGCGGCCTGCAGCGCATCGCGCGTGGGATTGTGCGTGCGCGAGTACTCGTAGCCCTTGTGCACCCCGGGGCTCGACTGCACGTAGGTGGAGGTCGCATAGATCGGCGGCATGACCGCGCCGGTGAGCGGGTCGGGGCGCTGGCCGCCGTGGATGACGCGCGTGGCGAAGCGCTGCCCGGAACTCTTCTCACTCATCAATGTTCACCTCTGGGTGTTGGCGGTGCGGCGCGCGCGCTTACTGCCGGCGCCGCAGCCAGTTGAGCAGGTCGATGCGGGTGATCAGCCCCTGGAACTCGTTGCCGTGCATGACGATCGCCACCATGCCGCGCTTGAAGATCTCCATCAGCTGCGCCATGGGCGCATCGGCGGCGACGGTCACCAGGTGGCTGGCCATCGCCCGGGTCACCGGCTCGTTGAAATGCGCGGGGTTCGCGATGCACCTCGAGAGGATGTCCTCCTCGTCGACGATGCCGACGATGCGGCCGTCCTGCATGCACCGGCACCTGCGAGACATCGTAGAGCTTCATGCGCCGGTACGCGGCCATGACCGCCTCGGTGGAGTTGACCGTGACCGCGGCGCGCTCGGTGTGGCGCCGCGCGATCAGATCGCGCAGGTCCCCGAAGTGCGCACGCTCGATGAAGCCCTGGTCGAGCATCCAGTAGTCGTTGTAGACCTTGGAGAGGTACTTGTTGCCGCTGTCGCAGACGAAGGTGACGACGCGCTTCGGGCTCTTCTGCGCGCGGCAGTAGCGCAATGCGGCGGCCAGCAGCGTGCCGGTTGAGGTGCCGGCGATGATGCCCTCGCGGCTGAGCAGCTCGCGGCAGGTGCGGAAGGCCTCCGCGTCAGGGATGCTGTAGGTGCTGCTCACGCTTCGAGAAGTCCCCGACCGGGGGCACCGAGTCCCCGCCGATGCCCTCCACCAGCCATGGCGTCATCTTCTCGGGCAGCTTGCCGGTCGTGGCGTAGCTGGCAAGGCCGGATCCCAGCGGGATCCGCCAGCACCAGCTGCACCTTCGGCGCGGTGCGCGCAAAGAAGTGCGTCAGTCCGGCAAGCGTACCGCCGGTGCCGGCGCCGCACACCACCGCATCCAGCTTGTGCCCCATCTGCTCCCAGATCTCCGGCGCGGTGGTTTCCTCGTGCGCCTGGGCGTTGGCGGGATTGCCGAACTGGTTGACGAAGAAGGCGCCGGGTATCTCGCGCGCCAGGCGCTCGGCGGTGTCGCGGTAGTACTCCGGGTGCCCCTTGCTCACGTCCGAGCGCGTCATCATCACCTCCGCGCCCATCGCCTTCAGGTGGAAGATCTTCTCCTGGCTCATCTTGTCCGGGATCACCAGCAGCAGCCGATAGCCCTTCTGCGCGGCCACCAGCGCCAGCCCCAGCCCGGTGTTGCCGGCGGTGGCCTCGACCAGGGTGCCGCCGGGCTTGCAGCTTGCCGGAGCGCTCGGCGGCCTCGATCAGGTACAGGCCGACGCGGTCCTTGATCGAACCGCCCGGGTTCTGGTTCTCGAGCTTCAGGAACAGCTCGCACGGGCCTGTGTCCAGGTGCCGCACCGCCATGAGTGGCGTGTTGCCGATCATCTCAAGCACGTTGGGATAGATCGCGGTCGGCATGGCGCAGCTTCGTTCGCGGGGTTGGAGGCGCGATTGTACGCTCGCGCGCCACCGCGGCGGGCAAAGACCGCGCCGCGGCGCGGGCGTGGAATCAGTCCGCGCGCACCAGAAGTCCCGAGGCCACCCACCCGCGCAGCAACGTCGCGGCCTCAAGCGGCGCCTGCTCGTCACCGACCTCGTCACACAACAGCGTGCACAGCTCCCCGAACGGCCAGCCCTGGCGCGCCGCGTCCAGCACGATGTCCTCGGTCCGCGGCAGCGAGCGGAAATAGGTGGTGAGCTGCTGGCGCCACAGCAGCCACGGCTGCGCCTGCTCGGTGAAGCTCACCTGTGGGGCCTGCTCCTGCGCGGTGGCTGCCTGCCACAGCTGCGGGGCATTCCAGTGCAACTCCAGGCGGCGCACGCTCGGGTGCCAGGCGAAGCGCAGCGCCGCCCACTCCTGTGGCTGCACGCGCGCGAGTTGCTCGTGCGTGACCGCCGCGGCATCGGCCGCATCGAAGACCGCACCGAGCGTCCACTCCCAGCGGGCAAGCTCGGCGAGCACCGGCGCGCCTGAGTACTGCGCGTCGGTTGCCAGGAACTGCGCGAGGCGGTCGCCGTAGAAGCGGATGGAGAAGAACGGCGAGTCGTGCGCGCGCACATATGCCTGGGCCAGGGTCTGGAAGTCCACCTCGCCCAGCAACTGCGCGCAGCGCCGGGAAGTTGGTGGCCAGGGCCTCGGCCAGGCGGCTGCCGTAGCGCGCCGCCATAGATCGCAAGCCGGGTCGCCACCGGCACCGCGGCGGTGCCGTCCACGTGCGACTCGATCGCGCGCTCGCCGCGCAGCAGGTACGCCTGGAAGTCCGCCTGCACTGCCGCAAGGCCGCTCACGAGGCGCGCACCGCCGGGTTGCGCGCAGCGCTCGCGCGGCCACTGGCCGCGCGCACCGCGGTGGCCGGGGCAGCCAGTGACTGCGCGGCCAGCTGCCGGGCGTGGTCAAGTTCCGCAACCAGCTCCGCCAGCGGCGGGATGTTGTCGTCGCGCTCGATCATGGTGGCCACCGGCCCGCAGTGGCGCACTGCCGCCGCGTACAACTCCCACACCGGGTCAGGCACCGGGTGGTCATGCGTGTCGATGAGGTAGTCGCCGTGGTTCTCATGGCCGGCGAGGTGGATCTGCTGCACGCGCTGCGCGGGCATGCCCCTGCAGGTAGGTCGAGCGCATCGAAGCCGTGGTTGACGGCGCTGACATAGATGTTGTTGACGTCGAGCAGCAGGAGGCAGTCCGCGCGCACCGCCACCTCGCGCAGGAACTCCCACTCGGTCAGCTGCGAGTGGCTGAAGGTGACGTAGCTTGAGACGTTCTCCAGCAGGATGCGCCGGCCGAGGATGTCCTGCACCTGGCGCACGCGCTGCGACGATGTGGGCGAGGGCCTCCTCGGTGTAGGGCAGCGGCAGCAGGTCGTGCATGTTGCGGCCGCCGACACCGGTCCAGCACAGGTGATCGGACACCCAGGCCGGCTCGACGCGCTGCGGCGAGCGCCTTGACCTGCGCGAGGTACTGCGGTCCAGCGGCGCGGTGCTGCCGATCGACAGCGACACGCCGTGCATCACCAGCGGGTAGCGCTCGCGGAAGCGCATGAGGTAGTCAAGCGGCTTGCCCCCGGGCACGAGGTAGTTCTCGGTGAGCACCTCGAACCAGTCAACCGGCGGGTGACTCGGCGAGGATCGCCTCGTAGTGGTCGACCCTCAGGCCCAGGCCGAAGCCCAGTGAGGGGCGCGGTGAGCATCTGTCGGACTAATATAAAGGAAGCGGACCGGGCACCGTTGCGGCACCCGGTCCGCGACGGCTCACTTTCGCCTTGGCCTTGGCAGCGTCGCAGTCCGCCTTGCGTCATCTCCACGAATCCCTTGCCCTTGCAGGAATTCTGGCCCTTGCACGCATTGTTGGCGCTCTTGCACGCCGACTGGCCCTTGCAGGAGTTGACGCCCGTGCACTGCACCTTGGCGGCATCGGCGCTCGCGGTGCTGATGACGGCGGTCGAGAACATCACCGCGGCAGCCGCGGCCAGGGCAACACTGGGAAGCATTCTGGAACTCATTCGCATCTCCTTATCCGGGATGGGGGAAGCCGGCGGGATTGTACGCCTCGCGCCCCGAACTGGTGCGGCCGCCGCCGGCTTGCTAAAGCCCGGGAGCGCCCACACGAACCTGCTCTGCGACGGGGCGTTCGCAGTGCAGCTATACAGTAGACCGGGGTTGCGGCTACTGGATTGCAGAACTCAGCAAACGCCTCCATAAAGGGGCCTGGCCCAGCCTTGCAGATGCCGCACTGCACGATGGACCGTCGTATAATTTGCCTGCCTGCGCCTGCCCGGCTGCAGGCGCGCTCCACTGTCCGACTGCACACGGTGACGGAATGACCGACGCCTCACGTGACGCCATTTCCCTGCGTGGCGCCCGCCAGAACAACCTGAAGAATCTCGACCTCGAGATTCCACTGAACGAGCTGATCGTCGTCACCGGCGTGTCAGGCTCGGGCAAGTCCTCGCTGGTGTTCGACACCCTCTACGCGGAGGGCCAGCGGCGCTACGTCGAGACCTTCTCACCGTACGCGCGCCAGTTCCTCGACCGAATGGACAAGCCCCAGGTCGAGTCCATCCAGGGCATCCCGCCGGCGATTGCCATCGACCAGACCAACCCGGTGCGCACCTCGCGCTCCACGGTCGGCACGATGACCGAGCTTAACGACCACCTGAAGCTGTTGTTCGCGCGCGCCGCGGCGCTGTTCTGCCAGCGCTGCGGCCAGCCGGTGCGGCGCGAGAGCGCCGAGAGCATCTACGCGGACATCGTCGCGCGCGCCAGGGCCGCCGGGGAACCGCGCCTGGTGATGAGCTTCCCGGTGCCGGTACCCGCGAACTTCAAGACCCAGGAGGTGCGCGAACTGCTGGCACGGCAGGGCTATACGCGCTTCCTCGACCTCCCCGTGGCCGCGCCGGTGGCGCCAGCCCCCGCCGCGCCCGCGCGCAAGGGCAGCAAGGGCAAGCGCGCAATCGTTGCAGCCGCGGGCGTCACGCTCGAGGTGGTGCAGGACCGCATGCGCGCCGGCAGCGCCGAGCGCGGACGCGTGCTGGAGTCGCTGGAGGCGGCGCTGCGCGTCGGCCAGGGGCGCGTCAACATCCACGTCGTCGATGATGCCGATCCGCCTCAGCGCCTGGACACCTGGCGCTACTCGAGCGAACTGCACTGCGCGGAGTGTGACCTCCCCTACCGTGCTCCCGACGCCCAGCCAGTTCTCCTTCAATTCCCCGCTGGGCGCGTGCGAGACCTGCCGCGGCTTCGGCCGCACCATCGGCATCGACTTCGGCCTGGTCATCCCGGACGAGACCAAGACGCTGCGCGCCGGGGCGATCAAGCCCTGGCAGACCAAGTCGTACGCTGGAGTGCCAGCAGGACCTGGAGAAATTCGCGAAGTTGCGCGGCATCCCGCTCGACACGCCCTGGCGCGAGCTGCCCGGCGAGGCGCGCAAGTGGGTCATCGAGGGCGAGGGCGCGTGGACCAAGAAGGTCTGGTACGGCGTGAGGCGCTTCTTCGCCTGGCTGGAGACGCGCGCCTACAAGATGCACGTGCGCGTGCTGCTGTCGCGCTACCGCGCCTACACCGCCGTGCAGTGCCTGCGACGGCGCGCGACTTAAGACCGAGGCGCTGCTGTGGCGCGTCGGCTCGCATGAGCTGGCCGCAGCCGCGCTGGGCAGCCTGCCACGCGTGCGCCCGCACGGGGTGCAGTGGAGTGATGCCACGCTCGCAGCTCTGCCGGGACTTTCCATCCACGACCTGATGCTGCTGCCGGTGGAGCGCAGCCACGAGTTCTTCGCCAACCTCCGGCTGCCACAGCCGCTGGACGAGGCCACCGACCTGCTGCTGGGCGAGATCCGCGGCCGCTTCCGCTACCTGGTGGACGTGGGCCTGGGCTACCTCACGCTCGACCGCCAGTCGCGCACGCTCTCCGGCGGGGAGGTGCAGCGCATCAACCTCACCACCGCGCTGGGCACCTCCCTGGTCAACACGCTGTTCGTGCTCGATGAGCCTTCCATCGGGCTGCACCCGCGCGACATGCAGCGCGTCATCGGGGTCATGAAGCGCCTGCGCGACGCCGGCAACTCGCTGGTGGTCGTCGAGCACGACCCGCAGATCATGCTCGAGGCCGACCGCATCCTCGACCTGGGCCCAGGCGCGGGCGAGCGCGGCGGCGAGATCGTGTTCTTCGGCACGCCGCGCGCAGATCCGCGCCCACAAGGCATCCCTCACCGGCCAGTACCTGAGCGGGGCCAAGACGCTCGCCCCGGTGCGCGAGGCCGCAGACGCGGTGCGCGAGCCGCCACCCGGGGAGTCGTCGCCGAGGCGCGTCTCCAACCGCTGGCTGGAGTTGCGCGGCGCCTGCGAGCACAACCTGAAGAACATCGACGTGCGCATCCCGCTGAAGCGCCTGGTGTGCGTGACCGGGGTGTCCGGGTCGGGCAAGTCCACGCTGGTGGAGGACGTGCTCTACCCGGCGCTGCTGAAGTACCGCGGCAAGCCCACCGAGGCACCCGGGCAGTTCGCAGGCCTGCAGTGGCGCAGAACTGATCGATGACGTGGTGATGGTCGACCAGAACCCGATCGGGCGCACCACGCGCTCCAATCCTGCCAGCTACGTGGGTGCCTTCGACGCCATCCGCGCACTGTTCGCGGCCGACCCTGCCGCGCAGGAGCGCAAGTACACCGCGGGCACCTTCAGCTTCAACTCCGGCAACGGCCGCTGCCCCACCTGCAGTGGCAACGGCTTCGAGCACGTGGAGATGCAGTTCCTCTCCGACGTCTACCTGCGCTGCGCCGGACTGCAACGGCCGGCGCTACCGCGACGAGGTGCTGGAGATCCGCCGCGAGGGCGCGGACGGGCGCCGCCTGAGCATTGCCGAGGTGCTCGAGCTCACCGTGACCGAGGCGCGCGTGTTCTTCGCCGATGCCCCCGAGGTGGCGCAGCGCATCGCGCCCCTGGCCGACGTCGGCCTCGAGTACGTGAAGCTCGGGCAGCCGGTGCCGACGCTCTCCGGCGGCGAGGCGCAGCGCCTGAAGCTCGCCGGCCACCTGGCCGAGGCCGCCTCGGTGCTCTCGAGCACCACGCACCGCGGCAAGCTGTTCCTGTTCGACGAGCCCACCACCGGGCTGCACTTCGAGGACGTGGCGAAGCTGCTGCGCGCGTTCCGCAAGCTGCTGGCCGCAGGCCACTCGCTGCTGGTCATCGAGCACAACCTCGACGTCATCCGCGCCGCCGACTGGGTCATCGACCTGGGCCCGGACGGCGGCGAGCGCGGCGGCGAGATCGTGTGCGCCGGCACGCCCGCCCAGGTGCGTGCCGAACCGCGCTCCTTCACCGGCCAGGCGCTGGCCGCCTACGACCAGCGCGCTCGCGCCGGCCGCCGCCCTGCCGGTGCTGTCCGCGTCGCGGAACCGCCGCAGCCGCCGCGCGCCGCAACTCGGTCGTCATCCACAACGCCCGCGAGCACAACCTCAAGAGCATCGACGTCGAGATCCCGCGCGACCGCTTCACCGTGATCACCGGTGTGTCAGGCTCCGGCAAGTCGACGCTCGCCTTCGACATCCTCTTCAACGAGGGCCAGCGCCGCTACCTGGAGTCCCTGAACGCCTACGCGCGCCAGTTCGTGCAGCCGGCGGCGCGCCCGGACGTCGATGCGATCTACGGCATCCCGCCGACGGTGGCGATCGAGCAGCGCACCAGCCGCGGCGGGCGCAAGAGCACGGTGGCGACCCTCACCGAGATCTACCACTTCCTGCGCCTGCTGTACGTGAAGCTCGGCACGCAGTACTGCCCGGACTGCGACGTCGCCATCGAGCCGCAGAGCCCGGAGTCGATCGCCGCGCGGCTGCTGCGCGACTACAAGGGCAAGCGCATCACGCTGCTCGCCCCGCTGGTGGTCGCGCGCAAGGGCTACTACACCGACCTTGCCAAGTGGGCCGCGAAGAAGGGCTTCAGGCAGCTGCGCGTGGACGGCGAGCATGCTGCCGAGCTCACCGTGGCCGCGCCTGTCGCGCTTCAGCGAGCACACGATCGAGCTGCCGGTGGCGGACGTCGAGGTCAGCGTGAAGAACGAGGCGGCGCTGCGCGCCGGCCTCGAGCGCGCGCTGGACTTCGGCAAGGGCCTGGTGCACGTGCTGGGACCCAAGGGCGCGCGCGTCACGGTGTTCTCCACCAAGCGCGCCTGCCCCTCCTGCGGCACAAGCTTTGCGGAGCTCGACCCGCGGCTGTTCTCCTTCAACTCCAAGCACGGCTGGTGCGAGGCGTGCTTCGGCACCGGGGTCGAGATCCCCGGGCTTCGAGGAGGAGCACAGCGGCGAGGAGAAGTGGTGGAACGAGTGGTACGCAGCATGCCCCGCAGCCGTGCGCCACCTGCACCGGCCAGCGCCTCAACCGCACCGCGCTGAGCGTGCGCTTCCGCGAGCGCTCGATCGCAGCGCTCGCCGGCCAGTCGGTCGCGGCCAGCGCAGGAATTCTTCGCCAAGCTGCGCCTGGGGCCACGCGAGCGCGAGATCGCCCGCGACCTGCTCGCCGAGCTGCGCGCGCGACTTAAGTTCCTCGACCGCGTGGGATTGGGCTACCTGCAGCTGGACCGCTCCGCGCCGACGCTCTCAGGCGGTGAGGCGCAGCGCATCCGCCTGGCGGCCCAGCTGGGCTCGAACCTGCAGGGCGTGTGCTACGTGCTCGACGAGCCGACCATCGGCCTGCACCCGCGCGACAACGAGATCCTGCTGGACTCGCTCGCCGAGCTTGCCAGCCACCGCAACACCCTGGTCGTGGTCGAGCACGACGAGGACACCATCCGCCGCGCGGACTACGTCCTCGACCTGGGTCCCCAGGCCGGGGTGCGCGGCGGCGAGGTGGTCGGCGCAGGCACCGTGAAGGACCTGATGCGCAGCCCGCGCTCGGTCACCGGGCGCTTCCTGCGCGAGCCCCTGCTGCATCCGGCGCAGCCGGTGCGCAGCGTCAGCGCCGCAACCGCGCGCCTGGTGCTCGAGCGCGTGGCGCTGCACAACATAGAAGGCTGCGACGTGAGCCTGCCGCTGGGCCGCCTGGTGGTGATCACCGGCGTGTCCGGCTCCGGCAAGTCCACCATCGCGCGCGACGTGCTGTACGCGAACCTCAAGCGCCTGCTCGGCGAGAACGCGCGGCGCGGCAAGGGCCGGCGGCGCACCGCGGCCGCCCGGCTCATCGGCTGCGCCGCACTGAAGGGAGTCGAGCACATCGACCGGGTGCTGGAGGTCGACCAGACCCCGATCGGCAAGACCCCGCGCTCCTGTGCCGCGACCTACATCGGCTTCTGGGACGAGATCCGCCGCATCTATGCCGGCACCACCGAGGCGCGCATCCGCGGCTACACGACCAGCCGCTTCTCGTTCAACACCGCCGGCGGGCGCTGCGAGGCCTGCGAGGGCCAGGGCGTGAAGACGATCGAGATGAGCTTCCTGCCGGATGTGAAGGTGCTGTGCGATGCCTGCGGCGGCCGGCGCTTCAACTCCGAGACCTTGCGCGTGCTGTGGCGCGAGAAGAGCATCGGCGACGTGCTGGCGATGGACATCGACGATGCGGTGGGCTTCTTCGCCGCGCACCCGCGCGTGCACCACGCGCTGAAGCTGCTGCAGGACGTGGGCCTGGGCTACCTTACGCTCGGCCAGCCCAGTCCGACGCTCTCGGGCGGGGAAGCGCAGCGCATCAAGCTGGTCACCGAGCTTTCCAAGGTGCGCGACGAGGTGGCGCGCGGCCCGCGCCAGAAGGCGCCAGCACACGCTCTACGTGCTCGACGAGCCGACGGTCGGGCTGCACATGGCGGACGTCGAGAAGCTCACCCACGTGCTGCACCGCCTGGTGGCCGCCGGCAACACCGCGGTCGTGGTGGAGCACAACCTCGATGTCATGGCCGAGGCGGACTGGATCATCGACATGGGGCCGGAGGCCGGCGACGGCGGCGGCCGCATCGTCGCGCAGGGGACGCCGGCGCAGGTGGCGCGGCGCCGCAAGCACTCCCACACCGGGCGCGTGCTCGATGAATTCCTGCGCGAGCGCACGCTGCCGGTGGCGGCGGCCGGATGAGCGTGCGCGCCCTGCTGGTCCTGCTGTGCGCTGCGCTGCTGCCAGATGTTGTGGCCGCGCAGCCGCCAGCCACGCGCGACGCGTTCCTGTCCCGCCTGGCCGGCAGCTGGGACATGACCGGC
The DNA here is from genome assembly GCA_963703025.1 of uncultured Pseudomonadota bacterium. Lineage (GTDB taxonomy): Bacteria > Pseudomonadota > Gammaproteobacteria > Steroidobacterales > Steroidobacteraceae > 13-2-20CM-66-19. The sequence continues at coordinate 1,702,998 of OY969778.1, read as the reverse complement.
ACGCTGCGCGGCAAGCCGGTCCACCAGCGCGGCGAGGGCGCCTGGGTGCTCGGGGACGGCTGGCTGTGCTTCACCATCATTGATCTGTCGGTGCCGCCGGCCTACCAGGCATCGGTATACCTGGGCTTCGATGCCAGGGGCGGCGATTACGTGGCGCACTGGCTGGACCAGTTCGGGGCGGCCGGCGCGCGCGTGGTGGGCACTGGGCACGGTGATGAGCACACGCTGGTGCTCAGCTTCCCCTACCCTGAAGGGGCGTTCCGCGACACCTTCGTGATCCAGCCGGATGCGCAGCGCGGCACGCTGCTGCTGGAGTCGCAGCAGACCGACGGCCACTGGTCGACGTTCGCCTCCTACCAGCTCAGCCGACTCAAGGCCGCAGCGACAGCCACACCCGCCCGGTAGTACGCTTTCGCGCATGGCCCATGACCTGGTGTGCTGGAAGTGTGGCGCCTCGCTCAGCGAGCTGACCCTGCCGCTGCGCCGGCTCGAGGAATGCCCCAAGTGCCGCAGCGAGCTGCACGTGTGCCGCATGTGCATCGACTACGACCCGCGCGTGGCCAAGCAGTGCCGCGAGCCGACCGCCGAGGAAGTCAGCGACAAGGCGCACGCGAACTTCTGCGACCACTACAAGCCGCGGCCCGCGGCCTTCATCGCGCCGAACACCGCGGAAGTTAACAAATCACTGACCGAGCTGGAAAAGCTGTTCGGCAAGCACTAGCGGCCACGGTTCGCCGCATTTCTGGCACGTCGTGCCGCAAACTCAGGCCGGGCAGCGGTAGGATAAAAGGATAATCACAAGCAGGCTGCGCGCCATCCGCGCGCGCCGTCGCCAAGGGAGCAGAACATGACGCATCGCACCGCCACCGCGCGGCACGGGTATTGCCTGGGATTACTGCTGTCACTGGCGCTTGCGCCGCTGGCCATCGCCGCGCCGATGCCGCCCACGCCGGTGCACGCCTGGGAAACCGGCGGCACGCCGGCGGCCCTCGAGGCCTGGGTGAACGGGCACCTCGCCAGCGCCGACGCGGATATCGCGCAGCTGCTGGCAGTCAAGGGCCCGCGCACGCCGGAGAACACCCTGGTGCCCTACGACGCGGCCGTCGGTGCGCTCACGGACGCGCAGAGCCAGGCGCAGATGCTCTACGGGGTCGGCGCTAGCGCGGAGCTGCGCAACAAGGCGCAGCAACTCACCCAGTCGGTGGCGGCGGCGCTGGCGGCGCTGAACCTGAACCAGCCGGTGTACAAGGCGCTCGTGGCGATCCCGTCCCCGAGCGATGCCGCCACCCGGCATTACCTGGAGCGCGCGCTGCTGGAGTACCGCCTGGCGGGGGTCGACAAGGACGACGCCACGCGCGCGAAGATCAAGGCACTGCAGGACCGCATCACCGAGCAGGGGCTGGCCTTCGAGCGCACCGTGCACGATGACCGGCGCACGGTCATCCTCGACAAGGCCATGCTCGACGGCCTGCCGCCGGACTACCTGGCCGCCCACCCGGTCGACGCGCAGGGCCACGTCACGATCTCCACCGATTTCCCGGACTCACGGCCGGCGCTGAAGTTCGGCAACAGCGCGGAGCTGCGCCACAAGGTATTCGTGATGCTGCGCGGGGTCGGCTACCCGGCCAATACGCAGATCCTGCGCAACCTGCTCACGGCGCGCCAGGAGCTGGCGCGCCTGCTCGGCTATCCCACCTGGGCGGATTTCGCCATGGCTGACCTCATGATGCAGTCGCCGGCCAAGCTCGCAGCTTTCGTGCAGAAGGTTGACGACGCCTCGCGCGAGCCCAGCGCGCGCGAGGATGCCGCGTTGCTCGCGTTCGTGAAGTCCAGGGATCCGTCGGTGCAGAGGATCTCGGCCGCCGACCTGAGCTACTGGCGCGAACAGTACCGGCGCACCACCTTCAACTTCGACTCACAGAGCGTGCGTCCCTACTTCCCGTATGCCGAAGTCGAGAAGGGCGTGATCGCCACCGCCTCGACGCTCTTCCACGTGCAGATCAAGCCGGTTGCCGGTGCCAACACGTGGCACCCCTCGGTAACCACCTACGACGTCTTCGACGGCGCCACCAAGCTCGGGCGCATCTACCTCGACATGCACCCGCGCGAGGGCAAGGACAAGTGGTTCTCGACCACCATGGTCACTACCGGGGCGCGTGGCGTGCAGTTGCCCGACGGGGCGCTGGTGTGCAACTTCCCCGGCGGCGTCGCTGGCGACCCGGGACTGATGCAGTACGGCGATGTCGTGGTGTTCCTGCACGAGTTCGGACACCTGATGCACCACGTGATCGGCAGCCACAACCGCTTCCTGGCTGCCGGGGGCTTCTTCGTCGAGGGTGACTTCGTCGAGGCGCCCTCGCAGATGCTCGAGGAGTTCTTCCACGACTACCGGATCATCACCTCGTTTGCGCGGCACTACCAAAGCGGCGCGGTGCTGCCGCGCGAGCTGTACGAGCGCATGGTGCGCGCGGATGCCTACGGGCGCGCCGCGGACGAGCAGTTCCAGCTGCTGGCCACGGCGGTCTCGCTGGACTTCCACACAGTCGACCCGGCCAGCGCCGACTTCGACGTGCTTTATCGCCAGGTGTTCGATCGCTACGCCACGGCGGAGTTCGTGCCCGGGGACCACTTCTGGGCCGCGTTCACGCACCTGAACGGCTACAGCTCCAACTACTACACCTACGTCGTGGACAAGGCGATCGCGCTGGATTTCTTTGCGCAGTTCGACCCGAAGGACCTGCTGGGCGGGCCTACCGGGATGCGCTACCGCCAGAGCGTGCTCGCCCCGGGGGCCACCAAGCCTGCCGCGCAGCTGGTGCACGACTTCCTGGGTCGCGACATGAACCTCGACGCCTACAAGGCCTGGATGCTCGCTGAGTTCGACAGCCCCGCTACGACTTCTTCACCCGCTCACTGAGGCGCTCGAGCAGTCGCGCGAACGGGGAGCCCTTGGTGACCTCGACACGCAGGTGGCGCACGCCGCTCTCATTGAGCGTCTCGCCATTGCCGTTGTCGATCGCCAGCTGACCGGCGCCCAGGATCTCGAGGGTCTCCTCGAGTGATTGTGCGCCGCGGTTCTCCCCGGCGCCGACCTTGCCCGGCAGGCGCGCTCGCGCCTTGGCAGCCGGTGCCGCAGCCGGCGCGGGTGCCGGCGCGGCTGGGGCCGCCTTGCGCGGCGGCGCGGCCTTGGGAATCGGCCTGCCGGGTATCTTCCTGCCGCCGGCATCGCTGAGCGGTTTCGTCGCCTGTCGCGCCGCCGGGGGCGCGGTGCGCGGCGCCATCTTGCGCATCGCCTCTGCGGCGACGCTTGCGGCAGCGGCGGCGTCATCGATCAGCTTGAACTCATCCACGGGCGCCGAGGCGGGCGGGGCGGAGCTGAGTATCGCGGCCTGCTTGTCCTGGTCGGTGGCGCGCGACTTTTCCTGCGCGCTGACCGGCACCACCGCGACCGCGGTGAATTCCGAGCGCACGTAATGGGCCACCTGCTTCGCCGAGATCGCATCGCTGAAGAAACCCAGGCGCAGTCCGTACCACTTGCGACCGTCGCGGCTGCCTTCGACGGTGTAGAGGGTGTAGGCGCTGAAGATCGCCAGCGGCGGGACCTTGTCCAGCTCGATCGCCTGCACCGACCACTGCAGCTGCACGGCAAAGAGCACCGCCGCATTGCTGGTGACCGCGTCGCGCAGTGCCTCGCGCGTGCCGGTGTCGTCTGGCTTGAGCAGCGGGATCGCCTCCTGCGCCACCGCTTCCTGGGGCTGCATCGGTTGTGCGGCTGCCCCCTCGGGGCGACGCACTTCCAGCAGCGTCAGTACCTGCGTGTCGCTGAGCGCCTCCTTCGGCGGCGGGGCTACAACACGTGGCGGCGGGGGCGCACGCATCAGGCGTGTCTCGCCGGTGGCGCTCGCATCTCCCAGTGCCTGCAGCACTTCGCGGACGTTGGAATCACCGAACACGCCGGTTGCCGCGGGCTTCTCGTGAGGCGGCGCAGCCGGCGGCGCGACGACCGCAGCCGGCCGGGTCTCAGGCGCGCGCGCCGCGGCACGCGGTGCGGCGACGACGGGCGTACTCGCCTGCGCCGGCGCGGCCACCGCAGGTTTGGGCAGCGGCGCGCGCGGGGCTGTCACTGCGGGCGCGGTGCTGCGCGGCGCGGCGACAACCGGCTTTGTGAGGGCAGCGGCCACCGCAGCCGGCGGCGGCGTGGGGGTCTTGACCGGCGCGGGCAGCGGCGGCTCGCTCGGGGCGGCCTGCAGCACCGGGATCAGCTCGGGAATCGGGTCAGGCACCAGCGACGGGGGCGGCGGGGCCGGGGCAAACGGGTGTGGTTCGGGCGGCGGCGCCATGCTGTGCTGCTGCGGGCCCGCGGCGTGCTGCGCCTGTGCGGCAGCGGCCGCCGCGGCGCGCTCACGCAGCTTGCGGCCCGGCGCCTCGCCGGCCCAGGCGCCCGGGTAGATCTCGCGCACGACGTTGAGCCATTCCTCCGCTTCCGCGAGCGTGGCGAAATATCCCATGTGCAGGCGGAAGCGTTCGCGACCTTCCTCGAAACGCCTGCTCACGAAGAACGTGAAGCGCTTGAGCTCCGGCAGGTCGGTCTGCGCGAGCGCCATCGGCGTGGTCGACGAACACAAATTCAAAACGAACGGATTGCTGCTTGCGGCCGGTGCGGCCGCATCCCCTGCGCCGAACTCAGCGCGAGCATCGGATGCGAAGCTGGGCGTTGCTGTCATAACTTCCCCGAAAAGAAACCTGCGCGGCCGAGGTCCTTGCGAACGACGGATCCTGGTGACGGGGAAGGAGTGCTGGCGAGCGCGCTGTTGCGCGTTCGTGGCAGCCCCGCCGTCATAGGAAACTTCCTTTAGACCGGTGGCTTTGCGTCCCCGTCTTTCGACGGGTTTGCCCTTATCACTGAGACCTAAGTGTCGAAGCGTCGCGGATTGGAGTCAAGCGACGAAATGTGCCGTGACTCTCAAGTGCTGTGACATATGCGCAACTATTTGCGTCGGCGCGTCTTATGTTTCATCGCGGCGCCGCGTCGTGCTCCCAGAAGCGCCCGGCGCTGACGATATGTCGTGCGTAGTATCCGCCGCTTAAGTCCGCGGAGGACACGGAAACACCGGCGTGCGGCGCGTGCACGAAGTGCCCGTCTCCGGTGTAGATGCCCACGTGGTCAATGCCACGCTTACGGATGTGAAAAAACAAAAGATCGCCTGGAAGAATTTGCGAGATCGGCACTGGACGGGCCGCATGCTGCTGCTCAGCGGCCGTGCGCGGGATGAAGATGCCCGCCTGCTCGTGCACGAAGCGGGCAAGTCCGCTGCAGTCAAAGCCGGCCTCGTCTGCGCCGCCGAAGTGATACGGCGAGCCGACGAGTGCGGCCGCCGCCGCGGCCATCGCCGCTCCCTGCTCGAGCTGCTCAGCCGGGGGCAGCTCGGCGGCAGGTGGCACTGCCACCGGCGCGTTGTCCTGCGGCGGGCTGGCGCTGGGCGCGGCGGCGCCGGCGGGAACCCCGGCCGGTCGCGGCACTACCAGGCTGCACGCAGCCACCAGCGCGCAAAGGCCGGCGGTAAGTGCAGCGCGCGCGCGCAACGACGTGCGCATCGCCCCTAGCGCGCGCGGACGGCGGCCTTGGCCGGCGGGGGTGTGCGCGGGCGCGCGTAGCTGGCGCGCGATAGAGCCTCGATGCCCGCGTACGTGTAGCGCTGCACGCCGCGGCGACCGGAGCGGGTCGCCCCGAGCATCGCCTTGGCGACCGTGGTCGCGGAGATACCGCGGTAGGCCATGTACTTGCCGCTGAGCAGCGGGTTCACCAGCGGCATGAACGCGCAGGCCAGAAGTTCCAGCGGGCGCATCTCGTGTCGCCAGCCCAGCAGCAGCCCCGGCTGCAGGATATCGAGCGACTCGAAGCCCAGTGCCTCCAGCTGCTCCTCCATCTGCCCCTTGGTGCGCATGTAGAAATTCTTGGCGGCAGGATCGGCGCCGGCAGCTGAGATCACCACGAAGCGCTTCACCCCGGCCGCCTGTGCGGTGCGCGCGAAGGTGAGTACGGCACCGATGTCCACGTCCTGGAAGGCCGCCTGCGAGCCGGCGCGGCCGATCGTGGTGCCAAGGCAGCAAAGGGCCGCTTCGGCGGTGACGCCCTTCAGCAGCGCCTCCATCTGCGCGAACTGCACGATGCGATTGGCAAGGCGCGGGTGCTCACGTCCCAGCGGCCGGCGCGAGACGGCGAGCACGCGGGTGAAGTCGGGCGCCTCCAGCAGTGCGTCGAGGGTACGGCTGCCGGTGAGTCCGCTGGCGCCGGCCAGCAACACAATCCTCGCGTCCGCATCGCCCATTGCTGCCTCGTCCGCCGGTGGCGGATATTTGTTTGCGACAGCTTAGAAGTGCGCAAGCCCTGCGGCAAGCGCGCCGGGGACTCAGCTGGGGTCGTAGCAGGTCACGTTGATCGTCTGGCCCTGCTGGCCCGGGCTGACCGTGATGTCACGGCGCACGTCGCGATAGCCCTCACGCGTGCCAACCACGGTATAGCGACCGGGCCTGAGGTCCACGTCCCGGTGAGTGAACCCGCCGAAGCTGCCCACGTCCTGGATGCTCACCTGCGTGAAGCCATCGGACACCAGGGACAGGCGCACGGTCTTGTCCAGCTCCGGCAGCAGCGCGGCGACGCGCGCGATCTGCAGCCGCAGCGCCGGCCCGGGCGAGGTAATGGCCCGGGCCGACTTCAATGCCGCTTCGGCCTCATCGCGGGCAGCGGGCGAGGACAGCCGGTCCGGCCGGTCGATGTATCCCTGCAGGCTCTCGCTCAGTTCCAGGCGCGACTGGGCGCGGGCCTTGCCCTCCTGGGCAAACTGCAGCGAGGGATTCTGGCGCAGCGCGGCACTGTAGGCAGCCAGGGCCTCGTCCCAGCGCTCGTCGGCCTCCATGTCCTCGGCGCGCGTCTGCAGCGAGCCCATGCCGCGGTTGCGCTCGGCGGCATCGACGCGCTTGAGGCCGTCGATCGCCTCGGCACCCTCCGGGCGCAGGCTGCGTGCCAGCTCGAACGCGCTGCGCGCCTCGCTCAGGCGGCCAGCGCCGAGCGCGGCGAAGCCCTCCCCGGCCGCCTTCGCGTAGCGGTCCTGGCCGAACGCGGCATCGGTGCCGCCGGACGCTGGCGCCGCGGTCGCCTCGCTGGGGTGCGCAGGACCTGCGAGCTGGCGTGCGCGCGCCTGGCCGGCGAGCGCACGCTCGTCCTGCGGGGCGATGCGTACCGCGAGATCGTAGGCCTGGGTCGCCAGCGCCGATTCACCCGCGGCCAGTGCGCGCTCGCCTGCGGCAAGCTCGGCGGCCAGAGCCCCCGGTGCAGACTCATCCACCGCATCCAGAAGCTGTCGCCCCTCGGCCAGACGCTCGCGGGCGAGTTCGACGTTACCGGTGGCCTGCGCTCCGGCGGCCTCGGCCACCCGCGACTTTGCGGTGACGAAGCCGTTGCCACCCCAGATGGCAGCTCCGCGGGCATCGAGCGCGGTGATGCGCTGCTCGAGCACGGCGTGGTCCGTCATGAATGTGGCCAGCGCCTGCGTGTCCGCACCCGGCACGGCGGTGCTGGCAGCGGCGGGCACACTGGTGCCCACCAGCGAACGCGGTGCCCACAGGTATATCGCCGCGGCGACCGCCGCCAGGAAGGCGATCACCACCAGTGCCCGCGGCAGCCCGCCACGCATCGGTTCCAGGCGCGCGCGCCGTGGCAATGGCGCCTGGCTGACTTCCTGCCACAGCGCCTCGCCATCGATCGCCCCGCGCGTCGGCGCAGCCGCGGGCGGCGGCGCTTGGATAAGAATCGGCTGCACCGGTGCCGGCGCGGTGACACTGGGCGTCGCGGTCACCGGGGTCACGGCCGCGGGGGCCGCCGATTGCGCTGCTGCAAGCGTGGCGGCGGCGGCGGCCGGCGACGGCGTGCCCCCGGACGGTGGCGGCTGTGTCTGGTTCGCCGGCTCGCTCTCGTGCGGCTCTTCGGTATCGAAGTCGAAGGTGAGGGTATCGTTGAGCGAGGCGTCGAGTTCATCGATCACGTCGCGCATGTTCGCCGGGCGCCTGCGCGGGTCCTTGTCGAGCATCGCGGTCACGAGGGCCGCCAGCTGCGGGGGGATCTGCTGCGCGGGCACCAGCGGTGGCACCGGCTCGTGCTGCATGCGCTCGGCGTCGAAATGCGGGTAGTGCGGCGGGTTGCGCGACAGCAGCTCGTACGCCAGTGCGCCCAGCCCGTAGATGTCGTCGCCGACCATCGGCGACTCGCCGCGCAGCTGCTCCGGGCTCGCCGTGAATGGCGACAGGCCGCGCATGGATCCGGTGGCCGAGTCGCTCGCGCGCCCAGACACGCCGAAGTCCGCCAGCTTCACGCGTCCCTGGGCATCGAACAGGACGTTCCCGGGCTTGAGGTCGCGATGGATGATGCCGCGCTCGTGCGCATGCTCAAGGGCCTTGGCCACCTCCAGCAGCACCGGCACGATCACCAGATAGTTCGCGCCACGCAGGCGCCGCAGGTCGCCGCCGCCGGCCAGCTCCATCGGCAGCAGGAAAGTCGCCCCGTCGCGCTCGGGCGGGTAGACATGGAGGATGCCCGGATGATCCAGGCGCCCGGAGCTCTCGTGCTCGTGCACCAGTGCCACCCAGGCGGCCGCGCTGCGCCCGGAGGCCGGCTGCAGGATCTTCAAAGCGATGTCGACGCCGGTCTGCGGGTCGAACGCGCGCCAGACCTCGCCCTGGCCACCGGTGCCGAGGCGCTCGCGCAGGACGTAGCGCCCCTTGATCGCCTGGCCGCTGTTCTTGGCGGCCTCACTCATGAGATGAGCGCACCGGGTGCGCGCCCCCGCACGGCTGCCTGTCGCCGCGGCGCTGTACTGATCCGTCCTGGACAACCCTCATGCTGCAACCGCGCATTTCCGCATCCGACCCCACACAGGACCGGTGAGTTTAAGCGCGCGACCTGTGACGTCAACGCCCGTGGGTATTCCAGCTGGAATATGCCCGCCCGGGCCGCCACGGCTGCGGTTGTCGGCTCCGGCAGGACTCCCTTAGAACCCGAGGCCGAGCTGCGACCCAGGCGGGGAAGGTGGCCTGAATAGCGCGGTGCTCAGCGGCCCGCGGCTGGAGGCGTTCAGGTTCAGGCGCTGGCAGGCGATGCGGAAGCGGTTGCGCAGCAGCTCGGCGAACGGCCCGGTGCCGCGCATGCGCGTACCGAAGCGCGGGTCGTTGTCCTGGCCACCGCGCATGTCTCGGACCACCGACATCACGTGTGCCGCGCGCTGCGGGTAGTGCGCTTCGAGCCATTCGCGAAAGAGATCTTTGATCTCGTACGGCAGCCGCAGCAGCACGTAGCCGGCCCAGGGGGCACCAGCGGCCGCGGCCGCCTCGAGGATGCTCTCGAGCTCGTGGTCAGTGAGCGCCGGGATGACCGGCGCGACCAACACGCCACTAGGCACGCCGGCGGCGTTGAGTTCCCTCACCACTCGCAGGCGTGCCTGAGGGGATGCGGCCTGTGGCTCGAGCGTACGTTTAAGTTCCACATCGAGGCTGGTGACACTCACGGCAACGCTCGCGAGTCCGTCGCGCGCGAGATCTGCGAGCAGGTCGATGTCGCGCAGCACGAGCGCGCTCTTGGTGATGATGGCCACCGGATGACGCGTGCGCGCCAGGACCTCCAGGATAGAGCGAGTTACTTTCTTATGCCGCTCGGCGGCTTGGTACGGATCGGTGTTTGCGCCAACCGTGATGGGTTTGCACACATACCCACGTTTCGCCAACTCACCTTCGAGGATCCTGGCCGCATCCTCTTTGTAGAAAAGCCGGGTCTCGAAGTCGAGACCCGGTGAAAGCCCCATGTATGCATGGCTGGGGCGGGCGTAGCAGTAGGGGCAACCGTTGCTGCATCCTCGATATGGATTGATCGACAGTTCGAAGGGAACGTCCGGCGAATCGTTGTGACTGATGACGCTGCGCGCCCGGTCCGGCTCGAGCGTGGTCGCAATGCTGTTAGGTTCGTCCTCGAGGTACCAGCCGTCGTCGACCGGTGCGAGTTGCTGCAGGTCGAACCGGCCCGCAGGGTTCGAAAGAGCCCCTCGTCCCTTGAAGTTCTGCCTGCCGATGAGACTGCGCCGCATCGGCGTACTGTATATAAACACAGTGCCGCAGTAAAGGCCCGAAAAGGCCCTAAAACAGCTCGAAATCGGCTATTTCACCAGGCGCAGCGTGTACGGATAACGGTAGGCGACGCCCTCGCTGGCCTTGATGGCCGCGATCAGCGTCATCACGAGCCAGGCAATATAAAGAGCGGCGATGAGGATGAAGCCGATGAACACCAGCATCAGCAGCGAGCACACGATCGAGCCCAGCACCACCGAGATGTTGAAGTTCAGCGCTTCCTTCGCCTGAGCATCCACGAACGCTGACTGGTCGCGCCGCCCGAGCCACACGACCAGCGGCCCGAGGATGCAGCCGATCACCGGCAGCACGACGCCGACCAGCGCGGAGAGGTGCGCCAGCATTCCCCAGGTACGTTCGTTTTCAGTGACCGACGAACCGGCCCCGGCGGGCGTATTTACCTGTGACATGGCATCGCGAGAATAACATTTTGCGGCCAAGGTGAAGACTGCCCGCCGCGCAAGGTCCCTTGGTGCCGCCGTGGTGGCCATAACTCGGAAAAAGCGCGGTACGTGGCATCATCTGCGCCAGTGCTCAAAGAAAAGACCCCCGGCGCGCCGGCGCTGTCCTCCCTGGCATCCACGCTCGAGTGGGCAAGCTACGCCTGCGTGGGGCTGTTGCTGCTGGGCCTGGCCGGGGTTGGCCTGTTGCCCGACTATGGCGCGCGCGAGCTTGCGCAGCGCGCGACGCTTGCATGGGGCGGCATGCTGCTCGCCTTCAGCGGTGCGATCCACTGGGGCCTGGCGCTCGCCGGGCGCCTGCCGTGGCGCGGCACGTGGCTTGTCGCAGCGCTGGTGCCGGCGTTGTGCGGCGCGGCAGCGGTGGTGATCGGCGGCCAGCGCGGCCTGGCGCTGCTCACTGTCGGCTTCGGCCTGTTCTGGCTGTACGAGCACCGCGTGCTGGGCGCACAGTTGCCCCCCGCGTACCTTGCGCTGCGGCGACAGCTGTCGGTCGCTACCTGCGTGCTGCTGGCCGTGACGATGTTCATCTCCGACGCGAACGGGTTGTCCTGAGAGCGCGTCCGACAGGGTCGAATGAGAAAGCGATGACCATGGAAGACTTCGTATCTGCCCCCTGGGTGCGCCGCCTGCTCAGCATCGTGCTGCTGGCGGGCCTGGTGCTGCTGGGCTTCCGGGTCATCGCCCCTTTCATCGTGCCGGTGGTGTGGGCATCGATCCTCGCCTACGTCAGCTGGCCCGCCTACACATGGCTGGTGCGCAGGATGGGCGGGCGGGAGCTGCTGGCCGCGATCGTCATGACGATCGCGGTGTCCGCGGCGGTGATCGTGCCGATCGCCTGGCTTGCCGTGGTGCTGCGCATCGACCTGGTGCGCGCCTACCACGAAATGCGGGAGGTGCTCGCAGGTGGGGTGCAGCTGCCGCCGGCAATCCTGAAGATCCCCTGGATCGGTGACCAGCTGCGCGACCTGACCGACCGCATCGCGCAGGACCCGCACACCCTGGGCCTGGAGCTGCGCAAGCTCACCGACCGCTCCTTTGACCAGATCGCCCACATCGTCGGTGACGTCGGGCGCAATGCCGTAAAGCTCGCCTTCACCGTGCTCACGCTGTTCTTCCTGTATCGCGGCGGGGAAAGCTTCGCAGGACAGGTCTCGCGGGCGCTCGGCCAGGTGCTCGGTCCGCGCGTGGACAACTACCTCACCGCCATCGGCCAGACGGTCAAGGCGGTGGTCTACGGGCTCGGGCTTTCCGCCCTGGTGCAGGGCGTGCTCGCGGGGCTGGGTTACTGGGTCGCAGGCCTGGGCACGCCGATCTTCCTGGCCGCACTCACCACGATCCTGGGGATCATCCCCTTTGCCGTGCCGATGCTATGGGGCGGTGTGTGCCTGTGGCTGGTGCTGACCGGGCACACGGTCGCAGGGGTGGGCCTTGGGGTCTGGGGCGTGCTGGTGATCGGCTGGACCGATCACTTCGTGCGGCCGCTGCTGATCAGCCGCGGCGCGCGCATCCCCTTCCTGATCGTGCTGTTCGGCGTACTGGGGGGACTGGCCTCGTTCGGGCTGGTCGGCCTGTTCATAGGACCTGTGTTGCTGGCGATCCTGCTGGCGATCTGGCGCGAGTGGCTGCTGGAGAGCGGCCAGCCCAGCCAGTAGCCCGGCCGCCGCCTCAACCCTACGCGCCGAGGAACATCCGGTAGGCCGGGTTGCGCGTCTCCTCGACGTAGGCGTAGTGCAGTTCGTTCAGGTGCTGCAGGAAGTCCACGCGCTGCGCCGCCGGCACCTGGATGCCCGCGAGTACCCGGCCGTGATCGGAGCCGTGATTGCGGTAGTGGAACAGGCTGATGTTCCAGCGCGTGCCGATCGCCTGCAGGAAGCGGTGCAGCGCCCCGGGGCGCTCGGGGAACTCGAACCGGTACAGCACCTCGTCGGCAAGGCCGCCAGCGTGGCCACCGACCATGTAGCGCACGTGCAGCTTGGCCATCTCGTCGTCGGTCATGTCGGTGACGGTGTACTGCGCCTCGCGCAGCGTGCGCAGCACCAGGTCTTTCTCCGCGCGCCCCTGGGTGAGCGCGAGCCCGACGAAGATCTGCGCGCTGCCGGCCCCGGCATAGCGGTAGTTGAACTCGGTCACGCTGCGCTGCCCGAGCAGCTCGCAGAACCTGAGGAAGCTGCCGGGCTGCTCGGGGATCACCACCGCCAGCAGTGCCTCGCGCTCGCCGCCCAGGTCGGCGCGCTCGGCCACGTGGCGCAGCCGGTCGAAGTTCATGTTGGCGCCACTGTTGATCGCAACTACGCGCCGGCCGCGCCAGCCCTCGCGTGCCAGGTACTTCTTCATGCCCGCCACCGCCAGAGCGCCGGCCGGCTCGACGATCGAGCGGGTGTCCTCGAACACGTCCTGGATCGCCGCGCAGATCTCGTCCGTGGTCGTCAGTACGACCTCGTCGACGTGCTCGCGGCACAGGGCGAAGGTTTCCTCGCCGACCCGCTTGACCGCCACGCCGTCGGCGAACAACCCGACGCGCTCCAGGGTCACGCGCTTGCCCGCCTTCAGCGAGTCGTGCATGCCGGCCGCATCCAGCGGCTCGACGCCGATGATCTTCACCGCCGGGTACAGGTACTTCATGTAGACGGCGATGCCGGCGATCAGCCCGCCGCCGCCCACCGGCACGAAGATCGCGTCGAGGTTGCCGCCGCTCTGGCGCGCGATCTCCACCGCGATCGTGCCCTGCCCGGCGATCACGTCCGGGTCGTCGAAGGGGTGCACGAACACCAGGCTGCGCTCGCGCGCCAGCGTCAGTGCATGCTCGAAGGCGCTGTCGTAGTCGTCCCCATGCAGCACCAGCTCCGCGCCCAGGTCGAGCACCGCCTGCACCTTGATGTGCGGGGTGGTCTGCGGCATGACCACCACGGCGGTGATGCCGCGGCGCCGCGCGGCCAGCGCCACGCCCTGCGCATGGTTGCCGGCCGAGGCACACACCACGCCCTTGCGGGCGGTGGCATCGGACAGGTGCGCGATGCGGTTGTAGGCGCCGCGCAGCTTGAACGAGAACACCGGCTGCAGGTCCTCGCGCTTGAGCAGCACCTGGTTGCCCAGCCGGCGCGACAGGCGCGGGGCTTCCTCCAGCGGCGACTCGATGGCGAGGTCGTAGACGCGCGCCTTGAGGATCTTCTCGATGTAGGGATTCGCCACCAGGTGCCTGCGGGTGTTGCCGAAAGGAACAGCCGCAGAGCTTAGCGGGTGGCGGCGCCTGCTGTCAGCGCTTGTCGCCGGCCTTGCGCACTGCGAAGCGGTACTGCTGGCGGCCGATGAACACGGTGTCGCCATCCTGCAGGGGCTGGCGCGTGACGCGCCGGCCGTTGACCTGCACCCCGTTGGTGCTGTTGAGGTCCTCGATGATCGTCTGCGTTGGCCCGGCGAGGATCACCGCGTGGTGGCGGCTGATGAACTTGGCGTCAATCTGCAGGTCGTTGTCGGGGGTGCGCCCCACGCTGGTCTTGCGGCCGAGCACGTAGACGATCTCGCGCCCCTGGTCGCTGCGGATGAGCAGTCGGGTCGCGCCATCGGGGGCGGGAGCCACGACGCGCTCGGGCTCCTCCGGGCGCGCCGGCACCGGGGCGACCATGGTCTGGTCCAGTGCTGCATGGGGGACTGCGCGTGCGGCCTCCTCGAGCGTGGCGCGCAGTTCCTGTGCCGCCTTCTCCAGCTCCTCGATGCGCGCGTTGCGGGTACGCGCCTCGGACTCCAGGCGGTTGACGACCTCCTCCGCCGCAGTCAGGTCCTGCTCGAGCTCGCGCAGCCGTGACGGCGAACCTTCCGCCTGTGCCTGCGCCTTCAGCAGCTCCGAGGCGTGTTCGAACTCGCGCCGCTCGAGCTCCTTCACGCGCGCCTGGACACCCTGCAGCACCGAGCGCTCCTGGTGGGCCGCCTTGATCGTGGTGGCCCACTCCTCCATCTCCCCGCGCAGCGTGGACAGCTCGGCCTCCAGCTCGGTGGCGCGCTTGCGCTCGGCACTCAGCGCAGCCTCGAGCTCGCTGTCGCGGTTGCGGCGCTTGCTGAGCGCGGACTCGTGTTCATTGGCCGCCGCGGTGGCCGCTGAGGCGCTGGCGCGCGCGGCCTCGACCGCGGCGGTGAGCTCGACGCGTTCGGCCAGCAGCTTGCTCAGTTCGCTCTTGCGCTGCGACTCGGAAGTACTTTGCTGCGCGGTGGAGGCCCCGAGGGCGCGCACGCGCTCGGCACTGGCCTCAAGCTGTGACTGCAGGCGCGCAACGCTTGCCTGCAACCCCTGTGACTCGCGCCGCGCATCGCGCAGCTGGGTGTCGCGCTCGGCGATGGCCGCCCCGAAGGCGCTGACCTGCTGCTCAAGCACGCTGATGCGCTGCGCGCGCAGGGCGAGCTCTGCCTCCTGCTCGCCCAGGCGCATCTGGTGGGTGCCCAGCTCGCGCGTGGCGCGTCCCAGCTCCTGCTCGCGCGCCTGCGCCTCCTCGGCCTGGTCGGTGAGCAGCGCCTCGAACATGCCGCGGCCTGCGGCCAGGGTCTGCGCGGACTCGAAGCAGCTCATCGCACGGGCACGCTCGGCGTGCAGGTCCGCCATGATGGCGGCGGAATGCGCGGCATGCAGGCGGTCGCGTTCCGCGCGGCCGCGCTCATCCTCCAGCTGCCGCGCCTGCGCGGCAGCCAGTGTCTTCTCGTGCTCGCCCAGGCGTTCCTGCAGCTGCGCGGCGCTGGCGGCCGCCTGGTCGCGCTCGGCGCGCAACGCCTGCATCTCCTCCTCGAGCTTGTTGACGCGCAGCTCCGCCGCGGCGCGCCCGCCGGTGAGCTCGGCGAACTGCGAGTTGTGCTGCACGGCCGCGTCGCGCAGCCGCAAGAGCTCCGCGTCGAGCGCATTGGCGCGCTGTTCCGCCGCGGTGCGCTGCGCTGCCAGCTCCAGGGCCGCCTGCGCGTTGCCGCCGCTTTGCAGCTGGGTGAGTTCGGTGGTGGCCGCTTCCGCGCGCCGCTCGGCG
The DNA here is from genome assembly GCA_963703025.1 of uncultured Pseudomonadota bacterium. GTDB lineage: Bacteria > Pseudomonadota > Gammaproteobacteria > Steroidobacterales > Steroidobacteraceae > 13-2-20CM-66-19. Next base: position 1,687,367 of record OY969778.1, on the reverse strand, counting down.
GCCAGGCGCGCCTGGGTGAGCTCCTCGACCTGGGCGAGGTGCCCGGCGTTGGCCGCCTCGAGTCGGGCCAGCTCGCCGCTCAATGTGGTGACCAGCTGCTCGGCGGCCAGGCGCGCGCCGCGCTGCTGCTCGCGCTCGTTCTCCAGCTGCGTGAACCGCTCGGCCTGGTGACTCAGGCGCTGGCGCGCGGCGCGCAGCTCGACCGAGACTGCCTCGATCGTGGTGTCATGAGGCAGGTCTGTCTCGGGCCGCAGCTGCGGGAGCGCCGCCCAGGTGTCGGTGCTGGAATGGTCGCTTTCGTCCGCCTGCAGCGCCGCAGGATCAAGCACCGGCAACTCGGCGGTGCTATCCAGGTCTGTATCTTCTGCAACAGGTGGCGGCGACATTGAACGCGGGCTCATCGAGGTCAACAACTCCCCTCTCTACCGGCGAAAAAGTGTAGCCCCGGGACGACCCCTCTCCCCTGCCCGCCCTGTAAATATGTGAAAGGAATCCCGAAAATCCGCGCCTAAGCGCGCAGGAAGTCGCGAACTGCCTCGAACAGCCGCTCCGGGGCGCTGGCAAAAAGCTCGCGACCGGCCAGGTCCAGGTCCACCAGCCGTGCCGAGGGCAGTACCTCGCGGATGCCCCAGGTCGGCTCCCACAGGTCATCCTTCGGGCGCACCACCAGCACTTTCTGTGTCAGGCGCGCCAGGTGCTCGCGCAGCGGGTATGCGGCCAGCGCCTCGGCGAGTTCGCGTTCGGCCAGGGGAGCCTGCGCCGGCACCAGGACCTCGCGCCGGCCGGGTGCCGGCAGCGGCACCGAGACCATGACCAGCGAGCCGACCTGCTCAGGCCGGGCCAGCGCCAGGTCGGCGGCGATCGCGACGCCCGCGCGATTGGCCAGCACGTTGAGCTTGCGGATACGCATGGTGTCCAGGAAGTCACCGAGTGCGGCGGCGTAGTCGGCCACGGCCGGGTGCGGTCCAGGCGGGTCGGACTCGCCCAGCCCCGGCAGGTCCGGCGCATACAGCGAGCGGTCGCGCCCGGCGAGCGCCATGAACGGCGCGAAGGCGCGACCGGTGCCGGCTGAGTCCTGGACGCACAGCACCGGGGTGCCTTCCTCGAAGCCACCCCCGGGGGGCATGGAGTTGTGCAGGTGCAGCTGGCCGAAGCGGCATTCGAAATAGCCGCGGCGCACGCGCGCGAGCTGCGCGGGCGACTGGGCCTTGGGTGTCTTGGGCATGTCTAATATTGCCACGGGCGACCGGCACTCTTGCGCCAACTCATCGGCAGCGTAGATTGAGTCTGGTTCCGGGTCTCCAGTCCTTTACGCGGGGGTACTCATATGAAACGGATCATCGTGGCAATGCTGCTCACCTGCGGCCTCGCCGGTTGCGGGCTTGCCGGCACCGGTGCTGCAGCGGCAGCGGGCGGAGCTTCGGAAGTGCAGCAGGCCCAGCAGGCCAGGCAGACCGAGGAGAACGTGCGACAGCAGGTGAACGCCATCCAGGACCAGGCAGCCCAGCAACGCCAGGAGGCGGAGAAGCAGAATGAGTAGTGGCGGCCGCTGCACGTGCGCGCCATAGCCAGGCCGCTCGCGCTGCTGCTGTGCGCAGCCGCGGCTGTCGCTGCGGGGCAGACCCTGACGCACGGTGAGAACCTGGCGTTCTTGGCGCCCCAGGACTTCACGGTCGGCTACACGTCGAGCCATGACAATGCGGTGATGACCGAGTACGTACCGGCCGGGGAGACCGTTGAGGACTGGACGCAGCTGGCAACTGTCATCATCTATCACGGGGCGACCGCGGACCCTGCGACTTTCTTGCAGGGCCGCGCGGCACGCTACCAGGGCCTGTGCCCGGGAACCACGGCCAAGGGCATCTTCACGGGCCAGTCAAACGGCTACGTCGTCTCGATGCTGCTGCTCAGGTGTCCGCACAACCCCAGGACCGGAAAGCCCGAGACCACCGCGTTTCGCGTGATCAAGGGACGCGATGCGCTGTACTGCGTCGAGCACGCGTGGCGCGCCGCCGCCGCTGACGCGCAGGTGGAATCGGCCATGCACGCACTTGCCACGGTGATCGTCTGTGATTCCCGCGCACCCGAGCACCCCTGTCCCGCGCCGCACCCACAGACCGCTGCCCCGGACCCCTGACCCGAGCCGACGCGCTTGCGCGCGGTCACCGGGGCATTCCTACTTCTTGCGCGCCGGGCGACGCGCTGGCCTGCGCAGCACGCTCTTGACCTTGCGCACCGCCTTCCTGGCGGTGCGCCGGCTCGGAGCCTTCTTCTTGGGCGCCTTCTTCTTCGACACCTTCTTCGCAGGCGTCTTCCTGCGCGCAACGTTCCTGACCGCAGCCTTTTTTCCGGCAGCCTTTTTTCCCGCAGCCTTCTTCCTCACCACCACCGGCGTGCGCACGTCGGCAACAGCGGATGACGCGGCACGCAGCTGGGGCTTGCTCGCCGCCGGCGCGGCCGTGCCGGGTGTCGACGGCTGGCTGGTGGCATTGGGTACTTCGTGGACCGCGAAGGCCCCGCCCTGCGGGTCCATGAACAGCGCGATCCAGCTGCCGTCGGGAACCTCCACCGGTCCGTGCAGCAGGCGCCCGCCGGCGGACTTGGCCGCGGCGACGGCGCGGCTGGAGTCTGCCACATGCACGTAGCTCAGCCAGGAGGGCGGGATCGCCGGCCCCTGGGTGTTGCATATGCCCCCGGCCGCCGCACCGCCGTGCTCGAACAACTGGTACACGCCCATGGCACCCATGTCGTGCGTGACGCCCTTGCTCCAGCCGAGCAGCTCGCCGTAGAAGCGCAGCGCCGCATCGACGTCGGTGGTGGCCAGTTCGTGCCACGAAAACCCGCCGAAGGCCGGTGACGCCGGCGGCGTCCCGGAACCGGGCGTGAAGACGGCAAAGGTCGCCCCCTGCGGGTCGGCAAGCACCGCGAAGCGCCCGACGTTGGGGATGTCGCCGGGAGCCTTGCACACGCGCGCGCCCAGGGACTGCGCCTGCGCGCAGGTGGCATCCACGTCCGGCGTGCCGACGTACATGAGCCAGTGTGCCGGCGCGCTGCCCGCATCGCCGGGCAACTCCATGAGGCCTGCCACCTGCGCCTGGCCGACCATGAATATCGTGTAGCCGGGCATGTTGGATGGCTGCGTGCGCCATGGCACGACCCGCGGGTAGAAGGCCGCGGCAGCGGCGGTATCGGTGGTCAGTAATTCATGCCAGACGAATCGTCCGCGGACTTCAGCGTTGCTCATGGTGAGTCTTCCCTCTTATGACGAGTGACATCTTCCACAGTCAGCCATCGACGCGATATCTTGCCCCTTCACGGTAGCGGCTGCCACGACTGCGCCGCCACCTCGCGCGCCACGTGCGTGCGTTCGCGCCAGATCAGGTACAGCCCACTGGCAATCACCACGGCCCCGCCCCAGCACACGCGTGCCGAGGGCAGCACGCCCCACAGGAAGCGGTCGATGAGGATTCCCCACAGCAGGGCCGTGTACTCGAGCGGGGCCACGACCGAGGCAGGTGCGCCGCGGAACGCCGAGGCCAGCAGGTACGAGCCGGTGGCCGCCAGCGCCCCCAGCGCTGCCAGCATCAGATAGTGCTGCGGATGGATGCGCACCCAGTGCGGTGCGGCCATGACCGCTGCGATCAGCGTCATCACGCCGATGGTCCACACCACGACGCTGCCGGTGGTCTCGGTGCGCGTGAGCATGCGCAGGGTGACCGCGCTCAATGCATAGGCCACCGCCGACACCAGCGCCGCCAGCGCCCCGAGCGAGGCGAACCGCGCGACGGTGGGGTGCAGCATGACCAGCACCCCGGCCAGCCCCACCGCGATGGCGATCCAGTTGCCCGCCTCGGTGCGCTCCTTGAGGATCGGCACCGCGAGCGCGGTGACGATCAGCGGCGCGGACAGGAACACCGCGTAGGCGTTGGCGAGGGACAACTCGTGCACCGCGATGATGAAGCCGACCAGCACCACGACGCTTAAGGCGCCGCGCATGAGGTGCATCGACAGCCGCCGCGGGCGCAGCGAGCTCAGGCCACCGGTGGCCAGCACCGGCACCAGCATGAATGGCAGCGAGCACGCGCCGCGCAGCACGGTCACCTGCAGCGGCGGGTAGCTGGCCGACAGCAACTTCAGCAGCGTGTCCATTCCCGAGAACGCCACGACCGCCGTGAGCATCGAGACGATCGCGCGCAGCCGCCCGGGGCGCACGTGCGCTAACCCACCGGGTCGGCCTCCGGCTTGCCGGGTTTGCGGTCCACAGGCTTACCCGGAGAGCTCATCGGACGGTACTGCGTTCCCAGCAGGCTTGCCGGCAACTTGAAGGCGCTGGCGAGGGAAACCACGAGCGAGGAGGCGTACGGCACCGCCTGGACACACAGCACGATGATCCAGGCCAGCCGGTCAGGACCGGCGGCGGCCCCGCGCGCGTGATCGGACGAAGTGGTGTATGCCACCGCCCACGCCGACACCAGCAGCCCGGTCATCATCAAGGTCTCCTCGCGCGCGGCGCTGAGCGCGCTCCACAACCCGGTCCTGCCACCCTGCTTGGGCGTGCGGAAGAACGGCTCGCTCTTGGTGACCATGCCCTTGATCGCCGCCATGCCGATGGTGTGCGTCAAGGCCAGGCCCGCCAGCGCGGCCGCGATCGTCTGGCGGGCGCCGGCGCCGACGCGCACGCGGTACAGGTGCACGAGCTTGGCGAGCTTGAAGGTGAACAAGGACAGCGGCAGCACCGAGTACATCACCAGCGGCGGGTCGATCTGCGTCGGTGCCCACACCATCGCCGCCGACCAGCCCAGCGCCGCAAGGTTGAACAGCATGTTGCAGCCGTCGGCAACCCACGGCAGCCAGCCGGCCACGAAGTGGTAGCGCTGCCCGGGGGTGAGCGGGCCGCCCTCGAGGAAGAGCGCGCGCGCATGGGCCTTGATGATCTGCATGGCGCCGTAGGCCCAGCGGAAGCGCTGCTTCTTGAAGTCGATGAAGGTATCGGGCATGAGTCCGCGCCCGTAGCTGGTGGGCACGTAACTGGCGTCGAAGCCGCGCTCGAAGATGCGCAGGCCCAGCTCTGCGTCCTCGGTGATGTTCCACTCCGCCCAGCGGCAGTGGTCCAGCTGCGTGCGGCGCACCATGGTCATGGTGCCGTGCTGGATGATCGCGTTGCGCTCGTTGCGCGTGATCATGCCGATGTGGAAGAAGCCACGGTACTCCGCGTAGCACATCGCCTTGAAGGCGCTCTGGTCCGCGTCGCGGTAGTCCTGCGGTGCCTGCACGATCGCGATGCGCTGGTCCTGGAACCCCGGGGTGAGCTCGCGCAGCCAGTTGGACTCCACGATGTAGTCACTGTCGATGACCGCGACGATCTCGGCGTCGGCCACGGTGCGCTCGAGGGCGTAGTTGAGCGCCCCGGCCTTGAAGCCCGACAGCGGCGCCACGTGGAAGAAGCGGAAGCGCGTGCCCAGGGTGGCGCAGTGCGCCTCGACCGGGCGCCATACCGCCTCGTCGCGGGTGTTGTTGTCGATCACCAGGACCTCGAAGTCCGGGTAGTCCAGGCGCGCCAGCGCATCGAGGGTCTCGATGAGCATGTCCGGCGGCTCGTTGTAGGCGGGCACGTGGATCGAGACCTTGGGGAACTTGTGCTCGTCCTTCATGATCGGCGCGCCCAGGCGCCGGCGGTAGTTCACCCAGTGGGCCTCGGCCCACTCGTGCGCCTCGGCCAGGAGCACGAGCAGCACCCCGAGCATGCCAAGCAGCAGCAGCACCCCTGAGACCACGCTCGAGACGGTCATGTACTGCTGCGTGAAGTCATAGATGACCCACACCGCAAGGGTGGCCGCCGCGTACACCACGATCGCGAGGAAGCTGCGCCCGCGGTTGCGCAGCGCGTCGCTGTTCAGGTACAGGATGCCCAGCAGCACCAGCGCCACGGCCACCGAGATGGCCGCGAGGATGTGCCACTCGGGAATGCGCACGATCGGGGCGGTGAACTCGAACTTCGGTCGCCGCTCGGCGTCGTATACGCCCCAGTAGGAGCCGACCGCGCCCTCCTCGTACGCCTTCCACGGCTGGTCGAAGGCCTCGACCACGTAGTAGTTGATCTGCAGCTGGTGCGCCTTGGCGAGGAAGCGGCGCAGGAACAGCGCCTCGTTCGCCTCCGAGGCGACCGCGGACTCGCGCGTGCGGCCGCGGCTCGGCCAGCCGATCTCGGCCACCACGATCGGCTTGCCCGGGAAGGCCTTCTGCAGACGCTTGAACAGCGACAGCGAGTAGTCGACCGCGACCTCGACCGAGGCGCCCTCCCAGTACGGCAGCAGGTGCACGGCGATGAAGTCAACGTGCTGCGCCAGGTCCGGGTGCGCGAGCCACACGTGCCACGGTTCAGCAGTGCTCACCGGCTGCTCGATGGCATCGCGCGCCTTGTCCAGCAGCGCCTCGAGCTCGCCGATCGGCAGGTCGCCGCGCAGCACCACCTCGTTGCCGACGATGACGCGCACCACGTTGATGTGCGTGCCGGCAAGCTCGATGGCGGTGTTCAGCTGCTGCTCGTTCTTCTCGCGGTGGTCGTCGATCCAGGCCCCGACCGTGACGTTCAGATCATGCTTCTCGGCGAGATCCGGGATGTGGGCGAGTGTCGACTCGACGCTGTAGGTGCGCACCGCCTTGACCTTGCCCTGCAGCAGCGCCAGGTCCGCGTCGATCTCCGCGTCGGTCGGGAACAGCCCGTGGGTGGGGTCCTCGTTGGCGCGGAACGGGGAGAAGGTCAGTCCCTGGATGAGTGCCGGCCAGGGCGGCTCGCGCGTGGGCTTGTTGAGGTAGGCCCACACCGCGAAGGTGATCGTGGCGAACACCGCCGCAATCAGCAGGCTCGGGATCGATTTCATGGACGGCGCGGCTCGCGCTACCAGGAGCCGGTGTTCGCCATGGACTTCCACGGCTCGGCCGGCGCGAGCGCCGCGCCCTTCTGCAGCAGCTCGATCGAGACCTCATCGGGCGAGCGCACGAAGGCCATGCGGCCATCGCGCGGCGGCCGCAGGATCGCAACGCCGTGCTCGGCCAGGCGCCGGCAGCTGGCGTAGATATCGTCGACCTCGTAGGCGAGGTGGCCGAAGTTGCGCCCGGTGCCATAGCTCTGCGGGTCCCAGTTGTGGGTGAGCTCGACCTGCGCGTCCTCGTCGCCGGGGGCGGCAAGGAACACCAGCGTGTAGCGCCCGCCCGGGTAGTCCTTGCGCGACAGCTCCGTGAGCCCCAGCGCATCACAGTAGAAGCGCACCGAGGCGTCGATGTCGGTCACGCGCACCATGGTATGCAGGTACTTCATCGCATGCCTCTAGAACATCTCCGACGCGCCCGGGGTCTTGATGTCGACCTTGTGGCGCGAGGGGATGAAGTCACCGGTGATCATCTGGTCGTAGGCCTGGCCCGGGCCGACCATCGGGTAGACCCCCGCGTCCGGGTCGATCATGACCTCCAGGAACGCCGGGCCCTTGAAGGCCAGGAACTCCGCGATCACCCGCGGCACGTCCGCCTTGCGATCCAGGCGCACCGCGTAGCGGAACCCATCTGCCTGGGCCGCCTTGACGAAGTCCTTCTTGTGCAGCGAGCGGTCACTGGCTGACAGGCGTCCCTTGAAGAACAGCTTCTGCCATTGCTTGACCATGCCGTCGCCGAAATTGTTGAGCACCACGACCTTGACCGGCAGGTCGTAGGTCGTGACGGTCTCAAGGTCCCCGAAGTTCATGCGGATGCTGGAGTCGCCGTCGATGTCGATGACCATGCGCCTGGGCTGCGCGAACTGCGCGCCGATGGCCGCCGGCAGGCCGAAGCCCATGGTGCCCATGCTGCCGGAGGTCAGCCACAGGCGCGGTGACTTGAAGTCAAAGTACTGCGCGGCCCACATCTGGTGCTGGCCCACGCCGGTGCTGATGATCGCCTCGCCGCGCGTGTGCCGGTTGATCTCCTCGATCACGTAGTACGGCTGGATCAGTGCGCTGTCGCGGTCGTAGTTCATCGCGTAGGTGCGCTTGAGCCCGGCGAGCTCGGCCGCCCAGGGAGCCAGGTCGAGCTGGAAGGAATGCGCGCGGCCATAGGCGGCCAGGGCATCCAGGGCCGGGCGGATCAGCCCGACATGGCTCCACTGCACGCGCTTGACCTTGCCGATCTCGGCGCGGTCGATGTCCAGGTGGGCAATGCGCACCGCGTTGCGCGCGAACTTGTCCGGCACCCCTGCCACGCGGTCATCGAAGCGCGCGCCCACGGCGATGAGGAAGTCGCAGTCATCCACCGCGTAGTTGGCGAACGCCGCCCCGTGCATGCCCAGCATGCGCATCGCCCGCGCATCGGTGGTGTCGTAGCCGCCGATGCCCATGAGCGTGGTGACGACCGGGATGCCGAAGGCGCGGGCGAAGCTGGTGAGCGACTCGGCGGCATTGCCGTTGATCACCCCGCCGCCGGCATAGATCAGCGGGCGCCTGGACTCCCCGAGCATGGTGAAGAAGCGCGCCGCAGCCCCTGGCTCAAGACTCGACTGCTCAAGCTCGCTCATGCGGCGGCGGTAGCCGGGGATCGGCAGCACGCCCTCGCCGGCAAAGGTGCCTTCCCAGTTCTGGACGTCCTTGGGGATGTCGATGACCACAGGCCCCGGGCGACCGGTGCGGGCAATCTCGAAGGCGGTGCGTACCGTGGACTCGAGCTTCTCAGGGTCGGTCACCAGGAAAATGTGCTTCGCGACCGCCCCCATGACCGAGGGGATGGGCGCCTCCTGGAAGGCGTCGGTACCGATGGACGGGCGGGCTACCTGGCCGCAAATCACCACAATGGGTATTGAATCAGCCATGCAGTCGCGCACGGGTGTAACAGTGTTCGTCGCACCCGGGCCGGAGGTGACGATGCAGCAGCCCACCTTGCCGCTGGCGCGCGCGTAGCCGGCGGCCATGAAACCGGCCCCCTGCTCGTTGGCGGGCACGATCAGCGGGATCTGGGGGGCCCCGGCGGCGCGGGCCTCCTCGTTATAGAGGAACACCGCGTCGAAGGTCGGCAGGATGGCCCCGCCGCTGTAGCCGAAGATGGTGGTGACGCCCTCGTCCGCGAGCACCTGCATGATCATGCGGGCGCCGTTCATGGGCTCCCCTGCAAGCGGATGGCCCACCGGGCGTGGCTGGATGACAGTGTCGGTCATGGATGCGCTTCTGGGACTTTGAATACGCTGCGCTTCGCTAAGAAAGTCGCAGGGATCGGCGAGCCTAGCAGCTTGCCTCCATGGTGCAAACTCGCGCCGATCCTTTATCCTGCGACGCCCCACCACCCTTACGCACCGCCGGTTTCACCATGCGCCATATCATCGCAATCCTGCTGCAGAACGAGGCCGGCGCCCTGACCCGCGTCGCCGGGCTGTTCTCCACCCGCGGCTACAACATCGAGTCGCTGTCGGTCGCCGCGACCGACGACCCGACGGTGTCGCGCCTGACGCTCGTGACCACCGGCTCCGACCAGGTCATCCAGCAGATTGCCAACCAGCTCAACAAGCTGGTGGACGTGGTGAACGTGCTCGACATGACCCGCGGTGAGCACCTCGAGCGCGAGCTCGTGCTGCTGAAGCTGCGGCTGGACCCCTCCCAGACCGATACGGTGCGCGGCCAGGTGGTGCGTGGGGGCGGGCGCGTACTGGACCCCGCCGTCGAGGGCTTCATCGTGGAACTCACCGCGAGCGAGGCCGAGGTCAGTGACTTCGTCGAAAGCCTCGGCCGCCAGGCGCAGCTGCTGGAAGTGGTGCGCAGCGGCGCACTGGGGATCAGCCGCAGCGCCCGGGCGCTGCGGGCCCGCCCGGTACCGGCCGGGCTCTAGCTGCGGCGACTGCCCGCGGCCGGTCACCCCGGCCGCTTCCCATTAAGAATCCTTCACCGGGGTCGGCCGCGTACGAAGTGTGACGTTGTAGGGGGCAGGCGGTCGCTTGACTGACTAGCCTTGTTACATATGCTCCCACGGCCACAGGAAGCCCAGATGCCCATTAAATTCAGTTACTTACCAGGTAATACCCGCTCGCGAGCTGGCCTCCTGTACGCCGCGGCGGCCCTCCTGCCCCTGCTGGGCGGGTGCGTGGCCACCGTGGCCGTGCCGCCCCCGCCACGGCCCACCCTGGTTGTGGAGGCATCCCCGGCCTACGTCACCGCGGAAGTCCCACCGCCGCCGCTGCCAGTCTACGAGCAGCCGCCCCTGCCGGAGCCTGGGTACCTGTGGACCCCCGGCTACTGGCATTACGGCGCGGCCGGCTATTTCTGGGTGCCGGGCACCTGGGTGCAGCCCCCGCGCGTGGGGGTGCTGTGGACCCCCGGATACTGGGGTTACGGCGGCGGCGTATACGTGTTCCACGCCGGCTACTGGGGTCCCCACGTGGGCTTCTACGGCGGGGTCAACTATGGCGGCGGTTACGTCGGTAACGGCTACGCCGGCGGCCGCTGGGTGAACAACAGCATCGCCTACAACACCGCCGTCACGAACGTGAACACCACGATCGTGCACAACACCTACAACGAGACCGTCATCAACAACACCACGATCAATCGCGTCAGCTACAACGGCGGCACCGGGGGCGTGCATGCGGTGGCGACGCCGACGGAGACTGCGGCCGCGGCCGAGCCGCACGTCCCCCCGACCCAGGCGCAGACGCAGCACTTCCAGGCGGCAAGCCAGAACCACGCGCTGCAGGCGAGCGTGAACGGTGGCCATCCGGCGATCGCCGCAACGACGCACCCGGGCGCCTTCAGCGGACCGGGAGTCGTGGCTGCGCACCCGCCCGGTGCGCACCCGAACGGCACCGGCCCGGTACCTCCGGCAGGCCCGGGCTCGGCCGGCGGTTACCACCCGGGTCAGCCCGGCCAGCCCTCTGCCGGCTACCACCCCGGGCAGCCGGTCAACACCGCGTACCAGCCCGCCACTGCAGCTTCAGCCCCGGCGACGACGCACGCAGCGACCGCAACGCCAGCGCAGCCTCAGGGGCAGGCCAAGGCGGCGAAGCCGAAGCCGGTGAAGCCGAAGCACCCGCCGGGCAATCCTGACGAGCCCAAGCACGAAGAGAAGTAAGCCGCGGGAGGCTGCAGGAAACGGGGGAGCAAATGCTCCCCCGTTTTCATTTGCGGGCCTAGGGAATGAGGACGCTGGAACCTGTGGTACGGCGGGCTTCCAGGTCGCGATGCGCATCGGCGGCCTGCGCCAGGTGATAGCGCTGGCCGATCACCACCTTCACCTTCTTCGAGCGCACCGCGGCGAACAGCTCGCGCGCGCCGGCGACCAGCTCCGCGCGCGTGGCGATGTAGTTGAAGAGGCTCGGCCGCGTCAGGAACAGCGAACCTCGCCTGACCAGCTCCATCGGGCTGATTGCCGGGGGCGTCCCGGAGGCGTTGCCGTAACTGACCATCATGCCCAGGCGCCGCACGCAGTCGAGCGACTGCATGAAGGTATCCTTGCCGACCGCGTCGTAGACCACGGCCACGCCTGCGCCGCGCGTGAGCGACCTGACGCTGGGGACCAGCTCGTCGCGCCCTGAGACCAGCACGTGCCTGGCGCCGTGCCGGCGGGCAAGTTCGCCCTTGGCCTCGTTGCCGACCACCGCGATGACCTTCGCCCCCAGTGCACGGCCCCACTGGCACAGGATCAGTCCGACGCCGCCGGCGGCCGCATGCACCAGGATCGGGTCGCCGCGCTGCACGCGATAGGCGCGGCGCAGCAGGAACTGCGCGGTGAGCCCCTTGAGCATGATGGCCGCAGCCTGTTCGTCCGACACACCGCGCGGCACCTTCACCAGGCGTTCCGCGGGCACGTTGCGCACTGCCGCATAGGCGCCCGGCGAGGCGGTGACATAGGCGACGTGCTCGCCGCGGCGCAAGCCGCGCACGCTGTGACCCAGGGCGGTGACTACGCCGGCGGCCTCGCGCCCGAGCCCGCTGGGCAGCTGCACCGGGTACAGGCCGGTGCGGTCATAGACATCGATGTAGTTGACGCCAATGGCACGCTGCTCAACCTGCACCTCGTGGGGTGCCGGCTTGCCCGGATCGAGCTGCTCGGCCGCGAGGACCTCCGGCCCGCCGTGGGAATGGATGCGGATGGCGATGGGCATGGCAGGGGAGGATAGCCCCTGCTGCCCACGGATCCCAAGCGCGCGAACTGCAGCCGCTAGAGGGCCGCGTCGTCGGTCTCGCCGGTGCGGATGCGGATCACCCGCTCGATGTGGGTGATGAAGATCTTGCCGTCACCGACCTTGCCGGTCTTGGACGACTTGATGATGGCCTCGACCACCTGGTCGACCAGGTCCCCGCGCACGGCGACCTCGATGCGGGTCTTGGGCACGAAGTCCACCACGTACTCAGCTCCGCGGTAGAGCTCTGTGTGCCCGCGCTGGCGGCCGAACCCCTTCACCTCGGTGACGGTCATGCCCGAGACCCCGATGTCGGAGAGCGCGGCGCGGACGTCGTCCAGCTTGAAGGGCTTGATGATCGCGGTTACCAGTTTCATGTCGAACTCCGTCTGCCGGGATCGTGGCGCGTGGGATTTTGCAGCTTTCATGCCACGCGGGGAAATGCTCTTAGCCTGGCAGGTTACAGGTTTACGCCCGCCGCGGCGTGGCGGCCCGCACCAGCGTGGGGCGGGACGGCGCGGGTGCCCCGATCTGGTGCACTTCGCGGGTCAGTCACTCAGCTATGCTGCGCGACCATGTACGAGCGGATCGTGATCGTGGGGGCGGGACAGGCGGCGGTGCAGACCGTCGACACCCTGCGCAGGAAGGGTTTCACCGGGCAGCTGGCTGTGGTCGGGGATGAGCCCTACCTGCCCTACCAGCGCCCGCCGCTGTCGAAGAAGTACCTCGCCGGCACGCTCGAGCGCGATCGGCTGCTGATCCGGCCAGCGCAGTTCTTCGCCGACCACAAGGTGAGCACCCACCTCGGGCAGCGTGTGGCCGAGATCGCGCCGGTCCAGTCCCACCTGCGGCTGCAGGATGCCACCGTGCTGCCGTTTGATGCGCTGGTGCTGGCCACCGGCAGCCGGCCGCGCAAGCTCACCACTCCGGGCGCGGACTTAGGCGGCGTCCACTACCTGCGCGGCATCGCCGATGCCGACACCCTGCGCGCCGCCTGCACCGCCGGCGCCCGCGCGGTCATCATCGGTGGCGGCTACATCGGCCTCGAGGTAGCCGCCACGCTGCGCGAGCTGGGCATGGACGTGACGGTGCTCGAGATGGCCGGCCGTGTCATGAACCGCGTCACCTGCCCGGAAGTTTCCGCGTTCTACACGGCCGAGCATGCGCGCGCCGGCGTGCACATCCACTGCAACGCCCAGGTGCGCGCGCTGCACGGGGATGCGCACAGCGGGCGCGTGCGCGCAGTGCTCACCGAGGACGGGCGCGAATTCCCCGCCGACCTGGTCATCGTGGGCGTCGGCGTGGTGCCCGCGGATGAGCTCGCCAAGGCGGCCGGCATCGACTGCGAGAACGGCGTGCGCACCGATGCGCATTGCGCGACTTCCGCCGCGCACATCTATGCCGCCGGTGACTGCGCCAGCCACCTCAACCGCCAGTACGGCCGGCACCTGCGGCTGGAGTCGGTCGACAACGCCTTCGAGCAGGGCACGACGGTGGCGCTGAACCTGCTCGGCGTGCCGACGCCGCACGACAAGGTGCCGTGGTTCTGGTCGGACCAGTTCGACCTGAAGCTGGTCATCGTCGGGGTCGGCTACGGCTACGACACCGTGGTGATGCGCGGGGATCCTGCCACGCGCAGCTTCAGTGCCTGCTACCTGCGCGGCGGTGAGCTGGTGGCGATCGACAGCATCAACGCGGCGAAGGACCAGATGGCCGCGCGCAAGCTCATCGCGGCCCATGCGCGCCCGGATCTCACCAAGCTTGCCGATCCTGCGATCGCGCTGAAGGATGCGCTCTAGCGCTTTCCGCCCGCGCGAATTCAGCGCAAATCAACATCGGCGCTGCAAGGCAACGGTGCCTGCGACCGGATCGCCCGCGATCGAACCAACACCGTCAGGGCGTGTCACTTGAGCTAAGCTTGAGCCCACGGAGGTAACGGAGGACCTCGCCCTGGAGTGTCTTGCCGGTGACTGAACCTTCGCACGCAGTGTTTCTGAGCTACGCCTCGCAAGATGCGCAGGCTGCCCTGAAGATTTGCACAGCACTGCGGGATGCGGGCATCGAGGTCTGGTTCGACCAGAGTGCGCTGCGCGGCGGCGACGCCTGGGACCAGTCGATCCGCAAGCAGATCAAGACCTGCGCCCTGTTCCTGCCGGTCATCTCCCACGCCACACACCAGCGCCGCGAGGGCTACTTCCGTCTGGAATGGAAACTGGCGGTGGATCGCTGTCACCTGATGGACCCCGGCATGGCCTTCCTGTTGCCGGTCGTCATCGACGACACGCCCGATGACGATGAGCGGGTGCCGGAGCGCTTCCGCGAAGTGCAGTGGACCCGCCTGCCCGCAGGCGAGACCCCGCCTGGGTTCGCCGCGCGCGTGCGCGCCCTGCTGTCAGGGGAGGCCGCCGCCGAACCGGCGCGTCATGCCACGGTAGCGGCGCCGCCTGCGAAGCCGATGCCCGTAACCGGGCGCTCGAAGGCGGCACTGCTGGCGGCGATCACCGTGCTTGTCATCACCCTCGGTTATCTCGCCGTCACGCGGCTCCTGCTGCCGCATGGCGCAAATGTTGCTGCGGCCATCGCTCCCACCGGACAGCATCCCGCGGATAGCGGATTCAACCCGCCGGCGCACTCGATCGCGGTGCTGCCGTTCGTGAACCTCAGCGGCGACAAGGACCAAGAATACTTCTCCGACGGACTCACCGAGGAGGTACTCAATTCCCTTGCGGAGGTCGACGGCCTGCAGGTTGCCGCCCGCACCTCGGCGTTCTCCTTCAAGGGCCAGGACAACGACATCGGCACGATAGCGCGCAAGCTCAATGTCGGCGCCGTCCTCGAGGGCAGCGTGCGGCGCTCCGCGCACACCGTGCGCATCACGGTGCAGCTGATCAATGCTGTGACTGGCTTCCACCTGTGGTCCAAGACCTACGACCGCGACCTGGGCGATGTGCTGAAGCTGCAGACCGAGATTGCCACCGCGGTGGCCGGTGCCCTGAAGGTGACGCTGCTCGGGGACCTGGCGGCCAGGGTCGAATTGGGTGGCACGCACAATCCGGCTGCCCTGGATGCTTACCTGCGCGGGATGAAGCTGGCCAGCACTACTCGCGACGGCCGGGAGATGCGGGACGCCGAGGCTGCGTATACGGAAGCGGTCCGGCTGGACCCCTCGTACGCGCTGGCATTCGCCGCCCGCTCCATCGCGCTGACCGGTTACGCCATTGAATCGACCACCGCCGAATCGATGCGTGACGCATACGGCAGGGCGCAGGCGGACGCCAGCCGTGCGCTCGCGCTGGCGCCTGACCTCGCCATGGGACATCTCGCACAGGCGTACGTTTCCGAGGAGACCTTCGACTTCCGGCAGGCCAATGCATCCTACGAACGCGCAGTCGCACTGGCGCCAGGAAATGCGCACATCCTGCGCCTGTACGGCCAGTTCCTGGCTTCAATGGCGCGCTTCGAGCCGGGGATTGCCGCCATCCGGCGCGCCATCGTCCTCGATCCGCTCTCCCGCCAGGGCTACAGCGCGCTCGGTCTGGCGCTGGTTCTAAGCCGCCGCCCCGAGGAGGCGATAGCCGCATTCTCGCATGCCATCAGCATGGACCCGGATCACAACTCCAGCTACGGAGAGCGCGGCTTGGCCTATTACCAACTCCCGGACATGAAAGCCGCGCTCGACTCATGCGCAGCGAAGCCGGACTACTGGTTGAGTCAGCAGTGTCTGTCGATGGTTTATAACAAGCTCGGACGCACCACAGAGGCGCAGGCCGAATTTTCGAAGCTGATGGCGGCTCTGGGGGACTCCGGGGCCTATCAGTACGCCGCGCTGTACGCGCAGTCGGGCAACAATGCCCTTGCCGTGCAGTGGCTGGAGACTGCCTGGCGTTTGCGGGATCCGGGCCTGGAAAACCTCAAGACCGACCCGCTGCTGGATCCGCTGCGCCGCGAGCCCCGCTTCCAGGCAGTCGAACGTGAATTGAAGTTCCTGGATTGATCACTTCGCGCGAGCCGCCGGGCCGTGCCACGGCCGGCGCCTCCACGCGTGACCGGCGAACTCAGCGCAGCACCACCAGCAGGTCCTTCACGTCGACGGCCTGGCCGATGCGCACCAGCACCTCGACCACTTCGCCTGCAGCCTCCGCGCGCACCGCGGTCTCCATCTTCATCGCTTCCAGGCTTACCAGCAGATCGCCCCGGTCGACGCGGGTACCCACCTTCGCCGCAACACTGACGACCGTGCCGGGCATGGGCGCCCCGACCTCGCCGGCCTTGCCGGTCTCGGCCTTGCGCGCCGGCGGCCGCCTGGCCACCTGGCTGTGGTCCGGTACGCGCACCGAGCGCGGCTGGCCGTTCAGCTCGAAGAACACCGTGCGCGTGCCGTCCTCGTGCGGCTCGCTCGCGGCGAGGTAGCGCAGGATGAGCGTCTTGCCGCGCTCGAGGTCGACGCTGATCTCCTGCCCCGGCTCCATGCCGTAGAAGAACACCGGCGTCGGCAGGATCGCCGGATCGCCGTACAGCGCGCGCTCGCGCGCGTAGTCGAGCCACACCTTCGGGTACATGAGGTACGAGGCCAGGTCCTCGTCCGTCACCGGCCGCAGCAGGTGCTGCTGGATGCGCGCGCGCTCGGCGGCAAGGTCCGCCGGCGGCAGCGTGGCGCCAGGGCGCTCGGTGCGCGGCGGCCTGCGCCCTTGAGGATCTTGTTCTGCAGCGCCGGCGGGAAGCCGCCGTAGGGCTGGCCCAGGTCGCCGCGGAACAGCTGCACCACCGACTCCGGGAAGGCGACCTCGGTGTGCGGGTCGAGCACCTTCTCGCGGCTGGTCCCGGAGCTGACCATGAGGATGCGCCATGTCGCCGACCACCTTGGAGGTCGGCGTCACCTTGACGATGTCACCGAACATCTCGTTGACGTCCGCGTAGGCGCTGCGACCTCCGGCCAGCGCGCATCCTCGATCCCCAGCGAGCGCGCCTGCTCGCGCAGGTTGGTGTACTGGCCGCCGGGCATGCCGTGCACGTAGACCTCGGAGGCGCCGGCGCGGATGTCGCTTTCGAAGGCGAAGTAGTAGCGCCGCACCTGTTCCCAGTAGGCGGAGATCGCGCGCAGCGTGGCCGGCGTCGATGCCCGGATCGCGCTCGCCGTAGCGCAGTGCCTCGATGATCGATCCCAGGTTCGGCTGCGAGGTGAGCCCGCTCATCGCATCGATCGCGCCATCGACGGCATCGGCGCCCGCGTCGACCGCCGCCAGCACGCTCGCCGCGGCGATGCCGCTGGTGTCGTGGGTATGGAAGTGCACCGGCAGGCCGATCTCCTCCTTCAGCGCCTTGACCAGAGCTGTAGGCGGCGCGCGGCCGGCACAGGCCGGCCATGTCCTTGATGCCAGCACGTGCGTGCCGGCGGCCTTGAGCTCACGCGCGATGCTTCAGGTAGTAGTCGAGGGTGTACTTCGTCTCGTGCGGGTCGCTCAGGTCGCCGGTGTAGCAGATCGCCGCCTCGCACAGCTTGCCGCTCTCCAGCACCGCGTCGATCGCCACGCGCATGTTCTCGACCCAGTTGAGCGAGTCGAAGATGCGGAACACGTCGATGCCGTTGGCGGCGGCGCGCGCCACGAAGAAGCGCACCACGTTGTCCGGGTAGTTGGTGTAGCCGACCGCGTTGGCCGAGCGCAGCAGCATCTGCAGCAGCAGGTTCGGCATGCGCTCGCGCAGCACGCGCCAGGCGCTGCCACGGGTCCTCGCTGCAGGAAGCGCATGCGCCACGTCGAAGGTCGCGCCGCCCCAGCACTCCACCGAGAACAGCTGCGGCAGCAGGCTCGCGTAGTACGGGCGCGATCGCAGTCATGTCGAGCGTGCGCATGCGCGTGGCGAGCAGCGACTGGTGCGCGTCGCGCATGCGTGGTGTCGGTCAGCAGCACGCGCTTCTGCGCCGAGCATCCACTGCGCGAAGCCCTCGGCGCCCAGCTCCTCGAGCTTCTGCTTGCGTGCCCGGCGCGGGAGCGGCGCCAGCGGGCCCGGGCGGCAGCGTCGGCGGGCGCGAAGGTCGCCGGCCGCGGGCGGCTCTTGCGTCTCCGCGGATGCCGTTGACGATGGTCGTCGCCGATGAAGCGAGCAGGATGCGGCTGGCGCGATCGCGCTTGCGCTGCCAGCCGGAACAGCTCCGGCGTCTCGTCGATGAAGCGCGTGGTGTAGTCGCCGCTGGCGAAGCGCGGATGGGTGATCAGCTGGTCGAGGAACCGCAGGTTCGTCACCACGCCGCGGATGCGGAATTCCCACAGCGCGCGGTGCATGCGCGCGATGGTCTCCTCCGGCGTCGGCGCCCAGGCCGTCACCTTCACCAGCAGCGAGTCGTAGGAGCGCGTGATGATCGCGCCGGCGTAGGCGGTGCCGGCATCCAGGCGCATGCCGAAGCCGGCCGGACTGCGGTAGGCGGTGATCGTGCCGTAGTCGGGCATGAAGTTGTTCTCCGGGTCCTCGGTGGTGATGCGGCACTGCAGCGCGTGGGCGTTGATGCGGATGTCGGCCTGCGGCGGCACGCCGCTGGCTCGGGCGTCGCCGATGCGCGCGCCGCCGGCGATGCGGATCTGCGCCTTGACGATGTCGATGCCGGTGACGCACTCGGTGACCGTGTGCTCGACCTGGATGCGCGGGTTGACCTCGATGAAGTAGAACTCGCCGGCTGTCGGCGTCCTGCAGGAACTCGACCGTGCCGGCGTTGCGGTAGTCGACCGCGCGGCCGATCGCCAGCGCCGCCGCGCACAGCTGCCGCGCGCTGGGCATCGTCGAGGAACACCGCCGGCGCGCGCTCGACCACCTTCTGGTTGCGCCGCTGCACCGTGCAGTCGCGCTCGAACAGGTGCACCAGCGTTGCCGTGCTGGTCGCCGAGGATCTGCACCTCGACGTGGCGCGCGCGGCGCACCAGCTTCTCGAGGTACACCTCGTCGTTGCCGAAGGCCGCCTGCGCCTCGCGCCGCGCCACCGGCAGCAGCTCGCGCAGCTGCGCCTCGTCGCTCGATCACGCGCATGCCGCGGCCGCCGCCGCCCCAGCTGGCCTTGCAGCATCACCGGGTAGCCGATGCCGGCGGCCGCCACGCGCGCAGGCATTCGGCAGGTCGAGCGGCAGCGGCGGCGTGGCCGGCATCACCGGCACGCCGGCAGCCACCGCCGAGGTTGCGCGCCGCCACCTTGTTGCCCAGCACGCGCATGGTCTCAGGCTTCGGGCCGATGAAGATGATGCCGGCGTCGGCGCAGGCCTGCGCGAAGTCGGGGTTCTCGGAGAGGAAGCCGTAGCCGGGATGGATCGCGTCGACGCTGCGCCTCGCGGGCGATGCGCAGGATGTCGTCGATGTCCAGGTAGGCCTCGACGGGCCCCTTGTCGCGTCCCACCAGGTAGGCCTCGTCCGCCTTGGTGCGGTGCAGCGAGAAGCGGTCCTCCTGCGAATAGATCGCCACGGTGCGCAGGCCCAGTTCGCTGGCCGCGCGCATGACGCGGATGGCGATCTCGCCGCGGTTGGCGACCAGCAGGCTTACGATCCGCTGCGACGGTTCTGATTTCACTTTAGTATTTGCCGTCCGAACGAGGGGTGGGTCCACAGGATGGCATGCACGTGCCGTGCCGCGGACGCACCCGAAATCATAGCCGCTTTGGGGAAAACCATGTCGCGCCACCTCACCCTGCCCACCGCCTTGTGCCTGTTGCTTGCCGCCACTGGCACACTGGCCGCTGAGCCTCCCATCGCCTTCGTCATCCACGGCGGGGCGGGGGTCATGGAGCGCGCCAAGATGACCCCCGAGCGCGAGGCCTCCTTCCGCGCCGGCCTCGCCGCGGCGGTCGACGCCGGTTACGCCGTCCTCGAGCGCGGCGGCTCGAGCCTGGATGCGGTCACCGCGGCGGTGCGCATGATGGAGGATGACCCGCAGTTCAACGCCGGGCGGGGAGCGGCACTTAACCACGATGGAGACGCGGAGCTGGACTCGGCCATCATGGACGGCAAGGGCCCGCGGGCAGGAGCGGTGGCCGGGGTATGGCACGTGAAGAACCCGGTGGACCTGGCGCGCCTGGTGATGGAGAGGAGCCCGCACGTCATGCTGGTGGCAGGCGGCGCCGAGGAATTCGCGCTCGAGCAGGGCGTGGTGCTGGTGCCCAAGAGCTACTTCCGCACCCGCGCCCGCATTGCGGACCTCGCCGAGGAGCAGCAGGCGAGCGCGGACAAGGCCCGGGTCCCGAGCCAGAACCCCAAGGGCACCGTGGGCGCTGTTGCGCTGGACCGCGCCGGCAACCTGGCCGCCGCCACCTCCACCGGCGGTCTTACCGACAAGCACGCCGGTCGCGTCGGCGACTCGCCCATCATCGGCGCGGGCACCTACGCCAACAACCAGTCATGCGCGGTTTCCGGCACCGGTGACGGTGAGTTCTTCATGCGCCAGGTGGTCGCCTACGACATCTGCGCGCTGGTCGCCTACCGCAAGATGACCCTGGAGCAGGCGGTGAACGAGGTCATCCACGAGAAACTGGGCGCCACCGGTGGCACCGGCGGGGTCATCGCCGTGGACCCGGCAGGCAACATCGCCATGGACTTCAACACCGTAGGGATGTTCCGCGCCGCACGCGACAGCCACGGGCGGCGCGAGATCGCCGTGTACCGCGACAAATAAGGCTCACAGCAACCCATGCACTCCATTGCCATTCATGGCGGCGCCGGCGCCGTCCCGCGCGCCTCGCTGTCGCCGCAGCGCGAGCAGCGCTACCGCGCCGGCCTCGAGGCCGCCCTCGATGCCGGCTACGCCATCCTCGAGCACGGCGGCAGCAGCCTCGATGCGGTCACCACCGCGGTGCGCATCCTCGAGGACGACCCGATGTTCAACGCCGGCCATGGCGCGGCGCTGACACGCGACGGCGCGGCGGAACTGGATGCGGCCATCATGGAGGGGCTGGAACTGCGCGCCGGCGCGGTCGCATCCGTGCGGCACGTGAAGAACCCGATCGAGCTGGCGCGGCGCATCATGCAGAAATCGCGGCACGTGCTGCTGGTGGGCGCAGGCGCCGAGGAGTTCGCGCTCGAGGAGGGCATGGCTCTGGTACCCAACCATTACTTCCGCACCACCGAGCGCCTGGAGCAGCTGCAGGCCGAGCAGCGCGGCGAGTCGGTGTCCGAGATCATGCCGTCCGGTGCGCGTGGCACGGTAGGGGCGGTCGCGCGCGACGCGGCCGGCAACCTCGCGGCCGCCACCTCCACCGGCGGGATGACCAACAAGCGCCCGGGGCGGGTCGGGGACTCGCCGATCATCGGCGCCGGTACCTATGCCAAGAACGGGGTGTGCGCGGTCTCGGCGACCGGGCACGGCGAGTACTTCATCCGCGCCGTGGCCGCCCACCACGTGTGCTCGGCCGTGGAACACCGCGGCATGACCCTGGAGGCAGGCGTGCACGAGATGCTGCACGTGATCCTGCGCAAGCTAGGTGGTGATGGCGGCATGATCGGCGTCGACCACGCAGGCGGCATCGTCATGGACTTCAGCAGCGACGGCATGTTCCGTGGCGCACGCGACTCCGGCGGCCGCCGCGAGATCGCCATCTACAAGGAACCCTAGGCGGCCCTGAGGTCGCGCGCGCGCAGCGCGCTCGGCGGCTGCGTTTCCCAGCGTGACCAGACCCGTCGCAGGTGCTGCGCTGAGCGGAAGCCCGCGCGCTGTGCCACGCGCTCCAGGTCCAGCCGGCTCTGCGTCACCAGCTGGCGCGCCAGCGCAAAGCGGATCAGCTGCACGTAGTCCAGCGGCGAGCAGTTGGCATGCTCGGCGAACAGCCGCGCGAGGTTGCGTGCGCTGGTGCAGGCCACCGCCGACAGCTCGCGTGCGCCCCACTGCCCGGCAGGATCGCGTGCCACCGCGTCCTGCACCCGGTGCACCGCCGGGTGCAGGTGGTTGCGGTGCATGACCCAGGGCGACAGCGCCGGGTCGCTGCCGGCGCGGCGCAGGTACACGACCAGGTCGCGCGCCACGTTGGCCGCCACGCGGGCACCCAGCTGCTGGCCGATCACGTGCAGTGCGAGGTCAAGACCTGCGGTCACCCCGGCGCTGGTGAACACCGTGCCGTCCTCGACGAAGATCCGGTTGTCCAGAACGCGCGCGCTGGGGTCGACACGCCGCAGCTCGTCGAGGAACTCGTGGTGGGTGGTGCAGGCGCGCCCGGCGAGCAGGCCGGCGTGCGCGGCGAGCACGCTGCCGGCGCACACGCACATCAGCAGTGCCTGGCGCGACGCGCCGCCCCTGAGCCACTGCAGCACGCGCTGGATCGCCGGGTCCTGCGGGTCGATGCGCTCGCCGGTCACCCCGGTGAGCACGATGATGGAACCGGCCGCAGGCGCAGGCGGTAGCGGCGCAAGGTCGCACAGGCTCAGACCGACGGCCGCCTCGAGCTTCGGCTGGGGCGCCACGAAGTGCAGCCGGTAGCTGCCCGGCTGCTGCGCCTCGGCGTTGCGGAAGGCATCGGCAGGTCCCGCCACGTCCAGCAGCACCACCTTGGGCAGCAGCACGAAAAAGACGTCGCGCGCGGCATCCATGAGTGCTGCGTGGCTTACGCCAGCACCCGCGCGGTGGACACGATCTCGGCAAAGCGGCCGTCGAGGACCAGCTCGGTGCGCTCGCGGATCTCCGCGGCGCTGACCGCGCGCCCGGCGCGGGTCTGCATCGGGAAGGTGAGCGTCGCATCGGTGATGTAGCGCACGCGGAACCCCAGGTCCGAGGCATGCCGGGTCGTGGTCTCGCAGCACTGCTCGGTGCGGATGCCGGTCACGAGCAGTTCATCGATGCCCTGCTGGCGCAGCCACCGCTCGAGCGTCGTCCCGTCTGCGGCGCGCGCGAACATCGCCGAGTGCACCTCCTTGTGGAAGACCGCCGTGGGGGCAAGGGTGAGCTCGCGCAACGCACGCACCTTCCCGGAGGCGCCCGTGAAGGGGTTGCCGGGATCATCCCCCGGCTCGCGGTGGAACACCTGTACCACCGCGATCCCCTGGGCCTGGCAGCGGTCGATCAGGGCCTGCGTGTTGCGCAGGAACCCCGGCAGCTCCTCGTCACTGAAATACGGGCGGCTACGGAAGGATTCCTGCACATCGATGACCAACAACGCCTGTTTCATGCCGACCGTCCTTCAGTGATATTCGGACTATATCCTCCCGCGTCGGTCAATCAGTAACCATAGACCTGCCAGACGCCTATCGATCAAATACGGCCACTCCCGGAGCCCTCTACAGGCGCAGGATACGAACCCTGCGCCCCGCTACCCCTTCAGCTGGCCTTGGGCGGCGGGGGTGGTGCGGCCACGCGGTAAGCACGCGGCGGCTGCTCGAGCGCGACGACCGGCCCGCGGCGTACCGGAAACCCCGGGGCGAGGCGCACCAGCAGGCCTGCCTGGGTGCGCATCTCGGCGGCCAGCAGCGTCTGGCCGCGCAGCTGCGCGCGCCACAGCAGCGGTGCGTCCTCGGTGCGCGCCGCGGCCAGCATCCCGCGCCATACCCGCGGATGGCGCAGCCAGCGCGGCCGCAGCCACTCCGGGTGCGCCGCGGCGAGCGCGCGCATCTGGCCAAGCGTGCAGCGGGCGATCAGCGGTACGCAGCTTGCGGGCATGCCCAGCAGCAACTGCGCGGCGGTGCTCTGGCAGCGCGCCAGGTGCCAGCCGAACAGGAACACGGCCTGCACCAGCGCCGCGGTCCCAGGCACGGTGAAGAAGGCGGTGCCCGTGGCACCGCCGGCGTGCTGGTCGGGGCGCTGCCAGCGGCGCGGATCGGCAAAGCCTGCATCGAACACCAGGTAGTGGCAGGAGGCCGCGCGACGACGCCCGGCTGCATCCAGCAGCTGCCACTGCTCGGCGAACTGGCCCAGCAGCGCGGCGTTGCCACCGGCACGAGACTGCTCGGCGAACAGTGCCAGGCAACTCTCGTTGAGTTCCACCAGCGACTCGATGGTGTTGGCGCGCAGCCAGCCGGCAGCGCCTGTCTCGCCGTTGGCCTCGGCGTCCTGGATCTCGCACTGCAGCAGCATGGCTTTCTCCTACCCGGGATGGACATCCTAGGCTTCCGGGCTGCAAATGCCATCCACCGATTTGGTGGTTTTTCACCAAATTTGTCCGCTTGCATTTTGTCACTGCGCCAACAGAATGGGACTTCCATTCCACCACTGCCCGGATGGCCGCCATGCGCATCACCGACGACCGCTACCACCGTGAACGCGAGCGCATGGAGCTGGCACTGCGCTTCCTGCGCCACGAGGCGCGCACCCAGACGATCCGCAACTGGACCGGCTTGAGTGATGACCGCATCCGCAAGCTGTACCGTTCCTACCTGAACGAGGTGAGCGGCGAGCTGCCGCGGCACCGTGGCAAGTCGCCCCAGCAGGTCGGCTACTTCACCCGTTCGGCGCGCCTGCAGGAGGAGACCCTGGCACTGGTCACCCCGTTGTGGCTGCTCGGTGTCCTGGGCGGCGCGGCGGCCGCGGACACGCCCGGTTCGCCGGCGGCGCTGGCGCGCGGGGCCATGCTGTGTGAGGGCTTTGACTCCTACCGCATGGCGCGTCCCGCGGCACAGATCTCGTTCGAGCATGCAGCGTTTCTGGTGAGCGCCCTGACCAGCGGCGCGCAGCTGCGCATCGGCTGGTGCAGCGGCTGCGGGGGCCTCATGGTGACCGAGCCGCTTTCGCTGCGCGTGAGCCGCTGCCAGCACTGTAGCGGCATCGCACGCTGCTAGAATCCGCCGCCATTGCCTTCGGGCGGACCCGGGCGGGGTTCATGAGTCACGATCGGCCGAACTTTTTCGCCGGGCCTTACCTGGAGCGGCGCGCCGAGCTGCGCGACGATGCGAACTGGCTTGAGGCCGCGCGCGCTGACCCGGGCACGCGCTATCTGCTTGGGCGTGGCAGTGCACAACTGCTCATTGGCGGCGATGCACCGGCCATCGCGTTCCTCGATGGTGGCGCGCCGGCGCTGGCCGCCGCGCAACCACATGACCTGCTGTTGCTGGGCTGGTTTCGCGGCGCGCGCGTGGTGCTGGCCGACCTGCCGCCCGAAGTGCCGGTGGAGCTGCCTGCGGACAGCCGCTTCGAGGAACTGCGGCCGCTCTCAGCGCTGCTGGATGCTGAACAGGCGGGCCTGCTGGCCTATGCGCGCGCACTGTCGCTGTGGCGTGCGCGACAGCGCTACTGCGGCGCGTGCGGCGCACGCACCGTGGTCTCGCACGCCGGGCACTGCCTGGTGTGCTCCGATCCGGCCTGCGCGCAGCAGTACTTCCCGCGCATCGACCCGGCGATCATCGTGCTGGTGAGCGACGGGGAACGCGCACTGCTGGGCCGGCAGGCCAGCTGGCCACCGCGCCGGGTATCGACGATCGCAGGCTTCGTCGAGCCGGGGGAGAGTCTGGAGGATGCGGTGGTGCGCGAGGTCGCCGAGGAGACCGGCGTCGATGTCACCGACGTGCGCTACGACTCCTCGCAACCGTGGCCCTTCCCCTCCTCCCTCATGCTCGGGTTCTTTGCCAGCGCGGCACCTGGCAGCGTGGTGCGGCTGAGCGGCGAGCTCGAGGACGCGCGCTGGTACACGCGCGAGGAAATCACCTCCGGGCAGGCGCTCGCGCCACCGACACAATCGATTTCCTGGCGCCTGATCGAGGCCTGGCTCAAGGGCGCGGTCTAGCTGATGTGCCTGCTGGTGCTCGCCTGGCGGGTGCACCCGCGCTATTCGCTGGTGGTGGCAGCCAACCGCGACGAGTTCCATGATCGCCCCGCCGCGGCCCTGGCCAGCTGGCCCGGCGGACAGATCCTCGCCGGTCGCGACCTGCGCGCCCAGGGCACCTGGCTCGCCCTGGACCGCGAGCGCCGCTTCGGCGTGGTAACCAACTTCCGCGAGCTGCAGCGACCGCGCGCGGCGGCGCCGTCGCGCGGCGAGCTGATCCCGGCCTACCTGGGCGCGCCGGGCACACCGCAGGAGTTCTTCTCGGCACTGCAAGGCCGGGCGGGCGTTTACTCCGGCTTCAACCTGCTGCTCGCCGACCGGACAACGCTGTGGTACGGCTCCAACCGCGGCGCGCCATTCGCGCGCGCGCTTGGACCTGGGGTCTACGGCCTGTCCAACGAGTCCCTGGACACGCCATGGCCGAAGCTGCAGCGCGTGCGGCGCGGCTTCGAGCAGTGGCTGCACGAGCAGCCCGCCGGCGAAGCTGAGCGGCTGTTCGCGCTGCTGGGCGACCGGACGCGCGTTGGCAATGACGCAGACCTGCCGCGCACCGGCCTGACGCCGCAGTGGGAACGCGTGCTGTCCTCACCCTTCGTGCACGATGCCGACTACGGCACGCGCAGCTCCACGGTGCTGCTGCAGCAGGACAGCGGCGCCTGTTACCTCGCCGAGCGCCGCTTCGATGCACAGGGCGATCAGCAGGGCGAGACTGAATACAGGCTGAACGCCGGCGAGTGGCCCTGAAGCGCGCGGAACCGACCGCACGGATCGGCAGTCTCACCTGCACGGCGGCAAGCGGCTGCGCCCGTAAGGCTCTAGAATTCCGGGACTTTCTCCAGACACACGTTCAGATGGCGCAGCGCAAAGATCCGCCGCGGGCTCGTCGATGGCTCACGCTGACCCCGGCGGCGCTGCTGTGCCTGCTCGCGGGGGCGTTCGCCCACGCGGCCAGCTCGGTCGACGTCGAGGTGCACGGTGTCGATGACGAGCTGCGCGACAACGTGCTCGCCTACCTGAGCTTCGAGCGCTATAAGAAAGGTGGTGCGGACCTCACCGCCGACACCGTGGCGCGGCTGCATGAGCGCGTCGAGCGCGAGGTGGACGCGGCCCTGCGGCCGTTCGGCTACTACGAGCCGCAAGTGCAATCCTCCGTTACCCAGGAAGGCGGCGGCACCTGGAAGGTGAGCGTGGACATCAACCCGGGTACCCCGGTGGTGGTGGAGCACATCGAGGTGCAGGTGGACGGGCCGGGGGAATCGGACCCGCTGTTCCAGCGCATCCTCAGGCGCCTGCCGCTGCGCAAGGGGGACCGGCTGAACCACAAGAGCTACGAGGACATCAAGAGCGACCTGCAGCGCACGGCGGCCACCTACGGTTACTTCGACGCCAAGCTGATCCGCAACGAGCTGGTCGTCGACCCGCCGAACCACACCGCCAACATCTCCCTGGAGATGCAGACCGGCGTGCGCTATCGCTTCGGCACCACGACGATCAAGCAGAAGGTGATCCGTGACTCGCTGGTACGGCGCTACCTGCGCTACCAGGACGGCGAGCCTTTCGACCTGACGCAGGTGCTGCGCACCCAGTTTGCGCTGGACGACGCGCAGTACTTCGCCAACCTCGAGGTGCTGCCCGGCGACCCTGACCGCGTCAACCACACCGTGCCGGTCAACATCAGCGCCGATGCCAGCCGCCGGCACCGCTACTCGGTGGGTGCCGGCTTCGCCACGGACACCGGCGTGCGCGGCACGCTCGGCTTCGATGACCACCGCATCAACTCCAGCGGCCACACCTTCAGCATCGAGGTACAGGCCGCCCAGGTCACCAAGTACAGCCTGCAGGGCCGCTACACGATCCCCGTCGGCGACCCGGCCGTGGAGAACTTCTCGATGCGCGGCAGCATCGAACAGCGCGACTGGGGTGACGTCACGACCAACACCCTGTCGGTGGGTCCCGCCTTCACCGCGGTGACCGGCAGCTGGCAGCACGTCTGGCTGGTCAACGCCGTGCACACCAGCACCCGCGCAGACAACGACATCGTCCAGTCAATCCAGGGCACGCAGTCCGACAGCCTGCTGGTGCCGGAGCTGGACATCGCCTCGGTTCCCAAGGGCTACCTGGGGGAACCGCTGTTCGAGCGCCCCCTGTTCATCGAGATCCGCGGCTCGCACGCGGCACTGGGTTCGGACTCCAACTTCCTGCAGGCCCACCTGCAGGCCGAGCGGGTCTTCCGGCTAGCCAGCAAGTGGCACCTGCTGCTGCGCGGGGAGGTAGGCGCCACGGCCGTGTCACAATTCAGCCAGCTGCCCACCGTGTACCGCTTCTTCGCCGGCGGCGACAATAGTGTGCGCGGCTTCGGCTACGAGACCCTCTCCCCGACCCAGGAGACCACGGCGTGTAACAACGTCCCGGCGCTGCCGCAGCTGGTGCCGTGCCCGCCGGCGATCGGGCCGATCAACATCTATACCCGGGTCGGCGGCAAGAACGTGATCACCGGCACGTTCGAGGTCGTACGTGACCTGCCCAAGAGCCTGGGCCTGGCCACATTCTTCGACTACGGCAATGCCTTCGACAGCTGGTCGGATGCCACCCAGCTGGCGTACTCGGTGGGCGTCGGACTGCGCGTCAGGCTGTCGGTGCTGACGCTGGGCATCGACATCGCCAAGCCGCTGTACGAGCCGTGCGCGCAGCCGGTCGAGGCAGGCCGCACGAGCTGCACGCCCGGCGGCTTGCGCCTGCACATCAACTTCTCCCCGAAGCTGTAGCCATGCGCCGCCGCCTGCTGCTCATCCTCGCCAGCGTCCTGATCGTGCTGCTCATCGTCACGCCCTTCGTGCTGGTGTGGTCGGTGCTCTACACCAGCGCCGGTGTGCAGTTCGTGGCGCGGCACCTGCCCAAGCGCATGGCCGACGTCGGCGTCGAGATCGAAGGGCTGTCGGGCACCGTGGCCGAGGGCCTGCACGCCAAGCGCGTGGAGATCGACCAGGAGCTGGTGCACCTGCAGTTCGAGGATATCGATGCGCGCGTAGCGCTGGCGCCGCTGCTGCTGCAGAAGATCCGCTCGCCCTGGGTCTCGGCGGCCACCGCGGTGGTCACCGTCAAGAAGCGCGTGCACCCACCGACGCCGTCGCCGCCGGGATTCCTGCCGCGCTGGCTGCTGATCAATGCCGACCAGCTGCACGTGGGCGAGACGACGCTGACCGTCTACAACGGTTTCCGGCTCGAGGTCTCGGACCTCAACGGCGCCGCGGTCGTGCGCCACTCCAACATCCGCATCTTCGGCCTCACCGCGCTGCTGGAGGGCGCCAAGGTGGGGCTGAGCGGGGTGCTGCGCGCCACCGACCCGTTCGGCATGGCCGTGCAGTACCACCTCGACTGGCACCCGGCCGGGCAGCCGGCCTGGACCGCCGACGGCAACGCCCTGGGTGACCTCAACGCGCTGAACATCGTCGCGCATACCGCAAGTCCCTTCCGCGCCGAGGTCACCGGCCAGCTGCTGGACCTCGCCAACCGCTTCCACTGGGCAGGTGATGCGGTCCTGCAGGACTTCGACCTGGATGCGTGGGGGATATCCAGCCCGCTGGGCAGCATCACCGGCCACGTCGCCGGCTCCGGCGACCTCAACACCTTCACCGCCCACGGGCCGGTCACCCCGACCGGCCTGCGCGCCGGGGCCTTCGACGTGCAGTTCACCGGCGGCTACGCCGACCACGTGCTCACCGCGAGCAGCATGGAGGCGCGGCACCAGGAGTCCGGGGCGCGCGCGACCGCCTCCGGCACGATTGCCGTCGTCGACAACGGCCCGCGGCTGGACCTGTCGGGCCGCTGGGAGCAGTTCCGCTGGCCGCTGGTGGGCCGCGATCCCCCGGCGCGCAGTGCCGCGGGGACCTTCACGATGCAGGGTGTGTTGCCGTATCGCGTGCACGTCGTCGGCGAGGCGCGCGCGGTGGACCTGCCGCCCATGCCGGTCGATGTGTACGGCGTGCTGGGCAAGGATCGCTTCACCTTCGACCGCGCCGAGGTCGACCTGTACGGCGGGCACGCCAGCGCGCACGGGGAGGTGGTGTGGAGCGGCCCGGGCAGCTGGGACGTCAGCGGCCATGCCGTTGGCATCAACCCCGGGCTGCTGCGTGAGGACCTGCCGGGGAACCTGACTTTCAACTTCACCACGACCGGACGCGGCTTTACTCCGCAGGGCACCATGAGCGCCTCGTTCAGCGACCTGTCAGGGAAGTTTCGCGGCGCGAACGCCAGCGGCGGCGGCACGATCGGCCGTACCGGCAAGACCTATGACTTCTCCAACGTGCGCTTCAGCCTCGGCGGCACCACCCTGGCGCTGGACGGGCAGGTGAACGAGCGCCTGAACCTGCGCTTCGCGCTGGCCACCCAGGACCTGAGCCTGCTGGCCGCCGGCAGCCGCGGCCAGCTCAAGGCCTCCGGCACGCTCGCCGGCACCCTGGACGATCCTGCCATGGTGGCCGTGGCGCACGGCCACGAGATCGACTTCGAGGGACTCAAGGTCGCCAGCTTCGACGCCAACATCAACTTCGACCCGGCCGCCACCGACAAGGAATCCAAGGTCGACATCGAGGTGCACAAGCTCAGTTACCAGACGCGCACGCTCGATGCCGCGACATTCACCTTGCAGGGGCTGCCCAGCGCCTACACCGTGCACCTGAGCGCGAGCGCACCGGGACTCGCCGCCAGCCTGCAGGCCCGCGGTGCGTACGCAGCCGAAGCCTTCAAGGGCCAGCTGACGATGCTGTCCGTCAGTGGCAACGACGCGCTGCACCTCACGCTCGACCGGCCCGCCGACCTCACCGTCTCCCCCGGCCACGTGCGGGTCGAGTGGCTGTGCCTGAACGGCACCCCCGGCAGCGTCTGCGCGGATGGCGACTGGACCCCTGCCGCGTGGTCGACGACGGCCACCACCAATGAGCTGCCGCTTGCGACCCTGACCGCCGGCATGACCCCGTCCGTGCAGTACCTGGGCACGGTCAGCGCGCACCTGCGCCTGGCCGGCGGGGCCGCGGTCCCGACCATCGGCACGCTGCGTGCGCAGCTGACCGATGCTGAGATCGCACACCGGCTTGCCAGCAAGAAGATCGAGCACACCAAGATCGGCTCCGGCACCGTCAGCATCGATGCGACCCCCGCCATGGTGAACGCGGCATTCAACCTCGGCGAGGGCCAGGTGGGCACGATGAGCGCCAGGCTCGACATCCAAAGGAGCACCACGCGCTGGCAGGACATGCCGGTCACCGGCGAGCTGCACGCACACAGCGCCGACTGCAGCCTGGTCAGCCTGTACGTCCCGCAGATCGACCGCGCCTCCGGGCAGTTCAACGTCGACGTCGGCGTGGCCGGCACCATCGGCGCGCCGCGGCTTTCGGGGCTGATCAAGGTCACCGACGCGGAACTGGATGCGTACCAGGTGAACCTTGCGCTGCGCCAGCTGGCCATGGAGGCGCGCCTGGGAGATGCGGGCATCGACTTCAAGGGCAGCGCCAAGGCGGGCACGGGCACGCTCAGCGCCGACGGCCACCTCGAGTGGCGCGACCTGGTGCCCTACGGCAAGTTCCACATGCAGGGCGCCAACCTGCGCGTGGTCGATGTGCCGGAGGCCCAGATCGATGCCTCGCCCGACCTGCTGTTCGAGATCAAGGGGCACAAGATCGAGGTGACCGGCAAGGTCGTGGTGCCGTACGCCAAGATCGCGCCCAAGGACATCACGAATGCCGTGCGCGCCTCGGACGACGAGGTGATCGTGGGTCACGAGGAGGACGACCCGGCCAGCCGCTTCGAGATCATGAGCGACATCACGCTGTCCCTGGGCGACCGCGTCAGCATCGACACCCTGGGACTGACCGGCAGGCTCACCGGCAGCAT
The DNA here is from genome assembly GCA_963703025.1 of uncultured Pseudomonadota bacterium. Taxonomy (GTDB): domain Bacteria; phylum Pseudomonadota; class Gammaproteobacteria; order Steroidobacterales; family Steroidobacteraceae; genus 13-2-20CM-66-19. The sequence goes on along the minus strand of OY969778.1, from coordinate 1,655,642 downwards.
CGCCATCCGCTCAGGCTACGACGCCATCACCCGCGGCACCGGCGAGCTGTCGGTCACCGGCGGCAGCTACACCGCCTACGCGCGCAAGCTGGACATCCAGCGCGGCCGCCTGATCTTCACCGGCGGCCCGATCGACAATCCCGGCGTCGACCTGCGCGCGGTCAAGGTGTTCCCGGACGTCACCGCGGGGGTGAACGTGCGCGGCACGCTGCTGCAGCCGCGCCTGTCGTTCTTCTCCGACCCGCCGCTCACGCAGTCGCAGATCGTCTCGCTCATCCTGGCCGGCGGCTCACTGGAGACCGCGCAGAAAGGTGGCGCCAGCACCGCGGCACTGGGGCAGGCGGCCGCGCTGCTGGCCAGCCAGGTCGGCTCGCACGTGGGCATCCAGGACGTAAGCCTGGAGTCGGACATCACCAACGACACCTCGCTGGTGCTCGGCCGCTACCTGTCACCGCGCCTGTACGTGAGCTACGGCATCAGCCTCACCGAGCAGCTGAACACCCTGAAGCTGCGCTACACGCTCGGCGACCACTGGACGATCAAGACCGAGGTCGGCCAGGGCATCAACGGTCAGGTCTCAGGGGTCGACCTGGTCTACTCCATAGACAAGTAGGCCGCGGCGCCGCGCAGCCGCAGCACCGGCGGGCAGCGGCGCCCCGGCTTTCACGGAACCGTCACTTGACTCTCGTGCATTAAAATGCACAATGCGCGCATGTTTATGCGCGAAGCCCCCTGATGCTCACCGACGCCCACCAGCTGGAACGCCGTGGCGCGATCGTGCGCATCCTGCGCTCGGGCCTGGTCCGCAAGCAGTCGGACCTGGTACGCCTGCTGAAGAAGGAAGGCCACGAGGCCACGCAGTCCTCCATCAGCCGTGACTTGCGCGACCTGGGGGTGCTCAAGGCCAGCGGCCGCTACGTGCTGCCGCCGGAGGAGTCTGGGCGCGCCAACGATGACTTCGGCACGCTTGCCCAGTTCGTGCGCGGGCTGCGCGCGGCGGGCGCCTCGATCACCGTGCTGCGCACCACCATCGGCGCGGCACAAAGCGTGGCCGTGGCCATCGACAAGGCGCAGTGGCCCGAGGTGGCAGGCACCATCTCCGGCGACGACACCATCTTCATCGCAACGGCCACCCTGCGCGAGCAGCAGGCGCTCATCGAGCGCCTGCGCGCGCTGTTCCGGATCTAAACCATGTCAGCAAATTCCTCCCGTGCGGGCGTCAAGCCCATCGTGCTTGCGTATTCCGGTGGACTGGACACCTCGTTCCTGGTGCCGTGGCTTGCCGAGCACCAGCAGCGCCCGGTGATCACCGTCACCGTGGACACCGGCGGCATCGACGCCGATGCCGCCCGCACGCTCGCGGAGCGCGCGCGTGCGCTGGGGGCCATCGAGCACCACCAGATCGATGCGCGCACCGACTACTTCGAGCAGGTGCTGCGCTTCCTGATCATGGGCAACGTGCGCCGCGGCCAGCTGTACCCGCTGTGCGTCGGCGCCGAGCGCGTCATGCAGGCGCAGACCATCGCGCGCATGGCCCGCCGGCTCGGCACCGACACGGTGGCGCACGGCTGCACGGCCGCCGGCAACGACCAGGTGCGCTTCGAGGTCGCCCTGCGCACGCTGGCACCGGACCTGCAGGTGCTGGCGCCGGTGCGTGACCAGGCGTTCCGTCGCGAGGACGAGCTCGCCTACCTCAAGGAGCGCGGCCTGCCAATGCCACCGACGGGGGCGAAGTACTCGGTCAACCGCGGCCTGTGGGGCGTGACCATCGGTGGCGCGTGAGACCCTCACCTCTGCGGGCAGCATCCCGCAGGAGGCCTGGCTGCTCACCCGTGAGGCCTTCAGTAAGCCGCGCGCCCCCGAGCGCCACGTGCTGAAGTTCGCCCAGGGCAAGCCCACCGCGATCGACGGCCGTGCTGCCACGCCGGTGCAGATCATCGAGGCGCTGGAGACCCTGGCAGCAGCCTTCGGCATCGGTCGCGGCATCCACCTGGGCGACACCATCATCGGCACCAAGGGCCGCGTCGCCTTCGAGGCCCCGGCGGCCGAGATCCTGCTCAATGCGCACCGCGAGCTGGAGAAGCTGGTGCTGACCGGGCGCCAGCAGCGCATCAAGGACCTGGTCGCCCAGTCCTACGGTGACCTGGTGCACGAGGGCCAGCTGCTCGACCCGGTGTGCCGCGACATGGAGGCGCTGCTGGTGTCCTCGCAGCAGCGCGTCAGCGGCGAGGTGCACCTGCTGCTGCAGCCGGGCAACCTGTTCATCGAGGGCGTCGAGTCGCCGTTCTCGCTCATGAGCGCCTCCAAGGGGGTGTACGGGGAGGCGGCCGGGGAGTGGACAGCGACTGATGCGCTGGGCTTCTCGCGCATCGTCTCGCTGCCCGGGGTGTTCTACACGCGCGCCGGCGAGCAGGCCGCCGCCAGCAAGAAGGCCTGAAGCCATGGCAGAGACCCGTCGTGTCCTGGTCGACAAGCTGGCCTCGGTGACGCAGGCCTGCGGGCTGTCGCACGAGGTGAGCATTGCCGCGGAGATCCCCGCCGCCGAAGGGGTGGTGGTCGTGGTCGAGGTGCTCACCAACAAGTCGACCTACAACACCCTCGAGCTCACCAGCGGCCGCATGGCCAAGGTCGGCAAGGGCGACATCGTGGCCGGCGCGCTGGGCCACCGCAAGGCGCTGTTTGGCTACTCCGGCCACGTACCGGAGTCGCTCAAGCCCGGCGACATCATCCAGATGCTCAACATCGGTGGCGTGCTTGGGATCTGCGACTCGATCAACCCGGACAAGGGCAAGCCGTTCGATTGCCGCGTGCTGGGCGTCGCACTGAACTTCCCCTACCTGGGCGAGCGCATCGGCGTGCCGGCGCGCGTGGGCCACAAGCTGCTCGACCTTGCAGCTGCACTGGACACCGGCGGCGTGCCGGTGGTCGCTCTCGCGGGCACCTGCATGGAGGCCGGCAAGACCGCCGCGGCGTGCGCGGTGATCTCGCGCATGCGCCACCGCGGCCTCACCGTGGATGCCTTCAAGGCAACCGGCGTGTCGCTGCGCCGCGATATCCTGGCCATGGAGGACGCGGGCGCGCGCCACTGCGCCATCTTCACCGACTTAGGCATCGTCACCACGACGCGCGCCAACGGGCCGGCCCTCACGCGCACGATGCTCAGCGAGCTTGCCACCGGCAAGCCAGACGTCATCGTCTTCGAGCTCGGTGACGGCATCCTCGGCACCTACGGCGTCGACGCCATCCTCGAGTGCCCGGACATCCGCGCGGCGTTGAGCGGGGTCATCCTGTCGGCCAACGACCCGGTGGCCGCCTGGGGCGGCGTCAAGCTGCTGCGCGAGCGCTTCCTGGTCGAGCCGTGCGTGGTGACGGGACCTGCCACCGACAACCAGGTCGGGGTCGAGATCATCACCACGCAGATGGGCGTACCGGCATTCAACGCCCTCAGCAGCGGGGCGGCCCTGGGTGACTGCGTCATCGAGGCGCTGGGTCTTAAGGCCACGGCGGCGCAATGAGCGCGCCGATTCCCGCGGTGGTGCTCGGCGGCACCGGCTACGTGGCCGGCGAGCTGCTGCGCCTGCTGCACGCGCACCCGCGTTTTACCCTCGCCGCGGTCATGTCCGACAGCCAGCCCGGGGAATCGGTCGCGGCGGCCTTCCCGCACCTCGCCGGCGCCTACCCGCAGCTGAGCTTCAGTTCACAGGCCGAGGTGCAGAAGATCCTGTGCGCGCACCCGCAGGCAGCGCTGTTCTCGGCGGCCCCGCACGGGGTGTCCGCGGGGCTGATCGACGCGCTGCTCAGCGCCGCGGAGCAGGCGGGCACGCAGCCGCGCGTGGTCGATATCTCCGCGGACTTCCGCTACCGCAGCGCCGCGGCCTACAGCGCGGTGTACAAGCATCCACATGGCGCGCCGGCGCGCCTTGCGCAGTTCACCTGCGCGGTGCCGGAACAACTGGCGCAGCTCAAGACCACCCACGTGGCCCACCCGGGCTGCTTTGCAACCGCCATCCTGCTGGCGAGCGTGCCGGTGCTCGCGGCAGGCCTGGTGGTCCCCACCTTGTTTGTCAGTGGCGTGACCGGCAGCACCGGCTCGGGCCGCAAGCCCACCGCCGGCACCCACCACCCGTTGCGGCACTCCGACCTCTACAGCTACAGCGCCCTGCAGCACCGTCACGTCCCGGAGGTTGCCGCGTGCGCACAGGCAGCCGCGGGCGTCGCGGCGAAGTTCGCCTTCGTGCCGCACTCAGGTCCCTTCGCGCGCGGCATCCACGTGACCGTGCAGGGGCAGCTTGCCCGCGGCAGCGACACGCAGCAGGTCATCACCGCGATGCAGGCCTTTTACCAGGGCGCACCGTTCGTGCGTGTCAGCGCCGACGCGCCGCGCATCAAGGACGTCGCGGGCAGCAACTACGCGCACCTGTCCGCGGTGGTCATGGACGGCACGGTGGCCGTGCTGTGCGCCATCGACAACCTCAACAAGGGCGCCGCCGGCGGGGCGGTGCAGTGGATGAACCGGATTTTCGGCCTCCCCGAGGACACCGGCCTCACCGCCCCTGCCGCGGGCTGGACCTGAAGGAATCGCGATGCAAGCCGCACACAAGCTCCCGCCGCATACCCCGGACTACCTCGCGCCGGTGTTCTCGCAGTACCCGCTGGAGGTGGCCTCGGCCTCGGGCGTATGGCTCACCAACAGCCGCGGCGAGCGCGTGCTCGACCTGTACGGCGGCCATGCAGTGGCGGGACTGGGTTATGCGCACCCGGGCTTCACCGCAGCTCTTGCGATCCAGGCGCAGCAGTGCAACTTCCAGAGCAACGCGGTCGCCATGCAGGTGCGCAGCCGCGCCGCCGCGCGGCTGGTGCAGTTCTCACAGCTGCCCTTCACCAGCGTGTTCTTCGTCAACAGCGGCGCCGAGGCCAACGAGAACGCGCTCAAGGTGGCGCTGCGCATGACTGGCCGGGCGCACGTCGCCGCGGTCGAGGGCAGCTTCCACGGGCGCACCGCCGCGGCGGGCGCTGTCACCTGGGGGGCGCTGCACAAGTGGTACGGCTTCCCGCGCACCCCGTTCGACGTGAGCTTCATTCCACGCGGCGACCTTGCGGCCATCAGCGCGCAGGTGACCGGCGCGACCGCCGCGGTGATCGTCGAGCCGGTGCAGGGACTGGCCGGTGCGGTGGACCTGGGCGCGCCGTTCCTGGCAGCGCTGCGCCGGCGCTGCGACGAGGTGGGCGCCGTGCTGATATTCGACGAGGTGCAGTGCGGGATGGGGCGCACCGGCCACCCGTTCGCTGCCAACATGTACGCGGTGATCCCCGACATGCTCACCACCGCCAAGGCGCTGGGCAACGGCTTCCCGTGCGCAGCGCTGCTGTGCAGCGCGCAGGTCACGCACACCCTCAGGCCCGAGTCCCTCGGCACCACCTTCGGTGGCGGCCCCATGGCGTGCGCGGCGGTCGAGGCGGTGATCGATGCCATCGAGACCGAGCAGTTGCTGCCGCGCGTGCAGCGCATCGGCGCCTACATCCGCGAGCGCTGCATCGCAGGTCCCGTCACCGGCCACCAGGGGGCGGGCCTGCTCATCGGGCTGCGCACCAGCCGCCCGGCGCGCGAGGTGCAGGCGGAGCTGCTGGAGTGCGGCATCCTCGCCGGCACCGCGAGCGACCCTGCCGTGCTGCGCTTGCTGCCACCGTTCATCATCGCGGAGGAGCATGTCGACATGCTCGCCGACGCACTGCGCGACCTGCCCGCATGAGGCGCTTCATGGACCTGGCCGACTTCAGCCGCGAGGAGGTGCTCGCGCTCCTGGCGCTGGCACACCGCCTGGAGGCCCACCCGGAGCCGCGCGCGCTGGCTGGCAAGATCCTGGGGCTGGTGTTCTTCAATCCCTCGCTGCGCACGCTCGCCTCGTTCCAGGTGGCGATGATGCGCCTGGGTGGCAGCTCCTTCGTCATCAACCCCGGCCAGGGGACGTGGCAGCTGGAGACCCGCTCCGGGGTCGTGATGGACGGGGCGGCCGCCGAGCACGTGCGCGAGGGCATCCCGGCGCTGGCCTCGTACTGCGATGCGCTTGGCATCCGCGCCTTTGCCGAGGGCAAGGACTTGGAGCGCGACCTCGCGGAGACCGCCTTCCACAGCATGACCTCGCTGGTCGAGAAGCCGCTGATCAACCTGGAGTCCGCGGTCAACCATCCCTGCCAGGCGCTGGCGGACTGGAAGACCATGGACGAGCTGCAGGTGCCCGAGTCCGGGCGCTTCGTGCTCTCCTGGGCCTACCACCCGCGCGCGCTGCCGCTGGCGGTGCCCGCAGCGGCGGTGCACATGGCCGCCATGCGCGGCATGGAAGTCATCGTGCTGCGCCCGGAAGGGTTCGCGCTGCCTGAGCCGATCATGGCGCGCGCCCGGCACGCCGCCGAACTGTCCGGCGGCTCGCTGCGTGAGACCTGCGACCGCGCCGAGGCGCTCGAGGGCGCCCAGGTGCTGTACGTCAAGGAATGGGGCACCACCGCGGGCTACGGGGACGCGGCCGAGGACGCGCGGCTGCGCGCCGCGCTCAAGGGCTGGTGCGTGCGCAACGACTGGTTCTCCCCATCCTCCGACTGCCGCGTGATGCACTGCCTGCCGGTGCGCCGCAACACCGCGATCGCGGACGAGGTCCTCGATTCGGCCCGCAGCGTCGTGCAGCGCGAGGCCTACAACCGCCTGCCGGCCCAGATGGCAGTCCTGCACCAATTGCTCAGTTCCGCACGCTAGGAAGACCCGCGCATGATCATGCACAGAAGTGACCAGACCCTTGCCATCCGCGCGCTGCGCAGCGCCGCGCCCTACATCCGCATGTACAAGGGCAAGACCTTCGTGGTGAAGGCCGGCGGCGGGGTGTTCGCCGACCTCGCCGCGACGCGGGTGCTGGTGGAGCAGATCGCGATCCTGCATTACTTCGGGGTGCGCGTCGTGCTGGTGCACGGCGGTGGGCCGCAGCTGACCGAGCTGTCAGGGCAGCTGGGCATCCAGACCCGCATGGTCGAGGGCCGCCGGGTCACCGACCAGCGCGCCATCGAGGTCACCGCGATGGTGCTCAACGGCCTGATCAACACGCGCGTGCTGGGCATCTGCCGCACGCTCGACATCGATGCGATCGGGGTGAGTGGTCTCGACCGCCGGCCTGGTGCGCGCCCGGCGCCGCCCGCCGGTGCGCCTCGCCAGCGGCGAGATGCTCGACTACGGCTTCGTCGGGGACATCGAGGCGGTGGACGCAACCGTGCTGCGCAAGCTGCTCGACAACGGCCTCATGCCCGTGGTCAGCCCGCTGTCGGCCGACGATGCCGGCACGCTGCTGAACATCAACGCCGACACGGTGGCCGCCGCGCTCGGGGCCGCCCTGGGCGCGGAGAAACTGATCCTGTGCACCGGCGCGCCGGGCATCCTCGGGGACATCAACGACCCGCGCTCGCTCATCTCCTACACCGACGTCAGCGGGCTGGCGCGCATGCGCGAGGCCGGCCGGATCGCCGATGGCATGCTGCCCAAGGCCAAGGCCATCGAGGCTGCCATCCGCGGCGGCGTGCGGCGCGTGCACGTGGTGTCCTACCAGTCCACCGAGGGGATCCTCGGGGAAGTGTTCACCAACGAGGGGACCGGCACGCTCATCGTCGCCGACGTCAACGCGCTCACCCCTGCCGAGCAGCAGAGCGCGACGTGAGCCGCCTGTGGGACAAGGGCGCGCCGCTGGATGAGCGCGTGTTGCGCTACACCGCCGGGGAGGACTATGCGCTGGATGAGCGCCTGGTCGCCTACGACATCCGTGCCTCCATCGCCCACGCGCAGATGCTGCACGCACAGACGCTGCTGTCAGCCGACGACCTCGCCGCGATCCGCACCGCGCTGGCAGCGCTGGCAGCGGAGCATGCGCGCGGGCAGTGGCAGGTGGAGCTGGCCGACGAGGACGGGCAGACCGCGCTCGAGCGGCACCTGAGCGCGCGCATCGGCGCGGCCGGTGCCCGCATCCACCTCGGGCGCTCACGCAACGATCAGGTGCTGACAGCCATCCGGCTGTACCTGCGCGATGCGATTGCCGCCCTTGCTGCCGGGGCCGGCCAGGCGGCCGAGGCGCTCGAGGCGCTCGGCGCGCGCGAGGCAGCCACCGCCCTGCCTGGCTACACGCACCTGCAGCAGGCCATGCCCAGCAGCGTGGCGCTGTGGGCGGGGGGCTTCGCCGCGGAGCTGCGCGACGATGCCCAGGGCCTGGGCTCGGTACTGCGGCGCGCGGACTTAGAGTCCCCTGGGGTCGGCGGCCGGCTACGGCACTCCGGGCCTGCCGGTGGACCGTGAGGCCACGCGCGCGGCACTGGGATTTGCGGCCGTGCACGCGCCGGTCACCGCGGTGCAGCTGTCGCGCGGCAAGGCCGAGAGCCAGCTGCTGTTCGAGATCACCCTGCTGCTGCAGGACCTCGGCCGCTTCGCCGCCGACGTGCTGCTGTTCGCCACTGCCGAGTTCGGCTTCGTGAGCCTCGGCGAGGCGTTCACCACCGGCTCCTCGATCATGCCGCAGAAGCGCAACCCGGACGTGTTCGAGCTGATTCGCGGCCGCAGCGCGAGCGCGCAGGGGTGCCTGCTGGAGGCGCTGGCGGTATGCGCGAAGCTGCCCTCCGGTTACCACCGCGACCTGCAGCTGCTGAAGTTCCCGCTGTTTCGCGGGATCGACCTGGCACTGGAGACGCTGGCAATCGTGCCGCCGGCGGTGGCCTCGCTTAAGTTCCATCCCGAGCGCATCCGCCTGGATGACTCGATCCACGCCGCCGAGGAAGCCAACCGGCTGGTGGTCACCGAGGGCATCCCGTTCCGCGAGGCGTATCGCCGCGTGGCGGCAACGCTCAAGCGGTAGTTCGGATTTCCGCGACCTGGCCGGTTGCATGCGCGCGCCCCCTTGGTGCAGGCTGGCGCCGCTTAAAAAAAGGACTGCTTGATGACGAAGATCCTGGGAATCTCGGGAAGCCTGCGGCGCGCCTCCTACAACAGCGCGCTGCTGCGCGCGGCCAGCAAGCTGATGCCCGAGGACGCAACGCTCGACGTCGCCAGCATCCGCGGCATCCCGCTGTACGACGGCGATGTCGAGGCGCAGGGCATCCCCGTGCAGGTGTCACAGCTGAAGGAGGCGATCATCGCCGCCGACGGGGTGCTGCTGGTGACGCCTGAGTACAACAACAGCATCCCCGGGGTATTCAAGAACACCATCGACTGGCTGTCGCGCCCGGCCGCGGACAGCCGTCGCGTCTTCGGCGGCCGGCGCTTCGCGATCATCGGGGCCTCGCAGGGCGGCTTCGGCACGATCATGAGCCAGAGCGCATGGCTGCCGGTGCTGCGAACGCTGGGCACGCAGACCTGGTTCGGCGGGCGCCTGATGGTCTCGCGCGCCGCGAACGTCTTCGACGAGTCCGGGACGCTGAAGGACCAGACCGTCGAGGAGCTGCTGCGGCAGTTCCTCGCAGGCTACGTCGCCTTCGTGCGCGCGACGGCCTGACTTCGCGCTAGGGGCTGCGCGCCTCCGGCTGCGCATCCGGGGCGGCGGCGGCGAACGCCGGCAGCCGCTCCAGGTGCGCGCAGATCGCGTTGAGCGTCGGGTAGGGCGCGGTGTCGCACTTGTTGCGCCGCGCATTGAACATCTGCGGCACGATGAAGACATCCGCCAGCGTCACCGTGCTGCCAAACATGTGGCGGCCATCGCCGCTGGTGACCCTGACCTGCTGCTCCAGCACGGCAAGTCCCTGCGCGATCCAGTGCGCGTACCAGCGCTCGACCCCCGCATCGTCCTGGTTGAGCTCGGCGCGCAGGTAGTTCAGCACCCGCAGGTTGTTCAGCGGGTGCAGGTCGCAGGCGATCGCCAGTGCCAGCGCGCGCACCCGCGCGCGCTGCGCCGGCGGGTGCGGCAGCAGCGCCGGGGTCGGGTGGGTCTCCTCCAGGTACTCGATGATGGCGAGCGACTGGCTGATGACCTGGTCGCCGTCCACCAGCACCGGCACCAGGCCTTCAGGGTTCAGTGCCAGGAACTGCGCACTGCGCTGCGCGCTCGCCCCGGCACGCAGATCGACCGCGACGCTCTGGTAGGGGATGCCCTTGAAGTTGAGCGCGATGCGCGCGCGGTAGCTCGCGGAGCTGCGGAAGAAGCCGTACAGCTGCACTTAGGTCTTGCCTGCCGCCGCGACGATCGTGTGGCGCAGCGTCTCCAGTGCCTCGATGCCCGCCTCGATGCGATCGCCAGGCTTGAGCGCACCGACGCCGGCGGGTGTGCCCGTGAAGATGAGGTCCCCGGCGCACAGCTCGTAGAACTTCGACAGCTCGGCGATGATCTGCGGGACGTCCAGCAGCATCTGCCCGATGTCCGACTCCTGGCGCAGCACGTCGTTGACCTTCAGCCAGATGCGCCCGCGCGCCACGTGGCCCTGCGCCACCGGGCGGATCGCCGCGATGGGGGCGGAGTTGTCGAAGCCCTTGGCGGTGTCCCACGGCTGGCCGCGCTCGCGCGCGGCGGCCTGCAGGTCGCGTCGCGTCAGGTCATTGCCCACCGCGTAGCCGAACACGTGGCCCAGCGCCGCGCCCGCGGCGATGTCGCGGCCGCCGCCGCCCAGGGCCACGACGAGCTCGATCTCGTGGTGCAGGTTGGCGGTCGAGGGCGGATAGGCAACGGCTGCGCCATTGGCCACCACCGCATCGGCGGGCTTCATGAAGAACACCGGCGGCGTACGTTCCGGCTCGCCGCCCATCTCGCGCACGTGGTCGGCGTAGTTGCGCCCGACGCAGTAGATGCGGTGCACCGGGAAAAGCGCCCCGCCGCCGGACACGGCCACCGCGGGTACAGGTCCGGGCGGGAATGCGTACTCGTTCATCGGCGGGTTTTTCCGGTTGCACACTCGCGGGAGGTGAAGATTGCCACCGGCCAACCGGCTAGACTAGATCCCATGGGAATATGGCGCGTCACGGCAACCCCGGACCAGCTCACCGAGCGGGCCAGCAAGAGCCTGCCCGGGCACCTGGGGATCCGCATCACCGAGATCGGCGCGGACTACGTGCGGGCCACCATGCCGGTGGACCAGCGCACGCACCAGCCGTTCGGGGTGCTGCACGGCGGGGCCTCGGTGGCACTGGCTGAGACCGTTGGCAGCATGGCCGCCATGCTGTGCGTGGAACCGCAGTTCCTGGTGCTCGGCCAGGAGATCAATGCCAACCACCTGCGCTCGGTATCCTCCGGCACTGTGACCGCGACCGCCCGGCCGTACCACATCGGCGCGCGCAGCCATGTCTGGCACATCGAGATCCGCGATGAGAGCGAGCGCCTGGTATGCGTCTCGCGGCTGACGATGGCGGTCACCGAGCGCCGCCCAACCCCCTAGAAGAACCCAGAGGTAAGCCATGACGGACCCGATACCCCCCATGACCGCCGAGCCGCCGCGCGTCGATGAATCGCTGATCACCTACACGAACGTCATCTACGCGCTGCACGCGCTGGCGGTGGTCATCGGCCTCACCAGCGCCCATACGATCATCGGCAGCTTCGTCGGCGGCGCGCCGTCGATCATCGCGGTGATCATGAACTACGTGCGCCGCTCGGCAACCGTCGGCACCTTCCTCGAGTCGCACTTCCGCTGGCAGATCCGCACCTTCTGGTTCGCGCTGCTGTGGGCGGTGATCATCGGGGTCGTGGCCGTGCCTTTGATGCTGGTCATCATCGGCATCCCGCTGTTCATCCTGGGCACGTACGCCCTGTCTATCTGGATCGCCTACCGCGTGGTGCGTGGCTGGCTGGCGCTGCGCGACCGGCGCCCGATGTACGTATGAGGCTGGCCGGCCTGTTGCTGGGGATGTTGTTGCTGTGCGGCTGCGGGCAGAAGGGCCCGCTGTACCTGCCGGACAAGAACCCATCGGTGGTGACGCACCCGGCGGCGCCGGCTGCCACGGCGCCAGTCAGCCCAGCTGCCAAGAAGCCCACCGATACGGAAGCTGACCCGGCCGCGGCCCCTGCTGCGCCGGTGCCGCCGAAGTAGCCGCCGGCTAGGCGCGGATCAGCCCGCGCAGCGGCTTGGCCGCGGCGCTGTCCGGGAAGACGGTTTCGTCGAGCGCGCGCGGCGCGACGCCCAGGTGCTCCTGCAGCACACCCTTGAACACGCAGCGCAGGTCGAGCGTCGGGGCGAGGTCGCGGCCCTGGTAGAGCGCGCGCTGCGACAGCCCGGGCCAGTCGGCCACCACGCGCCCGCCGTTGACCGCGCCACCGATCAGGAACGCCGCCGCCCCGGTGCCGTGATCGGTGCCGCGCGTGCCATTGACCGCGGCGGTGCGCCCGAACTCGGTCACCAGCAGCACCGCGGTATCGGCCCAGGCGGCCCCGAGTTCCTGCTTGAGTGTTGCAAGCCCGGTATCCAGCGCGGCCAGGCGGCCGGCCAGCTGGCCCTCGGCACCACCCTCGTTGGCATGCGTATCCCAGCCGGTGGTGTCGAACACGGCGACCTTGGGTCCATCCTCCTGCTTGAGGAAGCCGGCGGCCGCGTGAGTCACTTCCGCGTAGCGCGCGTTGTATGACTGCGGCCGCACCGGCTTCGCGCTGCCGGCCGCCTCTGCCTTCACGTCCGCCACCGCGGTCATCATCGCCGGTGCGTCACTGGCGGCGTCCGCGGCGGCGATGGCATCGGCCTGCAGCGCGTCGGCCAGGCGCACCGACAGCAACGGGTCGCGCGCGTACAGGTCGGTGATGCGCGCTAGCGTGTCCTCATCGAGCACCGGCATCTTCGAAGGCGACCACGAGGTAACCCCCGCCGGGCCGCGCATCACCAGCGGCACGTTCTGCCCCAGCGCAACTCCCAGTTCGCCCGAGCGCTTGTCCGGCAGTTGCATCAGCGCACGGTTCAGCCAGCCACTCTGGCTGGCATGCGCACGCATGGAGCCGCTCTCGAGTACATCCTGCCCATCGAAGTGCGAGCGGTCGCGGTATGGACTTGCCACCGCGTGCAGCACCGTGAGCTCACGGGCGAGGTAGCACTGCTGCATGAAGGCGAGCGAGGGATGCAGGCCGAAGAAGCCGTTCAGCGGCAGCGCCCCGTGCGCGCTGCCGGGGGCCTGCAGGGCAACATCGCGGCGCAGGCCCGCGTAGTCAGGATCAGCGTACGGCGGCACCGCGGCCAGCCCGTCGAGCGCGCCGCGCATGATGACCACCACCAGGCGCTGCCGGTGCTGGCTGGGGGCTGCGAAGGCCACGCGCGAGGTGACGAATGCGCCACCTGCGGCCAGAGCGGCAAGGTTCAGGAAATCGCGACGCTGCATACGGGCCATGGAAATCGCTCCTTGTATCTTCAGCGGCGCATGAACTCGGGCGCGGCCACCAGCAGCGTCAGCGCCTGCGAGGCGCTCGCCGCGCGCGCCACCGCGGTACGCGTGGCATCGGTGAGGTTCGCGCCCAGCATCTGCGGGGCAAGCTCGGCCGCATCGCGGCGGCTGCCCACGCGCGCACCCACCGCATCGGCCCACTCGATGCGCTTGATCACCGCGGAGGCACCGTCCCAGTCGGCGCTGCGGTCCGGCCAGCCAGCGGGTGAGCCGGGCGACCAGGTCCGCTGGCCCAGCAGCTCGAAGGGCGCCAGCGGCCCCTTGCCCGCCTCCACCGGCAGCGACAGGCCGCGATAGGCCGAGACGATGTAGTCCGACGGGGTCTTGAACTTCGAAAGCGGCTGCGCCCAGGCCTCGTGCGCGTCCAGCAGCGCGCGATAGACCGCTCGGCAGGTCGCCCTCACTTGCGGTGAAGGCACCGGCGACGCGGTTCACCGCCGCGGGCGGCGGCTCGTCGGCGACGAAGTGGCGCACCAGCTTGGTGGCGATGAAGCGCGCGGTCGCCTGCTGGCGCGCAAGCTCGCGCAGCACCGCGACTCCCTGGCCGACACCGTCATCCGGGTAGCGCGTGTTGAGCACCACCTTGGCGCCTGGCTCGTGCAGCTCGGGGCGGAACACGAACTCCCCCGGCGTGCCGGAGGCGAAGCGGCCGCGGTCGCCGCCGATCGACCAGCCGGTGAGCACCTCCGCGAAGCTGGTGACGTCGGCCTGCGTGTAGCCGCCGCCGACCCCCAGGGTGTGCAGCTCCATGATCTCGCGCGCAAGGTTCTCGTTGATGCCGATCTTGCGCTGGTAGCTGGCGCCGCTCGCCGCGCAGCGCCGCCTGCGAGTTCGGTCCCACCGAGAGGTGGTTGTCGAGGTACAGCAGCATCGCCGGGTGGCTCTCCGCCGCCAGCAGCATGTCGCGGAAGCTGCCCAGCACGTGCGGGCGGATGGCCTCGCGCTCGAAGCTGCCGGCAAGGCCCGCCAGGAACTGCTTGTCGATCGAGACGGCGAAGTGGTTGGCCCAGAACTGCGTGAGCCGCTCGACGAACGGGCGCTCGGTGAGCGCGGCCTGCTGGAAGCGCGCAGTCGCCTCGCCCGCGTAGATCGGCTTCAGGTACTGCCCGACCTTCTCCAGCCCGCTCTGCCTGAGCGGTGCCGGCCTTCTTGGCCTCTTCGAACTCGTGGCGCAGCCTCAGTCCCTCGCGCGAGGACCTCGGACGAGGGGCGCAGCTGGGCACCAGTGAGCTGCAGGTGGTGCGCCCTTAAGCTGTTGCTCGCAGCCAGCTCGCGCCCGTCCGCGCCGATGATGGCCAGTTCGCCCGGTCGGGCACCCAGACCGAAGCGGTTGGCGGCGATGGCCGCGCTTGCGGGGTCGAGCATGGAAGACGCACCCTGAAACTGCACATACCCCTATAGCGCGCCAGCGATGGCTGGGTTGACCCGCCGGGGCGGCACGGATCGTGACACCCTGCGCGTTATACTCGCGGCCCGCCTCAGGTACACCTTCCATGCCCGCGTCCCCAGACCTGGTTCTCGTTGACGGCTCTTCTTATGTCTACAGGGCATTCCACGCCCTGCCGCCACTGAGCAATTCGCGCGGCGAGCCGACCGGGGCGGTGCTGGGCGTGCTGAACATGCTCCTGAAGTTCCTCAAGGAGTACCAGCCGCGGCGCATCGCGGTGGTGTTCGACGCCCCGGGCAGGACTTTCCGCGACGAGATCTTTGCCCAGTACAAGGCACACCGTCCCTCGATGCCCGATGACCTGCGCGCGCAGATCGAGCCGCTGCTGCAGATCATCAAGGCGCAGGGCCTGCCGCTGCTGCGCGTGCCGGGGGTGGAGGCGGACGATGTCATCGGCACGCTCGCCTGCCGCGCCGCGCGTGCCGGGCAGACGGTGCTGATCTCCACCGGCGACAAGGACATGGCGCAGCTGGTCGACGAGCGCGTGACGCTCATCAACACGATGAACAACGCGCTGCTCGACCGCGCCGGCGTCAAGGCCAAGTTCGACGTCTTCCCCGAGCAGATCATCGACTACCTCGCGCTGATCGGTGACAGCTCCGACAACATCCCCGGCATCGACAAGGTAGGACCGAAGACCGGCGCGAAGCTGCTGCAGCAGTTCGGCAGCCTCGACGCTCTGATCGCCAACGTCGCGGAGATCCCCGGCAAGGTCGGCGAGAACCTGCGCGCAGGACTTGCGACGCTTGAGCTGTCGCGCCGGCTCGCGACCATCAACACCGACCTCGAGCTGCCGCTGTCGATCGAGGAACTCACCCCCGGCACACCCGACGTGCCCACGCTGCGCGAGTGGTACGGCCGGCTTGACCTGCGCGCGCTGCTGCGCCAGCTCGACGCTGGCGAGACCCCCGCCGCAAGCTCCCCTGCCATGCTGCCCGGTACCACGGCGCCAGCGGCACCGGTGCCCGGCACTGCGGCAAGCGCGGCGCCCGCAGCGCCCGCAGCGCCCGAGCGCCGCTACGAGACGATCCTCGACTGGGATCATCTTGAGCGCTGGCTCGCGCTGCTGCGCAGCGCGGACCTGTTTGCCTTCGATACCGAGACCACCAGCCTCGACTACATGCAGGCCGAGATCGTCGGGGTCTCGTTCTGCATCGAGGCCGGCGTCGCCGCCTACGTGCCGCTGCGCCACGTCTATGCGGGCGCGCCGCAGCAGCTGGACCGCGCACGCGTGCTCGCGGCGCTGAAGCCGATCCTGGAGGACCCCGCGCGCGGCAAGGTCGGCCACAACCTGAAATACGACGCGCACGTACTCATGAATGCCGGCATCGCCCTCGCCGGCATGCGCTTCGACACCATGCTCGAGTCGTACGTGTGGAACAGCGTCGCGACCAACCATGACATGGACTCGGACGCGCAGCGCTACCTGAACCTCAAGACCATCCCCTACACCGAGGTGTGCGGCAAGGGTGCCAAGCAGATCTGCTTCGACCAGGTCGCGATAGACACCGCCAGCCAGTATGCGGCCGAGGATGCCGACGTGACGCTGCGCCTGCACCAGTGCCTGTGGCCGCAGCTTCAGGGCGTGCCGGCGCTCGCGAAGCTATATCAGGCGTGCGAGCAGCCACTGGTGCCGGTGCTGGTGGGCATGGAGCAGCATGGGGTACTGGTCGACCGCGCGCTGCTGCGCGCCCAGAGCCGCGAGTTCGCGCTGCAGCTGCAGGACCTCCTGCTGCAGGCGCACCGCGAGGCCGGCCACGAGTTCAACATCGAGTCGCCCAAGCAGCTGCAGCAGATCCTGTTCGAGCGCCTGCAGCTGCCGATCAAGCGCCGCACCCCCACCGGGCAGCCTTCCACCGCCGAGGACGTGCTCGAGGAGCTGGCGCAGGACTACGCGCTGCCGAAGATCGTGCTCGAGTTCCGCGCGCTCTCGAAACTCAAGTCCACCTACACCGACAAGCTCCCGGAACTGGTGAACGAGCGCACCGGGCGCATCCACACCTCCTATGCGCAGGCGGTGGCGGCCACCGGGCGCCTGTCATCGGTGGAGCCGAACCTGCAGAACATCCCGGTGCGCCGCCCGGAAGGCCGTCGCATCCGCCAGAGCTTCATCGCCCCGCCCGGGCACCTGCTGCTGGCGGCGGACTACTCGCAGATCGAGCTGCGCATCATGGCGCACCTGTCAGGCGACGACAGCCTGCGGGCCGCCTTCGCCGCCGAGCGCGACGTGCACCAGGCCACCGCCGCTGAGGTGTTCGGCGTGGAGCTCGCCGCGGTGAGCCCCGACCAGCGCCGCACCGCCAAGATGATCAACTTCGGGCTCATCTACGGGATGTCCGCGTTCGGGCTGGCGCGCAACCTCGGCATCGAGCGCGGTGCGGCTGCCTCCTACGTGGAGCGCTACTTCCAGCGCTACCCGGGAGTGAAGGCCTTCATGGACAACACGCGCGCGCAGGCGCGCGAGACCGGCTATGTCGAGACGGTGTTCGGCCGGCGGCTGTACCTGCCGGACATCCGCTCCGGCAACGCGCAGATGCGCCAGTACGCGGAGCGCAGCGCCATCAATGCCCCGATGCAGGGCACGGCCGCGGACATCATCAAGCGCGCGATGATCGCCATCGATGCCTGGCGCACCCGCACCCGGGCACCGACGCGACTGATCATGCAGGTGCACGACGAGCTGGTGTTCGAGGTGCCCGAGGACCGGGTGGCGGAACTGACCGCCGCCGTGCGCGAGTGCATGGTCAATGCCGCCTCGCTGAGCGTCCCGCTGCGCGTGGACGTCGGCACCGGGGCCAACTGGGAAGAAGCCCACTAGGGTCCTCAAGGGAGGGGCCCACCGCCGCCCGTTCACATTTTTCCAACGCCCTGGCGCTTTGCGTTCCGGCAGCCGGTAAGCGTGAAAAGCTGCGCAAAAAGGCACTTGCCGCTCCCGCCTGACGGGGGCTGGGACGGTGCCGGCAAGATGTGGCGTGCGCGATACAATCCGTTACGCAAACTTATGATTTGGATGGGTATTTTTTCGCGAAAAAGCGGAACTTGCGACCCCCACCCCCATCAAACCATACGAGTGCCTAGCACTCCCCGCTTCCCTCCCTGAGCGGGTCAACCCGGTTCATTAAGACCTGTACCGGGTTAGTCTGCCCCGGCGGCTTCTAGCGAAACCGCCGGGGCATTTTTTATGGCCGACGCGCCAGCGTGCTAGCCCAGCCAGTGCGCCAGGGTGTCCTGGGCCTGCTGTACGCCGGTCCCCTTCAAGGCAGAGAACAGCTGCACGCTTGCCCGCTCCCCGAGCAGCCCGGCGGCGCTGCGCATGACCGCCGTGCCCTCGCTGCGGTTGAGCTTGTCGGCCTTGGAAAGCAGCACGTGCACCTAGTGCTCCGGCTGCGCCCAGTCCAGCAGGTCCTCGTCGCCGTCCTTCAATCCCCGCCGGGCATCCACGATCACGAACAGGCCCTTGCAGCGAGGCGCGCTCGCGCAGGGCATCGATCAGCGGCGGCCAGGTGCTGCGGTGCTCCTCCGGGGACCTTCGCGTAGCCGTAGCCGGGCAGGTCCACCAGGCGGTGCTCGGGCCCGAGCTCGAAGAAATTGAGCAGCTGCGTGCGCCCCGGGGTCTTGCTGGTGCGGGCCAGCCCGTGGCGCTGGGTGATGGCGTTGATGGCGCTGGACTTGCCCGCGTTGGAGCGGCCCACGAAGGCCACCTCGGCGCCGAAGTCAGCCGGAAACTGCGCGGGCGCTGCGGCGCTGATGAGGAATTGCACCTGGTTGAAGCGGCTCATCGCACGGAGCGGCCGAAAAGCGCGGTCATGCCCGTAGTGTACAATTCGGCGCCCTCGAAGCGTGCCCACGAAGCCGGAATACAAGCAATGCCGCAGACCCTGAGAGTCGTTCGGATCGGGTCAGCCGCCCTGGTGATGGCCGCGCTTGGCCTTGCACCCACGCTCGCCGGTGCACAGGCAGCGCCCGCGGCGGCCGCCGCCGCCGCTGCGGTGCCCGGCACGCCCTTTGACCACGGCAAGGCGGCTGACGGCCAGACCAAGGCGGCGCTGTGCGCGGCCTGCCACGGCCAGGGTGGCAACAGCGTGAACCCGGAGTGGCCGCGCCTTGCCGGCCAGAGCGCGGTGTACATCGCCGCGCAGCTGCACATGTTCAAGGCCGGCACGCGCAACAACCCGGTGATGCAGCCGCTCGTGGCAGCCCTCACCGAGCAGGACATCGATGACCTCGCCGTTTACTACGAGACGCAGACGCCGCTGGGTCTTGAGGCCGACCCGTCCTACTGGAAGAGCGGCGAGGCCCTCTACCTGCGCGGCGACAGCGCCACGGCGTGCCGGCCTGCGTGGCCTGCCACGGCCCGGCCGGGCGCGGCAACCTGGACGCCGGCTACCCGGCACTGCGCGCCCAGCAGTCGGTCTACGTCGTGAAGCAGCTCAATGCCTACGCGGACGGGTCGCGCTACAGCGGTGCCGCGGCACTGAAGCAGGATCCCAACGCGGTGATGATGTTCACCATTGCCAAGCGCCTGACCCCCGAGCAGATCCGCGACGTTGCCTCGTACGTCCAGGGCATGCGCTAGCCTCAAGGACCGCAGATGAGCCGATCCATCACCCTGGCCGCCCTGCTGCTGTTGTGTGCATGCGCGCGCCAGGAGCCGCCGGCCGCACCACCGCCCCCGCCACCGGTCGCCGTGCAGGAGGCCGCGCCTGCGGCGCCGCCGCAGGCGAGCGCCCAGAACGAGACCGACCAGGCCACGCACTCCCAGGAGTCCGGCGACACGGCGGCCGATGCCGAGCACGCACCCGCCAGTGACACCTCGCTTGAGAAGATCGCCAGCGCGCCGGCGGCCACGCCGCTGCCGCCGGGCAAGTGGCAGTCCGGGGTCAACTACACCTTGCTGGTGCCGGCGCAGCCCACCAGCGTCGCCCCCGGCAAGGTCGAGGTGACCGAGGTGTTCTGGCTGGCCTGCCCGCACTGCTACGCGTTCGAGCCGCTGCTCAAGGGATGGCTGAAGAGCAAGCCCGGCTACGTGGAGTTCGTGCGCGTGCCGGTGATGTGGCAGCCGGTGCACAAGGCCCACGCCAAGCTGTACTACACGCTGGAGGCCCTGGGCCGCGAGGACCTGGTGGCCAAGGCCTTCGAGACCATCGCCTCGCGCCACGAGATGCTGGTCGCGGACAGCGACGAGGACACCTTCAAGCTGCAGCAGAAGTTCGCCACAGCCAACGGCGTCAGCGCCGATGACTTCGCCAAGGCCTTCAACTCCTTCTCGGTCAACTCCAACCTGCAGCGCGCCACCGAGATCACCCAGCGTTACCAGGTGCAGGGCGTGCCGTTCATCGTGGTCAACGGCAAGTACACCACCGACATCGCCATGGCCGGTGGCGAGGCGAAGCTGATCGAGCTCATCAATGACCTGACCGCGGCAGAGCATCACCCCTGATGCGGCGGCCAAGCCCTGAAGGACTGGGGCCGTGCTGAGTGTCTACTCCCAGGGACCCGCGGGACTCACCGCAAGCGTGCTCGCCCCGGGGACCGCGATCCCTGAGGACGCGGTGTGGCTGGACCTGCTGGAGCCCACCCTCGAGGAGGAGCGCCAGGTCGAGCAGGCCCTGGGCATCGACGTGCCCACGCGCGAGGAAATGCGCGAGATCGAGACCTCCAACCGCCTCTACGAGGACCGCGGCGCGCTCTACATGACGAGCACCGTGCTGTGGAAGGCCGACACCGCGGTCCCCGAGACCACGCAGGTCACGTTCATCCTCACCGGCTCGCGCCTGGTCACCAACCGCTACGCGGACCTGCTCGCCTTCAAGAGCTTCACCGCCTACGCGGAAAAACACCCCGCGGCCTGCGCCTCGCCGTCGCTGCTGCTCACCGGGCTGCTGGAGAGCATCGTCAACCGCATCGCCGACGTGCTCGAGCGCATCGGCGCCGACATCGACGCGACTTCCCTGCGCGTGTTCCCGCGCGCCGCGGGCAACCGCAACACCAGCCCAGGACTACAAGGGCGAGCTGCAGAACATCGGCCAGAGCGGCGAGCTGATCTCCAAGGCGCGCGAGACGCTGCTCAGCCTCACCCGGCTGGTGGGGTTCCTGCAGCAAAGCACCGACGGGCGCGTCAGCGCTGAAGCGCGCGCCAGCATGCTCACGGTCTCGCGCGACGTCGCGGCCCTGAGTGACCACGCCACCTTCCTGGTCGGCAAGACACAGTTCCTGCTGGATGCGACGCTCGGGCTGGTGAGCATCGACCAGAACAACATCCTGAAGATCTTCTCGGTGGTGACGGTGCTGCTGCTGCCGCCCTCGGTGATCGGCGCCTTTTACGGCATGAACTTCGCGAACATCCCCTGGCTGCACGAGCCGTGGGGCGTATGGGCGGCGCTGGGGATGATGGTCATCTCGGCGCTGGTGCCGTACGTGTACTTCAAGAGCAAGCGCTGGCTTTAGGCCGGTCCGACTGCTGCATATGCCGATCGAAGACCCCGTGCCACGTCTGCTCAGGAAGCATTTCGAACCGAGCCGGTGGCGCCGCCGCATGGTGTTCTGGGGCGGCGCGGTCGCCACCGGTGCCGTCGCCGTCCTGTTCGCCAAGGGCAGTGACCTGGCGATGGCGCTGTTTGCGCGGGCGCATGCCGCCTTGCCATGGTGGCCGTATGTGGCGGCCCCCGCAGGCTTCGCGCTGTGTGCCTGGCTGACCCGCAAGGTGTTCCCCGGCTCGGAGGGCAGTGGCATCCCGCAGGCGATGGCAGCACTGGCCATGACCACCGAGCACGAGCGCGAGCGGGTGCTGTCGTTGCGGATTGCCGCGGGCAAGGTGCTGCTCACGCTGCTGGCGCTCGCCTCGGGCGGCTCCCTGGGGCGCGAGGGCCCGACGGTGCAGGTGGGGGCGGCGATCATGTACTCGCTGCGCCGCTTCGCGCGCTTCTCCACGGCGGACGTTGATCGCGGCCTGATCCTGGCCGGTGGCGCAGCCGGCATCGCCGCGGCGTTCAACACGCCCCTGGCCGGGATCGTGTTTGCCATCGAGGAGCTGTCGCGATCGTTCGAGGAGCGCACCAGCGGCACGATCCTCACCACCGTGATCATCGCCGGGGTGACCTCGCTTGCACTGGTCGGCAACTACACCTACTTCGGCACCACGAGCGCGCTCATGAGTGAACCGCGCATGTGGCTCGCGGTGCCGGTATGCGGGATCGCCGGAGGCCTGCTGGGCGGGGTGTTCGCGCTCGTGCTGTTGCGGCTGGGCCCGGCACTGCCGTCCGCGGTGCGCGACTTCCGCGCCCGCCACCCTGTCTGGTTCGCGGCCGCCTGCGGTACCGCGGTCGCCGCGCTGGGCTGGCTGTCGGCGGGCAGCACGTACGGCACCGGTTACACCGAGGCGAAATTGCTGCTGCAGAACGAGGCAGCCCCCTCGGCCGGCTTCGCCCTTTACAAGGCACTGGCGACGCTTGCCTCCTACATCAGCGGCATTCCCTGTGGCATTTTCTCGCCGACGCTCTCCATCGGGGCAGGACTGGGTGCACACCTTTACACGTGGTGGCCGCTGGCGCCGGCCGGGGTGATGGTGCTGCTGTGCACGGCCGCCTATTTCTCCGGCGTGGTGCAGGCGCCCCTGACTGCGCTGGTCATCGTCACGGAAATGACCGGAAACCGCTCCCTGACACTGCCGCTGATGGCGGTCGTCCTGATCGCCCGGGGCGCGAGCGCCCTGGTATGCCGGCGATCCTTGTACGGGGCGATGGCCGAGCGCTTCCTGCCAGCGCGTGACAGCCCTGGCAGTGCGCCGCAAGAGCCCGAGGCGGGCTAGGTGTGGAGTGTCAACAGGTTGCGCCCGTCCAAGTTGAGTCTGCTGATGGGCGGGTTGGATTGTAGCGCCGAGTGGGGTCGATGCCAGTTGTAGTGATGCAGCCATGTGTGCAGAGCGATGGTGCGTTCCTCGGAGCTGAGGTAAGCCTCGGCATAAGCCCACTCGCGCAGACAGGTCTGGATAAAGCGTTCAGCCTTGCCATTGGTTCTGGGAGTGAAGGGCTTGGTACGCAGGTGTCGGATCCCCAGCTGCTGACAGGTATCGCGGAAGGCATGCGAGACATAGGGCGAGCCGTTGTCGGTCATGACCCGTTCGATGCGCACCCCGCGCCTGGCGAAGTGCTCGACGGTGGCTTTCAGGAAGTCACAGGCGGTGTTGCCGCACTCGTCTTCGGTGACGCTGGCCAGGGCGACCCGGGAGGCATCGTCGATGGCTACGTGCACCACGTCCCAGCCAATGCCGCTGTTGCGTCCCTTGCCACGGCGATCTCCGGTGATGCGATGACCGATACCCTTGATTCGACCAAGCTTTTTGGTATCCAGATGCAGCAGTTCCCCAGCCCTCTCACGCTCGTAGCGCACCACGGGGGGACGCGGCTCAAGATCCCGCCAGCGTGATAGCCGGGCGCGTCTGAGGATCCGCGAGACACTGGCTCCAGAGACTGCCAGGTGCTGGCAGATAAAGCGCCCGGTGCGCCGCTGGCGGCGCAGCGCAATGACTTCGGCGACACGCTCAACCGGCAGCTGACGCGGACTACAGCGCGGCCGGCTGGAGCGGTCCTGCAGACCGGCAAACCCCTCAGCTCGATAGCGTCTCAACCACTTCTTCAGTGTCGT
Organism: uncultured Pseudomonadota bacterium; assembly: GCA_963703025.1. Taxonomy (GTDB): domain Bacteria; phylum Pseudomonadota; class Gammaproteobacteria; order Steroidobacterales; family Steroidobacteraceae; genus 13-2-20CM-66-19. Next base: position 1,632,189 of record OY969778.1, on the reverse strand, counting down.
CAAGGACACCCCCATGGCCTGGGCGACATCCAGCTGATGCTGGCCCGCCTCGAGGCGGCCCAACATCAGCTCTCGACCCTTTACGGTCAGACGAGCATTCTTATGCACGGTTGTTCTCTCCCCTGGTAAGGAAACTGACGTCTAGCAACATCAGCTTCTCCTTCCCGGTGGGAGGGAACAACCTATTGGTAAGTCACAGCTAGGCGCGCCATCCCAGGGCAGTCCAGGGACCGCACGCCAGGACGCTGCAAAAAGGGGCAAGGAGCTGGCGCGCCCGACTGGATTCGAACCAGTGACCCCTGCCTTCGGAGGGCAGTACTCTATCCAGCTGAGCTACGGGCGCGTGGGGCGGCGATGATACGCGCGGCTGCCGAGGGGCGTCCAACCGGCTGCCACGCTGCCGCTGCGGGCGTTCCCTGACCGTATTTGAGTGGAACCGGCCGCGTGGCGGGAGTCTAATTTACAGGCGCGAAGTGCTCCCTAGGACCTGCGGAGGATTGCCATGCGAAGAACAGTGCTGACCTGTGCCGCTGCCTGCCTGCTCGCGGCCGGCTGTGCGACGCCTGCGGCCGCACCGGCCCCTGCCACCACCACCGCGGCGAATGCTCCTGCCCGGCCAGCATGCGTGGGCGCCGCCTCAGCCTCGCGGATCCCGCAGGGCAACTGCGGGCCGGGGCAGACCTATGACCAGAACGACATCCAGGGCGCCGGCTACCCGGGCAGCGCCGCGGCTAGCCTGCAGACCCTGGACCCGCTGGTTCATCACTAGCGCCCGCGGCTAGAAATACCGCTTCCCGGGGCTCGGCGCAGCCGGGTTTGCCCGCGCCCGCGCGTGCATCTGCAGTTACGAACCGCCCCGCCGGGCGGCTATACTGCGCCGCCGAATCGGCCCTTCAGCGGATGACATCGTGAGCAAGCAAGATACCCATTTCTTCAATGTATTCAGCCTCGTCATCGGCCTGCTGTTGGCCATCGCGATCGGTATCTTCGCCTTCGCCCGCATCGTCGCCAGCCATACGCAGGACCAGCAGGTCATGCAGGAATCCGACTACGCCAAGAACGTGCAGGCGCGCCTGGCGATGCCGAGCCAGGAGGCGGTCGCCGGCCAGGACAACTCGGCAATGGCGATCAAGGTCGAGAACACCACGGCAGGCTCCGCCGCCCCCGGGGCCCCGACCAACGGCACGCAACTGTTCGAGCAGACCTGCAGCGCCTGCCACGGCCAGGGCATTGCCGGGGCCCCGAAGGCTGGGGACAAGGCGGCCTGGGCGCCGCGCATCGCCGAGGGCAAGGCCACGCTCTATCAGCACGCCCTCAACGGCTTCCAGGGCAAGGCCGGCGTGATGCCGCCCAAGGGTGGGCGCATGGATGCATCCGATGAGCTGGTGAAGCAGGCCGTCGATCACATGGTGCAGATGGCGCAGTAGCGCCCTTGCGTCGCAGCGGGCGGCCCGCGGGCCTCAGCCCGTGCCGGGCCCCGCAGCGGGGCTGCTTGCCTCCAGTTCGGCAAGGCGCGCCTCAAGCGCCTCCAGGCGCGCGCGCGTGCGCTCGAGCACCCGCGTCTGCGCCTCGAACTCATCACGGCTGACCAGGTCAAGACGGCTCAGGCGCTCGCGCAGCACCGCCCGGAAGTTGCTCTCCAGGTCCGTCTGGACACCGCGCAAGGCCGGCGGCACGCGCTCCAGCAGCCGGCGGGCGATCTCATCGATGCGCAACGAGTCCATCACGTCTTGCCTCCTGCCCGGCGGGTGAAAGCCCGGCAGCCACGTCATCAGTTGCCGCTAGCTTACCGCGCCCGCACCGCGGCCTCTCACCCGCCGCAGCCCCGGGGCCCCGCCCCGGGGGGGCTGCCTTGAGGATCCGGGGCTCCAGGCCAGTGGCCAGCGGCGGTGGTTTGTTTGTATCGTGACCTGCGGGGGAAGACCGCCTGCAGCGGGTGTGACGGGGTTCAAAGGCCGGCCCACCCGAAGCGGCGATACTGTCCGCCGGGGAGGCCCTTTTATGTTGCGATTCGTATCCTTTGCAGCCTTGGTCCTTGCCGGCGCGCTGACCGCAGCGCACGCCGACGTCTACCGCTGGGTGGACGAGCACGGCGAGCCGCACTACAGCGACCAGTGGGTGCCCGGGTCGCAGGTCATCAAGACCGGCAAGTCCCACCCCGGTTCAGACACGCTCACCCAGGCGCACTCACAGCCTGTGATGCGCACGCCGGAGTCCCTGGAGAACGAGGCCAACGCCAAGGCGGTCAAGCAGGACGTTGCGCGCACGCGCGACGCCCAGTGCAAGGCCGCCCGCGACCGCTACGTGAAGGCGGTCGAGTCGCGCCGCGTTTACAAGGAAGGCAAGAACGGCGAGCGCGAGTACATGTCGGACTCCGACGCGGACGCGTACCGCGAGGTGGCACGCAAGGACGTGCAGGACCTGTGTGGCAGCGTGCCGAGCATCAACCCCGACGCCCCGATCCAGGATCCGCAGCCGATCCCCGAGCCCAAGGCACTGCCGCAGCCTTCGCAGGTTCCCAACGGCACCTGAGCTCGAGGCCGCCGCCGGCGGCGCAGCCGTGGTTTTACGTGCGTCGCACCGACGCACTATAGTGCCAGCCGCGGCACCCCTTGCAACGCCGCACGAGGCACTCACATGCGCGTAGGTTTTGTCGGGCTGGGCGCCATGGGCATGCACATGGCCCGCAATCTGCACCGCGCCGGCCTGCTCGCCGGCCTCTACAACCGCTCTGCTGACAAGGCGCGCACCCTGGCAGCGCAGCTCGGCGTCACCGCCTACAGCGAGCTTGCCGAGCTTGCCGCCGGGGTCGATGCGGTGGTCTCGTGCGTCTCCGCCGATGCGGACGTGCTCGAGGTCGTGCGCGGCCTTGCCCCGCAGCTGCCGCGCGGCGCGCTGGTCATGGACTGCTCCACCATCGGCGCGGAAACCGCGCGCCAGGCCGCGCAGCAGCTGGAGACCGCCGGGGTCGCCTTCCTGGACTGCCCGGTCAGCGGCGGCACGGAAGGGGCGCGCGATGGCACGCTTGCCATCATGGCGGGCGGCGATGCGGCCGCCTTCGAGCGCGCACTGCCGGTGCTGCAGGCCATGGGCAAGGCGGTCACCCTGTTCGGCCCGAGCGGCAGCGGCCAGGCGGCCAAGGCCACCAACCAGATCATGTGCGCGGGCATCATCGAGGCGGTCTCCGAGGCGATGGCCTTCGCGCACGCGCAGGGCCTGCCGCTGGAGAAGCTCATCGACACCCTGGGCAAGGGCGCAGGCTCGAGCTGGTACTTCGTGCACCGCGCGCCGAACATGGTGCGCGGCAGCTTCCCCGCCGGCTTTCGCGTGCGCCTGCATGCCAAGGACCTCAGGATCTGCCACCAGATGGCGGCCCGGTTCGGAGTTGAGCTGCCGGTGGTCGAGCGCATGCTCGGTGAGTACGCGGAACTGACCGCGCGCGGCTTCGGTGACGAGGACATCTCGGCGACCTACCGGCTGAAGTCGGAGCTGTTCGAGCGCACCAACATCATGGGTACGCCGGCCAAACCCAAGGCATGAACACCGCCGCCGGCCGCGAGGGTACGTTCTACCTGCCGGACTTCTGCACCTCGCGCGCCACGCTGGCCGTCGTGCTCATCGTCGAGCTGACCGCCCTGGTGCTCACGCTGGCGCGCCAGAGCGTGCTCGTGGACTTCTGGACCGATCTGGTGCGCACCTCGCTGTTCCTGCTGTGGATCGGGCTCACCGGGTCTGCCCTGCTGTGCCTGCTGCGCGCGCGCCTGAAGCGCCTGTCGGTCGCGGCCGGCTCGGTGGCGGTGCTGGCTTTGATGAGCGCGGTCGTCGCGGGCATCTCGCTGTGCGTCTACCTCATCGGCCGTACGCAGATGGTGGTGCAGACCGGGGGTTTCGGGCTGTTCCCGGCCGACCCATACCGCTTCGGGGTGCGCAACGTGTGGATCGGGCTCATCGTCACGGGCCTGGCGCTGCGCTACTTCTATGTCGCGCACCAGTGGCGCCGCAGCGTCGAGCTGCGCGCGACCGCGCGCGTGCACGCGCTGCAGGCGCGCATCCGGCCCCACTTCCTGTTCAACAGCATGAACACCATCGCCGCCCTCACCCGCAGCAACCCGCCGCGGGCGGAGGAAGCCGTGCAGGACCTCGCGGACCTGTTCCGCGCCACCCTCACCGACAAGCACGACACCATCACGCTCGCCGAGGAGATCTCGGTGGCACGCACCTACCAGCGCATGGAGCAGCTGCGGCTGGGCGCGCGCCTGGCGGTGGAGTGGAAGACCGATGCCCTGCCGGCGAACGCCCTGGTGCCGCACCTGATGATCCAGCCGCTGCTGGAGAACGCGATCTACCACGGCATCGAGCCGCGCGCCCAGGGCGGCACCGTCACGATCACCGGCGAGGTGAGCGGCGAGCTGATCACGATCGTGGTGCGCAACCCGCTGGATCCCTCCCCGGGGATGCGCGAGGGCAACCGCCTGGCGCTGGCGAACATCCGCGAGCGACTGTCCCTGCTGTACGGGGAGCGCGCGCTCATGAAGTCCGGGCGCTTCGACGCGGAGTACATCGTGACGCTGCGCTTCCCGCTGGTCGAGGGCCGCACGGTGGCCCCGGCATGACACCGGCAGCGGTGCCGGTGCGCCTGAAGGTGCTGGTCGTGGACGACGAGGCGCCCGCGCGCGAGCGCCTGGTGAGCCTGCTGGCGGAACTGGGTGCGGTGGATGTGGTGGGCGAGGCTGCCAATGGCCACGAGGCACTGGACCTGACACACGACCTCGCCCCGGACGTGGTGCTCATCGATGTGCGCATGCCCGGCATGGACGGGCTGGAGGCCGCCCGCCACCTGAACGTGCTGGAGCAACCCCCGGCGGTGATCTTCACCACCGCGTTCGATGAGTACGCGGTCGAGGCCTTCCAGGCGCATGCCGTGGGCTACCTGCTCAAGCCGGTGCGCAAGGAGCAGCTGGGCGCCGCGCTTACGCGCGCCGGGCGGTTGACGCGTGCGCAGCTGCAGAACCTGGCCGCAAGCAGTGGCGCGGCGCGCCGCTCGCACATCGCCGCGCGCCACCGCGACGGCCTGAAGCTGATCCCCATCCAGGAGGTGCAGTACTTCCTCGCCGACCAGAAATACACTACGGTGCGCCACGTGCGCGGCGAGGACCTGATCGAGGACTCGCTGCGGCTGCTGGAGAGCGAGTTCCCGAGCGAGTTCGTGCGCATCCACAGGAACGCGCTGGTCGCGGTGCAGCACCTGGAGCGCATCGAGCGCCGCGCCGACGGCCAGCACTTCGTGCACCTGCGCGGCACGGAGGCGCCGCTGCCAGTGAGCCGGCGCATGGCAGGGGAGCTCAAGGAGCGCTTCCGCATCTGAGGGTCTGGGCCGCGGCGGCGGCCAGTCAGGAACGATAAGACGAGCGGGGGGACAGGATGGATCAAGTCAAGCGCACGGGCTTCACGCGCCGCAGCTTCGTGGGCGGGCTCACCGCAGCCTCGGCGTTGTGGTCGCAGGCGCGCGCGCAGGAGGCCGTGCCACCCTCGCAGCTGTTCGCGCGCACGCCGCCGCCGGTCACCTCGGCCGCGCAGGTACTGGATGTCATGGGCTTCGAGCCGCTGGCGCGCGTCGCGCTGCCGCCAGCGCACTGGGGCTACCTTGCCACCGGCGTCGACGGTGACCTGACCGTCGCGCGCAACTCGGACGCCTTCCTGCACTACCAGATCCGCGCGCGCCGCTTCGCCGACATGAGCCGCCTCGACACCTCGCGCCTGGTGCTGGGGACGCGCTGGCCGAGCCCGATCTACATCTCCGCGGTCGCCTCGCAGCGCGCCTTCCACCCGGAGGGCGAGGTGGCGGTGGCGCGCGCCGCGCAGGCGCGCGGGATGCAGTTGATGCTCTCGACGGGGGCGTCCTTCGCGGTGGAGCCGGTGGCGCAGGCCGCCGGCGCGCCGCTGTGGCAGCAGCTGTACGCGACCGATGACTTCGCCGTCACCCAGGCGATCGTGCGCCGTGCCGAACAGGCCGGCGCCACGGCCATCGTGCTCACGGTCGACTCGCCGTTCACGCCGCGCAACAACGAGACGCTGGCGCGCGCGATGCAGGGCGACAGCCGCACCTGCGTGGCCTGCCATGCGGGCAACTCGCACGACATGTGGCACGGGCGGGCGATGTTCCAGGGACTGGACACCTCGCACGTCACCACCCTGTCGCCGCCGGCGCTGACGCCGACGTTCCTCGAGCGGCTGCGGCAGGTGGTCAAGGGACACTTCATGGTCAAGGGCATCGTCACGGGCGAGGATGCCGCGATCGCCGTGGCGCACGGGGCCGATGGCATCGTGGTGTCCAACCACGGCGGCCGCAACGAGGAGACGCTGCGCGCGAGCATCGACTGCGTGCCGGAGGTGGTGGCGGCGGTCAAGGGCCGCGTCCCGGTGTTCGTCGACGGCGGCATCCGCCGCGGCACGGATGTCTTCAAGGCGCTCGCGCTCGGGGCGACTGCGGTGGGGATCGGCCGTCCCCAGTGCTGGGGGCTGGCCGCCTTCGGGCAGCCCGGGGTCGAGCGGGTGATCGAGATCTACAACCACGAGCTCGCCGCGATCATGCGCCAGGCCGGCACCGCCTCGATCGCGGACATCACCCCGGCGTACGTGCTGCGCGCCTGAAGGCGCGCGGCCGCTACAGGATGTAGCGGCTGAGGTCCTCGTCCTTGACCAGCGCGCCCAGGTGGTCATCGACGTACTTCGCATCGATGGTGATGCTGGCGCTGCCGTCGCCGCGGGCGCCGTCCTCGCTGGCATCATAGGAGACGGTCTCCAGCAGCCGTTCCATCACGGTGTGCAGCCGGCGCGCGCCGATGTTCTCGGTGCGCTCGTTCACGTGGGCGGCGATCTCGGCGATGCGGCCCACGCCGTCGGCGGCGAACTGCACCTGCACCCCCTCGGTTGCCATGAGCGCCTTGTACTGTGCGGTGAGGGATGCGTCCGGCTCGGTGAGGATGCGCACGAAGTCCCCGACCTTGAGCGAGTCGAGCTCGACGCGGATCGGCAGGCGGCCCTGCAGCTCAGGGATCAGGTCGGAGGGCTTGGACAGGCTGAACGCGCCCGAGGCGATGAACAGCACGTGGTCGGTCTTCATGGTGCCGTACTTGGTGACCACCGTGGAACCCTCGATCAGCGGCAAGAGGTCGCGCTGCACGCCCTCGCGCGAGACGTCCGCGCCCATGGTCTCCCCGCGCCGGGTGACCTTGTCGATCTCGTCGATGAAGACGATGCCGTTCTGCTCGGCGTTGGCGAGCGCCTGGACCTTGAGCTCCTCCTCGTTGATGAGCTTGCCGGCCTCCTCGTCGATGAGCAGCTTGAGCGCCTCCCTGACCTTCACCTTGCGGGTGCGGGTGCGGTTGCCGCCCAGGTTGGCGAACATCGACTGCAGCTGCTGCTGCATCTCCTCCATCCCCGGAGGGGCCATGATGTCGACACCGTTGGGCATGGCGCGCAGCTCGATTTCCACCTCGCGGTCATCCAGCTCGTGCTCGCGCAGCATCTTGCGGAACTTCTGGCGGGTCTCCCCGTCGCGCGCGGTCGCCGGCTCGTCGGTGGAGAAGCCCATCATGCGCGGCTTGGGCAAGAGCGTGTCCAGCACGCGCTCCTCGGCGGCATCCAGCGCGCGCTCGCGCACCTTGCCCATCTCCTGCTCGCGCGTCATCTTCACCGCCACGTCGGCCAGCTCCTTGACGATCGATTCCACGTCGCGCCCGACGTAGCCGACCTCGGTGAACTTGGTGGCCTCCACCTTCACGAACGGCGCATTGGCAAGCTTGGCCAGGCGACGGGCGATCTCGGTCTTGCCGACCCCGGTCGGGCCGATCATCAGGATGTTCTTCGGCGTGATTTCCTGGCGCAGCGGCTCACCGACCTGCATGCGGCGCCAGCGGTTGCGCAGCGCAATGGCCACGGCCCGCTTGGCGGCATCCTGGCCGACGATGTGCTTGTCCAGCTCCAGGACGATCTCGCGTGGAGTAAGTGATGACATGTATGGTTAGCCCCGCGCGCCCTGGCTCTTCAATTCCTCGATGACGAGGTTGCGGTTGGTGTAGATGCAGATGTCGGCGGCGATGTTGAGCGAGCGCTCGACGATCGAGCGCGCATCCAGGGTCGAGCCATCGACCAGGGCGCGCGCGGCCGCCAGCGCGTACTGGCCCCCGGAGCCGATCGCCGCGACGTCATGGTCCGGCTCGATGACATCGCCGTTGCCGGAGATGATGAACAGGTTTTCCGGGTCCCCCACCAGCAGCAACGCCTCCAGGCGGCGCAGGTAGCGGTCCGAGCGCCAGTCCTTGGCCAGCTCGATCGCCGCGCGCGTGAGGTTGCCGTACTTCTCAAGCTTGCCCTCGAAGCGCTCGAACAGCGTGAAGGCATCGGCGGTGCCGCCGGCGAAGCCGGCGATCACCTTGTCGTTGGCCAGGCGCCGCACCTTGCGCGCGTTGCCCTTCATCACGCTGTTGCCCAGGGTGACCTGGCCGTCGCCACCGATGGCGACACTATCGCCGCGGCGCACGCCCAGGATGGTGGTGCCATGTGGATTGAAGCCGCTCGTTTCGCTCATGGATTTGCGCAGTCCTTACCGTTGTGTGCCGGTGGCCGCAGCCCCCTGGCGCCGGCCCCGGACCGCCAGCTACGCCTTGCGGCGCGCGCGCGGGTGGGTAGCGTCGTAGATACGGGCGAGGTGCTGAAAATCAAGGTGGGTGTAGATCTGGGTGGTCGAGATGTCCGCATGCCCCAGCAGTTCCTGCACCCCGCGCAGCTCCCCGCTGGACTCCAGCAGGTGGGAGGCGAAGGAGTGCCGGAACAGGTGCGGGTGCACGTGCATGGACAGCCCCTGGCGGCGCGCCCAGTAGTCAACCCGCAGCTGCACCGCGCGCGCCCCCAGGCGCCGCCCGTTGCGGCCGACGAACAGTGCCGTCTGGTCCGCCCTGGCCAGCCCCGCCCGCTCCTTCAGCCAGGCCTGCAGCGCCTTCACCGCCGCCCTGCCGACCGGCACGATGCGGGCCTTCTTGCCCTTGCCCAGCACCTGCACCACCCGATCCTTGAGGTCGATGCTGCCGCACTCAAGGCCGGTGAGTTCGGCCAGGCGCAGCCCCGAGGAGTACAGCAGCTCCATGATGGCCCGGTCGCGCACCGCCAGGGCGTCCCCGGCCGGGATCTCCAGCAGCCGCGCCATCTGGTCCGCATCCAGGGTATGCGGCAGTCGGCGCTGCGACTTGGGCGCGCGCACCTCGTGTCCGGGGTTGTGCGAGGCGACCGCGGCGCGCGGCCCGCGGCCGTCCAGCCCCTCGCGCAGCAGGAAGTTGAAGAAGCTGCGCACCGCGGACAGGCGCCGCTGGATGCTGCGCGGCGCGAGCCCGCCGGCGTGGGAGTGCGCGGCGAAGCGCCGCACGTGCTGGGAGTCGAGCATTCGCCAGTCCGCGACGCCTGACTTGTCGCAGTACTTCACCAGCGCCGACAGGTCGCCGGCGTAGCCCTGGTCGGTGTGCGCGGAGAGCCGCCGCTCTGAGTTCAGGTGACGCCGGAAGCGCGCCACCCACTCCAGCGCCGCGGGGGTCATGGGGGTGTGGGCCTTCGGATCAGCCCGCCGGGGCGCGCCGCAGCGCGTCGGCCATCAGGTCCGACAGGCGCGACAGGAACTCGGTGCTCATGCCCGGGTGGAAGCGGTCACGGTCAGCGCTGCCCAGGGCCAGCAGGCCGATCGAGCCCTTCTCCCCCAGCGGCACCAGTGCCACCGAACCCATCGTCAGGCCCTCCGGCCCGAACAGGAACTCGCGCTGCGAGTCGCGCGCCTGGCCGCAGCGCGGCTTGCCGCTGGCGAACAGGGACTCGAAGGACTTCAGCGCCGGGTCCTCCGCGACCACGGTGCGCACGAAGGACGGCAGCGCCGGGTCGGCCTCGACACCCACCAGCACCAAGGATGCGTGGAATGCGTCGAAGTCCTCGCGCAGCCCCGCCTCGATGCGCGCGATGGCCTCGTTGCGTGGCACCGCCCCGAGCAGGCGCCGGGTGAAGCGATGCAGGCGCTCGGCCAGGGCGTCGTTGGCGCGCGCAACCTGCACCAGGTCGGCAAGCCTGCCCTCCACGCCGGCGAGCTTTTCGCGCAGCACCTCGATCTGGCGCTCGACCAGGGAGATGGTCGAGCCACCGCGGGCGTGCGGCAGCTTCAGCCGCACGAGTACCGCCTGGTGGCGTTCGAAGAAGTCGGGGTTGCGCTGCAGGTATGCGGCAATGGATTCCTCTTCGGTGTCCACCGCGGCCAGGCCGCGCGCCTCTCGTGTCGTCATAATGCTTTAAACCTCGACGTGGCCTTCAAAGGATATCTCGGTCGGTCCGCTCAGCCAGACCGGCTCCCCGGGTCCGCCCCAGTTTACCTGCAACTCGCCGCCGCGCACGCTTACGCGCACCTGGGGGTCAAGCTGGCCGCGGCGGCGTGCCACCGCGACCGCCGCACAGGCACCGGTGCCGCAGCTTAGTGTCTCGCCCGCGCCGCGCTCGTAGACCCGCAGCCGCACGGCATCGCGCGCCACGAGTTCGAGGAAGCCGGCGTTCACGTGCCTCGGGAAGCGAGCGTGGCCCTCGATCAGCGGCCCCAGGGTCGCGACCGGGGCGCTTGCTACTGAGTCCACGGTAAGCACCGCATGCGGGTTGCCCATGGAGACGACGCCGACCTGGACGGTGGTGCCGGCGAGCTCGAGCGGGTAGCTGTCAGCCTGTGCCTCGGCGGTGAATGGCAGCGAGCGCGGATCGAAGTTCGGGACGCCCATGTTCACCGACACACGCTGCGCGGCGTCGATGCGCGCGTGGACCAGGCCGGCCGGGCTGTCGAGCGTGACCGCACCATTGCGGGTGAGCCCGCGGTGATGCAGCAGGGCGGCGATGCAGCGCGCGCCGTTGCCACACTGCTCCACCTCGTCGCCGTCGGCATTGAAGATGCGGTAGAAGAGCGCGCTGTCGGGGCGGCGCGGATCATCGAGCACCAGCGCCTGGTCGAAGCCGATGCCGCTGCGCCGGTCGGCCAGGGCACGCAGGCGCCCGGGCTGAAGGATGGATCGATCCGCGGGCGCATCGAAGACGATGAAGTCGTTCCCGACGCCATGCATCTTCGTGAAATCGATGCGCATCGGCGGCAAGCATAGCCGTGAATGCGCGCTGGCGCGAACCACGCGCGCTTGCTTGGCCTTCACCGGCGCGGGCGTCTAGTCTATCCGCTCCCACCCACCGCCCTGCCGCGAAAAGACGCACGACCGTTGAGCCAGGAATTCAAGGTACGCATCGAGCCCCACGGCCGCACGGTGCCCGTGGCCGCCGGCCAGGGGCTGCTGGAGGCGGCGCTGGCGGCGGGCCTGAACCTGCCGCACAGCTGCAAGTCAGGCCACTGTGGTTCCTGCCGCGCGCGCTTGCTGGCAGGAACGGTTGACTACCCTTCCGGCCGCCCGCTGGGGATCACCGCGCAGGAGCAGCGCGAGGGCTACATCCTGCTGTGCCAGGCGCGCGCGCGGCAGGACGTGGCGGTCGAGGCACGCCTCGTCGCCCATGTCGGCGACGTCGAGATCAAGACGCTGCCGTGCCGGATCGCGCGCCTGGACCTGCTGGCGCCGGATGTCATGCAGGTGTGGCTGCGGCTGCCGGTGGTGGAGCGGCTGCAGTTCCAGCCCGGCCAGTACCTGGACGTGCTGCTTGATGGAGGGCGGCGGCGCAGCTTCTCCATTGCCAGCCCGCCGCATGATAGCGAGCTGCTGGAGCTGCACGTGCGGCGTGTCACCGGCGGCGGGTTCACCGAACAGCTGTTCGGCGGCCCCGGTTCGCTCTCGGCCGGCGCCCTGCTGCGCATCGAGGGACCGGTCGGCCAGTTCACCTACCAGGCAGGCGTCGCACCGGTGGTGATGATCGCCGGCGGCACCGGGTTTGCACCGCTCAAGTCGATGCTGCGCCACATGCTCGAGACCGGCATCCAGCGCGAGGTGCACCTGTACTGGGGAGCACGCCACGTGCGCGACCTGTACGAGGAGGCGCTGGTGCTGGGCTGGACGCAGCGCCACCCGCAGCTGCGCTTCACCGCGGTGCTGTCCGAGGCGAGTGTCGTGGAGGCGGCCCACCAGCGCACCGGCTTCGTGCACGACGCGGTGCTTGCGGACTATCCGGCGCTGGGGGACACGGAGGTGTATGCCGCGGGGCCGCCGGCGATGATCGAGGCCATCCGCGCCAGCTTCCCGGCGCACGGGCTGGCAGCGCAGCGACTGCACTTCGACTCGTTCGACTACGCGCCGGACTCCCTCGCGCTCTAGGGCGGCTGCGTGAAGTTCTCGCGGTAATCCTCCACCGAGGCGCGGATCACGGCCGCCGCCTGTGCGTAGCCGTAGCGGCCGGTGAGGGAGATGTTGTTGGGCTGGTCAGGCACGAGCTTGTAGGTCGAGAAGTAATGCTCGATCCGCTCCAGCAGCGCCGGCGGCAGCTGGCCAATCTCCGTGGCGTCGCCCCAGACGTAGTCGCCCTCGAGCACGGCGATGATCTTGTCGTCCGCCTCGCCGCGGTCGATGATCTTAAGGCCACCGACGACCACCGCGCGCAGCAGCACCTCCGAGTGGTTGATCGGCCGCTCGCTGATGACACAGATATCCAGCGGGTCACCGTCGCCGCGATCGCAGCCCGGGGCGAGCTGGCGCACGCGCTCGCCGCAGTAGGTCTGCGGCACGAACCCGTACAGGCATGGCGGTTGCGAGGAGGTGCGCTGCGGCCGGTCGACGCGCAGGTAGCCTGTGGCCTTGTCGACCTCGTACTTCATCAGGTCAAACGGGGTGATCTCGATGTAGGCGTTCACCACGCGCGGTGCGTCCGGCCCTGGCTCCAGGCCATGCCACGGGTGCGGGCGCCAGCGTGAATATGCGTGGGGGTTCGACACCCTGCGGATTCTAACGTCAGCCCGGGCAGTCGCACGACTCCCGTGGGATCAACCGGCGCGCGGCCCCGCCGGGCAGCCGTTCGCGGGCCTTCAGGGCAAGGCCCGCAAGCGGCAACGCGTCAGCGCTTGGCAGCCTTCTTGGCAGCCCGACGCTTCTTCTTGGCCGGATTCTTGGCGCGCGTCTTGCCGTAGGACCCCTGGTAGATCTTGCCGCGCTTACTTCTTGGATCGCCCTTACCCATGAACCACTCCGATCAAATCAATACTTCAAAGAAAAAGGCCGGCCGCCGATGCCCATGAGGCATTGACGACCGGCCCTTGCCTGCTACTGGCTTACCAGCGCTTCGGGGCGCCGCCGCCGCGGTTGCCACCGCCGCCGCCGCCGCCGCCGCCGCCACCGGTGCGCTCCTGCGCCTCATTCACACGCAACGGGCGACCACCGAGGTCCTTGCCGTTGAGGTTCTGGATGGCGCGCGACGCATCGGCGCGCGACATCTCGACGAACCCGAAACCGCGCGGGCGGCCCGTGTCACGGTCGGTGATGATGCTGACCGACTCGACGGTGCCGTGGGCTGCGAACAGCTCACGCACTTCGGCGTCGGTAGCGGAAAACGGCAGGTTGCCAACATAGATCTTCGTCATGCAATCAACTCCTTATAGAAACGTACTAGCAGGAGTGCATGCCGAAGAGAAAATCGGGTCCACGCACACTGCCACCTGGTCGGGAACGATTCGGCTTTTCAGACTCGTAAGCCATCTCGCTATCGGGCGGGCGGCAGGCGGCAGGAAAGGGAAAGGTCTCGATCCGGCGCGCACGATACCGCAAGCTCCCGGCGGCGCACAAGCAGAGGCGATTGCGTAGCTGAGGCTGCATTTAGCGGCATCCCAGCGCCCGCGGGACATAACTTGCGAACCAACACCGCGCCCGTGGCGACCCGTGCCCGCGGGCCCAAGTCGCTGAATATGGTGGGTGCAACAAGCCCTGCACCCCACCGATTGGGTTCTCCCGCGTCACCGGCGGTACGGCCCTACCGGCCGGGGTGCTGCTCGATATTAGGAGTTTAATGCCCCTAGTCCGTACGCTATTGTCGTGTTTGCGCGTACAATAGGTCATGGATCAACTGCGCTGCATGCGCGCCTTCGTACGGGTGGCGGAGCTGGGCTCCTTCACCCGCGCGGCGGACTCCCTCAAGGTGTCGCGGAACGTGGTGGGCACCCAGATCGCCGAACTGGAACAGCACCTGGGGTGCCCGCTGCTCCAGCGCACCACCCGGCGCGTGGCACTCACGCTCGACGGCAGCCACTACCTGACCCAGTGCAGGCGCCTGCTCGCGGAGCTCGAGGTGGCCGACGAGGCCATGGGCGTCTCCCCGGCGGCGGTCCACGGCCGGCTGCGCATCGGCACCCCCGCGCTGCTCGGGCGCACCTGGCTGATCGGGGCGCTGCCTGAGTTCACCGTGAAGTATCCGGGGCTGCAGCTGGAAGTACTGCTCAACGACGAGGCTCACCCGACGGACCTTGATCTGGCCGTGCGGCTGGGCGCGGTGCGCGACTCGGGCCTGCTGGTGCGGCGCGTGACCACCGCGCGAGTGGTGACCTGTGCCTCGGCCGACTACCTGCGCGCACAGCCCGCGCCGGCAGAGCCCGCCGGGCTGGCAGGCCACAGGCTCATTGGCTACCTGGACAGGGGCGGCCCGCAGGCCTGGCTTTTCCAGCGCGGCGCGCAGCGCCGGCGACTCACGCCCGCCTTCAGCATCGCGTTCGACTCGGTCGATGCGCAGGTCTCCGGCGCCCTGCGCGCAGCCGGGATCATGCAGGGGATGGACCTGTCAGTGGCCGAGGGGCTTGCCAGCGGCGCCCTGGAGCCGGTGCTGCCGGCATGGTCAGGTGCCATGGTGCCGGTATCGGTCGTGCGCCGCGGTGCGCAGCGCGAGGCCCTCAAGGCCCAGGCGCTCGCGGACTTCGTGAGCGAACTGCTGCTGGAGCGTCGGCGGCAGGTCGATGCGCTTCCGCCGGAACTGGTGCGGGCCTAGGTGGGGTACGCAGGCGGCTCGCGCAATGCGCGCATAGATCTGTTGCGCGGCCTCTGCATCCTGCTGGTGATTCTCGAACACCTTGCGCAGCGCATGCCACCGTCGGCAGGGGTGCTGGGCGGCCTCTTGCCCGGTCGTGTACTGGCGGGCATCTTTTCCCACGGCTACGAAGCCGTGTTCATCTTCTTCGTCATCTCCGGGTTCCTGATCACGTCAAATTCGATCCAGCGCTGGGCCTGTCTTGAGCGCCTGGAGCTGCGCACCTTCTATGCACAACGCTTCGCGCGCATCGCTCCGTGCCTGGTGGCTCTCGTGCTGCTGCTTTGCATCCTGGCGGGCTCGGGGGTGCACGGCTATGCCATTGACCATCCTGAGCAGAGTCTGCGCGGTGCAACAGCTGCTGCTCTGGGCTTGTGCCTCAACTGGTACGAGGGGCACACGGCCCACTACCTGCCGGCCAGCTGGGACGTATTGTGGTCGTTGTCCATCGAGGAAGTGTTTTACCTCGGCTTTCCACTGGTCTGCCTCTGCCTGCGCCGACGCTGGCTGCTTGTCAGCTTTCTCGTGCTACTGGCGTTGTCATTACCCTGGACGAGGGCCGCTGCGCTGGCGACCAACGAGATCTGGCACGAGAAGGCCTACCTGCCGGGGATGTCGGCCATAGCGGTCGGGGTGCTGGCCGCACTAGTAGCCGCAAGACTTCGTGCGCGACGTTGGCACCGGGTACTCATCCTGGCCGGGTCGGCCGGAATCTTGGCCGTGGTGTTCGCGGATGACATTCTGTGGCCGTGGGTGCACGAAGGCCTCCTGTTGCTGCTGGCGATGTCGAGCGCCTGCCTGCTGGTGGCGTTCCATGTATCGCCGCGGCGCGAGGCGCCTGTGGCCGGTACGGGCTGGCTGTGCTCATTCGGGCGACTAAGCTATGAGACCTACCTGACGCACGTGTTCGTGGTGCTCGCGGTCGTCGCGATCTTCCGGACGACCGGCCTGCCGGCGCAGTTCGCCGTTGTCTGGTTCATCCCAGCGATAGCACTGGTGTGGCTGCTGGCAAGACTGGTCGACAGCGCGCTTTCCAGGCCGAGCAATCGCGCCCTGAGGAAGTACCTGGGCGCCAGTGCGCTAGCGCCCCCGGCCGCCCAATAGGTCAAGCGCCCGCAGCTGCAACACCGTCGAGTCTGAGTCGGGCAGCAGCTTATTCGCCTCGCGCACGAACGCTGCGACCTTGTCGGCGAGCAGCGGCCTGCTGATGAGGTAGCCCTGCGCGAAGTCGCAGCCCAGGCGCCGCAGCAGGTTCCAGGCAGCCGCATCCTCGACCCCTTCGGCGACCACCTTCAGTCCCATGCTGTGGCCGAGCTCGATGGTGGAGGTGACGATGGTCACCGCTGCTGCATCGGCGTGCGAGATGAACGAGCGGTCGATCTTCAGCTCGTCCACGGGCAGCACGCTCAGCTGTGACAGCGAGGAGTGCCCGGTACCGAAGTCATCGATCGAGAAGCGGATCCCGGCCAGGCGCAGCAGCTGCATGTTGCGCACCGCCGCCTGCGGGTCACCCATCACCGCGCTCTCGGTGATCTCCAGGATCAGCCGCGTCGGCTCGACGCGGTGCAGGCGCAGCAACCTGAGCAACTCCTCGCCCAGGTCCTGGTCGAGGATGTCAGGGGCCGACAGGTTCACCGCAAGATCCAGCTCCAGCCCCTCGCGCCGCCACTGGCCCAGCTGGCGCACGGCCTCCGCCAAGACCCAGTTCGTCAGGCGACGCGAGCCACCGGTGCGCTCGGCGAGCGGCACGAACTCCGCCGGGGACACCGCGCCCAGGTGCGGGTGCGTCCAGCGCACCAGCGCCTCCAGGCTGCGCACCCCGCGGTTCACCATGTCCACCTTGGGCTGGTAGACCAGCGAGAGCGCGCTGTCGTCGATGGCGCTGCGCAGGTCCGTGACGAGGGTGAGGCGGCGGCGGTGTTCGCTGTCCTGCCCTGCGCGGTAAACGGCCACCCGGGCGCGCACTTCGTCGGCCTCCTCGAGCGCCACCTGCGCGCGCTGCAGCAGCTCATCGGCCGTGCGGCCGTGCTCGGGGGACAGGCACACGCCACAGGCCAGGCGCAGGTCCAGGCTGACGCCGGCGACGTGGAAGCCGCCGCGCACGGTGGCCGCCAGCTGCTCGCCGTACAGCAGCGCGCGCTCGGCCGAGCAGCGCGGCGCGAGCACCAGGAACTGCGCCTCGCCCAGGCGCGCCAGCGTCTCGCCGCTGGCGACGTTCTGCCGCAGGCGCCGTGCGGCCTCGCCAAGTACCTGGTCGCCCACCGCGTGGCCAAGGGAAGCGTTGATGTCACGCAGGTTGCTCAGCTCGATCAGTATCAGCGCGGCGGCCGCAGCCGCGCCCTCCTGCGCGCACAGCAGCCCCAGTTCGCGACGCACGTAGGCACGGTTGGGCAGCTGGGTGAGCGGGTCGTGCTCGGCCTGGTAGGTGATGTCCGCCTCGCGCGCGGCGATGTTGTGCTGCATGTTGTTGAAGGTGCTGGCGAGGGCGCGGAACTCCTCCCCGCCGGCGACGCTGACCGGGGTCTGGTAGTCGCCCTTCTCGATGCGCTGCGCCGCGCGCACCAGGTCGCCGATCGGGCGGGTGGCGCTGCGCCCCAGGACCGCGCCCACCAGCGCGGCCAGCGCCAGCGCCACGCCGTCGATGAGCAGCATCGCGTCACGCAGCTCGCGATACGGCGCGTACACCTTCGCCAGCGGCTTCAGCAGGACCACGTCCACCAGGTCGCCGTGGCCGTTGAGGCGTTGCACGAAGCCCAGGTACTCCACCCCTGCCACCTGCGTCACGTGTGCGCCGTCGTCCGCGGGCACCCCTGCCGGGAGGGCCGTGGCGGCCGCTACCGTCGAGGCAACCCGCACCACCTGGCCCTCGCCGTGCGTGACGATCTGCACCTCGGAGCCCACCAGCGACCGGATCTTCTGCGCCAGCTGGCGGTCGGCAGCGAAGCCCATGAGTACCCAGGCGATGGTCTCCGGTGTGCGCACGGGAGCTACGAACACCTGGTAGGACTGGGCACCGAAGATATGGAAGGTCGGCTGATCGCGCGCGGCAGGTCCACTGACCAGCAGGCTCTCGAGCGAGCCGGCACCCTCGACCAATTGCGGCACGGTCGCTGCGAGCACCTGTCCGCGGGTGTCCAGCACCAGCACCAGGTCCGCACCGATGCGCTGCGCGTTGTTGCGCGCGGCCGAGAGGATGGTGGGCGCGTGACCGCTCGCCACCGCCTCGCGGAAGCCGAAGTCAGCCGCCAGCACGGCCACGCCGTTGGCCAGCTGGCCGGCGCGGAAGCTGATGAGGTTGCCCGGCCAGTGCCCCGCCGGAACGCAGCTGCGCGGCGGAACGCGCCTCGACGTGCGCGGCGCGTGCTCGCCAGCACTGCGGCCAGCGTCACAGTTTGGGTGACGATGACCAGGCCGATGATCAGCACGAGAAGCCGTTTACGGAAACTACGCATGAAGTCGGCTCGAATGACCTGACGCATCGTAGGAGCGCCACCGTCCACATCGCGAGGTTCGAAGTGCGGGAATGAGACCTCCGGCACGTCTGCAAAAGCCCCTGTCCCGTGCCTTGCTGGGCGCCGTGCTGGCGTTCCCGACGGCACTGGGCTGCCTCGCCCCGGCACGCGCGGCAACCCTGGTCATCCACGTGCAGGCGGCCGACGGGAACGCGCTCGCCGGGGCGGTGGTCACGGCCCGGCCGCTGGATGGCGCGCCCAGACACGCACCGGCGGTGCACGCGGTGATGGACCAGCTCGACCGCGCCTTCGTGCCGGACCTGCTGGTCGTGCCGGTCGGTTCCAGCGTGTCCTTCCCCAACAGCGACGTGGTGAGCCACCAGATCTACTCATTCTCCAGCGCCAAGCGCTTCCAGCTGCCGCTGTACCGGGGCAAGGCCTACCCGCCGGTGCGTGTTCGACCAGGCAGGAGTGGTCACCCTGGGTTGCAACATCCACGACGAGATGCTCGCGTACCTGGTGGTCACCGACGCGCCGTACTTCGGTCGCACCGACAACGCGGGCAGCTGGTCGAGCGAGCTCGGGCCGGGCCGCTATCGCATCACGATCTGGCATCCGCGCCTGCACGCGGAAGGCCCCGACTCGGAGCGCGAGTTCACCGTCGGCTCCGACGACCGCGCGGAGCTGACCGTGCGCATCGCCCGGCCCCTGCAGCCCGCGCCGCTCGACCGGCCGCACTCCTGGGACTATTGACGATGCTGCGCGCGCTCTTGCTGCCCACAGCCGGCCGCCGCAGGTGCGCGGTGCTGCCCGTGCTGGGCCTGCTGCTCAGTACCGCGGGGCACGCGACGGATTGGGAATTCAGCCTCGACACGCGCCTGGTGGCCTCGGACGCGGACCGCTCTGTCATGGATGGGGGGCTGGCGCCGGTGCGCTTCGACCGCGACGACTCGACGCTGCAACTGGGCCGCGCGCGTCTGGGGCTCTCCCAGCCCATCGGCGAGCTGTGGAGCGCGCGCATCGATGCCTCGATCTACGACGACAAGGGTGGCCCGCTCGCGGGCATCACGGAAGGCTACCTGCAGTTTCGTCCCTATCCGCTGGACGGCTACCGCCTGCGGGTCCGCGCCGGGGCCTTCTACCCCCCGGTGTCGCTGGAAAACCGCGCCAGCGGCTGGGACTCCCCCTACACGCTGTCGTACTCGAGCATCGACAGCTGGCTCGCCGTCGAGGTGCGCACGATCGGGCTGGAGGCAAACCTCGACTGGCTGGGCACGCGGCTGGGACACCCCTTCGATGTCGGGGTCACGGCCGCAGCCTTCGGCTGGAACGACCAGGCAGGAGCGGTGCTTGCCGGCACCGGCTTCTCGCTCACCGACCGGCAGACGCCCCTGTTTGGCAGGGTGGGCCAACCGGGCGCCCCACCCCTTTATGGCGTGAAGCCCTTCGGCGAGATCGGCGGCCAGGTGGGGGTCTACGCGGGGCTCGAGGCACGCTACCTGGATCGGGTGACACTGCGCGTGCTGCGCTACGACAACCGTGCGGACCCGACGGCCACCGACACCGTGGCCGGCACGATCGCCTGGGAAACGCGCTTCACCAGCGCCGGCCTGCGCGCGGAGAGCGCCGGCGGCTGGACCGGCATCGTGCAGTGGCTGCAGGGGGAAACCGCCATTGCGCCCGGTGGCGACAGCATCGAGTGGCCGTTCAACTCAGTCTATGCACTGCTCTCGCGTCACCTCGGCCGGCATACCTTCAGTGCCCGCTACGACCGCTTCAACGTCGATGAGCGCGGCAGCGAGGGGGACGGGACGCAAAGTGGCCATGCATGGACGGCCGCGTATGCCTATGACGCCTCGGCCCGCTGGCGCATCGCGCTGGAGTGGCTGCAGGTGCAGAGCGATTCCTACAACCGGCAGGACCTGCTGGGCTCGCCGTGGTCGACGCAGACCCAGTGCCAGCTTGCCGTGCGCTATACCCTGGGTTCGACGCTGCGCTGAGCCTGCCGGTCAGCGGTAGCGCGCGAGCATCTTCTCCAGTCCCTTGGACCCCGGTGACAGCGCCTCGTAGGGCACGCTGTTCAGCGGCGCATCCGGGGTCGCATTGACCTCGTGGAACTCGTTTTGCGAAGGCTCCACGTACAGCAGCCCGGTCAGGTATTCGCCGGCCTTCATGCGCTCCTGGATCTGCGCGGCGGCGGCGATGCGGTCGGTCGGGTCGTACGCGTGCTCGAGCTTGCGCAGCACGATGCGGCTGCCGTCGTGCATCACCACGGGCAAGGTCTCCCCTGCCTTGTAGTCGGCGACGATCTCGCGCTCCAGCGGCACGAAGTCGGCATGCACCGCCGGCTCGTAGTGCTCGCGCGTGTAGGCGTAGCTCTTGGTCGAGCCCTCGTGGTCGTTGAACGTCACGCAGGGCGACAGCACGTCGATGAGCGCGAAGCCCTGGTGCTTCAGTCCCGCCTGGATCAGCGGCACCAGCTGCTCCTTGTCGCCGGAGAAGCTGCGCGCCACGAACGAGGCCCCGAGCGTCATCGCCAGCAGCACCGGGTCGATCGGCGGCTGGAAGTTGGTCTCGCCCTTCTTCGCCTTGGTGCCGATGTCCGCGGAGGCGGAGAACTGCCCCTTGGTGAGGCCGTACACGCCGTTGTTCTCGATGATGTACAGCATGTTCGAGGTTGCGGCGGATCGCGTGGCAGAACTGCCCGAGGCCGATCGACAGCGTGTCGCCGTCGCCGGAGACGCCGATGTAGTGCAGCGTTGCGGTTGGCGGCGTTCGCGCCCATGGCGATCGAGGGCATGCGGCCGTGCACCGAGTTGAATCCGTGGCCGCCGCTGACGAAGTAGGCGGTGGTCTTCGACGAGCAGCCGATGCCGGAGAGCTTCACCATGTTCTGCGGCTCGAGCGCCAACTCCCAGCAGGCCTCGACGATGGCGGCGGTGATGGAGTCGTGGCCGCAGCCGGCGCACAGCGTGGACAGCGCGCCCTCGTAGTCGCGGCGGGTGAAGCCCAGCTGCATTCCGCGGCAGCGACGGGTGCGCAACCTTGGGCTTGGCGATGAAGGTCATGCGAGCCTCACTGCACGCGCGGCGTGCGCTCAGCCGTGCGCGCGGCGTCTCTCGGGCGGCGCCTGGCTCGCGTGCGGCTGCATCTCCGCGAGCACGCCATCGACGATGAACGTCGAGGAGATCGGCAGCCCGTTGTAGTGCAGCAGCGAGCGCAGCTTCGACTTCTCGACCGCCGTCTCGAGTGTCAGCAGCGAGCGGAACTGCGCGTCGCGGTTCTGCTCGACGACGAACAGCAGCTTGTGGGCGGCCAGGAAGCGCTCCACATCCTCGCTGAAGGGGAAGGAGCGCACGCGCATGTAGTCGACCGCGACGCCGTGCGTCTTCAGGATGTCCATCGCCTCGTGGATGGCGCCATCGCAGCTGCCGATCGACACGATGCCGATCTCGCTGCCGGCGGTCGCATCGATCACCGCGCGCGGCACCAGCTTCTTCGCGGTCTCCCACTTCACCATCAGCCGGTCGAGCACGATCTGGTACTCGGCCGAATCCTCGGTGTAGGTGCCGAACTGGGTGTGCCCGGAGCCGCGCGTGAAGTAGGCGCCCTTGGGGTGCACGCCGGGGAGCGTGCGGTAGGTGATGCCGTCGCCGTCCTTGTCGACGTAGCGGTAGAACTTCTCGAGCTTGAGCGATGCTCCTCCTTGTCGAGCATCTTGCCGCGGTCCGGACGGTAGCTGTCGTCCCACTTCAGGTCGCGGCACATCCAGTCGTTCATGCCGATGTCCAGGTCCGACAGCACCAAGCACCGGGGTCTGCAGGCGCTCGGCGAGGTCGAACGCCTGCACCGCCATGTAGAAGCACTCCTCCGGGTTGGCCGGGTACAGGCACACGTGGCGTGGTGTCGCCGTGCGAGGCGTAGGCGGCACAGCATCAGGTCGCACTGCTGCGTGCGGGTCGGCATGCCGGTGGAAGGACCCACGCGCTGGATGTCGAAGATCACCGCCGGCACTTCTGCGTAGTAGGCGAGACCTAGGAACTCGTTCATGAGCGAGATGCCCGGGCCGGAGGTCGCGGTGAAGGCGCGCGCGCCGTTCCACATCGCCCCGATCACCATGCCGATCGCGACAGCTCGTCCTCGGCCTGGATGAAGGCGAAGTTGCTTGCGGCCGGTTTCCTGGTCGACGCGCATGCGGTCGCCGAACATCTTGAACGCATCCATCAGCGAGGTCGACGGGGTGATCGGGTACCAGGCCGCCACCGTGGCGCCGGCGAAGACGCAGCCCAGGGCGGCGGCGGTGTTGCCGTCGATCATGATGTGGCCGGCGGTCTTGTCCAGCTGCGCGACGTGCAGCGGCAGCGGGCAGGTGAAGTTCGCGCGCGCGTAGTCGTAGCCGAGCTGGATCGCCTTCATGTTGCTGTCGACCAGCTGCGGCTTCTTGGCGTAGGTCTCCGCGAGCAGCTCGCGCATGCGCTCCAGGTCCAGGTCCAGCAGTGCCGCCAGCACGCCTGCGTAGCAGATGTTCTTCATCAGGATGCGCGTGCGCACGCCGTTGAAGTTCTCGTTGCACAGCCGCGCCAGCGGCACGCCCAGCACGGTGATGTCCTCGCGCTTCAGCAGCGCCGGGCGCGGCCAGGTGGAGTCGTAAACCAGATAGCCGCCGGGGGCGACTTCGCGTGACATCGCGCGCGTAGGTCTCGGCATTCATGGCGACCATGATGTCGACGCTGCCCGAGCGGGCGACGTAGCCGTCGCGGGTGATGCGGATCTCGTACCAGGTCGGCAGCCCCTGGATGTTGGAGGGGAAGTAGTTCTTCCCCATCACCGGGATGCCGCTGCGGAAGATCGACTTCATCAGCAGCGTGTTGGCGCTCGCCGAGCCGGTGCCGTTGACCGTGGCGATCTTGATGGAGAAGTCGTTGACGTGCGAGGCCGGTGTTGCGGGCATATGAGGTATTGCTGGGGTTGGTGGAGGCGACCGGGGCCTTGCGGCCCCGGCCTCGTGCACTTCAGGCGATCTTGGCCTGCTGGGTGACAGGGGGTACCTGGTCACCGGCCTGCGGCCACTGGATGGTGGATTTCTGCATGTCCCAGGCCGCCGTCGGGCAGCGCTCCGCGCACAGGCCGCAGTGCACGCACAGGTCCTCGTCCTTCACCATGACACGCCCGGTCTGCGGCAGGCCCGCCGAGACCATACAGCGGCTGGGTGAGGTTCTTCGCCGGCGCCTTCAGGCGTCGCGCGCAGGTCCGCCTCCGTCGCCGTTGTGCGTGATGGTCAGGCAGTCGACCGGGCAGATGTCGATACAGGCATCGCACTCGATGCACAGCTTGGCCGTGAACACGGTCTGCACGTCGCAGTTGAGGCAGCGCTGCACTTCCTGCTCGACCTGCTCGGCGGTGAAGCCGAGCTCGACCTCGATGTTGAGTTTCTTGAAGCGCTCCTTGAGCGAGACGTGCGGCATCAGGCGCCGCTCGACCGGCGCGTAGTCGTTCGAGTACCACCACTCGTGCATGCCCATCTTGCGGCTCTGCAGGTTGACGCCCGGCGCCAGGCGCTCGGTCACCGGCTCGCCCTGGCAGTGGCGGTGGATGGAGATGGCGGCCTGGTGGCCGTGCTCGACGGCCCAGATGATGTTCTTCGGCCCGAAGGCGGCGTCGCCGCCGAAGAACACGCCCGGGCGCGTCGACTGGAAGGTGTCCTTGTCGACCACCGGCACGTCCCACTTGTCGAACTCGATCCCCAGGTCGCGCTCGATCCAGGGGAAGGCGTTCTCCTGGCCGATGGCGAGGATGACGTCGTCCGCGGGCAGGAACTCCTCGCCCGACGATGCGCTCGGCGGTGATGCGCCCGCTGCGCATCCATGTCGTACTCCATCTTGTCGAACAGCATGCCGGTGAGCTTGCCGTTCTCGAGCACGAAGGACTTCGGCGAGCGGTTGATGACGATCTCGACGCTTTCCTCCTCGGCATCCTCCAGCTCCCAGGCGGAGGCCTTGAAGAACCCGCGCGGCTTGCGCGCCATGACCTTCACGCTGTCGCGCGCCGAGCCGCAGGCTGGTGCGGCAGCAGTCCATCGCGGTGTTGCCGACACCGATGATCAGTACGCGCTCGCCGATCTTCTCGATGTGGCCGAAGGCCACCGACTCGAGCCAGGCGATGCCGATGTGGATGTTGGCGCGCGGCCTCCTGCGCTGCCCGGCAGGTTCAGCTCCTTGCCCTTGGGGGCGCCGGAGCCGACGAACACTGCATCGAAGCCGCCGGTGGCGAGCAGCTCGCGCATGCTCTTGATCGGGGTGGTTGAGCTTCAGGTCCACGCCCATGCCGGTGATCATCGCGATCTCCTCGTTCAGCACGGCGTGCGGCAGGCGGAACGAGGGGATGTTGGTGCGCATGAGCCCGCCGGGCTCGCCGAACTGCTCGAAGATCGTGACCTGGTAGCCCAGCGGCATGAGGTCGTTCGCCACCGTGAGCGAGGCGCAGCCGGCGCCGATCAGGCCGATGCGCTTGCCGTTCTTGACGCTGGGGATCTTCGGCAGCAGGGCGCGTGACATCATCACGGTGGTCGGCCGCGACGCGCTTCAGGCGGCAGATGGCGACCGGCTTCTCCTCGACGCGCCCGCGCCGGCAGGCCGGCTCGCAGGGCCGGTCGCAGACCCGGCCGAGGATGCCGGGGAAGACGTTCGAGTGGCGGTTCACCATGTAGGCATCGGTGAAGCGGCCCTGGGCGATCAGTCGGATGTATTCAGGGACATCGGTGTGGGCCGGGCAGGCCCACTGGCAATCCACGACTCGATGGTAGTAGTCGGGGTGCGAGGTATCGGTTGGTTCCATTCATTGCTCGGGCCCTGCGCCGAGCCCTCATGGGCGACTGGTAGGCGGTGGAGTATAGATGCGCCATGGGGGTTTTCACCGGCCCCCCAAAGATATATTGCACTGCAACATAGGGCTCGTCCAGGGCGCCCGGTGCCTATACTTGCACCATGGAACCCATCCCGACCGAGATCCGCCTGCGCCGCGCCTCCCGGCTGCTCGAGGTGAGCTTCTCGGATGGCAGCCGCTTCGAGCTGCCGTTCGAGTACCTGCGCGTGCATTCCCCCTCGGCGGAGGTGAAGGGCCACGGCCCGGGCCAGGAGGTGCTGGTACTGGGCAAGGAGCAGGTCGGCATCGCCGCGATCGACCCGGTCGGCCAGTACGCAGTCAAGCTCGTGTTCGACGATGGCCACGACACCGGCCTGTACACCTGGAAGTACCTGCACGAGCTCGGGCGCGAACAGCGTGCGAAGTGGGCGCACTACCAGCAGCGGTGCGCGGCCGCACGACCGGCGGCCGGGGCTGCGAAGTAGACACAGGCCAGAAGCACTGACACAAACGAAACGGGCCGGACATTGCTGCCCGGCCCGCGTCGCTTACAAGACCCCCTAATCGCGGACGATTCTGCGCGCGGTGCCCGGGCAAATGCAACCACGATCCGCCTGCATGCGCGGCACGATCGTCTAGAATGCGTCCACCTCATTGACCCGCTTTTTCGACATGGCAGACGATCACTCCACCGACTTCGGCTTCGAGCGCGTCGCCCACGCGGACAAGGCGCGCCGCGTGCGCGGCGTGTTCGACTCCGTCGCCGGCAACTACGACCTGATGAACGACCTGATGTCCGCAGGCGCACACCGGCTGTGGAAGCGCTTCACGCTCTCGCTGGCCAACCTGCGCGCGGGCCAGCGGGCGCTGGATGTCGCCGGCGGCACCGGCGACCTGGCAGCAGGCATCGCGCGCCAGGTCGGCGCGCGCGGCCTGGTCGTGCTCACCGACATCAACGCCGCGATGCTCGCCCACGGCCGCGACCGGCTGATCGATGGCGGGCTCATCGGCAACGTGCGCTACGTCCAGGCCAACGCCGAGCAGCTGCCCTTCGCCGACGGCACCTTCGACTGCATCACCATCGGCTTCGGGCTGCGCAACGTCACCGACAAGGCCGCCGCGCTGCGTCCATGCGCCGCGCGCTGAAGCCCGGGCGGCCAGCTGCTGGTGCTGGAGTTCTCGCACCCGGTGGCCCCGGGCCTGAAGCCCCTCTACGACGCCTACTCGTTCCGGGTGCTGCCGCTGCTGGGCAAGTTCGTCGCGCGCGACGAGGCCAGCTACCGCTACCTCGCCGAGTCGATCCGCATGCACCCGGACCAGGACACTCTTATTAAGATGATGCAGGACGCCGGTCTTGAGGGGTGCCGGTACCACAACCTGACCGGCGGCATCGTCGCCGTGCATCGCGGCTACCGCTACTGACCGCCCATGCTCACCCTCACCCTCGAGAAGCTGCTCAACCGTGGCCTGGCGCGCTCGCCGCGGGCGCGGGCACTGTGCGCTGAGCTGGCCGGCCGCAGTGTCGCCATCCACATGCGCGACCTCACGCGCGTGCACATCCTCGCCACCGGCCTTACGCTTGCTGTCACCCGCGGTGACGCCCCTGCCGATGCGACCCTCAGCGCCGGCCCGTTCGGGCTGCTTTCCTTGCTGGGCACGGCCGCGCAGAACGCCCTGCAAAGCGGCCAGGTCGCCATCAGCGGGGATGCCGAGCTTGCCGGGAAGTTCCAGGAACTGCTGAAGCTGCTGCGCCCGGACCTCGAGGAAGAAGCCTCCGGGATCATCGGCGACGTGGCAGCACACCGCCTCGGGCGCCTGGCCCGCATGGCTGCCCAGTGGGGACGCAACGCCGCGGACACCGGCCTTGCCAACGCCGCCGAATACTTCGCCCACGAGCGTGCCGACCTGGTGCCGCGCGCGGAAGGGGAGCAATTCCTGCGCGGCGTCGATGCGCTGCGCGAGGACCTGGACCGCCTGCAGGCGCGCTTTGAACTGCTGGCACGGCAGCGCGGTCGCGCGCATGAGCCCGGCGAAGCTGTGAAGCTGCGCGTTGCCTTGCGACTGCTGGAGATCCAGCGCGTCCTGCTGCGCCACGGCCTGGACGACTTCGTGCGCGCCACCCACCTGTACCGGCCGCTGCGCTTCGTGTTCTTCCTGTCCCCGGGCATCTGGTTCGCGCGGCGCCACCAGGGCAGCCGTGCCGAGGAACTGCGCCTCGCGCTGCAGGAACTCGGCCCGATTTTCGTCAAGTTCGGGCAGGCGGTCTCCACCCGGCGCGACCTGCTGCCTGCTGACATCGCCGACGAACTGGCCAAGCTGCAGGACCGCGTCCCGCCCTTCCCCGGTGCCGTGGCGCGTACCGCCATCGAGGCCTCCCTGGGGCGCCCGGTGGCCCAGGCCTTCGCCGAGTTCGACGAGACACCGCTGGCGGCGGCATCGATCGCCCAGGTGCACGCCGCGCGCCTGCACGGTGGCGAGGAAGTGGTCGTCAAGGTGCTGCGTCCGGGCATGCGCGCGGTCATCGAGCGCGACCTGGAGGTGCTGCACGCGCTGGCGGACCTGGCGCAGCGCTACTGGCCGGAGGGACGCCGCCTGCGCCTGCAGGAAGTGGTGGCCGACTACCACAAGACCATCATCGACGAACTCGACCTGATGCGCGAGGCGGCCAACGCCTCGCAGCTGCGCCGCAACTTCGCAGGCTCCGCGCTGTTGTACGTGCCCCAGGTCTACTGGGACTACTGCACCGCCGATGTCATGGTCATGGAGCGCATCCACGGCGTGCCGATCAGCGACATGGCGCGGCTGCGGGCGGCTGGCACGGACTTCGCGCTGCTGGCGGAGAACGGCGTGCGCATCTTCTTCACCCAGGTGTTCCGCCACAACTTCTTCCACGCCGACATGCACCCGGGGAACATCTTCGTGCTCATCGGCGACCCGAAGAAGCCGCGCTACGCGGCGATCGACTTCGGCATCGTCGGCACGCTCGACCCGCGCGACCAGACCTACCTTGCCGAGAACTTCCTTGCCGCGTTCGACCGTGACTACCGCCGCGTCGCACAGCTGCACCTGGAGTCCGGCTGGGTGCCCGCAGGCACGCGCATCGACGAGATGGAGTCCGCGGTGCGCACGGTGCTGGAGCCTATCTTCGGCCTGCCGCTGAAGGACATCTCCTTCGGGCGCATCCTGCTGCGGCTGTTCGAGATCTCGCGCCGCTTCAACATGCACATCCAGCCCCAGCTGGTGCTGCTGCAGAAGACGCTGCTCAACGTCGAGGGGCTCGGCCGCGACCTGTACCCGGACCTGGACATCTGGAAGACCGCAAGCCCGATCCTGCGCGAGTGGATGCGCGAGCGCACCAGCATGCGCACGCTCGTCGTCGGCCTGCGCACGCACGCGCCGCAGCTGCTCGCGGCGGCGCGCGAGCTGCCGGGCCTGCTGCGGCGCGTGGCCGCCGGCGAGCTGGCCGCCCAGCCGGCGGCCGCCGAGGCCGAGATGCGCCTGCTGCGCACCGAGTTGCAGGCCGCGCGGCGGCGCAGCGACGCGGTCACCCTGGGCGCGGTGCTGGTGCTGGGCGGGTTCGTGTGGCTGGCTCTGGGACACGGCCAGGCGTGGCTGGGGTGGAGTGCGCTCGGCGCGGGCGCGGTGCAACTGGTGTACGGCCTGTGGCGGTGACCTAGGTGCCACGCTCGCTTACCGAGGGTTCCATACCCGTCGGCCTGTTCAAGTTCTCCCTGCCGATCCTGTTCGCGAACATCCTGCAGTCGCTCAACGGCTCGGTGAACTCGATCTGGGTGGGACGCTTCCTCGGGGAGGCCGCCCTCACGGCCACCTCGAACGCCAACACCGTCATGTTCCTGCTCATCGGGGCAGCCTTTGGCATCGCGCTGGCGGCTACCATCCTCATCGCCCAGCGCATCGGCGCCAGCGACGTGCCCGACGCCAAGAAGGTGGTGGGCACCAGTGCCACCTTCTTCCTGGGCATCTCGGTGATCATGGCGATCACCGGCCTTTTGCTGTGCCGCCCGCTGCTGATCGCGATGAGCACGCCGCCGGATTCCCTCGAGCTGGCGGTGGCATACATGCGGGTGATCTTCCTCGCGCTGCCCTTCCTTTACATGTACGCCTTCGTGATGGGCATCCTGCGCGGTGCCGGGGACTCCAAGACGCCGTTCTATTTCATGATGCTGTCGGTTGGCATCGACATCGTGCTGAACCCGGTGTTCATCTTCGGCTTCGGCCCGATCCCGCGCCTGGGGATCGCCGGTTCCGCGCTCGCCACGTTCGTGGCCCAGGCGGTGAGCCTGGCCGCGCTGATCCGGCACCTCTACAAGCGCAAGCACGTCCTGTGCCTGCACAAGGACGAGCTGCGCTACCTGAGGATCGACTGGACCATCGCCGGGGCGCTGGTGAAGAAGGGCATCCCGATGAGCGCGCAGATGCTGGTGGTCTCCCTGAGCGCGGTGCTCATGATCACGCTGGTCAATCGCTTCGGGGTGGACACCACCGCAGCGTTCGGCGCGGCGATGCAGATCTGGAACTACATCCAGATGCCGGCCTTTGCGATCGCCATGGGCATCTCGGCCATGACCGCGCAGAACGTCGGTGCGCGCAAGTGGGACCGGGTGAACCGCATCGCAGGCGTCGGCGTGCTCTACAGCGTGATACTGACCGGCTCCATCGTCATCCTCATCGAGCTGCTCAACCGGCACGTATTCGGCCTGTTCCTGCCGGCAGGCTCGGTTGCGCTGGACATCGCCTCGCACCTGAACCGCATCGTCACCGGCTCGTTCATCTTCTTCGGCATCTCGGTGGCGCTGTTCGGCGTGGTACGCGCCACCGGCGCGGTCATGGCGCCGCTGGCGATCCTGACGACCTCGCTGCTGGTGGTGCGCTTCCCGCTGGCGGAGCTCTTCCTCGACAAATACCACGCCGATGCGGTGTGGTGGAGTTTCCCGATCTCCTCGGCAATCTCCGCGCTGCTGGCAGCGGCGTATTACAAGTTCGGCGGCTGGCGCCGCGCGCACATGCTGCCCGCGGAGCCTGCGCCCTAGTTGCCTCCCTCCAATTGCGTATTCCGCAGCCCGCGGGCTTTGGGTACACAATGGCCGCTTCCCAACGGAGATCCCGCATGCAAACGCGCACGCTCGGCCGCGACGGCCCAACCGTTTCCGCACTCGGCCTGGGCTGCATGGGCATGAGCGCCTTCTACGGCGCACGCAACGACAGCGAGTCGCTGGCGACCCTGCACCGCGCGCTCGACCTGGGCGTCAACTTCCTCGACACCGCGGACGCCTACGGCCCGTTCACCAACGAGGAACTGGTCGGGCTCGCGCTGCGTGAGCGTCGCAAGGATGCCTTCCTCGCCACCAAGTTCGGCTTCGTGCGCAACCCCGCTACGCCGATGGCCCCGACCATCGACGCCCGCCCGCAGCGAGTGCAGGAGGCCTGCGACGCGAGCCTCAAGCGCCTGGGGGTCGCGCAGATCGACCTGTACTACCTGCACCGCGTCGACCCGAGCGTGCCGATCGAGGACACCGTGGGCGCCATGGCGCAGCTGGTGACCGCTGGCAAGGTGCGCTACCTCGGGCTTTCGGAAGTTTCGCCGCAGACCCTGGAGCGTGCGCATCGCGTGCATCCGATCACCGCGCTGCAGAGCGAGTACTCCTTGTGGACGCGTGACCCGGAGGAGGATGGCATCCTGGCCGCCTGCGAACGGCTCGGGGTCGGCTTTGTCCCCTACAGCCCGCTCGGCCGCGGCTTCCTCACCGGCGCCATCCGCAGTCCGGAGGACTTCGACACCGATGATTACCGGCGCATGAGCCCACGATTCCAGGGTGAGAACTTCACCCGCAACCTGACGCTGGTGCACAAAGTGAAGGCGCTGGCGCAGGAGAAGGACTGCACGCCCGCGCAGCTCGCGCTCGCCTGGGTGCTGGCACAGGGCCAGCACCTGGTGCCGATTCCCGGCACGCGCCGTGCGCGCAACCTCGATGACAACCTCGGCGCACTGGCCGTGCAGCTAAGCGCCGCGGACCTCGCGGAGATCGATGCGGTGTTCCCGCCCAACGTCTCCGCCGGCGCGCGTTACGTCGAGCCGATGATGAAGCTCCTGAACGGCTAGGGCGCCCCTGCGCCGCCTGAGCGCGGCTCGATCCACAGCGCCCGGGCGCGGCCGCACAGCAGGCCGCGGCCGTCGAACAGCGCGGTGCCGGCCTCGTGCTTGCGGCCGCTGCTGGCGATGCGCCAGCCGATCAGTGTGCAGGAATCCCCGACCTCTACCTGGCGTTCGAGCTGCACGGTGAATTCGGCGAGCAGCATCATCTGGTCCGCGAGCGCCACGGCGTAGTAACCGGGGCAGTCCAGCGCCGCTGACATGAACTGCGGCGCAACCTTGCCATCGCCGCGGTCAAGGGCGACATCGGGAACCCAGGGTGCGGCCACGATCCCCAGTTCCGGCATGGGCCCGGCAAATATCCTCAGGCCGTCGCCGCGCACGCGATGCGTGCCACATACGAAGCAGCCGGGGAAGCGGTGGTAGCGGAAGCCCGCGTAGCCGCGCGAGGCCTCCACGGCCTCAAGATAGTCAGGCCTGCGCGCGCTCTGCAGCGCAAGTTGCGCCGGCCGCGCCTCGCCGATGAGTTGCTGGCCATCGAGCACGCGCAACGCGCCATCCGCGCCGGCCTCGACCATGAACGGGCGGTCAAGCGGCGGCGGCTGCAGCAGCCGCACCGCCACGGTGCGGGCGGCGTGCGCGGCCACCATGCCGGCAAAATAGCCGCCGTTGGCCGATGCCGGCGGCCCACAGAAGCGCCCGGCAATGGTCAGTGTCTTCACCGGCGCGCGCTCACTGCTGGTGCGCCGCGACTAGCGGGCGCGCAATCCGCGCAGCCACGCCGCCGGGTCCTCGCCGCGCTCGAGCACCTCCACCAGCGCCGAGCCGACCACCACGCCATCGACATGGCCGCGCAGCCTCGCGACCTGGTCGCGGCTGCGGATGCCAAACCCCGCGCACACCGGCAGCGTGGCCATGGCGCGCACGGCATCGAGGTAGCCGAGCACCTCGTCCGGCACGGCGACGCTCTTGCCGGTCGTCCCGGTCATCGTCACCGCGTAGATGAACCCCTGGCTGCCGGCGCACAGCTGCTTCAGCCGTTCAGGCTCGGTGACCGGGGTCACCATCTGCACCAGTGCGATCTGTTGCTCATCCAGCGCCGCCCCGACCGCGCCGCTCTCATCCAGCGGCAGGTCCGGCACGATGAAGCCTGCGACGTTGGCGCGGCTTGCGGCCAGTGCGAGTGCGCCCGCACCGAATGCCAGCAGCGGATTGAGGTAGCTCATCAGCAGGATCGGGGCCTTGACGTCGGTGAGCTCGGCGAGCTCGGCGAGGATCCAGCGCAGGTTGACGCCCTGCGCGAGCGCGGCAAGGCTGGCGCGCTGGATGGTGACGCCGTCGGCCATCGGGTCGGTGAACGGCACGCCCACTTCCACGACGTCGGCGGCCGCGGCAATCGCGCGCACGTGCTCGCGGAACTTCTCGCGGCTCGGGTAGCCGGCGGTGAGGTAGGCCACCAGGGCCGGTTCGCCGCCGCTCGCGGCACTGCGGATCGCGTGGCTGATGCGCTCGCGCGGACTCATGCCTGCTCCGGCTTCACGAGCATCTGCAGCAGCGTGGCCATGTCCTTGTCGCCGCGCCCGGAGAGGCATATGAGGATCGTCTTGCCCGGGTTGGCATGGGCCCAGCGACGCGCGCCGGCCAGTGCGTGGGCGCTTTCCAGCGCCGGCAGGATACCCTCGTACTTGCTCAAGGCCTCCACCGCCGCCAGTGCCTCCGCGTCGCTGGCGTCGCTGTAGTCCACCCGTCCGATGGCGTGCAGCAGTGCGTGCTCGGGACCGACGCCCGGGTAGTCGAGCCCGGCGGAAACCGAATGCGTCTCCTGGATCTGCCCGTCACCATCCTGCAGGAGCATCGAGTAGGCCCCGTGCAGCACGCCCGGGCTGCCGTGCGAGACGGTTGCCGCGTTCTGGCCCAGGCCGCCGCCGCGTCCACCGGCCTCGATACCCAGGATCTGGACCTGCGCGTCGGGCACGAAGGCGTGGAAAGCCCCGATGGAGTTCGAGCCGCCGCCGACGCAGGCGATGACCGCATCCGGCAGTGAGCCGGTGGCAGCCTGGATCTGCTCGCGCGCCTCGCGGCCGATGACCGACTGCAGCTCGCGCACCAGGTACGGGTACGGATGCGGCCCGACCGCGGAACCGAGCAGGTAATAAGTGTCGGTGGGGTCTGCGACCCAGGCACGCATCGCCTCGTCGATCGCCGCGCGCAGCGTCTGGTCACCGCTGGTGACCGGCACCACCGTGGCCCCGAGCAGGCGCATGCGCCCGACGTTCGGCGCCTGGCGCTCGATGTCGATCGCGCCCATGTAGACCGTGCACGGCAGGCCGAGCCGCGCGCACGCCGCGGCGCTGGCGACGCCGTGCTGGCCGGCCCCGGTCTCCGCGACGATGCGCTTGGCCCCCAGGCGCTTGGCCAGCAGGGCCTGGCCGATGCCGTTGGTGATCTTGTGCGCCCCGGTGTGCGCCAGGTCCTCGCGCTTGAGCCAGATGTTCGCGCCCCACAGCTGCGACAGCCGCTCGGCGAAGGTGAGCGCCGTGGGCCGCCCGACCCAGCTGCGCAGCTGCCCGGTGAACTCGGCCTGGAAGTCCCTTGAGTGCAGGTGCGTATGCACGCCGCGCTCCAGGCGCTCGATCGCCGGGATCAGCGTCTCCGGCACGTAGCGGCCGCCGAACGGGCCGAAGCGGCCGCGGGCGTCCGGGAACTTTCCGGCAATCAGGTCCGCCAGCAGGCGGGCGTTGTCCAAGGGCTTGGGCTGGGCATTCATCGGCAATCCTCTAGTTCATTCCACGTGCGCGCCGGCGGCGCGCGCAGCCAGTACAAAATCCGCGATCGCGACGGGGCTCTTCATCCCCGGCCGCTCTTCTACACCACTGGAGACATCCACGCCGAACGGCCGCACCGCGGCGATGGCGGCGCCCACGTTTGCGCTGTGCAGGCCACCGGCCAGCACCAGCTCGCAGCGCGGCGCCAGCACGGCGGCCGCATCCCAGTCGGCCACGACGCCGGCGCCGCTGATCGCGCTTTCGAACAACAGCCGCGGCGGCAGCACCGCAGGGGCAGTGTTCATCGCGCGCACCACCGGCATCAGCTGCAAAGTCGTCGGCAGCCGCAGCGCCGCCAGATCCTGCGCCTCCGCCTGCAGCACGTCAGGGGCGAATTCCTTCAGGATCTGGTCGATCTCCGACTGCGTGGCGTGGCGGGTCACGGCCACGCAGCGCGCCCGTCCGCGCGCACTCCTGGCCAGCAGCGCCGCAAACTCAGGTGTCACGCGCCGCGTCGAGGCGGCGAACACGAAGCCGATCGCCTCCACGTTCATGTCCAGCGCCGCGGTGACCGCCTCGGGCGTGGTGAGCCCGCAGATCTTGATCCACATCTAGGCGGCCCGCCCGGCGGCCAGCAGCGCCGCCACCAGGCCCTGCGGGTCGCCGCCGCGCATCAGCGCGCTGCCGACCAGCGCCAGCTCGTAGCCGGCCGCGGCGATGTTGCGCGCATCGGCCTCCGAGACGACGCCGCTCTCGGCGACCCGCGGCACCTCGCGCGGCAGCAGGGGCGCGAGTGCGAGCAGGCGCTGCGGCACCACCTGCAGGGTACTCAGGTCGCGGCAGTTGATGCCGGCCAGCAGGTCCATACCAGGTGCGTGCGCCTGCACCAGCTCGTGCATCTGCTCGATGTCGGTGGCGTCGAAGGCCTCCAGCAGCACGAACATGCCCTGCTCACGCGCGCAACCCAGCAGCGCATCGATGCGCTCACGCGAGAGCATGCGCAGGATGACCAGCACCCCTCCGGCACCGGCAAGGCGCGCCTCGAGCACCTGGAAAGGATCCACCAGGAAGTCCTTGCGCATCGCCGGCGCGCCCAGCGGCAGCAGCGCGCGCGCGGCAATCTCCAGGTGCGCAAGCTCGCCATCGAAGCGCGTCGGCTCGGTGAGCACCGAGACCGCCGCGGCACCGCCGCGCGCATAGGCGGCGACGCGCTGCGCGATGTTCTCGTCCGCACCGCGCAGGGCACCCAGCGCCGGTGAGCGCAGCTTCAGTTCCGCGATGATGTCGAAGCCGGAGGCGTCCAGCTGCAGGCGCGGCGCGGGCCCGCAGCCGGCCACCAGGCGCTCAAGCTGCGCCAGCGGCCGCTCGTGCCGGGCGTGCTCCAGTCGCTGCTGGCTGGCAGCTGCCATCTGCACAAGGAAGTCGCCGCTCACGCCGCCCCCACCGGGGTGCCGGGCACGCCGGCATGGCGCTGCGCGCCGAGCGCCTCGACCACGCGCCGCGCCGCGCCGCTGTCGATCGCGGCCGCGGCGCGTGCGATTCCCTCGCGCGGCTGATGCGCAAGTCCCGCGACCTCGAGCGCCAGCGCCGCCCCGAGCAGCAGGCAATCACGATGCGCGCCGCGCTCCTGACCATAGAGCACGCTGCGCAGCGCCTGCGCATTGTGGCGCGCATCGCCGCCGGCAAGATCCGCCGCCGTGCAGGCCGGCAGGCCGTAGTCCGCCGGCGCGCGCAGCCGCCGGGTCACCGACCCGGGGCGCACGTCGAACACCGTGAAGGGCCCGATGGGGGTCGGCTCGTCCCAGCCGTCCGCGCCGTGGATGACGAAGGCGCGCTCCAGCGGCAGGCCGGCGAACGCCTCGGCGAGCAGCTGCGCGACCTCGAGGCTGTAGGCCCCGACCAAGTGCAGCGGCGGCTGCGCCGGGTTGACCAGGGGCCCGAGGATGTTGAACACGGTGCGCACCCCGAGCGCCTGGCGGATCGGGGCGATGGCGCGCGTCGCCGGATGGTAGTGCGGGGCGAACAGGTAGGTGAACCCGCTGGCCGCAAGGCACGCCGCGGCCGCCTGGGCATCCAGCGGTATCGACAGCCCCAGGGACTCGAGCACGTCAGCACTGCCGCAGCGGCTGGAGACCGAGCGGTTGCCGTGCTTGACCACCGGCAGCCCGCAGGCCGCCGTCAGCAAGGCGGTGCCGGTGGAGATGTTCAGGCTGCCGGAGGCGTCCCCGCCGGTGCCGACGATGTCGATCGCGCGCAGGCCCGGCGGCAGCTGCGGCGGCAGCGACAGCCGCCGCATGCAGCGCGCGAAACCGCGCACCTCGTCCGCGACCACGCCCTTGGCGGTGAGCGCGGCCAGCAGCGCCCCGCTCATCGCGGCAGGCAGCTGTGCGTCGGCCAGGTGTTCAAGCAGTCCCTGCGCCTGTGCCTCGCTGAGGTCGCGCCGCTCGAGCAGTTGCTGCAGCAGCTCACGCGGGCTGGACATGCGCACCTCCGGCGGCGGCATCGAGCGCCCGCGCGCCCGTGGTGGACCTGAGGAAGTTGCCCATCAGCTGCGGACCATCCGGGGTGAGGATGCTCTCGGGGTGGAACTGCACGCCCTCGACGTTCAGCAAGCGGTGCCGCACGGCCATGATCTCACCCTGCTCGGTGCGGGCGCTGACCTCAAGGTGTGCCGGGATGCTGGCCGGGGATGCGATCAGGGAGTGGTAGCGACCGACCTCGCACGGCTGCGGCAGCCCTGCAAACAAGGTGCGCCCGTCGTGGTGCACGAGCGAGGTCTTGCCGTGCATCAGCCGGTCGGCCCGGACCACCTTGCCGCCGAAGACCTCGACCAGGGCCTGGTGACCCAGGCACACGCCAAGTACCGGGACCACGCCGGCAAACGCACGGATCATGTCCATCGACACGCCCGCGTCGTAGGGCGTGCCGGGACCCGGGGAGATGCACAGGTGGGTGGGCTGCAGTGCCAGCGCCTGCTGCGCGGTGAGCGCATCGTTGCGGTACACATCCACCGCGGCGCCCAGCACCAGGAACGCCTGCACCAGGTTGTAGGTGAACGAGTCGTAGTTGTCGATCAGCAGCAGGCGCGGCTTCACAGGCCCTCCTCGGCAAGTTCCAGCGCCCGCACCATGGCGCCGCTCTTGGCCAGCACCTCGGCGTGCTCATTCTCCGGCACGCTGTCCGCAACGATACCAGCGCCGGCCTGGTAGCTGTATTCGTCGCCCCTGAACACCAGCGTGCGGATGGTGATCGCCTGGTCCATGTCGCCGCTGGCGCCGAAATAGCCCACCGTGCCGCCGTACAGGCCGCGGCTCACCGGCTCCAGCTCGTCGATGATCTGCATGGCCCGCACCTTGGGGGCACCCACCAGGGTGCCCGCCGGGAAGGCGGCCGCAAACAGGTCGAAGGCATCCTTGCCTGCGGCAAGCTCGCCGCGCACCCCACTGACCATGTGCATCACGTGGCTGTAGCGCTCGATCGAGCGGTAAGGCTCGACCCGTACGCTGCCGGCGGCGGCCACGCGCCCGAGGTCGTTGCGCGCGAGGTCGACAAGCATCACGTGCTCGGCATTCTCCTTCGGGTCGGCGAGCAGGTCCGCGGCGCGGGCCCGGTCGGCCGCGGCATCGCTGCTGCGCGGCCGCGTGCCGGCAATCGGCCGCAGCTGCGCGTCGCGGCCGCTGAGCTTCACCAGCGCCTCCGGTGACGAGCCGACGACGGCGACATCGCCCAGCGCGCAGTAGTACATGTAGGGCGAAGGATTGATCAGCCGCAGTGCGCGGTATGCCTGGAACGGATCAATGTCATGCCGCCCCGAGAAGCGGCTGGCGAGCACCAGCTGGTAGACATCGCCGGCGGCGATGTACTGCTGGGTGCGCTTGACCCCCTGCAGGTAGTCCGCGCGCGCGTACTGCGCGAGCGGGGCGGAATGGCGGCCGTGAGCAAGCGGCGCCGGCAAACCACCGCGCAGGGCGCGGATCACCTCGCGGCGCAGCGCGCGACGCTCGTCCTCGGCCCCGGCATGCACCAGCGCGATGCCGCGCGTGAGGTGGTCGAACACCAGGATGGAGCGCGGTGCGAGGTAGTGCAGCGCGGGCACGCCGCTGGCACGCCCGGCGCGCGCCGGCAGGCGCTCGAAGTAGCGCACGACGTCATAGGCGGCGTAGCCGACCAGGCCACCGGCCAGCGGAACGCCGCTGATGTCCGGCTGCGGCTTGGGGGCGCGGGCCAGCGCGGCGCGCAAGGCGTCGAGCAGCTCGCCGCCGTTGGCCGGGGCGGCGGTGCGCTCACCCCCGCTCCACAGGCCGGACTCGTCGAGGCGCACCTCGAAGGCATCCCCGAAGCCGACGAACGAAAAACGCGCCAGGCGCTCGCCGCCCTCCACGCTCTCGAGCAGGAAGCGTGGCGAGAATGCCGCGAGCTTCATGAACGCCGACACGGGCGTGTCGAGGTCACCGGCTATGTCGAATACAGGCTGCAAATTTGCTCCAAAAGGTCCAGACAGCAAAAAACCCATCCCGGGGGTTATCCGGAGATGGGTTTCAGGTGTCGTTGAATGCTAAATCGCGAGAACAGCTAACCGTCGGGCCCACTCCTTTATGAAGGGCGCCACCACCACAGGCGTGAGCTGCTGACGGGCGTATGCGACATAGGACTGAGTATCGCCGTCGCCCGCAAGGCCCGTCAAGCAGGTGTATTGGGCCAGTACTTCCTGCACTGCTTACCGCTTTGAGCCACAAGGATATCAAGGGGGGTCTTTAGCTGCAGGCTGTGGTGGGGTCGTTCGGCGTTGAACCAGGCGAGCCACTGAAGCAGCTGGAGGTTGAAGCGGGGCAGGTCGTAGAACAACAGCTCCTCGTGCACGTCCAGGAACTCCTCCTGGACGGTGCGGTTGAAGCGCTCACAGTGTGCGTTCATCTTCGGCGTGCGCGGGAAGGTGTGCCAGTGAAGGATGTTTCGGGCCTGCAGGGCGGTATCGAAGTGACGGGCGAATTCCTGGCCGTTGTCCGAGAGCACGCGCCGAACCGGCAGTGGGAAGAGCACCTGATGCAGCTGCCAGGCAAAGCATGCCTGATGACTGGATAGGTGCTTAACCCCGACGGCGAAGCCGAAGTGGCTGGCCAGATCGGTAGCGGTGATCAAGTGGCGCTTCATGCCGTTGAGGCGCCGCTCGATGCTGTCCCAGGCCACGCAGTCTCCGGGGCCTTCAGGGCGATAGCCTTTGGGCTTGCGATCGCGGGTTCGACGCTTGACGCGGCCTTGATGGAAGCGCGAGACGCGCAGCCTGGCATGGCGCATCTTGTCCGGTGCATCGGCGATCAGCCGCCCGACGGTACGTGCACTGGGAAGCGGTAGGGCCTTACGCTGGCAGAACGACCTGAGTAGGACTGCGATCTTCTCCTTGCCCAGATTCGGGTGCTGCTCGCGCAGATGGCGGATCTGCGCCACGACAGGCTCGGGCCATTGCCGTCGTCGCAGGCGCTTCGGACGGGTGGATCCGGGGTTCAGCGCGTGGGGCTTACCGCCCGCCTCCCGCAAGCGGGCCCGCCACGCAAAAAGCGTTCGGCGTGATACGCCAAACGCTTCCTGCGTGGCCGTAAGCCCATGCCGGTCCCAGAAGTGCAGCACCTTCAGCCGCTGCTCGGCGCTCTCACAGATCATGTCCCAGTAAAGGCCACGATCGGCTACCCGCAAGAACCCTTTTACCCGGTATCCAATCCACTTAATCCGCAACCCCACCCTCCCCGAAGGAGTGCAGGATGTATCTGGCCCTTGTCAGCAGGCCTGCGGCGGCCGGCTGTCAACCTTGGGGCTGCTAACTCGTTCACGTCACTGAGCATTCCAAGCGCCCAAAATGCGCCCCCCTGACCTAACGAGGAGATCGGATGAGTTACCTGAACAGACTGCTGCTGGCTGCGTTCCTGTGCCTGTCGGCGCCCCTGGTGGCCAATGCCGACCTGCCCGGCAAGCACCCAGCCTACCTGCACGCGCTGACCGATCTGCGCTCGGCGCGCTGGATGCTTAAGCACCGCCCGGCGGGGGCTGCCGTCAGCGGTCAGGAGGACGTGGCCATCACCGAGATCGACAAGGCCATTGGCGAGATCAAGAAGGCCGCCATCGACGACGGCAAGAACCTGAACGACCATCCGGCCGTGGATGTTCCCGGGGACAACCCGGGACGGCTGCACAAGGCCCTCGAGCTGCTGCACAAGGCACACGGGGACGTCTCACACGAGGAAGATGACCCGATGACGCAGGGGCTGCAGAGCCGCGCCCTCGAGCACATCCACCTCGCCGTCGTGGCGACCAAGACCGCCCTGACCGACGCGGGCCAGCCGCCACGTTGAGCCTTGTCGCACCGGGCGCGCGCAGGCGCGCGCCCGGTGCTCCTGTCACCGCCGCGGCACCACAGCCGGCGGTACGCCCCTGCACCACTTCAAAAGCAAGCAGCGGCACCATTTCCGCTAAAATGCGCGCCCCGGGGTGCGCACGAATGGCGGTTGCACGTGTTCAGACAATTACTCGACAGCTGGCGGGAGCGCGCCACCGGTGAACGCACCGTGAAGGCCTACGCCGTCAGGCTGCCCGTCGATGATGCCGCACGCCTGGGCGCACTGGCCGAGATGTTCCCGGGGCGCACCCCGGAACAGCTGATCACCGAGCTGCTCGGCGCGGCCCTCAAGGAAGTGGCGGCCGCCATGCCCTACGTGCCCGGAGCGAAGGCGATCTCTGCCGACGAGCAGGGTGACCCTGTGTACGAGGACATCGGCCCGACGCCGCGTTTCATGGAACTCACCCGCAAGCACCGCCGCAAGCTGCAGGCCAAACCCAAGAAGCCGCGCTGAGCGGCACCCGAGAACAAGCCATGCCCTCCTTTGATGCCGTTTCCGAACTCGACGCACACGAGGTCACCAATGCCGTCGACCAGGCAAACCGCGAGCTCGGGCAACGCTTCGACTTCAAGGACAGCGGCGCACAGTTCGAGCTGAACGATTTCACCGTGACGCTCAAAGCGCAGGTGGAATTTCAGCTCAAGCAGATGCTCGAGATCCTCAAGCTGCGCCTGGCCAAGCGCGGCATCGACCTGGTGTGCCTGGAAATCAAGGACCCCTCCAGCAACCTTGCCGCCGCACGCCAGGACGTGGTGCTGCGCCAGGGAATCGACCAGGAGACCGGCAAGAAGATCACACGCCTGGTGAAGGATTCGACGTTGAAGGTCCAGGCGAGCCTGCAGGGTGACAAGGTGCGCATCACCGGCAAGAAGCGCGACGACCTGCAGGAGGCCATGGCATTGCTGCGCGGTGCGAAGCTCGAGGTCGCACTGCAGTTCAATAACTTCCGCGACTGAGCCCGGCCAGCACGCGACACAGCCCCTCGGTGGCCCCGATGACGCTCGGACCGAGGCGGCTCAAGGCCTGGTCCTCGAACACCACCACGCGGTTGTTGCGCACCGCGGCCAGGCTGCCCAGGCGCTTCCAGTCACTCACCCATGCGGCGCCCTCACCCTGCGGGGCGGCCACGATGATGATGTCAGGATCACGCGCGATGACCGCCTCGGTGTCGACCACCGGGCCTGGCTCCGGGAGGTCGCCGAACACGTTGCGCGCCCCGCACACCGCGAGCGCGTCACTCATCAGCTGCTTGCCGCCGACCGTGTAGATCGGCCGGTTCCACACCTGCAGCAGCACGCTCGGTGGTCTGCCGGAGCGCGCCGAATACTCCCGCGTCAGGGTTGCCAGGCGCGCTTCTATG
The DNA here is from genome assembly GCA_963703025.1 of uncultured Pseudomonadota bacterium. Taxonomy (GTDB): domain Bacteria; phylum Pseudomonadota; class Gammaproteobacteria; order Steroidobacterales; family Steroidobacteraceae; genus 13-2-20CM-66-19. The sequence goes on along the minus strand of OY969778.1, from coordinate 1,590,247 downwards.
TCCCGCGCAGCCCGCTCGGCCACAGCCTGCGTCCCGGCGAGTATCCCCAGGCGGCGCACTCCGGCGGGAATGTCCGCAAGACGGGCGACCTGCTGCTCATACATCGGGATGCCGAGCCCTGCGATCTTCTGCCGTTGCGCCGGGTTGCCGCCGGAGGCCCAAACCACCACCACGTCAGGATGCAGCGAGACCAGCCGCTCCATGTCCACCGCGGCGACGTCGCCGATGCGCGGGACCGTGCGCGCCGCCGGGGGCTCGTCCGAATACTCCACCGTTGCGATGACCTGGGCACCAGCGCCCGCAGCAAACAACAGCTCGGTGGCGCCCGGTGCCAGACTCACGATCCGCAACGGCGCCTCGCCAACGCTCACGGTGTGCCCCGCATCGTCGGTCACCGTGCGCACGGGGGCTGCTGCCTGCGCGCCCAGCCACAGGCTTCCTAACAAACACGCCAGCGGGGCCAATCTAATTATTGTCACGGTGTCAAAATCCTGCGTTAAGCTCAGGGATCATGAATTACATTGCCGAACGCCGCCAAGAAGAAAAGGAGCGCCGCCGCACCGAGATCCTCGACGCGGCCGAAGAGGTCACCGGGAGCTCTGGCTGGGACGAGCTGACGATGGACCAGGTGGCACGGCGCGCACGATTGTCACGTGCCCTGCTGTACGTGTACTTCAAGGACAAGACCGACCTCATGTATGCCTTGTGCGAGCGCGCGCTCGTGACGCTGCAGCAGCGCTTCGAGCAGGCCGCGCGCAGCAAGGAGCTCGGGCTTGAGAAGGTACACGCCGTGGGCGAGGCGTACATCAGCTTCGCCGAGGAACTGCCGGTTTACTTCGACATCCTCGCACGCTGCGGGATGCGCGAGGTCAACACGACCGACCCGGGAAGCAACGAGCTTGCCTGCCAGAGTGTTGGCGAAGCGATGATGGTCACGATCGTTGCCGCGCTGGACGCGGGGGTCAGGGACGGCTCCATCCGCTCCGACCTCGGCAATCGCATCGTCGCCGCGACAGCGCTCTGGGGCTTCACCCACGGTGTCATCCAGGTCGCCTCCACCAATGCCAAGCTGATCGCGCTCAGCGGCATGCCCGCGCGTGAACTGCTGCAACAGACGCTGCGCATGTCAACGCGCGCGCTGGCCGCCAAGTCCTGAGCGCCCGGCCAGGCCGGCTGCCAGGTACGACACCATGAGGGTGCCGTTTGTCTGCCTGGCGCTCGTGCTCCTGCTCCCGTACCTGCTCGCCACCTACGGGGGCTACTACCGCAAGAAGAGCTTTGGCGCGATGGACAACCGCAACCCGCGTGCCCAGGCGGCGCAGCTGGACGCCTATGGCGCCCGCATTTACGCGTCGCAGCAAAACGCCTGGGAGGCGGCCACCTTGTTCAGCGCCTCGGTGCTGGCGGCCATGGTCGCAGGCGTGAGCGCGGCCCACATGCTCCTGCCCTGCGTGCTGTTCCTGGGATTGCGCGTCGCGCACCCGATTGCCTACCTGCGCGGCTGGCCGACGCTGCGGTCCACCGTCTCGACCGCGGGGCTGGGGTGCTGCGCGTGGCTGCTGGTGAGTGCCGCGCTCGCCGCCTGACCCAAGCGCAGGTGGCTTGCCTGCGTATATCACCAAGGTCGCATAGCTCAGGTCGCGCCAACCTGAGAGCATCACCTGGTGCCCGTGTTGCCGCCTGCCGGCGGGTCACCCCTGTGGCGGCAACACCGAACTTGCGGTCCCCATCAGTCCACCTGCGCTGCCTCGCGCACGCGCGCCAATTCGGAGAAGGTTGATGACCAAGCATTCCTATTTATTTATCGCCATGGGCGCGGCCGTCGTGCTCGGTTGCGTGAGCCTGACCCTGCTGCGCTCCGGCACTGCCAGCGCACAGGGGCAGTACCCGATCGTGGACAGGGTTGCGGCGAAGGTGGTGGCCAAGTACACCGGCTCCACCTGCGAGCAGCTGTGGATCAAGAAGAACAATCCCACACCGCCGAGCATGGAGGAGCAACGCGCCTTGAACGTGCTCAAGGGCGACCCGCAGATGCGCGCCGCGTTCATCGGCCAGGTTGCAGCGCCGATCGCCAACAAGATGTTCGAGTGCGGAATGATCCCTTAAGGACTTGCGCAGGTGCCGTAGCCGGCGAGGCTACGGCGCCTGCGTGTCCGCCTGCGCTTTCCGAATTCAGGCAGCCTGGGTGTGACCGGCGGCCTGCTCCCCGGCGACGCTTGCCAGCACGCGCGCCACTGCGTGCACCACCGCGGCGATGCGCACCGCGCTCTGCACAGCCTCACGCTCCAGTCCGTGCTGGCGCAGCTGTCGCTCGTGCGAGGCAATGCACGTGCCGCAGCCATTGATCGCCGAGACCGCGAGCGACAGCAGCTCGAAGTCCGCCTTGGCGATCCCGGGGGAGCCGATCACGTTCATGCGCAGGCGTGCCGGCAGCTTCGCGTATTCCTCGTCCTGCACCAGGTGCACGAAGCGGTAGTACACGTTGTTCATCGCCATGACCGCCGCCGCCGAGTGCGCGGCGTTGACGTGCGCGGCATCCAGGTGGCGCAGCGCCAGTGCCTGGATGTCGCGCGCAAAAGCCGCGTTGCCGGAGGCGACCGCCGCGGCAAGCGCCACCGACCAGATCTGCCGCTCGTTCAGCTGCGGCGCACCGGCGGTGCTCAGCACGGTACCCAGGTTGAGCGCCAGGTCCCGCGCATAGCCTGGCAGGCTGTCGCGGATGCTTTCCAGGGTCGTCATGTCAGGCCGCCTTCAGGGTTTCATCGCCCTGCTTCCAGTTACACGGGCACAGCTCGTCGGTCTGCAATGCGTCGAGCACGCGCAGGACTTCCTCCGGGTTGCGCCCGACGCTCAGGTCAGTGATGTAGACGAAGCGGATCACCCCCTGCGGGTCGACGATGAAGGTGGCGCGCTGGGCGACGCCGGCTTCCGGGTCGAGGATGCCCAGTGCCGAGGACAGCTCGCGCTTGATGTCCGAGAGCATCGGGAACGGCAGACTCTTCAGCTCCTCCTTGTCGCGGCGCCACGCCAGGTGCACGAACTCGCTGTCGATGCTGGCCCCGAGCAGCTGCGCATCGCGCGCCTGGAATTCCTTCTCGAGCTTGCCGAAGGCGGCTATCTCGGTGGGGCACACGAAAGTGAAGTCCTTGGGCCAGAAGAAGAAGACCTTCCACTTGCCCGCAAAGCTGTCCTGCGTGAAGGGCTGGAACGCGTTCTTCATGTCGCTGGAGACGACTCCGGTGAGGGAGAACTGCGGAAACTTGTGACCGATGCCTGCCATGGATGTAGTTCCTTGTGTGGGTTCGCCGCCAAGGATGCGGTCCCGGGCCCGGTAGTTCCAATCGATTGATTTAATGGTGGCGATAGATATCATGTATCGCCAGATGGAACTGAAACTGAAGGACCTGCGTTATCTCGTGGCGGTGGCCGACGAGCGGCACTTCGGCCGCGCCGCGGCGCGCTGCTTCGTGAGCCAGCCGACCCTCTCGGCGCAGCTGCAGAAGCTCGAGCAGGGACTGGGCGTCCAGCTGATCGAGCGCGCGCCCAACAATGTTTCCCTGACACAGGCCGGCGAGGAGATCGTGGCGCGCGCGCGCCGCATCCTCGAGGCCTCCGACGAAGTGGTGGCCCTGGCGCGCAGCCAGCGCGACCCGCTGGCCGGGAAGCTGCGCATCGCGCTGCTGCCCACCATTGGCCCCTACCTGCTGCCCACCGTGGTGCCGCTGGTGCGCAAGGCGCTGCCGCGGCTGGAGCTGCGCCTTTACGAATACCAGACCGGCCCGATGCTGGAGAAGCTGCGCTCGGGTGAACTGGATGTCGGCATCCTCGCCCTGCCGGTTGACTCGGCCGGCCTGCAGTCGCGCGAGCTGTATCGCGAAGCCTTCGTGGTGGCGCTACCGGAGCACCACCGGCTGGCGGCGCGCGACACGATACGTGTCGCGGACCTGAAGAACGAGAAGCTGCTGCTGCTGGAGGAAGGTCATTGCCTGCGCGACCAGGCGCTGGAGGTGTGCAGCCGCGTGGGCATACGCGATGAGCAGGACTTTCGCGCCACCAGCCTGGAGACCCTGCGCCAGATGGTCGCCACCGGGGCCGGCATCACGCTGCTGCCCGAGCGCGCCGGCCGCGGCGCCTACCGCAGCGCCCGCGGGGTCGTGCTGCGATCGTTCGCCAGGCCGGTGCCGGTGCGCCACATCGGGGCCCTGTGGCGCAAGACCACGGCACGGGAAGCTGCCATCGCCGCGCTGTGCCAGCTCATCACGGAACACGCCGCGTGAGCGGCGCGCCGGCCGTACCGTTGCCGGTAGCTTTTGCGGCCAGCGACGGGCGCATGCTGTGCGGCCTGCTGGTGGAGGCAGCGGTGCCACGGGCCGCCCTGGTGGTGAACGCCGCCACCGGCGTCGGGCGCGAGTTCTACCTCAAGTTCGCCGCCTACGCCGCACAGCGCGGTTATCACACGCTGGTCTACGACTACCGTGGCATGGGCCAGTCCGCCACCCAGCCGCTGCGAGCAGACAACGCGCGCATGAGTGACTGGGGCATGCTCGACATGCCCGCAGCCCTTGAGTGGCTGATGGCTCGCTACGCGAGCCTGCCCTGGTTCACGCTGGGCCACAGTGTCGGCGGGCAGCTGCTCGGCTGCCTGGGCAGCGCCAACCGCGCGCGCGGGCACGTCATGGTCGCAGCGTCCACCGGCTACTGGGGCCGCCAGGGCGTACCGTTCCGCTTCGTGGCGCTCGCACTGTGGCTGGTGTACGGGCCGGTGATGCTGTTGCTGCGCGGCTGTGTGCCCCAGGGGCTGCTGTGGAGCGGCAGGTCGCTGCCCCCGGGGGTGTTCCGGCAGTGGCGCAGGTGGTGCCTGAGTGCCAAGCCCTTCCCGGAAGTAGACGAGCGCCTGAGCCCCAGCCACTTCGCGCAGCTGCGCGGCCCGGTGCTGGCACTGGGGTTCACGGATGACCCGATCGCCACACGCGCCGCAGTCGCAGCCCTGCTGCGCTCCTACAGCGCGGCACAGATCGAGCAGCGCTGGATCACCCCGCAGGAGGCCGGCGTGCAGTACTTAGGGCACCGCGGCTACTTCGCGCAGCGCCATCACGCGTCACTGTGGCCGCGCACCTTTGACTGGCTGGACGCGCGCATCGGCTAGCCCCTGCGGTGCAATCTCGCCACGGCGGGCGTTGCGCGCGAAGGCAATGGCGAGCATGACGGTCGCCCCACCGAGCAGCTGGATCGGCGAGAGTCGCTCCCCCAGCAGCACCCAGGCATAGCCGGCCGCGGCGATCACCTGCGCATACAGTCCCACCGCGCTGAAGGTCGCCGGCAGGTGCGCGAGTGCGTAGGCGATCAGGCTCTGCCCGACCACCTGTGCCGAGAGCGCGCAGCCGATCAGCAGCCACCAGCCGTGGGTGGTGTCGGGCAGGAACTTCTGCGTCAGGGCGATCGGCAGCAGCAGCACGGTGAACACCAGGGTGCTGGCAAACATCACGATGCCGGTGTCGTGGCGCTGGCGCAGCCGCGCCACGACCATTATGTAGGCCGCGTAGAAGCATGCGGTGCCCAGTCCCAGGGCATCGCCCAGCATCCCATGACCGCCGCCACCGAGCTTCGGCGCCAGCATCAACATCATGCCGGTGAAGGCGAGCACCAGTGACAGCACGAAGCCCAGCCGCGGCCGCTCCCCCCACAGCATCCAGGCGAACAGGGTAACCAGCAGCGGCGCGCAGTTCGCCTCCAGCGTGGAGGCGGCAATGGAAGTCAGCAGCAGCGACCAGTGCCACAGCGCCAGGTCACCGGTGAAGAAAACCCCGGCCCACAGGAACAGCGGATCGCGCCACGAGGCGGTGGTCTGCCCGGCGGCCGCGCGGTGGCGGCGCTCCAGCAGGACCCACACCAGCAGGAACGGCAGGGCGATGGCGCCGCGCCAGAACGCTGTGGCGGTGGGGCCGGTCTCAGACAGGCGCACGAAGATGCCGGAACTGCCGATCGCCAGCGCCCCGGTGAACAAGGCGGCCAGTGCGGGAACTTCTGCCGCGGGTGGGCGGGATGTGGCGTTCATGGGAAGCGCCGCATCATAGCGGTCGCGCGCGCAGGTCGTCTGGCATAATTGCCGGGCCTGCCACGCCCGCCGCACCGGTGCGCAACGGATACCGCATGAAACTCCCCGCCACCTACCTCTTGCTGATGCTGGCCGCCGGCCTGCAGTACGCACTCGCCGCGCAACCAGCCATCACCGTCAGCGATGCGTGGGTGCGCGTGGTGCCAGGCAGCGAGGTCGCCGCCGCCTACTTCACCGTCACCAATGATGGCCAACAGCCTGTGGTGGTCGTCGGTGTCATCTCGCCGCTGGCCACCGGCGCGATGATCCACGAGACCACGCTCACCGGCACGCAGTCGGCGATGCGCCCGCGCGCGCAGGTGCCGATCGCAGCGCACGCGAGCCTCCAGCTCACCCCCGGTGGCATGCACGTCATGCTCATGGGCTTGAAGCAGCCTCTCAAGCCCGGCGACCCGGTGCCGCTGGTCCTGTTGCTCGAGGGCGGCGCCACCGTCGCCTTTGCCGCGCCCGTGCGGGCACTGAGCGAGCAATAGTGCGCCCGCCTGCGCGGCGCTCGCCCGGCTAGCCAACGCTTTGGAGCACGTCACCCCCTACGACCGCTTCGCCCACCAGGAGGGGCATGTCGAGCGCTGGCTCGCCAGCGGCGAACACCGCGGCGAACTGCGCGCGTTCTTCGGCGAGGAGGAATACCGCTCGTTGGGTGCACTGGCGCGCCGCGCGCAGCGCGTGGGCACAAATCCGCGCATGCCGCGCGTGCTGCTGGTGCCGGGAATCATGGGCTCGCAGCTTGGGTTGCGGCGCACCGCGCCGCAACCGCACGACATCCTGTGGCTCGACCCCCTGGACATACAGGCAGGGCGGCTGTCGGTGCTGCGCCTGCCCGGCAGCGCGCGCGTCGTGTCGCTGGGCATCGTGCTGTTTTCCTACCTGCGCCTGAAGCTGTACCTGCAGTCGCGCGGCGCGGCGGTCGAGGCGCACGACTACGACTGGCGACTGCCGGTGGCGCAACTTGGCAGGCAGCTGGCCGCGCGCCTGTATCGCCTGCGCGCTGGCCGCGTGGCGGTGGTGGCGCACAGCATGGGCGGACTGCTGGTGCGTGCAGCGCTCGCACAGCCGGGCACGGCGCACGTGGAGCGGGCGATCCTGCTCGGCACGCCGCTGCTGGGCTCGTTCGCTGCCGTGCAGGCATTGCGTGGCACCTATGCGGTCGTGCGCAAGGTGGCGCGACTGGATGCGCGGGCGAGCGCCGAACGCCTGTCGTCACAGGTCTTCAGCAGCTTTCCCAGCCTTTACGACCTGCTGCCTTGCACCCCGGGGGCCGACTTGCTGCGGGCGCAGGCGTGGCCGCGCGGCGGCCCGCAACCGCGCGCGCGGCTGTTGGCGGCGGCGCGCCGCGAGCGCGCGGCACTGGGCGCACTGGACCGGCGCTATACCCTCATCGCCGGGGTCGGCCAGGAGACGGTCACCGGACTTACCCGGCGCGGCGCGCATTTCGTGTACACACTCACCCGCGGTGGCGACGGCACCGTGCCAGTCACCAGTGCCGCGCCGCGGGGTGCGCGCTGCCTGTACACGGCCACGGCGCACAGCGACCTCACCCGCGACCCGGTCGTCGCGGCGGCGATCGTCGACCTGCTGCGTCGCGGGACATCGTCAAGGTTGCCCGGCAGCTGGACGGAACGCGGGCGCGCGCAGGTACAGGTGAGCGACCACCAGCTGCGCCGCACTCACCTGGACAAGGTGGACTGGGCGGCGCTGGAGCCTGGCGAGCGGCGCGCCTTCCTCGAGAACCTGAACGAGCCCCCGCACCTGCAGCTGCGCGTCCCATCTGCGCGCGGCGCCGGCAAGGCGCGCTAGGGCGCGCAGTGTCCGCCTGCACCGTCAGGCGGCGTACTCAATGCCGTGGCGCGCCGTTCACCGCCCGGCGGTCTCGCGGTAGATCACCGAGCCGTTGAACACGGTCATGTGCACGCGCACTTGCGCGATCTGCTCGGGCGGGATCGCGAAGATGTCAGCGGACAGGACCACGAGGTCGGCGAGCTTGCCGACTTCCAGGGATCCCTTGCTGCCCTCCTGGTGCTCGGCGAAGGCGGAGCCGACGGTGTAGGCATGCACCGCCTCGGCCACCGTGATGCGCTGCGCCGCGATCCACCCTTGCGGGTTCTTGCCGTCGAGCGTGCGGCGCGTGGCGGCGGCGTAGATGCCCATGAGCGGGTCCAGCGGCGCCACCGGCCAGTCCGAGCCGAACGCCAGCACGACGCCGCTATCCAGCAGGCTCCTCCAGGCATAGCTCAGCTGCAGGGGCTCGGCTCCCAGGCGCACTTGCGCAAAACGACCATCATCGATGGCGTGGTAGGGCTGCATCGAGGCAATGATGCCAAGCGGCGCCAGCCGCGGCAGGTCCGCGCGCCCCAGGTGCTGCAGGTGCTCGATGCGCAGGCGCCGGTCCGCAGGTCCATCTTCCTTCTCCAGGCGCTCCATCAGGTCGATCACCTCGTGGATCGCGCGGTCGCCGATCGCATGGATGCAGACCTGCAGCCCGGCGCGGTCGGCGCCCTGCAGGAACCGGTACATGGCCACAGGGTCGACCAGGTCACCGCTGGCCAGCCCGTGGTTGCGTGCGTCATCGGCGTACGGTGCGCTCATCCAGGCGGTCTCCGAACCCAGCGAGCCGTCCGCGAAGCCCTTCAGGTTGCCGGTGCGCAGCAGCGGCTCACCGAAGCCGGCCTCGAGACCCACGTCGGCGAAGTTCTTCCAGTCGCGCAGTGCACCGGAATCGTAGATGCGCACGCTCAGTAACCCGGCGCGGGCAAACTTCTGGAACTCGCGCAACTTGGCCGCCGTCTCCTGCACAGTCGGCGCATCGACCAGGTTCTGCACGCTGGTCACCCCGTGACGTGCCGCCTCGTGCATCGCTGCCACCATGGCCGCGTCCAGCTCCGTGGCCGACGGCGGCGGCATGATCCTCTCCACCAGCCCGGTGGCCTGGTCCCTCAAGACCCCGGTCGGGTTGCCCGCGCTGTCGCGCACGATCTCGCCACCGGCAACGTCGCCGGTGCTGCGATCGATCCCCGCCAGCTTCATGGCAACCGCGTTGACCAGCACCGCGTGGCCATCGACCCGCCAGACCATGACCGGGTTGTCCGGGGTGACGTCATCGATCAGCTGGTGCGTGGGCAGTGCCGCGGGCGTCCACAGGGTCTCGTCCCAGTTGCCGTCCCTGATCCAGGCGCCCCTGGCAAGCTTGCCTGCATAGTCCGCCATGCGCTTGCGCAGCTCCGCCGGGCTGCCCGCATCGCTCAGCTGCACGCCACTGAGCGCACTGCCACCGGAGAGGAAGTGCACGTGCGCATCGTTGAAGCCCGGCAGCACGCGCCGGCCCTGCAGGTCGATCACCTGGGAATCCGGCCCGGCCAGCCTGCGGATTTCCGCGGAAGTACCGACCGCGGCCACCCGCCCGGCACTCAAGGCGATGGCCTCGGCCTGCGGCTGCGCGGGGTTCTCGGTCCAGATCTTGCCGTTGACCAGGATCAGGCTCGCGCCCTGCGCGTGCGCCGCTGCACAGTCCAAGGCCAGCAGCACCAGCAGGCCGCGTAGCAGCGGCGGGAAGTTCAATGTCATCGCGTAGCCTCTGCAGTGCTCATGGTCGTGGGCTTCAGGAGAACAGGCGCGCGATCTGCTCACGCTGGCTGGCATCGGGCAGCTTGCCGCGGCCACCGGCGAGATTGTCCTGCAGGTGCGCAAGCTTGCCGGTCGCCGGGATGACGCAGGTGACCGCGGGGTGGCCGATGATGAACTTCAGCGCCAGCTGCCCGAAGCTTGTCGCATCGAGTTCGGCCGCCCACCCCGGCAGGGCCTTGCCGCGAACGCGCCCGAACAGGCCGCCATCCTCGAACGGCCGGTTGACCAGCACCGCGGTGCCACGCTCGGCGGCCAGCGGCAGCAGGCGCCGCTCGGCCTCGCGGGTCACCGGTGAATAGTTGAACTGCACGAAGTCCAGGCGCTCGCGCTCGAGGACGCGGATCAGCTGCGGGTAGGCGCCCACGGTGTAGTGGGTGACACCGATGTAGCGCACCCGTCCGGCTTCCTTCCAGGCCCGCAGGGTGCGCAGCTGCACGTCCAGGTCCGTCAGGTTGTGGACCTGGATGAGGTCGAGCTTGCCGGTGTGCAGCAGTTGCGCGGAGCGCTGCATCTGCGCGATGCCGTCCTGCTCGCCGTGCGTCCACACCTTGGTGGCCAGGAACGCTTCCCCACGCATTGCAGGTGTCAGCAGTTCGCCCAGCACCGCTTCGGCGCTTGAGTACATCGGCGAGGTGTCGATCAGCCGTGCCCCGGCGGCGAAGAACCCCTGCAGCACCGCTGGCAACGGGCCGCCGGCGGCCGTGGCGGCCTCGACCTCGAACGGCCCGGAGGTGCCAAGACCGATGACCGGCAGCTGCTCGCCGCTTGAGGGTATCGGGCGGGTAAGCAGCGCGCCGGCAGGCGCGTTGCCGGCACGGACCCTGATTGCAGCGGCCATCATCGCTCCTGCGGCCAGCAGCTCGCGTCGGTTCATGCGCTCTCCGGTGATCTGCGCGGCATGCAGTTTGGCACGCAGCGCCGGCGCCAGCGCGCTCAGATCAGCGCGGCATCGGTATCGATGACACTCGGGCCGCCGCTGGTGACCACCTGGGACAGCGCCGCGGCATTGGGCAGCACCTGCGCGGCGTAGAACGCCGCGGTGCGCAGCTTGGCAGCGTAGAAGTCGCGGTCCGCGCCGTCGAGCTTGGCCGCGGCAATCGCCGCCGACTTCACCATCAGCCAGCCGCCGATGACGTAGCCACACAACCTAAGATAGGGCACCGCGACCGCCATGCCGGCGTCAGGGCGGCTGGCGAGCACCTGCAGCAGCGCCTGGGTCGCGGTATGCAGCTGCGCCACGGCGGCAACCGCTGCAGCGCGCGCGGTCGCGACGGCGGCGTTGCTGCCCTCGAGCTGCTGGAGCTCGCGCTGCATCTGCTGCAGCAGTGCGCCCATCGCCGCGCCGCGATCGCGACCGAGCTTGCGCCCGATCAGGTCCAGCGACTGGATGCCGGTGGTGCCCTCGTAAATGGTGGTGATGCGCACGTCGCGCACGTACTGGGCAGCCCCGGTCTCCTCGATGAAGCCCATGCCGCCGTGCACCTGCACGCCGATGCCGGCGACTTCGTTGCCGATCTCGGTGCACCAGCCCTTGACGATGGGGATCAGCAGCTCGCCGCGGGCGAGCGCGGCAGCGCGCGTGCCTTCGTCCGCGCCGTAGTGGGCCAGGTCCAGCTGCGCGGCGGCATACATCGCCAGCGCCCGCGACGCCTCGGTCTGGGACTTCATCATGAGCAGCATGCGCCGCACGTCCGGGTGCTCGATGATCGGCGCCGGCCCCTGCGGCTGCGGCACCGGCGGCTTGCCCTGTACGCGGGTGCGCGCCCATTCGGCGGCGCGCTGGAAGGCGCGCTCGCCCACCGCGTAGCCCTCGCTGCCGACCGACAGCCGCGCGCTGTTCATCATGATGAACATGTACTCAAGTCCCCGCCCCGCCTCGCCCACGCGGTAGCCCAGGGCGCCATCGTTCTCGCCGAACGACAGCACGCAGGTCGGGCTCGCGTGGATGCCGAGCTTGTGCTCGATGGACAGGCAGCGCACGTCATTGCGTGCACCCAGGGTGCCATCGGGATTCACCAGGTACTTCGGTACGATGAACAGCGAGATGCCCCTGACCCCCGGGGGTGCGCCGTCGATGCGCGCCAGCACCATGTGGATGGTGTTGGGGGTCAGGTCGTGGTCACCCCAGGTGATGAAGATCTTCTGGCCAAACAGGCGGTAGTTGCCGCCGTCTGGCACCGCGCGGGTGCGCACCTGCCCCAGGTCCGAGCCTGCCTGTGGCTCGGTGAGCACCATGGTGCCGGTCCACTCGCCGCTGACCATCCTGCCCAGGAACAACTGCTTCTGCGCCGGCGAGCCACTGAGCTCCAGTGCGTGCGCGGCCCCGTGGGTGAGCATCGGCCCGAGCTTGAAGGCAAGGTTCGCGGAACCCCAGATCTCACCTACCGCGGTGACGACGGTAAGCGGCATCGGCTGGCCGCCGAACTGCGGCGGGCCACCCAGCGCGGGCCAGCCGCCGGCGGCGAACTGCTGGTAGGCATCGCGGAAGCCCGGTGGCGCCTGCACCCCCTCGGGCGTCCAGCGCGCACCGGCTGCATCGCCGGGCTTGTTCAGCGGGTCAAGTACGGTCTCGGCAAAGCGGCCGGCTTCCTCCAGCACCGAGCGGGCAAGGTCATCGGAGTAGTCAGCAAGCTGCGCGGATGCGGCAAGGCTGCTGCTGTCGAGCAGTTCTTCGATGACGAAGTGCAGCTCGCGCAGGGGCGCACGGTACATTGCGGCAGTCCTTCCTCTGGTGCGTGATGTGGCCGCGCGCTCAAGGGGCGACCGGGCTGGCCAAGCTTAACGGCTCGGCAGGAATTCTACCCGCCGGTAGGAAGATTCGGCTTAGGAAGCGGCGCGACCCCTTCAGGGGCTGTGCGCGGCCAGCGCGAGCGCCGGGACGATGTTCGCGGCCAGGAAGTCCACGAACTGCTGCGCCCGCGGATCCGATTCCAGCGCCGTGGGGTACAGGGCATAGAGCGCCGCGGCCGGTGGCACCGCCCAGTCCGGCAGCACCGCCTTCAGGCGCCCGGTCGCAAGCCCCTGGCGGCACAGGAACTCAGGCAGCAGACCGATTCCAAGCCCCGCGGCGGTCGCCGCGTGCAGCACCGCCGGGTCATCCACCGCCAGCTTCGGCGACAGCGGCACCTCGGCGCGCTGCGCACCGCGGGACAGCAGCAGGCGGAACTGCGGCAGCTCGGCGGCATCGGGCGTCAGCAGGTCGTGCGTGCGCAGGTCGTCGGGTCGCTCCGGCACGCCGCGCTGCTGCAAATAGGCAGGGGTTGCGCACAGCAGCGCCGGCGGGGCGCCGAGCAGGCGCTGCGTGAAGCTGACATCCGCCGGTGGCCGCGTACGTATCGCCACGTCCCAGGCACCCGCGGCCAGCTGCTGCGCATCGAGCGCGACCTCCAGCGGTACATGCATGAATTTCTCGAGGAAGCGCGGCACCAGGGGCGACAGCAGCACCCGACCATAGGTCGGGTCGGCGGCGACCCGCAGCGGCCGCATCTCCGGTGACTGCAGGCGCGCGATGGCCAGCGCGGGCGGCATCGGCCTCCTCGGCAACGCGGCGCGCGTGCGGGTACACCAGGCGCCCTGCATCGGTCAGTGCCACCCGGCGCGTCGTGCGCTCCAGTACCCGCACGCCCAGGGTCTTCTCCAGGTCCGCGACTGCGCGGCTCACCGCCGCCTTTGGCACTCCCAGCGCCCGAGCCGCGGCCGAGAATCCATTGAGGTCGACCACCTTGGCGAGCATCGCCAGTTGGGCCGGTGTCCAGATCAGGTTCATGAAGGCCTCAATACCCCTTATGGGAGGCCCTATTGTTTCACCTGAGAGGCAGACACGCCAGTCATACTGCGACTAGAATCGGCGCCCCGAACTGTGCCCTCACCTTAAGGAAGAACATGAAACTCTCGATGCAATCGATGTCCGTGGACCTGCTCAGCAACATCCTGGGCAACCTGTCCTGGTTGCTGGAAAAGGGCGAGGCCTTCGCCACCGCCAAGAAGATCGAGCCTGCGGTACTGCTCGGTTCGCGCCTGGCCCCGGACATGTTCCCGCTTACCCGCCAGGTCCAGATTGCCTGCGACATCGCCCGCAACTCCGTGTGCCGCATTGCCGGCCAGGAGCCGCCGAAGCTGGGAGGACACCGAGACTACTTTCGAGCAGCTGCGCGCGCGCATTGCCCGCACCGTCGCCTACATGAAGGCCCTGCCGGCCAAGGACTTCGAGAACAGCGAGACCCGCGAGATCAAGGTCCCCGCAGGCCCGGACCGTACCCTCGAGTTCAAGGGTATCGGCTTCCTGCAGACCTGGGCGATCCCCCACGTGTTCTTCCACGTCACCACCGCCTACAACATCCTGCGGCACAACGGGGTCGAGATCGGCAAGACCGACTACATCGGCGGCGGCAAGCAGCTCTGATTCCCGCCATATGACAAATCGCGGCAGCATGCGCTGTCGCGATATGGCGAACAGAAACGCGAGGGAATTCACGGCGCCACGGGCGGCGCGCTGCCACTCTTCTAACCCGAAGGATGGCGATGAGCCGTCCGTGCACACCGTACGGGGAAAGTCCCTTGCCATTTTTCAAATCTGCGGCCAAGCGTCCCCTCACTCCGGCACCGGCGGTGCAGGAGGCGCCCGTCAGCGACGGGCCGCTGACCGTCGACACACTCGGCCAGCAGCTGCGTGACGTGCTGCCCGCGCGGCGCCTGCAGTCGGTGTCGCTGTGTGATCACGAGGCCAACGTCCTGTGGCTGAGCGAAGGCGCGCTGGGGCCCGACGAGCACTCCCTGGTCACCGAGGCGCTGATGCTTCTGACGGCTGACACCTCGCTGCCCTCGCACGAGATCGGCCTGGAGGATGGCCGCCTCGCAATCTTCCTGCCGGTGCGTGCACCGACCGGGACCCCGGTGGGGATCGCGATGATTCTCGCCGATCGCAAGTCCGTCGGCGACGACACGCTCGAGCGGCTCACCGCCGCCCCGGTGCGCGCAATCATGCAGCGCCTGGCGGTGCTGCTGAAGCCCACTGAGGCGCGCGTTGGCTCCGGCACGCAGCCGATCCCGATACTGGATTTCGAGGAGGACGAGCCGCCGAGCGCCCCGGTCACAGCTGCCCCGCCGGTGGTACGTGCGGCGCCTGTCGCCGCTGCCGCTGCCGCGGCCCCGGCCGTGCGCGTCACGCCAGTGGTGGTAGCGGCGGCCGCCGAACCGATTTCCGCCGAGCAGATCGACGACATACTCGAGTTCGAACTCGCCCCCGAGGGGCAGCCGGCCGCGGTCGCGCGCGCCGAGGCGCAGCCATTCGCGGCGAACCGCAGCGAGGCGGGCGTCATGCTGGAACTCGCCGACACCTACGTGTCCGCAGCCAGCCCGCTTGACCTGCTGAACCTCGACTTCGAAGAGCCGGCGGCGCCATCCGGACCTGCGGCCCGCTCGGTGAAGCCCGCTGCGCCGCCCGCGGCTGCACCGCCACCGCCTGCAGCGCCTGCCCCGCCGGCCGCCGCCGCCATGCCCAAGACCATACCGACACTTGCCCCCGTGCCACGCCCGGCCGTCCCCGCTGCGGCTGCAGTGCGCGCACCGACGCCGGCACCGGTCGCACCTGCCGCGCCACCCCCGCCGCCAGCCCCCGCGCCGGTCGCCGCAGCGGCGCGCATCGCTCCTGCGGCGAAGACCGCCCCGCCGCCGGCGGCTATGCCCGCGCCTGCGCGGGTCGCACCGCCGGCACCGGTGGCGATCCCGGCTGCGCAGCGCCGCCCGAGCGCACCCGAGCCTGCCGCGAACGTGCTGACACCGGAGGTCCTCGAGGCGAGCGTAGCGGCCGTGAGTGACCCGAACCTCGTACTGGAACTGTTGCCGTTCGCCAAGCTGCGTGCCGGCGGCCAGACACGCCGCTTCCAGGTGCTGGCGCGCAGCACCAGCGCGCAGCGTGACCCGGCGGCATTCGATGCGCTGGTGCTGCAGCGCCTGCTCGGCTGGCTTGCGGCGCACCGCTCCTCGTGGAGCTCGCAGCCCACCAGCTTCACCGTGAACCTCTCGATCGCGACGCTCGAGGACGAGCGCTTCGCGCAGAAGACCGCCGCGGCACTGAATACGCATGGTATCGCCGCCGAGACGATCGGCTTCGAGATCGCCGAGGCGCTGTGCACGCAGCGCCGCGCCCAGGTCGAGCGCTTCATCACCGCCTGCGGCAAGGTCGGCTCGTGGGTCGTCATCGATGACTTCTCGTTCGACTCACAGGTGCTGACGCTGCTGCGCTCCAAGGCACTGCGACTGGTGAAGATCGATTCGAAGCTCACCTCATCTGCACTCAAGGACAAGCTCTCCCAGGCCATGGTGGTTGCCACCGTGCAGGCCTCCAAGGTGCTGGGCATCCACTGTGCCGCGAAACGGGTCGACTCCCAGGCGCAGCTGCAGTGGCTTACCGCCATCGGCTGCGACTTCGCCCAGGGCCAGGCGCTGGCGCGTCCCCAGCCGCTGGACTTCCTCTCCGGCTCGCCCGATCCCACCGGGATCTCGGCCATGGCCTTCCCGAGCTGATTTGAGCTTCTGAATCACCGCCCTGGCGCCCGGCTGCGGGCGCCATTCCCACTGGTGCGGCGAAGCGAGACCGGCACGCGCCGAAGCGGGCCGACCCGGCCGTGCCGGATGTCCTAAGCTTGCCTGCAATGGCCCCGCGCGCCCCTACCCTCGAGCAAGTCGGCAGCAACCGCAACCTGCTGTTCTGGAGCCTGCATGCGGCCGGCTGGGCCGCCTACGGAATCACCCAGTACTTCGGGGCCCTGCTGTACGACAAGCCGGCCAGCTATGCGCGGGTGATCGCGGTCTCGGCGATCGCCGGCTTCATCCTGTCGATGCCGATGCGTTACATCTACCAGCGGCTGTGGGGCCGCGCACCGCGCGCGATGATCCTGGGGGTGCTGGCAACCTGCTACGTCACCGCGCTCGCCCTGCGCATCGTCATCAACCTCTCCTACCGGGCGTTCGTCGAGCCGGACTGGCAGGCGCGCGGCCTGTTCGAGCTGTTCGGCGGCGCCCTGTCCACCACCTACCTGCTGGTGTGCTGGAGCGTGCTGTACTTTGGCATCAAGTTCTACGAGTCGCAGCGTCGCCAGGAGGAGGCCATGCTCAAGGCCGTCGCCCTGGCGCAGGAGGCGCAGCTGAAGATGCTGCGCTACCAGCTCAACCCGCACTTCCTGTTCAACACGCTCAACGCCATCTCGACGCTTATCCTGGACAACCAGAACCGGCTGGCGAACCACGCGGTCACGCGGCTGTCTGAGTTCCTGCGCTACACGCTTGACCAGGACCCGATGAAGAAGGTGACGCTGCGCCAGGAGCTGGAGGCCATCGACCTGTACCTGGGTACCGAGCGGCTGCGTTTCGGCGACCGGCTGCGCCTGGAGTACGCGATCGAGGAGTCTGCCATGGATGCCCTGGTGCCGAGCCTGCTGCTGCAACCACTGCTGGAGAACTCCCTGAAGTACGCGGTTTCCTCGCGCGAGCAGGGTGGGCGCGTGCGCATCGAGGGCCGCGCTGCCGAGGGACGCCTCGAGCTGAGCGTGATCGATGACGGACCGGGCCTGCGCGAGGGGGCCGCGGGGGAGCGCCGCGGAGTTGGCCTGCGCAATACCTCCGAGCGCCTCGCGGTGCTGTACGGCGAGGCCTGCCAGCTTCAGCGTGAGCAATGCCCATCCGGGCGTGCGCGTGGACATGGCGCTGCCGCTGGAGCTGGCGGAGGCTGGGCCGGAACCTGCCAGGGTGAACGCGCTGTTCCCGCCGAGCCTCAAGCGCGGTGCCGCATGAAGATCCGCACCGTCATCGTCGATGACGAGGTGCTGTCGCGGCGCGGCATCGAGCTCCGCCTGCGCGGCGCCAGCGACTTCGAGATCGTCGCGCAATGCGCCAACGGCCGCGAGGCGCTCGCCGCGATCCAGCAGTACAAGCCCGACCTGGTGTTCCTCGACATCCAGATGCCGGGCATGTCCGGCTTCGAGGTGCTCGCGCACCTGCCGCAGGAGTCGCTGCCGGTGCTGGTGTTCGTGACCGCCTACGACCAGTACGCCATCCAGGCCTTCGAGGCACGCGCGGTCGACTACCTGCTGAAGCCGATCGATGAGGCGCGCTTCGAGGCCACGCTGACGCGCGTGCGCGAGCACATGCGCGCGCGCAGCGCGGCCGAGCAGCGTGACCGGCTGATGCAGGTCATCGCGGAGATCACCGGCTGCGGTGAGCTCGCGCTGGATGAGATCCTCGCGCACGGCCGCAAGGCCATCGAGGGGCGCTGGCCGGAGGTGCTGCCCATCAGGCAGGGTCGCGAAACCGTGCGCGTGGCCGTGAACGCCATCCAGTGGATCGACGCGGCGGGGGACTACATGTGCATACACGCCGGCGGCGATACGCACATCCTGCGCGGCACCATGAAGGAGCTGGAGGAACTGCTCGACCCGAAGCTGTTCCAGCGCGTGCACCGCTCGACCATCGTCAACCTGCGCCTGGTCAAGAGCCTGCGCGCGCACATGAACGGCGAGTACTTCCTCACCCTGGAGGGCGGGCACGAGCTGAAGCTCTCGCGCACCTACCGCGACAAGGTCGAGTTCTTCCTCAGCGGCTCCGCCAACCGCTAACGCGACCCCTACTGCTCGAGCCTGCGCTGCACCAGGCTGGCGACGCCCTTGGCCCAGGAATCGATGGCCGGCCGGACGGTCTCCAGTGTCAGCTGCGCCCTGTCGTTGGGCAGCGTCGCGCCGTGCGCTGCGCGCACCGACATCGCCAGTACCTCACCGGAAACGCTGTCGCTGACGATCGCCTCGACCGCAAGGTTGGAGTTCTCCGCGCGATTGCCGGTCGCCGCGCGCGCCCCCTGGATCACCAGGGCCACCGGGATGAGCTGCCACGGCTTGAGCCCGGTGGCGCTGGTATCCACCGCGGTGATGGCCACCTTGATGCGCGCAACTCCCGGGCCGGCCTCCTCGACCAGCGGCAGGCCGGCAAGCCCGACGCTGCGCAGTTGCGAGTCGAGGTATGCCTGGATATCCGCGAGCGCCTTGTCCGACACCTGGTCTGTGCCCCTGGGCTGCGGGTAGAACGTGACCTTCTCCAGCAGGATCTTCTGGTAGTTGGCCTTGGTGAGCTTCGGGCTGAGCCACTGCCGGATCAGGTTGCCGTTGAGGTCCTTGATCCTCTGAAGTTGTGAGTAGTCAGGCAGGAACCCGGAATCGGCCGCCGCAACCGGCTGCGCTCCCACAAACAGCGCGATGCCGCAGGCCAGGGCGACGCGCAGCCGCGCGTTGTTCGTGTTCTTCATGGTCTTTCCCTGGCGGGCGAGATGAGGTCGCGCGGCAATATTAGGTGCAGTCGGTCGCCCCGCCAACAGGCGCGGCGACAGCGGTGCCCGGCGTACCCTGCGGCGCGGCCGCACTATCAGGGTCTTCCCCCGCCGCGGCTTGGCCATGCGTGGGCTCGAGGTCAAAGGGCTTGCGCAGGGTCAGTGACGGCAGCATCGTCGTTATGGCCGCGTACACCAGCAGCGCGCCGAACCAGGTGTCCGCGATGTGGAACTTCTCGTGCAGGATCGTCGCCAGCACCAGCGTGAAGATCAGTGTGGGCGCAAGCGCGGTGGAAACCTTGAGCGCGGTGCGCGCATCCTCGCCGGCGAGGATTCGGCGCTGCAGCCAGACCACCGCGATGCGCAGGGGCAGCACGATGCAGGCGACCAGCGCGCCCAGCCACAGCGATTCCCAGGCCAGCGCGCCGCCGGGCACACTCATGCCGCCGTGAAAGAAGTAGAAGGGAATGAAGAAGCCAGCGAACAGACGCACGGCGCGCAGGTTCTCCTGCGGTGCGAGCTGTGGCAGCCGCTCGCGCAGCAAGCGCGCGGTGAAGCCGGCGATGAACGCTCCCACCAGGTAGTACACTCCGAGTTCCTTGGTGAGGTAGGCGGCGATGAGCCCGACCATCACCAGCATCGAGAAGCCCGATTCCGGCGCGTACGGCATGACCCAGCGGCCCAGCAGCAGGAATACCAGCGGCATCAGCACGATCATGGCCAGCAGTTCCGCCGAGGACCAGCCCAGCTGTTGCAGTGAGTCAGACTGCAGCACGCCAAACAGCACGACGAGCGCGAGCACCTCGCCGCCGATAGCCTTGACGGTCACCCAGAAGCGCTCTTCCTCGTTGAGGCCAAGGCTCGGCAGCGTCTCGAGGATGAAGCCGGTGGACGGGGTGAGCAGCGCCAGTGAGATGAGCGTGCCCACCTGCCAGGACACGCCCAGATAGCGCATGGCGAGCCAGGCACTCACGGCCAGCAGCCCCGAGCGCACCACCAGGTGCGCTACCAGCACTTTCAGGCTGCGGCGCAACGCGTGCACGTCGACCTCGAGCCCGGCGAGCAGGAACAGCGAGGAAATGCCCAGCGTTGCCAGCAGCTCAAGCGTCGTATCGTGCGTGAAGGCAGGAACGAACAGCGCCGCGGTCATGCCCAGCGCGAAGCTGGTCAGTGGCGCGGGGATCGACAGGCGCTGCACTGCGCGCGGCACTACCAGCAGGCCGAATATCAGCAGCAGGTAGGCCACCTGGGCGGTGAGCGGTGGCAAATGGATCATTTGAACAAAACACCTGTCGCTGGCGGGTTGTGCGCCGGCACCCAATGTAACCGGCAGCTTTGCGATCCGTAAGTGTGACCTGCGTCACGAAGCCCCGTCGCGCGCCCTTTGATCTGTGAGCCATCGCGAGGCAGCCAAGGCACAGCATTGATTAGATATGTCCACCTATGGAAGCCGCATCACGCCCCTCGCTCGAACCGCTGCCCGACCTGCCGGTCGAAGCGCCCCTGGACACCCCGGCTGGCCCGGCGAAGGCAGCAGCGCCGGTCGCCGCGTCGGCGGCGGGCACCGGCACGCCCGCCTCTGCCAAGGATCCTGAGCAGACCGGCATCACGCTGCTCGATCCGGACTCGCTGGTTCTGAACACCGGGGAGCTTCCTGCCCTGTCGCCACCGGTACTGTCCGCCGCGCCGTCGCCGGCAGCACCGGCGGCGGCCGCGCCCCCGGCGGCCGTGGCAGCGCCGGCCGCCAGCCCCGACAGCGACTACGAACTGACGCTCGAAGACCCGGTCGTCGATGAAATGCTGACTTCGCCGCCGCCGCCACCGGCTGCCAGGAGTGCCCCGGTCGCAGCGCCCGCCGCGGTGGCTGCAGCGGCGGTGGTCCCGGACTCGGTGCGCACGGAGGCGCGGGTCCCGATCGCACGCACCGGTTCGCTCTCCTCGGCGGCGACGAAGCTTGCGGCCGCAAGCCGCCGCACCAGCGAGCCCAGTGCGGCCAGGCCCGCCTCGCCGGTGCGAGCTGTCCCCAGCTCGGCACCGGCCGCCCCCGCCCCTGCACCTGCCCAGGCCCAAAGTCTTGCCGACTGGACGAGCGCGCGGGCTGCCGCCTCGCCGTCGAAGCCCAAGGCCGCCGCTGCTGCGTCCGCGCCGGTCCCCGCGCCACCGGCGCCAAAGCCGGCCGTGGCACCGAAGTCCGCGGTGGCCGCGAAACCGGCAGCTGCCGCGGTATCTCCTGCGCCTGCAGCCACGAGCACCGCAACCAGCAGCGGCACGGCCGGTGTACCGGCGTCCCCGCCGATGGACAAGGATTTCATTGCCCGCAACCAGGTTGTCGAGCGCTACCTCTCCGGACGACTGCCGCTCAAGGGCGCGACCGAGTTCGAACAGTACTGCGGCAAGCACCCGGAGTTGCTCGACGAGATCGGGCTGCCGGAGCGCGTCAACGCCGGATTGCGCCTGCTGGAGGCCAGCGGCAAGCCGGAGCCGTGGCAGGAAACCGCGCGCCCCGCCTGGCAGAAGCCCCAGATCACCGTGGCACTGGCGGTCATCGCGCTGGTGTGTGGCGCGGCTGCCGCGGTGCTCGCCGGCGCGGGTGCCTCCAAGGCGCATCGCATCGAACAGCTGCAGAAGGCGCTCACCGAGCAGCCGCTGGATCCTGCGACCAGCACTCGTGAGATCCGCCTGCTGCCCAGCCGCGAGGGCGCCTCCAACGCCCCGGCCATCAGCATCGGTGGTGGAGGCGCGCAGATGGCTGACTTCAAGATCGACGAATCGCGCTCCGCGTACCACATCTTCCGGGTCACGATCGACCGCGCCGACCAGGGCCGCGTCGGGGTGATCACGAACCTGGTGAAGGACTCCAACGGTCACCTGCGCATTGCGCTGAACAGCTCGGCGCTGGGACCGGGCAACTACCAGCTGACCATCGAGGGAATCGACTGGCGCGGCGACCCGCAGCCGGACTCGTGGATCACCATCGGGATCCAGCGCTAAGCGCGCGCGCTTCGCCTCAGGCGCGCAGCGTCTTCAGCGGCGGCTGGTTGATGACCGAGCGGGTTGCCAGCCAGCCACCGGCCGCCACCAGCACCGCCCCGCCCAGCACTCCCTCGACCCACGGCAATCCCTGGAACGTGTAACGCAGCTCCAGCCAGCGCGTGGTGAGGAAGTACGCGCCGATCGAGGCACCCACGGCGGCGAGCAACCCGGCCAGGGCCCCGAGCGTGGTGAACTCCGCCAGCACTCCCTGCACCACGGTTGCGCGGCTCGCCCCCAGCGTGCGCAGCATGGCGCTCTCGTAGCGCCGCTCCTCGCGGCTGGACTGCACGGCGGCCAGCAGCACGGTGAGTCCGGCCAGCAGGGTGAACACGAATACGCTCTGCACCGCCAGCGCCGCCTTGTCGAGCACGGCGCGCACCTGCGTGAGTAACTCGTCGATGTCGAATATCGACACGCTGGGGAAGCGGTGGGCGAGCTGCGCAAGGGAGTGCCCGGCGCCGGGGTTGAAGTAGGCGCTCGTCATGTACGTGCCGGCAGCCCCCTCGAGCACCCCGGGCACGAACACGATGAAGAAATTCGGCTGGAAGGTGTCCCACTTCACCTTGCGGATGCTGGCCACGCTTACCTTGAGCGTCTCGCCGGCGATGTCGAAGGTGAGCTCGTCGCCAACCTTGACGCCCAGGGACTCCTGGAACTCGCTGGCCAGTGAGACCAAAGGCTTGCCGGTGTCCTCAGGCCCCCACCAGCGCCCCGAGACGATGCGGTTATCAGCCCCGAGGTCGGCTGACCAGGTGAGGTTCTGCTCGCGGGTTGCGAAGCCCTCCTCCGTGGTGCGCCCGGTCTTGGGGTCCTCGACCGGCTTGCCGTTGATCGAGGTCAGCCGCCCGCGGATGATCGGCAGCACCTTGGTCGTGCGCGCGCCCTGTGCGCCCAGGAACTGCACGAATTCGTCGCGGGCGGCGGGCGGGATGTTGACGAAGAAATAGTTGGGCAG
Organism: uncultured Pseudomonadota bacterium; assembly: GCA_963703025.1. GTDB lineage: Bacteria > Pseudomonadota > Gammaproteobacteria > Steroidobacterales > Steroidobacteraceae > 13-2-20CM-66-19. Next base: position 1,567,210 of record OY969778.1, on the reverse strand, counting down.
GTTCTGCGGCAACGTGCGCTTCCAGTCGCCATTCAAGTCCACGCGCAGGATGCCCAGCAGCAGCAGCACCATGATGCCGGTGCCGAAGGCGACCAGCTGCACCACGCTCTCCGCGCGGCGCCGGCTCAGGTTGGCGACCCCGAAGCGCCATGCGACCCCGACACTGCCACGCAGCCGCCCGGCCAGGTAGACCACGAGCAGCCCCGCAGCGGTCAGCGCCAGCACGAAGACCGCGAGCCCCGCGGTGAAGTAGCCGAACAGCTTCGGCTCCGGCACGGTCCAGTAGATCAACAGCAGCACCACCAGCACCGCCGGCCCGAAGGCCAGCAGCACCAGCGGTGGCGGCGGCCCCACGTCGCGCCGCAGCACGCGCAGTGCCGGCACCCGCACCAGCTGCAGCACCGGGGGCAGCGCAAACCCGGCCAGCACCGCCGCCGCGGTGAGAAAGCCGACACCGATCGGTGCGAAGCCCGGCCCTGGCAGGTCGCTCACCGCGAGCAGGCCGCGGATGGTGCGCAGCAGCCATTCCTGAGCGAGGAAACCCAACACCGCGCCCACCATCGAGGCCACGAGCGCCACCACCGCCAGCTGCACGAGCGTGACGCCGAGGGTAAAGGCGCGCGTCGCCCCGAGCGTCTTCAGCAGCGCCACGGTGTCCAGGTGGCGGTTGACGTAGCGGCGTGCGGCCATGGCGACCGCAATGGCGCACAGCAGGATGCTCACCAGGCTTGCCAGGCTGAGGAAGCGCCCGGCACGATCCACGGCGTTGCGCACCTGGGGGCTGGCCTCGGTGATGTCACGCACGCGCTCGCCCGCGCGCTTGTTGGCCACGAGCCAGGCCTTGAACGCCTCCACCCTGCCGCGCTCGCCGGCGAACAGCCCCGCATAGCTCACCCGGCTGCCCGGCTGGATCAGCTGCGTGGCCGGCAGGTCCGCGGCATTCATGACCAGGCTCGGTGCCAGTTCCGCGAAGGTGCTGCCCTGGTCGGGCTTAGAGATCAGCACGCGCCCAACCCGGAACGTGCCCGCGCCGATGGACAGCTGCGAGCCAACGCGCGCACCGATGGCCGCGAGCAGCCGCGAATCCGGCCATACCTCGCCAGCGGCAGGCACGCCGCTGGCGGGCGTGCCGCGCGTGAACGGCTCGGCCGCCACCAGGAGCCGCCCGCGCAGCGGGTAGCCGGCGGTCACCGCGCTCACGCTGGTGAGCTGGCTCGCCTCGCCGTTGAACACCACCGACAGCAACGTCGTGCTGCGGGCACTGGCCACACCCTGCTCGGCGGCATGCGCGAAATAGCGCTCATCCACGGGCTGGGGAGAACCCAGGCGCAGGTCCGCGGCCAGCACCTCGCTCGCCTGCAGCGCAACCGCCGCGCTGATCCGCCCGACCAGGAACCCCACGCCGGTCAGTGCCGCAACCGCCACGGTCAGCGCGAGCAACAGTACGCCCAGTTCCCCGGAGCGCCATTCGCGCCCCAGCATGCGCAGCGCAAGCCGCACCAGGTTCACAGCAACCGACCGCTATCCATGCGCACGACCCGTGCGCAGCGCGCCGCGAGCTCCTGGTCGTGGGTGACCAGAACGAGCGTGGTGTGTTCGTGCGTATTCAGGCCGAACAGCAGCTCGCCAACGCGGCTGCCGGTCGCGGTGTCGAGGTTGCCCGTCGGCTCGTCGGCGAACAGCACTGCCGGCTTGGTGACGAAGGCGCGCGCGATCGCCACGCGCTGCTGCTCGCCGCCGGAGAGCTGGCGCGGGTAGTGGCCGGTGCGGCTTGCCAGCCCGACACCCTCCAGCGTCTCGGCGGCGGTGCGGCGCGCGTCGGCGAGCCCGGCCAGCTCCAGGGGCAACATGACATTCTCAAGGGCCGTAAGGGCGGGGATCAGGTGGAAAGACTGGAACACGAAGCCGACACGGCGCGCGCGCAACCGCGCCCGGCCATCCTCGTCCAGCTGTGTGAGATCCTGCCCTGCCAGCAGTACGCGGCCGCGCGTGGGCGTGTCCAGGCCGGCCAGCAGGGCCAGTAGTGTCGACTTGCCTGCGCCGGACGGGCCGGTAATCGCCACGGACTCGCCCGCGGCGATATCCAAGGATACGTCCTCGACAATGGTCAGCGAACCTTCCGGGCTGCTAACCTCCTTAAAGAGGTTTTCCGCTTTGAGAACGCTGTTGAGAACTATCGGCGCCTGGGCGCTGGGCATAAGCTTGGTGTTCATCGCGCTGCCGGACGCGGTGGCCTCCGACCGTACCATCCTTGTATTCGGCGACAGCCTGAGCGCCGCGCTGGGGTTGCGTGCGGAGCAGGGCTGGGTGGCACTGCTCGCGCTACGGCTTCAGTCACAAGGGTACGGGTACGAGGTCGTCAACGCCAGCGTAAGCGGGGAAACCTCCAGTGGCGGCCTGCAGCGCCTGCCGCGGGCGCTCGAGCTGCACCGACCGGCCATTGTCATCCTCGAGCTTGGCGCGAACGATGGGCTGCGCGGGCTGCCGGTGGATGAGATGCGCGCCAACCTTGCCAAGATGGTGCAACTGGCGCAGGCCGGAGGCGCCCGGGTCGTGCTGGTGGGCATCCGCATCCCGCCGAACTACGGGGCACGCTACGGCGACCAGTTCGCCGCTTCATTTGCCGCCCTCGCGCAGCAGAGCCAGCTGCCACTGGTGCCATTCCTGCTCCAGGATGTCGCATTGAACCCGGCGCTCATGCAGGAGGACGGCATGCACCCCAACGCCGCGGGCGAGCCGACTGTCCTCGATAACGTCTGGCCGCACCTCAAGCCGCTGCTGAACAAGCGACACTGACCACAGGAACCTGCATGGAAAAGATCTGGCTCAAGTCCTACCCGCCTGGGGTCCCTGCCGAGATCGATGCGAGCCAGTTGCGATCCGTCAAAGAACTGATCGAGACCAGCTGCCAGCGATACGCCGAGCGCGTCGCGTTCATCGCGATGGGCGCCAAGCTGACATACCGCGAGGTCGATGAGCGCAGCCGCGCATTTGCCACCTGGCTCCAGCAGGCCGGGCTGAAGAAGGGCGACCGCATGGCGATCATGCTGCCGAACACCCTGCAGTACCCGATCGCTCTGTTCGGCGCGTTGCGTGCCGGGATCGTGGTGGTCAACACAAATCCGCTCTATACCCCCCCGGAGCTTGAGCACCAGCTCGTGGACTCCGGCGCGGTCGCGATCCTGGTGCTCGAGAACTTCGCCCACGTACTGCAGGCGGTGCTGCCCAGGACGCAGATCAAGCATGTGCTGGTGACCGCCGTCGGCGATTACCTGCCATTCCCAAACTCAGCGATCGTGAATTTCGTGGTGCGTCACGTACGCAAGCAGGTCCCCGCATGGGACATCCGGGGATCCATCGACTTCAGATCAGCGGTGGCTGCGGGGCGACAGGGCCAGCTGCAGCCGGTGGAGGTCGTCCCCGACGATCTCGCGTTCCTGCAGTACACAGGCGGCACCACCGGGGTGGCCAAGGGCGCGATGTTGTCCCATGGGAATATCAGCGCCAATGTCCTGCAGTCCGAGGCTTTCCTCGGCAAAGAGATCCTCAAGACGCCTGGCACGTTGCTCACCGCCATACCGCTGTACCACATCTTCGCGCTGACAGGGAATTGCATGGTCTTCGCAAGGCTGGGCTGGACCAACCTGCTGGTAATCAACCCGCGTGACATGCCGGGGCTGATTGCGGACCTGAAGAAACACCCTTGCACCTACATCAGCGGTGTCAACACGCTGTTCAACGGCATGATGCACGCGCCTGGGTTCAATGAACTGGATTTCAGCGCGCTGAAGATCACCCTGGGCGGTGGCATGGCCGTTCAGGCGGCGGTTGCGGAGCGTTGGAAGAAGATCACGGGCTGCGTGCTTACGCAGGCCTGGGGACTCACAGAGACATCGCCTGGCGCCTGCATCAATCCGATGGGCGCTGATTTCAACGGCTCGATCGGGGTCCCGATCTCATCGACAGAGGTCGCAATCAAGGATGACGCCGGCGCAGACCTTGCGGTCGGGCAGATCGGCGAGATCTGCGTTCGCGGCCCGCAGGTTATGCAGGGTTACTGGCACCGCCCAGACGAGACAGCGAAAGTGATGCTGCCGGAGGGTTGGCTGCGAACCGGTGATATCGGCAGGTTCGACTCCGCAGGATTTGTCTTCATCGAGGACCGTAAGAAGGACATGATTCTCGTGTCTGGCTTTAACGTCTACCCAAACGAGGTTGAATCAGTAGCGGTCTCGCATCCAGGAATTCTGGAAGCCGCTGCGGTGGCACAGGCGGACGAGCACTCCGGTGAAGTAGTGGCGTTGTTTGTCGTGCGCAAGGATCCCAAGCTGACGGAACAGGACGTTATAGATCACTGTCGCAAGTCGCTAGCTGGTTACAAAGTTCCTAAGCACGTCTACTTCAAAACGGAATTACCAAAGACCAATGTCGGCAAGATACTGAGGAAGGCACTACGCGATGAGTTGAGTGGTGCCGCATCGAGGCACACTTAGTATCTATGGTTTTTTTTGGACTCTTTGGGCCGCGTACCTGTTTTTTTCTCCTGCGCTTCGTCTAGCAACTGTCGGATTGACTCCAAAAATGAATCCGATGCTAGGGACACGAGCTTACGTCGCGCGCGTCTGAGACGTAAACCATCGTTTGTGCACGAGACCAAGCCCTCCGCCAGTAGCTCTTGAATGAGCGCGCGTTGTGGTATGTCGCGCGCATACCTCCGCGCCAATCGTGCGAACGCTTTCTGCTTGCCAGCCAGTTTCAATTCGATTGGCTTACCCGCTTTGTCCAGAAAATCGCTGTCGGTCCTCCAACCATTCGCGACTCTGTCGACGGGGCTGAGCGCAATGAGAGGTGGTGGCCCTTTATCGAGGAGTGTTGTGACGACTGCGCGCCGTAGCCCGGTCTTGGCCGCTACTCTTGCATAACTAACTCGGCCATTCTTCAACCGAGCGCTGCGTGCAGCGGCGTGCGCAAATGCGCGCGTCATTATCGTGGTCAGACGGTGGGGATTAATGCCAAAACCGAGTAGCAGGGCGGCTAGCTCGACTAGGATGCCCGTTTCCGCATTGACGGACCCACCATACCTACTAGCACGCACAGATTTTCGACTGGAGGCACGTTTACTGCTCTTCAACTGCATTATCTCGGTTCAGCGCAGTAAGGATCGATCAGCGGACAGGGCTAGTGGTAGCCAGATCGGTGCGAGTGTCTGAGCAGTTTTGCTAGTTAGCAAAAGCTGAGGGGCCAATAGGCCCCCCAGGATCGATACGCTTTATGGCAGTTCAGCTCTCAAGGGAGCTGGTGACATGTCGGTCACATGGTCACCGCTTCGAGGCGCCAGGACTGAATCCCCGTCCGCCGCCCACATCCGCCACTCGTGTGCGGTTTCCGACGATGCCGCTAGCACGATCGCCGCTGCCGCTGATGCCGCTAACGCGGTCGCCGCTACCGCTGATACCGCTGACGCCGGCGCCCGAGCCGCTGATGCCACTGACACGATCACCGCTACCGCTGATACCGCTGACGCCGGCGCCCGAGCCGCTGATGCCACTGACACGATCACCGCTACCGCTGATACCGCTGACGCCGGCGCCCGAGCCGCTGATGCCACTGACACGGTCGCCGCTACCGCTGATACCGCTGACGCCGGCGCCCGAGCCGCTGATGCCACTGACACGGTCGCCGCTACCGCTGATGCCGCTCACACCAGCGCCTGATCCGCTGATGCCACTGACGCGGGCACCGCTGCCGCTGATACCACTGACACCAGCGCCTGATCCGCTGATGCCACTGACGCGGGCACCGCTACCGCTGATGCCGCTCACACCAGCGCCTGATCCGCTGATGCCACTGACGCGGGCACCGCTGCCGCTGATACCACTGACACCAGCGCCTGATCCGCTGATGCCACTGACGCGGGCACCGCTGCCACTGATGCCGCTGACACCAGCGCCTGATCCGCTGATGCCGCTAACGCGGGCACCGCTGCCGCTGATACCACTGACGCCAGCGCCTGAACCGCTGATGCCGCTGACACGGTCGCCGCTACCGCTGATTCCGCTTACGCCAGCGCCTGACCCACTGATGCCGCTAACGCGGGCACCGCTGCCGCTGATACCACTGACGCCAGCGCCTGAACCGCTGATGCCGCCAACGCGGGCACCGCTACCGCTGATTCCGCTCACGCCAGCGCCTGACCCACTGATGCCGCTAACGCGGGCACCGCTGCCACTGATGCCGCTGACACCAGCGCCTGATCCGCTGATGCCGCTAACGCGGGCACCGCTGCCGCTGATACCACTGACGCCAGCGCCTGAACCGCTGATGCCACTGACGCGGGCACCGCTGCCGCTGATACCACTGACACCAGCGCCTGAGCCGCTGATGCCGCTAACGCGGGCACCGCTGCCACTGATGCCGCTAACGCGGGCACCGCTGCCGCTGATACCACTGACGCCAGCGCCTGAACCGCTGATGCCACTGACGCGGGCACCGCTGCCGCTGATACCACTGACACCAGCGCCTGAGCCGCTGATGCCGCTAACGCGGGCACCGCTGCCACTGATGCCGCTAACGCGGGCACCGCTGCCGCTGATACCACTGACGCCAGCGCCTGAACCGCTGATGCCGCTGACACGGTCGCCGCTACCGCTGATTCCGCTTACGCCAGCGCCTGACCCGCTGATGCCACTGACGCGGGCACCGCTGCCGCTGATACCACTGACGCCAGCGCCTGAACCGCTGATGCCGCTGACACGGTCGCCGCTACCGCTGATTCCGCTTACGCCAGCGCCTGACCCGCTGATGCCACTGACGCGGGCACCGCTGCCGCTGATACCACTGACGCCAGCGCCTGAACCGCTGATGCCACTGACACGGGCGCCGCTACCGCTGATGCCGCTTACGCCAGCGCCTGACCCGCTGATGCCGCTGACACCAGCGCCCGAGCCGCTGATGCCACTCACGCGGGCACCGCTGCCGCTGATACCACTGACGCCAGCGCCTGACCCACTGATGCCGCTAACGCGGGCACCGCTGCCGCTGATACCACTGACGCCAGCGCCTGACCCACTGATGCCGCTAACGCGGGCGCCGCTACCGCTGATGCCGCTTACACCAGCACCTGAACCGCTGATCCCGCTGACGCGGGCACCGCTGCCGCTGATACCACTGACGCCAGCGCCTGAACCGCTGATGCCACTGACACGGGCGCCGCTGCCGCTGATCCCACTCACACCAGCGCCTGAACCGCTGATGCCGCTGACGTGGTCACCGCTGCCGCTGATACCACTGACGCCAGCGCCTGAACCGCTGATGCCACTGACACGGGCGCCGCTGCCGCTGATCCCACTCACACCAGCGCCTGAACCGCTGATGCCGCTGACACGGGCGCCGCTGCCGCTGATCCCACTCACACCAGCGCCTGAACCGCTGATGCCGCTGACGTGGTCACCGCTGCCGCTAATTCCGCTCACACCAGCGCCCGAGCCACTGATGCCGCTGACCACAACGATTCCGCGGTTCGAAGGCTGAATACCTGCGATTGCCAACTTGCTGCCCACTAACGGGGAGACATTGCCGGAGGACATGGCAGACGTCAGGTCAATGGACACACCGTTAACCACGACTCGACCGATGGAAGGCTGGGACTTCTGTACTGTTCCAGCGAGATAGATCGGGGAGGCGCCCGCGACGTATAGACCGCGCGGTTGGATAGTCGCCGCAACAATACTGCCGTCAGGACGTGCCTGCCCGAAGACAGCAACCGCGTCGCCGACAGCTAAGGCTTCCGGTCTCGAAAGTTCCACGCGCTGCCCGAGGACAGTGGCACTTCGATCGGAGGCGTTAACGGCCTCGACTGGTCCTATAACAAGTAGTTCGGTACCGCTTCCGTTGCCAGCTGCATAGCCAATTGAAGCCGCTGCGCTAGCGACAAGCGCCGCAACGACTGCTGAAATTGAAGTCTTCATCGCCCTCTCCCCAAAAACGTGCAGCTACTTCTTGCTGCTTATTCCCGCTAGTACGTCGATTTCTATGATCTGAGGCTTAGCGCTCTGACTAGGCACGCTGTCGTCTTCGTCTAGGTTTGCTTTCCCGCCTTCGGGAACCTGATCTTCAAAAAAATAAATGCCGACGCCGTATTTCTTTCCACTCTTTGCCGGCTGGGACTCAGCCAAGCGCGTCAAAAACGTGTCCAGTTCTGTGAGCAGTTCTTGCCCACGCTCCCCCGCCACATCTGAAAACTTGTCGCGGGCGGAATCCGACATCAGCTCGTCCGAAACGACTGCTCTTTCGAAATAGAGCGGGTCTGATCCGACTCGCAGCAGGTTGTGAACGAAACTCGCCGTAACGCTCGAAAGAAATCGGCCCATTCGCTCAATACGCTTAACGTCCGCACCCTGAGGTAGATAAGCGCGCGAAAGGCAGCGAACCGTGGAGGAATCGACAACCTCAACCGAGCCGGACGCAACGAGTTCATCCAATAGCGCTTCGGTATCAGCGCCAGGACATGAGGCGGCGACCAGCTCGCGGAAACTCTTGCGAGGTGAGCCCGGGGTCGGCAGGAGATCCAACTCAAGCGCCAGGCCGTACGCACCCGAGTAGCCGCTCAGGGTGTGCCAGGAGGTGAGCAGATTGGTCACCTGGTCGAGACTTACGGTGGCGCGAAGGCTATGGGGCGCGCCGGCGCGCGTTGCCTCGCGCAGGGCAGAAACGTCCGACTTGGTAAGCCCGGCGACCGCTGCGATGCGCGCATCCGTCGTGACTCTGCTTTGACCCATCAGTCGCTCTTCGAGAGCCTGGATGTAGGTGCGACGGACAGCGCCGGAGATCTCGCTTGCGGAGATGCCGTATTCAAAAGCGACGCGGGTGAGCGGCCGCACCAATGATGCGAACACGTTCAGAACCGCTTCTTTTTCCCTGGCGGATTTATTCATTGTAAAAACGCTGTTGTTGTTACATAACTCTAGGCAACTCAATCACTTATGTCAATTAACGATGTGTGACAGAGTCATGGTTGAACGGCGGTTCAATCCAGAAAAATTAATGAAATTAATGGGTTAAGCGTGACTAGACGAAGTCTCGCTCGGAGCAACTAGGCGTCGCGGGGACCCGCTGCAGCGCGGGAAAGTCTCAAGAAGTGTGAAGAGCGCCCTTGTGGGGCGGGAGCGGCTAGGTGCGCTCGCCGGGCTCGAACAGGCGCCGGTGCTCCAGGATCGCGTAGCGATCGGTCATGCCGGCGATGTAATCGGACACCGCGCGCGCGCGCCCGGGGACCCCGCCAGCGGCCTGCGCGCGCTGCGCCTGGTCGCGGTGCTCCGTGGGCATGAGGCTCACGTCGTTGAAGAACGCTTCGAACAGCTGCTGCAGCACGCGGCGCGCCTTTGAGGTCATGCGCAGCACCTTGTAGTGCCGGTAGACGTGCTCGCGCAGGAAGGACTTAAGCTCCAGGTGTTCCTCGTAGCAGGCCTCGCTCAGCCTTGCCAGTGGCTTGGTGTGCGCGCGTACCTCGTCGATTGACTTGGGCCGCACTTGCTCAAGCTGACCCTGGGTCGTGTGGATGAAGTCGCTCACCACGTGGTTGATCATGCGGCGGATCGTCTCGTGGACCACGCGCCGCTCGCCCAACTGCGGGTACTGCAGCGCCACGGCGTCGTACTGGCGCCGGAACATGCGCACCTCACGCAGCGCGGGCAGGTCGATCAGCTGCGCGCGGATGCCGTCGTCGACGTCGTGGTTGTTGTAGGCGATCTCATCGGCGAGGTTGGCGATCTGCGCCTCCAGCCCCGGCTGCTGGCGCTTGAGGAAGCGCTCACCGACCTCCCCGAGTTCACGTGCGTTGCGCACCGAGGCGTGCTTGAGGATGCCCTCGCGGCACTCGAATGTGAGGTTGAGTCCGCGAAACTGCGCGTAGTGCTCCTCCAGCTCATCGACCACGCGCAGCGACTGCAGGTTGTGCTCGAAGCCACCGTACTCGCGCATGCACTCGTTGAGCGCGTCCTGCCCGGCATGACCGAAGGGCGTGTGGCCCAGGTCGTGCGCGAGCGAGATCGCCTCGGTCAGCGGCTCGTTCAGGTGCAGCGCGAGCGCCACCGAGCGGGCGATCTGCGCCACCTCGATCGAGTGGGTGACGCGCGTGCGGTACAGGTCACCCTCGTGGTTCACGAACACCTGGGTCTTGTAGACCAGGCGGCGGAAGGCGTTGGAATGGATGATGCGGTCGCGGTCGCGCTGGAACTCGCCGCGGAACTCCGGCTTGTCCTCCGGCACGCGCCGGCCGCGCGACTGGTCGTCGTGGGCCGCATACGCGGCGAGCACGGCATCGGCGGCCGGCGCGCTCATGGGGCGCCCGCGCCGCAATGCTGCGCCAGCGTGCGCTGCAGGGCCTCGGGGGGGTAGTCGGCCGTGATGAACGCCTCGCCCAGGGCGCGCAGCAACACCAGCCGCAGGCGCCCGCCGAGCACCTTCTTGTCGATGCGCATGTGCGCGAGCATCTGCTGCGGACTGACCGTTGCCACCTGCGTTGGCAGCCCTGCCAGCGCTACCAGGCGGCGTACACGCTCGGCATCCGCGGCGCCGAGCAGCCCGCACTCGCAGGACATCGTCGCGGCCATCGCCAGTCCCGCGGCCACCGCCTCCCCGTGCAGCCACTCCTTATACGAGGTGGCAGCTTCCACTGCGTGCCCGAAGGTATGCCCGAGGTTCAGCAGGGCGCGCTCGCCGTGCTCGCGCTCGTCGCGGCCCACGATGGCCGCCTTGATCTGGCACGAGCGCAGGATCACGTGCGCCAGGGCCTTCGGGCGCCTGTCGAGCAGCTGCCCCAGGTGCCCCTCCAGCCACCCCACCAGCGGCGCATCGCAGATCAGCCCGTACTTGATGACCTCGGCCAAGCCCGCACGCAGCTCCCGCGGCGGCAGGCTCGACAGGGTGTCGGTGTCGCAGACCACCAGCTCGGGCTGGTGGAAGGCGCCGATGAGGTTCTTGCCGCCGACGTGGTTGACCCCGGTCTTGCCACCGACCGCCGAGTCGACCTGGGCCAGAAGCGTGGTCGGCACCTGCACGAAGGCGACGCCGCGCTGGTAGCAGGCGGCGGCGAAGCCTGCGAGGTCCCCGACCACCCCGCCCCCGAGTGCCAGCACCGCGCAATCGCGGGCGAAGCGGTTGGCGACCAGGACATCCAGCACGCGTGCCATGTTGGCCAGGGTCTTGTGCGATTCGCCGTCCGGCAGGATGACCTCCACCAGGCGCCGCGTGCCCAGGCTGCGGCGCAGCGGCGCCATGTACAGCGGGGCGACGCTGCTGTTGCTGACGATGAGCACGTCGCGGGCGGCCAGGCGCGCAAATGAATCCTCGTGCCCGAGCAGCCCGGCCCCGATCAGGATGGGGTAGCTGCGGGTTCCGAGTTCGACGTTCAGCGTGTGCACGGGTGCGTTCGTTGGGCGCGGCCTTGGGGGCAAAGGGCGGCAAAGTATACGTGAGGGCCACCCGCGCCTGCCGGCAGCGGCGCCGGTCAGGCACCCATTTCCAGCAGTTCGCGCAGGATTTGCTCGGCGACCGCCTGCACGCGCCGCCCGTCGGTCGCCACGGTGATGTCGGCGACCTCCGCGTACAGCGGGGCGCGGGCATCCATCAGCTGGCCCAGTCGCTCGGTGGGGTCCGCGTCGTTGAGCAGCGGGCGATGCCGCCCGTGACGCACCCGGTGCACCTGCTGCGCCACGGAGGTCTGCAGGTAGACCACGCGCCCGCGCGCACCCAGCAGCTGGCGGTTCTGCGGCAGCAGCACCGCCCCGCCGCCGGTGGCGAGCACGACGCCGCTCATGCCGGTGAGCGCCTCGATCGCCTCGCGCTCGCGCTCGCGGAAACCCGCCTCACCCTCCTTGTCGAAGATGAAGGGGATGTCCACGCCGGTGCGCCGCTCGATCTCCGCATCGCTGTCGTAGAAGGGCAGGTCCAGGCCGCGCGCAACCTGGCGTCCCACGGCGGTCTTGCCGGAGCCCATCGGGCCGATCAGGAATACGTTGCTGGTGCCGCGCATGGGTCGCCACAGGATACCTAAACGCGCAACGCGGGCCGCAAACACCGCGGCCGCCTCGAAGGCGGCCGCGGTACAGCTTGGGGGAAGTGTCCCGGAGGCTTAGTTGGCGGCAGTGATGCCCTCGCGCACGATCTTCGGGGTGATGAAGATCATCAGCTCGTCCTTGTTGTCCTTGTGCGAGGTGCTCTTGAACAGGTGGCCGAGCACCGGGATGTCGCCGAGGTAGGGAACCTTGGTGTCATCCTCGCGCTGGGTGGTCTCCAGGATGCCGCCGAGCACGATCGTCTGGCCGTCGTTCACCAGCACCTGGGTGGCGATCTCGCGGGTGTTGATCGAGGGCACGTTCACGCCACCGGAGGCCACCACGACCTGTGCCGACGCTGTCGTCGCGCACGTCAAGGTCCATGATGATGCGGTTGTCGGGGGTGATCTGCGGCGTGACCTTCAACGAGAGCACCGCCTCCTTGAACTGGATGGTCGTAGCGCCGCTGGAGGCCGATGCCTGGTAGGGAATCTCCACGCCCTGCTCGATCACCGCCTCCTTCTGGTTCGCGGTGATGACCCGCGGGGAGGAGATGATGTTCGCCTGCGTCTCCGCCTGCGCGGCCGACAGCTCCAGGTCGACCATGAAGTTGCTGCCAAGGATGCCCAGCGCGATCGAGCCGGCGGGGTTCGAGACCGGCAGGTTCACGTTGTAGCGGTTGGCGGCGGCCGGGATGCCGTAGGTCGGCAGCGGCACCGGCGTGGTGCCGGCGTTCACCGCGTTGTTGATGGCGTTCTGGCCGGCGATGAAGGTGTTGGTCTGCACATCGTTGCCGGCGGCGGTACCGGTGGTGCTCACCAGCCCGTTGTTGCCACTGGTGGTCCAGCCGGTGAAGCCGAAGCGCGCACCCAGGTCACGCTCGAAGTCGTTGTTCACGACCACGATGCGCGCCTCGATGAGCACCTGGCGCACCGGGATGTCCAGCGTCGCGACCAGCCGGCGGATGTCGGCCAGGCGGTCCGAGGTGTCCTGCAGCAGGAGCGTGTTGGTGCGTTCATCAACCGCGACGCTGCCGCGCGTCGACAGCAGGCTGCCGGCCTGCGGGCCGTCCTTGTTGTTCCTGATGAGCAGGGCGATGTCGGTGGCCTTGGCATAGTTTACCTGCAGGTACTCCGAGCGCAGCGGCGCCAGCTCCTGCACGTCCTTGCTTCGCGGCAAGCTCCGCCTTCTCGCGCGAGGCAAGCTCCGCCTGCGGGGCGACGATGATGACGTTGTCCTGGCGGCGCTTGTCGAGGCCCTTGGTGCGCAGCACGATGTCCAGCGCCTGGTCCCACGGCACGTTCTGCAGGCGCAGCGTGACGTTGCCGTTGACCGAGTCGCTGACCACGATGTTCTGGCCGCTGGCGTCAGCCAGCAGCTGCAGCACCGCGCGGGTCTCGATGTCCTGGAAGTTAAGGGTCAGGCGCTCGCCGGTGTAGACCGGCTTGTCCTCGGGGGCGTTCGCCGCCTTGTGGTGCGGGGAGACCTCGATGACGTACTGGTCGTCGGACTGGTAGGCGAGCTGCTCGAAGTCACCGCCGGCGGTGATCGCGATGCGTGCGCCGTTGCCGTTGCGGGTGACGTCGAAGCTTGAGACCGGGGTGCCGAAGTCGGTCGCATCGTAGCGGCGCATCAGCGTGGCCGGCACGCCGGCGTCGGCGAAGTCGGCGACGATCTGGTTGCCCACCTGGTGCAGGTTGATGCGGATGTGCGGGTCGGAGAGCTTCACGACCACGCGCCCGGCGCCATCGGCGCTGCGGCGGAAGTCGATGGAGCGCAGTTCGCGCGAGCCGGAGGCGGCGGGGCTGCCACCGGAGGACATGGCGGTTGCCGCGGCGGGGGCGGCGCCCGCGCTGCCGGCGACACCGAGCATGACGATGATGTTGTTGCCGTCGACGCGGGTGTCGTAGGGCACCATCTTGTCGAGGTTCAGCACCAGGCGGGTGCGGTCCTTGGTCTCGGCGGCCACGATCGTGTCCAGGCCCGAGGCGTGCACGTCGATGCGCCGCGAGGGCAGCGCCAGGGTCGTGTTCGGCAGGTCCAGCGAGATGCGTGCCGGGTTGTCGATGGTGAAGGCCAGCGGCTGCGGGGCGGGTCCCGACAGGCGCATGGTCAGCTGCAGCTGCTGACCGGGCAGCGGCTGTACATCGATCGCTTGCAGCGCGGGTTCATCCGCGGCACGAGCAGGTGCTCCCGGGAGCATGCCAATTACCCCTGCGAGCACGAGCCAGGTGGCGGTGCCGAGGAGACGGTTCATGAGGCGATGGCGTTGCATTCTTGAGAACTCCCTGCTGGACCTTACTCGTTTAGGGCAAGCGCGGCGGGGCGTTCCATATACCCGCCGAGGCTGTCCGGAACGATTTCAACAACACTGATTTTCGAGGGGCTGATGTCTGTGATCTTGCCTTCGGCCTGGCCGATATGGTTGCCGGCGCTGACGCGATGCACCAGCCCGTCCTTGGTCTGCACGAGCCCGAAGATCGAGGTGCCCAGGCGCAGCGTGCCGACCATCTTCAAGGTGTCGAGCGAGTACTGCTCGAGGAACTCGCGGTTGCGCTTCTGGTCCGGGCGCACCCCGGCAAGCCCGGCGCCCGAGCCCGGGCTGCTGGGCAGGAACGGCGAACGCAGGTCGGTCGCCGCGTACACGTAGGTCTCGTAGGGCTTGATCTCCGGCAGCGGGTCGACGCGGCCACCGGGCTCCTTCTTCGTGTCCTCCACGAAGCGCGTGAGCTCGTCGTCCGCGCTCGAGCAGGCGGTCAGTGCCACGTAGCCTGCGCAGGCGAGCGCCATGCAGCTGATGCGGAAGCCGTTGCGTATGGTGTGCTTGTGCATAGGTGCGTACCGGTTCATGCCCACGGTAATCAATTCGTCGCGCCCGGCGGGCGGTGCGTGACGTCGGCCTTCTTCTCCGCCTCGCCTGCGGCGATCTCGTCCTCATCCAGATAGCGATAGGTCTTGGCCGTCAATTCCAGGGACAACTGGTCGTAGGCGTCCTTGTTGTCCGGCTTGATGTCGATGTCGTGCAGCGTGACGATGCGCGGCAGCGCCGCAAGGCCGCTGACGAACTCGCCGAACTGGTGGTAGCTGCCGGTGAGGCGGATCTTGATCGGCAGCTCCGCGTAGAAGTCCTTGCGCTGCTCGGGCTGGGGCTGGAACAGCTTCTCCTCCAGGCCCGCGGCAAGGCCGGTCTGGGAGATGTCCACCAGCAGGCTCGGCACCTCGGTGCGGCCGGGCAACTGGCGCAGCAGGGCGCCGAAGGAGCGCTCGATGTCCTTCAGCTGCTGCTTGTAGAGGTCAAGGTTCACAGCCTTGGCGTGCTTGTCGCTTGAACTCCTGGCGCAGCGTCTGTTCCTCGGCGGCGAACTGCTGCAGCTTCGGGCGCTGCTCGTCCCACACCAGGAAGTAGATGAGCGCGACCGAGAGCACCAGGAAGGCGAGGCCCACCGCGGCGGCGCGGATCGGCATCGGCCAGCGACCCGGGTCGCGGTAATCCAATGAGCGCAGTTCTTCTACGATGTTCATTGCGGGGCTCCACTGCCGCCTGCGGCGCTGGCCTTGCGGATCTTGCCCTTGGGCACGCGCCCGCCGCCGTCGTCGGCGCCAGCGGTCGAGACCTGGTAGGCCGAGAGCGTGAAGCTCGAGCCGGGACCTGAGCCCTTGGTGGCCTGCACGACCTCAAGCTCAGGGTTACGCAGCCACTGCGAGCCGTCGATGTTGCGCATGAAGGAGGAGACGCGGGTGCTTGACTGCGCGACGCCCTCGAACTTCAGCTTCTTGTCGCTCTGCTTGATGGCGGTGAGGTACACGCCCTCCGGCAGGGTGCGCACGATCTCGTCGAACACGTGCACGATCTCCGGGCGCGAGCGCTGCAGCTTCTCGATGATCTCCATGCGCGCGATGAACTTCTGCTTCTGCGTCTCGAGGTCGTTGATCTCCTCGTTCTGCTTGTCGAGCGTCTTGATCTCCGCGCGCAGCATGTCGTTGCGATGCTGCTGGCCCTCGATCATCGAGCCGTACAGCAGGTAGGCGGCGAAGGCGGCGACGCCGGCGGCCAGCGCCGCCACACCGAGGGCGACCAGGAACGCGAGCTTGCGCTCCTTGCGTTGGCCTTCACGCCAGGGAAGTAGGTTTATGCGTGGCATATCAGTCGAAACTCCGCAGTGCGAGTCCGCAGGCTGTCAGTAGGGCCGTGGCGTCGCGTTGCACGGCCTGCGCCTTGGCGCGCGAGGACAGCTTCATCTGGCCGAGCGGGTCGCCCTTCTCGGCGGAAATCCCGACGCGGCTGGAAATCACTTCCGCGACCCCGGGGATGTTGGCGCAGCCGCCGCACACCAGGATCTTCTCCGGCTGCTCGCGGCCGGAGCCGGAGGCCAGGTAGAACTGCAGCGAGCGGCTCACCTGCTGCGTCATGTCGTCGATGAACGGGTCGAGCACTTCCGACTGGTAGTTGCCCGGCAGGCCGCCTTCCTTCTTGGCGCGGCCGGCCTCTTCCATCGCCAGTCCGTAGGTGCGCATGATTTCCTCGGTGAGCTGCTGCCCGCCGAAGGCGAAGTCGCGCGTGTATACGACCTTGAGGTTGCGCAGCACGCTGAAGGTGGTGCTGCTGGCGCCGAAGTCGACGTTGGCGATGGTGCGGTCGATGCCGCCGTCGGGCATCTGGTGCGTCATGAGCTTGCAGGCGTTCTCGAGAGCGAAGGCCTCGACGTCCACGATCTTCGCGGTAAGTCCGGCGGCCTTGACCGCGGCCTGGCGCTGCTCGACGTTCTCGGTGCGCGTGGCCACCAGCAGCACGTCGTTGGTGTCGGGATCCTTCTCGCTGGGCCCGAGGACTTCGAAGTCGTAGGAGACCTCGTCCATCGGGAAGGGGATGTACTGGTCCGCCTGCATCTCCACCTGGGCCTCGAGGTCGCCGCTGCGCAGCGCGCGCGGCATCTGGATCACCTTGGTGATCGCGGCGTCGCCGGAGATCGCCACCGCCACCTCGCTGCTCTTGGCGCCGGCGCGCTTCACGGCGCGGCGGATCGCCTCGCCGACCGCTTCCGCATCCACGATCGCCTTCTCGTTGATCGCGTTCTGGGGGGTGGGCTCGGCGGCATAGGCCTCTACCCGGTATTGACCGCCGGCCATGGCAAGCTCGATGAGCTTGACCGAGGACGTGGTTATGTCAAGTCCCAGGATCGGGCGGTACTTTCGCTGCAAGAGCAACATTTTTATTTCCTTTTCAGGACATTACGCCTGAAATTGACCGCCCTGCATTCAAACTCGGGAACACTATATATCAGCGCAAAGTTAAATTGAACGTGAGAGGGCTCACGGATCGGCACGGTACCCGAGGTGCGGTGGCGCAAACTGCCGACAGCGTCACGGGCGGCGCTAACGATAGTCGCGATCAACGATTTGTGCTTTGACCTTGTCCAAGCGTCCTGGGGACGTCAGGCGCTCACGGTAGATACGGGCGGCAGGTACCAGCGGTGCGGTCGGTCGGCGCGAACCTTGAGCCAACGGCTGCGCGTGACCACTCGCGGCGCAGTGCGTTAACGTTCGAACCGGCAACCCCGCTGTCATAGGTACTTACGTCCCGTAGACCGGAGGCTTTGCGTCCCCACCTTTCGGTGAGTTTGCCCTTGAAACGGCGGCTACTATGCATAGCGCCCGTAGCGAGCGCAAGCGATGAGAGTTGGTTTCTGTGAAATGGAATTACTTTCGGATTCTCGGTGCGCTGGCAGGAATTGTGATGCTGTTCACACTTCTGGGCGCGCTACGCGCTCGCCTGCAGCTACGTGTACCTGCTGCCCTCGCTGCCCTCGATCGAGTCGATGCGCAACGTGGAGCTGCAGGTGCCCTTGCGCGTCTACACGCGCAGCGGCGCGCTGATCGCGCAGATCGGCGAGCAGCGGCGCATCCCGGTCACCTACGACCAGATCCCTGAGCTGGTAAAGCACGCCTTCCTGGCCGCCGAGGACGAGCGCTTCTTCGAGCACCACGGCATCGACTACTTCGGCGTGGTGCGCGCCGTGCGCGGTCGACCTCGTCTCGGGCGACAAGACCCAGGGCGCGAGCACGATCACCATGCAGGCCGCGCGCAACATGTTCCTGAGCCTCGACAAGACCGCGCGCCGCAAGCTGCAGGAGACCTTCGTCACCTACCGCATGGAGCACGAGTTCACCAAGCAGGAGATCTTCGGGCTCTACCTGAACGTCATCTTCTTCGGTCAGCGCGCCTACGGGGTGGCCGCCGCCGCCGAGGCCTTCTTCGGCAAGACGCTCGACAAGCTCGACGTCGCCGAGGCCGCCACCATCGCCGGTCTCCCCAAGGCGCCCTCGCGCTACAACCCGATCGTCGATCCGCAGCTGGCCGACCTCGCGGCGCGCCTACGTACTGCGGCGCATGCGCGAGCTGGGCTACATCGACGCGGCCACCGCCGAGGCTGCCAACAAGGAACCGATGCAGGCGCGCGCACACGCGCCGCTGTTCGACGTCGAGGCGCCCTATGTCGCCGAGATGGCGCGCCTGGAGCTGCGCCAGCGCTTCGGCCCGTCCGCCGAGAGCGCCGGCTACAAGGTCTACACCACCATCGACGGCCGCCTGCAGGGCGATGCCAACCGCGCGGTGCGCGTCGGCCTCATCGAGTACGACCGCCGCCACGGCTGGCGCGGCCCCGCCGGGCACGTGGAGCTTGCCGGCCACGGCGAGCCGGACGTACGAGGACCTGGTGGACGAGTACGCGGCCATCGGCAACCTGTCGCCGGCGATCGTCGTGTCGGTGGCCGACCGGTCCGTGCGGCCTACGTGCAAGGTCGCATCGGCAGCGCTGCAGATCGACTGGGACGGGCTGTCCTGGGCGCGCAAGGAGCTGCAGAACGAGACCGTGGGGCCGGCGCCGAAGGATGCCGGCCAGGTGCTCGCGCGCGGCGACGTGGTCTACGTCGTCGCCGACAATGACGGGCACGCGCAGCTGGCGCAGCTGCCCGAGGCGCAAAGCGCGCTCGTCGCGCTCGACCCGAACGATGGCAGCGTCGTCGCCCTGGTCGGCGGCTTCGACTACTTCACCAACAAGTACAACCGCGTGACCCAGGCGCGGCGCCTGCCCGGCTCGGGGTTCAAGCCGTTCCTGTACTCCGCCGCCCTCGAGCACGGCTTCACGCCGGCGAGCGTCATCCTCGATGCGCCGATCGTGCTGGGTGGCAACGGCAGCGAGGACGACTGGCGCCCGGAGAACTCCGAGCGCGCCGTTCGGCGGGCCGACGCGCCTGCGCGAGGCGCTGGTGCACTCGCGCAACCTGGTCTCGATCCGCATCCTCAAGGAGCTCGGCATCTCCACCGCGATCGACTACGTCACCCGCTTCGGCTTCGACCCGCAAGGCGATGCCGCACGACCTGACGCTGGCGCTGGGCACCATGGCGGTGACCCCGCTCGACCTGGCGTCCGCGCTACGCGGTGTTCGCCAACGGCGGCTACCGCGTGCAACCCCTACTTCATCGAGCGCATCGAGGATGCCGCCGGCCAGGTGGTGTGGCGCGCCGCCCCGCAGCGCGCCTGCCCGCAGTGCGAGCCGTCCGCGCCGCCGGCCAGCGCGGCGGCGCAGGCAGGCGATGCACCGCCGGACGAGTCGGCCACCCATGGGGAGCCCGCGCCGCTGCCGGCCGCGAGGTTGCCCCGCGCGTCATCACCGCGCAGAACGCCTACGTCATGGATGACATGATGGCCGACGTCATCAAGCGCGGCACCGGCCGGCGCGCGCTTAGCCTCAACCGCACCGACATCGCCGGCAAGACCGGCACCACCAACGAGGCCAAGGACACCTGGTTCAACGGCTTCACGCCCAACCTCGTGGCAACGGTGTGGGTCGGGTTCGACCAGGAGCGCCCGCTGGGGGAGGCCGAGGAAGGCGCGCGCACCGCGCTGCCGATCTGGATCGACTTCATGCGCGAGGCGCTCAAGGGCGTCGCCGAGCAGCACCGCGCGATGCCCGATGGCATCGTGACCTTGCGCATCTCCCCGGAGACCGGCACGCTGGTGAGAGCCGAGAACGCCAACGGGATTCCCGAGATGTTCATCGCCGATCACCTGCCCTCGGCCAGGACGCAGCCCGCCGGCGCAGCCAGGCCCAGCAGGGCCAGGCCAGCGGCGAGCCGATCTTCTAGAGAATGCGCGCGAAGCGACACCAAACGCCGCAGCGACAACCTGCGCCTGGCGCTCGCGCAGGAAGCCGCGCGCATCATGGCCGAGCACGGCATCCGCGACTTCCTCGTCGCCAAGCGCAAGGCAGCCGAGCGCTTAGGTTTGTCCGAGATGAGTGCCATCCTGCCCAAGAACAGCGAGATCGAGGAGGCGCTCGCCGGCTACCAGCGCCTGTTCGGCGGCGAGAACCACGTGCAGGCGCTGGAGGCGCAGCGCCGCGCCGCGCTCGCGGCGATGCGCTACCTGAAGGAGTTCGAGCCGCGACTGGTGGGCTCGGTGCTCTCCGGCACGGCCACCGAGCACTCCGACGTGCAGCTGCACCTGTTCGCAGACAGAGCCGAGTCGGTCACCCTGAAGCTCATCGACGAGGGCATCCCGCACGAGGTGACCGAGAAGCGCGTGAAGCTCAACGCCGAGCGCGTGCGCGCCTTTCCCGGGGTGCGCTTCGAGGTCGATGACCAGCCGATCGAGGCGACTGGTGTTTCCGACCGACGGGATCCGCCAGGCCCCGGTGAGCCCGGTGGACGGGCGGCCGATGCGCCGGGCAAATGCCCTCGAGGTCGAGGCACTCCTCGAACAGTCCTGAAGGTGACGCCGCCGCGTGGCGACCTACATCCCTAGCGCTTGCCCACCTCGAGGTAGTCGCGCCTGCGTGGGGCCGGTGTACAGCTGGCGCGGCCGGCCGATGCGCATGGCCGGGTCCGAGATCATCTCCTGCCAGTGCGCGACCCAGCCGACGGTGCGCGCGATCGCGAACATCACGGTGAACATCGAGCGCGGGATGCCGATCGCGCTATAGATCACGCCGGAGTAGAAATCCACGTTCGGGTACAGCTTGCGGGCGATGAAGTACTCGTCCTTCAGCGCGATCTCCTCCAGGCGCAGCGCCAGCTCGAGCAGCGGGTTGTCGCTGCGGCCGAGCTGCTCGAGCACCTTGTGGCACATCTCGCGGATGATCTTCGCGCGCGGGTCGAAGTTCTTGTAGACGCGGTGGCCGAAGCCCATCAGCCGGAAGTGGCTCGATCTTGTCCTTGGCCATGGCCAGGTACTTGGGGATGTTCTCGACGGTGCCGATCTGCTCGAGCATCGCGAGCACCGCCTCGTTGGCGCCGCCGTGCGCCGGTCCCCACAGCGCCGAGACGCCCGCGGAGATTGCCGCGTACGGGTTCGCACCGGTGCTGCCTGCCAGCCGCACGGTCGAGGTGCTGGCATTCTGCTCATGGTCCGCGTGCAGCACGAACAGCAGGTCGAGCGCCTTGGCGGCGATCGGGTCGACCTGGTACTGCTCGCAGGGCACCGCGAACAGCATGTTGAGCACGTTGCTCGGCGTAGTCGAGCTTG
Organism: uncultured Pseudomonadota bacterium; assembly: GCA_963703025.1. GTDB lineage: Bacteria > Pseudomonadota > Gammaproteobacteria > Steroidobacterales > Steroidobacteraceae > 13-2-20CM-66-19. The sequence goes on along the minus strand of OY969778.1, from coordinate 1,545,633 downwards.
TTCGCGGGTAGATGAACGGCTGGCCCAGCGAGTGCTTGTGGGCGGCCGCGGCGATGGTCGGGATCTTGGCGATGATGCGGTGGGCGAAGATCTCGCGATGGCGCGGGTTATTGATGTCCATCGTGTCGTGGTAGAAGGCGGACATCGAGGCCACGACGCCGGACACCATCGCCATCGGGTGGGCGTTGTGGTTGAACGCGTTGAAGAAGCGCAGCAACGACTCGTTGATCATCGTGTGATAACGGATGTTGCCGCTGAACTCCTCCAGCTGCTTCTGCGAGGGCAGCTCGCCCAGCAGCAGCAGGTAGGCCACCTCCATGAACGAGCTCTTCTCCGCCAGCTGCTCGATCGGGTAGCCGCGGTACAGCAGCACCCCGGCGTCGCCGTCGATGTAGGTGATGCGGCTCTCGGTCGCAGCCGTGGCGCCGAAGCCCGGGTCGTAGGTGAAGACCTCGAGGTCCTTGTAGAGGCCGGCAATGTCAACCACCGAAGGCCCCATGGTCCCGGTGCGAACCGGCAGCTGCGCGGTCTGCGCCGCTGCCGATCGCTGAGCTCGAATGCTTTCTTCTCGGTCATTTCCGAAGCCGCTTTCCGTGTGGGCGAAGGCGAAACAGCACCCGCATCAAGCGCACGGTGCCGGAACAAACGAGGTTTACATGGTCCGTGCCGCGAATCAAGGCAACCGCCTACTCGCGGGTAACCTCAAAAGAGAGAGGCCGCCAGGTGAGTGCTGGGGGCACTCGCTGGCGCTCGGCAGCGACCGGCAATTAAGTCATGTATGCGGGCAGGATCTGCGCAGGCGCAGGACGCGCTTGGGCAGTGGCGGCAGGAGGGCAAGCGCGTCGCGGCCGTGCGGGCCGCGACGCGCCACGATCACTTCGCAGCCGCAGCGGCGGCGTACTTCTTGCGGAACTTGTCGACGCGGCCGGCGGTGTCGACCATCTTCTGCTTGCCGGTGTAGAACGGATGGCAGTTCGAGCACACCTCGACCTGCAGGTCATGTGCCGAGGGTCGAGCTGGTCTTGAACGTGTTGCCGCACGTGCAGCTCACGGTGATCTCTTTGTACTCGGGGTGAATCGCGGCTTTCATGGCGCACTCTCAGCTTCGTTAAGGAGCTTACCGCTATATGGGGCGGCGGTCACCCGGGTTAAAGGGCGCGCGAGTTTAGCGGCAGTCCCGCCCGCCCTCAAGCCTTACCGTGCGCAGCCCCCGAAGCCCCCGATCCTTATCCACAGAAGCTGTGGATAACTCTGTGGATGACGCGCGCTTCGCACGGCACCGTTTTCGGCCGCCAGATTGCATATTTGTTACCTTGGTCAAAAAATGACCAGGCCTTTTTACCCTTTCTTCTCAATGAGTTACGACGGCACTCATTGAGCTACTTGGTCGGTTTGGCGTGTAATTCGCTCATTCTCCGTGCACCCCCTCGCACCTGTGAATAAAGCCCGTGCCGATTGCCCGGGAGCGGCCGCCAGACGCAATTGACAATCCAAAAGCGCCGGTCATTTCGCGCCTTTTCGGCCAGGAAAAGCGAGCAGGGGCTCGTTGAGGAACCGCAGCCCCTGTGGGCTCGGACGGACGAGCTCCTCCCCGCTCAGCACCAGGCCACGCTCTGCACCAGCTCCAGCGGCGCGGCAATCGCGTCCCAGCCAAGGCCCGTGCGCTCGCCGAAGAGCGAGCGCGCGAACCCGCCACGCAGCCGCAACGCGTTCAGCATGAACTCGAACGGCAGTTCGGCGGCGGGAATGCGCCGGCGCACCAGCTGCTCATCGCTTGCTGCCAGGTAGCGCCGTGGTTCGCGCAACTGCACGGTGCGCTCGACCACACCCTCGCCCGCGTGCGTGATCTTGCCGTGTGCCCCGGCACCAACGCCGAGGTAGTCACCAAAGTTCCAGTAGTTGAGATTGTGGCGGCACTGGCGCCCCGGCGATGCATACGCTGAGACCTCGTACTGCGCAAGGCCTGCCTGCGCCAGGCGTTCGGCGCAGGTGCCGAGCATGGTGGCGGCCGCGTCGTCTTCGGGAAGCACCGGTGGCCTGGCCGCAAATACCGTGCCCGGCTCAAGCGTCAGCTGGTAGTGCGACAGGTGGGCGGGCGCGAGCGCCAGCGCCTGCTCCACGTCGCGCAGCGCAGCCGCGGAATCCTGTCCGGGCAGCGCGTACATCAGGTCAAGGTTGAAATTCGCAAGGCCGGCCGCGTGCAGCTCCTGCGCGGCGACCTGGGTTTCCCTGGGGGAATGAATGCGCCCGAGCGCCGTCAGTGTCGCCGCATCGAAGCTCTGTGCGCCCAGTGACACGCGGTTGACCCCGGCGGCACGTATTCGGCGAAGGCGCCGCGCTCGATCGTCCCCGGGTTTGCCTCCATGGTCACTTCGGCATCCGCCGCCAGCCCCAGATGCGTGCGGGCCATCTCCAGCACGCGCGCTATCGAGCGCGGCGAGAACAAGCTCGGCGTACCCCCACCCAGGAACACCGTTTCCACGGTGCGCCCGGCCACCGCGGGTGCCTGCGCGGCCAGGTCACGTTCCAGACGCGCCAGGTACGGCCCCTGCGCGAGCTCGCCGTTGAGGGTGTGGGAGTTGAAGTCGCAGTACGGGCACTTGCGCACGCACCACGGGAAATGCACGTACAGCGACAGCGGCGGGGCGAGAAGGGTACTCACCGCTGTCAGGACAGCTGCGCCAGGAACTTCAGCAGCCACTGGTTCACTTCCGCCGGGCGCTCCATCTGCATCATGTGCCCGGCCTCGGCGAGCATCGCCACGCCGCGCACGTCCTGGTACTGCAGGCGCAGCTGCCCGAGCGGGTCATCGCCGTGCCAGGCCTCCAGGTCGCAGTCGCGCTCGCTGCCGATAAAAAAGAACGGCGCGGGGTTCCGGGTTCCCTCGAACTGCCGGCGCTGCGCCCAGCGCAGGTCCATGGCGCGGTACCAGTTGAGCCCGCCGGTGAAGCCGCTGCGCGCGTACTCGCTGACGAAGAACTCCAGTTCAAGCTCCGAGAGCCACTTCCAGGGCAGTGGCGGGGGCTGCGGCAACGCATCCAGGTAGCTCGTCCCGGGCGGGTGCTTCCACACGTCCAGGTAGTGGTAGTCCCCGCTCAGCGCGTAGAACACCCCGGCCAGGAACTCGCGCGGGTGCGCGTTGAGCGCCGCATCGGCAGGTCCTGCGGGCTCGAAGTAATGGATATGCACGAAGTGGTTGCGCGCCCACTGCGCCGCCTCCACCAGCGGCGGCAATGCCGGGTTGTGCGGCGTCGCCGGGTTCTCCAGCCCGATGATGGCGCGCACGCGCTCGGGGTGGCGGAACGCGAGGTCATAGATCGCAAACACCCCGAAGTCCAGGCCGACGAACACCGCCTGCGACTCGCCGAGATGGTCCAGCAGCCCGGTGAGGTCGCCCACCGTGTGGATAACGTCGTAGGCCTCGACCGCAGCCGGGGCGTGCGTCTGCCCCATGCCGCGCATGTCGGGAGCCACGACGCGGAAGCCGGCGGCGGCGAGCGCCGGGATCTGGTGCCGCCAGGAGAACCACAGGTGCGGGAAGCCGTGGCACAGCACCACCAGCGGGCCTGTGCCCTGCTCGACGTAGTGCACGCGCAGCCCGTTGATGTGCGCGTAGCGGTGGGACCATTCAGCCAATCAGGCACTCCTGTGAGGATGGCAGAAGCATGCGCTTCGCAGTCGCACGCGGAAGGCCTTATTCTGCCCGTCCCGCCGCTACAGCGTCCTGCCGGGAACACCATGACCAAGTTACGCGTGAACTGCTTCGGGATCTCGATCGACGGCTTCGGCGCCGGCCCGCGGCAGGATCTGGAGAATCCCATGGGGCTTGGCGGCATGGCGCTGCACGGCTGGGCCTTCGGTACGCGCACGTTCCAGAAGATGTTCGGCCAGGCAGGCGGGGGCACTGGTGTCGATGACGACTTCGCCGCCCGCGGTTTCGTCAACGTCGGGGCATGGATCCTGGGGAGGAACATGTTCGGGCCAGTGCGCGGTCCGTGGCCGGATGACAGCTGGCGCGGCTGGTGGGGCGCTGAACCTCCGTACCGCTGCGAGGTCTTCGTTCTGAGCCACCACGCGCGCGCGCCGCTGGCGATGGCCGGCGGCACCACCTTCCACTTCGTTACCGACGGCATCATGTCTGCGCTGGAGCGCGCGACCGCGGCCGCTGGCGGCCAGGATGTGCGGCTGGGTGGTGGCGTCGCCACGATCCGCGAGTACCTGGCCGCAGGCCTCGTCGACGAGATGCACCTGGCTGTCGGCCGGGTACTGCTTGGGGCCGGGGAGAACCTGTGGGCAGGGCTGGACCTGCCAGCCCTCGGCTACCAGTGCACTGCCTGCGTCACGGGCGAGAAGGCCACGCACGTCACCGTGGGGAGGCGTTAGCCGCCGCGCCGCGTGCTGCGCCTCAATGGGGCTGGAAGAACGGGATCGGCGTGCCCGCGTAGACGTTCTGCGGGAGCTGGCCGTTCCAGCGGTCCGCCTTGGTCTGTTCCACCTCGATGCGACGCAGCTCGAGTACCTCCTTGCTCTGTGACAGGGCCGCGTTCTGGACCTTCAGCGCGTCCGCCTGCGCGGTCGCGTTCTTGAGCAATGCGTACGAGTCACCGTCAGCCTTGGCCTTCACCGCGTTGGCTGCGCATGTCGATGTTGATCACCTGGGCCCCGTACTTGGCCAGCTTCTCGGTGAGCGCGGTGCCGATGTTCCCGGATACCAGGGAACGCTTGGCGATCAGATCCGGCGCGGTGTAGCGGGCGGTGACCGCCTTGAACACCTCCTGCGTCGAGGCTACGAGGACAGGTCGCCGTTGTGCGAATACTTCTCGTACACCTCGGCCACCCGGTCCGGGAAGATGCTGTAGCGCACCGTGAGGCTGACATGCACCGGCTGGGTGTCGGAAGTGGCCCCTTCGGCGTTGTCCACCTGCGCCGCCTCGGCGCGGATGCTGAACAGCGCCAGCTTCTGCCACGGCGGCAACACCACCAGGCCCTCCGGCTCGATGCGGACGATCTTGCCGAACTGCGTCACCACGCCGCGCGAGCCGGTGGGTACCGAATGGAAAGGCCATACCCACGTCAGTGCGATGAGCACCAAGAGGGCAATTGCCCCCAGGCGGACGAGCTTCGGAGGGCTTGGCTTCCCCTCGCTGTCGGTGAAGTGGCCGCCTGACCCGTGAGTTTCGGCAACGTCATTGTGGGAAGCCATTCGTATCTCCTGACAGCGTGAGGATGCCAGCCGCGATCTTGCCGCTGCCGCCAGATAGGTTGCGAGTTTTCCGCGTCCGGCCGCCCCCGCCGCGCGCCGATAGCGAAGACGATGATAGGATGAATAACGGTCGTTGCTGCCGTGCGCCGGGTCAGTCGGTAGGACAACATGACGCATTCAGCCAGAGTCATGATGATGCGGTGCACTATCTGCCCGCTCTGGGCCTGCCTGACGGGGCTCGCAGTTGTAGCGGCAGCCAGCGCGGCTGCTTCGGGCCTCGCGAGTAGCCAGGCGCCCCTGCCGGTTTACTCCATATTCAGCGTTCCACAGCCGCTCACGAATAATTCTGAGTTGGGGCAGCAGTTGCTCATCGCACGCGCAGTGAACGTAAGGGGTCAGTTTGTCGGCGACCACAGGATCTGCTTCCTGGACCAGGATTTCCAGTGCCTCGAAACCAACATCCTCGCCGCCACCTGGGACGGTCTTAGCGTATTCGACGTCAGCCACGCAGAATGTGCCAATACAATCGTGGCGGATGATACCGCCGTGGCTATCAATGCCAGCGGCCTGGCAATCGGCCAGTGCGACGTAGTCGGCATTCTCTTCGGCAGTGATGGCAGTCTGCAGCAGTTCCCAGGACTCACCTTGAACGGAATCAACGCCAGCGGACAGATCACCGGAGGCAGCCCCGACGGTGGCGGAGGGTTCCGGTACAGCAATGGCACGATCACCGCCCTGGGCACCCTGCCGGGAGGTACCGCCAGCTATGGGTTCGCCATCAATGATGACGGCGTGATCGTCGGCAGTGCAGACAATGCCTCGGGGCAGGGGCGCGCCTTCATCACCAGCGGAGCCACGCTGGTCGATCTGGGAGTGCTGCCCGGCGGCACCGCGAGTGACGGCCTGAGCATCAACAACGCCGGCGAGGTCGTGGGCGACAGCGACATCCCCGGGGGAACCCACGCCTTTTATTACAGCAGCGGCACGATGCTTGACCTTGGCACGCTGGGGGGTGCCAATAGCGTGGCGTACTCGATCAACAGCAGCGGCGATGCGGTTGGAGAGTCGGGTACCGATCCTGCCAACAGCAGTCAGATCCACGCATTCCTGTATACCGGCGGCCAGCTTGTTGACCTGAATTCCCTGATCGTGGCCAGCGACGCCGCGCTGGTCCTCACCGACGCACAGTCGATCAACGACATCGGCTGGATCATCGCCAACCGGGGCACGGTTGTGGCCGTGCCCGTGACCTTCGCGCCGCGCTCCCTTACGTTTGCACCCCAGACCGTCGGGCAGCGCAGCGCCACGCACCTCATCACGATTACCAACTCCGGTCACAACAATTTTCCCGGCGACAACGTGGTCGTCGCCGGCCCCTACGCCGTCGTTAACAGCTGCCCCGCGCTCTTGACCCCAGGAGCCGCCTGCACGATTGCGGTGACTTATCAGCCGACCGCGGCCGGCCCGCAGGACGGTGGCATCTATATCAACTCGCTCGGCATCCCCGCGACGGGCAGCGTGATGCCCACCCTCGCGCTGACTGCCTCGGCCAGCAGCGCGACCACCGGCCAGACCGTCACACTGAGCTGGACCTCCACGGGCGCTAGCACTTGTGTCGCCAGCGGCGGCGCCGCGGGCGACGGCTGGCCGGGAAATAAATCCCTCAACGGTACGGCGTCGCTGACAACCAGCCATGCGGGCAGCGTGACTTACATGATCTCCTGCGCTGACGGCGGCACACCCGCGGTGGCCTCGGTCGAGGTCATGTACAACGACGCGCCTGCCGGCGGCGGTGGGCAGCTGGACCCTGGCTTGCTGCTCGGGTTGCTGAGTCTCGGGCTGTGGCGCGCGGCCCGAGTACTTCAGCGCCGGGGCGGCTAGACCAGCCGCCCGGATTTACTCGGCGTTCTGCACCTGTTCGCGCATCTGCTCGATGAGGACCTTCATGTCCACCGCTGCGCGCGTGGTCTCAAGGTCCTGTGACTTCGACGACAGCGTGTTGGATTCACGGTTGAGCTCCTGCATCAGGAAGTCCAGCCGCCGCCCGGCAGGCTCGGCGCCGCCGATGACCCGCCGCACCTCCTCGATGTGGCCGGTCAGTCGCTCGAGCTCCTCGTCGACATCCAGCCGCTGCAGGATGAGCGCCAGTTCCTGCTCCATGCGCTCCGGGTCGACGCTGGCGGCAAGTTCCGCCACGCGCTCGTTGAGTCTTGTGCGCACGCGCGCCTGCACCTCCGGCAAGCGTGCGCGCACGGCGGTCACCAGTGCCTCGAGCCCGAGGCAGCGCTGCTCGAGCACCTCGCGCAGTCGTGCACCCTCGCGGGCACGCGCTGCGACCAGTTCATCCAGCGTGGCGCCGAACACCAGGTACAGCGCCGCCAGCAGCTCCTCGTTGTTGCTGGCGCCATCGTCACGCAGCACCCCGGGCCATCGCAGTACGTCGAGCGCGTTCACCGAGTCGCTCGCCAGCTGCGTGCGCGAGACGACCTTGACCGCCGCCAGCAGGCGCTCGAGCGCGCCTGCGTCCACCTCGAGCGCACCGCTTGCGCCCTGCGCGCGGCGGTAGTTGACCGTGCAGTCGACCTTGCCGCGCTTCAGCTGCCTGGCAAGGCGCGCGCGCAGTTCGCCCTCGGCGCCGCGCAGTTCATCCGGCAGCCGGAAGCCGGCCTCGAGGAAGCGGTGGTTGACGCTGCGCAGCTCGCACACCAGCGTGCCCCAGGGGCCCTGGGTCTCGCGGCGCGCGAAGCCGGTCATGCTCGCAATCATGGCTGAAGGTGTCCGTTTGGAGTGTGGTGCGCGGTGACTTGTCCGCCGGGAAAGCGTTGCCGGCGGCGCTCATGCTTGTACGCCCGCGCGCCGCACAGGTGATATAAAGCGTGCCGAAGTCTAACAGATGCATGGGAGCTGCTCTTGCGGGTCGAGGCAACGGAAATCAGCCTGGTGGGTGGGCGCGAGGAGAACCAGGACCGGGTGAGCGCGGCGGTCGCTGACCATTGCGCCCTGCTGGCCGTGGTCGATGGCATGGGCGGGCATGCCCATGGCGCGCGGGCCGCCGAGGTCGCCATGCAGGCCATCCTGGACTGCTTCTCGCACACGCCGCAGCCGCTGTTCGATCCGCTGGGCTTCCTGCACATGACCCTCGGGCGTGCCCACGAGGAGGTCGTGCGCCTCGGCGCCAGCCTGCCCGTCGAGCAGCGACCGCGCGCCACTTGCGCGGTGTGCCTGGTGCAGCAGAACGCCAGCTGGTGGGCGCACGTGGGTGACAGCCGCCTCTACCACCTGCGCCGCGGGGCGATCCTGGCGCGCAGCCGCGACCACAGCCACGTCGAGCTGCTGCTGCGCGAGGGCGTGATCAGCGCCGAGCAGGCCCACAACCACCCGATGCGCAACTTCGTGGAGTGCTGCCTGGGCGGGGACCCGATCCTGCCGGAGATGACGCATCTCGCGGCGCCGTCCCGCTGGAGCCGAACGACGTGCTGCTGGTGTGCACGGATGGGCTGTGGGGTTCGCTCAGGGATGAGGAGATCGTCGCGGAGATGGGCACGCCGGGGGTGCTGCGCGACAAGCTCGCCAGGCTTGGCAGCCAGGCGGTCAAGCGTGCCGGCGCCGGCGGCGACAACACCTCGGCGGCGGCACTGCGCTGGCTGGGCGACTAGGTAGGCAATATGGCAAGACCCTCGGGACGCGCTGCCGACGAGCTGCGGCAGGTGCGCTTCAGCGCGCGCCACACCAAGCACGCGGAAGGCTCGGTGCTGGTGGAGTTCGGCGACACGCAGGTGCTGTGCACGGCAAGCGTGGAGGAATCCGTGCCGCCGTTCCTGCGCGGCAAGGGCCAGGGCTGGATCACGGCCGAGTACGGCATGCTGCCGCGCGCCACGCACACGCGCTCACCGCGCGAGGCCGCGCGCGGCAAGCAGACCGGGCGCACCCAGGAGATCCAGCGGCTGATCGGCCGCTCACTGCGCGCGGTGGCGGACATGAAGGCGCTCGGCGAGCGCACGATCACCCTCGACTGCGACGTGCTGCAGGCCGACGGTGGCACCCGCACCGCTGCGATCACCGGCGGCTACGTGGCGCTCGCGCTGGCCTGCGAGCTGCTGCAGAAGCGCCGCCAGATAAGTGCCAGTCCCCTGCACGGCCAGGTCGCGGCCGTCTCGGTCGGCATCTGCAACGGCGTGCCGGTATTGGACCTCGACTACGCGGAGGATTCCCAGGCCGAGACCGACATGAACGTAGTCATGAACAACGGCGGCGGCTTCGTCGAGGTGCAGGGCACCGCCGAGGGCCACGCCTTCCGGCGCCACGAGCTCGATGCGCTGCTCAACCTGGCCGCGGAGGGCATCGGCTCGCTGTTTGCCATGCAGGCGCAGGCACTCAAGGGGCCGTGAGGCAGGTCGTCCTGGCCAGCAGCAACGCGGGCAAGCTGCGCGAGCTGGCCGCCGTGCTTGCGCCACTGCAGCTGGAACTGATCACCCAGGGGTCACTCGCGATCCCCGCACCCGAGGAGACCGGCACCACCTTCCTCGACAATGCGCTGCTCAAGGCACGCCACGCGGCGCGGCTCTGCGGCCTGCCGGCACTCGCGGATGACTCGGGCCTTGAGGTCGATGCGCTGGGCGGGCGGCCGGGCGTGTGGTCGGCACGCTACGCCGGCGCGGGCGCCACCGATGAGCAGAACCTTGCGCTGCTGATGCACGAGCTCGTCGGCGTCGGCAAGGACAAGCGCACCGCGCGCTACCGGTGCGTCATCGTACTGGTGAAGGCCGCGGCTGACCCGGTCCCGGCCATCGCCCACGGCAGCTGGGAGGGCCATATCGCCCTGAAGCGGCGCGGCACGGGCGGCTTCGGCTACGACCCGGTGTTCGTGCCGGCCGGCGGCACGCTCACCGCCGCCGAACTGCCCGCCGCGGACAAGAACCTCGTCAGCCATCGCGGCCGGGCCCTGCGCGCGCTGATCGCGATGCTGCGGGCGCCGGGCTATATTTCGCCCCCATGAAACGCGGCCGGCTGTTCGTCATCGCCGCCCCCTCGGGCGCTGGCAAGACTTCCCTCGTCAGAGCGCTGCTGGAGCAGGAGCCGACGCTGCACCTGTCGGTCTCGCACACCACCCGCCCGCAGCGGCCGAACGAGACCGACGGGCGCGAGTACCACTTCGACACGGTCGAGAATTTCCGCGCGCTCATCGCCCGCGGGGAGTTCCTGGAGCACGCGCAGGTGTTCGACAACCTGTACGGCACCTCGCGCGTGTTCGTCGAGCAGCGCCTGGAGGGCGGCCAGGACGTGGTGCTGGAGATCGACTGGCAGGGCGCGCGCCAGGTGCGCAGCGCGCTGCCCGGCTGCGTGACCATCTTCATCCTGCCGCCCTCACGCCAGGCACTCGCGCAGCGCCTGGCGACCCGCGGCACCGATGCTCCGCAGGTGATCGAGCGGCGCCTGCGCGATGCGGCGGCCGACATGTCCCATTACGGCGAGTTCGACTACGTGATCGTCAACGATGATTTCGCGCACGCGGTGGGGGACCTGCGGCGCATCGTGGCCGGCCGCGCGCCGGATCTGGCGGCGACGCGGCCGCAGCTGGCGCAGCTGCTGGCCGAGCTGCTCGCTCCCACATAACCCCCCGAAGGGGTGCCGCGGCGATGCTTCACGAAGACACACTGATCGCCACACTCGCGGTGAGCCTGGCGCTCGCCTTCGGGTTCGGCCTGCTGGCGGTGCGCCTGCGCATGCCGCCGCTGGTGGGCTACCTCGTGGCCGGCATCGCCCTGAGTCCCTACACCCCCGGCTGGGTGGCCGATGCGCACCTGGCGCCGCAGCTGGCCGAGATCGGCGTGATGCTGCTCATGTTCGGAGTCGGCACGCACTTCTCGCTGCGCGACCTGATGGCGGTCAAGTCGATCGCCATTCCCGGGGCCATCGCCCAGATCGCGGTGGCCACCGCGCTCGGGGCGCTGGCGGCGCACCTGTGGGGCTGGCCGCTTGGCGCAGGACTGTTGTTCGGGCTCGCGCTGTCGGTGGCCAGCACCGTGGTGCTGCTGCGCGCGCTGGAGCAGCGCGGCACGCTGCACTCCGACGACGGGCGCATCGCGGTCGGCTGGCTGATCGTGGAGGACCTGGTGACGGTGCTGGCACTGGTGCTGCTGCCGGCGCTGGCGGGGGTGCTGGGCGGGCAGGCGCCGCCGGGGTTCGAGGCGCCGGCGGGGGGCCTGTGGACCGTGCTGGGCATCACCCTGGGCAAGGTGGCGCTGTTCGTGGCACTGATGCTGGTGGTCGGCGCGCGGGTGTTCCCGTGGATCCTGCGGCGCGTGGTGCGCACCAAGTCGCGCGAGCTGTTCACGCTGGCGGCCATCGCGCTGGCCCTGGGGGTCGCCTACGGCAGCGCACGGCTGTTCGATGTCTCGGTAGCCCTGGGCGCCTTCTTCGCCGGCATGGTGATCAGTGGCTCGGACCTCAGCCACAAGGCTGCCACGTACCTGCAGCCGCTGCAGGACGTGTTCGCCGCCTTGTTCTTCGTCGCGGTCGGCATGCTCTTCGAGCCCAGCGTCCTGTGGCGGCACCCGCTGCAGGTGCTCGCGGTGCTCGCCATCATCCTCGTGGGCAAGTCGCTGGCGGCGCTGGCGATCGTGCGCCTGCTGGGCCGCCCGATGAGCACCGCGCTCGGGGTCGCCGCCGCCCTGGCGCAGATCGGGGAGTTCTCCTTCATCCTGGCGGTGATGGGGGTGAGCATGAAGCTGCTGCCCCCCGAGGGGCAGAGCTACATCGTGGCCGGCGCGCTGCTGTCGATCACCCTCAACCCGGTGATTTTCGGGCTCACCGGGCGCATGCGCGGCTCCCCCGGGGCATCCTGAGGCGACCCCGGCGGCCATTTCCCCCCGGCTGCGCGAGATGGGCGGGGCTGCCGAGGGTGGCCGGCAGGGGTGCATTTCGCTTATAGTGCAAGGCCGTGCGCACCCTTCGCGGTGCCTCTTAACCTGTAGCGATCCCATGGCCCGAATTACCGTCGAAGACTGCCTTACCAACGTCGAGAACCTGTTCCAGCTGGTGCTGCTCGCCTCCCAGCGCGCCCGGCGCCTGGCCAACGGCGCGGAACCCACGCTGCCGCTGGAGAACGACAAGCCGACCGTGCTCGCGCTGCGCGAGATCGCCGCCGGCAATGTCACCGCCGAGATGCTCAGCGAGCCGGAGCCGGCCCCGCCGGAGCCGGTGATGCCGGAGGCGGACCTGCAGTCAAGCTTCCGCGCCCCGCAGTTCGGCCTCGGAGACTGACGGCCTAGCCGACACGCCCTATGGACTACGCGTCTTCGCTCCTGGGACTGTTGCCCGGCGGAAGACGCACCCCGGGACTCAAGGAACTGCTCTCCACCGTCGAGAGCTACCTGCCCCCTGAGCAGGTCGAGCGGGTGCGCGAGGCGGCTGAATTCGGCGCCTCCGCGCACCACGGCCAGAAGCGCCGCTCCGGCGAGCCGTTCATCGCCCACCCGGTCGCCGCCGCGGCGATCCTCGCTGACCTGCACCTGGACGCCGACACCATCATCGCGGCGATCCTGCACGATGTCATCGAGGACACGCGCACCCCCAAGGACCAGCTGGCCGCGCGCTTCGGCGCGGATGTTGCCGAACTGGTCGACGGGGTCACCAAGCTTGACCAGATCAAGTTCAAGAACCGCGAGGAGGCCCAGGCGGAATCCTTCCGCAAAATGCTGCTGGCGATGGTCAAGGACCTGCGCGTCATCCTGGTGAAGCTCGCCGACCGCACGCACAACATGCGCACCATCGAGGCCATGGCCCCGGCACGCCGCCGCGCCATCGCCCGCGAGACCCTCGAGATCTACGCCCCCATCGCCGAGCGCCTCGGGCTCTACAACATGAAGATCGAGCTGGAGGACCTGGGGTTCAAGGCGCTGTACCCGGCGCGCTACCGCGTGCTCGAGCGCGCGCAGCGCCGCGCACGCGGCAACCAGAAGGAGTTCCTGAAGAAGATCGAGCAGCAGCTGAACAACGTGCTGATCAAGAGCCAGATCGAGGCGCGCGTGGTCACGCGCGAGAAGCACCTGTACAGCATCTACCAGAAGATGCGCCGCAAGCGCGCGCCCCTGAACGACATCGTCGATGTCTACGGCATCCGCATCGTGGTTGACACCCCGGACACCTGCTACCGCGCCCTGGGCGCGGTGCACTCGGTGTTCAAGCCCATGCCCGGGCGCTTCAAGGACTACATCGCCATCCCGCGGGTGAACGGCTACCAGTCCCTGCACACCACGCTGTTCGGCCCCAACGGGGTGCCCATCGAGGCACAGATCCGCACCACCGACATGCACCGCGTCGCCGAAGCGGGCATCGCCGCGCACTGGAAGTACAAGTCAGGCGGCGACGCGGACGCCGGCCAGCAGGACCGCACGCGCGAGTGGCTCTCGAACCTGGTGTCGCTGCAGGAGTCCGGCTCCTCCGAGGAGTTCCTGGAGAGCGTCAAGGTCGACCTGTTCCCGGACAAGGTGTACGTGTTCACCCCCAAGGGCACGATCCTGCGCCTGCCCAGCGGCGCCACGGTGGTCGACTTCGCCTACGCGGTGCACACCGACATCGGCAACCGCTGCGTGGCGGCGAAGGTGGATCGGCGCCTCACCCCGCTGCGCACCGTGCTGCGCAACGGCCAGACGGTGGAGATCATCAGCGCCAAGGGCGCCACCCCGAACCCCTCGTGGGTGAACTTCGTGGTCACCGCCAAGGCGCGCAGCGCCATCCGCCATTACCTGAAGAGCCTGCGCCGCTCCGAGGCCATCGCGCTGGGGGCGAAGCTGCTTACCCAGGCGCTCGGGGAGTTCAGCCTGAGCTTCGAGGACGTAAGCGAGCAGTCACTGCGCGCCGCGCTCGGGGAACTGGGCATGAAGGACCTGGACGAGTTGCACGAGAAGGTCGGCCTGGGCGAGCGCCTCGCACCCCTGGTGGCACGGCGCCTGCTGCCCACCGCCACGCACGCCAGCGGCACCAGCGTGCTCGCGCCGCTGGCCATCGCCGGCACCGAGGGCCTCTTGGTCACCTACGCGCGCTGCTGCTTCCCGATCCCCTACGACCCGATCTTCGCGTTCCTGTCGTCCGGGCGCGGCGTGGTGATCCACCGTGACAACTGCGTGAACGTGGAGGACTACCGCAAGCACCCGGAGAACTGGCTGCCGGTGAGCTGGCAGGCGTCCCCGGAGCGGCTGTTCTCCTCGGAACTTCGCGTCTACGTCATCAACCGCACCGGCGTGCTGGCAGCGGTGGCCGCAGCCATCGCCAGCACCGAGACCAACATCGACCACGTCTCGATCGACGAGCAGGACGCGGACACCGCGGTGCTCACCTTCGAGCTGCGCGTGCGCGACCGGCGCCACCTGGCGCGCCTGGTGCGCGTCATCCGCCGCATGCCCGACGTCAACCGCGTGACGCGTACCATTGCCGCACATTCGCGCGCCGAGCGCGACGTCGACCAGGACGGCGAGGCCGACCCGGATCCGCGCGGCTAGCACCAGCACCACCCCCCCAGGAGAGCCCGATGAGCCGACAGATCATCCACACCGATGCCGCGCCGCAGGCGATCGGCACCTACTCGCAGGCCGTGCGCGTCGGTGACACCGTCTACATGTCCGGCCAGGTGCCACTGGACCCGGCCACGATGCAGATGGTCGAGGGTGACATCGAGGTGCAGATCCGCCGCGTGTTCGAGAACCTGAAGGCCGTGGCCGAGGCCGCCGGCGGCTCGCTCGCCCAGGCCGTGAAGGTCAACGTGTACCTGATCGACCTTGCACACTTCGCCAAGGTCAACGAGGTCATGGCGCAGTACTGCGCCAAGCCCTACCCGGCGCGAGCGGCGGTCGGGGTCTCGCAGCTGCCGCGCGGCGCGCAGGTCGAGATCGAATGCGTCCTGCACCTGGGGTAAAGGCCGTCGCGGCCGCACCCTCGCCGCCCGCGCGTGCCGAGCGCCCGGTCACCGCGCTGCGCGGTGTCGGGGCGGCGCTGGCCGAGCGCCTGGGCAAGCTCGGCGTCACGCGCGTCGCGGACCTGCTGTTCGTGCTGCCGCTGCGCTACGAGGACCGCACCCAGGTGTGCCCGCTCGGACAGCTCAGCACCGGCCAGCGCGCCGCGGTCGAGGGCGAGGTGCTGCTCACCGAGGTCGCCTACCGCGGGCGCCGCCAGCTGCTGTGCCGCATCTCCGACGGCTCCGGGATGCTCACGCTGCGCTTCTTCTACTTCTCCGGCGCCCAGCAGGCGAACCTCGCGCGCGGCACGCGCCTGCGCGTGTTCGGCGAGGTACGCCGCGGCCCGGCGGGGCTTGAGATGGTGCACCCGGAGTATCGCCGCCTCGCGCACGATCCGGGCCCGCTGGAGGAGACCCTCACGCCGATCTACCCCCTCACCGAAGGCGTGCCGCAGGCACGCCTGCGCGCCCTGGTGGGCGAGGCGCTGCACGAACTGGAGCGCGCCGCGCTGACCGACTGGATCCCCAGGGACGCCGGCCTGCCGGAAGGCCTGCCCTCGCTGGGCAGTGCGGTCAGCTACCTGCACCGCCCGCCGCGCGAGGCGCAACTCGCGGAACTGGCGTCCGGCCGGCACCCGGCGCAGCGCCGCCTGGCCTTCGAGGAACTGCTCGCGCACCACCTGTCGCTGAAGGTGCGCAAGCGCGCGCTCAAGACCGACCCGGCCTGGGCGCTCACCGATGCGGCCGGACTGTCACCGCGCTTCCTCGCCGCGCTGCCGTTCGCGCTCACCGGCGCGCAGCGCCGTGCGCTCGATGACGCCGAGCGTGACCTGGTCACCGGTGTGCCGATGGCGCGCCTGGTGCAGGGCGATGTCGGTTGCGGCAAAACCGTGGTGGCCGCGGCAGCGGCGGCGCGTGCCGCCGGCAGCGGCTTCCAGGCAACCCTCATGGCGCCCACCGAGCTGCTCGCCGAGCAGCACTGGCGCAACCTGCGCGACTGGTTCCATCCGCTGGGCGAGACGGTCGCGCTGGTCTCCGGCTCGCAGCCGGCGCGCGCGCGGCGCAGCGCACTCGCCGCCATCGCCTCCGGGGAGGTACGCATCGCGGTGGGCACGCATGCGCTGTTCCAGGAGGGCATCGAGTTTGCGAAGCTGGCGCTGGTGATCGTCGACGAGCAGCACCGTTTCGGCGTCCAGCAGCGCATGAAGCTGCAGGAGAAGGGCCAGAAGCAGGGCCGCCTGCCGCACCAGCTGATCATGACCGCGACCCCGATCCCGCGCACGCTCGCCATGACCGCGTACGCGGACCTCGACATCTCGGTGATCGACGAGCTGCCACCGGGCCGCACGCCGATCCATACCGTCGTCATTCCCGACCAGCGCCGCGCGGAGGTCGTGCTGCGCGTGGTGGAGGCCTGCCGCGCCGGGCGCCAGGCCTACTGGGTGTGCCCGCTGATCGATGAGTCGGACGAGCTGCGCGCCCAGGCGGCCGAGGAGACCGCGGCCGCCCTGAGCGCCGCTCTGCCGGGCGTGCGCGTCGGCCTGGTCCACGGGCGCATGCCCAGCGCCGCCAAGGATGCGGCGATGCTCGCCTTCAAGGCCGGCAAGATCCAGCTGCTGGTGGCCACCACCGTGATCGAGGTCGGAGTGGACGTGCCCAACGCCACGCTGATGGTCATCGAGAACGCCGAGCGCATGGGACTCGCGCAGCTGCACCAGCTGCGCGGGCGCGTCGGCCGCGGCACCGAGGCGAGCACCTGCGTGCTGCTGTACCGTGCGCCGCTGTCGCAGCTGGCGCGCGAGCGCCTCAAGGTGATCCGCGAGAGCACCGACGGCTTCGAGATCGCGCGGCGTGACCTGGCGTTGCGTGGGCCTGGAGAACTGCTGGGCACGCGCCAGACCGGCCTTGCGCAACTGCGGGTGGCCGACCTGATGCGCGATGCGGACCTGTTGCCAGCGGTGCAGGCGGCCGCCGAGGTGCTGCTGGCCTCCTATCCGCAGCACATCGAGGCTCTCGCGGCGCGCTGGATCGGCGCCGACGAGCGCTACGGTCGGGTCGGCTGACTTAGGCAACCGCGCGCCACTGCTGCCAGTTGGGCGCTATGCACGCATTCTCGCAGGCACAAGCGCGTACAATGCTTGATGGCTGCTCTGCAAGTTAGATACTTCGTCCGCCTGCGCCCCGACCTGTCGTCACAGGAGGCCAGCGAGTTTCGTGCCTTCGCCAAGAAACCCCCCTCCGGCAAGCCGCCCAGCGACATGCGCCTGCTGCTCGCGTGCGGGCGCATCGACCTGACCCACAGTTACTTCGCGAAACTTGCCATCGACCTGGAGGAGGGCGGGCCGCCGATGGACCTGTGGGTGCCTCACCACATGATCCTGATGATCGGCGACATCAGCGAGGTTGGGCGCGCCCCGGTGGCATTCACCCCAGTCGAGTAGGCGCCCCGCGCAAACCTGCGCCAGCGTTGATCCGCTTGCAAGACTGCGATTCCGTGGTATTCGCGGGCATGTTGTGTGTGCCGAATCACACGGCACCAGCTTGACCGTTGCCTCAAGCGCCAGCGGCGTTCTAACGTAGCGGCCATCATCAGTGCCGGATGCCAGCCATGAGCCCCAACAAGCGCGCCAGTGCCCCCGTGTTGGTTTTCTGCCTGCTGGCTGCCGGCTGCGCCGGCAACGTGGCCGTCAAGGACGTGCAGGGTGACAAGGCCGGCTACCTCGCCAAGACCTTCGCACTGCAGTCGGTGCCCAAGGACATCGCCGCGACCATCACGGCCAAGGACCCCGGCCCGCTCGCCTTCCACCGCATGACGCTCAGTGTCACCCCGAAGTTCGTGACCACCGTCCCGGGCAGCGCCCCGGCCAACTACCACGTGAAGTGGACGCTGATCAATGCGGGCGGCCCGTTCGTGCAGTACCTGGAGGAACAGACGCGCAACGGCATCGATACGCGCCAGGACTTCGGCATCGCGTACCGCAACATCCAGGCCGCGCGTGCGCAGACGATGCTGCTCGACCACACCGAGTCCTCGTGGGTGATGCAGATGAAGTCGCTGGAGAGCTTCACGCCCGTGGTCCTCAACGGGGCGCCAGGCCAGGACGTCGAGTTCCACTTCACCTGGGGCAACCCGATCCAGATCGCCGGCATGGACACCCTGTCCATGCACTGTAGCTACGCGGAGCGCTACCCCGCGGACAAGATCAACGCCAAGTTCGCCGGCGAGGCGCAGGACCTCAAGTGCGAGCACACCAACAAGAACGGCATCATCGATACCCACATCACCAAGGCGATGCTGGTGCGCTACGGGATCGCCGTGCCCACGCGCTCGGAGACCTCCAACGGCACCGTGATCTTCCAGTACGACGACGTCGCGATCGAGTAGGCCAGGGCGCTAGCGCGCCTGGCTCATCGAGTAAGGCTGCTCGGCCCCAGGACCTGGCCAGCCGCTGTTCGCCCTGGCGCCCATGGTGAAGTGCAGTTCCCCGCCGGCCATGATTTCCTCGTGCCGCAGGAACACGCGCGCGAGCGGCTTGCCGTTGAGCGTCACTGACTGCACGTACGGGTGGCCCTCATCGAATGACGCGGTGCTGATGAGGAAGTGCCGTCCATTGGGCAGGTTGAGCATGGCGCGCGGCACGAATGGCCGGCCGATGATGTACTGGTTGCTGGCCGGGGTGACCGGGTAGAACCCCAGCGCGGTGAACAGGTACCAGGCGGACATCTGCCCGAGGTCATCGTTGCCCGACAGCCCGTCCGGGCGCGGTGCGTACTGGCTGCGCATGATCTGCCCCAGCCGCGCCTGCGTGCGCCACGGCTCCCCGGCCGCCGCATACAGGTAGGCGACGTGGTGGCTGGGTTCGTTGCCGTGCGCATACCAGCCGATGAGGCCGGTGATGTCCTCCATGTGCGCGAACAGCTTCGGGTCGATCTTGGCATCGAACACCTGGTCCAGCTGGCCCAGCAGTGCGTGCGCACCGCCGTGCGCTGCCACCAGTCCTGCCACGTCCTGCGGCACGTACCAGGAGTACTGCCAGGCATTGCCCTCGGTGTAGTCGGAGCCATAGCCGCTGGCACTGGGGTCGAACGGGGTGCGGAACGCACCCGCGCGCGTGCGCGCGCGCATGAAGCCGCTCTGCGGATCGTAGGCATGGCGCCAGTTGGCGGCGCGCTGCATGAACTGGCCGGCGACCTGGTCACGGCCCATGGCTTGGGCCATGCGCGCGATGGTCCAGTCATCGAAGGCGTACTCGAGTGTCTTGGAGGCGGCCTCGCCCTCCTCGTCGATCGGCACGTAGCCCAGCTGCATGTACTGGGCGAGCCCGGCGTACGGCCCGTAGCTGGCCGTGGACACCATCGCCCGCAGCGCCTCGTCCGCGTCGTAGCCACGGATGCCCTTGGCGTACGCATCGGCGATCACCGCGACCGCGTGGTAACCGATCATGCACCAGGTCTCCTGCCCCTGGAACGCCCACACCGGCAGCATGCCGTAGGGACTTGCCTGCTGCGCGGCCACCAGCGAGCGCACCACGTCATCGGTGCGCTGTTCGGGTTGCACGATCGTCAGCAGCGGGTGCAGCGCGCGGTAGGTATCCCACAGCGAGAAGGTCGAGTAGTTGGTGAATCCTTGCGCCTGGTGCACCGCGTTGTCCGGTCCGCGGTAGCGCCCGTCGGCGTCCATGAACAGGCTCGGCGCCTGCAGCGCATGGTAGAGCGCGGTATAGAAGCTGCGCCGCAGCTGCGCGCTGCCCTCGACCGTCACCGCGCCCAGGGCCTGCTCCCAGGCATGCAAGGCTGCCGCGCGTGCACCGTCGAAATCCCAGGCCGGCGCCTCCGCCTCGAGGTTGGCGATCGCGTTCTCCTCGCTGACCGGGGAGATGGCGACCTTGACCAGCAGCTCGCCGCCGGCCGCCAGGTCGAAATCAAGTGCGCCGACCAGCTGCCGTCCCTCGACCTGCGCGCGCTGGCGCGCATCGCCGGTCCCCGGCGGCGGGAATCCCTTGTAGGGCACGTCGGTCTCGGTGTTGCGCAACTCGTGGCCGCTGACCGCCCTGGAGAAGCGCATCGCGAAGTACAGCTGCCGTCCGGGCGCCCAGCCGCGGGTTTCGCGAAAGCCGGTCACCGTGCCGTCGCTGCGCAGGCGCAGCCGCGACCACAGCACCTTGCCCGGGTAGTCGTACATGCTGGTGCGCAGGTCGATGACCAGGTGCGCCGGCTTGCCGTGCGGGTAGGTGTAGCGATGCCAGCCCACGCGTGCGCTGGCGGTGAGCTCGGCACGTATGGCGTAGTCGCTCAGGGTCACCGCGTAGTAGCCGGCAGTGGCCACCTCGCCCGCGTGGCTGAACCGCGAGCTGTAGCCGCTGCCGGCAACCAGCGGGTCACCGCGCTCGAACCTGACCTCCCCTGCGACCGGCATCACCAGCACGTCGCCCAGGTCCGAGTGCCCGGTGCCGGAGAAGTGCGTGTGCGAGAACCCGACGATCGAGGGGTCCTCGTAGCGGTAACCGGCCGCCCAGCCATACGCCTGGGCACGCGGCTTGATCTGCGTGTCCGGTGACAGCTGCACCATGCCGAACGGTACGACCGCGCCGGGGAAAGTGTGGCCGTCACCGGCGGTGCCGATGAACGGGTCCACGTCCGCGGCCGCGGAGTGCGGCCGCGGCTCAGCGGCCGCCGTGATGGCCACCCACAGACAACACAGCAGCAGCGCGCCGCGTGGCATCGATCGTGAGGTTGCTTTCATGCCCTGCTCCAGCGTTCCTGCCCGGCGGCCAGATCGGCTATTGTGCCGCATCACCGGGCGTGGACCGCACGCCGGCCCGTTTTCCCGAGAGCCCCCGACATGAGCGACCGCAACCTGTCCTCGACCACGGCGATCGCGGTCCTGAGCACCATCTTCTTCACCTGGGGTGCGCTCACCAGCCTGAACGACGTGCTGATCCCGCACCTGAAGGCGGTGTTCGAGATGGGCTACGCGCGCTCGATGCTGGTCCAGTTCGCCTTCTTCAGCACCTATTTGGTGATGTCGCTGCCCTCCGGACGCGTGGTCGCGCGCGTGGGCTACAAGGCGAGCATCGTCATCGGCCTGCTGGTGGCAGGCCTGGGAGCGCTCGCCTTCTATCCGGCGGCGAAGGTGCCCTCGTATCCGCTGTTCCTGGGCGCGCTGTGCGTGCTGGCCACCGGCATCACCCTGCTGCAGGTCGCCGCCAATCCCTACATCAGCCTGATCGGCGACCCGCGCTACGCCTCCAGCCGGCTCACCCTCGCGCAGGCACTGAATTCCCTGGGCACAACTCTCGCCCCGGCGCTGATCGGGCCGCTGATCCTCTCGGTGGGCGTACTGACAGCTGCACAGATCACACAACTGGCACCGGCGCAGGCGCAGGGCTACCGCATCGCGCAGGCCGCCTCGGTGCAGGGGCCCTACGTGGGCATCGCGATCGGCCTTGCGGTGCTGGCGCTGTCGGTCTACCTGCTGCGCCTGCCGCCGCTCACCGAGGCGCGCGGGCACAGCGGTGGCCACACTCTCGGGCAGGTGCTGCGCCACCGCCAGGTGCGCCTGGGGGTGATCGCGATCTTCGTGTACGTGGGCGCGGAGGTCGGCATCTCCAGCTTCCTCATCAACTACCTCGAGGACCCGCGCATCGGCGGCATCGACGCGGTGACCGCGACCCGCTACGTCTCTTATTACTGGGGGGGCGCCATGCTCGGGCGCTTCGCCGGGGCGCTGCTCATGCGGCGCGTGCGGCCACGCGCGCTGCTGTGCCTGTTCGCGCTGGTTGCGATTGCGCTGCTCATCACGAGCATGACGACCGCCGGTGCGGTTGCGATGTGGAGTGTGGTGGCGATCGGGCTGTTCAACTCGATCATGTTCCCGACCATCTTTACCCTGGGCATCGAGGGGCTGGGGACCCAGACCAGCAAGGCCTCCAGTCTGCTGGTGATGGCGATCTTCGGTGGCGCGGTGATCCCGGTGCTCATGGGCAAGCTCGCCGACCATACCGGCGTGCAGCCGGCCTTCGTGGTGCCGGTGCTGTGCTATGCGTACATCGCCTGGTACGCGCTGCGCGGCGGCCCGCGCCCCTCCCGCCTGGCCGCCTAGCAGCGGCGGCGGCTGTGATAACGTTCCGCTCCCGGACCGGTTTCGTAAAATGCGATGGCTAGCGTCACTCCCGAACTTGCCGTGAACCCCAAGCCCGCGCAGGCACCGCTGACGCATCGCCTGGCGCGGCGCATCGACGAGTACACGCGCCTGATGCGCCTGAACAGCCCGGTGGGTACGTGGCTGTTGCTCTGGCCGGCGCTGTGGGCGCTGTGGATCGCCGGTGCCGGCCGGCCCGATGCGAAGGTGCTGATCGTGTTCGTGCTCGGGGTGTTCGTGATGCGCGCGGCCGGCTGCGTGATCAACGACTACGCCGACCGCAACATCGACCCGCACATCCGCCGCACGCGCGACCGCCCGCTGGCGGCGCGGCGCGTGTCGCCGCTGGAGGCGCTGGTGCTGTTCGCCGCGCTGCTGCTGATCGCGCTGTTCCTGGTGACGCGCCTGGACCCGCTCACCATCAAGCTTGCCTGCGTGGGCGCGGCGCTGACGGTGTCCTATCCGTTCCTGAAGCGCTTCTTCCCGATGCCGCAGCTGTACCTGGGGATCTCCTTCGGTGGCTGGAGCGTGCTCATGGGGTTCGCCGCCCAGACCGGCGTGCTGCCGCGGGTGGCCTGGGTGCTGTACATCGCCGCGGTCATCTGGGCGGCCGTCTACGACACCATCTACGCGATGATCGACCGCGAAGACGACCTCAAGATCGGCGTGAAGTCCAGCGCCATCCTGTTCGCCGACATGGACAAGTTCCTGATCGGGGTGATGCAGCTGATGATGCTGTACGCGCTGGTGCTGGTGGGCCGCAACATGCAGTTCGGCCGCTGGTACTACTCAGGGGTGATCGGCGCCGCGGTGCTGTTCGCGTGGCACCAGTGGCTGATCCGCAAGCGCGAGCCGGCCGGGTGCCTGCGCGCCTTCCTCAACAACCAGTACGTCGGCCTGGTGATCTTCGTCGGCATCCTGCTGCAGTACACCTACGGCTCCTGAACCCCTGCCCCGCCGCCCGGCGCGGTGATTGTCGACTTTTGCGACCCCCTTACGTTGACACGGCGCGCAGGCCTCGGGCATGGTCGCGCCCACAGGCGCCCGCCGCGCCCCACCCAAGGTGCCCCCGATGACCCATTCCCTCCCGGCCATCCGTCACGACTGGTCGCAGGCGCAGGTGCTGGCCCTGTTCGCGCTGCCCTTCATCGACCTCCTGTTCCAGGCGCAGCAGGCCCACCGCGCGCATCACGAGCCGAACACCGTGCAGATGAGCACGCTGCTGTCGATCAAGACCGGGGCGTGCCCGGAGGACTGCGCCTACTGCCCGCAGAGCGTGCGCTACGACACCGGCGTCGGGCGCGAGGCACTGATGCAGGTCGAGGCGGTGCGCGAGGCGCGCCACGCGCGCCAAGGCCGCCGGCGCCACGCGCTTTTGCATGGGAGCGGCCTACCGCTCGCCGAAGGCGCGGGACCTCAAGGTGATCGCGCAGATGATCCGCGAGGTGCGCGCGCTCGGACTTGAGACGCTGCGCGACGCTGGGAATGCTCACGCCGGCGCAGGCGCAGGAGCTCAAGGACGGCAGGCCTCGACTACTACAACCACAACCTCGACACCTCGCCGGAGTTCTACGGCGAGATCATCACGACGCGCACCTACCAGGATCGCCTGGATACGCTCGAGGCGGTGCGCGAGGCGGGCCTCAAGGTGTGCTGCGGCGGCATCGTCGGCATGGGCGAGTCGAGCGCCGACCGCGCCGGCCTGCTGCGCACGCTCGCCAACCTGCCGCAGCATCCCGAGAGCGTGCCGATCAACCAGCTGGTGAAGGTCGCCGGCACCCCGCTGGCCGATGCGGCCGCCGCGTCGACCCGTTCGAGTTCGTGCGCACCATCGCCGTGGCGCGCATCCTCATGCCGCGCGCGCACGTGCGCCTGTCGGCCGGTCGCGAGGAGATGAGCGACGAGCTGCAGGCGCTGTGCTTCCTGGCCGGCGCGAACTCGATCTTCTACGGCGAGAAGCTGCTGACCACCGGCAACCCCGACGTCGAGCGCGACCGCCAGCTGTTCGCACGCCTGGGCCTGCTCCGCGAGGCGCCCCAGGCACAGCCGGCCGGCGCGCCCGTGCCGCAACGCACCGAGCCTGCGGCAGTCGCCGCGCACTGATTCCATTGCAGCCGCCGGTCCCAAGGCGCGGCGTGCGCTCACTCGAGCACGCCCTGGGTGCGCTGGACGCCCAGCAGCTGCGGCGCCGGCGGATCACGGTCGAGGACTTCGGCGGCCCCGGCGCGCGGGTGCAGCTGCGCGTGGCCGGGCGCGCACTGACTGACTTCAGCAGCAACGACTACTTAGGTCTTGCGCGCCACCCGGGGCTGGCGCAGGCGATGGCCCAGAGCGCCGCGGTGGCCGGCGCCGGCAGCGCCGCCTCGCACCTGGTGAGCGGCCACGGCCGCGAGCACCAGCAGCTGGAGGAGGAGCTGGCCGCCTTCACCGGGCGCGAACGGGCACTCCTCTTTACTAGTGGCTACATCGCGAACCTTGCGGTGATGAGCACCCTGGCCGGGCGCGGCGAGCGCGCAGTGCTCGACCGGCTCGCGCACGCCTCGCTCATCGACGGGGCGCGCCTGTCGGGGGCGACCCTCAAGCGCTATGCCCACGCCGATGTCGCCGCGGCGCGGCAGATGCTCAGCCACGGCGAGGAAGCCCCGGCGGTGCTGGCCACCGACGGGGTGTTCAGCATGGACGGGGACTTGGGCCCGCTGCCGGGGCTGGCCGAGGCCGCGCACGCCAGCGGCGCCTGGCTGGTGGTCGATGATGCGCACGGCCTGGGAGTGATCGGCCCGAGCGGCCGCGGCACGCTCGAGCATTTCCGGCTCGGTGCGGATGCGGTCCCGGTGCTGGTCGGCACGCTCGGCAAGGCGTTCGGTTCCTTCGGCGCCTTCGTGGCAGGGGATGCGGCGGTGGTCGAGTTCCTCATCCAGAACGCGCGCTCCTACATCTATACGACCGCGCTGCCGCAGCCAGTGGCCGCGGCCACGCGTGCAGCCCTGGCGCTCATGGTCCGCGAGGACTGGCGGCGCGTGCGGGTCCTTGAGCTCACCGCGCGCTTTCGCTCAGGCGCGCTCGCTGCCGGGGTGCCACTGGCGCACTCGGCCACCCCGATCCAGCCGGTGCTGCTGGGCAGCGCGGCCGCGGCGCTGGCCGCCCAGGCGCACCTGGCGGCCGCCGGCTTCCTGGTGGTGGCGATCCGGCCGCCCACGGTACCGGCCGGCAGCGCGCGCCTGCGCGTCACGCTGTCCGCGGCCCACACCGAGGCGCAGGTGGACGCGCTGGTGGAGCAGCTCGCGCTCGCCTGCGCGCACGCGCCGGTACCCCCGGCGTGAGTGCCCTGCACGTCCAGGTCAGGGGGCGCGGCCCGGACCTGGTCCTGCTGCACGGCTGGGCCGCGAACCTGCATGTCTGGAAGGACTTCAGCCATGCGCTGTGCGGCAAGTTCCGCATCATCAGCGTGGACCTGCCCGGCCACGGCAGGAGCGACTGGGATCCGCAGGCGGATTCCCCGGCCGCGCAGACCTGGCGCGTGCACGAGACGCTGGCGCCGATCACCGAGCGCTACTCGCTGCTGGGGTGGTCGCTGGGCGGGCAGGTGGCGCTGGATCTTGCCGCGGCGATGCCCGGGGCGATCGAGAACCTGGTGCTGGTGAACAGCTCGCCGCGCTTCCTCGCCGCCCCGGGGTGGCCGTACGGCACCGCCGCGGTGCTGCTGCGGCGGCTGGAGGAGCGCCTGGCGCGCGACCGCGGCAAGGCGATCGATGACTTCATGCAGCTGCAGGTGCGCGGCATGGCCCCGCGCACCGCCGCGCGCGTGCTGAAGAAGCTGCGCGGCGGCCTCACCAGCCACGGCGCCGGGCACTACGAGGCACTGGCCAACGGGCTGGACCGCCTGAAGAACGGCGACCTGCGCGCCGCGGTCACCCAGATCAGGGTGCCAACCCTTGTCATCGGCGGCAGCCACGACGGCATCATCCACCCCAGCGCCTCGCGCGCGCTGGCAGCGCTTGCCGCGGGCCGTTACGTGGAGTTCCGGGAAGCCGCGCACGTGCCGTTCCTCTCGCACCCGAGGCGCTTCGCACAGCTGGTGGAGGAGTTCCTGCGTGGCTGAGCCGCAGGACTTCCACCTCGATCGCGCCAGCGTGCGCGCCTCGTTCGACCGCGCGAGCGCGACCTACGAGTCCGCCGCCGGCCTGCAGGGGCAGGTGGCCCGGGAGCTGCTCGGCCGCCTCGATGACTTCGGCTTAGATCCGCGCACGGTGCTCGACCTGGGCGCCGGCACCGGGCGCACCACGCGTGAGTTGAAGCGCCGCTACCCGCGCGCGACGGTCATCGCGCTGGATCTTGCGCCGGGGATGCTGCGCGAGGCGAACCGCCACCAGATGCGCTGGCGCAGGTTCGCGCGGGTGTGCGCGGATGCGCAGCGCCTGCCGCTGGCCGCGGCGAGCGTGGACCTGGTGTTCTCGAGCCTGATGCTGCAGTGGTGCGAGCCGCTGGACGAGGCATTCGCCGAGGTGCGGCGGGTGCTGAAGCCCGGCGGCTTCTTCGCCTTCAGCACCTTCGGCCCGGCGACGCTGCACGAGCTGCGCGGGGCCTGGGCCGAAGCTGACGGCCACAACCACGTGAACCAGTTCATCGACATGCATGACGTGGGCTCGGCGCTGGTGCGCGCCGGCCTTGCCGAACCGGTGCTGGACCTGGACCGCATCGAGGTCGACTACCCGGACGCGCGCACGCTGATGCGCGACCTGAAGAACATCGGCGCCCACAACGTCACCGCGGGCCGTTCGCGCGCGCTCACCGGGCGCGCGCGCCTGGCGCGCATGGAAAACGCCTACGAGGCCTACCGGCGCGAGGGTTTGCTGCCGGCAACCTATGAAGTGATCTACGGGGCGAGCTGGGGGGCAGCGGCGCGGCAGGCCAGCGCGCCCGGGGAAACACTCATCGCACCGGGTTCCATCGGCCGGGCGGTGCGCCCGTGAGCGCGCGCGGGGTGTTCATCACCGGCACCGACACAGGCGTCGGCAAGACCGTGGTGGCGTGCGCACTGGTGCGCGGCTTGCGCGCGAAGGGGCTGCGGGTCGCGGTGCTGAAGCCGGTCGCCTCCGGGTCCGAAGTCACCCCCCAGGGCCTGCGTAACGCGGATGCCCTGGCGCTGGCGGCCAGTGCCGGCTACGAGGGGCCTTACGAGGAACTGAACCCATATTGCTTTGAGCCAGCGATATCACCACATATCGCCGCAAAAGAGGCCGGAATCGAGATCGATACCAGCAAGATCAAGCATGTCTACGATACCCTGGCGGCGCGCTCGGACTGGGTCGTGGTCGAGGGGGCGGGGGGCTGGTTCGCGCCGCTGAACGAGCGCCAGACCATGGCGGATATCGCCTGGGCCCTCACGGTCCCGGCGCTGGTGGTGGTGGGCCTGCGCCTGGGGTGCCTCAACCACGCGCACCTGACCCGCGTCGGCATGGAAGCGCACGGGGTCACCTTCGCCGGCTGGGTGGCCAATGCCCTGGACCCGCACTTCGCCCGGCCGGCGGAGAATCTCGCCACCCTGGCGCGCCTGCTGGGAGGCGCGCCGCTGGCGCAGCTGCCCTGGCTCGCCCGGCCCGAAGCGGCGCTGAGCCTCGAGCGAGGGGGCGGCACGGCTGGTTGCCGCGCACCTTAAGCCCATGATACGCCTTGAATAAATGCCCTCGCGCGCTACCATCGAGCGCACGTGGACACCCCGCTGCGCATCGAGATCCGCCCCAACTGCTCGCTCAGCGTGCGCGGTGCGCAGCTGTTCTTTGCCCTTGCCTGCATCGCCCCGGTCGGCATCGGGCTGTATTCTGACCTTGCGCGGCTTCTGGCCGGTGCTGCCCTTTGCAGGGGCCGAACTGGCGCTGCTCGGGTGGGCGCTGCACGGCTCGATGCAGCGGCGTTTCAGCGCCCAGAGCATCACGGTGACCGAGGCGGACGTGAGCATCGAGACCCGCCTTCGCGGCCAATGCGCTCAGGTCGTGTTCCCGCGGCATTGGGCGCAGGTTAAACTGCGCCGCCCCGCAGCACGCTTGCATCCGAGCCGGCTCACCATCGAGTCGCACGGCCGTCAATGTGAGCTGGGCAGCTTTCTCACGGAAGAGGAGCGGCGTGGACTGGCGCTGCGCTTGCAGCGGCTGATAGGCCATGTCAACGAAACGCCCTCCTGGCCTTGAGGCCTGGGCAAGGGCAGCGGCCGTAGGTTTACTTTTTGCAGTTGCGTGGTTTCGCGGGAATGTCCCGGAAGCCACGCTGTAAGGCACGTAATGATGATTCGCGCACGACTCGCCACTCTCGCCCTGCTCGCGACGGCCGCCTGCGGCCAAGCGCACAGCTGCCTCCGGCTGGGCGCAGCTCAACATGACCCCCGGGGTCACGGAGATGAGCCGCAACATCTATGGGCTGCACATGCTGATCTTCTGGGTCTGCGTGGTGATCGCCGCGCTCGTGTTCGGCGTCATGATTTATTCGCTGGTGAAGTTCCGCAAGTCCAAGGGCGCGATCCCGGACGTCACCATGGTGCACAACACCAAGGTCGAGCTGGTCTGGACGACCCTGCCGGTGATCATCCTGATCGCGATGGCGGTGCCGGCCGCCAAGACGCTGGTGGAGATCGAGGACACCAGCAAGACCGAGCTCACCATCAAGGTGACCGGCTTCCAGTGGGGCTGGCAGTACGAGTACCTGGACGACGGCGTGGCGTTCTACTCGCACCTGGACCACGCCAGCAACGCTGCGCGGCAGCTGAGCTCGGACATCGACCCGAACAGCGTCGACAACTACCTGCTGGCCGTCGACTACCCGCTGGTGGTGCCGGTCGGACACCAAGGTGCGCCTGCTGATCACCGGCGCCGACGTCATCCACTCCTGGTGGGTGCCCGCCTTCGGGGTGAAGAAGGATGCCATCCCCGGCTTCGTCAACGAGGCATGGTTCAAGGTGGATGCCGACAAGCCGGGCCTGTACCGCGGCCAGTGCGCGGAGCTGTGCGGCCGCGACCACGGCTTCATGCCGATCGTCGTGGACGTGCGCTCCAAGGCCGACTACGCGAGCTGGGTGCACGCGAAGGCCGCCGAGCAGAAGCAGGCCGCGGCCCCCGCCGCCCCTGAAGCCGGCACGGCGGCCGCCGCGCCCAGCGCTCCCTGACACTACCGAACCTATTTAAAGAGAATCAGCCCATGGCCGATCCGCACGCACTCGACGCCTCGCACGACCACGACAGCCACGACCACAAGCCGCACGGCTGGCGTCGCTGGGTCTATGCGACCAACCACAAGGACATCGGCACGATGTACCTGATCTTCGCCTGCACGATGTTCTTCATCGGCGGGGCGATGGCGATGATCATCCGCCTGGAGCTGTTCAAGCCGGGCATGCAGTTCGTCGACCCGCAGTTCTTCAACTCGATGACCACCATGCACGCGCTGCTGATGATCTTCGGGGCGGTGATGCCGGCGTGGACCGGGCTTGCCAACTGGATGATCCCGATGCAGGTCGGGGCGCCGGACATGGCGCTGCCGCGGCTGAACAACTTCAGCTTCTGGATCCTGCCGTTCGCCTTCACGTTGCTGTTGTCCTCGCTGTTCGTACCCGGCGGCGCACCGGCTGGCGGCTGGACCATGTACCCGCCATTGGTGCTGCAGAACGGCGCCTCCTTCCCCATGCTGATCTTCGCGATCCACATGATGGGCGCCTCCTCGATCCTGGGCGCCATCAACGTGGTCGTGACCATCATGAACATGCGCGCCCCCGGGATGACGCTGCTGCGCATGCCGCTGTTCGTGTGGACCTGGCTGATCACCGCCTACCTGTTGATCGCGGTGATGCCGGTGCTCGCAGGCGCGGTCACCATGCTGCTCACCGATCACTTCTTCGGCACCACCTTCTTCACCGCCGCCGGCGGTGGCGATCCGGTGATGTTCCAGCACATCTTCTGGTTCTTCGGGCACCCGGAGGTGTACATCCTGATCCTGCCGGCCTTCGGCATCGTCTCGGAGATCATCCCGACCTTCTCGCGCAAGCCGCTGTTCGGCTACGAGGCGATGGTGTACGCGGTGGCCTCGATCGCCTTCCTGTCGTTCATCGTGTGGGCGCACCACATGTTCACCGTCGGCATGCCGCTCGCCGCGCAGCTGTTCTTCATGCTCTCGACGATGCTGATCGCCATCCCCACCGGGGTGAAGGTGTTCAACTGGACCGCGACCATGTGGAAGGGCTCGCTGTCCTTCGAGCCGCCGATGCTGTTCGCGCTCGCCTTCCTGTTCCTGTTCACGATCGGCGGCTTCTCGGGCCTGATGCTCGCGATCGTGCCGGCCGACTACCAGTACCAGGACACCTACTTCGTGGTCGCTCACTTCCACTACGTGCTGGTGCCCGGGGCGATCTTCGGCATCATGGCAGGCGTCTACTACTGGCTGCCCAAGTGGACCGGCCACATGTACAGCATCAAGCTTGCCAACTGGCACTTCTGGCTCTCGACCATCTTCGTGAACGTGCTGTTCTTCCCGCAGCACTTCCTGGGCCTGGCCGGCATGCCGCGGCGCATCCCCGACTACGCCGTGCAGTTCACCGACTGGAACCATGGTGTCCTCGATCGGCGGCTTCGCCTTCGGCGCATCGCAGCTGCTCTTCCCGTACCTCATCTGGAAGTGCGTGCGCTCGGGCGCGCCGGTGGGCAACTCCGCCGTGGGAGGGCGCGCATGGGCTCGAGTGGGAGCTGCCCTCGCCGGCGCCCTACCACTCCTGGACGACGCCCCCCTCGGATGCGGACATCGCGCGCGGCGCGGCGCACTGATGGAGCATGAGGCAGTGGCACAGCCGGACCCGGAACTGCGGCGGCGCGTGCGCCGCAGCACGCTCTTCTGGAGCGCGGTCGCGGCTTTCTTCTACCTGGGGTTCATCGTGCTCACGCTCGTGCGCGGCTCCAAATGAGCGCAGCAGCAGCGTGCCAACCGCACGCTCACCTGGAAGCTGCTGGCCTTCGCGGCCGGTGCCTTCGCGTTCGGCTTTGCGCTGGTGCCGCTGTACAACGTGCTGTGCTCGGTGACCGGCTACGGCGACCAGAGCAAGCTCTTGCGCAAGGTGGCGGCGATCGAGCACCCGGACCTGAACCGCACGGTCACCGTGGAATTCCTCGCCAGCGTGGCCAGCAACGGCGAGTGGGAGTTCCGCCCGGTGGTACGCACCGTGCAGGTGCACCCGGGACAGCTGTTCACCGCGGAGTTCTACGCCCACAACCTCACCGGGCGCGACACCAGTGGCGCAGGCGGTGCCGAACATCGCCCCGTCGGAGGTGGCCGCCTACTTCCACAAGACCGAATGCTTCTGCTTCTCGCCGCAGAACTTCGCGGCCGGCGAGGGCCGGCACATGCCGGTGCGCTTCATCATCGACCCGGCACTGCCCGATCACATCGAGCTGATCACCCTCGCCTATACCTTTTACGATGAATCATCGCGCGTGACGGCGCGGTAGAGTTACCAAGAGTCTTCAGGAAAGTCTTAAGCCATGGCCAACGCACAAGTCCCCGACGGCAACCAGTACTACATCCCGCACGACAGCCCGTGGCCGATCCGCGGCTCGGTCGCGCTGTTCGCGGTCATGCTCGGGGCGATCTCCTACCTGAACGACTGGGCCGGCGGCTGGGCGTTCGTGCCCGGCGCGATCCTGCTCGCCTACATGTTCTTCGGCTGGTTCCGCGTGGTGATCGGCGAGAGCGAGCACGGCACCTACAACCTGCAGGTCGACCGCAGCTTCCGCATGGGGATGATGTGGTTCATCTTCTCCGAGGTCATGTTCTTCGCCGCCTTCTTCGGCGCGCTGTTCTATGCGCGCGTGCTGTCGGTGCCATGGCTGGGCGGGGAGGGCGTGAAGGTATTCACCAACTTCATCCTCTGGCCGCACTTCGAGGCCGGCTGGCCGACCAACGGCCCGGCGCAGGTCGGCGGGCATCGATGGCGCCTTCAGCACCATCCCGGCGATCGGCATCCCGATGCTGAACACCGCGATCCTGCTCACCAGCGGCGTCACCATCACCATCGCGCACCATGCGCTGCGCGCCGGCAAGCGCGGCAAGCTGAAGCTCTTCCTGGCGCTCACCTTCCTCCTAGGCTTCACCTTCGTCGGCTTCCAGGCGCACGAGTACGGCGAGGCCTACAAGGACCTGGGCCTGCGCCTGTCGACCGGCATCTACGGCTCGACGTTCTTCATGCTCACCGGCTTCCACGGCCTGCACGTGACCATCGGGGCGATCATGCTGCTGGTGATCTGGCTGCGCGTGCTGCACGGGGACTTCACGCCCAAGCGCCACTTCGCCTTCGAGGCGGTCGCCTGGTACTGGCACTTCGTCGACGTGGTGTGGCTCGGGCCTGTTCATCTTCGTCTACTGGATATAGGCGAAGTCGGCGCGGCTGCTAGGGGTGCGGCGCGGGGCCGGCCCCCGTGAGCGGGTGGGGGACCAGGTACCCCAGCCACCAGGCGATAAACAGCAGCGCGAACAGCGTGAGCGACAGGCTGATGCGCACCGTCAGCGCGCGCGCCAGCTTGCGCGAGTCCTCCTCGCCGCCACCGCGCGAGAGGTGGAACAGCCCTGAGCCCAGGCTCGCGAGTATCCCGGCAAGGCACAGCGCAATCAGGATCCAGATGAGCGACCGCATGCACGAGAGTGTAACGCCGCAACGCGCTTGGGCAACGCGCGCACCGGCCTGGGGAATGCTCGTGCTCGCCCTGCTGGCGGCGGCGGCGTTCACGAGCCTGGGGTTCTGGCAGTGGCACAAGGGCCAGGTACGCCGGGGGCAGTGGGACGATTTCTCCCGCGGCGCGCAGGTGCTGCTGGACCTGGGCAGCAGCGCCACCACCGCCATCGCCCTCTACCAGCGGGTGCGCGCGCACGGCACGCTCGACGCGCAGCACCAGTTCCTGCTCGACAACCGCTCCTACCGCGGCACGGCAGGCTACGAGGTGCTGACCCCGCTCAGGCGCACGGGGGCGGCGACGCTGCTGGTGGATCGTGGCTGGGTACCCTTCACCGGCTCGCGCGCGCAGCTGCCGGATGTCGGCGTAGGTGAGGCACCCGTGAGCCTCAATGGCCGCCTGGCCCCGCTGCCCAGCGCGGGCCTGGCGCTCGGGCACGCCGCGCCGCTTCCGGGTCCGTGGCCCAAGGTCACCGGCTTCCCGCAGATGCCCGAGCTCGCCGCCGCCTACGGGGCCGCGCTCGAGCCGCGCATCCTGCTGCTGGATCCCAGCCAGCCGGCCGGCTACGTACGCGACTGGCAGCCCCCGGGCATGGCCCCGCTGCGGCACTTCTCCTACGCGATCCAGTGGTGGAGCTTCGCGGCACTGGCGCTGTTCCTGTGGGTATTCATGAGCCTGCGCAAGCGGCGTACCGTGGTGAAAGCATGACAACGACTGAACCGGGCCTGCGGGCCCGCAACCTGCGCACGCTTGCACTGCTGGCCGCGCTGTTCCTGGTGCCGCTGGCGGTTCGCGTTCTTCACCTACTACGGAACTGCGCTGGCGCCCGCCCGGGCGGGTCAACCACGGCGAGCTCATCACCCCGGCACGCCCGCTGCCGGCAAGCTCCCTCCCGCAGGTGCTGCCGCCCGGTGCTGCGCAGGCGGTGTTCCACGACAAGTGGTCGCTGGTGTACATCGGCGACGGCGCCTGCCTGCGATAGCTGCCGGCAGGCGCTGTACGTGATGCGCCAGACGCGCCTTTCGCTCAACAACGACATGACGCGCATGGAACGGGTGTTCCTGGCGACCGCCAACTGCTGCGCGCGCGAATACCTCCAGCAGGAGCACACCGGCCTGGTCGTCCTGGACGCGTCCGGGTCTGCCGCGCAGCCACTGCTCGCGCAGTTCCCGCAAGAGGGGCGCGAGCACACGCTGTTCGTCGTCGATCCGCTGGGCAACCTGATGATGGGCTACGACGCCCGCGAGAATCCGCGCGGCCTGCTCGAGGACCTGAAAAGGCTGCTGCGGCTGTCGCACATCGGCTAAAGCGTGCGCGAATCCACCATGTCGCTTGCCCCATGGATCCGCCGCCTGGCGATTGCCGCGGTACTCTTGTGCTTCGTGGTTGTGGTGCTGGGCGCCTACGTGCGGCTCACCGCCGCAGGACTGGGCTGCCCGGACTGGCCCGGCTGCTATGGCCACTTAAGCCCGGTCGGCGCCGCCCACAGCACCGACCTCGGCAGCGCCTTTCCCGCTCGCCCGCTGGAGGTCGGCAAGGCCTGGCGCGAGATGATCCACCGCTACGCGGTCGGCGCCTTGAGCTGCCTCATCCTCGCGCTGGCGGTGCTGGCCGTGCGCTCGCGCCGCCAGCACCTGGTGAGCGTGCCGCTCGCCCTGGCGCTGGTGGCGGCGCTCGTGGTGCAGGCGCTGCTGGGGATGCTGACGGTGACCTGGCGCCTGAATCCGCTCATCGTCACCGCGCACCTGCTGTTCGGCATGACCACGCTCGCGCTGCTGTGGTGGCTGCTGCTGTCGCTGCCGAACAGCGGCTGGGGCACCGCGCTGACCGGCACACCCGGGCGCTCGATCAGCGGCGGCGGCGGCTCGCCACTGGCCAGCGCGCACCGCCTGGCGCTGGTCGGCCTCGCCGCGCTCATCGTGCAGATCGCACTGGGCGGCTGGACCAGCAGCAACTACGCCGCCGTCGCCTGCCCGGACCTTCCGACCTGCCAGGGCGCGCTGTGGCCGCATGCGGACTTCGCGCACGCGTTCGTGCCGTGGCACGGCCAGATCAACTACGAGGGCGGGGTGCTCGGTAACGCGGCGCGCGTGGCCATCCATCTCACGCACCGCATGGGCGCGATCGTGGCGTCCATCGCGCTCTCGCTCGCGGCGCTGTTCGTGTTGCGCCAGCGCGGCCTGGTGACGATGCGGCCCCGCGCCTGGGCGGTGCTGGGTGCGCTCGGGCTGCAGCTGCTGATCGGCACGTCCATGGTGCTCAAGAGCTTCCCGCTATGGCTGGCCACGGCGCACACCGCCGGTGCGGCATTGCTGTTGCTGGCGACCCTGGCGTTGCTGCGCGCGCTCAGCGCGCGCTAGTCCATCGCCTGGCGATAGACGTCCTTGCGATGTCCCACCTTGAATGTCGTGATCTCGCGCCGGTCATCCTCAACCAGCGCGGCGCGCAAGTGCAACCCCTTGTGAACATCCGCCGTGAAATGCACCGTGGCACGGCTGGGGTTTTCGATTCTCGAACGCAACGCTAAGACGTTATGGCGTCAAGAGGTCAACAGCGCCCAGGCAGCTGGAATCCAGCAGCAGCTCAGCCCCAGGCGCCGTGGCGCTCGCCAGCACGGCGAATCCGCTTCCGTCCGCATACTGCATGCCGGCGACCAGCATCGTGTACTGCCCCGCCTGCATGACATCGCGCGGCACGCTTGCCGCCAGCAGCTGTACGGGGTTGTGCGTGGCGAGGTCAGCGCCTGCGATACGCATGACCTGGTACCGCTGGCCGTCCAGCACCAGCGGTGACCATGTCGGCCCCAGCTGAGCCGCGTTCTCCTGCAACGCCCTGAAGATCCCGCTGCCGAGGCATTCGATGTGGATATGCAGCTGGTCCTGGCTGCGCACCCGGCGCGAGTTCAGCGCCAGCCCGACCGCGCCGCGCGGCACCGGGCGCCCAAGATACTTCGCCAGTGCGTCACGCGACTGCCACGCGTCGTCGAAGTAGTTGGGCGCGCCGGGCTCCAGCAGCTCGGGACTTTCGATGCCGGTGATGCTGCGCGTGGCGATGAGCAGGAAGTGCGCCCCGCCCTTGCGGTCGTGGAGGATGGCGTAGCCGGCATCCGCGTGCGCACCATCCGCGACGGCGTCGACACTGACGCACGGGCCGGGCCGGTGCTCCT
Organism: uncultured Pseudomonadota bacterium; assembly: GCA_963703025.1. GTDB lineage: Bacteria > Pseudomonadota > Gammaproteobacteria > Steroidobacterales > Steroidobacteraceae > 13-2-20CM-66-19. The sequence continues at coordinate 1,509,474 of OY969778.1, read as the reverse complement.
TCAGCCACAGCGGCAGGCACTGCTGCTGGACGATCATGCGCAGGCGCTCGCGCGCCGGGACCGCTTGCCCGCAGGCCACCAGGACGAGCGCCGCCACTGCGGCGGCTGCGGCCCCCGTGAAGGCTACCCCGCGCTGTCTCACCCGCATGCTCCCCCTGGGCGTCCTGGCTGCGAATCTAAGGATGGATGATGGCGGTTGCATGAAGCCACCGCGCGGGTCGTGCGGCGGGAAGTCGCCCCTGGCCGCGATCTGGTAGGCTTCGCATCCCTTTGATTCCCGGCCGGTCCTGCGCGCCGTAAGCACTGTGGCTTCGACTACCCAAATCGCAACCGGCTCCCGCGCGACCTGGCGCCGCTACCTGGAGCTGACCAAGCCCAAGGTCGTGGCGCTCATCACCTTCACGGCCGATCGTCGGCACGCTCTTGGCGAGCCCGGGATTCCCGCCGCTGGATGCCCTGATCTTCGGCAACCTCGGCATCGCCCTGGCCGCGGCGTGCGCCGCCACCATCAACCACGTGCTCGACCGGCGCATCGATGAGCAGATGGCGCGCACGCGCGCGCGGCCGCTGCCCACCGGCGACCTCACCGAGGGCAACGCGCTGGTGTTCGCCGCGGTGCTGGGCGTGAGCTCGATGGCGATCCTCGCCTTCCTGGTGAACCTGCTGACCGCGGTGCTCACCTTCGCATCCCTCATCGGCTACGCGGTGGTGTACACGCTGTGGCTGAAGCGCGCGACCTCGCAGAACATCGTCATCGGCGGGGCGGCGGGGGCGGCGCCCCCGGTGCTGGGCTGGGCGGCGGTGACCAACAGCATCGACCCGAATGCACTGCTGCTGTTCCTCATCATCTTCATCTGGACGCCACCGCACTTCTGGGCGCTCGCCATCGCGCGCCGCGACGAGTACGCGCGCGCGGGCATCCCGATGCTGCCGGTGACGCACGGACTGGCCTACACGCGCCTGCAGGTGCTGCTGTACACCGTGCTGCTGGCGCTGGTGACGCTCCTGCCGTTCGTCACGCACATGAGTGGGCTTTTGTACCTGGCCGCGGCGCTGGTCCTCAACGCCGGCTTCCTCTACTACGCGCTGGCGCTGAAGATCACCGCGCGCACGGAACTGCCGATGCGCGTGTTCCGCTTCTCGATCACCTACCTCATGTGGCTGTTTGCGGCGCTGCTGGTGGACCACTACCTGCCGGTGCTGCGCTCCTAGCAGGCTTCAGGGCAGGTCGAACAGCACGAGCTCCGCATCCTGGCCGGCGTGCAGTTGCAGCTTGCGCCGGTCCCTCGAGGTAAGCCGCATCCCCTGCGGCCAGCTGCGTGTCATCCACAGACAGCGCTGCCGCGGGCGAGCTGCGCCCAGGCGCGCCGGCCGGCGTCCACCACGAACGTCTGCGACTCTCGCCCCGGAAAAGAGTCCCGCATAGATGCGCGCATCCTGGTTGATCGCCACCGCGCCGTCCGCGCCACCCGGGCGCTGCGATCAGGCGCAGGCGGCCACGCCGCTCGGCCGCGATGAAGTGCTTCTGCTCGTAGCCGGGCGCCAGGCGCTGCGCCTGCGGGATGATCCAGATCTGCAGCAGGTGCACCTGCTGCGTCGCGGAGGGGTTGAACTCGCTGTGCAGCACGCCGGTGCCGGCGCTCATGCGCTGCACGTCCCCGGGGCGGATGACCGAGCCGTTACCCATGGAGTCCTTGTGCTCCAGCTCACCTTCCAGGATGTAGGTGATGATCTCCATGTCGCGGTGGCCGTGCTTGCCGAAGCCCTGCCCCGGGGCCACGTAGTCCTCGTTGATCACCCGCAGCGGCCCGTACTGGACCCAGTCGGGGTTGTCGTAATCGGCGAACGAGAAGGTGTGGTAGCTCTTGAGCCAGCCGTGGTCGGCGAACCCGCGCTCGGCACCGCGCATGACCTGCAGCATGGCCTTCACTCACTCTCGGTGGCAGCGCCGGCAAGGGCGACGCGGCAGTTTAAGAGTGCAGCGCGGCGCGTGCCAATCGCAGTCGCGGGCCGCCGCTGGCCTGCAACGCGTGTAGAATCCAGCGCCCCAGCCTACGCCTCGTCCCCTGCCATGGAGTCAACCGCATCGGTACGCGTTGAGCACGCCTGGCCCCGGCGCATGCTGCGCACGCTGCAGTTCGGTCTGGCACGCCTCACCAGCCGCGATGGCCTGGTCACCGCTCACGCGGCGCCCTTCGGACTTAGCTTCACCGGTCCCGCGGCCGATGTCATTACGCGCCACATCTACCGCCTGGGCTCGCACGAGCCGGCCATCACGCGCTACCTGCTCGACCACGTGCGCGTGCGCGCGGGCGAGGTCGCCCTCGATGTCGGCGCCAACCTCGGCTGGTACAGCGTGCTGCTGCAGCGCCTGAGCGAGCCGGGCGCGCGCATTTTCTCGTTCGAGCCGGACCCGCGCACGTTCGAGTTCCTGCGCACCAACCTTGCCGCCAACCAGGCCACGCGCGTGCGTGCCTTCAACATCGCCCTGGGCGAGGCGCAGGGCAGCGCGCAGCTGCGCCGCTACAAGGACAGCAACAACGGCCGCCACAGCCTCATCCCCGGGGATGACATCGCGGGCTCCGTGACCGTGCCGCTGGATACGCTGGCGAACTTCTGGGAAAGCCAGGCGCTCGCGGATGCGCAGATCGCCTTCCTGAAGATCGACGTCGAGGGCTTCGAGTACTTCGTGGTGAAGGGTGCAGGCGCGTTGCTGCGCCGCTGCGCGGCCACGTTGCTGGAGTACTCACCGGCGAGCCTTGCGCTGGCGGGACTGCCGGCGGATGCGCTGATCAAGCTGCTGGCGGAAAACCGCCTGAGCGCGCGCGCCTTCGTGGACGGGCGGCTGGAGCCTGTAAGCTTTGCCGACCTCGCCCGTGCGCAGTCCCAGCTGGACCTGCTGTTGAGTCCTGCGCCCTAGCGGGCGCTCATTTCCTGGCATCCGTGACGCGCTTGTGCAGCGTCTGCCACGAGTACACCAGCTGGTCCTTCAGCATCAGCATGCCGACCGATCGATAGCTGTTGCGGTCCAGCTGGCCCAGGTGCTCGGAACCGTAGTACCCGGACGCCTCGCAGCCGTAGGCGGCGAGGATCGAGGAGCCCACCACCGCGAAGCGCCCCTGCAGCTTGCCGAACATGGCGCTGTCGAAGGTCCACTTGAGGCTCTCCCCGGGCGTGCGCGGCCGCTCGATGAGGTAGGCCTGCTGGAACTCGGTCGGCGGCGCGCCGAGCACCTTGAGGGTGCCCGACAGCAGCCAGCAGTCCGCGCGATGCACGAACTCGGTGCGCGAGTTGGTCGCCAGCGGCTCGCCGTCGGCGCGCCACAGCGTGCCGGTGCCGGTCCATACGGCCGGCTCGAACAGGAAGGTGTGCTTTTCCGGCTCGATCGCCATGGGGACATTATGGCGCGGGCTGGCGTTTCGCGGTACGTTGCCGGCCGCACGCGACATAACGATGAGGATGCCCATGCTGACCGAACGCATCTGGTCCGGAAATTCCCTGCGCAATTTCCACTACCTGATCGCCTGCCCGGAGAGCGGGGAAGCGCTGGCCGTGGACCCACTGGAGTGGCAGATGTGCCTGGATGCTGCCAGGTCGCGCGGCTGGACGATCACCCAGATCCTGAACACCCACGAGCACGAGGACCATACCGGCGGCAACGCCGCGCTCAAGGCTGCGACCGGGGCGAAGGTCCTGGCGCACGCAGGCGCCGCCGGGCGCATCGGCGGGGTCGACCGCGGACTGAACAAGGGCGACATCGTAAAGGTCGGACGCACGGTCACGCTGGAGTCCCTGGATACCCCGGGGCACACCATGACCCACGTGTGCCTGCTGTCGCACACCGAGGAGCCGGCACTGTTCTGCGGCGACACGCTGTTCAATGCCGGCGTCGGCAACTGCCACAACGGCGGGGACCCGGGCACCCTGTATGACACCTTTGCCGCCCAGCTGGTGCGCCTGCCGGACAGCACGCGCGTCTACCCGGGCCACGAGTACATGGCGCGCAACCTGGAGTTCACGCTCGACCGCGAGCCCTCCAACCAGGACGCGGCGCACGCGCTGGAAGCCGCGCGCGCCTACCAGCCGACCATGGTGCCGGTGACCACGCTCGGACAGGAGAAGCGCGTCAATGCCTTCCTGCGCCTGTCGAGCCCGGACGTGATCGCGCAGCTGCGCGAACGCTTCCCGGAGATCGGCGCACAGCCAATACCCAAGACCGTGTTCATGAAGCTGCGCGAGCTGCGCAACAAGTGGTAGTGGCCGCGTGCGCGCTGGCAGCTGGCTGATCCTCGCAGGCGCGCTCGCGCTTACCGGCTGCCACGACGGCGCGCACTCGCGTGCCTCCCCGGCGCTCACCGAGCAGCAGCGCCTGGAGATCAACGGCGACGTGCGCGTGTTTGCGCTCGAGGTGGCGCAGGACGTCACCCTGCGCGGCCCGGGCGCGTGGGCCCGGCACTTCTCCACCGCGCCGGAGTTCTTCATGGCCTCGCAGGGCAGCCTGCAGTTCGCCAATGGGGCCGCCGCGGTGCAGGGCATCGAGGCGCTCACCCACACGCTGAAGCACATCGAGCTGCGCTTCGGCGATGACCTGCGCGTCGACCCGCTGACGGCCGACTACGCCGTGGTCGCCAGCTCCTTCACCGAGGTGCTCACCGACACCGCCGACCACGAGACCCCGGTCAGCGGCTACTTCACCGCGATCGCCGAGCGCCGCGGCCCGCTGTGGGTGTTCCGCAATGCGCACTGGTCGCTGCGCAGCGCCGCGGATGCCGGCGCCGAGGCTAGTTCGTCGCCTTGAGGTAGCGGTCCATCCACGCCAGGTAACGCTGGCTGCGGTCGATGAGGAAGCTCGGGCGCGTCAGCACGTGGTACTCGCCCGGGTACACCACCAGCTGCGCAGGCACCCCCAGGGTCTTCAGTGCCTGGTACATCTGCTCGCCGCCGGCCACCGGCACGTTGAAGTCCTTGTCGCCCGCCCAGGAACAGCGTCGGGGTATGGATCCGGTCCGCGTGGAAGAACGGATAGGAGACCTTCAGCCACAGCCCCTGGCTGACCCACGGCGGCCCCAGTTCCGCGTTGTACTGCACGACGTACTCGTCGCTGCCGTACATGGAGATCTGGTTGGCGCTGCCGGCCCCGGAGATGGCGGCCTTGAAGCGCGGGTCGCTGGCGATGACGTAGTCGGTGAGGATGCCGCCGTAACTCCAGCCGCCCACTCCCAAGCGCTGCGGATCGGCGATGCCCTGGGCGATCGCGTAGTCGACCCCTGCGATGAGGTCCTCGACCTCCTTGTCGCCCCAGTCAGCCAGGATCGTGCGCGCGTACTCGGCCCCGCGGCCGGTGCCGCCGCGATAGTTGATCGCCAGCACCACGTAGCCGTGGGTGGCGAAGTACTGCCGCTCCAGCGGCGGCCCGTAGCCCCACAGTTCCAGCGAGTGATCGTCCTGGCCGTTCGGGCCGCCGTGGATCCACAGGATCGTCGGATAGCGCTGCCCGGCCACGAAGCCCGGCGGCTTCACCAGCTGGCCATGCACCTCGACGCCGCTTTTGTCCTTGAAGGCGATGTCCTCGACCGAGCCCAAGGTGATTTCTGCAAACAGTGCGTCGTTGTGGTGCGTGAGGGCGCGCAGCTGCTGGTCCTCCAGCGCAAACACCTCCGGGGGCGCCTTGTCGCTGGAGACCAGCACCGCGGTGTGTCCGGCGGCGGTGACCAGCTCGTGCACGACCATCGGTCCGCCGAGCCGGCTGACCGTCCCGTCGGCCAGCGCGACGCGCGCCGGGTACTGCCGGCCATCGTCCTCGACCGTGAACTCGATGGCCCGGCCGTCGGCGCTGAACCTTGGCACGAACACCGCGCGGTCAAGCTCCGGCGCCAGCATGCGCAGCGTGCCGGTCTTCGCGTCCGCCACCGCCAGGCGGTCGGTGATGTAGGAGTTGTACTTCGCCTCCGCGCCCACCAGCAGGCTGATGAGCGTGCCGTCGGGACTGAACTGCAGCTGCTGGTGGTTGGGCGAGTCGGTGGTCAGCAGCAGCTGCGGCAGGGCCCCGGGGGAGGTCGCGACGGTCCAGATCTGGTCGCGGGCGACATCCGCGGCGCTGCCGACCGGGTGGCCGACGAACACCAGTGTCTTGCCGTCCGGGGAGAACGAGGGCTCCGAGTCGATGCGCTTCGGGTCGGCCGGCAGCGCGACGACGGCGCCGCTCTTCACGTCCATCAGATAAAGATGTGTGCGCCAGCCTTGGGTGAGGTAACCATCCTTGTCGGCCTTGAACTGGAAGGCATCCAGCACGATGGGCTTCGGGTGCGACTTCTCGCCGTCCTTGCCCTGGGGCGATTCCTCCTCGCCGCGCATGACCAGCGCCACGCGCGTGCCATCTGGGGACCAGGTGTAGCTGACGATCTCCTGCCGCACGTGGGTCAGTGCGCGCGTGGCCCCGCCGCGCAGGTCCCGGGTCCACAGCTGCGAGGCGCCATCCTGCGTCGGCGCCGCAAGGTAGCTCAGGTAGCGCCCGTCCGGGCTGAAGGCCGGGTCGGACACATTCTCACCGTGGGTGAGCTGCGTGTCCGCCGTGCCCGACCAGCCCACCTGCCACAGGTCGGCAGTGCTCTGGTCCGATTTCTGGTCGTAGCGGTTTACCAGGTAGGCAACCGTGGTGCCGTCGGGGGCGATCTGCACGTCGTACACCGGCCTGAAGCGCAGCCAGTCCTGGGCATCCAGCGGACGTCCGGCGAGGGCGGCGTTGCTGAGTCCCAAGGCGGCGATGAACAGGACGAAACATGACTGTTGCTTGTGCACTCAAGTCTCCTGGAGGCGCGGCGGGTCGAGATGTGCTCGGTAGTGCGCGCGGGACGCGAGTGTAGCCTGAGCCCACGGCGGGACGACACGTGCGCAACGCGTGCTAGGCTTGCCCGCAACGCATCCTGCCTTGTGCGGGATGCGAACAGCATGAACGCGACACAGCCGACGCCACTTGCCGTGAACCTCGAGCGCGCCCACGCCGCGTTGCGCGCCGGACAGGCGGCCAGTGCCGAGCGGCTGCTGCGCGCGCTCGCTCAAGACTACCCGCAAGATCCGAACCTGCAGTGGCTGCTCGGGGCGGCGCTGCTTTACCAGGATCAGGCCACCGCCGCCTTCACACTGCTGGCACCCCTCGTTGAGCGATTCCCGCAGTTCATGAGCGCCCGCGTGGAGCTGGCGCGCGCGCTGCGCGCCGATGGTCGGCCGCAGGAGGCCCGCGAACAGGTGCGCCGCGTGCTCGAGAAGAACCCGCGCCATCACCGCGGCTGGATGGCCTATGGCGACGCGCTGGTTGATCTGGGGCAATTCGATGACGCGCGCATCGCCTTCGAGCGGGCGCGAGCCACTGATCCACAGCTGGAGCTCATCGCCCAGGCGTCCGTGGCGCTCGTCGCCGATGACCGCCGCAAATCTGAGGAGATCTTCCGTCAGATCCTGCAGGTTGACGCGAGCCATGTGGCAGCACTGGTCGGGCTGGCCGCCGCCTCGCTTGCTGCCGATACGCCGCGCGATGCTGAACGCCTGCTGAGACATGCTCTCAAGCAGAGCGCCTACCTCCCACTCACGTGGCGCGGCCTGGCACCGACCCTGGTACAACTGGGCAAGGTGGCCGAGGCGGACGATGCGGCGCGACGCCTGCTGAAGATCGAGCCGGATAACCCGCAGTCCTGGATCACCCTCGCCGGGATCGCGACGCGCAATCTGCGCGCGGAAGATGCGCTCGCAGCTTACGAGCAAGCCATCCGACTGCAGCCCGGGGAAGTGGGCCTGCAGATGTCCGTCGGTCACGTACAGAAGACCCTGGGCCGCCGTGCAGACAGTGAGGCATCGTACCGGCGCGCGCTGCAGTTAGACCCAGGCCATGCCGAGGCCTATTGGAGTCTCGCTGATCTCAAGAACTACGTCTTCGCCGACGTTGAGATCGCCGAAATTCGACGACTGCTGAAGGATGACCCACGCCAGCCAAGCAACGAAGCCCAGCTGCACTTCGCGCTGGGAAAGGCACTGGAACAGCGGCGTGAGTTCGCAGACTCCTTCGCCGAATACGCGCGCGGCAACGCACTGCGGCGCGTTGACGAGCCGTTCAACATCGAGGCCTTCGAGCGTCGCACGCAGCGAATCCGCAGATTCTTCACCGCCGATTACTTCCGGGGCCGCGCCGGTAGCGGCAATCCGAGCCGTGCACCGATTTTTATCGTCGGCCTGCCGCGCTCCGGCTCCACTCTTGTCGAACAGATCCTCGCCAGTCACTCGCAGGTAGAAGGCACGATGGAGCTGCCTAACATAATCAATATCGCGTACGAGTTCGACGACCGCGTCGCCACGCGCGACGGCTACCCAGAAACGATAGCGCAGGCCTCCGCCGCGCAGCTGCTAGGGCTCGGCTCTCGCTATCTCTCGGAGACAGCGGCCCTGCGTACCGGACTGCCCCATTTCACAGACAAGCTGCCCAATAACTTCAACCACATCGGCTTGATACATTCGATCTTGCCCAACGCCGTCCTCATCGACGCGCGGCGCGATCCGATGGATTCGTGCTTCAGCACCTTTAAACAGCACTTTGCCAGCGGACAGGCCTTCAGTTACGACCTGGAGGACCTGGGACGTTATTACCGTTGCTACCTGGACCTGATGGAGCACTGGGATGAGGTGCTTCCGGGCAAGGTGTTCTGTGTGCATTACGAGCAGATGGTGAGGAACCCGGAGGCGACGATCCGCCGCCTGCTGGAGCACGCCGGGCTGCCCTTTGAGGCTGCCTGCCTGAGCTTCCATGAGACCAAGCGGGCGGTGCGCACCGCTAGCGCCGAGCAGGTACGGCAGCCGCTATATGACACCGGTCTTGGTTATTGGCGTAACTTTGAACGCGAGCTTGAGCCGTTGCGTAAAGCCCTCGGTGATGCTGTTGAACGGTTCCGGCCAAACTGCTGAACGCAGCGGCTCTCGAAAGGCTGCCGTGTCGCGTCCCCGCAACCTCTGGAGGTTGACGGAGTGACGCGTCGCAACGGATGATCAAACCGGGGGAGCGCCGCACGCACACGCGTGCGGTTAACGCACAATATTCTTCGAGGGATATCCGATGGGCAAGCAGTCAAAGAACCGCGCGGTCAGCAACCTTAACCCGATGGCTTCGCACAGGCTGCATACCGGCACCCGCATCGGGTTCGCCGTCGCTGCGGCCATCAGCGGGGCTGCGCTGTCGCAGCGTGCCCCTGCGGCCACCGCTGTAGATGCAGCTGACACAGGCGGCGGGATCCAGGAAGTCATCGTGACGGCCCGCAAAGTCTCGGAAAACCTGCAGGACGTGCCGCTGAGCGTCGATGTCTTCACGCAGAAGGACATGCAGAACCTCGCGATCTCGAACCTTGAAGACTTCGTGCAGAAGTCTCCCTCCATCTCGTTTATCAGTGAAGGTCCCGGCTCGCAGATCATCGTCATGCGCGGCGCCTCGGACGGTAGCACTCCCAACTACGCCAATACCTCCTCGACCGGTTTCTTCCTGGACGACATCAATCTGGCCTACGGCGGCGGCCAGCCGGACCTGCATCTTTATGACCTGGAAAGGATCGAGGTACTGGAGGGTCCGCAGGGCACCACCTTCGGTGCCGGCTCAATGACCGGGGCGGTGCGCTACATCACCGTCAAGCCGGACGTGAACGCCTTCAGCGCAGGCGTCGACACCGACGTCAGTCAAATGAACCCCGGGCGCAACAACCAGATGTACGAGGGGTATCTCAATCTGCCCATCATCCCCGGAGTGCTCGGTGCGCGCTTCTCCGCCTTCAGCACCTACAACGGCGGGTTCATCAACAACCAGCTCACGACCCGCACCTGGTACAACGGCACGACTTCCACCAACGCAGCCTGGGCACGCAACGACTACAACCGCGCGCACGGCGAGGGTGGGCGCGCCGCACTGAAGTACGTGCTCAACGATAAATGGGATGCGAGCCTCACTTTCGATTACCAGCGCCAAAGCACGCTTGGCGCCTGGGACGAGGATCCGAATCTCCCGCCGCGTACCGTTGAGCGCTTCGGTCCTGAGAGCCGCGATAACCAGACCAAGACGCTCGATTTTCATCTCGAAGGTGACGTCGGCATCGGTGACCTGGTGTTTGCAGCCACCTACTGGTCGATCCCGACGCGCCAGCAGAACGAATACTCCCAGTACATGGAGAATTTCGCGCCCGGTTATTCGCCGTATCTGGGTGCGAATAACCCGCCGGGCACCCAGGAAGGATTCGCATGTCTGAGCGATCCAGCCTACGGCGGCACGCCGTTCACCGGTTGCAACGTTCCAGTACAGACATACGAGTACCACACCAACCCGGAACGTTGGTCCAACGAGATTCGCCTGCAGTCAAAGACTGGCGGGCGCTTCCACTGGCTCGGCGGTTTCTACTGGGAAAAGACGCGCGACAAAAACTCCGGTAGCACCTATTACATGCCCGGGCTGCAGCCCGATGGCGCAGCGTTTCAATACGAGCTGAACTACTACAACCAGACGCACTCGTCCCTGCCGCCAGGGATCTGGTATGCCTATACGACCCGGTCAGATTATCTACAGACCACCGAGTTCGCGAACATCAGTTTCGACATCACCGACAAGCTGAACATTGAGGTCGGCGGAGTGCACTTCCACTCCGACTTCAAGTACTACACGCCCTACGGCCAGTTCGCCTATTACCCGACCACCGCGAGCCTTGATCAGGGCAGCTCACACAAGTGGAACGGCAAGTACGGTATCAACTACAAGATCACCGACAAGGCCATGGTATACGCGCTGTTCTCGCAGGGTTTCCGCGACGGCGGCAACAACTCCGGGCTACCGGACGCCTGTACGGCGGCCGGTGTACCGGGCAAGTACGACCCGGACACCCTCAACAACTACGAGATCGGCTGGAAGACCACTTGGCAAGAGGGGCGGGTGCTGTGGAACGGCGCCGTGTATGACATGGACTGGAAGCAGTACCAGACGATTATCTACGACGCCTCGTTATGCCCGAGCAGCAGCTTCTACGTGAACGTCGGCAATGCGCGCATCAAGGGCGTCGAATCCAACGCCCAGTACGCCCCGAATGATGCTTTGTCGTTCCAGGCTGCCATGAATTACAACGACGCGCACATCACCTCAAGTCCCTATGAGTCCTTCCAGAGCGAGGTTGGCGAGCGCCTGCCGTTCTCGCCCTATTTCAGCTGGAGCGCCAATGCGCGCTACCAGACGCCCGTGAGCAGCAATATGAAGGGTTACGGACAGATCGACGTCGCCTACAAGGGCGACATGTGGAACGACCTGCACGCCGGCGGCGCCAATGGTTTCCCGCGCATACTGCAGCCCGGCTACGCGATCATGAACGTGCGTTTCGGGCTCAACCCGGACAACGGCCGCTGGCTCGCGGAGCTGTACTGCGAGAACCTCGCCGACAAGAATGCGATCGTCTACAGCAACACCGGCAACTTCGACCTGCGCGAGACCACCAACCAGCCGCGCACCTACGGCCTGCGCCTGAACTACCGGTTCGGCAAAGAGACCAACGCGGAGTAAGTCCGCCGTCCGGGACTACCCGGACGCCCGCGTGAGGACCCCGGGGCGATCATTCGCCCCGGGGCAGCTTCCCTATAAGCTGCTGCTTATGCATTCAACGTTCTACCGCCGCTGCTTCCAGGTCGCCACCGCGCTCATCCTGGGCTACCTGCTGTTCCAGGTGATGCGCCCCTTCCTGGGCATGCTCGGCTGGGCCGCACTGCTGGCCTTCATGTTCTACCCGCTGCACGAGCGCCTTACGCGTAGCCTCTTCAAGGGACGCCGTTCGGCCTCCGCCGCCTTCATCACCGCGCTCGGACCCATCGCCGTGTTCGTGCCGCTGTCGATCCTGGGCGTGGTGTTTGCAGGCCAGGTCGCACGCCTGATCGAGTACCTGCGCACGCAGAGCCCGCCGTCCTATACCGAGCTGCTCGAGCGGTTGTCCGCCGCCCCGGTCATCGGCAGCGCGGTCACCTGGGTGCGCGATAACTCCTCGGTGACCGCCGACCAGCTGCAGGGCTGGGTCAGCGAGGGCGCGCAGACCACGCTCAAGACGGCCGCCTCGCTCAGCGGCAGCGTGGCGCTGGGGATCTTCGGTACGCTGATCGCCTTCTTCATGATGCTGTTCATCCTCTTCTTCTTCCTGCGCGACGGCCGCGTGCTGGCCGAGCATGCCGTCGAATTGATCCCGGTCGAGCCTGTAAAGCGTGCCCAGGCGCTGAAGTACCTGGGCGACGTGACGCGCGCGGTGGTGTTCGGCTCGGTGGTCACCGCCTTGGTGCAGGGCGTGATCGTCGGTTCGGGCTTTGCCCTCGCCGGCCTGCCCTCGCCGGTGGTGTTCGGCGTGCTCGCCGTATTCGCCTCGTTCCTGCCCTCGGGGGCCTCCATCGTGCTCATCCCGGCGATCCTGTACTTCGCCTTCACCGGCCACTGGGGCAAGACGGTGCTGATGGTCGTGGTGCTCGCCGTCCTGGTGGTGGCTGAAAACGTGCTGCGCCCGATCCTCACCGCGCGCCATGCCAAGGTGTCAACCCTGGCGCTGTTCATGGGCGCCATCGGCGGGGTCGCCGCCTTCGGCATGCTCGGGCTGGTGCTCGGGCCGGTGCTGGTGAGCTTTGTCCTGCACCTGGCGCGTATCTCCAGGGAGCCATCCACAGCGGCCGCCTGAACGGGAAAAGTTTCCCGTAGAATGCGCCCCCCATGGATCTGTCCCCGATCCTCAATCCCCTGAACGATGAGCAGCGCGCGGCCGTCACCGCGCCGCTCGGACCCGTGCTGGTGCTCGCAGGCGCCGGCAGCGGCAAGACGCGCGTGCTCACGCACCGCATCGCCTGGGTGATCCAGGCCGAGGGGGCATCCCCGCACAACATCCTGGCGGTCACGTTCACGAACAAGGCGGCCGCGGAGATGCGCGGCCGCGTCGAGCGTTTGCTCGGGGTCCCCTCGGGCGCGCTGTGGATCGGCACCTTCCATGGCCTTGCGCACCGGCTGCTGCGCATCCACTGGCGCGAGGCGAACCTCGTGCAGGGCTTCCAGATCATCGATTCCGAGGACCAGCAGCGGCTGGTCAAGAAGCTGATCCGTGCCGCGGACCTCGACGAGACCCGCTGGATCGCGCGCGAGGTGCAGTGGTTCATCAACGGCAACAAGGACGAGGGACGCAGGCCGCAGCACCTGAAGGACGGCAACGACCCGACGCGCATGCAGCTGATCCGGCTGTACGCCTCCTACGAGGAGGCCTGCGCGCGCGCCGGGGCGGTGGACTTCGCGGAGCTGCTGCTGCGCGCGTACGAGCTGTGGCGCGACAACCCCGAGCTGCTTGCGCACTACCGCCGGCGCTTCCGCCATGTGCTGGTGGATGAGTTCCAGGACACCAACGGCATCCAGTACGGCTGGCTGCGGCTGATCGCCCCCGGCACGCCCGACGAACAGGGCCAGGCAAGCTACCCGTTCGTGGTCGGCGATGACGACCAGTGCCTCGCCGCCGGCACGCGGGTCACCATGGGCAATGGCACCACCAAGCCCATCGAAGACGTGGTGGCCGGGGATGAGGTGCTATCGAGCTTCGGCAGCGGCGCCATGCGGCCGGCGAAAGTCACCGCTGCCATGGCCCGTGAGCGCCGCGGTCGCATACTCGCGCTGCATATGCGCTCGGGTCGGATATTGCGCAGCACTCCCGAGCACACCCATTTCGCCGGCTACCTGCTGGGGGAAACCCCGGAAACACACTTCCTCTACCTGATGCACAAGGAAGGCGTGGGCTGGCGCCTGGGCACCTCGCAGGTGTACACCGAGGGGCAGAAAAAGCCCATGGTCGGGTTCAAGCAGCGCTCGGTGCACGAGCACGCCGACGGTACGTGGATCATCCGCACGCATGCGTCCGACAACGAGGCGCGCTGCGACGAGATTGTAACTTCGCTGCGCTACGCGCTGCCGACGCTGCCCTTTACGCCACGCAAGGGCGGCAGCGTCAACGGGCTCGTGCATGACTTCAAGTACATCAAGCGCGTCTTCGAGTCGTTTGACACCGATGACGCCGCGCTGCGCCTGCTGGAGGAAGTCGGCCTCGACCCCGACCGGCCGCACTACCGGCCGCGCAGCCGCAACTCCAACCGCCACAACATCGTCATCACGCTGTGCGCGGACCGCCGCGGCGCAAGCCCGATGCATCGCATCAGCGTCTTCGGTGTCTGCCCGCGCACCCGCGGCCTGCTCGAGGCGCAGGGCCTGAGCATCCGGCCCGCAAGGAAGCTCAGCGCCGGCTGGCGCTTCGAGACCGTCCGCAAGGACTTCGGCGAGCTCATGACCATCGCACGGCGCATCCGCGACGAGCTCGACGGTCAATACGTCTTCAAGGGCCAGATGCTCGGGCGCGCGCTGCCGTTTGTCACCGCCTCTGCGATCCGCCCGGGCATGGTGGTGGCCGGCGATGCCGGCAGTTTCGACATCGTCGAACGCATCGAAGCGGAGGAATACGCCGGCCAGGTTCACGACCTGAGCGTCGCGCACACCCACAACTTCGTCGCCAACGGGATCATCACGCACAACTCCATCTACCGCTTCCGTGGCGCACGCGTGGCGAACCTGCAGGAGTTCCGCCGCGACTACGCCAACGCGCAGCTGTTTCGCCTCGAGCAGAACTACCGCTCGACAGCGTCGATCCTGGAGGGGGCCAACGGTCTCATCGCCCACAACAACTCGCGCCTGGGCAAGAACCTGTGGACCAACGGCGAGAAGGGCGAGCCGATCCGGCTGTACACCGCCTTCAACGAGCGCGACGAGGCGGAGTTCGTCACGCACCGCATCCGCGAGCACGTCGCCCAGGGCGGCCTGCGGCGCGAGGTCGCGATCCTGTACCGCTCCAACGCACAGTCACGCGTATTCGAGGAAGCGTTCCTGTCCGCGCGCGTGCCGTACCGCGTCTACGGCGGCCTGCGCTTCTTCGAGCGGGCCGAGATCAAGGACGCGCTCGCCTACCTGCGCCTGATCGCCAACCGCCGCGACGACGCCTCCTTCGAGCGCGTGGTGAACCTGCCCACCCGCGGCGTTGGCGCCAAGAGCCTGGACGTGCTGCGCGACTACGCGCGCGCCAACAGCACCTCGCTGTGGGATGCGGCCGCGGCGGCAATCAGCGCCGGGACACTCGGCGCCAAGGCCACCATGGCCGTGCACGGCTTCATGGGGCTGATCGAGCGCATCGCCGCGGACGCAGGCTCGCTCGCCCTGCATGAGCAGGTCGACCAGGTGCTCAAGGGCAGCGGCCTCATCGAACACTACAAGAAGGAAAAGGCCGAGCGCGGCGAGGCGCGCGTGGAGAACCTGGACGAGCTGGTCACGCCGCGCGCGGCTTTGCGCCGGAGGCCTCGGACCTGCCGCCGCTTGAGTCCTTCCTCGCCCACGCGGCGCTTGAGTCCGGCGAGGGCCAGGCGGATGAGTGGGAGGACTGCGTGCAGATGATGACCCTGCACACGGCCAAGGGCCTGGAGTTCCCGGTGGTGTTCCTGTGCGGCATGGAGGAGGGCCTGTTCCCGCACCAGCGCTCGCTCAATGACCTGGAGGGGCTCGAGGAGGAGCGGCGCCTGTGCTACGTCGGCATGACGCGCGCCATGCGCCAGCTCTACCTCACCTGCGCCGAGCAGCGCCGCCTGCACGGGGTGGACTCCTACGGCCAGGCCTCGCGCTTCATCCGCGAGATCCCCGAGGAACTGCTCGAGGAGGTGCGCCCGCGCGTGCAGGTCTCGCGCCCGGTGGCGGTGGGGCGCTTCCGGGCGCCGCAGGAGCCGGCGGTGCCCGGCGTACGCCTGGGGGCACGGGTGCGCCACGGCAAGTTCGGCGAAGGGGTTATCCTCTCGGTCGAGGGCAACGGCGCCGCAGGCACGCGTGCAGGTGAGCTTCGAGCGCCAGGGCACCAAGTGGCTGATGGTGCAGTATGCGAACCTCGTGCCCCTGTAGGCCTTAAGTAAAAGAGCGCAAGTCCGCCATGAAGATCCTCATCCTCGGTGCAGGTCAGGTCGGGCGCACCGCCGCCCGGGCGCTCTCGCGCGAGGAGGCCAACGAAGTCACGGTGGTCGACCTGAACGAGGAGATGCCTGCGCGACCTGCAGGACCGGCTCGACGTGCGCACCGTGGCCGGCAACGCCGCCCACCCGACCGTGCTCGAGGCCGCGGGAGCTGCCGAGGCGGAGGTGCTGATCGCGCTGACCTCCAGCGACGAGGTGAACCTGATGGCCTGCCAGGTGGCCTTCACGCTGTTTCGCACGCCCGACCAAGATCGCGCGCATCCGCGCCGCGGAGTACACCAGCCGCAGCGGGCTGTTCGGCGCCGACGGCCTGTCGGTGGACGTGTTCATCAGCCCCGAGCAGCTGGTCACCGAGTACGTCGAACGGCTCATCCACCACCCCGGCACCCTGCAGGTGCTCGACTTCGCCGACGGCAAGGTGCAGCTGGTGGGGGTGCGCGCGCGCACGCGGCGGCCTCTTGGTCGGGCACACCCTGAGCGAGCTGCCCCGCCACCTGCCCAACATCGCGCTGCGCATCGTGGCGATCTACCGCGACGGCCGCAGCGTTGCTCCGCAGGGCGATACGGTCATCGTCGAGGGTGACGAGGTGTTCTTCCTGGCCGCGCAGGAGGACATCCGCCGCGCCATGGCCCAGATGCGCCACGGCGACGACCCGGCGCGGCGCATCATCATCGCCGGCGGCGGCCACGTGGGCTTCCGCCTGGCCAAGACGCTCGAGAAGACCAACCAGGTGAAGCTCATCGAGCGCGACCCGCGCCGCGCCCGCAAGATCTCGGAGCTGCTGGAGCAGGCGATCGTGCTGCACGGGGATGCCGCCGACGAGGAACTGCTGATCGAGGAGAACATCGACAGCGCCGACGTGTTCGCCGCGGTCACCAACTCCGAGGAAGCCAACATCCTGGCGGCCATGCTCGCCAAGCGCTTGGGTGCACACAAGGTCATGGCGCTGATCAACAAGCCCTCCTACACCGAGCTGGTGGAGAGCGGCACGCATCGACATCGCCATCTCGCCACAGACCATCACCATCGGCTCGCTGCTGGCCTACGTGCGCCGCGGGGACGTGGTGCGCGTGCATGCGCTGCGCCGCGGAGCCGCCGAGGCGCTGGAGGCGATCGTGCACGGCGACGAGCGCAGCTCGCGCGTCATCGGGCGCACGGTGGGGGAGATCGCGCTGCCGGAAGGGGCCTCGATCGGGGCGATCGTGCGCGGCGACGAGGTGATCATGGCGCACCACGACACGCGCGTGCTGGCGGATGACCACGTGATCCTGTTCCTGGCCGACCGGCGCCACCTGGAGGCGGTCGAGCGGCTGTTCCTCAGGTCCACCCGCTAGCGGCCGGGCAGGAACCCAAGTGCTTGCTGTCGCACACGTGCTGGGCCTGCTGCTGGCGAGCTTCGCGGTCACCTGTCTTGCCCCGCTGGCCTGCTCGCTGCTCATGGGCGATGGCCTGTGGCGCGTGTTCCTGCTGACCGCCGCGGCGGCCGCCGTGGGCGCGCTGTTGCTGCTGGGAATTACCCACCGCCCGCACCGCGAGCTGCGCCCGCGCGACGGCTTCCTGCTGGTGACCTTGGGCTGGCTGCTGGTGCCGGCGGCCGCCTCGCTGCCGCTGCTGCTGGGGATCCCGGGGCTGTCCTTCAGCGGGGCATTCTTCGAGGCGATGTCAGGGCTTACCACCACCGGTTCCACGGTGCTCTCGGGGCTGGACCTTTTGCCGCCGTCGCTGAACTTCTGGCGCCACGCGCTGGAGTGGTTCGGGGGGCTGGGGGTGATCATCATGGCGCTGGCGGTGCTGCCGCTGCTGGGAATCGGCGGCATGCAGGTGCACAAGGGCGCGGCCCCCGGGTCCGTCAAGGACGAGCGGCTCGCCCCGCGCATCACCGCCACCGCGCGCTCGCTGTGGTACGTGTACGTGCTCATCACCGCCGCGGGCATCATCGCGCTGAAGGTGTGCGGCATGGGCTGGTTCGATGCAATCTGCCATGCGTTCTCCGCGGTCGGCCTGGGCGGCTTCTCCACCCACGACCGCAGCATCGCCTGGTTCAACTCCCCGGCGATCGAGTTCGTGCTCATGGTGCTGATGGTGGTCGCGGCCTTGAACTTCGCGCGCCACTTCGTGGCACTGCGCCGCCTGTCGCTGGAGACCTACAAGCACGACCCGGAGGCGCGCGCGATCTTCGCGGTGCTCGCCTTGAGCGTGGCCGGCATCGCGGCGCTGCTGAGCTGGCACGCGGTGTACCCGGACTTCCTGCAGTGCCTGCGCAACGCCGCCTTCAACGTGATCTCGCAGGCGACCACCAGCGGGCTCACCACCCAGGACTACCAGAGCTGGCCGGTGTTCGCGCCCTACTGGATGCTGTTCCTGTCGTGCATCCTGTGCAGCACCGGCTCCACCGGGGGCGGCATCAAGATGTTCCGCGCGCTGCTGCTGGCGCGCCAGACCGGGCGGGAACTGAAGCTGCTGATCCACCCGGCGGCGATGGCCCCGGTGCGCATCGGCGGGCGGCCGGTGCCCGACTCGGTCGGGCACGCGGTGCTGGCGTTCATGTTCCTGTACTTCGTCGCCATCGGCATCCTGACCTTTGCGATGCTGCTGACGGGGCTGGACTTCGACACCTCGTTCGCAGCGGTGGTCGCCTCGATCAACAACACCGCGCACGGCTTCGGCGCACCCGGGGAGGTGCACAACCTGAAGTCCTTGAGCGCGCTGCAGACCTGGATCTGCACCGCGGCGATGCTGGTGGGCAGGCTCGAGATCTTCAGCATCGTGGTGCTGATGCGCCCGGCCTACTGGCGCAAGTAAGCGCCCCGGCGCTAGCGCGCGGGGGCGACCTCGACGGTCAGGGTAATGTCGGCGGCAACCTCCAGCGTGCCGGACTCCACCGGCGGTGTCGATCTTCGCGGCCGCGGGGGCGGCGGCCATGCTCATGGTGCGCATCAACGGCTGCCGCGGCGCGCCGCCCTCCTCGACGCTCAGCACGCGCACGATCTTCAGCCCCAGCGCTGCAGCGAGCACCTCCGCGTCCGCGCGCGCCCTGGCGGCCGCCTTGCGCAGCGCGTCCGCGCGCACGCCATCCTGGTCGCGCAGCGTGAACTGGATGCCCTGCACCTGGTTGGCGCCGGACTGCGCGGCCGCGTCGATGACGTTGCTGATGCGGCCCAGGTCATCCAGCTGCACCTGCACCAGGTTCGAGGCGTTGTAGCCCACGAGCTGCGGCTCGTGGCCGTTCTGGTACTTGTAGGCGGGGCTGAGCGAGTAGTTGACGGTCTTGAGCACCGCGGTCGGGCCGGCGGCTTTCTTCACCGCGGCGATGACCGCGTCCACCTGGCGCGCGTTCTGCGTGGCGGCATCCTGTGACTTGTCCGCGTGCGTCGTCACGCCGATGTCGATCTGCACGCGGTCAGGTTTTGCAGTCACCTGCGCATCCCCCGTGACGCGGATCGAGGACGGCTGAGGCTGCTGGGCGAGCACGGGGCCTGCGCAAAGGCAGGCAAGCAGGGCGCAGGTCAGTTTCTTCACGTTCGCGGCTCCGCAGGGTAGGCGATCGCATATTCTATGCCCGGTGCGTGCGGCAGTTCATAGTTTGGGCAGGAGTATGCACATGCGGGCTTTGCGAGGCGGTATACAACCGCTGATGGAACCGCGCGAGGTCAACGTCGCCCCGGACAAGTTCGAGGTGACCCTGGACGATGTACTGCTGGTCACCCAGCTGCAGTCTGCGCTCGCCGTTTGCGTGTACGACGCCGAGGAGGAAGCCGGCGCGCTGCTGCACCTGCGCTGCATCGTGCGCACCGCCAAGCCCATCGACGTCACCGACTCGACCCTGGCCACGGAACTGCTGCTGCTGGACCGCTGCCTGGCCGCGCTGCGCGAGTCAGCCCCGGCGGCCAAGCACCTGCAGGCGCGCATCGTGGTGCACCTGGCCGAGGCTGCGCAGGCGGCCCCCATGTGCGAGACCATGGTGACGCTGGTGAAGCGCTACCTGGAGGACGGCGAAGTGCGCGTGCTGCCCGAGGACATCGCCTCAGGCCCGGTGCGCTCGCTGCGCTTCCGGCCCTGCATGGGCTGGGTGCATACGCGCACCTGACCGTGGCACCGGCACGCGAGGCGCAAGTCCCCGAGCCCGTGCGCGTGGCGCTCGAGGGCATCCTCGGGGCCCCGATTGGGCACGTGCGCGTCATCGAACACTCCGTCTGGGCACGCCTGCATGGCCGCGCAATCGCCACCACGCGCCGCAACCGCATCTACCTGCGCGGCAGCGCGCGCGGACTTCTTCGGCAACGCCGCGCTGATGCTGCACGAGTACTGCCACGTGATCCTGCAGTGGCAGCCTGGCCGGCTCACCGTGCGCGGCTACCTCATCGAGTGCCTGCGGCGCGGCTACTGGAACAATCGCTTCGAGATCGAGGCGCGCGAGTTCGCCGCGCGCCACGTGGCCACCCTGCACGGGCAGCTGGACTGCTCAGCCCAGCAGCGCCTCGCGGCGGTACAGCCGGCCGGCGATGAGCACCAGCAGCGCCCCTGCGGCCAGGGTCGCGATCACTGACACGGCGAAGTAGCCGGCCGGCACCGGCTCGTCGCGCAGCAGGCTGGTGATGAGGAAGTGCTGGCTCAGCGACGGGATTGCCATGAACGCCAGCTTCGGCCGCAGCCCCATCACCCCTGCAAACACCAGCGGCAGCGTTGGCACCAGCAGCACCAGGCCCAGGTAGGTCTGCGCCTCGCGGTAGCTGCGGGTGAAGGCGGCCACGATGGTCATCAACGCCGCGCCCAGCGGCACCAGCGGCAGGCAGTACAGCACCAGCCGCAGCGCCACCCACGGCCCGAAGTTCACGCTCATGCCGAAGCGCTCGAGGCCGATGAACCGCAGCAGGATCGCGAACGCGCTGACCGTGAGCACCAGCGAAAGGCTCATGTAGGCACACGTGGCGAGGATCTTGCCGTAGATCAGGTGCGAGCGCCGCGCCGGCACCGTCAGCAGCGGCTCGAGCGAGCCGCGCTCGCGCTCGCCCGCGGTCGCATCGATCGCCAGGTACATGCCGCCCATGAGCATCGTCAGCAGCACGAGGTAACTCAAGGTGCCCAGCGCCACCACCGAGCGCGTCGCCGGGGTGGAGACGTCCACGTCCTGCACCACCAGCGGGGTGAGCACCAGCGGGTCGACGCCGCGGGCGACCACGCGCAGGCGCGCGATGATCGAGCCGTACTGCTCCACCACCGCGCGCACGTGCTCGGTGTCGGCCGCGGAACTCACGTCGGAGGAATCGGCGTACAGCACCAGCGGCGCCGGTGCGCCGGCGGCCAGGTGCTGGCCGAAGTCCGCGCTCACCTCCAGCACCCGGTCGTGGCGGTGCGCCTGGATGGCCGCGCGCGCCGCGGCGGCATCATAGTCGACCGGCTGCACGGTGACGCCCGCCTGCGCCAGGTAAGCCGCGAGGTTCGGCGCGCGCTCGGCATGCGCGAGCGCCAGCAGCACCGGCCGGTCCGCCTTGCTGGCGCTGCGCTCGATCTGCAGCGACAGCGCGCCGGCGAACAGCAGCGGGCCGAGCAGCGGACCCAGGATCAAGGCGGTGAACAGCGTGCGGCGCTCGCGCAGGTTCTCGCGGAACTCCTTGGCGAACACGGTGAGGATGGTGTGCACCTCAGCCGCCCGTCCCGGCGTCGATCAGCTGCACGAAGGCATCCTCCAGCGCCCCGGTGCCGGTGCGCGCGCGGATCTCAGCAGGCGTGCCGCTGGCGATCACGGTGCCGCCGGCGATGACGATGACCTCGTCGCACAGCTCGCTCACCTCGTGCATGACGTGGCTGGAGAACAGCACGCAGTGCCCGGCATCGCGCAGGCGGCGCAGCAGCGCGCGCAGCGCGCGCACCGCCATGACGTCCAGGCCGTTGGTGGGCTCGTCGAGGATCAGGTTGCGCGGGTTGTGCACCAGAGCGCGCGCGAGCGCGGTCTTCAGGCGCTGCCCCTGCGAGAAGCCCTTGGCGCGCCGGTCGGCGAACTCCTGCATTTCCAGCAGCCCGACCAGTTCGGCGGTGCGCGCGCGCGCCGCCGCGCGCGTGCAGTCCCTGCAAGGCGCCGAAGTACAGCATGTTCTCGCGCGCGGTGAGGTTCGGGTAGATGCCGGCGCTGTGGGTGAGCACTCCCAGGCGCCGGGCAGCCTCCAGCGGCGCAAGCACCGCGCTGTGGCCATCGATGAGCGCATCACCGGAGTCTGGCCGCAGCACCGTGTAGAGCATGCGCAGCGTGGTGGACTTGCCCGCACCGTTGGGTCCCAGCAGGCCCGTGATGCGGCCATCGCGCGCGCACAGGCTCACGTCGCGCACTGCCGCGACGCTGCCGAAGTGCTTGAACAGGTGCGTGGCCTCGATCACGGTGCCGGCCCGTTGCCGGTGACGAAGAACGGCAGTGGCTTCGCGCGCGCCGTGCAGCTGACATCCAGCGCGGCCGGGTCCGCGGTGTCCAGGAAGCGCGCGAGCACGCGCCCCATGCAAGGGGCGGTCAGCTGCCCGTGCCCGAAGCCCTGCAGCACCAGCTGCCGTGACCTGGTGAACCCGGCGGCCGCCTGCTGCGCGTACGCCGGCGGGGTCACCGGGTCGTCGCTGCCGGAGAGCAGCAAGGCGGGGACCTCACTGTGCAGTGGCGCGTGGAAGTCCGCATCCACCGGTCCATGCGGCCATGCCGCGCACACGATGCGCAAGCCATCGACCTGGCTTGTGCCCATGAAGGTCGCCGCCAGCTGCGCGCGGTCGATGGCGTGGTTGTCATAGAAGGGCACGTCCTCGGCGCACACGACACTGTTGTGCATGCCGGTGGCCACGTCCTGGTAGGAGCGCTGGATGAGCAGGAACTGCGCGGCCAGCTGGGTGTAGTCGCCGCTGCTGCGCGCTTCATGCAGCATCAAAGGCAGCAGCGCCGAGTAGTCCGAGGAATAGCTGGCCAGGCGCAGCACCATCCCCAGCTGGTCGCTGCCGAAATCCAGCTGCCGCGGCTCGCCGCTGGCAGGATCGCTCAGCCGCACCGCCACAGGCGCGCGGGCGAGCGCGGCGCGCACCGCGCGGTAGTCGCCCTGGGGGTCCGGGAAGCGTGCGTGGCAGGGGGCATCGCCACTGCAGCGCGCGAGGATCGCCGCCAGCGCCCGCTCGGCATCCAGCGCCACCGCAGGCCCCACCGCCAGCTGCGGCGGCAGCACCCCGTCCAGGATCAGCGCGCGCACCGACCCGGGAAAGCGCCGCAGGTAGTGCTGCGCGACGCGCGTGCCATAGGAGACCCCGTAGAGATCGATGCGCCCGTAGCCCAGGGCCTGGCGCACCTGCTCCAGGTCCTGCACGGCGACGCTCGTGGTGTAGTAGGCGACATCCGCGCGCGGCTGCAGCGCGGCAAGACAGGTTCGGGTGCTGCGCTCGATCTGGGCGTCCGAGGCGCGGTACAGCGTGTCCTCGTCCTCGGGGCAGCCGAGCAGGTTCGAGCCGCCCGTGCCGCGCTGGTCCACGAGCACGATGTCGCGGTCGCGGTTGATGCGCGCGAAGGCCCCCGCGACGCTTGCATAGAAGGCCCCCGCGGCCTGTCCCGGCCCGCCGGCGAGCACGAACAGCGGGTCTGCGAGCTTGCGGCGGCTGATGGCCGGCACGCGCGCGACATGCAGGCCGATGCGCCGCGAGTGCGGGTCGGCCGGGTTCTGCGCGACGCTGAGCACCCCGCACTCCGCCGGCACGACCGCCAGCCGCAGCGGCTGCACCAGCTCGCAGCGCGACAGGATGAGGGTGGGCGCGGCCTGCGCGCCGGCAGGCACGCCCAGCTGCAGCATGAGGGCCGCGCCCAGGGCAGCGGCGCTTCTGATCTTGTCCATGCGCGGGCAAGTGTAGCGGCAGCCGCGCCTGCCCAAGTGCGCAGCGCTCGACAGTTTACTTGCCGACGCGACCGTGGAAGCTGTATGTCGCGGTCTTGTGGACCGTGTAGTGGCTGCCGCCGAATGTCTGCACCGCATCGGCGGTCCAGGTCACCGTGAGCACGTCGCCGTTCACGAATTCCGTCGGCGGGGTGCTGAAGCTATAGGTCACTGACCGGCCGTTGGTGCCGGTGCTCAGGTAGGTCGGTGCGCCGGCGGGGCCGGCCAGGTGCTTGAGCGTCGCGGACTGCACCGCGATCTTGCCGGGGATGCTGCTGAGGGGGCCGTCGGCCGAGCTTGCCGTGAGCTGGATGCTGCCCGCTGGCGCGGGCAGGTCCTCGCTCGAGGCGGTGATGCGTGCACAGGCGCTGGTCAGCAGCGCTGCTGTGATGGCGCAGGCAAGACGGGCTCGGCTCATGAGCGTTCCTTGAAGGTAATGCAACTGTTGGCGGACCCGGGGTCCCCGGCGACAGGGCCGGGCTGGCACGGCGGGCTCAACGTTGCGGATTTTAGCCATATCCGGCGGGGTGCCCAAACTGCCTTGCCCGCACTTCCCGCCGCTCTACAATACGCCCGCCACGGCAGCCCCCGGCGTGAACCCCAGCGATGAGCCCCGACAACTCCATGCATCCGCTCCTTGATGTCATCGTCATCGGTGGCGGCCATGCCGGCACCGAGGCGGCGCTGGCGGCAGCGCGCATGGGCGCACGCACGCTGCTGGTGACCCAGAGCATCGAGACCCTGGGGCAGATGAGCTGCAACCCCGCGATCGGGGGCATCGGCAAGGGCCACCTGGTGCGCGAGATCGACGCCCTGGGCGGGGCGATGGCGCAGGCGGCGGACCGGGCGGGCATCCAGTTCCGCACCCTCAACGCCAGCAAGGGCCCGGCGGTGCGCGCCACGCGCGCCCAGGCCGACCGGGTGCTGTACCGCCAGTGGATTCGCCAGGTGCTGGAGAACCAGCCCAACCTCATTCTCTTCCAGCAGGAAGTCGCCGACCTCGTGGTCGCAGGCAACAAGGTGCACGGGGTGGTCACCGCCTCGGGGATCACCTTCAGCGCACCGGCGGTGATCCTGACGGTGGGGACGTTCCTGGGCGGGCGCATCCACGTAGGCCTCGACAACACCCCCGGTGGCCGTGCCGGGGATGCCCCGTCCAACCGCCTGGCCGCGCGCCTGCGCGAGCTGCCGCTGCGGGTGGCGCGGCTGAAGACCGGTACCCCGCCGCGGATCGATGGCCGTTCGCTGGACTGGTCAGCGATGACCGCGCAACCCGGGGATGACCCGGTTCCGGTGTTCTCGTACCTCGGGCGCGCCAGTGAGCATCCGAGGCAGGTTAATTGTTACATTACGCATACAAATGAGCGCACCCACGAGATCATCCGCGGCGCGACTGATCGCTCGCCGATGTTCACCGGGCTCATCGAGGGCGTAGGTCCGCGCTACTGCCCGTCGATCGAGGACAAGGTGGTGCGCTTTGCCGGCAAGGCCTCGCACCAGATCTTCGTCGAGCCGGAGGGGCTGAGCACCCACGAGGTCTACCCCAACGGCATCTCGACCAGCCTGCCCTACGACGTGCAGTACGAGTTCGTGCGCAGCATCCGCGGCTTCGAGAACGCGCACCTGACCCGCCCCGGCTATGCCATCGAGTACGACTTCTTCGACCCGCGCGACCTGAACCCCACGCTCGAGACCCGCGTGCTCGAGCGGCCTGTACTTCGCCGGCCAGATCAACGGCACGACCGGCTACGAGGAGGCCGCCGCCCAGGGCCTGGTCGCCGGCATCAATGCCGCCCTGAAGCGTCAGCGGCCGCGACGCCGTGGGTGCCCGCGCGCAGCGAGGCCTACCTCGGGGTGCTCATCGATGACCTCGTCACCCGCGGCACGCGCGAGCCGTACCGTATGTTCACCAGCCGCGCCGAGCACCGC
Source organism: uncultured Pseudomonadota bacterium (assembly GCA_963703025.1). Taxonomy (GTDB): domain Bacteria; phylum Pseudomonadota; class Gammaproteobacteria; order Steroidobacterales; family Steroidobacteraceae; genus 13-2-20CM-66-19. Next base: position 1,483,596 of record OY969778.1, on the reverse strand, counting down.
CTGCTGCTGCGCGAGGACAACGCGGACCTGCGCCTGACCCCTGCCGGGCGCGCGCCTGGGACTGGTCGACGATGAGCGCTGGGCGCTGTTCGAGGCCAAGGCGCGCCGCCGCGGATGCGGAGCTCGCACGCCTCGGACCATGCCGGCTGAAGCCCGGCGAGGTTCCCGCCGAGCTGGCAGCAGCGCGTGCTCCGGGGCGCCGCTGGCGCGCGATGTCGACCGCGTTCGAGCTGCTGCGCCGCCCCGGGGTGACCTACGCGCGCCTGGCCGAGTTGACCGGGGAGCCGACTGGGCCGCCCTGGGCGCGGGTCGATGAGCGCGTACCCGGCGCAGGTCCGCGGCCAGGTGGAGGTGCGCGCCAAGTACGAAGGCTACATCGAGCGCCAGCAGGCGGACATCGAGCGCGCACGCCGTGCACGGGCAGCTGCGTGCTGCCGCGCGACTTGGACTACGCGGACCTTGCCGGCCTCTCGCACCGAGGTGCGCCAGAAGCTTGCCGCGGTGCGCCCGGCGCACCATCGGGGCCGCCGCGCGCCTGCCGGGGATCACCCCCGCGGCGGTGCAGATCCTGGTGGTGCACCTGAAGAAGCGCGGCGCCGTGCGCGCGCGGCTCGCATGAGCGGCTTCATCGAGCGCCTGGCGGCCACCTGGGCAGGCCCACGATTCGCTGGTGTGTGTCGGCCTTGACCCCGAGCCGGGCGCTTCCCGCGGCACATCGCGCAGCAGCCGGCCGCGATCTTCCAGTTCAACCGCGCGATCATCGATGCGACCGCGGACCTGGTGTGCGCCTACAAGCCGCAGTTCGCGCACTACGCCGCCGTTGGCGCCGAAGACCAGCTCGCGCGCACGATCGAGTACATCAAGACCAACCTACCCGGCGGTGCAGGTGGTGCTGGACGTCAAGCGCGGCGACATCGGCAGCACCGCCGAGCGCTACGCGACCGAGGCATTCGTGCGCTACGGCGCGGACGCGGCCACGGTCAATCCCTACCTGGGCACCGACTCGCTCGAGCCGTTCCTGAAGTACGCGGACAAGCGGCGTGATCGTGCTGTGCCGCACCTCCAACCCCGGTGGCCGCGAGCTGCAGGAGCTGCACGGCCCCTGACGTGCCGCTCTACAAGGTGGTGGCGCAGCTGGCCGCACAGCGCTGGAATGCCAACGGCAACTGCCTGCTGGTGGTCGGGGCCACCCACCCGCCGGAGCTCGCCGAGGTGCGCGCGCTCGTGGGCGACATGCCGCTGTTGGTACCCGGCGTCGGCGCCCAGGGCGGGGACGTCGCCCAGGCCGTGCGCAACGGCCAGAGTGCCGATGGCGCCGGCCTGCTGATCAGTTCCTCGCGCGCGATCCTGTACGCCTCCAGCGGCGCGGACTTTGCCGCCGCTGCGCGCACGGCCACCGCGGTGCTGCGCGAGGAGATCAACAAGCACCGCACGCGCGCGCGATGAGGCCCGGGCACCGCGCGTGGCCTGCGCTGCTGCTGGGCGTGCTTGCCGCCTGCGGCGCCCCGCAGTCCCCCGGCCCCACCGCGGCGGCTGCGGGCGGCGCCTCGATCCTGGTGCGCGGTGGTGGACCTGACCCTGATTCGCTCGACCCGCAGAAGGCACGCGGCTTCGAGGCACAGAGCATCGTGCGCGACCTGTGCGAGGGGCTCACCACGCTTGCCCACGATGCGAGCGTCGCCGCGGGCAGTGCCAGCACCTGGCAGTCCAGCGCGGACGGGCTGACCTGGACCTTCCACCTGCGCGGCGGCCTGCACTGGTCCAACGGTGACCCGGTGGTCGCGGCGGACTTCGTCGCCGGCCTGCAGCGCCTGGTGGATCCCAACACCGCGTCCGCCTATGCGCAGTACACCGACGTCATCGCCAACTCAGGCGAGATCATCGCCGGCACGCAGCCGGTGCAGTCACTGGGCGTCGCCGCCCCCGACGCGGCAACCGTGGTCATCACGCTTAAGTCCCCGGCGCCCTACCTGCCCACGCTGCTGTCGCACCCGGCCACCTGCCCGGTGCACCGCCCGACGCTTGCCTCCAACCCGCAAGGTTTCGCCAGGCCCGGCGTCATGGTCAGCAATGGCGCGTTCACGCTCACGCAGTGGGTGCAGGGTTCCTCGGTGCTGCTCACGCGCAACCACCACTACTGGGGCGATGCGGCGACGCACCTGGATGCGGTGCGCTACCTGCTGATCCCGGACGAGAACGCGGAGCTGGCGCGTTACCGCGGCGGCGAGCTGCAGGTCACCTTCGTGGTGCCGCGCGGCCAGTTCGACTGGGTCAAGGCGAACCTTGCCGACCAGCTGCACGTGCACCCGCAGCTCACCACTTATTACTACGGCTTCAACCTGCGGCGCCCGCTGTTCCGCGACAGCCCGCAGCTGCGGCGCGCGCTCTCGCTGGTCATCGACCGCGACAAGCTCGCGCAGGCGGTGCTGCGCGTGGGCGAGCTGCCCGCCTATGGCTGGGTACCGCCGGGGGTGGAGAACTACACCTCGCAGTCCTTCGACTACGCGCAGCTGCCCATGGCCGAGCGCATCCGCGAAGCGCAGCGGCTGTATGCGCAGGCGGGTTACTCAAAGGACCGGCCGCTGGTCTTCGAGCTGCGCTACAACACCGGCGAGGTACACACCAAGCTTGCCGTGGCGATCGCCTCGATGTGGAAGCAGGCACTGGGTGCGGACGTGCACCTGGTGCAGGCGGAGTTCAAGTCACTGCTGCAGGACATCGACCGCGGCGATGTCGAGATGTTCCGCTCCAGCTGGGTGGGCGACTACAACGACGCCTACACCTTCGCGCAGTACCTCAAGGGCGACTTTGGCGTGAACCTGCCGCACTACAGGAGTGCCGCCTACGACGCGCTGCTCGCGCAGGCCGCCGCCGAGGTGGACCCGGCGAAGCGCCGCGTGCTGCTGCAGCAGGCGGAAAGCGTGATGCTCAAGGACCACCCGCTGCTGCCGATCTACTTCTACGTCAACAAGCACCTGGTGAAGCCGGAAGTGCAGGGCTGGTACGACAACGTCATGAATGTTGTCTACAGCCGCGACCTTAGCCTCGCCGCACCGCACTAGAGCGCGTCCTCACTTAGTCCCAAGATCGGTAGGGCCCCAATGCGAATTGGCCGCTGTCGAAGCGTGGGCAGCACAGCACGTGCGGGTCGAACAAGTGCAACACTGCGCGCCTATTCTCAATCAAGGAGCGAAAGGCTGGCCTGACCCGCCCTGACAAGTACAATGGCGCACCAGCCTCCAGAGTTGCAGGAGTGCATTTTTTCCAATGGCGATCAAGACGGACATTCGCAATCAGCCGGCCTACAGCGTTGCCGAAGCCGCTCGCTACCTGAAAGTGGCGCCCGCCACGCTGCGCTCTTGGATCGTAGGGCGTCCTTATCCGAAGAAGACCGGCACAGCCCACTCTAGTGCGTTGATACGCCCGGTCGGGCACCAGCCGCCGACGCTCTCGTTCTGGAACTTGATCGAAGCGCATGTTTTGCGCTCCTTGCGTACCGATCACAGCGTTCGGATGGACGCTTTGCGCCGTGCGATCCGTTATGCCGAGCAGTCCCTCAAGGTTGAGCGGCTACTGCTGAGCCCGGAGTTGCGTACCAATGCGGGAAAGCTGTTGCTGGAGCGCTATGGCGAGCTGATCGAACTGTCCGCATCCGGCCAGGTCGCCATGCGCCGGCTGTTCGATGAACATTTGGCGCGGGTCGAATGGGATGAATGGAAGTTTCCGGTGCGGCTGTATCCGATGACATCGACCGATGTGGTGTTGTCCGCCAGACCGATCGCCATTGATGCGAATGTTGCCTTTGGCAGACCGGTGCTAGCTCATAAGGGCATCACCACCGGTGTCATTGTCGAGCGCATGGATGCGGGCGAGTCTGTGACCGACCTGGCAGAGGACTACGATCTGTCGGCCGAGGAGATCATGGACGCGGTGCTCTACGAGCGCGCTGCGTGAACTCGGGCCCGGTCTTCTTCACGGACCGTGACCTCGGCAAGAAATTCCCTGAGACCGTGCGCAGCGCTGGCCTAAGTGTGCAGCGCCATGCCGATCATTTTCGGCACGATGCCCCCGATGAAGAGTGGCTGCGGGAGGTGGGCTGCAGGGGATGGGTTGCGGTCACGCATGATGGGCGCATTCGGTATAAGCCAAATGAATTGGCGGCCGTAATGCAGCACGGAGTGGCGCTGCTGGTGGTCGTCGGTCGTGCGCCCTATCCAGAGTTGGCGCGCGCGTTCGTCGCGACGATGCCGCGTATCCTCAGTTTCATCGAGCGGCACGATCCCCCGTACATCGCCAAGGTCTACAGGCCACCCCCGGGCGATGTTGCCAACGAGCCGTCGATGTCAGGCCGAATCGATCTGTGGCATCCGAAAGCCGGGACGCCCGCGCGCAAGCCCTGAGTCTGGGCGCTCGTTGGCCTTTGGATCCTGTGATGGGAGACGTAATCGGCACTCGCGAGGCTTCCATCGACGGGCGACCCACCGCACTGCATGGGGATGACCCGCAACAGGGCGGGCCTGCCTTTGAGGTCTCCGCTACTTGCCGATGCAGAACCCGGCGAAGATGCGCCCCAGCAGGTCATCGCTGGTGAACTCCCCGGTGATCTGGTTCAACTGCTGTTGCGCGGCGCGCAGCTCCTCGGCCACCAGCTCCCCGGCGCGGCTCTCGGTGAGCTGCCGGGCGGCCGCCTCGGTGTGCTCGCGCGCCCGCGCCAGGGCCTCGAGGTGCCGTGCGCGTGCACTCACGGTGCCCGCGCCGCTGCTGTGGTAACCCATCGCCTGCTTCAGGTGCGCGCGCAGTGCCGCGATCCCCGCCCCGGTGAGAGCTGAGACGATGATGCGCGGCGGGCCGCTGACGGTGTCGGCCACCGGCAGCCCGGTGGCAAGGTCGCTCTTGTTGAATACCAGCGTGACCGGGACATCCGCCGGCAGGCGCGCGCGCTCCGCGGCGAAGGCGCGCGCATCCGGGTCGGATGCGGTGTCGATGACGAACAGCACCCGGTCGGCGCGCTGCATCTCCAGCTGTGCGCGGCGGATGCCCTCCGCCTCGACCAGGTCGCCGCCATCGCGCAGTCCCGCGGTGTCGAGCACGTGCAGCGGCATGCCATCGATGCTGATGCGCTCGCGCACCACGTCGCGCGTGGTGCCGGGGATCGGGGTGACGATCGCCGCCTCGTAGCCGGCCAGGCGGTTCATGAGGCTCGACTTGCCCGCGTTCGGGCGCCCGGCGATCACAAGCGTCATCCCCTCGCGCAACAGCTTGCCCTGGCGCGCGCTGTCGAGCACCCCCTCGAAGTGCTCACGCACTTTCTGGAAGCGCTCGCTGATCTCGCGGTCCGCCAGGAAGTCGACCTCCTCTTCAGGGAAGTCGATGGCCGCCTCCACGTAGGTGCGCAGCTCGATCACCGCCTCGGTGAGCCCGCGCACCATCGCGGAGAACTCCCCCTGCAGCGAGCGCATGGCCGCGCGCGCGGCCTCCCTCGAGCCGGCATCGATCAGGTCCGCCACCGCTTCGGCCTGGGCAAGGTCCAGCTTGTCGTTGAGGTAGGCGCGCTGCGTGAACTCCCCGGGCAGCGCGCGCCGCGCACCCAGCTCGAGCGCGCGGCCGATGAGCGCCTCCATGACCCACGGGCCGCCGTGGCCGTGCAGCTCCAGCACGTGCTCGCCGGTGTAGGAATGCGGGGCGGGGAAGAACAGCGCAACCCCGGCATCGATCGCCTGGCCATCGGCCTCCAGGAAGCGTGCGAAGGTGGCGTGGCGTGGCCTGGGCAGGTCCCCGAGCAGCACGGCTGCCAGCTCCGGGACCTTCGGGCCCGAGAGCCGCACGATACCGATCCCGCCCCGGCCGGCCGGGGTGGCCGCGGCCACGATGGTGTCGTTATGGCTCATGCTTCCCCCCTCAGGGATGCAGGCTATGCCGCCTGACCCCGCAGCGGAAGCCCCGGGGCGCCTCAGTTGCTGCGCTTGGCCGCCACCGCCGCATTGATGCGGCGGTTGATGTTCCACTGCTGCGCGATCGACAGGCAGGTGTTGGTCACCCAGTACAGCACCAGCCCTGCCGGGAAGAACGCGAACATGACCGACATCGCGAACGGCATGATCATGAACACCTTGGCCTGCACCGGGTCCGGCGGGGCGGGGTTGAGCTTGTACTGCACGAACATCGCCACGGCCATGATCGCCGGCAGGATGAACAGCGGGTCGCGTGCGGACAGGTCGTGGATCCAGAACATGAAGGGCGCCTGGCGCATCTCCACGCTCTCAAGCAGCGCCCAGTAGAAGGCCAGGAACACCGGGATCTGGATGACGATCGGCAGGCAACCGGCGACGGGGTTGATCTTCTCGCGCTGGTACAGCTCCATCATCGCCTTGCCGAGCTTCTCGCGATCGTCCTTGTAGGTGTCCTGCAGGTTCTTGATACGCGGCTGCAGCGCCTTCATCTTCGCCATCGAGCGGCCGCTTGCCTCCGACAGCGGGTAGAACACCAGCTTCAGCAGGAAGGTGACGACGATGATCGCGATGCCCCAGTTGCCCGAGACCCCGTGCACCCAGGACAGCAGCAGGAACAGCGGGCGGGCCAGGATCCACAGCGCCCCGTAGTCCGCCACGCGCCCGAGCTCCGGGGACGTGGCCTTCAGCTGCGCCTGCAGCTTAGGTCCGGTGTACAGCGTCTGCGTGAACGTCGCGGTTGCCCCGGGGGCGACGCTCTGCGGCGGGCCTGCGGCGCTGAGCAGGTACTTCTCGCCCTGCGCGCTCAGGCTGAAATGCCAGGGCGAGCCGACCGGGGGCACGATGGCGCTGACGAAGTGGTGCTGCAGCGCTGCGACCCAGCCGCTGGTCACATCGACCGCAAGGTGGCCGTCCTTGGACGGCGCGGTGTCGAGCTTGCGGTACTTGGTGCCGTCGTGCAGCGCCGGCCCGTGGAAGGCGTAGGAGTCGACGTTGAACATCGAGCGCTTGGTCGGCGGGTCGTTGCGCAGGATCTGTGCGTAGGGGCTGGCCACCCAGGCGGTGGTGCCCTCGTTGTGTACCTCGTAGTCGAGCCCGATCGCGTACTGCCCGGGCCGGAACACGAAGGTCTTGGTGACGCTGACCCCACCTGCGCTCCAGGTCAGCGGCACGCGCAGCTCCGCGCCGTGCATGGTGTACTGCTGCTGCGCAGCGGTGTACAGCGCCAGGTGCGTCGGGTAGTCGGCCGGGTTGCCCGCGCCGGTCAGTCCGGACTGCAGCTCGTACAGCGTGGTATCGGAGTCCTGGTTCTCCAGCCGCACGCGCGCGGCCTGCCCCTTCACCAGCGCATAGGCGGGCAGGTCGACGCGCTCGAGCGTGCCGCCGCGCGTGCTGATCTGGACATCAAGCACGTCGGTGATGACGTGCACGCTCTGTGCCGCGGGGGTGGCGGTGTCGGCGGGCGCGGTGCCCTGGGGCACGGCGGCGGCCGCTGCTGGTGCAGCCGGCGCGGCAGCTCCTGGCGCGGCCGGGGCCTGCGGGATGTGGCTGCCAAGGTCCCCGCCGGCCGGGGTCACCGGCCGCTCACTGCCCGCGGGCGCAGTCGTGGTGGGGATTTCCGGGGCCGGGCCGTAGTCCTTCATCCACGTCTGGTAGTTCAGCAGCGCGAGCATCGCCAGCGCGGCCCACAGGTACAGCCGTGGGTTGTTCGGGAAGATCTTATTCATGGGCGTGGTGAGTACACATGTGTGGGGGCGCCGGCGGCACCGGGTCGAAGCCGCCCGGGTGCCACGGGTGGCAGCGCCCGAGGCGCTTGATGCTCAGCCAGCTGCCGTGGAGAAACCCAAAGCGCAGGATCGACAGCCGCGCGTACTGCGAGCAGCTGGGGTAGAAGCGGCACGTGGGCCCCAGCAGCGGGCTTAGCGTCCACTGGTAAAGGCGGATCAGGGCGGCGGCGAGGTAGCGCATGCTTCAGCGACTTTCTTCCAAAGTCCCTCGAGGGACGCGTGCAGCACGTTGCCTGCGGCATCGCGCGCCTTGGTGCGCGCACTGACCACCAGGTCCACCGCCGGGATCTGTTCCTGGTGCAGGCGGAAGGATTCCTTGATGACCCGGCGGATGCGGTTACGTTCCACCGCGCCACCGGCCACGCGCACCGCGACTGCAAGCCCGAGCCGGGGTGCACCTTGGGAGTTGTGGGTCGCGGTCATGCCAAAGAACCCGTCACCCAGGCGACGCCCGCGTGCGTAGGCCGCATCGAAGTCCTTCTTGCGCCGCAGGCGAAGTCGCGCCGGCAGAGTAAGCCGCCGTGGCATCGCGGGCCCTTTTCGGGGAAGCCTTTTAGGGTGCGCAGCGACAGCACCCTCAAAGGCAGGGCCTGGCCGCAAGACGCCCGTCAGGGTATCAGCTTGCGACGACCCTTGGCGCGCCGCCGCGCCAGCACACGGCGGCCAGTCTTGGTGGCCATGCGCGCACGGAACCCGTGGGTGCGCGCCCTGCGCACTTTGCTCGGTTGATAGGTCCGTTTGCTCATTACCTAAGGCTCCGTGGAACGATTCGTCGCGATCAAAAAAGGGCGGCAAGGCTAAGCCGTTGACCGGCAAGGTGTCAATATTTTCGGCATGGGAAAGCCTTCAGGGGGCCGCAGGATCGGTATAGACTCCGCGGCCCTTTCCCTCACACGTCACCAGAAACGTCACGGAGGCCACGCGAGTGGAAGCATCGCTTTGGACTCGCTGCATGGGCGCACTGGAAACGGAGCTTCCGGACCAGCAGTTTAATACCTGGGTGCGGCCGCTGCAGGCCCTGGAGGGCAATGGGGCCCTGAAGCTGCTGGCCCCCAATCGCTTCGTGGTGGACTGGATCAATGCCAACCTGCTGCCGCGCATCGGGGAGCTGTTGCGCGACGAGAGCACCGGGGACGCCCCCATCGTCACCGTGGAGGTCGGCTCCCGGGCGATCCCGGCCCTGCGCGGGTGCCCCGGTACCGGTGCCCCAGACACGCGCCCCGCGCCGGGCCGAGGGGCTCGTGGTGGGGGCGCGCCTGAACGCGGACTTCACCTTCGCAAGCTTCGTCGAGGGCAAGAGCAACCAGCTCGCCAAGGCGGCGGCCAACCAGGTGGCCGAGAACCCCGGCCGTGCCTACAACCCGCTGTTCATCTACGGCGGTGTCGGCCTGGGCAAGACCCACCTGATGCACGCGATCGCGCACCTGATCAAGGAGCGCGATTCCGAGGCGCGCATCGCCTACGTGCACTCCGAGCGCTTCGTCGGGCGACATGGTGCGCGCCCTGCAGCACAACTCGATGAACGAGTTCAAGACCGCGTACCGCTCGCTCGATGCGCTGCTGATCGATGACATCCAGTTCTTCGCCGGCAAGGAGCGCTCGCAGGAGGAGTTCTTCCACACCTTCAACGAACTGCTCGAGGGCCAGCACCAGGTGATCCTCACCTGCGACCGCTATCCCGAAGGAGGTCGCAGGGCCTCGAGGAGCGCCTGAAGTCGCGCTTCGGCTGGGGACTGACGGTGGCGATCGAGCCACCGGAGCTTGAGACCTGTGTCGCGATCCTGATGACCAAGGCGCAGTCGGTCGGCGTCGAGCTACCCGAGGAAGTGGCTTTTTTCATCGGCAAACGCATCCGCTCCAACGTGCGCGAGCTGGAAGGCGCACTGCGCCGCGTGATCGCCAACTCGCGCTTCACCGGCCGGCCGATCACCGTCGAGTTCACCAAGGAGGCGCTGAAGGACCTGCTGTCGCTGCAGGCGAAACTCGTCACGATCGAGAACATCCAGAAGACCGTCGCGGACTACTACAAGGTGCGGCTGGCGGATCTGCTGTCCAAGCGCCGCAGCCGCTCGGTGGCGCGCCCGCGCCAGGTGGCGATGGCGCTGTCGAAGGAACTCACCAGTCACAGCCTGCCGGAGATCGGCGATGCCTTCGGCGGCCGCGACCACACCACCGTGCTGCACGCCTGCAAGCGCATCAAGGAACTGCGCGACGTCGAGCAGCGCATGAAGGAAGACTACTCAAACCTGTTGAGAACCCTCGCCGGATGAGTGCAGCAGCTGTGTGGATTACTTGTGGATGAAGTTGGGGATAAAGTTACCCACAGGACGCTGCACAGTGGATCGAGCAGGTCGTGCGCCGGTTTACAGGTCCAAATAAACGACTGCATAAGATTTGATTATAAATGGGTAATTTTTCTTATACCCATGACTCACAGGCTCTATAGTTCATAGTAATAAATAGATCCTTCATCACTAATACAAAGATTCTTTAAGAGAGTTAAATCCATGAAGCTCACCGCCTCCGCGCGAAGATCTGCTCGCTCCCCTGCAAAGCGTCATCGGTGTTGTGGAGCGACGCCAGACGATGCCGGTACTCGCCAACGTGCTGCTCTCGGCGCGCGACAACCGGCTGAGCATCACCGGCACGGACCTGGAAGTGGAGCTCGTCGCGACCGCGACGGTGAACGTCGCGCAGAACGGTGACATCACCGTGCCGGGCCGCAAGCTGTTGGATATCTTTCGCGCTTTACCCGAGAAAACAAGCGTTACGCTCACTACCGACGGCGAGCGCGTGTCGATCCGCGGTGGCCGCAGCCGCTTCACGCTGTCGAGCCTGCCGGCCGCGGAGTTTCCGCTCGTGGAGGAAATCAACGCGCAGCAGACACTCACCGTTGCGCAGGGTGAGTTCCGCCGCCTCATCGACAAGACGCATTTCTCGATGGCGCAGCAGGACGTGCGCTACTACCTCAACGGCCTGTTGCTGGAGACCGATGGCAAGGTCCTGCGCGCCGTGGCCACCGATGGCCATCGCCTGGCGCTGTGCGAGATGGAGCTGGCCGGCAAGACCAAGGGCACCACGCAGCAGGTGATCGTGCCGCGCAAGGGCGTGCTGGAACTGCAGCGCATCCTGGGCACCGACGGCAATATCGAGCTCGCGGTGGGCACCAATCACGTTCGCGCCCAGATCGGCGACATTCGCTTCACTTCGAAGCTGATCGATGGTCGTTTCCCGGAGTACGGCCGTGTTATCCCGGCGAGCCCCCCGCGCATGGTCGAGGCGGATCGCGAGGTCCTGCGCCAGGCACTGCAGCGCACGGCCATCCTCTCGAACGAGAAGTACCGTGGCATTCGCCTGACGGCGCGACCGGACCTGCTGACCCTGCAGGCGCACAACCCCGAGCAGGAAGAAGCGGAAGACCAGGTCGAGGTTTCGTACAAGGGCGAGGAAGTCGAGATCGGCTTCAACGTGAACTACCTGCTGGATGCCCTGAGCGCCATCGACGGCGACAAGGTCGAGATCGGGTTGACTGACTCCAACAGCAGCTGCCTCATCCACGCCCCCGGTACGGCACACACCCGCTACGTCGTGATGCCGATGCGGCTGTAGCCGTACTCCGGTGCCCGGGCAATGCAGAGCTCCGGGTTGGTGGGTTTCGATGCCGTGCCCGTGGTCCCAGGTCGCAAGGCTGTTCCGGGGTACCAGTGCTGCCTCGATCCCGAGACCCGGAGTGCCTGCATCCTGGGTGTGGAAGTTCCACGTGGAACACCGCCTTGGAGCCGCCCAGATCGACGTCCCCATCCCGTTGCACGTCGCTCACCTTCGCACTCGTCGCCCCGGTGCAGGTTCCACGTGGAACGTCGTCATGGTCGGGGAGATGCTCACTCAAGGCGTGCAGAATTCGGGGAGGTCGCACCGGTGAGGTGGTCTTCGGTCACTTCATCAGAGGTTCCACGTGGAACCTTTGGCCAACCCCGACGGGTGTCTACCGCCTCACGCGAGCCGCGGCCCGGATATCTGCCGCCGGAGTGCGCATTGAAACCCCCAGGCGCCGCATTCAAGCAGACCGGCGAACTCCCCGGAACGGCCTCGCGGATCTGCCGCCCTGCGGCGCCCTCGAGACAGATAGCTTCGGATTCGTGTCTCGACGGTGGGACCAAACGCGCCACCGACCGGACCACTGCGCTAACCAGATTCCCGGGGTTGGCCGGACGCCGGGTCTGCAGCCTGAAATACTTCGCAGGCCTGTTCCGTGCCAGGCGAGCCGGGTGCTGCTGTCCTGCGACTGGGATTACCACCGGGCGTACACCGTGACAATCCGCGTATCCGCTGCCGGGGTTCGCTCGTCCTTCCTGGCCCGAGCAGCGCTGAGGAGCCGGCTGCTCCTCCATCCGGTAGCCGCGACGCCCGACACCCCACGAGCGCTTTCGGCCGGGCAGTTTTGCCCGGCGATGGATCGTGGGCCTGCCGACCGCCAGCACACCGATGTTCCACGTGGAACCTCACGTTGGGACCCAGAGGCCCCAGGCTCCCCGTCCAGGCACCACACCACGGGTTGGCGGGGCCCGGCACCGACATTAGCGGCGGTGATTCTCTCGTGAGCCTGATCGAGCTCACCGTTGCCAACGTCCGCTCAATCGAGGCTGCACACCTGGTGGTGCCCCCGGACTGACCCTCATCTGGGGCGAGAATGGCTCAGGCAAGACATCGCTGCTGGAGGCGATCTTTCTGCTCGGACGTGGCCGATCGTTTCGCACAAGAAACAGTGAACGGCTAATTCGGCGTGGACAGGATCATTTAAGGGCCATTGGCCAGGTCGATCGGGGCAACGGCCGTGTTGATACCCTGGGTTTCGAGGCAACCCGTACCGCGGTGACGGCGCGGATCGCCGGGCGCCCGGCCGAATCGCTGGCCGAGCTCTCGCAGGCATTTGCGGTGCAGGTGATCGAGCCGGGAGTGCACAAGCTCGTCGAGGAGGGCGGGCATCGCCGCCGCCGCTGGATGGACTGGGCGGTGTTCCACGTGGAACCACAGTTCGTGGATACGTGGGTGCGTTACACGCGCACCGTCAAGCAGCGCAATGCTGCACTGCGGTCACAGCCGGCGCTGGCGTCTGCCTTCAACCCGGAGCTCGCTCGCCTGGGCGAGCAGATCGCCGAGTCGCGGCGCCAGTTCATCGACCAGCTGCAGCCGTACTGGCGCGACACGATCTGCGCCTTGAGCGGCCTGGATGTCCAGCTGCACTACAGCCGCGGATGGGGCGCCGACGCCACGCTGCTGGAGTCCCTCGCGTCCTCGCGCGTCCGCGACGAAGCGCGGCACCTCACCCACAGCGGCCCGCATCGCGCCGACGTGGCCGTACGCATGGACGGCAAGCCGGCACGCGAGATCCTCTCGCGCGGGCAGCAGAAGCTGGTCGCAGTAGCGATGACCGTGGCGCAGCTGCGGCTGCTGAAGGACCTGACCGGCACCACCCCGACGCTGCTGCTGGATGACCCTGCAGCCGAGCTGGACGGGCAGCGGCTGCGCCGCTTCATCGAGCAGGTCCTGCTGCTGAAATGCCAGCTGGTGGTGACCTCTTTGACTTCAGAATCAAGGCTCTTCGGTGTGCCGGAGGCCACCTTTAACGTGGCCCAGGGGAGGGTCCGCCGCGTATAATGTCGTGTCCATAAATCGAGTGAGTACATGGCCTCAGACGACGTCTACGATTCCAGTAAAATCAAAGTGTTAAAGGGCCTGGAGGCGGTTCGCAAGCGCCCCGGCATGTACATCGGCGACACCGACGACGGTTCGGGCCTGCACCACATGGTGTTCGAGGTCGTCGACAACTCGATCGACGAGTCCCTGGCCGGCCACTGCGACCGCATCGTCGTCACCATCCACGCCGACGAATCCATCACCGTGTCGGACAACGGCCGCGGTATCCCGGTGGACATCCACCCCGAGGAGGGGCGTCTCGGCGGCCGAGGTGATCATGACCGTCCTGCACGCGGGCGGTAAGTTCGACGACAGCTCCTACAAGGTCTCCGGCGGCCTGCACGGGGTCGGCGTGTCCGTGGTGAATGCGCTGTCGGACTACCTGCTGCTGAGCATCTCGCGCGAGGGCCAGCTGCACCGCCAGGAATACCACCTGGGCGAGCCGGCCGGCTCCGCTCGCCGTGGTCGGCGCCACGCATGACCGCGGCACGGTGATCCGCTTCAAGCCCAGCTCGCAAGATCTTCACCAACATCCAGTTCCACTACGACATCCTCGCCAAGCGCCTGCGCGAGCTGTCGTTCCTGAACTCCGGTGTGCGCATCGAGCTCATCGACGAGCGCGAGAACAAGTCCGACGTGTTCGCGCACGCCGGCGGCCTCGAGGCCTTCGTGCAGTACCTGAACCGCGCGCGCACGCCGGTGCACGAGACACCCTTCTGGTTCCGCACCCAGGATGGGCCGATCTCGGTGGAGGTGGCGCTGCAGTGGAACGACTCCTACCAGGAGGGCATGTTCTGCTACACCAACAACATCCCGCAGAAGGACGGCGGCACGCACCTCGCCGGCTTCCGCAGCGCGCTCACGCGCACGCTCAATGACTACGTCGAGAAGGAACTGTCGGGCAAGAAGGACAAGATCCCCATGACCGGGGACGACGCGCGCGAGGGCCTGACCGCGATCCTGTCGGTGAAGCTGCCGGATCCGAAGTTCTCCTCGCAGACCAAGGACAAGCTGGTCTCCTCGGAAGTGAAGGGCGTGGTCGAGAACGCGGTCGGCACCAAGCTGCAGGAATTCCTGCTCGAGCATCCGCAGGAAGCGCGCGCCATCGTGCAGAAGATGGTGGAGGCCGCGCGCGCACGCGAGGCGGCGCGCAAGGCGCGCGAGATGACGCGCCGCAAGGGCGCGCTGGACATCGCCGGCCTTCCCGGCAAGCTCGCCGACTGCCAGGAGAAGGACCCGGCGCTGTCGGAGATCTTCATCGTCGAGGGCGACTCCGCCGGCGGCTCCGCCAAGCAGGGCCGCGACCGGCGCACGCAGGCGATCCTGCCGCTGAAGGGCAAGATCCTCAACGTCGAGCGCGCGCGCTTCGACAAGATGCTGTCATCCGCGGAAGTCGGCACGCTGATCACCGCGCTGGGCTGCGGCATCGGCCGCGATGACTTCAACATCGACAAACTGCGCTACCACCGCATCCTGCTGATGACCGATGCGGACGTCGACGGCAGCCATATCCGCACGCTGCTCCTGACCTTCTTCTACCGGCAGATGCCGATGCTCATCGAGCGCGGCCACATCTACATCGCGCAGCCGCCGCTGTACAAGGTCAAGCGCGGCAAGCAGGAAAGCTACGTCAAGGACGACATCGAGCTGAACCAGCTGCTGCTGAACACCGCGCTCGAGGGCGCCGGCCTGCACGTCACCGCCGGGGCGCCGCCGCTGTCAGGCTCCGGACTTGAGATCCTGGCGCGCAAGTACATGGAGGTGCAGGCGATCGTGAAGCGCTGGACGCAGCGCTACGACGACCGGCTGCTGGAGACGCTGGTGTACGTGCCGGTGGTGACGCCGGCGCACTTCGACCGGCCGCAGTGGATGGCCGACTGGGTGGGCGAGCTGAACCAGCGCCTGAACGCCCTGGTGGACGGCACGCGCACCTACCGCGTCGAGCTGCGCACTGCCGCCGACGGCAACGTCGCGCGCGTCATCGTGCACAAGACCGAGCACGGCACGCCGAGCGACAAGTACCTGCCGCGCGAGTTCTTCGAGTCCGCCGAGTACCAGCGCATTGCAGAGCTTGGGCAGACACTCACCGGGCTTATCGGCGAGGGCGCCTACGTCGCCCGCGACGCGCAGCGCCACGAGATCGGTTCCTTCAAGGAGGCGATGACCTGGCTGTTCGAGCAGGCCAAGAAGGGCCAGTCGATCCAGCGCTACAAGGGACTGGGGGAGATGAACCCCGAGCAGCTGTGGGACACGACCATCAACCCGGAGGCGCGCCGCATCCTGCAGGTGCGGGTCGAGGACGCGGTCGCCGCGGACGACATCTTCACCACGCTCATGGGCGACCAGGTCGAGCCACGCCGCGAGTTCATCGAGAAGAACGCGCTCACGGTCATGAACCTGGACGTGTGAGCCTGCCGGACGGCGGCGATTTGTGAAGTCCGCTACGGTTGGTTCCAGCGCTAGCCGGTTCTGGAGCGCGTGATCTGGCCGTTATGGACCCGTACGCACTGCAGCGTGACGCCCAGTTCCTGCTCGTAGCGACGCATGAGGCGGGCCTCGGTTTCCGTCACCAGTGACACCGCCGTGCCGCGCGCGCCGGCGCGCGCCGTGCGACCCACCCGGTGCAGGTAAGCCTTGCTCATCGTCGGTACGTCGAGATTGAAGATGTGGCTGACGTCGGGGATGTTGAGCCCGCGGGCAGCAAGATCGGATGCAATCATGATGCGGATGGCGCCGCTGCGGAGCCCGTCCATCGCCGCCTTGCGCTGCATCTTGGAGAGCGCGGAATTGAGGTCCGCCACCGCCAGCTTGTGATGGGCGAGCTTCGCGGCCACCTCTGCGGCCACCTCGTTGCGGTGCACGAATACGATCGCGCGCGGCAGGTTGAATGCATGCAACAGCTTGCGCAGCAGGTCCGGCTTGTCCCGCTCCTCGCAGACCAGGTACAGGTGTTCGATGCTCTCGTTCACGGCAGCGGTGCCTGCGCGAAGCATCAGCACATCGGCAGCCATGGTTTCCAGGACCCGGCGGGTCTGCTGCTCGATCGTGGCTGATGCGAAGATCAACTGGCGAGCCGCCGGCGCTGCGCGGACGATCTTCTCGATCCAGCCCAGGCTCTCATCGTTCAGCAGCCGGTCTGCCTCGTCGATGACCACGGCGCGCACGTGCGCCATCTTCAGCTTGCCGCGTTCGGCCAGCTCCGCGATGCGCCCGGGCGTGCCCACCACGACGTGCGGCCGGGCCTTGAGCTTGTCGATCTGCCGGTCGGTCGGTGTCCCACCGATCAGCAAAACCGAGCGAATGGCGAGCGCCGCGTTGAGTGCAAGTTCGCACGACTGGCGGTGGATCTGCAGGGCCAGCTCGTGCGTGGGCGCCACGATCACGACCTGGGTCGCAGCCTGCGCAGGATCGACGCGCGTGAACAGCGGCAGCAGATAAGCCAGTGTCTTGCCGGTCCCGGTCTGTGCGCGCAGGTACGCGTCCTTGCCGGCAGCAAGCGTCGGGATGGCGGCGACCTGGATGGGGCTGGGCTCCACGATCTGCTGTTTTAAGAGCGCGCCGATGAGTGCCGGCGGCAGCAACAGATCTGTGAACCTCATGGAATCCAACTCACTATGGTCGCCGGACCCACCGGCATACCCGCAGGACGGTTGCTGAAGGCGCGGTGATCCTAGCAGCTTGCCTGCGCCACCCGGCCCTCAGGCCGCCCACCCCTGCAGGTCCGGGCCACCGCCACGAACTTCAAGTCCCGCGCGGCTGCCGCGCCTGCGACGCGGCGCACCACGCACACCGGGCGCAGAAAGCCTGCCATCAATCGCGCGCTGGCCTGATACTGTCAAGCTTGGCTCAAGTACAGCCAATCACCACCGTATTGCGAAGGGTCCCCATGACGAACCTGCCAGTCCTGGCCTTACTGTCCACCGTGCTGGTGGTCGCCGCGTGCAGCGGACCTGCCCCGGCGCCGGCGCCCACGGTGGTGGCCGATGTCATCTACTTCGGCGGCGACATCGTCACCGTGAACGACAGGCAGCCCACCGCCGAGGCGCTGGCGGTCAAGGACGGCAAGATCCTCGCCGTCGGCGATCGCGCGCAGCTCACCAAGAACTACCAGGGCGCCCAGACCCGGTCGGTGGATCTGAAAGGGCACGCGCTGCTGCCCGGTTTCCTCGACCCGCACAGCCACTACATCGCAGCCCTGCCGCTGGCGACCCAGGCGAACGTGTTCGCTCCCCCGGCAGGTCCCGGGGCGGATCCTGCCAGCATCGTGGCGGCGCTGGTGAAGTTCCGCGACGACCAGAAGGTGCCCGCCGGTGAGGTCATCCAGGCCTACGGCTACGATGACAGCGCCATGCCCAAGGGCGTGGTGCTCACCCGCTACGATCTGGACAAGGCCTTCCCCAACAATGCGGTGGTGGTGGGTCATGTCTCCATGCACGGCGCGGTGCTCAACTCCGCGGCGATGAAGAAGTACGGCGTCAGTGCCGCGACCAAGACCCCGCCGGGCGGGATCATCGTGCGCAAGCCCGGCACCCAGGAGCCGCTCGGCCTGATCATGGAGACCGCGTGGATCCCGGTGCTGCACCTGCTGCCGCGCCCGGATCCCAAGGCCGAGCACGATGACAGCGTGGCGGCCCAGAAGCTGTACGCCTCATTCGGCATCACCACCGCCCAGGAGGGCGCGACCCACGCGGAGGATCTGGCGCTCATGCAGCGCGTGGGCGCCGCCGGCACCAACATCATCGACATCGTCGCCTATCCCTTCGTCACCGACTTCGACGACATCCTCGCCAAGAACCCGGTGGGCACCTGGGGCAAGTACCTCAACCGCGTGAAGCTCGGCGGCGCCAAGATCACCCTCGACGGCTCGGTGCAGGGCCGCACCGCCTGGTTCACCACCGCCTACCTCACCGGCGGGCCGAGCGGGGAGAAGAACTGGAGTGGCGAGCCGACCTTCCCCGAGGAGTACGTGAAGGCGTTCTTCAAGAAGGTCTACGACCTGGGAATCCCGCTGAACGCCCACGCCAACGGTGATGCGGCGGTCGACCTGCTGCTGCGCACGCACGTGTACGCCGCGGCGGGGGACCCGAGCAAGGATCGCCACCTGACGGTGATCCACTCGCAGTTCGTGCGCGCCGACCAGCTGCAGAAGTACAAGGAGTACAAGATCACCCCCTCGTTCTTCACGCTGCACACGTTCTATTTCGCCGCGGCCCACATCCGCAACCGCGGCCAGAAGGCGTCTGAATTCATCAGCCCGATGCGCAGCGCCATTGACCTGGGGTTGAAGCCCACCAACCACACAGACTTCGTGGTCACCCCGCTGAACCAGATGATGGTGATGTGGTCGGCGGTCAACCGTGTCATGCGCGAAGGCGGCGTGCTCGGCCCCGACCAGCGCATCAGCGCGCTTGAGTCCCTGCAGGCCATCACCATCAACGCGGCGCTGCAGTACCAGGAACAGGACAGCAAGGGCACGCTCGAGGCGGGCAAGCTTGCCGACCTGGTGATCCTCGACAGGAACCCGCTCACCGTGGACCCGATGGCGATCCGTGACATCACCGTGCTTGAGACGGTGAAAGAGGGCAAGACGATCTACGCGGCGAACTGAAGCGCGCAGCAGGTCCAGGGCCGCTCAGGCCTGCGGTGGTGCGAGCTCGCGCACCTTGTTCTCCACCCAGGTCTGCACCTGCTCGTTGACCTCGCGCACGTCGCGGCCGACCGCCGAGATCGCCGGCCCGATCGCGACGCGGATGAGGCCTGGTTTCAGCCTGCCGCGGCGCGGCCAGTAGTAGCCCGCGTTGTGCGCCACCGGCACGATCAGCCGCCCGGTCTCGCGCGCCAGCAGTACCCCGCTTACCCCGTAGCGGCGGGTTTCCCCGGCGGGCATGCGCGTGCCCTCCGGGAAGATCATCACCCAGGAGCCTTCCGCCAGGCGCTCCTTGCCCTGCTCCACCACCTGGCTCACCGCCGAGTGGCCGGACTTGCGGTTGATGGCGATCGAGTGCATCTGCCAGATGCCGACCCCGACCACCGGCACGTACAGCAGCTCGCGCTTGAGCACCCACACCTGGCGCGGGAACACGACCATCATCGCCATGGTTTCCCAGGTCGATGAGTGTTTCCACAGGGCGATGTGCGCGCCTGCGGGTATGGG
This sequence comes from uncultured Pseudomonadota bacterium, assembly GCA_963703025.1. Taxonomy (GTDB): domain Bacteria; phylum Pseudomonadota; class Gammaproteobacteria; order Steroidobacterales; family Steroidobacteraceae; genus 13-2-20CM-66-19. The sequence continues at coordinate 1,464,010 of OY969778.1, read as the reverse complement.
CTCGCCCTCGACCTGGTAGCTGAGGCCGCAGCTCCACTTGAGCACCCACAGCATGCCCCCGCCGTACAGGCGCACCAGGCGGTAGCGCTTCGGAAACGGCAGGAACGCACACACGATCACGAACGGGATCGCGAACCCCAGGGTCCAGGCGTACACGAAGCAGCTGAAGAACGCCGAACCCAGGAACTGCACCACCGGCCCGCGCCAGGTGGCAGCCCCGGGTGCCCCGAGCCTGCTCAACCGGGCAGTCGCGACAGGTCCGCGACCCCTGCAAACAGTGACTGCAGCTGCCCCAAGCAGTCCCAAGCGGTTGGCCCGCAGCTGCGGGTTCTCGTCCATCACCATCACCTTGTCGAAGAAGGCATCGACCGCCGGGCGCAGCTGCGCGAGGCGGCCCAGCGCTGCGGTGTACTGGCGCTGCGCGATGGCCCCCTCCACCGCCTCGCGCAGCGCGCGCATGGCATCGTACAGGCGCACCTCCGCGGCCTCCTTCAGGTGCAGCACCTCGACCTGCCCCGGCGCGGCCACTGCCGCCTTGCGCAGGATGTTGGCGATGCGCTTGTTGGCGGCGGTGAGGCTTGAGGCTTCCGGCATCGCCAGGAACGCGGCGAGCGCTGCCAGGCGCGCGTCGAAGTCCAGCGGCGAGGCCGGGCGGCTGGCCAGCACCGCGTCGAACATCTCGGTGGTGACCGCGCCGTGCCCGGGGGCAGCGGTGCGCTCCAAGTAGTAGGCGCGCAGGCGTTCCATCAGGAAGTCATAGACCTCCGCCTCGATCGCCTCGTGGCCCTTGGGCGGCTTGGCACCGGCGGCAGGCGCTGCCGGCGGGCGCAGGCGCTCGATGTCGGCGCGCACCGCCGCCAGGGCCGCGCCGATCAGCCGCTTCAGGTCCACCTCGAGGTGCTTTTCGATGAGGATGCGCTGCACGCCCAGCGCGGCGCGGCGCAGGCCGAACGGGTCCTTGGTGCCGGTGGGCTTCTCGCCGATGGCGAAGATCCCGGCCAGGGTGTCGAGCTTGTCGGCGATCGCGACCGCGATGCCGGCAGCACTTGCCGGCAGCTCGTCGCCGCCGCCGCGCGGCAGGTAGTGCTCGCGGATCGCCTGCGCCACCTGCGCAGTCTCCCCGTCGGCCAGCGCGTAGTAGGTGCCCATGATGCCCTGCAGCTCCGGGAACTCCCCGACCATGGCTGTGAGCAGGTCACACTTGGCAAGCTGCGCGGCGCGGCGCGCGTTTTCCGCGGAGCCACCGGTGCTGGCCGCGATTGCCGCGGCGAGCACGGCGATGCGCCGCGCCTTGTCGCCGATCGAGCCCAGGCTGCACCTGGAAGGTCACCGCATCCAGCGCCCGGGAGGCGCGCGCTCAAGGGTTGCCGGCGGTCCTGCTCCCAGAAGAATGCCGCGTCGGCCAGGCGCGGGCGCACCACGCGCTCGTTGCCCTCGCGCACCTTGGGCGGATCGCGGCTCTCGATGTTGCTGACGGTGATGAACGCGGGCATCAGCTTGCGCCCGGCATCCTCGACCGGGAAGTAGCGCTGGTGGTCCTGCAGCGTCGAGATCAGCACCTCGCGCGGCAGCGCCAGGAAGCGCTCCTCGAAGTGCCCGGCAAGGGCCACCGGCCACTCCACCAGGGCGGTCACCTCGTCCAGCAGCGCCGGGGTGATCAGCGCGCGCCCCCCGAGCGTGTTGGCCACCGAGGTGACCCCGGCGCGGATGTTCTCGCGGCGCTGCGCAAAGTCGGCCATGACCTTGCCGCGCTCGCGCAGCGTGCGCTCGTAGGAGCCGGCACTGGTGATGCGCAGCGGCCTGGGCGCGTGGAAGCGGTGCCCGTGCGTGAAGTGCCCGGCGACGGTGTCCAGCAGCGTCGCCGGCACCACCTCGTGGCCGTAGAGCATCACCAGCCAGTGCACCGGGCGCACGAACATCGCGGTGCCCGCACCCCAGTGCATGCGCCGCGGGATCGGCAGGCCGTCCAGTGCCGCCTGCACGATCCCAGGCAGCAGTGTCGACGGCACGTTCGCCCGGCTTCGTCGCCGATGAAGAACAGGAACGTGCCCTTGCCCTCGTCCAGGCGCGTGAGGGCTGCCACCGCCGTGCCGCAGCTGTCGGCAAAGGCGAGCGCGGCGCGCGTGGGCGCGCCGGCGCCATCGAAGGACGCACTCAGCGGCGGTCCCTTGCGCTTCAGGTTCTGCTCGGGCTGGCGGCCGGCCAGGCGCTTCACCCACACCGCCAGGCGCCGGGGCGTGGCATAGCCGGTGAGCTCCCCGTGGCCCAGCTGTGCCTTGTCGAGCCCCGCGCCGATGCCGGCCACCAGCGCCTCGCTCAAGGCCAGCAGCGCGCGCGGCGGCAGTTCCTCGGTGCCGATCTCGAGCAGGAAATCGCGGTGCTCGATCTTCATGGCGTGGCCGCGGCGGATACTGCGATCGCGGCGGCCTTCAGCAGCGGGAAGCCCAGCGCCTCGCGGCTCTCGTAGTAGGCTGCGCGCGACGGCGCTCGCCAGCGTGCGCACGCGCAGGATGTAGCGCTGGCGCTCGGTGACGGAGATGGCACGCGCGCGCATCCAGCAGGTTGAAGGTGTGCGAGGCCTTGAGCACCTGCTCGTAGGCGGGCAGGGCGAGCTTCGCGGCCAGGAGCTCCTGGCACACGCGCTCGTGGTCATCGAAGTGCGTGCAGCAGCGCTCGGCACGTCGGCGTGCTCGAAGTTGTACTTCGACTGCTCCACCTCGTTCTGGTGGAACACGTCGCCGTAGGTGACGCGCCCGCCCGGGCCATCGCTCCAGAGGATGTCGTAGATGCTCTCCACGCCCTGCAGGTACATCGCCAGGCGCTCCAGCCCGTAGGTGATCTCGCCGGTGACCGGGCGGCAGTCGAGGCCGCCGACCTGCTGGAAGTAGGTGAACTGGGTGACTTCCATGCCGTTCAGCCACACCTCCCAGCCCAGGCCCCAGGCGCCCAGCGTCGGGGATTCCCAGTTGTCCTCGACGAAGCGCACGTCGTGCACCAGCGGATCGAGCCCGAGCGCGGCGAGGCTGCCCAGGTACAGGTCCAGGATCGGCAGCGGCGAGGGCTTGATCACCACCTGGTACTGGTAATAGTGCTGCAGGCGGAAGGGGTTCTCGCCGTAGCGCCCGTCGGTCGGGCGGCGCGAGGGCTGCACGTAGGCGGCGCGCCAGGGCTCCGGTCCCACCGCGCGCAGGAAGGTCGCGGTGTGGAAGGTGCCGGCGCCGACTTCCATGTCGTAGGGCTGCAGGATCACGCAGCCGTGCTGCTGCCCAGTAGCGCTGCAGGCGTGAAGATCAGGTCCTGGAAGGTGCGCGGCGGGCGGCCGATTTTCATGTGACCGGACTTTTCTGAACCCAAAAGAGCGCGCGAGTATAACGGCGCTCATCGGCGCACTTGGGCGCCGTGGAATCCACGCCGCCCCCGGCCGTGCTGCCACCACCTTGGCCCTTGGCACGGGGTCGGCGTGATGCACCACCGGCGGGCAACACACCCCGATGCCCAATGGTGGTGAGAAAACTGCACCGCAAGGGTGCAATAATCACCGGCAGTCGCACCATATTAGTGCAAACCAACGCCCGTGCTGAGGCTAACTGGTTGATTTCATGCGTCCACGCGTCTGGCACAGCGCCCTGCAATGACAGCCCGTTCGGCTGTTCGTGCATGGCAGGTAAGGCCGTGGACCCTGTGAGCGGCCCATCTCTACCCCTTTCCCGGAGGCGATATGACACCCACCGATGTCATCAAGCTGATAAAAGAAAAAGAAGTGAAGTTCGCGGACCTGCGCTTCACCGACACGCGCGGCAAAGAACAGCACGTGACGATCCCCGCCCGGCTCGTCGACGAGGACCTGTTCCGCGACGGCAAGATGTTCGACGGCTCCTCCATCGGCGGCTGGAAGGGCATCAACGAGTCGGACATGATCCTCATGCCCGAGGCGGGCACCGCCGTCATCGACCCGTTCTTCGAAGAGACGACGGTCGACATCCGCTGCGACGTGATCGAGCCCGCCACCATGCAGGGCTACGAGCGCGACCCGCGCTCGCTCGCCAAGCGCGCCGAGGCGTATCTTGAAGTCCACCGGCATCGCCGACGGCGCGCTGTTCGGCCCCGAGAACGAATTCTTCATCTTCGACAGCGTGCGCTACACCAACGAGATGCACGGCTGCGTCGTACAACATCGACTCCGTGCAGGGCGCCTGGAACTCCGACACCGACTACCAGGACGGCAACCGTGGCCACCGCCCGGGCATCAAGGGCGGCTACTTCCCGGTGCCCCCGGTCGATGCCTTCCAGGACATCCGCTCGGCCATGTGCCTGGCGTGCGAGGAGCTGGGACTGAAGTCGTCGAGGTGCACCACCACGAGGTCGCCACCGGTGGCCAGTCGCGAGATCGGCATCGGCGCCGGCACGCTTGGTGAAGAAGGCCGACGAGGTGCAGATCCTGAAGTACGCCGTGCACAACGTCGCCCACGGCTACGGCAAGACCGCGACCTTCATGCCCAAGCCCCTGGTCGGCGACAACGGCAGCGGCATGCACGTGCACCAGTCGCTGCAGAAGGAAGGCAAGGCGCTGTTCGCCGGCGACAAGTACGGCGGCCTGTCGGACCTGGCGCTCTACTACATCGGCGGCATCATCAAGCACGCCAAGGCGCTCAACGCCTTCACCAACGCCGGCACCAACAGCTACAAGCGCCTGGTGCCCGGCTTCGAAGCGCCGGTGATGCTCGCGTACTCCGCGCGCAACCGCTCCGCGTCGATCCGCATTCCGTGGGTGTCCAACCCCAAGGCGCGCCGCATCGAGGTGCGCTTCCCGGACTCCAGCGCGAATCCCGTACTTCGCCTTCGCCGCGATGATGATGGCGGGTCTCGATGGCATCCAGAACAAGATCCACCCGGGCGATCCGGCCGACAAGGACCTGTACGACCTGGAGCCCGAGGAGGCCAAGCACATTCCGACCGTGTGCCACTCGCTCGACATGGCGCTGGAGCAGCTCGACAAGGACCGCGAGTTCCTCACCCGCGGCGGCGTGTTCACCAACGACGTGATCGATGCCTACATCGGGTTGAAGATGCAGGAGGTCACGCGCTTTCGCATGTCCACGCACCCGATCGAGATGGAGCTGTACTACAGCTGCTGATCAGTGCCATGAAACAAGGCAGTCCCCGGTACGACCCTGCAAGCCCCGGCCCGTGCCCGGGCGGGGCTGCAGGCGTGCTGCGGGCCAGCGCGCGGGCAACGGCGTTCACACAATGCCGTTGCCCGCTTTTGTCCCCGGGCACGCGCGGGGGTATGCTGGCTCATGATGCGCATACTGCTGTTTACCTTAATGTTCCTCGCCAGCTCGCTCGCGCTGGGCGCCACGGTGTACAAGTGGGTCGACGAGAACGGCACCGTCCATTACTCCGACCAGCCGCACCCGAACGCACAGAAGGTGCAGGTGCAGGAAGCGCAGACCTATCCCTCCTCGCAGACACCGGCGCAGGCGGCTGCCGCTGTCAACGCACAGCAGCAGGGCACGAGCCCGGATACCCGGCAGGCCTACCGCGGCTGTGCGATCAGCAGTCCCCAGGACGGCGCGGCACTGGCGAACCCGGACTCGCTGAACGTGAGCGTGCGCACCGACCCGGGCGTGCAGCCGGGCGACCAGGTGTTCATCCTGCTGGACGGCGCGGCCCTCAATGGCGGCAACCCGACCGGCTCGCAGTTCACGATCAGCCCGGTGGAACGCGGCACCCACTCGCTCCAGGCGGTGGTGCGCGATTCTTCCGGCAACCTGATGTGCCAGACACCCGGGATCACGGTCGACGTCCACCAGAACTCGATCCTGAATCCGAGCAATCCCCAGAACGCGCACGTCGCGCCGCACTGATCTTCGCCGGTGCACCGGCCGCGCCACGCGCGGCCCGGGGGCACCATGGTCACTGAGGCCGCGGCACCTTCCGCCCTCTCGCACTTCGACGCGGCGGACCTGCTGGACGCCCTGTCCACCGGCATCGTCATGCTCGATGCCCACCTGTGCCCGGTGTACGCCAACGTTGCCGCCCAGGACCTGCTGGCCTTCAGCCTGAAGATGGCGCGCGGCCGCCCCTTCGGCGACTTCCTGCACGACACCAACGGGCTCACCCGCATCCTCAAGCGCGCGCTCGAGAGCGGCGAGGGCATCGCCGACCGCGAGGTGGTGGTGCGCCCGGCCGGGGCGCCGCGCGAGGTGCGCACGCTCGATGTCACCATCACCCCCTTCAACGGCCTGACCGGCACGCAGCTGCTGCTGGAGCTCGCCGACACCACGCAGCGCCAGCGCATCTCGCGCGAGAACGACCTCCTGGCGCGCCTGGACGGCAGCCGCCTCATGGTTCGCCAGCTCGCCCACGAGATCAAGAACCCGCTGGGCGGCCTGCGCGGTGCCGCGCAGCTGCTCGAGCGCGAGCTGCCCGCGCCGGGACTGAAGGAATACACGCAGCTGATCATCGGCGAGGCCGACCGGCTCACAGCGTTGGTGGACTCCATGTCAGGCCCGACGCGCGCCCCCTCCAAGGGCTCGCTCAACGTCCACGAGATCTGCGAGCACGTCTACCACCTGCTGCGCGCGGAGAGCCCCGCGGGCATCAGCATCGAGCGCGACTACGACCCGAGCCTGCCCAACGCCATGCTCGACCGCCACCAGATGATCCAGGCGCTCTTGAACGTCGCGCGCAATGCGCTGCAGGCGCAGGGGGACCTCGGGCGCATCGTGCTGCGCACGCGCGCGCGCTCCAACGTGAGCATCGGCTCGGTGCCGCACCGCCTGGTGGCGAGCGTGCAGGTCGAGGACAACGGCCCCGGCGTGCCCGCGCACCTGCGCTCGTCGATCTTCTATCCGCTGGTCACCGGGCGTGCCAACGGCACCGGCCTGGGCCTGGCGGTGGCGCAGGAGCTGGCCACGCGCAACGGCGGCATCATCGAATTCGAAAGTGAAACGGGACGCACGGTGTTCACGCTGCTGCTGCCCCTGGGAGAGGATCCATGAACACAAGCGCGCTGCGCGTCTGGCTCGTCGATGACGACGCCTCCATCCGCTGGGTGCTCGAGCGCGCCCTGCGCAACGATGGCATGACCCCGCGCGCCTTCGAGGCCGCCGAGCCTGCCCTCGATGCCCTGCGGCGCGAGTCCCCCGACGTACTGATCACCGACATCCGCATGCCGGGGGCCTCCGGACTTGAGCTGCTGCGCCTGATCCGCGACGCGCGCCCGAGCCTGCCGGTGATCGTCATGACCGCGCACTCGGACTTAGGCAGCGCGGTGTCCGCCTACGAGGGCGGCGCGTTCGAGTACCTGCCCAAGCCCTTCGACATCGACCAGGCGGTGGCGCTGGTGCGCCGCGCCGCCAACGGCGCACTTGGCACCAACGGCGATGCCGCCGGCACGCCGCGCATCCCGGAGCTGCTGGGCAAGGCCCCGGCGATGCAGCAGGTGTTCCGCGCCATCGGGCGCCTGGCGCGCTCGAGCGTCACGGTGCTGATCACCGGGGAGTCCGGCACCGGCAAGGAGCTGGTGGCGCGCGCGCTGCACGACCACAGCCCGCGCAGCGGCAAGCCGTTCGTGGCGCTCAACACCGCGGCGATCCCCGCGGAACTGCTCGAGTCGGAGCTGTTCGGGCACGAGCGCGGCGCCTTCACCGGCGCCAACACCCAGCGCCAGGGCAGGTTCGAGCAGGCCGACGGCGGCACGCTGTTCCTGGACGAGATCGGGGACATGTCGATGCCGCTGCAGACGCGCCTGCTGCGCGTGCTGGCGGAAGGGGAGTTCTACCGCGTTGGCGGCCAGACCCCGATCCGCGTCGACGTGCGCGTCATCGCCGCCACCCACCAGAACCTGGAAGGTCGCGTCGGCAGCGGCCTGTTCCGCGAGGACCTGTACCACCGCCTGAACGTGATCCGCATCGAGCTGCCGCCGCTGCGCGCGCGCGCCGAGGACATCCCGGACCTGCTGCGCCACTACATGCACGTCGCAGCCTCCGAACTGGGCGTCGAGCCCAAGGCCCTGGCGCCGGAGGCATTCGCGCGCCTGACCCTGCACGACTGGCCGGGCAACGTGCGCGAGCTGGTCAACCTGTGCCGCAGGCTCACCGTGCTCGCCCCGGGCAGCGAAGTCCACCTGGAGGACCTGCCGCCGGAGCTGGCCAATGCCTCCGGGGAGTCCATGCAGGCGGACTGGGCGACCGCGCTTGCCGGCTGGGCCGAGCGCCACGCGCACGCAGGCGAGGCGCCGTTGCTGGACACCGCGCAACCGCAGTTCGAGCGGGTGTTGATCCAGGTCGCTCTCAGGCGCACCCAGGGCCACCGCCAGGATGCGGCGCGCCTGCTGGGCTGGGGACGCAACACCCTCACCCGCAAGCTCAAGGAACTGGGCATGAACGCTGCCGAGGATGGCGGGCACGCGTAGTCGGGCCTGCCCAAAACCGGTAAGGTTCCGCACCCTGGCGCCTGTGAGCTGGAGTGCCTGATGTTGAGCTTGCGAGAACTGTGGGACCTGGAGGTCCTGGGCAACACCCTGGGCACCTGGGTGGCCGCCTTCGGGATCTTCCTGGTCACCTTTGCCATCCGCCCGGTGATCTCCCGGCTCATCGAGGCGCAGAACGCGCGCCGCGCCGCGCGCACCGGCACCGAGTCCCATCCCATGCTGGACGTGGCGCTGGAGCTGGTGGCCAGCACCAGCCGCCTGTTCCTGTGGGGAGCAGCCATCTGGCTGGCCTCGCGCGACCTCACCTTCCCGCCGCGCGTGGAGCACTGGCTCACTGTCACCCTGGTGCTGCTGTTCTGGATGCAGATGGCGCTGTGGGCGATGACGGCGGTGCGCTATGGCATCAATGCGCGCCAGCGGCGCATGGGAACGCAGGACCGGGTCCTGAGCAGCTCCATCGCGGTCATCATGTTCGCCTCCGGGGTGGCGATCTGGGGCATCGCGGCGCTGCTGGCGCTGGACAACCTCGGGGTGCAGATCGGCCCGCTGCTGGCCGGCCTTGGCATCGGCGGCGTCGCGCTCGCGCTGGCGGTGCAGACGGTGCTCGCGGACCTGCTCGCCTCGCTGTCGATCGCGCTCGACAAGCCGTTCACCATCGGTGACTCGCTGAAGATAGATGACCTGCAGGGCACGGTCGAGCACATCGGCATCAAGAGCACGCGGCTGCGCAGCATCAACGGCGAGCAGATCATCATCTCCAACGCCGACCTGCTCAAATCGCGGCTGCGCAACTTCGGGCGCCTGTACGAGCGGCGCTCGCTGTTCACCCTGGGGGTGCACTACGAGACCGCGGTCGAGAAGCTCGCCGCGGTGCCAGCGGCGGTGCGCGAGATCATCGAGGCGACCGCGCAGACGCGCTTCGAGCGCTGCCACCTGCTCACCTACGGTGCCCGGGCGCTGGAGTTCGAGGTGGTGTACTTCGTGACGAACCCGGCCTACAACGCCTACGCGGACGCGCAGCAGAGCATCAACCTGCGCATCCTCGGGCGCCTGCGTGAGCTGGGCGTGTTGTTCGCCGCCGAGGCCCCGACCTCGCTGCGCATCCAGTCCCCCCGGGCGGGGCGGCGAACGCGGCGCCGCCGAACCCGCCCTAGCCGCCGCCGAGCATTTCCTTCAGGGCACCGTCGAACTGGCTGTAGGGGAAGGCGCCCTCGGCGAGCGCGCCCTCGAGCACCCCGTGCGAGGCACGGCCGATGACGAAGGCCGGCGTGCCGTGGATGCCGATGCCATCCGCGGTCATCTTGTTGTGGGCAATGGCGCCGGCGTAGCGCCCGGCGCTCATGCACGCGTGCAGGCGGTCGAGGTCCAGGCCCACCGCCCGGGCGCGCGCGTCGATGCCGCCGTCGGCGAGCGGGCTCTTGCCGGTGAGCAGCGCGTCGTGCATCTCCCAGAACTTGCCCTGCTCGGCGGCGCAGTGCGCCGCCTCGGACGCCGGGCGTGCCGAGGCGTGGAACTCCAGCGGCAGGTCGCGCACGATGAAGCGCAGCTTGCCGGTGTCGATGTAGTTCTTCTTCAGCTGCGCGAAGGTCTCGGCCTGGAACGCGCGGCAGTACGGGCACTGGTAGTCGGTGAACTCCACCATGGTGAGCGGTGCATCCGCGCGCCCCAGGGAGTACTCCTTGTCGTCGAGTTTCAGCCGCACGGTCGGCGGCGGCTTGCCATCCTCCTCCTGCGCCGGCAAGGCCCAGGGCCCAAGCAGCGCCACCAGCCCCAGCAGGGCGGCCAGCACCGCGGCGCGTGCGCGGCTCACCCGGACACCGGGGTGTCGCAGGTCTCGCGCGTGGTGCGCAACGTGCCCACAAGCGCCGTCACGTTGGCGATGCCATGCGCGGTAAGGTATTCATCGATGCCCTCGTTGATGCTGCGGCAGATCATCGGCTGGTAGAACAGCGCGGTGCCCACCCCCACCGCGGTCGCCCCGGCGATGATGAACTCCAGCGCATCGGTGGCGCTGACGATGCCGCCCTGGCCGATGATCGGGATGCGGTGGGGCTTTGCGACCTCGTACACCTGGTGCACCTTCAGCAGCGCGATCGGCTTGATCGCAGGCCCTGACAGGCCGCCCTGGATGTTGCCGATCACCGGGCGCCGGCTGGTCACATCGATCGCCATGCCCATGACGGTGTTGATGACCGCCAGCGCGTCCGTGCCCGCCTCGATGCAGCGCCGCGCGTTCTCGCGGATGTCGGTCTGGTTCGGCGACAGCTTGGTGATCAGGGGCTTGCCGGTGACGGCGCGGCACGCGGCGACCACCTGCGCGGACATGTCCGGGTAGTTGCCGAAGGCGACGCCGCCTTCCTTCACGTTCGGGCAGGAGATGTTGATCTCGATCGCATCGATGGGGGACTGGTCGAAGGCGCGCGTGACCTCGACGTACTCCTCGATGGTGCTGCCGGAGACATTGGCGATGAAGCGCGTCTCGGAGAAGTCGAGCGTCGGCAGGATGCTGCTGACCACCTGAGCGACCCCGGGGTTCTGCAGGCCGATGGCGTTGAGCATGCCCCCCGCGGTCTCGTAGACGCGGTGCGGCGGGTTGCCCAGGCGCGCCTTGCCGGTGGTGCCCTTCAGGACGATGGCGCCCGCATCGCGGTTCGAGAAACCCTCGATGCGGGTGTACTCCTCGCCGAAGCCGACGCAGCCTGACAGCAGCACGATCGGGGAGCAGAAGGGCAGCCCGCAGAACTCAAGGCCCAGGCGCCCCGCACTGTCTGCGGTGCCCGGCGCCCGGACCGCTGGTTTGACGCTCGCCATGGGGCGCATTATCGCACACGTCCCCCGCCGCCCCAGCCCGAGTTCATGTTCCATATCGTCATCCTGCAGCCTGAGATACCGCCCAATACCGGCAACCTCATCCGCCTGTGCGCCAATACCGGCGCCAGCCTGCACCTGGTGCACCCGATGGGGTTCGACCTTTCCGGCAAGGCGGTGCGCCGCGCCGGGCTGGACTACGAGTGGATGGCGCGCGTGCACGTGCACGCGAACTTCGCCGCCTGCCGGGCGGCACTGGGCACTGCGCGCCTGCTGAGCATCGAGACCAGCGGCAGCCGGCTCTACAGCGAGGCCCGGTTCCAACCCGGCGACGCACTGCTGTTCGGTTCGGAGAGCCGCGGTCTGTCCGCGGAAGTCCTGAGCGCCGTACCGCGCGAGAACCAGCTCACCATCCCCATGCGTGCCGGCAACCGCAGCCTGAACCTCTCCAACGCCGTGGCGCTGACGCTGTACGAGGCGTGGCGCCAGAACCAGTTCGCCTGAACCGCCCCTTTCCGGCGGCCTTGCGTCGCGACCGGGCCGCCCTGGGCCTTACGTACCCTGCGCCGGGCTGCCGCCGCGGTCCAGCGGGCTGCGCACGCCATTGGCTCCCTTGGACATCACGTGCGTGTAGATCATCGTAGTCTTCAAGTCCGAGTGACCCAGAAGTTCCTGCAGGGTCCGGATGTCGTACCCGTCCTCGAGCAGATGCGTGGCGAAGCAGTGCCGCAGCGTATGGCAGCTGGCAGGCTTGCTGATGTTCGCTCGGCGCACCGCTGCCTGCACCGCGCGCTGGACGCTCTTCTCGTGCACGTGGTGACGCACCAGGCGCCCGGTGTCGCCATCAGGACCCAGCCGCGCCGAGGGGAACACGTATTGCCAGCCCCACTGGGTGGCCGCCTGCGGATACTTGCGTCCAAGGGCGAAGGGCAGCGACACCCCCGGACGCCCCGCGCTGCGTTCCTGCTCGAACCAGTCATGCAGGCGCCTGAGGTGCGCCAGGAGTGCGCCCTTGACCGCCTCCGGAAGCATCGTCACGCGATCCCTGCCGCCCTTGGCATCGCGCACCATGAGCTCGCAGCGCTCGACCGAGACATCCTTCACGCGCAGGCTGAGCGCCTCCATGAGACGCAGGCCACTGCCGTAAAGGATGCCGGCCACCAGCCACGGCGTTGCCTGCAACTGCGACAACAGGGCGTGCACCTCCTGCCGGGTCAGCACGACCGGCAGGCGCTTGGGCTGCGAGGCGCGCGTGACGCCATCGAGCCAGGGAAGGGCGGTTTCCAGCACGTGCCGGTAGACGAACAGCAGCGCCTGCAGCGCCTGGTTCTGGGTGGCCGCGCTGACCTTGCGGTCCACCGCAAGATGGGTCAAGAATTGCTCGACTTCCTTTGCCCCTAACTTGCGCGGATGCTTGCGACCATGGAAGGCAATGTAACGCCGCAGCCACTGCAGGTACGCCTTCTCGGTGCGCACCGACATGTGGCGAGTGCGCATCTTCTCGCGACAAACGGCAAACAGTCCGCGCCTGGTTTCCATGTCCGATAACTCCTCGACCGCACTGGAGGCATCTGTGATCCTGCTTGGCTATGGAATCAGCGACGTGCAACCGGGTCGAGACCCCTTATCTGACGTGTTGGCGCAATTAATCGCCCCATTTGGGGCGTATACATATAGTTAGAGATCCGACAACGCTGAGGACCTATGTTCATTGCTAGCGCACTGGGGCTCTACATTCTGGTCTCCATATTTTCGAGCGGCACCGAGTCCGAATCTCGCTGGAAGATTCTGCTCATCGCTATAGCATCGGGCATTGTCCTCGCGCTCGTCTCTAATGCGCTGCCGGGACTTCTTGGTTTCTTCCTTGCAATTCTCCTCTCGTTAGGCCTGATCGCCGCGACGCTGGTATTTTGGTGTCGTGTCGAACGAGCCGCGGCGCTAAAGATCGCCGCAAGCTACTTCGGGTTATGTGTTGGCCTAGTGATCCTGTTCGGAGTAGTTGGCGCGTACATACACAAGGCATAGGTTATGTTCAGGATCTCTAACCAACGCTTGGAGCGGCCGTGAAATCCAATGAAGCGCGCCATGCGCGCTGGGTTTATTGTGCGCGCATGGCGCGCAATTCAATGCGGCGGACGGCCGCTCAAGCTCGACGTTAGAGCCCGAGAGTCAAAGAATTGATGTTTCGGAAGAGGGCAAACGTGAGCTCATTACCTGCGCTTCGTTATAGGCTTCCTCCGTTTGACTCCTGCGTGCGCGGCTAACGGCTTCGATCAACATACGCGTATCGTCCCGGCCCCGGTTGATCACCAAGCCTGCCTGCCTTCGATCACCGTCGGGCCGCGCGCCCGCATAGGGTGTGCCCGCGCACAGGTACCGTCCGACCCCGGGACCGTCTTTGTTCAGTCGTCTGGGGCGCGCTCGTGTTGTTAAGTCGCGTACCCGTTGAAAGGGTAATGCCGCGCGCGCACAGTAGGGTGGTGATGCGTGCTCTAACCAACGCCTGGAGCGACCGGAGAATCTCGGTGCACACCAACTGTCAGCGGCCGGTCGCTCAGGCTCACCGTTAGGGCCTGTGAAGTCAGTGCATCACGCCGCTTTGTTCGTGGCAACGCTTGTCGCCGCATGCGCCCCTTCAGCGCAGCAGGTACTGGACGAAGTACCGAAAGCACAGCTCAGTGCCGGAGGTAAGGTGCAGGCCGCTCACGTTGTGGCGACCTGCTGGCACCGTAGTTGCGTTGACACTGTGCTGGCTCGGACGTATCCCTTTGAGACCATGCCACTTAGTCAAACGTCCTGGGCTACTTTGACGTTTCGCTCCGCAGTTCCGCCCAGTCGTGTGGGATACGCTGTCACGAGCTACCCGCCACAGACCAACGCCAGCTTGGGGACCGCTCCCCCAGTCCCTGCTGCTTCCGGCTCCCTCATGCCCAGCACCACGCAGGCGATTCCGCTCAGCCTGAATCCCGGTAAGTATCTACTGCAGGTGTCGTCCCGATGGGGTAAGAATGGCGATGTCGCATATGCATTCTTTATCGAAGTCGGGCCCTAACCAAGCGCTCCAGGCGTCGCCCCGGCATTCGCTTCGCATGCCGGGGTGCCCTCGCTCGAAAAACTCGCTCGGCGCGCCTGAGCGCGAACGTTAGACATCGCGGTCATGTTACGCATCATCTCTAGAATCATTGGCTTTGCCCTGCTGACCTCGGTGGCATTCGGAGCCGCGAGTTACTTTCTCGGCTACACCGCAATATATTGGCTGAATCTCTATGCGCCCCTTTCGAAGCACTCCGAATGGACAACGCATATCGCCGTCTTGGGGGTCGAAAGTGCAGGGGTTTTCGCTCTGAGCGGCCTCGCCCTGCTTATGGCATGGGGCACCACAAAATCCACGCCGTCACGATCCTTGATCGCGGTTTCACTCCTTTCCGCGTTGGCAATCGCCATTCTCGAGGTCATTGAGGATATTCCGCGCAGCTTTGCCCCGTGGCTCTCGCTCCTGCTTCCCGTTGCTGTGGTTGTATTGGTATTTGCTCTGCTCAAGATAATGGCGGTACGCCGCAATGGATCAAGAGCGATGTCTAACCAACGCTTGGAGCGGCCGTGAGATCTAATTGGGCGCGCCATGCGCGCCAGGATTATTGTGCGCGCATCGCGCGCTATCTCATGCGGCGCGCGGCCGCTCAAGCTCGACGTTAGACATCGCGGTCATGTTACGCATCATCTCTAGAATCATTGGCTTTGCCCTGCTGACCTCGGTGGCTTTCGGAGCCGCGAGTTACTTTCTCGGCTACACCGCAATATATTGGCTGAGTCTCTATGCGCCCCTTTCGAAGCACTCCGAATGGACAACGCATATCGCCGTCTTGGGGGTCGAAAGTGCAGGGGTTTTCGCTCTGAGCGGCCTCGCCCTGCTTATGGCATGGGGCACCACAAAATCCACGCCGTCACGATCCTTGATCGCGGTTTCACTCCTTGCCGCGTTGGCAATCGCCATTCTCGAGGTCATTGAGGATATTCCGCGCAGCTTTGCCCCGTGGCTCTCGCTCCTGCTTCCCGTTGCTGTGGTTGTATTGGTATTTGCTCTGCTCAAGATAATGGCGGTACGCCGCAATGGATCAAGAGCGATGTCTAACCAACGCTTGGAGCGGCCGTGAGATCTAATGGGGCGCGCCATGCGCGCCAGGATTATTGTGCGCGCATCGCGCGCTATCTCATGCGGCGCGCGGCCGCTCAAGCTCGACGTTAGATGCCGATCAATTCAGCCACGCCAAGCTCTGCACATCTGCAACTCGGTTGGGGCAAGTTTCTCCTATTCGCGCTCATCGCGGCGTTGCCTGTCATATTGATCGTCTCGTCGTCCATTGGGCGCCACAATCTCGCGCCATTCGTGGTTCTGTACACGTCCATGGTCGGATTCTTTGCTGTTCGTTGGCGCGTCCTCCGCCGACTCTCTTCGAACGGGGTACTTCCTGCCTCAGCATTTCGCGCGGAGCCCCACAAATACCTATTGGGACCGCGGTGGATATCAGCCCTGTGGTTCGTGGTCACGGCTCTTGCCGTCTCTGCCTTAATCGCATTTCAAGTAGCGAGGTCTCGGTGAGGGCATCTAACCAACGCTTGGAGCGGCCGTGAGAGCTGAAGTGGCGCGCCATGCGCGCGGGGAATATTGTGCGCGCATGGCGCGCAATCCTAAGCAGCGGACGGCCGCTCAAGCTGATCGTTAGATGCCTTTCCCAACGGCACCCATCTGCCCATTGTGCGGAGCCGACCTCCCCATCTCAAAGGCATGGCTACGTGCCTTTGGGTACCGCGCTCTTCTTCCTTGGCGGAGTTTCGGAGTGCGTTGCGGCCGCTGCGGCGCGCCACTTTTGGTAGTGAAGGATCGTGCCACTGTCGTCTCCATCGGACTTATCATCTTGGCTGCGGCACTGTCTGGATTGGCTTGGGTGAAGTCCGCTGCCATCCTTAAGGCAGACAGCGATGACTCTCGGCCGCTCCTTATCTATGCCGGTGTGTGGTTGCTGTTCCTAGGGCTGCAACTCAAGATTGCACCACGATTCTGTACAGTCCGAACTTTGCACGGCGGAGAGTCAGTGTTCTTTCCCCTGGATGACTAGGCAGTTTGCGGCATCTAACCAACGCTTGGAGCGGCCGTGAGAGCTCAAGTAGCGCGCCATACGCGCTGGACTTTTTGTACGCGCATGGCGCGCGATCCGAGTGGGCAGACGGCCACTCAAGCTGAACGTTAGGCAGCATCGTGAACCCACGGTACTTCCTTTGCGCTGTCGTTCTAGGTCTGGGGTGCCCGCTGTCGTCTATAGCGGACGCCGAGCTTCTTGGGATCGATTCAACACAGCGGGTGCGTGGATCGTTCTTTGTCTCATTCAAGGCGGAGGCCGATCTTCGCGCCATCCCCAAGTCCGGAGTCGGTGCTCCCCTGACACTTCCAAACGTCCGGTCCACTACTCTGGAATCCACAAAACAGCTAGTTGAAGCTCTGTGCAAGCAGATGCACCCCAGTCGCTGCGACCCCATATTCTTTGAAGGCTCGCCAAATTTTGCGGGTTTCGTGCTTCACGATGCGCCGGACGACGCGATACGGGGATTTCTTGCAAAAGATCCGCGCATTGCGAAAATCGGAGCGAATTTTCCAATGGCCCCCACCAATCCACTCAAGCGATAGACGCGTGCTGCCTAACAATGCACTCCAGGCGTCGCCCCGGCATTCGCTTCGCATGCCGGGGTACCCTCGCTCGAAGCCGTCGCTCGGCGCGCCTGAGTGAGAACGTTAGGGCCCGTGAAGTCAGCGCATCACGCCGCTTTGATCGTGGCGACGCTTGTCGCCGCATGCGCTCCTTCAGCGCAGCAGGTACTGGACGAAGTACCGAGGGCACAGCTCAGTTCCGGAGGTAAGGTGCAAGAGGCACACGTTGTAGCGACTTGCTGGCACCTTAGTTGCGTTGACGCCGCGCTAGATCGGACCTATACCTTTGAGACCATGCCACTTACTCCAACGTCCGGATCTACGTTGACGTTTCGCTCGGCAGTTCCGCCCACTCGCGTGGGATACGCTGTCACGAGCTACCCGGCACAGACCAACGCCAGCTTGGGGGCCACTCCCGCAGTCCCTGCTGCTTCCGGCTCCCTCATGCCGAGCATCACGCAGGCGATTCCGCTCAGCCTGAATCCTGGTAAGTATCTACTGCAGGTTTCGTCCCTATGGGGTAAGAATGGCGATGTCGCATATACATTCTTTATCGAAGTCGGGCCCTAACCAAGCGCTCCAGGCGTCGCCCCGGCATTCGCTTCGCATGCCGGGGTGCCCTCGCTCAAAGAACTCGCTCGGCGCGCCTGAGCGCGAACGTTAAACGGCTGCAGCATTTGTGAACCATAAGGTCGCACTGTTCTTGGTCGCATTGTTGGGAGCCGGACTGGCGCTAGCCCAATCGCAGGAGGATAAACACCGCGCTGCTTACAAGGCGCAAATGGAAAAGCTATTTCGTATCGAAAGGCGAATAGAGAAAACCCACCCATACCGGCGCGAGGGCCCTGTTAGGGGCGACAACATCACCGACAATGAGGTTCAGGAGATTCAGTTAGCTCTGGCCAAAGTCCGACCAGGGGACATCGTCAATATCGGAACGGTGGTTTCTGGTTGCCCTTGCGAGGATGGCTTCGCTTGTTCGGATCAGGTTTGGGTTGTGGCACATAATCCGGGCACAAGCGTAGGTTTACTCCTCTCACGTATCAACAATCATTGGGCGATCGGGCCCGTTCAACAGTGGTGGCTGGACCGTGAGGAATTGACTGCTCGGCGCGATAGCTTCAGCTCCTGGTCGAATTACCTAGATGCGGAGGATGCATTGACGGAGCGCTTTCCCGCGTGCGTAGAAAGTAAGTGAAAGGGACTGTTTTTGCCGTCTAACCAACGCTTGGAGCGGCTGTGAGAGCTGAAGTGGCGCGCCATGCGCGCCGGGAATATTGTGCGCGCACAGCGCGCGATCCAAAGCGGCGGACGGCCGCTCAAGCTGATCGTTAGGCATCACGATTCATGGCAACCGTGTCATTTGGTGGCGAGCGCTTCGAACGAGTGGAGCTCGACGTTCGGGTCTACGAAAGACAGAAATGCGTTGGAGAGTACTTCGATGACAACTGGGTGGTAGCTCGTGTCGGGGTAGCTTGTGGCGGCTTTAAGGGTGCGTTCGACGCTACGTTTCAAGTTGCCGATCTCGTCGCCTTCCATGCAGAACTGTCCGCTCTTTATGAAACGCTCGACGGCACCGCTCGCTTCACAACTATGGAAGAGCAGCTTTCTCTCGCGCTGCAAGGAAACGGTCGGGGTCAGATTGAACTAACCGGTGAAGCTCGCGATCAGCCAGGCATAGGAAACTGCTTGGCGTTCACTCTGTTGCTCGACCAAACTCAAGTCTGCTCCGCGACTCGTCAACTTGCTGAAGTACTCTCTCAATTCCCAGTACGTGATGCCTAACAATCGCTGGAGCGGCCGTGAAAGCTGAGCAAGATGCGCCGCGAGCGCGGGACAATTGTGCGCTCGCGGCGCTTACTGAAGTAAGGCGGACGGCCGCTCAAGCTGATCGTTAGGCGACAGAGGCGCCGC
Organism: uncultured Pseudomonadota bacterium; assembly: GCA_963703025.1. Taxonomy (GTDB): domain Bacteria; phylum Pseudomonadota; class Gammaproteobacteria; order Steroidobacterales; family Steroidobacteraceae; genus 13-2-20CM-66-19. The sequence continues at coordinate 1,445,147 of OY969778.1, read as the reverse complement.
GCATGGACTACTCAACGATAATCTTCTTCGCGATTTTTGCGTTGGTTGGAGGACGCTTCGTCTATGGCCGCCTTAAATATGGCAGTTGGACCGGCGCATTTCTCAAAGGCAGTATCAAACGCACGGTCGGGGAAGTGGCCCTAGCTCGGGGTATGGGCGGAACACAAACTCTCGGTCCAGTTAATGGAAGGCTCCGAGGGCGCTGAAGAGTTTGTGGGACTAGTGGTTGTTTCCAAAGCAGCGCTGGGTGCCAGCATGCAGCCTTACAAAATGTCGAAGAGCCAAGCTCGGGAACTGGCGAACTACTTGAACCAGGCTGCGCAGTGACGTCGCCTAACCAACGCTTGGAGCGGCCGTGAGAACGAATGAGGCGCGCTCTGCGCGCGGGGATTATTGTGCGCGCAGAGCGCGCGATCTGAAGTGGCTGCCGGCCGCTCAAGCTGATCGTTAGCTGGACATGGTTCACGAAAACGTCGTCGCAACCGTCAAACTTGGCGCTGCTCTGGCAGTGGCAATTTTGCTTCTATTGGTGTGGTGCTTTGGCGGCGACCTCTGGATTCGTCCGGTGGCGGCGGTGGCGCTAGTGGTTGTAGCCGCCCCGGTTGCCCCTCTAGTCGCGATTGACACCGGAAGGGTTTTGAGACGCCAACGGCTTAAACGGGCAGCCTCAATTGCGACACGCGTACCACAGTTCATCTTGGCTCTGGTCGCGTGCGTTGCGGCGGTGGGCGGTCTCGGCCTAAGTATCTTCGGCTCGCTACCATCACCCTGGCAGCGCGGCGGATGCGCAGTGGTCTCGCTGTTTATATTGATTTACGGGATCTCTCTGCTAAGACCCGACTCAGCCGCAGCTAAAGACTAATGTGTCTAGCTAACCAAGCGCTCCAGGCGTCGCCCCGCCATTACTTCGGATGTCGGGGTACCCTCGCTCGCGGACTCTCGCTCGGCGCGCCTGAGCGCGATCGTTAGATTTCACATGAATCTACGCGCCGTCTCGGTGATTCTTCGTAAGCGTCATGCCAAGGCCGTCTGGCGCTCTATAGATTGAGTGTTGAGGATGGTGTCCACCTACTTGGGAGGTGTCCACCATGTCCGAGCACTCAATCGATCTGGTTCCAAACCTGATCCGCGGCCGCAAGAGCAATGGGCGCAGCATGTACCACGCGGCGGCCAAGCGCGAGCTGGTACGCCGATGCCTGCAACCTGGGGTGTCGCTGGCGGCGACCGCGGTAGCCCATGGGCTGAACCCGAACCTGCTGCGCAAGTGGGTGGTGCTGCAGACCGGACGCCCGAAAAGCGGTGCCGCGGCGCCAAAGTTGCTGGCGGTGACGGCGCTTGCCACGGCCCTGCCCGAAGCGGTTCGCTGCCATCGCCCCGGCTGCAGCCCCGGGTCAATGGCAGCTGGAGCTGGTGGTAGCCGGCGGCACGATCCGGATCCGCGGCCGCATCGATGCTGAGTCTTTGCGCACGGTGCTCGACTGCCTGGCGGGGCGTGCGTGATCGGACCGCCCAGCGCGACACAGATCTGGATCGCTGCCGGGGTGACGGACATGCGCCGCGGCATGTATGGGCTTGCCGCCCTTGTGCAGACGTCGCTTGAGAACAGCGCGTACTCGGGTCAGGTGTTCGTGTTCCGCGGCCGACGGGGAGATCTCATCAAGGTACTGTGGGCCGATGGTGAAGGACTGTGTCTGTTCGTGAAGCGACTGGAGCGCGGGCGCTTCGTGTGGCCGCAGGCAAGCTCCGGTTCTGTGCATCTGACACCTGCGCAGCTGTCGATGTTGCTCGAGGGGATCGACTGGCGACGACCTGAGCGTACGTGGAAGGAACCGTTGCACGTGGTGTAGTGCGCGCCTTGCGCAAACCAACATCAAAACGTGCTGCACGCGTGAGCGCGCGCAACTATAATCTCCCCTCATGGCGCTTGAGTACGCGAAGTTGCCGAATGATCTGGAGGCGGTGAAGCAGCTGCTGCTGAAGCACTCCGTCTGGGTCGATGCGCTGCAAGAGGAAGTGATCCGTCTGCGGCGCTGGCGCTTCGGCCGCTCCTCCGAAGCCATCGATGTGAGCGTGGCGCCGGAGTTACCGCTGACCGGCGGCGCGGTACCGCCAAAGCCTACCGCGCAGCTGCCGCCCGATGCGGCCCGTCCGCCGAAGCTCACCGCCGTCGATGCGCCGCGTGAGAAGAGCAGTAACCAGCGCTCCCCCCGCGCGCTGCCACCACAGCTGCCGCGGGTGATCCGCGAGCACGTCCCATCAAACTGCAACTGCCCGGAGTGCGGGCAGCGCCTGGCACGGCTGGGAGAAGACACCTCCGAGCAGCTGGACTATGTTCCCGGGTACTTCCAGGTGATCCGGCATGTGCGGCCGAAGCTTGCCTGCAAGGCGTGCACGCGGATAGTCCAAGCAGCCGCGCCGGCGAGACCGATCGAGCGAGGGCTCCCAACGGCAGGACTGCTCGCGCAGGTGATCGGCGCCAAATACGCCGATCACTGCCCGTTGTACCGCCAGGAAGGGATCTATCGACGCAGCGGGGTGGAACTGCCGCGTGCGATGCTCGCCTCGTGGGCGGCAGAGGCTGCGAAGCTGCTGGACCCACTGGTCAGTACGCTCGAGCGCTACGTGCTCGCCGGCGACAAGCTCCACGCCGACGACACCCCGGTGCCGGTGCTGGCCCCCGGTAAGGGCCGCACGCGCACGGCACGACTGTGGGCCTACGTGCGCGATGATCGCCCGAGCTCAGGGGTCGACCCACCGGCGGTGGTGTACCGATACTCCCCCGACCGTAAGGCCGCCCGTCCACACGGGCACTTGAGATCCTTCACCGGGATCTTACAAGCGGATGCGTACAGCGGGTTCGCTCCGCTCTACGCGGATGGACGCATCAAAGAGGCGGCCTGCTGGGCCCATGCAAGGCGTAAGTACTACGATGTCTACGTCATGGATCGCTCGCCGATCGCAGGCGAAGCGCTGGCGCGCATCGGGGCACTCTATGCGATCGAGCGCGAGATCCGCGGCCAGCCGCCTAAGGATCGCCGGGCCGTCCGAACGACCCGCTCGGCGCCGCTGGCGCAAGCCCTGCACGGCTGGCTGCGAGACATGCATGCGACGCTCTCGGTAAAGTCCCCGCTGGCAGGGGCTATCCAGTACACGCTCGCGCGTTGGACAGCGCTTACACGTTACCTCGAGGACGGACGCATCGAGATCGATAACAACGCTGCCGAGCGCGCGATCCGCGCGCTCGTGCTGGGCCGTCGCAACTACCTCTTTGCCGGCAGCGATGCCGGTGGGGAGACCGCGGCGCGCCTGTATAGCCTGATCGGTACGTGCCGACTGAACAACATCGATCCGCATGTGTACCTAAAACACGTGCTCGAGCGCATCGCCGAGCATCCCATCAACCGCATCGACGAGTTGCTGCCATGGCAAGTCGAAAGCCTGCTGCCAAGCGTGCTCTGCCGCGCGGCCTGAAGGACCTGCTGGCTGCCGGCGTGCAGCTGCGCATCGAGCTGCTGCGCATCCAGCCGCACGTGTGGCGCCGGGTGATCGTGCCCGAAACGGTAACACTGTCGAAACTGAACCTGATCCTGCAGGCCGCCATGGGCTGGACCAACAGCCATCTGCATGAGTACGAGATCGCCCACAGGCGCTACGGGAACCCGGATCCGGACTGGCCATCCGAGGAACCCATGCATGATGAGCGACGCGTGCAGCTGAAGTCGTTCATCGAGGCTCGGGTGCGCCGGTTCACCTACCTCTACGACTTCGGCGATCACTGGGAACACCAGATCACCGTGGAAGATCTCGTCTCACCGAAAGGCGGTCGTCAGGCTGTCGTGTGCACCGCAGGGGAGAACGCCTGCCCGCCGGAGGATGTCGGTGGCGAGGGCGGATACATCTCCTTCTTGGAGGCGCTCGCAGATACACAGCACGAGGAGCACCAGGCAATGCTCGACTGGATCGGTTACCCGTTCGATCCGAACGCGTTCGACCTCAACGCCATCAACCAGCGCCTTGCACGCGTCAAACCGTAGGCGTCAAGATGGCATCCGCATGACGCTTACGTTTCGTCGCGACCTACCTCAGGTGATCCACTTGGTTCAAGTTCAATCTTCGCAGTCGAGCTCTACCTCACTAGTTAAGGTAACAGTGAATCTCGGGGTTTTCGCCCCCTCATTGGCAGATGCCAATCCAGTACGTCCCTCAGTTTGGGATGCTCAGTGGCGCGAGCGCCTTGGCTACGTCATGCCTGAAAAGACCGACCTTTGGTGGTCCTTCTCTAACGATTTGGAACTCACAACGGCTTCGTCCGCGATTTCGCTCGGTCTCGTCGAATATGGCGTTCCGGCCCTCGCCGCTCTAGACGATCTCTGCCCTGAGGGCTCTTTGGGGCTCAGGGCGATCGCCTGGACTAACTAACCGACAGCGCCTAGATCTACTCACGCGGTTATCGGTGTAGCAGATGACCGGTGTGCCTGCTAACAAAGCACTCCAGGCGACGCCCCGTCATTGCTGCGCATGCCGGGTGCCCTCGCGCCCCGAGCCTCGCTCGGCGCGCCTGAGTTCCAACGTTAGCGGCCGATTTTGTCAGGCGCCATGCACAGGGGTAATGTATGCACATGGGCAAGACCGTCGTAGTAAGCACGCCTGAGATAATGGGGGGCACCCCGGTTTTCCCAGGCACGCGCGTGCCCGTTCAAACCCTTCTGGACTACCTTGAGGCCGGGGACACCATCGACGATTTCCTCGCCGGCTTCCCCAGCGTGACGCGCGGACACGTAGTGGCGTTTTTGGAGCGTGGCGCGGCTCTGGCGGTGACTGACGCTGCGTGAAGGTCCTTCTCGACGAGTGCGTTGACAGCCGTTTGGCCGGGCATATTTCCGGGCACGTAGTTTCGACGGTCGCCTCGCAGGGCTGGGGCGGAATAAGCAACGGCAAGCTTCTTGCGCTTGCTCAAGCGGAATTCGACATTTTCGTCACGGTCGATCGCAATTTATCCTTTCAGCAGAATCTTCCGAGCTTCACGATCGCGGTGATACTGCTCTCCGCTAATAGCAATCGTATCAACGACTTGGTTGCCTTAAGTCCCCGCCCTGTTGAACGCCATTGCAGCGGCGCCTGCGGGAACTTTGACTCGTGTCGGCCGCTAACCAAGCGCTCCAGGCAACGCCCCGTCATCGCTTCGCATACCGGGGTACCCTCGCTCGCCAAACCTCGCTCGGCGCGCCTGAGCGCAGACGTTAGCCCGATGAGATTGTTCGCAGCTTGCGCTTGTCTCTTGCTCACCCGGCTCAGCTTGGCCGCGGACTCGGTAGCGCTCGGCACAGTCTCCTCCGACGTGCCGATGAACTACGCCCCGATCGAATGTCCGAAGGACGCGTACTGCCTTCATTCTTGGTGGAAAACTGAAATTCATGTTCAATGAATCGTTCACGGCCCCGCGCTGCCTACATTCGTACCTTCCGCATTTCTAAAACACGCCGCGCTAAACTCGAACGCCACGAAGCAGACGAATCTCTTCGTTCTAAGGCCCATTGACGATCCTGCTGAACGCGCGAAACTGCGTGTCGACTTCTATCTCGTGGAGATGGCGCCCCTTTGTATTGCTTCTCTAACGATCCAAAGGAATATGGTCCCGACCTTACGCCTTATGTATTCGGCACCGAGGACAAAACCTACTGCTTCGAAATTCCATCGGGCTAACAAATGCTTGGAACGGCGTGAGAATTCAAGTGGCGCGCTATGCGCGCCGAATCCACTGTGCGCGCATAGTGCGTGACCTCATGCGGCAGACGGCCGCTCAAGCTGATCGTTAGAGTGCCGAATCAGCGTCTGCTGAGGATTTCAGCCAATTCACGATTTGACGCGCCAAGCGCCAGTAGAGACTTCACCAGAAGATCAAGGGATACGGTTGGATCGCCTGCCTCCATCTTGGCGACTCGCGATTGGCTCGATCTAAGGGACTTCGCCAGATCGACTTGCGTCACGCCACGCGCTTGACGCCGTGCTTTCAGGCCCACTGCCAGCTTCACTCTGAGCTCAACATACGCCTGCTCCTCCGCAGACAGCCCTAAAAGCTCTTTAGGACTTCCCAGCTTCCAGCCCGCGGCCTCAAGCTTCTTTCGCTTACTTACTCGCACGGTCGTACTCCTTCAGTCGCCTTTGGCATGTCGCGATAATGGCCGCCGGCGTCTGTCTGGTCTTTTTGGCAAGCACTTCGAGTATAACGATCGCATCCTTGTCGATGCGATAGACGACTCGCCACGTCCCCTACGCATCACCGACCCGAAGCTCGTGACACCGCGCTCCGATAGCGGGCATCGGGCGCGATCGCGGCATCGCCAGAAGTTCGCCTCGCTGGAGGCGCCTCAGTAGATACCCCGCTTCGAGGCGCGCTTCCCTTCCAAGCGGGGGAGACTTAAGCTCTCCGTGAAACCACGCTAAGGGCTTGTCTTTCGGGCTCACGGGAATAGTATATGTCATTACTGACATACACGCAAAACGGCACGCTATCCAACGCTTGGAGCGGCCGTGAGGAGTGTTGAGCGCGTCATGGTCGCGCTGCGCTATGTTGCACCCATGGCGCGTAATCAATTCGTTACGCCTGCCGCTCAAGCTGATCGTTAGACGGCGGGATGGCCGCTCAAGCTGGTCGTTAGGTGTCACAGGAGGTGTCTTTTGGATTAACGAATCCAGCAACGCGCACTGTAACGGCCGGAACCTCATCATCCATATGATGGCCGCGCCGGTTTTCGTAGTCGGCCGCTGCGCCGCGACAATTGAATTGCTCTCTGGTGGAACTGCAGCCGCAATGCTTTGGTTTTTGTTGCCGATGGTCTCATTGGCGCTACAGGGCACCGGCCATAAGCGAGAGCGAGTTGCACCCGCACATTTTAGGGGGCCGACGGACTTCGTGCGGCGCAGCGTGGTAGAGCAGTTCTATCGATTTTGGCGCTTTGTGTTTTCCGGTCGGTGGCTACACAATCTGCGCGCGACACGGCACGTCAGTGGCTGCGCTATCAAAAGCTGCGGCTGGCCGCTCCAGCTCACGGTTAGGCGACACACGGTGAACACTTCGCGAGTTGGACTCGTGGCCATGGAGCCAGGGTTCGAGTGGCCCGTCGCCCATTTCGGACGAAGGACACCATGGGACTCCTGACCTTCAGTATCAACGTCACCCTGGACGGCTGCGTCGACCACCAGGAAGGAATCGCCGACGACGAGACCCATGCCTTCTTCACCCGCCTCATGGACGATGACGGGGCGATGCTGTGGGGCCGTGTCACCTACGAGATGATGGAGAGCTACTGGCCAGCGGTCGCCCGCGGCGACGCGGAGGCGCCGACGGCGATGCGCGAGTGGGCGGTCAAGCTGGAGGCCAAGCCAAAGTACGTGGTGTCCTCGACGCGAAAGGACTTCCCGTGGACCAACAGCCACCACATCGCCGGCAACCTGCGCACGGGCGTACAGAAGCTCAAGGACGCGACCCCGGACGGGGTGCTCCTCGGTAGCGGCAAGCTCGCGACCGAGCTGGACCGGCTGGATCTTGATCGATGAGTACAAGTTACTCGTCCACCCCAGGATCGCCGGCCACGGCCCGACCCTGTACGAGAGCGGGCTGCCCAGCACGCGGCGGCTCGAGTTGGTCTCGGCTAAGCCGCTCCGCAGCGGCGCGGTCGCCGTGCACTACCGGCGTGCGCGCTGAAATCGCAGATGAGCTCAGGTCGGACGACTTTCTTACTTGGGCCTGCTATTGCCTGCCTTACTGCCAATCCTGGATATGCCGGCACCGTTGCCGAGATTGCTATCCTGACTGGGGGATCTTTGCTGGTTAACCTGACGCTCCGAAGCGAACTTCAAGGCTTGACGCGTCGCTAAGACAGGCAGTGCTGCCGTAGCAAGCTCAGCGCAAGCTGATCGATAGACGTCGGGGTTATGACTGCAACACACACAAGCGAGGACATGATCATGCGATATCGAGAATTAGGGCTTTGACTCCCCGGTGCTCTGTGTCTGATCGCTGCCCAGCATGCGTGGGCGGACCCCATGCGGTGTGGCGACAATCTGGTTACCGTCGGCGAGTCCGTCGCAAGTGTGCAGGCGATTTGCGGCAGCCCGGCTGATGTGCAGCGCAGCACGGTCGTGAGTGCAACCACCACAGGGGCGGTTGATGGCACGCGCAATACCGTCGGTGCCGCGGTACCGGTGGAAACCTGGACTTACAACCGAGGGCCGAACGAGTTCATGGTGAGCGTCCGCTTCGTGGATGGGAAGGTCGTCGCGATCGAAACGCTCCACTCGTACGGCCACTAGGCGCGCCAGGGCTTGTTGCCATTGCGCGCGCGTTGCTGCCTGGGTGTCCGGGATCGCGGCACGACTGAGCGACGTCCGTGATGCCTGTGGAGGCGTGCGATCCGGTGCGGCAGGCGGTATCTCAAAGCTGACCGTCAGGTGGCAAAGCCAAAACGATCGCCATGTCGACATGTAACGTTACCTACTCGGCCGAAACCATACGCGGCGCCGCACGGGCGTACTTCTGGCGTCGACTCAAGAGCCTCGGTGGCGTGTGCTACCTACTCTCCACGGCCCTGGTGCTCGGGGCGATTTGCTTTATCTATTTCCTCGAGGGCGCAAATTGGTTCGTGGGCGCTTTCGGGGTCCTGCTGTTCTTGAATCTCACGATTCAACTTTCTTACTACTTTTCCGCTCCCAGGGTTCTTGCGCGTATCCTCCTGGCCCCGGGGCGGAGCACCCTCGGACTTGAAACCCAGCCCGAAGGGGTTCGGGTGGATTCGGGTCGTAACTCGGCCTTTCTTCCCTGGAGCCGGTTTCGATACATATGGGAATACCAAGCCTTCTTTCTTCTGGTGCCGGACTTCCCGGTGCTGCGCTTTGCATTTGTGATTATTCCAACGGATGGCATGACCCCGGAAGTGCGCCATGATCTGCAGCGCGCGTCGCAAATAGCCCGGCGATCTCCCGGCAACCACTCGGAGCGGCCATGAGAATTGCAATCGCACGCGGTGTACGGCCGCTCAAGCTCAACCTCAGGCGGCTATTGAGTACGTGGCGGTACGCCGCAATCCTGCCGTTTCTCGTGTCGGTGAACGGCTGCATCGAGATAACTACATATGTGTCCCCGTCTGCATCGGGCACCGTAACTGACGCCGTTTCTCACAAGCCCATACAAGGAGCTACCATCTCGGTGGACGACCACCCGGGCCTGTTTGCGCAGACAAACCCCGAGGGGCAATTCATGTTGCGGCCTGACACTCGGAAGAGACGGATCTTCGTGCTGACCGCTTACGAGTCACTTCCACCCGGCGGCACCGTGGTGGTTTCCGCCGACGGCTATGTTTCGAAGGAAATAGTCGTGAAAGGCAGAGCTGACTCGCTGGCGGTTGCCCTAGACAGGACTCGCTAGTGCGCCCTGCCCACCCCTTGGAGGGACCGTGATGACTGAAATGGCGCGCGATGCGGGCCGGAGCTATTGTGCGCGCGTGGCGCGCGACTCACGGGGGACGCAATGAATCTTTCAAGTGCAAAGATCGCCCAGCTATTGATCCCCGTCGATGACTTCGAGTCGGGCGTCAGCTTCTATCGAGATGTCCTGGGTCTGCCCCTGCTGTTCGCCGCTCCGCCGCAAATGGCGTTCTTCAGCTGCAGCGGCATTCGGCTGCTTGTTGGCGTTGTACCGCCCGGCCAGAAGGCTCAAAGGGGCTCAGCGATCTATTTTGAAGTTGCGGATATCGATGCCGTGTACTCCTCGCTCAAGTCCAATGGCGTCACGTTTAAGGAGCAGCCGCATGCTGTGAACCGCACGCCTCAGTCTGAATTGTGGTTGGCGGAGTTCGCCGATCCTGATGGCAACCAACTCGCGCTCCTGTGCGACAAAGCGCTCAGCGCCGCCTGATCAACGCTTTGGGGCGGTGGGGATGAACAGGGGCTGCGCGCCGTCGGTGCGCCGCGCACTGGTGCGCACTGGTTCCTCGCCGGCCGCCCAAGCTGATCGTCTGGGTCTAGAATCCCCCCATGCGACTTCCCGAGCCACTATTCCTGGTCATCAACCCGCTGATGCGCATTCTGCTGCGCTCGCCGCTGCACTTTGTCCAGAGCAAGAGCCTGATGCTCATCACCTTTACCGGCAAGAAGAGTGGCCGTCGCTTCACGACGCCGGTCCGCTATGTGCGCGTCGCGGACACGGTGCGCTGCTTCACTGCGCCGGAGAACCTCTGGTGGCGTAATCTGCGCGGCGGCGCCGCGGTTTCCCTGCGACTTGAGGGACGCGAACAACCCTACTGGGCCACAATCCAAAGCGACCCCGCAGCAGTTCGGGAAGCCCTGATGCACTACCTGGGTCTGTTCCCCCAGGACGCGGCATACCACGGGATCCGGTTGCAGGGCGATGGGTCACTGGTGGCAGAGGACCTGGAGCGCGAATCGCAGCACGCGGTGGTTGTCGAGGCTCGGCCGCGCGGGTGACGTGGCGGGGTGAGGGCTGCGGCTACCATGGCGCAAGGGTGGAGTTTCTCACCTGGGGCCTGCGGCCGATGATCAGTTGCCAACGCTTGGAGTGCCCGTGAGGCCCGGCCAATCGCGATGCATCCGCCCGGAAAAGTGTGCGCGCAAGACGGGCAATCAATTGCGGCGGGTACCGCTCAAGCTGATCTCCAGATGATCAGGCACGCACGCCCGACGCTCTTTTGGCTGATGGCACTTTTAGCTCTCGGTTCGCTTGTCGCCATGGCCTTCTTTGCCCCCCAGGAACTCCACCCAGGTATCCTCAAGTGCGCGCTCCCCAGATGGGTCCACTGAAGCGGTCCTTGTCGCGATTTCGTCCGATCGATCAGGAACGCACAACTACAAGGTCTGCTTCAGGCGCCCCGGTGCTGCACCGATCAACACGATAACCTGCAGGGAGGTCGCATACCTGGGTGGTGTCGCGGACACCCGGGACGCGCAGCCTGTGAGGCTGGTCTGGACAGGCCCTTCGCAGCTTGAAATACGCTACGTGAGCGCGGCCAAGGTCTACGTATACATCCCGGTCTTTATCTGGGGCTCGACTCGCATGAACCGCACGACTGGACTCTACCTGTTCCCCTTGCCCATCGTGGTCAAGACCGTGCCGGCCGGGGTGGCATCTCAAGATGCCCCGGATGGCGCGCACTGAATCGCCGGATGATCCATTTCATGCCTTTGACCCGCTGCCGGATGCGCGCAAGCCAGAGGGCAGGCGACAGAATGAGCCAAGCATCGTGGTGACCATCCGTCGCGCGACTGAAGCGGATGCAGCTGCGCTTGCGGCGTTGGCGGAACATACGTTCCGTGACACCTTTGCAGGTGAGAATTCCCGCGAGGACATGCAGATCCATTGCGCAAAGAGCTACAGCGCCGAGCTACAACTGCGGGAGGTACTGGATCCACAAAGAGTCACCCTCCTGGCCGAGGTTGACGGCAGCCTCGCCGGATTCGCGCAATTGCTCTTGCGCAGCGCGACGCACTCTCTGAGCTCAGACAATCCTTCCGAGTTAAATCGACTCTACGTGCTCAGCAAGTGGCACGGACTCGGCGTGGCTCGTGACCTCATGGGCGCGGTGCTGTCCACGGCCGCCCGGAAAAAGTCCGGGCATGTCTGGCTAGGGGTTTGGGAACGCAACGAGAAGGCGATTGCGTTCTACCGCAAGTTCGGATTCGTGGTCATTGGCGCGCACGATTTTGTACTCGGAACAGATGCTCAGCGCGACCTGGTCATGGCGGTGCAGGTCAATGCGCCATCAAGCTTTGCCTGACCGCAGGCAACCGCCGTGGAGCGGTCGTGAGAGCAGAGGCTGAGCGTAAGCCCGCATGAAAGACATCCGCTCATCACCCAGGTCCGACAACTCCCGAACGCTCTACGACGTCGGTATCCCGATGCTCGCTCTGGCCTGGCCGCTGTTTTGGCTGAGCTTCGTGCCGGTGGTTCCTCTCATGGCAGCATGGCTCGGGCCTGTCGAGGACGAGAGGATCATCTTCGCCGCGTTTGTAGTCCTGGCGATTCCGTTCTGCGCCGCATCCATTTACCTCGAGTACCACGTGGCGCGCCGGCAGCTGCCCGACATCGATCGCCTGGCGGTTTACAAATGGGCGCGCAGCGCGAATATCTATTCATACGCGGCCATCATTGTGGCCGCTGCGGTATATACGGCAATCCAGTGGAAGAGGACGGCATGACAGCGCCGTTCAGCAGCCCGGTGAATCGCGTCCCGCGCGGGAGACGCTGCGCCCTGCAACGATGGCCGCTCTCTTGAGCCTTAGATTGCGAGCCTGGGTGTGGTGCGCTTGCCTGGAGGCGCCGCTTCTCGTCGCCCTGATCGTGGGCCTGTCATCCGGCACCGCTCACATCTCCGTGCTGTTGGCGCTGCTGGCCATCTACCACCTGGTGCCGCTTGCCGTGCTCTTCGGCGCCTGGTTGCTGCTCTTCGGTCACGGAGCACCCGGACTTGGGCCGGTCACGTTCTGGCACGCGCTGTATTGGGCGCTGGCATTCATCATCCAGACCGCGATTACATTCCCGATCGCGTGCATGATTCTCAGGAGGCGGGCCCGTCGCGTCGCCGCCTGACCAAGGCCCTGGCGCGCGCGGACACCTGCCAGGCGCTGCACACACCGGGGTAGCGGGGGGCTTTGTGTCGGTGCGCTGCCTGGCTGGCGTATCCTGCTGCTGTGACTTATGCCGGGGGCGGTCGTGACGGATGGGAGTGCGCACAACCGGCGCCCGGGGGAGTGCATGCGTACGGCGCTTGACCGAAGTCAGTGGTCGCGCGCCCGGGCGCATCGTTACCTGCCGTGAAACCCACCACTTCGCGCCAGAGGATCCCGCTGCGCAGCGCCCTGAAGTCCTACTGGCCGTGGCTGACCGGGCTGGTCGTGGCATCAGCGCTGGTGTTCCTACTGCCCGATACGGCCGCTCACTGGAACTCCCTGGTGGCCATCTTTCTTGCGGCAGCCTTCCTCGCCGCGTGCCCGTGTCTGTTCCTCGACGCTCCTTACACCTTCTGGGTATTCGCTTGTGCGTTGTGGCTTTCCCTGGGGTTGGTCATTCCCATCGTCAAGGCGGCCATCGTGGCCCTGACCAGCTAGCGATGCGCGCGCGCCGAACATCGCTCATCCTTAGGGCCGCGCAAGCTGGTCCTTGAGAGCCCCTATGCCAGAACAACCCGGCCGTGACATCCCCAGGCAGTCCCTCGCCCTCACTTCGATCCTGGTGCGTGACTACGACGAGGCGATCGCGTTCTACGTCGGTGTCCTTGGCTTTTCCCTGGTGGAAGACTCACCCGTCCCGGCGCAGGACAAGCGCTGGGTCGTTGTTGCCCCGCCCGGTGCGCGCGAATCCGGCCTGCTGCTGGCTCGTGCCGCGACTTCGGATCAGCAGTCACGCATTGGCAACCAGACCGGAGGCCGCGTCTTCGTGTTCCTGCACACGGATGACTTCTGGCGCGACTTCAATCTGTACACGTCCAGGGGCGTGAGCTTCGTGCGACCCCCGGCCGAGGAGCCGCACGGCACGGTGGCCGTTTTCCGCGATCTCTACGGCAACCTCTGGGACCTCATCCAGCCCAGGCATCCCTTGCCGTGACCGCTGCAGTGGTGCGGGTCGCCGGTGCACCGGCAACAATCGAGGTGGGTAGGTGCAGGTCATGACTTGTCGCATGGGCATGGGCGGTTCTGCGGCGATAAACTCACGGAGCGCGCCGGCGCCTGGCTGCCCGGTGCAGGCCCTGTCATGAAACTCAACGTCGCGGCGTGTGCGCTGCTGCTCCTCGCCCCTGGAATGGCCGTGGCTGACGGATTGTTCCGTTGCGGCAGCTGGCTGGTGTCGGCCGACATGCCCGCGGCCGAGCTGCTCAGCAAGTGCGGGGAGCCGACTTCCAGGCACACGTCCACCCAGCCTTTCTACAATTCCCATGGGGTCGCGGTGGGCACCACGACCACTGAAGTCTGGCGCTACGACCGCGGCTCCCAGTCCGCGCCAATGGTGGTCACCGTCGTCGAGGGCCGCATCCAGAGTATCCAGTGAGACAGGAATCGTGTGCGCTTGGCTGGCGCGCCGGACAGCGCACTTACCTAGGAGGCCCCATGACGCCCGATGGATTCAGGAAGCTTGCGCTCAGCCTTGGCGAGGCGTGCGAGTCCGCGCACCTCGACCACCCTGACTTTCGTGTCAGGAAGAAGATCTTCGCGACGCTCGGCTACCCGGACCGCACCTGGGCCATGGTCAAGCTCACCCCCGCCCAGCAGCAATCGTTCGTGCGTGCGCAACCGGGGGTGTTCATGCCGGTCAAGGGCGGGTGGGGACTGAAGGGTTCCACCCACGTGAAGCTGCGCATGGCGACCGTGGCGATCGTGCAACCCGCGCTCGATGCGGCGTGGCAGAACGTGGCGCCCAAGTCCCTGGTGGCCGCTCATTCCGGGGGCGTTGCGCGGTGATGCGATCATTCCTGTCGGCCACGCGGCAGTCGCTGCCGCATTTGCTTGCGGCAGCGACGATCCTCATGGCGCCGGCCGGCACGGCCGGCGCGGGCCCGCCGCCCACCCAGCCGTTCAAGAGCATGGACTGGGCGGCGACCGCGGCGCGCAGGCCCACATCGGGGGTGATGCTCGGGTACCTGCAGGTGGAACTCGGGCACACGACCCTGCCGCAGGTCCTCCAGGTGGCGGCCACCGGCCGGATCGCGCACGGCGGAGACGCGGGGGCGCGTGCTTCGTGGCTGTGCTACCGGGTGCCGGGCGAGCACCCCGCAGGACTCTGGCTGACCTCGGACAGCGAGATGGGCGGCCCGGGGCAGCCGGTCACCTCAATCACGCTGCAGTCGGTCGCAGCTGAAGGCGCCGCCGCCGACTGCCCGGTGCTGCCGCCGGCGCTGCGCCCGGTGCTGATGGATCACGGGGTTTCCCTGCGCATGACCGATGCGCAGCTGGAACAGGTCATGGGCACACCCTCGCACCGCGCAGGCCCCTGGCGGTCATTCAACTTCCAGGCCAAGGTGGCCGGGAAATGCGCCGGTGGCTACGACCAGATGAACTGGCTGGTCAGCGGCTCGCAGGACGGGAAGGTCACTTCTTTATATGCAGGACAGGTCACCAGCTGCTGAGTGGGTGCGCGGGCTGCTCGCCGTTACGCTGCTGGCTGTCCTGCCGGCGGCCCCCGGCGCGCAGGCGCCGGTGCTCACCTTCGAAGGTTACGGCGCGATCCGCTTCGGGATGAGTGTGCCCGAGGCGCGGCAGGCCGCCGGCGGCAAGGCGCATGACCTGGCATCGCAGGAGTGTCACTACGCCACCTTTTCCCGGTACACCCATGCGCGCTTCATGGTCGAGGCCGGGCGCATCACGCGGGTGGAGACCGACAAGGCGGCGGTCAACGCGCTGGGACTGAAGATCGGGATGACGCTGGAGGAGGTGCGCAGGCGCTACCCGGACGCCAGCATCACCGCGCACAAGTACGACGAGCACGGGCATTACCTGTTCTTCGCCTCCCCGTCAGGCACGACCGCGATCGTGGCTGAGGAATCCGCCGGCCGGGTGACGCGGGTGCGTGCCGGCCTGCTGCCGGCGGTGCAGTACGTCGAGGGCTGCGGCTGAGGGTTACTTTTCTTTCGCGGCACAAGGGCGTAGTTTTTCGCTCCCGGTCCGCGCGCGGAGGTCCTGGTGCCATGAAGCTTGCCGTCGTCCTGTGCACAGTCATGCTGTGGGCACTGACCGCCTCGGCTGCCAACGACCGCGGCAGTGCCGAGAACGCCGCGGAGTCCGCCGCGCGCGCCTGGCTTGTGCTGGTGGATGCCGGCAACTATGCCGACAGCTGGAGCAGCGCCGCGGCAGCCTTTCGCCAGAAGATCACCGCCGCGCAGTGGCAGGCCGCGGCCAGCGCCGCGCGCGCCCCGCTGGGATCTCTCAGGTCGCGCACGCTTAAGTCGGCCACGCACACCAGCACGCTGCCGGGGGCTGCGGATGGGGACTACGTGGTGCTGCAGTTCAGTTCCTCGTTTGAGAACAAGGCCAGCGCGATCGAGACCGTCACGCCGCTGAAGGACGCCGATGGCCAGTGGCACGTCTGCGGCTACTACGTCCGGTAGCGAGCATGCCATTCCCACTGGAAGGCGGCTGCGACTGCGGCGCGGTGCGCTACCGGATGCGCACCGCGCCACTGATCGTGCACTGCTGCCACTGCCGCTGGTGCCAGCGCGGCAGCGGTGCCTCGTTCGCCCTGAACGCGATGATCGAGGCGGACCGCCTGGTCACCCTTGCGGGCACGCCGCAGCTTGTGGCGACGCCCACCCACAGCGGCCGCGGCCAGCAGGTGGCGCGCTGTGCGCAGTGCCGCGTTGCGCTGTGGAGCCACTACGCCGCCGCAGGCCCGGTGGTCGCGTTCGTGCGCGTCGGCACGCTCGACACACCCGACGAGCTGCCCCCGGACCTGCATATCTTCACCGCATCGAAACAACCGTGGGTCGTGCTGCCCACGGCGGTGCCCGCGTTCGAGGCCTACTACGACCGGGCGAAATACTGGCCGCGGGAAAGCCTTGAGCGACGCCTGGCGATCGTGCCCTTGATCGAGGCGTACCAGAAATCCCTGCGCGCCGGCGCCTGACCCGCTTGAACCGCGCAGTGCCAGGTGCCCGGATGCGCACCGCGTGCCGAAGAACGACATGCTGACCACCGACGACGTGCGCTCGATCCCCCTGTTCGCCACGCTTGCGGAGGCTGAGCTTGCACGCCTGGCGGACACCTCCGCCGACCTGCACCTGGCCGCCGGCGAGTTCGCCGTCCACGAGGGCGGTGACCGCGCGCTGTATGCGGTGGTGTCCGGCAGGATCGAGGTGGTCAAGCTCTACGACGGGATCGAGCGCACCCTGGGCTGGCGCCTGCCCGGCACCATCTTCGGCGAGGTACCGATCGCCTTCGGCACCGGGTTCGTGGGCGGCTACCGCGCCGCGGAGCCCTCGCGGGTGTTCCGCGTCGATCCCAAGCACTACTACGCCACCGCCGCCTGCCGCGCCCGAGGTCGCAGTCAAGCTCGGTGCACTGGCGCGCGAGCGCATCGGCGGGCTGCAGGGGATCGCCGCCGAGGCCCCCAGGGCGCGCGTGGTGATGGTAGGGCAGCGCTGGGACAGCCAGTGCAGTGCGCTGCGCCAGTTCCTGGCGCGCAACCAGATCAGCTACGACTGGCTGACCCCGGATGCCGCGGACCTGCCCAGGTGCTGGCCTGGCACGCTCCCCGGGGAGGCGGACTATCCTGCGCTGCGCCTCACCGACGGCGCCGAGCTGCGGCGCCCGTCAACGCGCGAACTTGCCGAGCGCCTGGGGCTGCAGACCTGCGCACGCCTGGCCGAGTACGACACCCTCATCATCGGCGGCGGCCCGGCAGGTCTTGCCGCCGCGGTGTACGGCGCCTCCGAGGGGCTGCGCACGCTGGTCGTGGAGCGCGAGGCCCCGGGCGGCCAGGCGGGCACTTCCTCGCGCATCGAGAACTACCTCGGCTTCCCCAGCGGGGTGTCCGGCGACGAGCTGGCCAGCCGCGCGCTGCAGCAGGCGCGGCGCCTGGGAGCGGAGATCCTGGTGACGCGCTCGGTCGCGCACATCGACCCGGCAACACGCGCGGTCACTCTCGACGGCGGCGACGTGGTGCGCGGGCGCACCATCATCCTGGCCAGCGGCGTCACCTGGCGCCGCCTGTCGGTGGAGGGCTTCGAGCGGCTGATCGGCAAGGGGATCTACTACGGGGCGGCCCGCAGCGAGGCCGGCGCCACCCACGGGCTCGACGTGCACCTGATCGGCGCGGGCAACTCGGCAGGCCAGGCGGCGCTGTTCTTCGCCAGCCACGCGCGCTCGGTGACGCTCATCGTGCGCGCCGACTCGCTCGAGAAGAGCATGTCGCGCTACCTGATCGAGCAGCTCGCCCGCAAGTCCAATGTCGCGGTGCTGCCGCATGCCTCGGTGGTCGCCGCTCACGGCGACACGCACCTCACCGCGATCGAGGTCCGCGATGCGGCGAGCGGGCAGGTGCAGCGCCACGACTGCGGCGGCCTGTTCGTGTTCATCGGCGCGGATGCCCAGACCGGCTGGCTGCCGGCGGACATTGCCCGCGACGCGCGCGGCTATATCCTCACCGGCGATGACGTAGTGAAGGCCGGGCGCTGGTCGCACGAGCGCGATCCCTACCTGCTGGAGTCCAGCGCCGCCGGGATATTCGCCTGCGGGGACGTGCGCCTGAGCCCGGTCAAGCGCGTCGCCGCGGCGGTCGGGGAGGGCAGCATGGCCATCGCGTTCGTCCACAAGTATCTGCAGCAGGCCCACTAGGCACGCACTAGCATGGCCCCACGACGCGACTGACGGGAGCTGACAAGAATATGCCCAAGCCCATCATGAACCTGGACGAGGTCGAGTTCGACGACGTGGAGGAGAACGGCGCCTACACCTCCAGCCGCGGCCAGATCAGCGACCACATCGGCGCCCGCAACCTCGGCTACAACCTCACCGTGCTGCCGCCGGGCAAGGTGCAGTGCCCGTTCCACTCGCACCACGGCGAGGAGGAGATGTTCCTGATCCTGGAGGGCGAGGGCGAGCTCAGGTTCGGCGCCGAGCGCTACCGGATCCGCCGGCACGACGTCATCGCCTGCCCCACCGGCGGTGCGCAGGTCGCGCACCAGATCATCAACACCGGCAAGACGACCATGCGCTACCTGGCGCTGTCCACGGTGGTGCCGGTGGAGGCCTGCGAGTACCCGGACTCGCAGAAGGTGCTGGTGGTGGCCGGCACGCGCGGCGCGCGCGACCTGCGCGCGATGTTCCGCGCGGACGCAACCGTCGACTACTACGACCGCGAGAAGCCCTGACAGGTGGCGCAGGAAGAGGCCAGATCCTTGAGCGAGGCCGGCTACCGGCTGATGCCGTTCCTGCGCATGGCGCAGGCGGGCGCCCCCGGACACAGCCAGTCCCCGCTCGCCGACCGGCTGCGGCGCGGCGGCTATGCGCTCGCGCGCCCATCCTTTGCCGTGCAGGACCTCATCGAGGTCCTGCAGGCACACCCGGGGCTGGTGGATCAGTGGCTTCAGTACGCGGAAGGCAAGCAGTCCGCGGACGGCTGGTACGTCACCCGCGACGCGGAAGTGGGGCAGGTGAGAAATCCCGCCGCCCAGCGCCGGTTCGACTCGATCAGCGCGGCCGTGGCGCAGTTCATCCTGCGCGAGTGGGACTTCCAGGCAGGCCTCGAGCCGGCCGCCACCGCGGCCCCTGCGCGCGGCCAGCGCTAGGACTGGCCGTGCCACGGCTGTTCTCGTACGGGACGCTGCAGCAGCAGGCAGTGCAACGGGCCACCTTCGGCCGGCTGCTCACCGGGCGTCCCGACGCACTGGTGGGTTTCGAGCAGGCCATGGTGCTGATCGAGGACCCCCAGGTGGTCGCCACCAGCGCACTGACGCACCACCCGATCCTCAGGCCCGCGGCGGACCCGGCAGCGCGCGTGGCGGGCACCGTGTTCGAGGTGACCGAGGAGGAGCTGCGCAGCGCCGATGCCTACGAGGTCGCCGCCTACCGGCGTGTCGCGGTGACGCTTGCCTCCGGTGACCGGGCCTGGGTGTACGTGGATGCCCGGTTCGCCGCCTGAAAGGCTGCCCGGTGCGTGCGAGACCGCCCGCACCGGGCTCGCTAGAATGAGCAGCGCTGCCGGCAACCGGCGGCACTACATGCAAAGGCGGAGGGCGTCCATGGTCGTGCACAAGGGTGGCTGTCACTGTGGCCGGGTGCGGTTCGAGGTCGATGCCCCCGCGCAGCTGCCGGTGGCCGACTGCAACTGCAGCATCTGCGCCAAGAGCGGCTTCCTGCACCTGATCGTGGAGAAGTCGCACTTCCGCCTGCTGTGCGGGGCGGACAGCCTGACGAACTACCAGTTCAACACCGCCACCGCGCAGCACCTGTTCTGCAAGGTGTGCGGGGTGAAGTCCTTCTACGTGCCGCGCTCGTTCCCGCACGGCTACAGTGTCAATGCGCGCTGCCTGGATCCGGGCACGGTGACCCAGATGGTGGTCGAGCCGTTCAACGGCCAGGAGTGGGAGCAGAATATCCAGGGGCTGTCGCAGCCGGCATGACCGCGCGCCGCCGCCACACCCGCATCACTTCACGAGAACGCAGAGGAACCTTACCGATGAAGACCGCACGTGCTGCCGCCCTGCTGGCCACATCCCTGGCGGCGGCGGCCTTCGCGGATAGCCACGCCGCCCCCACCACCGCGGGCCTCACCGGTGCCTGGCGCGCGCAGATGCACTTCACCGCCGGTGCCTTCGTGGACATGAAGGACCTGGAGTTCATGTACGTCTACAACGCCGGCGGCACGCTCACCGAGTCCTCCAACTACGACGCCGCCCCGCCCGTGCCGCCCGCGTACGGGATCTGGCGCAGGACCGCGGCCAACCGCTTCCAGAGCAGGTACGTGTTCTACATCACCAAGGCGCCGGCGAGCTTCCAGGACATCACCAAGGGCGGCGGCTGGGCGCCCGACGGGCACGGGGTGTTCACCGAGCAGATCACCCTTGCCGCCGACGGCAACTCGTACAGCGCCACGGTCACCTATGCCGCCTTCGACGTGAACGGCAAGCCGGCCCAGGGCAGCGGCGTGGGCACGGCCACGGGCACCCGCATCACCTTCTGAACAACGACGCAACGCAGGCGACCCAGATGGACAACGTGCCCACCAGCGTGTTCGCGGAGCTGAAGTTCTGGCTGCTCGTGTTGTTCTCGCTGGTGGCCCCGGTGCTGATCGTCTGGGGCTGCCTCACGGTGCGCTCGCTGTCGCGCAACACGGTGCTGGTGATCGGGCTGGTGCTGGTGGGCATCGCCGGCTTCGACTTCTACCTGCTGCAGGCGCTGGCGCGCGCCGCGCTCAGGACCCCGTCCCTTGCCGACGATGCGGTGTTCGATTCTGAGATCACCGTCGGGCTGTACGTGCTGCCGGCGCTGCTGGCGGGCATCGGCATCAACATCACCTCGCACTCGCTGATCCAGCACCTGACCGACGCCCAGGCACGCTTCGCGCGCCTGGGGCGGCAGGGCCGGCCGGTGCCACGGCCGGCACCGGAGGAGCTCACCCCGTGAGCCGGCCCCCGCGCGCCGGCGCCGGGTCCGGCACGGCCAGTGCTCGGGGTTGAGGACCGCGTGGAACCGCTGCAGCGCCACTACCTGATGATGGCCACCTACAACCGCTGGGCCAACCGGCGGCTGTATGCTGCGGCCGCGCAGCTCGACGATGACGCCTATCGCCGCGACGTCGGGGTGTTCTTCGCCAGCCTGCACGGCACGCTCAACCACCTGCTGGCAGCGGACCGCATCTGGATGCGGCGCCTGGACGGGACCGGCGAGCAGCCGCAGGGGCTCGACCAGGTGCTGTTCGATGACCTCGCGGGGCTGCGCGGCGCGCGCGTGGCCGAGGACGAGCGGATCCTGGGTTACGTGGCCGCGCTGGATGCAGCACGGCTGGATGCGATATGGGAATACCGCACCTTGAACGGCATCCCGCAGCGCCAGCGGATCCGCGACATACTCGCGCACGTGTTCAACCACCAGACACACCATCGCGGCCAGGCGCACGCGGCCCTGACACGCCTGGGCGTGCGCGAGCCTGCGCCGCTGGACCTGCTGATCATGCAGCGCGAACTGGCGGGCACCGCGTGAGGCTGCCGCCGCTGTGCATCCTTGCGCTGGCCTGCTGCGCGGCGGTCGCGCAGGCGGATGACCTTGCGGTGGTGTCCTGCCCGGTGCTGCCGCCGGACTCGGGCCTCACCTGGACCTACCAGGGCGGGGATGACTTCGGGGTGTGCTACGCGGCCGCCGCCGGGGCGAACACCACCGCGATCGGCATCTACTTCGGCAATGCGCCGACCTTCGACCCCGCGCGCGCGACAGCGGTCAGCCCGGGCAATGTCGGCGGCCGCCACGTCGTGTGGTACCGCCGCGATGCCACCGGCGGCGGTGACGTGCTGAGCCTGCAGACGCTGGTGGCCGTCAATGCCCGCTACGTCGCGCACGTGTGGGTCACGGCCGGCTCCGAGGCGCAGCTGCAGCAGCGCCTGGCGATCCTGAGCCTGGTCAAGTTCCGGCCCTGAGGCTGCCGTGAAGGTGCTTGGCATCAGCGGCAGCCTGCGCGCCGCCTCGCTCAACTCAAGCCTGCTGCGCACTGCGGCGCGCATCGCACCGGCGCCGATGCAGGTGAGCATCCTCACAGGCCTGGGCGAGCTGCCGCTGTTCAATCCTGACCTCGAGGCAAGTCCCCCTCACGCGGTGACGGCGCTGCGGCGCGCGGTCGATGCCGCCGATGCGCTGCTCATTGCCTCCCCGGAGTATGCGCGCGGGGTGTCCGGCACCATCAAGAACGCGCTCGACTGGCTGGTCAGCCACGAGGGCTTCGTCGGCAAGCGCGTGGCCCTGCTGAACGCCTCGCCGCGCGCCCACCACGCCCAGGCGGCGTTGCGCGAGACACTGCGCACCATGTCCGCGGTGCTCATCGAGGAGGCCTCGGTCGCGATCCCGCTGCTGGGTTCGGGGCTGGCCGAGGAGGCGATGGCCCACGCACCGGCCATCGCCGGTCCGCTCAGGCACGCCCTTGAAGCGCTCATCGCGCAGCACGCGGCCGTGGGCGCACAGGGGGCCGCCTTCCCACTACCCTGAGGTGGGTCCGATAGCGGTGGAGCGTGGCGCCGCCCTCAAGTAGCCTGTCGCCGCGGCCCGCACTCCCGGCCGCGACACGCGGAAACAGACAACCCTTGGAACAAAAAGCGCCCGGGCGCTACTACACGCCCTGGCAGATCCTGGTCGGCACCATCCTGGGGGGCCCGATGGCCGGCGGGTTCCTCATCGGCGCGGATCACAGCGCCTTCGGGGCTGCCGGCAAGGGACGCGTCGCGCTGGTGATCAGCTGCCTGGTGATCGTCGCGGGCGTGCTGCTGCAGGGGGAGAACGCGGCCAAGATCGATCCTGTGGACGGGTCGATCATCGCAGGCTTCGTCGCCGGGCTGTACGGGGTGTACGCGCGCATGGCGCTGAGCGCGCAGATCGCCAGCCGCAGCACCGCCGGCTGGGTGCCGCACACCTGGCCACGCGTGCTGGGCATCTCGTTCGCCTTCATGGCCGCGATCCTGCTGCTGCTGTCGCTGGCGGCTGCCAGCCTGGGCGGGCCCCCGTAGCCAGGCGAGCGCAACATCCGTGGCGGCCTGCCCCAGGGGTGCGCATGGGCAGGTATCTGCGCTCGAACTGGGTCCGGGTGGGACTTGTGCTGGCGCTGATCGGCGCCGCACCACTGATGTTCATCATCATCGCGGCGGCCATCGGCCTGTGGCCTGACCCGAACCCGAATCCCGTGGGCGCGGGCATGCTGTTCGCGTTCCTGTTCTGGCCGGCGGTGGTGTGCCTGAGCGTCGGGGTGGTGCGCGTGCGCAAGGCGGCGCGGGCCGCAGGTGACATGAATGGCTGACGTGCCCGCCGTGGCGGCACGCGCGCGCTGGCTGCTGCCGGCGTGGCTGGGCTACGCGGCGGCCAGCCTGTTTCATCATGTCCACAACGCCGCGCAGCTGGCCGCCTACCCGAACCTGCCGCCGTGGCTGTCAGCCGCGGATGTCTACATGGCCTGGGGCGTGACGACTGCGGTGGGCGTCGCAGGTTACCTGCTGCTGCGCGCCGGGCTTGCGGTGGCCGGCCTGGCAGTGCTCGCGCTGTACGCGGCTGCCGGACTTGCCGGCCTTGCGCACTACGCGCGGGCGCGCTTCGCGGCGCACTCGGCCATGATGAACCTGAGCATCGGCTGCGAGGTGGCCAGCGCGTTGGTGCTGCTGGGAGTGATCGCAGCGCAGCTTGTGCCGCTGCTGCACCGACGCCGCGGCTAGCCTGCCTCGGCCTTGATGGGCCGGCTCATGAGCGCGCGCACCGCATCGCGCGCCGGCAGGGCCTCGTACAGCACGCGGTAGGCCATCTCGCACAGCGGCATCTCCACCCCTGCGCGCGCGGCAACGCCATGGATCGCGCGCGCCGCGCCATATCCCTCGACCGCCTGGCCGATCTGCTGCAGGGCCGCCGCCGGGGTGACCCCGGTAGCCAGCAGCAGCCCGAAGCGGCGGTTGCGTGACTGGTCATCGGTGCAGGTGAGCACCAGGTCCCCCAGTCCCGCCAGTCCCATGAAGGTTTCCGGCTGCGCGCCCAGGGCGACCCCCAGGCGCGTCATCTCGCGAAGCCCGCGCGTGATCAGCGCCACGCGCGTGTTGGCGCCGAACCCCAGGCCGTCGGACAGCCCGGCGGCGACGGCCAGGGCGTTCTTCACCGCGCCGCCGATCTCCACGCCCACGATGTCCGCGGAGGTGTAGGCACGGAAGTTCTGCGAGGACAGCTCCTGTGCGAGCGCGGCGGCGTACCCGCGGTCCGCCGAGGCCACCACCATCGCGGTCGGCAGGCCGGCACCGACCTCGCGGGCGAAGGTGGGACCTGACAGCACCGCCCCGTGGCGCGCAGCACCGAGCACCTCGCGCGCCACCTGGTGCGGCAGCATGCCGGTGCCGGCCTCGAAGCCCTTGGTCGCCCAGGCCAGGCGCATCCGCGGCGTGAGCAGTGGCGCCAGGGTCGCAAGCAGCACGCGCAGGCCCTGGCTTGGCACCACGATGAGCACGTCGCGCGCGCCGCTGAGCGCATCGGCCAGGTGCGAGGTGACCTGCAGCGATCCTGGGAAGGCGGTGCCGGGCAGGTAGCGCTCGTTGCTGCCATCCAGCGCCATCTGCGCCAGCTGGTGCGCGTCGCGGCCCCACAGGTTCACCGCGCGGGCGCCGCGCGCGAACTGCACCGCGAGCGCGGTGCCCCAGGAGCCTGCCCCGAGCACCGCGATCGCCGCATCCTCGGGGGCGCGCTTGCTCATGAGGGTGGGTGCAGGACCTGGGGAGGCAGCCGCTGGCTCGCCCTAGTTGGTGATGGTCGGGGTCTGCTGCGCCGCGTTCGAGGCATACAGCGCATCGAAGTTCACCGGCGGCAGCAGGAACTGCGGGAAGCCGCCCTGGCTCACCAGGCTCGAGATCGCCGCGCGTGCGTACGGGAACAGCACCGTCGGGCAGGTGCTGCTGATCGCCCGCTTGGTGTCCTCCTCGCTGAGGTTGCGCACCACGAACAGGCCCGCCTGCTTGACCTCCACCAGGAACAGCGTGGCCTCGCCGAACTTCGCCGACACGGTGACGGTGAGCACCACCTCGCGCAGGTCCGCGGCGATCGCGGCAGACCCGGTCTGCAGGTCGAGGCTGATCTGCGGGTTCCAGTTGCCGTCCACGCGCGGGCCGGTCGGGGACTCGTAGCTGCAGTCCTTCAGGTAGACGTTCTGCAGGGCCAGGACCGGGCCGGTCTCGGCCTCCGCGGCGGCGGCAGCGCCGGCAATGTCGTCGTTCGCCATGTTGCTTATCTTTCCGTATTTTTCAGTAAGGAATCCAGGCGTCCGTCGGCCGCCAGGGCCGCAAGGTCATCGGCCCCGCCGATGCTCTGGTCGCCAATAAAGATCTGCGGGATCGTGCTGCGGCCGCTGCGCTGCTGCGCCTCCTGGCGCGCACCGGGCACAAGGTCGGTGTCGATCTCCTCGAAGGCGATGCCGCGCGCGCTCAGCAGCGTGCGCGCACGCGCGCAGTAGCCGCACCAGTCCGCACCATACATGACGACCTTGGGGGCGCTCATGACAGGACCTGCGAAAGGCTCAGGCGCGCGACAGCGGCAGGTTGTCGGCGCGCCAGGCGGACAGCCCACCGCGCAGCGCGAATGCCTTGGTGAAGCCCTGCGCGTTCAGCTGGCGCACCGCGGCAGCTCCCAGGTTGCCGGTATCGTCGTACACGACGACCGGCTTTTCCTTATGCTTCTTCAAAGTGTCGGCCGCCTTTAAGATCTGCTCGCCGTTCATCTGCCGGGCACCGGCCAGGTGTCCGGCCTGGAACTGCTCCGGCGGCCGCAGGTCCAGCACCAGCGCCCCCTGGTTCATCAGGCGGATGAGGTCCTGGGGCGAGACGCTGACCTGGCTCTCGGTGCGCGAGCGCAGCTCGTAGAACACCACCAGCGCAAGTACCGCGGCGGTGCCTGCGGACAGGAGGGTGTGGTGCGCGAGATATTCGAGGATGCGATCCATGGGGGAGGCTGGCATGCCGGGGGCGAAAAAGGGCGCGCATTATAGCGCCCCGGTGCTTTTCAGCACCCTGCCGCTGGGACTGGCCCTGGTTTCAGGTTTCTGGCTGCTGTTTGCCCCCCTCCAGGTCCGGGCGGCCCCCCAGGCCGACACCCAGAAGACCGAAGCGCGCCTGGAGGCGGTCAAGGCGGAAATCGAGCGCATCACCCGCGAGGTCAGCGCCGAGCAGGTCGAGCGCGACCGCCTGACCGGTGAGCTGCGCACTGCCGAGATGTCCGTCAGCGACGTGCGCGGGGCGCTGCTGGACGTGCGCCGCGAGCGCGCCGAGGGGGCCGCCCGGCGCGCAGCGCTGGCCACCGAGAAGAAGTCCCGCGAGACCCAGCTCGCCGACAACCGCTCAGCCCTTGCCGGCCAGATGCGCGCGGCCTACCTGATCGGGCGCCAGGAGCCCCTGAAGCTGCTGCTGAACCAGCAGGACCCCGCGCTCGCCGGGCGCATGTTCGCCTACTACAGCTACTTCGGGCGCGCGCGCGCCGGGCAGATCAAGCTCATCGAGAACGACGTCGCGCGCATCGCGGAACTGCAGGTGGAGCTGGCCGCCGAGGACGACAAGCTCGCGGAGCTGGAAAAGCAGCAGCGCGCGCGCTTAGGGGAGCTGGAGCAGGCGCGCCAGAAGCGCTCGCGCGTGCTGGCAAGCCTTGAGGTGCAGTCGCACACGCGCGCGCAGAACCTGGAGAAGCTGCGCGCCCAGCAGGCAGGACTTGAGAAGCTGCTGCGCGAGCTGCGCACCGCGTCGGAGAAGTTCCCGGTCACCGGCAACGATGCCTTCACGCGCCTGCGCGGCAAGCTCAACTGGCCGGTCGCCGGCCACCTGGTGGCGCGCTACGGGGATGCGCGCGCCGGCGGGGTCGTGTGGGACGGGGTGCTGGTGGCCACCGAGCGCGGCACGCCGGTGAAGGCGGTGTGCCAGGGGCGCGTGATCTACGCGGACTGGCTGCCGGGCCTGGGGTTGCTTGCCATCGTCGACCACGGCGATGGTTACCTCAGCCTCTACGGCCACAACGAGCGCCTCTACAAGGGGGTCGGTGAGAACGTGGCCGCCGGTGACACCATCGCGGCGGCCGGTGACAGCGGCGGCAGCAGCCGCCCGGAGCTGTACTTCGAGATCAGGAAGGCCGGCAAGCCGGTCGATCCGCGCCCCTGGTTCAGAAGCGCCGATCCTTAAGTCCCCGGGGGCCCCTCGACCGCGGCGCCGGCGGCTTGAGCGCCGCTGTGTGACCCGGGTCACTGTTTGGGCGTTTTTACATACTCTCCCTGCGCGGATTCGCCAACTCGCGCAAGGACCGCGTCTGCCGCGTGCGCAATCGTACCGTCACCTAATTATCGGTAAGTGCGGCGCGTGCGACCCAGGACATGAACCAGGCAGCCACAGGCGATTACGTACCCGGCCAGCCGGGGAGCCGCTTCGACCCGTACGTGCGCCTGATGCGCTCGCTGTTGCCGCGCGTGTCCTCCATCGCGATGTTCGGGCCCTCCGGGGAGCTCATGTGGTCGACCGACACCATGACGGGCCCGGACCTCATGAACGTCATCGACGACGCGCTGCTGGGCGCGGGCACCAACCCCGGTCTTGCCGGGCAGCTGCGCATGATCGAGGGCGGCCAGCCGGTCTACCTGTGCTCGATGCGCGATGACAGCCAGCAGCTGGTGGCGATCGTGGCCGTGCTCACCCGCGCCAGTGATGCCCCGGACCGCAAGCCCCCGGACTTCTCGTTCGTGTACTCGCTGCTGGCGCCGGCACTGGAGTGCCTGCGGCGCGACCTGATCGCGCACGCCACCATCGAGGAGCTCAACCGCACCGTCGGCGGCCTCGACAAGGACCTGAACCTGCTGCTCACGCAGGGGGCCGCGCAGGCGGCTCCCGAGAACCCCGACGGCGCCAACGAGCTGCAGCAGCTGTTGCAGCAGACCATCGAGCACCTGCACGCCTCGACCGGGGCGCTGCTGGTGCCGGAGAAGAGCGTGACCCTGGTGCGCTCGGGCGACCCGCTCATGCCCCCGGACACGCAGTTCCTGATGCGCGCCCACCGGCGCCTGCTGGCGCTGGCACAGTCGCAGCGCGAACCGGTACTGGCCAACGGCACGCAGTCCCCTGAGAACCCCGACGGCTTCCATTACCGCGTGCTGTGCTGTGCGCTGCACTCGCGCGCCGGGCGCGCCATCGGCATGCTCGTGCTGCTGCGCGAGCCGACCGCGGAGGAGTTCACGCCGCGCGATGCGCACATCGCGGAGATCCTGGCCAGGAAGGCCATCGGGGTCATCGAGTCCAGCTACGACCCGCTGAGCGGCCTGTACACGCGCCCGGAGTTCGAGCGCCGCGTGCGCGCGGTGATCGCGGACCGCAAGGCGAGCCAGGCCTGGAGCGTGCTGTACATCGACGTCGACCAGCTGCACGCAATCAACGAGAAGTCCGGCATGCACGTCGGCGACGCGCTGCTCGGGCAGCTGGGCGAACTGATGCGAAAGCGCCTGCCCCCCGGTGGCTTCGGCGCACGCATCTCCGGTGACCGCTTCGTGCTCATGGTGTCCGCCGCGGTCGCCGATGCCGAGCGCTTCGCCGAGGCGCTGCGCGAGGGCGCCGAGCAGCTGGCGCTGCTGCAGGCCGACGCGCGCCTGCCGATCTCGATCAGCATCGGGGTGGCGCCCATGGAGCCCACCGCCCAGGAGCTCGCGCACGTGCTGGCAGCCGCCGAGACCGCCTGCAAGGCGGCCAAGGACCGCGGCCGCAACCGCGTCGAGATCTACCAGCCCAGCGATGTGAGCATCGTGCGCCGCTTCGCCGACATCGGCGTCGCCGAGCAGCTGCGCGATGCCATCGACCACGGCCGCCTGCACCTGTACGCGCAGCTGATCCTGCCGTTCGCCGCCGCCGAGAGCGCGCGCCCGCACTACGAGCTGCTGCTGCGCATGTTCGACGAGCGCGGCCAGACGGTCGGCCCGGACAGCTTCCTGTCCGCCGCCACGCGCTACCAGCTGATGCCGGTGATCGACCGCTGGGTGGTCAACCACGTCATCGATGCCCTGCAGCCGCGCGCCAGCGTGCTGCAGGGCAAGGCACTCGGGTTCTGCATCAACTTCTCCGGCCAGTCGCTCAACGATGACTCCTTCGGCGACATGCTGGTCGAGCGCGTCACCGGCAGCGGGCTGGATCCGGAGCTGCTGTGCTTCGAGCTCACCGAGAACGCCACCGTTGCCAACCTGGCACACGCTGAAGTGCTGATGCACCGCCTGCGTGCCTTGGGCTGCGGGGTGGCACTGGATGACTTCGGCACCGGGCTGTCCTCGCTGTCGTGCCTGCGGCAGCTGCCGGTGACCATGCTCAAGATCGACGGCAGCTTCGTGCGCGACGTGCTCAAGGACACGCGCGCGGAATCCATGGTGCGCGCCATCGCGCAGCTGGCACGCAGCATGTCGATCACCACCGTGGCGGAGTACATCGAGACCGAGGCGATCAGCCTGCGCATCGCCGAACTGGGCGTCGACTACGGCCAGGGCTTTGCGATCGGCCGGCCGATCCCGCTGGCGGACGTGCTCACCGAGCTGCCGCTGCCCTCCGATGCCACCGCCGAGCGCCGTGCCGCCATGGACGACGCTGACACCTGGTATGCGGCCGGCAGCCGCTGAGACTTCAGGTGCGCCCGTGAGTGCCAGCCCCCGCTCGCGCACCACCCTCGCCCTGGCCTGCGGGATGATGCTTGGGGCCTTCGCCGCCCTCACCTCCGGGGCACTGGCCGACCGGCAGTCGCCGCTGGCGCGCCCGGATGGGGGGCTGGTGCCAGGGCCCGAGGGGCGCGCGTTCGCGGAAGTCTACGCACGCATCAAGAACGAGTACGTCGACGAGGTCGATGACCACGCGCTGATGGAGAAGGCCATCCGCGGCATGGTCGCAGCCCTTGACCCGCACTCGGCCTACCTGGACTTGAACCAGCTCGAGGAGGTGCGCCTGTCCACCATGGGCTCCTATCCGGGCGTCGGCATCGAGATCGGCGCCAGCGCAGGGGCGGTGCGCATCGTGAAGACCCTCGAGGGATCCCCTGCCCAGCAGGCAGGACTTGCCACCGGGGACCAGCTGGTGGGCATCGATGGCACCGAGGTCGGGGCCGACCTGGCAGGGGCCCTGGCGCGCCTGCGCGGACGCTCCGGGAGCGTGGTGCACCTGAGCATACGGCGCAGCACGGCCCCTGCGACCCTTGAGTTCGACGTGCGCCGCGCGCAGGTCGAAGTGCACAGCGTCGCCGCCACGATGCTCGAGCCCGGCTACGGCTACCTGCGCATCTCGACGTTCAGCCAGACCACTGCGGAGGACCTCGCCAGGGCGATATTGCGCCTCAAGAGAGACAATGAGGGCTCCCTTCAGGGGCTGGTGCTCGACCTGCGCAACAATCCGGGCGGTGTGCTGGAATCCGGTGTCGCCGTGGCGGATGCCTTCCTCGAGGCCGGCGTGATCGTCACCGCCGACGGCCGCACCGCTGATGCGCGCTTCGAGATGGACGCCACCCCCGGGGATCTCATCGACGGCGCGCCCCTGGTGGTGCTGGTGAACTCAGGTTCGGCCTCCGCTTCCGAGATCGTGGCGGGGGCGCTGAAGGACCACGGGCGGGCGCTGCTCATCGGGCGGCGCACCTACGGCAAGGGCTCGGTGCAGACGGTGATGCCGCTGGCCCACGGCGGGGCGGTGAAGCTCACCACCTCGCGCTACTTCACCCCCTCGGGTGCCTCGATCCACGGCCGCGGGCTCACTCCTGACATCACCGAGGACGGCCCGGGCCAGCCCCCCGCGGAACTGTCCGGTGCGCCGGACGGCGCGTCGCTGGCCGCGCGTGATGCCGACGTGCGTCTGGGGCTGGAGACGCTGCGGCGGCGTTCCCACCTGCACCCAGGTGAGCGCGCGCTGAGCGCGCGCGCCGCGGTTCCCTGACGCTCAAGCGCCGCTAAGCCCGCTTCGCTTATCCTCGCCGGCATGCTCAGCTGGCTCATCGACCTCGTCCTGCACCTCGACCGCCACCTGGTCGAGCTCATCGTGCGCGTGGACTTGTGGATCTACCCCATCCTGTTCGCGGTGATCTTCTGCGAGACCGGCCTCGTGGTCACGCCGTTCCTGCCCGGGGACTCGCTGTTGTTCGCCATCGGGGCGCTCTCGGCCATCGACACCAGCGGTACGCTGCGCGCACCGCTGCTGACCGTGCTCCTGGGGGCCGCCGCGGTGCTGGGCAACATGGCCAACTACGGCATCGGCCGCAGCATCGGGCCACCGGCGTTCTCCGGCCGCTATCGCCTGCTCAAGGTCGAGTACCTGCGCCGCACCGAGGCGTTCTTCCTGCGCTACGGCGGGTTCGCGGTGCTTACGTCGCGGTTCCTGCCGATCCTGCGCACGCTGGTGCCGTTCGTCGCCGGCGTCGGCCGCATGCCCTATGCGCGCTTCTTCGGCTACAACCTGGTCGGTGGCACGCTGTGGGTGACGGTGTTCATCTGGGGCGGCTACCTGTTCGGCAACATCCCGCTGGTGAAGAACAACTTCGGGGTGGTGACGCTCACGATCGTGGGCGTCTCGCTGGTGCCGCTTTTGATCGCCTGGGCACGCCGCCGGCGCGCAGCGCCCGCGGCCTGAGCGGCGCAGCGTCGCTAGGGACCTGCCAGGTAGGCGAGGTAGAGCACGGCGAACACCGCGTCGGTAAGGGCGATCAGGGTCATGCCCGCGGTGCGCTTCAGCGGGCCGAAGAACACGAAGACCCCGATCGCGATCTTCTCGATCGCCGCGGCCAGCATGACCGGTGCGCGCAGCGCCGGCTCACCGGCCGCCACGATCAGCAGGACGCCGAACAGCAGGATGAGCAGTCCCCAGTGGCGCGCGAAGAACATCGTGGAGGCTGGCGCATCGGGGACCGCGAACACCACGCGCAGCAGCAGGCGCGGGAGCAGCAGTGCGCCCAGGCCCGCCACGGCCGTGATGACCCCCGAGACGATGAGGAGCGTCGATATTGAAGATGCCAGCATGATCTGGTGAACCCCGCGCTTGCACTGAGTTGAAGGTGTGCAGTTGGCCCGACAAATTCAGGCGGGGCCATTAGACCTTGGTTCCATCGCCGATGACCGCTCCCACGCACAGTCAGGCTGCGTCGTGGCGAGGTTACAAGGCCACGGTGCCCGATTGCGTGGTCCGCCGCGCGGAGGCTTCAGCCGTGGCGCAGCATCGCCATGATGACCCCGATGATGCCGCCCACCAGCAGCCCCAGCACCGGCGCTGCCGAAAGGCCATAGCCCAGGCTGCGCTTCTGGGGGGCCTGCACGTAGGAGCGGAAGTACACGATGCGTCCCACCAGGTAGACCGCACCGAGACCTGCGGCCCAGCACGCGCTGAGGTAGGAGGCGAAGATCACCATGGAGGGCACGAGCACCACCAGCAGCTCCAGCGTGTTCATCTGCACGCGGAAGTAGCGCTCGAACACCTCGTTGCCGGTGGTCGCAGGGGCAGGCACCTTGTAGGTGCCGCGCGCGCGGCCCACCGCCATGCAGAAGATGAAGAACTGCAGCAGGGCAAGGCCAATGACGAGGTGTACCCAGTTCATGAATCCTCCGGTGTCTGGCGACAATGGCACAATGCTGCCATGAGCGACAAGGAGCGCGGCTATGCGCACCGCATTGACATCCTCGCCGAGGCAACCCTGGTGTGGAGCGCACTGACCGAGTCTGCGCACCTGGCGCGCTGGTGTGCCCCCGGCGCGCAGATGCGCGCGCGCCCGGGGGGCAGTTTCCGGGCCAGTGTCGACCGGGTGACCGAGTTCGAGGCGCACATCGACCTGTTCGAGCCGCCGCGGCGGCTGCGGCTGATCTACCTGCCCTGCGCGTCACTGCCGCCGGCGGACTCGGTCATGTTCGATGACTTCATCCTCGACACGGTGACCGGCGGCACGATCGTGCGCCTGCTGGGCTCGGGTGTGCCGACGGGGGGTCAGTGGGATACTCAGTACTGGCGCCTGCGCACCAGCTGGCAGGCGGCCATGACCCGGTTGAAGGTCTACGTAGAAAAACAACTCAAGCCAGGAGCTGCCTCATGATGGGATTTATCCTGCGCGCGGTGATCACCGCCGCCGGCCTGTGGGTCGCCACGCAGTGGGTGCCCGGGGTGCACATCGACTCCACCACGACCTTGCTGATCGCCGCGGTGCTGCTGGGCGTGGCCAACGCCATCGTCAAGCCGATCGCGTTCATCCTCACGCTGCCGATCACGCTGCTCACCCTGGGCCTGTTCCTGTTCGTGCTGAACGCGGCCATGGTGGGGCTGGTGGCCTGGCTCGTGCCCGGCTTCCACGTCGATGGCTTCAAGGCCGCCTTGCTGACCGCGATCGTGGTGTGGATCGTGAGCTGGATCGGCTCCTGGTTCATCGGCAAGCGCACCAGGTAGGCACGCACCCTGCGCGCGCTCAGGCCTTAGTTGAGCGCGCGCAGGGTGCGCCGGTACAGCAGGTAGACCACGATCGCAAACGTCGCCGCGCCCAGCCACACGGCAGGTCCCGCGGCGAAGTCATCGCCCACCAGCGACAGCGGGAAGTCCTTGCCGGAGAAGGCCACGAACGCTGCGATCACCACCCCGATGAGCCCCTCGCCGACCAGCAAGCCCGAGGCGAGCAGCACGCCCAGCTGCCGGGTGGCCTCCGGCCGCGCTGTGCGTGCGGCGCGCCGGTCGTACAGCCAGCCGGCGACCGCGCCCACCACCACCATGAGCGTGCTCTGCGTCGGCAGGTAGATCCCCAGGCCGACCGCCAGCGGGGAGAGGTGCGCGCCGGGCTTCAGGCGCCTGAGCACGATGTCGGCGATGATGATCACGACGCCGATGCCCGCCCCCTGCAGGATCAGGCTCCAGTCGACGTTGTGCGTGATGATCGCCCTGGGCCAGGGCCGAGATCAGTCCGGCCTGCGGCGCGGCCAGCGGCTGCGTGCGCACCGGACCGGGGGCGCCGACGAAGCCGTAGGCCTTGTTGAGCACGTCCAGCATCGGCGGGATGATCGCAGCGCCTGCGACCACGCCGATGACCAGCGCCACCTGCTGCTTCCAGGGCGTGGCGTCCACCAGCTGGCCGGTCTTCAGGTCCTGCAGGTTGTTGTTGGCGATGGCCGCGTTGGCGAACACCACGGCGGTGACGAACAGCGCGTAGGCGACCAGCGCCTGGCCCTGCTGCGCCAGGTCCAGGCCGTGCAGCCCGAGCATCGCCAGCAGGCCGTAGCCGATGACCGCGATGATCCCCACGCCCGACAGCGGGCTGTTGGAGGAGCCGATCAGCCCGGCCATGTAGCCGCACACCGCCGAGACCAGGAAGCTCATGATGGCGATGTAGACGACGCCGCTGATGACCAGCCATGCCAGGTGCGAGGCCAGCGCGCTCGACTGGATGAACTGCGCCAGCAGCAGCCGGCGGGCAGGATGCACAGCAGCGAGATCACGCCGACGACCCCGATCGGCATGTCCTGCTCGGTGCGCGGCAGCAATGCGGCCTGCCCGGCCTTGCGCGCGCGCGAGGCGGCCATGGCCGAGCGCAGGCCCGCAGCCACCGGGCGCACCAGCTTGACCAGGGTCCAGATGGCCGCGACCCCGATCGCGCCCGCGCCGATGAAGCGCACCTTGTGGCCCAGGTGGTGAGCGAGAACGCGGCCATGGTCGCATCGGTGACCGAGCCGATGTCCGGGGCAAGCGCAGCATAGTGCGGCACGCCCCAGATCCAGCCGATCAGCGCCCCGACCACCATGGCCACGCCCACCCACAGGCCGACCAGGTGGCCGACGCCGAACAGCGCAAGCGACAGGAACAGGTCGAACAGGGTGACACCGCTGCCGACGCGGAACGTGCGCACCACGTCGCCCGCGAACAGCTGCGTTGCCGTGACTACGGAGAAGGCCGCGGAGACGATCGAGCCCCACACCAGCGCCGACAGTCCCGCGCGGCTTTCCTCGATGCCGCTGCCGTGCGCGCCGCCGCCGACCTTGAGCACCTCGGCGCAGGCGACGCCTTCGGGGTAGGGCAGGTCGGACTGCGTCACCAGCGCGCGGCGCAGCGGGATCGAGTACATCACGCCCAGCACGCCGCCGAGCGCGCAGATGACGAACGCAGGTCCAGTACGGGAAGCCCGTCCACCAGCCGATCATGACCAGGCCGGGCAGCACGAAGATGATCGAGGAGAGCGCGCCGGCCGCCGAGGCGACCGTCTGCACGATGTTGTTCTCCTGGATGCGTCGAGCCGCTTGACCGCGCGCAGCAGCGCCATCGAGATGACCGCCGCCGGGATCGAGGTGGCGAAGGTCAGGCCCGCCTTCAGGCCGAAGTAGACGTTGGCCGCGGTGAACACCAGCGTGATCAGGACGCCGAGGATCAGGCCCCGCCAGGTAAGTTCCGCGCGCGCTTGAGTGGTCATCTTGTAGTTCTCCCCAGGCCATGCCCCGGTTGCGCATTCGCAGGCGCGAGGCGAAGGCTATCCCAAATCGCGCCCGTGGCGATACGCCTCAGGGCCGCGCGCCCAGCGCCTCCTCCAGCGCGCTGGTCAAGGGCTTCAGGAAGAACGACTCCCCGGGCATCAGCCGCGCGGCGACCCCGTGCCGCGCCAGCGTGGCGGCGACCACCGGGCCCACCGCGGCCACCAGGGTGCGCGCGAGCGCGGCCTGCACTAGCGCGGGCGCTGCGGCGGCGAACAGCCGTTCCACCTGCGGGGTGCTGGTGAAGGCGATCGCATCGACGCCACCTGTGGCCAGCTGCGCGAGCAGCGACTGCACCGCCGCATCGCTGGCCGCATCCGCATAGACATAGGGGGCGACCGTGATCACGGTCGCCCCGGCGCCGGTGAGGAACTCGCACAGCGGCAGGTTCGGTTCCTGGCCGTACAGCTGCACCCCGACGCGCCGGCCGTGGAGCTCGTGGGCGGCAAGGGTCGCGATCAGCCCGGCGGTGGTCGGCTCGCTGGCCGTGAGGTCCGCCTGCAAACCCAACTCGCGCAGCGCGCGCACCGGCTTCGGCCCGCGCGTGACCTTGCGCACCCGGCGCGAGCGCTGCGAGGAACCCGGCGCGCAGCGGCGCATCGTGGCGGTCGATGGCCGAGATGATGCGCCGCAGCCCCTCGCCGGTGGTGAGGATGAGGTCCTCGCAGCCCCCGGTGGCCAGCGTGCGGGCAAACGCAAGCACCGGGGCCGGATCGGGGGCATCAAGGATGCTCACCAGCGGGCAGCGCAGCACGCGCGCCCCGCGCCGCTCCAGGAGGCCTGCGAACACTTCCAGCTCCCGGGTCTCCGGGACTGCCACGGTGCGGCCCGCCAGCGGCTGTGCTTCCATGCCGGTCATCTTAGCCGCGCCGCCTCCTGCGCGGTATGCTTCGCACCTACGCGCCCGGGCGCCGCCGCCGGCTGCAGCACAACAACGAACGCCTCCACGCCAGGACCTACGCGCCATGCTCAAAGTCATCAGTGTCATCATCGCCGTGATCGTCGTCGTGTTCGCAGGCGTCGCGTTCTTCAGCCTCTCCTACACCTACTCCGACGGCGAGCGCGCCGGTTACGTGCAGAAGTTCTCGCGCCGCGGCTGGCTGTGCAAGACCTGGGAGGGCGAGATGGCGATGGTGACCCAGCCGGGCACGGTCTCCGAGCGCTTCGAGTTCACCGTGCACGATGATGCGGTTGCCAAGGTGCTCAACGACAACGTCGGCAAGCGCGTCGCGGTGCACTACGACCAGCACCGCTGGATCCCCAACTCCTGCTTCGGGGACACCGAGTACTTCGTCACCTCCGCCAAGGCCACGGAAGCCACGACCAACCCGATCCCCTAGCGCGGCGCGCTCACCAGCCGCACTGCTGGCCCTTGTTCTGCTCGGCCAGCCAGGTGCTCAAGGGCTGGAAGTACTCAAGCAGTGGCGCCGCATCCACCTGGCGGCTGCCGGTGAACTTCTCCAGCGAGTCCTGCCACGGCACCGAGGCACCCGCGGCCAGCATCGCCGCGTAGCGAGCGCCGGCCTGCTTGTTGGCAAACACCGAGCACTCGTACAGCGGCCCCTTGTCCCCGGCCGCCGCGCACAGCGCCTTCTGGAACTGGAACTGCAAAATGTGCGAGAGGAAGTAGCGGATGTACGGGGTATTGTCGGCGATGTGGAACTTGGCCGCGGGATCGAAGTCCGCCTCGCTGCGTGGCACCGGCGGGGCGATGCCCTGGTACTTGGCGCGCAATTGCCACCAGGCGGCGTTGTAGTTCCCAGCTGTCACCGCGCCTGAGAATACCTGCCAGCGCCACAGGTCGATCATGCGTGCGAAGGGCAGGAACGCGACCTTCTCCAGCGCCATCTTCATCTGCTGGTCGATGAGCGCGTCGTGGCCGGGCGGCACCTTGGGCACAAGTGCGATGCTGGCAAGGTAAGCCGGCGTCACCGACAGGTTCACCGTGTCGCCGATGGCCTCGTGGAAGCCATCGTTCGCCCCGTCGCGGAACAGGAACGGCTGTGGCGCGTAGCTGAGGAAGTAGTACACGTGGCCGAGCTCGTGGTAGATCGTCAGCAGGTCCTCGGCGGAGGGGGTAAGGCAGGCCTTCACGCGCGCATCCCCCGGGGCCATGTCCCAGGCACTGGGGTGGCACACGACCTCGCGATCGCGCGGGCGCGTGAGCATCGAGCGCTCCCAGAAAGTCTGCGGCAGGTGCGGGAACCCCAGCGAGACGTAGAAGCCTTCCGCGGAGCGCGCCATTTTCTGCGCATCCCAGTGCTGCGCCTTCAGCGCCGCATCGGCGCTGGGCACGTGCGCCTGCGGGTAGGGCACCAGCAGGTCCGCATACAGGTTGCTCCACTCCTGCGCCCACATGTTGCCCAGCAGCTGTGCCGGGATCGGCTTTCCGGCAGGCACCACCTGCTCGCCGTAGTGCTTCGCAAGCTTCGCGCGCGCATAGCAGTGCAGGGCGTCGTACAGCGGCTTCACCTGGGTCCACAGCCGCTCGGTGTCGGCATCGAACGCCGCCGGTGTCATGTCGTAGCCGGAGCGCCACATGACCCCTAAGTCCTTGTAGCCCTGCTCGCGCGCGCCCTCGTTGGCAAGGCCGACGAACTCGGTGTAGTCGCTGCGCATGCCCGCGCCGACATCGTGCCAGCCCTTCCAGGCGGTGGTGAGCTCCGCGACGTTGCGGCTGTGGGCCAGCACCTCCTCCAGCTGGTCGAGGTGCTTGCACGAGTCAGGTCCGTGCGGGCAGAACTGGCCCGCGCCGTACTTGGCATCAAGGGCCGCAGCGAGCGTGGTCATGCGCGCGCGCTTGGCGGCATCGTGCGGGGCCGGGGCTGCGACATTCAGGCGCAGCTTCATGAGCGCGCGCGCGGTCTCGGGCCTGAGCTGCTGGCCGTCGAAGCGGTGCGATTCCTCGACCGCGGCAGTCAGGGCCGCAAGGTAACGGTCCTGGGCGTGCGCGTTGAGCAGCTGCGTGTCGGTGGTGATGTAGGTCAGCTGCGTCCAGGTGGCGGCGGCCTGCTCCAGCGAAAGTGCCTGCAGCTGCGTGCTCACGCGCGCGACGAATTGCTCGGGGCTCTCGGTCGTGGCCGGCGCTGCCGCCGCAGCGCTTGTGGGGCTTGCAGCGGTGTTGGGCTGGCAGGCGGCAAGTGCCAGGTACAGAAGGCCGGCAGCGCCCAGCAAGGCAGAGGTCTTCAGCACGCGCATCTCCCCCAAAGGCTATTTCACGCCCGCCATCAGCCGTCGGGTCCAGGGCGTGAGTGCGAGCATCACCACGCCCACGATCGCCCCATACCAGAACACCCGCAGGAACAGCGCCGGCAGCGACTCGAGGTGGCTCGAGTCGTAGGTGCCCGAGAGCTGGCCGGCGATGTTGCTGCCCAGCGCCATCGACAGGAACCACATGCCCATCACCTGGCCGACGAAGCGCGGTGGCGCAAGCTTGCTCATGTAGGAAAGCCCGACCGGGGACAGGCACAGTTCCCCGAGCGAGTGCAGCAGGTAGGTCGCGCACAGCCAGGTCGGCAGCACCATCTCGCCCTTGATGACGTGCAGCGAGGCGAAGTACATCACCAGGAAGCCCAGCCCCAGGAAGATCAGGCCGAGGCCGAACTTGACGGTCGCCGGCAGGTCCAGGCCACGGCGGCCCAGCGCGATCCAGATACCCGCGAGCACCGGGGCGAGCGTAATCACGAAGAACGGGTTCACC
Source organism: uncultured Pseudomonadota bacterium (assembly GCA_963703025.1). Lineage (GTDB taxonomy): Bacteria > Pseudomonadota > Gammaproteobacteria > Steroidobacterales > Steroidobacteraceae > 13-2-20CM-66-19. The sequence goes on along the minus strand of OY969778.1, from coordinate 1,405,770 downwards.
GCCTGCAGCACCCCGGAGGGGATGTTGACCCCCAGCACGTGCAGGTTGGTGTAGCGGTCGGCGAACAGGTTGAACGAGGCACCCTGCTGCTCGTAGCCGGCGAAGAACATCACCGAGCCTAAGAACAGCGCCACCATCACCCAGGCACGCCTGACCTCGGTGGGATCAAGTCCGGCAAAGAAGATCAGGTAGACGAAGTAGCCGATGCCCAGCGCGGCATAGGCCCAGGTGGCCGCGTTCGACAGCGCCACCGGGTTGATGCTGAGCGCGCCGGTCGCCGCGGCCACGACGATGGCCGCCACGATGCCCAGCAGCACGATCACCGGGGTCCAAGAGCCGCGTCGAGCGGCCGGCGGCGGCAGGCCCGCGCCGTTGAGGTACTTGCGGGTCCAGCGGAACTGCGCGATGCCGATGGCCATGCCGACCGCGGGCAGCGCAAAGCCCCAGTGCCAGCCGAACCAGTGCGCGAACCAGGGCACCAGCTGCGAGCCGATGAAGGCGCCAAGGTTGATGCCCATGTAGAAGATGGAGAACCCGGCGTCGCGGCGCGAACCGCCCTCCGGGTACAGCGAGGCCACCAGCGCCGACACGTTGGGCTTGAGCAGGCCCACGCCCATGGCGATCACCAGCAGGCCGATGAAGAACACCGTGGTGTTGCCCAGCGCCAGCAGCGCGTTGCCCACCATGATGAAGAAGCCACCGGTGAGCACCGCGCGCTGCGAGCCGAGCAGGTGGTCGGCGAGCCAGCCGCCGGCCAGGCCCAGCAGATAAGTGGAACCCAGGTACAGCCCGTAGATCGCGCTTGCGGAACTGTCGTTGATGCCCAGGCCACCGCGGCTGACCGCGGCCGCCATGAACAGGATCAGGACCGCGCGCATGCCGTAGTAGGTGAAGCGCTCCCACATCTCGGTGAGGAACAGCGTGGCGATGCCGCGCGGCTGCCCGAAGATGGTGGGTCCGCCGGGCGCTGCGGCGGCGACGCTCTGGGCACTGGGGGTCATGCGCTCACGGGCCTTTGCGGTCCCTCAAGGACTCTGTGGATCGAGCCAGTCTGTACCACGCCGCGGCGGGCGTGCAATGCGCGTGACTTAATGGAGACCTGGGGTGCGTGGCCGGGCGCGCCGCGGCGGTGGCTGGGCTACTCCTTCGGCCCGGCCACGGCTGCCTGCTGCCGGTGGCGCGACAGCAGCTGCGCCATGAGGATGCCGGCCTCGTACAGAGCGTACATCGGGATCGCCAGCGAGCACTGCGAGATCGCATCCGGCGGGGTGAGGAAGGCGGCCAGGATGAAGATGCCCAGCAGTACGTAGCCGCGGTTCTTCTTCAGCGCCTGGACCTTCACCATGCCCATGACCACCAGCAGCACCACCGCCACCGGCACCTCGAAGGCGAGGCCGAAGCAGAAGAACATGGTGAGCACGAAGTCCAGGTACTGGTTGATGTCGGTCATCATCGCCACCCCCTTGGGGGTGGTGCTGGCGAAGAACTGGAACATCACCGGGAACACGAAGTAGAACGCGAACGCGATCCCCACGTAGAACAGCAGGATGGAGGAGACCAGCAGCGGCACCGCGAAGCGGCGCTCCTGGCGGTACAGGCCCGGGGCCACGAACGACCAGAGCTGGTAGATCACGTACGGCATCGCCAGCAGCACGCCGGCGAAGAAGGCGAGCTTGAACGGGGTGGTGAACGGGGTCATGACGCCGGTGGCGATGAGGTTGCCGCCCTGGGGGAGCTTCGCCAGCAGCGGCTGGGCGACGAAGCTGAACAGGTCGTTCGAGTAGTACATGCACGGCACGAAGGCGATCGCCGACGCCACGATCGCGCGCAGCAGCCGGTCGCGCAGCTCCAGCAGGTGCGAGATCAGCGTGCCTTCGGCGAGCTTCTCAGGTTCGGTGCTCATCGGCGCTCATCGGCGCTCGCGGTACCCGGCGGCGGTACCGAGATATCCGCGCCGGTGGCATCCGTGGGGTGTGCGTGGGAGAACGTGTCGGGCCGGGCCTCCGGCTGCGGGTCAGGCGGTGGTGGGGGAGCCGGGGGTGGTGGCGGCGCAGGTGGCGGCATGGGGTTCTTGCGCGCCTCCTCCAGCTGCACCTCCTCCTCGAGCTGCTCGCGGAACTGGCGCGCCATCGCGCGCGCCCTCCCCAGCCAGCGGCCGACCTCGGAGACCACGCGGGGCAGCTTCTCCGGTCCCAGCACCACCAGTGCCAGGACGAAGATGATCAGTATCTCGAAGAACCGCCCTTCAAACAGGTCAGGCGCTCCGCTCGGGCTTCTTCTCAGCCTGCTTGGCAGCGTCGGCGAAGTCCGCGTCCGCACCTTGGGCGCTGATCTGCTTGGGCGGGTTGGTCTGCTCTTCCTCGCCCTCGTTCATGGCCTTCTTGAAGCCCCGCACGGCGTGTCCGAGGTCCGAGCCCACGGTGCGCAGCTTCTTCGCGCCGAACACGACGAGCACGACCAGCAGGATCACCACCAGCTCGCGCATTCCTAAACCCATAAAGCCTCCACAAAAGCTTCCGCCGCGCAGGCGAAACAAGCGAAAAACCGATGATAGGTCAAATGGGCCCCCGGAACCCCACAAGTTCGTGAGCATCCGGGACACGCGTCACGCTCAGGGCAGGCTAGCTCTCCAGCCAGAAGGTGACCGGCCCGTCGTTGACCAGGGACACCTGCATGTCGGCACCAAATACACCTGCGGAAACAGGGGCATAGGCGGCACGTGCGGCCTCCAGCAGCAAGCTGAACAGCTCGCGCGCGCGGCCAGGTTCCGCGGCCGTGCTGAAGCCTGCGCGGGTGCCCCTGGCGGTGTCGGCGGCAAGGGTGAACTGGGGCACCAGCAGCACGCCCCCGCGCACCTCGCGCACCGACAGGTTCATCTTGCCCAGCGCATCGGCGAACACGCGGTAGGCGAGCAGCCGCTCGAGCAGGCGCTGCGCATCCGCCGGCGTGTCCTCGCGCGTGACCGCGATGAGTGCGAGCACGCCTTGGCCGATCTCACCGACGCATGCACCAGCGATGTGCACCTGGGCGCGCGTTACACGCTGGATGAGGGCGATCATGCTGGGGCGTAGTGTGGCATTTGGACGGGCGAGTCCGTAAGATTCGGGCCGTTTTGAGGCTGTGGGAAGAGACCAGATGATCGAGCGTGGCCGGGTGGTTTTATTTGCGGCGATCGCGTGTGCGCTTGCCGGCACGGCCATGGCACAGACCGCCACCCCCGCAGGGGATGCCGCCAGCGGCAAGGTGCTGTCGTATACCTGCCTGGGATGCCACGGCATCGACGGCTACAAGAACGCCTACCCCGATTACAGCGTGCCGAAGCTGCAGGGCCAGCACCCTGAGTACCTCAGCGCCGCCTTGCACGGCTATCGCGACGGCGACCGCGCGCACCTGACGATGCACTCGGAGGCCTCCACGCTGTCCGAGCAGGACATCGCCGACATCGCCGTGTTCTTCGCCGGCGAGCCGCTCAAGCCCAGCGGCAAGGCCCCGGGCAACGTGCCGGCAGCGGCCGCTCTGTGCACCGCCTGCCACGGCGCCGACGGCGTGGCCGTCGCCCCGATGTATCCCTCGCTCGCCGGCCAGCACGAGGACTACCTGCGGCGCGCCATCAGCGAGTACGCCCACGGCGGCCGCAAGAACCCGATCATGAAGGGCTTCGCGTCCAACCTGAAGGATGCGGACATCGAGGTCATCGTTCACTACTACAGCCAGATGCAGCCGGGCCTGCGCACCGAGCCGCGCCCGTACACGATCCTGACCAAGTAACGCTCCCCCCGCCGGCAGCTCTTGCCGGAAATCCGTTTCAGCTCAGGAACTTGCGTGCCTTAAGGATCCCATAAGGCACGCTTCCTATCGTGCGCACACTCGGCCCCTGATGCGGGCCTGTATCACGTGCAACGGAGCTTGCGAATGAACCTGCCGAACCTGGTCAAGAAACCCATCGTCGCGGCCATCCTGGGCGCGCTCACGATCGCCGCCCCGATGGGCGCGCTCTACATGGCCGGCGCGACGCGCGCCATCGCCACCCAGCCTGCCGTGGCGGCCGAGCCGGCCGCACCCGCGGCAGCCAGTCCCGCACTGGTGGGCCTGCCGGACTTCAGTTCCATGGTGCAGCGCTACGGCACCGCCGTGGTGAACATCGCGGTGGTGACCAAGGCGTCCCCGGCCATGAACTCCGGCGGCGACGACGACGACGATGACAACGGCGCCCCGAACGGCAACGCCAGCCCGTTCGGCCCGAACAGCCCGCTCGCGCCGTTCTTCCGCGGCATGCCGCCGCAACAGCAGCAGCCCTCGCGCGGTGAGGGCTCCGGCTTCATCGTGCGCAGCGACGGGGTGATCCTCACCAACGCCCACGTGGTCAACGGGGCGACGGAAGTCATGGTGCGCATGACCGACCGCCGCGAGTACACCGCCAAGGTGATCGGCGTCGACACCAAGTCCGACATCGCGGTGATCAAGATCGACGCCCATGACCTGCCGACGGTGAAGATCGGCGACTCGCGCGGGCCTGAAGGTCGGCGAGTGGGTGCTGGCCATCGGCGCGCCCTTCGGCTTCGAGAACAGCGCCACCGCGGGCATCGTCAGCGCCAAGGGCCGCACGCTCGACTCAGGGGTGCGTGCCGTTCATCCAGACCGACGTGCCGATCAACCCGGGCAACTCCGGCGGCCCGCTGTTCAACATGCGCGGCGAGGTGGTCGGCATCAACTCGCAGATCTACAGCCGCAGCGGCGGCTACATGGGCGTGTCGTTCTCGATCCCGATCGATGTCGCGATGGGCGTGAGCCAGCAGCTGCAGGCCACCGGGCACGTGACCCGCGGCAAGGTGGGCGTCACCATCCAGCCGGTCAACCAGGGGCTGGCCGACTCGTTCGGCCTGCCGCAGCCGGAAGGCGCGCTGGTATCGAGCGTCGAGAAGGGCGGGCCTGCCGAGAAGGCCGGCCTTGAGCCCGGGGACGTCATCCTCAAGTTGAACGGCGAGCTATTGAAGAACCACTCGGACCTGTCGGTGCAGATCGCCGCGATCCCCCCGGGCACGCAGGTGAACCTCGAGGTGTGGCGCAACCACGCCGCGAAGAACATCACCGTGACCTTAGGCTCGCTCGAGGACAAGCGCACGGCGGCAAGCGTGGCCCCGCACGAGCAGGGCGGCAAGCTCGGGCTGTCGGTGCGGCCGCTGTCCCCCGAGGAGCAGCGCCAGACCAACATGAAGGGTGGACTGGTGGTCGAGCGGGCCAGCGGGCCTGCCGCTGATGCGGGCATCCAGTCCGGGGATGTGGTGCTGGCAGCCAACGGCTCGCCGATCGCCACCGCCGAGGACCTCAAGGCCGCGGTGGAGAAGTCCAGGGGCCACGTGGCGCTGTTGATCCAGCGCGGCGATGCGCGCCTGTTCGTGCCGGTGAAGGTCGGCTAGGTCAAGAAAAAGGGGCGGCCCATGCCGCCCCTTGGTCCTGCGGAGCAACGCGCCCCTGCCGGGCGCGTTGCCTGCTGCCTGCTCAGGCCGGGCCGTTGGTGACCAGCTCGGCGACCAGCTCGTTGACCGGCATGGCATCCACGGCCGCGGATTTTGCGAACAGCGCCTTGATGCGCTCGGCCTGCTTGGGCTGGAAGTGCGCATCCACCGATGACTGGAACTTCTCCACCAGCACCGGCATGCCCTCGGTGCGGCGCTTGCGGTGGCCGATCGGGAAGTCCACCTGGATGCGCTCGGTGTGCGTGCCGTCCTTGAAGAACACCTGCACGGCGTTGCCGATGTAGCGCTTGTCGGGGGCGTAGTACTCGCTGGTGAAGGTCGGTGTTCTCGCGCACCTGCATCTTGGCGCGCAAGGCGTCGATGCGCGGATCCGGCGCGACCGCGTCCTCGTAGTCCTCAGCCGGTGAGGCGCCCGAAGATCAGCGGCATCGCCACCATGTACTGGATGCAGTGGTCGCGGTCGGCGGGGTTGGCCAGCGGGCCGGTCTTGTCGATGATGCGCACGCCCGGCTCCTGGGTCTCGATGACGATGCGCTCGATGTCCGCGATGCGCGCCGTCACCTGCGGGTGCAGCGTCATCGCCGCCTCCACCGCGGTCTGCGCGTGGAACTCGGCCGGGAAGGAGATCTTGAACAGCACGTTCTCCATCACGTAGCTGCCGAAGGGCTGCGGCAGGCGACAGCGGCTTGCCCTTGAACAGCACGTCGCTGAAGCCCCAGGTCTTGGCCGACAGCGCCGACGGGTAGCCCATCTCCCCGGTGAGCGCGATGAGCGCGAGGCGCACCGCGCGGCTGGTGGCATCCCCGGCCGCCCAGCTCTTGCGCGAGCCGGTGTTGGGGGCGTGGCGGTAGGTGCGCAGCGCGCCGCCGTCGATCCAGGCGTTGGAGACCGCGTTGATGACCTGCTCGCGCGTGCCGCCGAGCATGGCTGTCACGACCGCGGTCGAGGCGACGCGCACCAGCAGCACGTGGTCGAGGCCGACGCGGTTGAAGCTGTTCTCCAGCGCGAGCACGCCCTGGATCTCGTGCGCCTTGATCATCGCGGTGAGCACGTCGCGCACCGTCGGCGGCGTCTTGCCGGCCATGACGGCGCTGCGCGCGAGGTAGTCGGCGACCGCGAGGATGCCGCCCAGGTTGTCGGACGGGTGGCCCCACTCGGCGGCCAGCCAGGTGTCGTTGAAGTCCAGCCAGCGCACCATCGCGCCGATGTTGAACGCGGCCTGCACCGGGTCGAGCTCGAACGAGGTGCCCGGCACGCGCGCGCCGCCGGACATGACAGCGCCCGGGACCACGGGTCCCAGGAGCTTGCGGCAGGCGGGGTACTTCAGCGCCTGGAAGCCGCAGGCGAGGGTATCCATGAGGCAGTAGCGCGCGGTCTCGTAGGCGGCGTCGCTGGCGATGCTGAAGTCGCGCGCGTAGTCGGCGATGGCGGTGAGCGCGGCGTCAGGCTCGGGGCGGTGGGCGGACTTGATATCGTGGGAAGACATGTGCGGTTAGGCTACTTTCGCTGGTCGATGGGCACGAACTTCGAGGTTCTCGGGGCCGATGTAGTTGGCCGCCGGGCGGATGATCTTGCCGTCCACGCGCTGCTCCATGACGTGCGCCGCCCAGCCGGTGGTGCGCGCGATCACGAACAGCGGCGTGAACATCGCGGTCGGCACGCCCATCAGGTGGTAGGAGACGGCCGAGAACCAGTCGAGGTTCGGGAACATCTTCTTGGTTTCCATCATCATCGCCTCGATGCGCTCGGCGATGGCGAACATGTTCATGTCGCCGGCTTCCTTGGACAGCTCGCGCGCGACTTCCTTGATCACCTCGTTGCGCGGGTCGGAGACCGTGTACACCGGGTGGCCGAAGCCGATGATGACTTCCTTGTCCGCCACGCGCGCGCGGATGTCCGCCTCCGCCGCGTCGGGGGTGTCGTAGCGCTTCTGGATCTCGAAGGCGACCTCGTTGGCGCCGCCGTGCTTCGGGCCGCGCAGCGCACCGATCGCCCCGGTGATGCACGAGTAGATGTCCGAGCCGGTGCCGGCAATGACGCGCGCGGCGAAGGTCGAGGCGTTGAACTCGTGCTCGGCGTAGAGGATGAGCGAGGTGTGCATCGCGCGCACCCAGGATGCGCAGGGCGCGCGGCGGTGCAGCAGGTGCAGGAAGTGGCCGCCGACCGAGTCGTCCTCGGTCTCGACCTGGATGCGCTGGCCGCTGTGGCTGTAGTGGTACCAGTACACCAGCATCGAGCCGAACGAGGCCACCAGGCGGTCGGCGATGTCGCGCGCGCCCGGGGCGCCGTGGTCGTCCTTCTCCGGCAGCACGCAGCCCAAGGCCGAGACGCCGGTGCGCAGCACGTCCATCGGATGGGCGGCCGCGGGCAGGCTCTCCAGCACCTCGCGCACCGGGGCCGGGATGCCGCGCAGCGCCTTGAGCTTCACCTTGTAGGCGGCCAGCTCCGCGCGCGTCGGGAACTTGCCGTGGATCAGCAGGTAGGCGATCTCCTCGAACTCGCACGTGGTGGCGATCTCGAGGATGTCGTAGCCGCGGTAGTGCAGGTCGTTGCCGGTCCGCCCACGGTGCACAGCGCGGTGTTGCCGGCGGTGACGCCGGACAGGGCGACGGACTTCTTCGGCTTGAAGCCCGGCGTGCAGGTGTCTCATTCATGGCTTATTTCCCGAACAGCTCGTCGAGCTTCTTCTCGTATTCGTGGTAGCCGAGCACTTCATAGAGCTCCGCGCGGGTCTGCATGGCACCGAGCACGCGTCTTCTGCGTGCCGTCCTTGCGGATCGCCGCGTACACCAGCTGCGCGGCCTTCGCGGCGGCGCGGAATGCGGACAAGGGATACAGCACCAGGCGCACGCCCGCGGCACCCGAGTTCCGCCACGCGTGAACAGCGGGGTCTGGCCGAACTCGGTGATGTTGGCGAGCACCGGCACGCTGCAGCGTGTCGGCGAACTCGCGGTACTCGTCCAGGCTCTTCAGCGCCTCGGCGAAGATCATGTCGGCGCCGGCGGCGACGTAGGCCTGGGCGCGCTCGAGCGCCGCCTGCTGGCCCTCCACCGCGTGCGCATCGGTGCGCGCCATGATGACGAAGCCGGCATCGGTGCGCCCGTCGACGGCGGCCTTGATGCGGTCGACCATCTCTTCCTTGGGCACCAGCGCCTTGCCGGGTCGGTGGCCGCAGCGCTTCGCCGAGACCTGGTCCTCCAGGTGCATGCCCGCAGCGCCCGCCCGGATCAGGTCGCGCGTGGTCTTGGCGATGTTGAATGCCGAGCCCCAGCCGGTGTCCGCATCGACCAGCAGCGGCAGCTGCGTGGCCGAGGTGATGCGGCGCACGTCCTCGCAGACATCGTTGAGCGAGGTCATCCCCAGGTCCGGCAGGCCGAAGGAGTGCGTTCGCGACCCCGGCGCCTGAGAGGTAGATGGCGCGGAAGCCGGCGCGCTCGGCCAGCAGCGCGGCATAGGCGTTGATGGTGCCGACGACCTGCAGGGGGCGTTCCGCATCGACTGCGGCCCGCAGGCGCGCGCCGGCGGTGCTGTTTTCCGACATAGTGCGACCTTCCAATGGGGGCGGCATTCTATACCGCGTGCCGTGCCGGCTGCACTGCTCGAAAGGCAGACCCTACCGGCGGGTAGGATCGGTTTAGTCCATTCAGCCTATGCGCACGACGGTGCGCCCGGTGACCTGCCCGTCGAGGTAGGCGGGGAAGGCGGCAGGCAGTTCGGTCGAAGTCGATGGTGCGCGTGGCGATGCGCTGCAGGTGCCGCGGCTGTGAGGTCCGTTGCGATGCGCTGCCACACCGCGACGCGCCGGGCGCGCGGCGTCGCCGAGGAGTTGATGCCGAGCAGCGATCACGCCGCGCAGGATGAAGGGCATGACGGTGGTCTTCAGCTCCGCCCCGCGGCCAGCCCGATGCTGGCGATGTTTCCCCAGAAATCCACCGTGCGCGTGAGCCAGGTGAGCATCTCGCCGCCTAAGTTGTCGATCGCGCCGCCGTAGCGCGCGGTCTCGAGCGCCCGCGTGCCCAAGTCCAGGTCCCTGGCGCGCCAGCACCTCGTGCGCGCCGAGCTCCTTCAGGTACTCGGCACCGCGTCCGGCCTTGCCGCTCACCGCGATCACGCTGGTAGCCGCGCGCGGCGAGCATGTCGATGGCGACGCTGCCGACACCCGCCGGAGGCACCGGTGACGACGATCGGCCCGCCGGCGGGCAGCTGGCCGTTCTGTTCCATGCGATCGATCGCAAAGGCGGCGGTGAATCCGGCGGTGCCCAGCGCCATCGCCTCGAAGGCGGTCAGTGCGGCCGGGCAGCGGGATGACCCAGTCGCCGCTGCACGCGCGCGAACTGCGCGTAGCCGCCGTCGTGGGTTTCCGAGAGCGCGCAGCCGGTGACCAGCGACCGCATCCCCCGGGGCGAAGCGCGCGTCGCTGGAGCTCGCACGACGCCTGCCAGGTCAATGCCACCGACCAGCGGGTAGCGCCGCAGGATCTTGCCCGCGCCGGTGGCCGCCAGTGCATCCTTGTAGTTGATCCCCGAGTGCGTCACGCGGATCACGACCTCCCCGGGGGACAGGTCCGCGAGCGTGAGCTCCTCGAAGCGCGCGCCGATGCGGCCGCCCTCGGAATGGATGCGGAACGCCTTGAACGGGCGCGTCCATCAGTGCGCTCTGCCGCTTCAGCCACACCACCAGTCCCTGGGTATTGAGCTCAAGGTCCCCTGCGAGCACCTGCGCGATGCGCGACTGGCTGTGCTCGATGCCGTGCTCGCGCGCCAGCTGCAGCCACAGCGCCAGCAGGTCCGCCTTGATGCCAGGCGCCGGGTCCGCATCCGCCGCGTGCGCGCGGGCGATCCGGGCATGGGCGGCGCACCTGCATCTTCATCGAGTCCCCCAGGCGCGGCACGTCCGTCACGCGGCTGAAGTGCATGAGGTACATCGCCTCGGGCTGGTACGCTGAGCATGCGATCGACGGAGGCGATCAGCTGCATCGGGGTCGAACTGCGTCGGCGAGGTGGAGGGGGTGACGAACGCGCCGCGTGCGCGTGTCCAGCTCGCGGTAGGAGATCCCGAAGGTGTCCCCGGGGAAGATGCTGCGCGTGCGCCGCGTCCACTACCGCGTAGTGATGCAGCGCGTGCCCGGGGGTGTGGATGAGCTCAAGCGTGCGCGCGCCCAGGGTGATCTTCTGCCCGTCGGCCACCTCGTGCACGCGAGCCGCGGGCAGCGGCACCAGGTCCCCGTAGAGGCGCGCGAAGGCGTTCCTCGCCATACACGACCTTGGAGCCGGCGATCAGCTTGGCCGGATCGATCAAGTGCGCCGCGCCGCGCGGGTGGATCAACACGCGCGCGTGGGGGAGCGACTGCAGCAGCAGGCCCGCGCCGCCGGCGTGGTCCAGGTGCACGTGGGTGAGCAGGATGTAGTCGACGTTCGCGCGCGGGATCGACAGTTCATCGAGGGCCGCGAGCAGGTGCGGCACCGAGAAGTTCGTGCCGACGTCGACGAACGCGGCGCGGCCGCTGTCGACGATGATGTGCGCGGCGGCATGCCCGGGGTGCAGGTACTGCGTGTCGACCGCGGTGATGCCGTGCGGGTGGCGGTGCAGCTGCGGCGTTACGGCGTGTCTGGATCATCGGAAGGTGCGCGCATGGCCGGTTTGGCGGATGTACACATCGTAACTCGTACGCTAGCTTAGTCACATGAGTCATCGAACCGTCCTGCGCTGCGCTGTCACAGCGCGCGCCCTCGCCGCCTGCACCCTGAGCATCACGCTTCGCCGCCGCCGCGCAGAACCCGGTCCCGACCGCGCACCGCGAACGCGGCGCCCTGGTGTACGAGGGCATCCCGCCGGCGGATCCTGCGCTGGCACGAAGCTGGACGCACTACCTGCAGTCGCGCTCGGCCACGTTCCTGGACTGGACGGCCGATGGCGGCCTGCTGATCAAGACGCGCTTCGGCGACACCGAGCAGGTGCACCAGGTCACAGGCCCCGGTGGTGAGCGCGACCAGCGCACCTTCTTCCCGGACGCGATCTCCTGGGCGCGCGCGGCCAAGCAGGGGCCGGGCTTCGTGTTCTCCAAGGACCAGGCGGGGGATGAGAACTACCAGCTGTACTACGCAGGGCGCCAACGGCAGCATCCGCCAGCTCACCGAGGGTGCGTTCATCCACGGCAGCGCGGTGTGGGCGCACGATGGCAAGCGCGTGGCCTTCTACGGCAACGACCGCGACACCTTGAGCTACGACGTCTATGTCGCCGATGTCACCGGGACCGCTGCCCCGGCGCTGCTGGTGGGCGGCCACCAGGACATCTGGTACCCGCTGGACTGGTCGTTCGATGACTCGAAGCTGCTGGTGTGGAAGTTCACCTCCACTGCCGACAGCGCCCTGTATGCCGCCGATACCACCACCGGCACGGTGACGCCGATCGAGGCGGGCAAGTCCGCGCGGCGGCATCAAGAACGCGCGCTTCGCGGCCAACGGCCGCAGCGTCTACGTGCTTTCGCGATGCCGACGGCGAGATCACGCAGCTGAAGCTCGTGGGACCCGCTGACGCACGAGGACCGCCGCATCACCCCCGCCAGCCCCTGGGACGTGGAGGACTTCGACGTCAGTGCCGACGGGCGCTACGTGGCCTACGTCCTCAACGAGGACGGGCGCAGCCGCCTCACGGTGCTCGACACCCTGGGCAAGACCGAAGTGACGCCCGCGGGGATTCCCGAGGGGCTCATCGGCAACCCGCGCTTCAACCAAGGACGGCACCAAGCTTGCGATGTCGGCGGAGTCGGCCACCGCACCGCGCGATGCCTACGTGTTCGACATCGAGCACAACAAGCTCGAGCGCTGGACGCAAAGCGAGGCCGGGCCGCTCGATCCGAAGACGCTGGTCGCAGCCTGAGCTGGTGCACTTCCCCACCTGGGACCGTGACGGCGGCCATCCGCGCCTGCTGTCCGCCTACGTGTACCGCCCGCAGAAAGCAGGTCCCGTGCCGGTGGTGATCGACATCCATGGCGGTCCGGAAGGCCAGGCGCGCCCGGGCTGGGACCCGTTCGTGCAGTTCCTGGTGCATGAGCTCGGCTACGCGGTGGTCAGCCCCAACGTGCGCGGCTCATCCGGCTACGGCAAGAGCTTCCTCGCGCTGGACAACGGGCAGCTGCGCGAGGACGCGGTGCGCGACATCGGCTCGCTGCTGGTGTGGGTCGGCGTGCAGCCGCATTCGACCGCGACAAGGTCGTGGTGATGGGCGCCTCCTACGGCGGCTACATGGCGCTCGCCTCGATGGTGGCCTACGGCGACCGCTTGCGCGGCGGCATCGACTTCGCCGGCATCAGCAACTTCGTGAACTTCCTGTCCAACACCGCCGGCTACCGCCGCGACCTGCGGCGCGCGGAGTACGGCGATGAGCGCGACACCGCACATGCGCGCCTTCCTCGAGCGCATCTCCCCGCTGGACAACGCCGCGCGCATCAAGAAGCCGCTGCTGGTGGCCGCGGGCAGGAACGACCCCAAGGTACCGGTGTCCGAGTCAGACCAGCTGGTGTACCGCGTGCGCACCGATGGCAGCGAGGTGTGGTACCTGCTGGCGAAGGACGAGGGCCACGGCTTCACCAAGAAGCCCAACAGCGATGCCTACCTTGAGACCGCGGCAAGCTTCCTGCAGAAGATGGCGCGCTAGGGAACCTGCGCGCCCGGCGGCGGGAACCGCACGCTGACCCGCAGTCCCGCACCGTGCGGGTTGTCGGCGAGCTCGACGCGCGCGCCGTGCGCGTCGGCGACGCTCTTGACGATCGCAAGACCCAGGCCGCTGCCGGAAGTCGAGTTGCCCGCGCGGCGGTAGAAACGGTCGAACACGCGGGTCGCGCTCATCGGGCGCGATGCCCGGCCCGTCATCGGTCACGGCAAGCCCCGGCCCACCGCCCGCGGTACCCGGCTCCACCGCCACATCCACGCGGCCGCCAACCGGGGTGTAGCGCACGGCGTTGTCGATGAGGTTGCGCAGCAGCGTGCGCAGCGCGTCCGCGTCGGCGGCCACCGTGACCGCCGCCTCGCTGGCGACACCTAAGTCGATGTGCCGCGCATCCGCCAGCGGCACCAGCTCCGCGACGGCCTCGCGGGCGAGCTCGTCCAGGCGCACCGGCTGGCGTGGTGCGGGGGCCGCGCGCGGCTCCGCACGCGCCATGGCCAGCATCTGCTCGACCAGCCGGATGGCGCGCTGCACGCCCGCGGAGAGCGTGTCCATCGCCGCGCTGCGCTCGGCCTCCCCGCGCGCCTGGGCGAGCATCTCCATCTGCAGGTGCAGGGCGGTCAGGGGGGTGCGCAGCTCGTGGGCGGCATCGGCCATGAAGGCGCGCTCGCGCTGCAGGGCGCCGCGCAGCCGGCCGAGCAGGTCGTTGAGCGCGGTGACCAGCGGGCTGCACCTCATCGGGCAGGCGGGCATCCGGCAGCGCCTCGAGCGCATCGACGCGGCGCGCCTTCACCAGCGCGGTGAGCCGCTCAAGCGGGACCAGCGCACGCCCGACCGCGAACCAGATGAACAGCGCCAGCACCGGCAGCAACAGCGCGAACGGCTTGAGCGTGTCCAGGGCCAGTTCCGCGGCGCGCCCCTCGCGCACGCTCATCGGCTGGGCCACCTGGATCACGCGCGTCTCAGCCTGCACGCCAAACACCCGCCAGCGACCCTCGCGCGTCTCCACGGTGGCAAACCCGAGCGTGGTGATCTGCGGCAGCACCGCGTGCGGGCGCGACAGGTAGACGCGCACCCCGTCCAGCGACCACACCTGCACCACGAAGTCGTAGGCGGCATCCTGCGGCGGGAAGCGCGGGGTGAGCTGGTACTCGACCGGCTCGTCGCGCAGGATCAGCGCGGTCTGGCGCAGGTGATAGTCGAAGAAGCTGCCCGCCTCGGCGAGCGCGTTGCGGTAGACCACCAGTCCGCCCACCGCCCCCACCAGTACCACCCCTGCCAGCAGCCAGGCCAGCAGGCGCGCGCGCAGCGAGCTCACGCGGCGGGCCTCACGCGGTAGCCGACCCCGCGCACGTTCAGGATGAAGTCCGCCCCGAGCTTCTTGCGCAGGCCGTGGATGTGCACTTCGACCGCGTTGCTCTCCACTTCCTCGCCCCAGCCGTACAGCCGCTCCTCCAGCTGCGAGCGCGACAGTATCGTGCCCGGGCGCTCCATCAACAGCTGCAGCAGCGTGAACTCGCGCGGCGAGAGCGCGACCTGCGCCCCCTCGCGGCTGACACTGTGCGCGGCCGGATCCAGGCTTACCCCCAGGTGCTCGATGCGCGGGGCGGGGCGCCCGGAGCGGCGCCGCAAGAGCGCGCGGATGCGCGCGGCGAGCTCGGCGAGCTCGAACGGCTTGATGAGGTAGTCATCCGCTCCTGCATCCAGCCCCTGCACGCGGTCCGAGACCGCATCGCGCGCGGTGATGATCAGCACCGGCAGCGTCAGCCCGCGCGCGCGCTCGGCGCGCAGCAGGGCAAGCCCGTCGCGCCCCGGCAATCCCAGGTCCAGCAGCAGCAGCTCGAAGGGCTCCCCGCCCAGGGCCGCCTGCGCGGCGCGCGCATCGTGTACCCAGTCCACGGTGAAGCCCTCGCGCCTGAGGCCCAGGCGGATGGCCTCCCCGATCATGGCGTCATCTTCTACGAGCAGCAGTCTCACGGTGCAAAGTATGATGAATTGCGCGCCCCCGCGCGCATAAGGAGCGCCCTGCTGAACCCGCCTGACCGCCTGATCCGCGATGCCGCCGCCCTGGGGATCACCCTGGAGCAGGCCGATGCGCGCCGGCTGCTGCTGCTGCTGGACGAGCTTGCGCTGTGGAACCGCAGCTTCAACCTCACCCGGATCACAGAGCCGGAGGCGATGATCACCCACCACCTGCTGGACAGCCTGAGCATCAATGCCGACCTTGAAGGTGAGCAGGTGGCCGACGTGGGCACTGGCGCGGGCTTCCCGGGGCTGCCGCTGGCGGTGTGCAACCCGCAGCGGCACTTCACCCTGATCGACGGCAGCGCCAAGAAGGTCAATTTCGTGGCCAACACCGCCAAAGCCATGGGACTGACCAACGTGACCGCGGTGCACGCGCGCAGCGAGGGGTTCAGGCCGCAGCAGCCCCTGGCTACCGTGGTAACGCGCGCGCTTGCCCCGTTGCCGCGCCTGCTTGAGATGGTGGCGCCGATGTGCGCCCCGCGGCACGCGGGTGCTGGCCATGAAGGGACGCAGGCCGGACGAGGAACTCGTCGCCCTGCCCAGGCCCTGGAAACTGCTGTCTGAGCGGGAGCTGACCGTTCCCGGGCTTGATGGGGCGCGCTGTGTACTGGTGCTGGGGCGCTGAAGGCTACTGGACCGCCAGGCGCAGCGGCAGCGCGGTGGTCTCCTTGATCACCGCCAGCGCGATGGACGAGTTCACCGACTGCACGCCCGGGAAGCGCGACAGGTGGTCCAGGAAGAAGGCTTCGTAGGCCTTGATGTCGCGGCAGGCAATGCGCAGCAGGAAGTCCGTCTCGCCCATGAGGGTGTAGCACTCCAGGATCTCCGGGTGCGCGCGCACCGCCTGCTCGAAGCGCAGCAGCGCGTCGCGGCCATGGCCGGCGACCTTCACGTGGCTGAACACCATCACGGCAAGCCCGAGCTTCTCGCGGTCCAGCAGCGCCACGCGCTTCCTGATGACCCCCAGCTCGTTAAGCCGGCTGATCCTGCGCCAGCAGGTGGAGGAGGTGAGGTCCAGGCGCTCGGCGACCTGGCCGGCGGACAGGTCGCCGTGTTCCTGCATCAGCTCAAGAATGCGCAGGTCGGTGCGGTCGAGACTGGGTTGCATCATTTATCCCACTAAACGGCCTGATAGTGAATTGAATAGTTCACCATGGTTGCGCTGGAATGCAACTTTTGTGACGTTTATTGCAGGTTCACGGGGGTAACCTGTCCGGATCTTTTACAGGCGGGCGCCGGGCCCCGGCAGGATCTGGCGATGGAAATGTTCGACTTGCGCGAGTTCGACGCCCATGAGCAGGTGGTGTTCGGCCACGATGCGGCCACGGGCGTGAAGGCGATCATCGCCATCCACTCGACCACCCTGGGACCTGCCGCCGGGGGCTGCCGCATGTGGCCCTACGCGAGCACCGCCGAGGCGGTCGCCGACGTCCTGCGGCTCTCGCGCGGCATGAGTTACAAGAACGCGATGGCGGGCCTGAAGTTCGGCGGCGGCAAGGCCGTGATCCTTGCCGATGCGAAGAAGTCCAAGTCCCCGGAACTGTTCGAGGCCTTCGGTCGCTTCGTCGATTCCTTGGGTGGCCGTTACGTCACTGCCGAGGACGTCGGCACGACCACCGCCGACATGGCCAGTGTCGCCCGTGCGACGCGCTACGTGGCAGGCCTGGGCCGCGCCCCCGGGGAGGCCGGTGGTGATCCGGGACCCAAGACCGCGCTGGGGGTGTACCTGGGCCTGAAGGCGGCGGTTAAGTACCGCCTGGGCCGCGATGAGCTGGCAGGTCTGAGTGTTGCGGTGCAGGGCGTCGGCGGGGTGGGCTACCACCTGTGCCGCATGCTCAGCGGCGCTGGCGCGCGGCTGTTGGTGGCCGACGTGCGGCCGGCGGCCGTGCAGCGCGTGGTGGACGAGTTCAAGGCAACGGCGGTCCCGGTGGAGGACATCCTTGCCGCCGACGTGGACGTGCTCGCCCCCTGTGCGCTCGGCGCGGTCCTCAATGCCGCGACTTTCCCGCGCCTGCGCGCGCGCGTGGTCGCAGGCGCTGCGAACAACCAGCTGGCACAGGGCCAGGACGGCAGCGCGCTCAGTGCCGCAGGCATCCTGTACGCGCCGGACTATGTCATCAACGCCGGCGGCATCATCTCGGTGGCGCGCGAGTACTACGGCGGGGCCACCGAGGCGCAGGTCATCGAGGATATCCAGGGGATCCCGCAGCGCCTGACCGAGATCTTCGAGCGCGCCCGGCGCGAGAACCGCACCACCGCCGCGGTCGCGGACCAGATGGCGCGCGAGCGCCTGGGCCGCCAGCTGCCGCCGCAGCAGCGCGTCGCCTGAGGGCGACGCCGCGCACCCGGCGCGCGAGGCCCTCGGGGGCTTCGCGCGGGCGGCAGTGAAGTACACTGTGCCCATGAAGCGCGTCATCGCCATCGCGAACCAGAAGGGCGGGGTCGGCAAGACCACGACCTCGGTCAACCTGGCGGCCTCGCTCGCGGCCACGCGCCGGCGCGTACTGCTGATCGACCTCGACCCGCAGGGCAACACCACGATGGGCTGCGGGGTAGACAAGTCCCAGCTCACCGCCAGCGCCTGCGAGGTGATGCTCGGGGAGGCAGACCTGGCCTCCTCGCTGGTGACGATCGAGGAGTCAGGGTTCTCGCTGCTGCCGGCCAACCAGGACCTCACCGCCGCTGAGGTGCGCCTGCTGTCGCTGCCGATCGCGCGCGAGACCAAGCTGCGCCAGGCCCTGCAGCCGGTGCGCGACAGCTTCGACGTCATCCTCATCGACTGCCCGCCGGCCTTGAGCATGCTCACCGTGAATGCCCTGGTGGCCGCGGACAGCGTGCTGATCCCCATGCAGTGCGAGTACTACGCGCTCGAGGGCCTGTCGGCGCTGATGAGCACGGTCGAGCAGATCCGCATCGCGGCCAACCCGCAGCTGTCCATCGAGGGCATCCTGCGCACCATGTTCGACCCCAGGAACAACCTGTCGAGCGAGGTGAGCAACCAGCTCATCGCGCACTTCGGCGACGCGGTGTTCCGCACCGTCATCCCGCGCAACATCCGCCTGGCCGAGGCCCCCTCGTTCGGCAAGCCGGCGCTGTTCCACGATCGCGAGTCGCGCGGCGCGCTGGCGTACCTGGCGCTCGCCGGGGAGATGATCCGCCGCGAGGAGGGCACCGCGCAGATCCGCGGCGCACCCAGTGCGCTCGCACCGGCATCGGTTGCCGACAGCGACCACGGCGACGCGCAGGCCGCGTCCGCTGCCGGTGCCACGTCCCCGGCGGCACCCCCGGGCAAGGAAATCCACTGATGAAGAAGCCCACCCTCGGCCGCGGGCTGGCCGACCTGCTCGGCCAGGCGCGTCCCTCGATCATCGCGAGCGCCCCGCCGGTGGCGCAGGTGAACACGGTGCCCGCGGACGAGCTGGCGAAGCTGCCGCTGGACCTGCTGCAGCGCGGCCGCTACCAGCCGCGCACGGACATGCGCACCGAGTCGCTCGAGGAACTGGCCGCCTCCATCAAGGCGCAGGGCGTGGTGCAGCCGATCGTGGTGCGGCCGCTGGAGGAGTTGAGCCCCGGGGGCTCGCAGCGCTACGAGATCATCGCCGGCGAGCGCCGCTGGCGCGCGGCGCAGCTGGCGGGGCTTGCCGAGATCCCGGCGATCATCCGCCATATCCCGGACGAGGCGGCCATTGCGGTCGCGCTCATTGAGAACATCCAGCGCGAGAACCTGAACGCGGTCGAGGAAGCGCGCGCGCTCGAGCGGCTGATCTCGGAGTTCGGGCTCACCCACCAGCAGGCCGCCGATGCGGTGGGCCGCTCGCGCGCGGGCGTCAGCAACCTGCTGCGGCTGCTGGAGCTCGCCGCGGAAGTGTGCGAGATGCTCGAGCAGCGCCAGCTTGAGATGGGCCACGCGCGCGCGCTGCTGGGGCTTACCCAGCGCCGCCAGCAGATCGAGGTGGCGACCCTGGTGGTCAAGAAGGGCCTGTCGGTGCGCGACACCGAGTCGCTGGTGCGCCGCCTGCAGGCACCCGCCGGTGACCGCGAGCGCGGCGACTCGCCCGCGGTCGATGCGAACGTCGAGAAACTCGAGCAGGAACTGGCCGAGAAGCTCGGCGCGCGCGTGGCGATACAGCAGGGCCGCGGCGGCCGCGGCAAGCTGATCGTCACCTACAACAGCCTCGACGAACTCGACGGCATCCTCGCGCACATCCAGTAGCGCGGCGACCAGCCAGGCCCTGCACTGCGAGCCGCGCACGGCTACGCCCGCGGTGGCGGATGTAAGATCGGGCGATGGGCAGCACGATACTTCTTGATCTGGCCGGAGGCGTTGCCCTGCTGCTGTGGGGCGTGCACATGGTTCGCACCGGGATCGTGCGCGCCTACGGTTCCAGCCTCAGGCACTTCCTCGGGATAGCGCTGCGCAATCGCTTCCTGGCACTGCTCACCGGCATATTCGTGACCGCGCTCCTGCAAAGCAGCACTGCCACGGGACTGATGACGGCCTCCTTCGTGAGCGACGGCGCGGTCGAGCTGGTGCCGGCGCTGGCGATCATGCTGGGGGCGAATATCGGCACCACGCTCATCGTGCAGGTACTGTCGTTCGATGTCTCGGCCGTGGCGCCGATACTCTTTGTGGTTGGGGTGATCGCGTTCAAGCGCGGGGGCCAGACGCGCACCCGCGACCTGGGCCGGGTCGCGATCGGCCTGGGCCTGATGCTGCTGGCGCTGCACATCCTCCTGGGTACGCTGGCGCCGGCTGAGAATGCCCCGGCCGTGCGCACGCTACTGGGTGCGATAACCGCAGAGCCGGTGCTGTGCCTTCTCATGGCTGCCGCCCTGACCTGGGCTGCACACTCAAGCGTGACGGTGGTCTTGCTGGTGATGGGCCTGGCCTTTTCCCACTTCATCACGCCGGTCGCCGCGCTGGCGCTCATCCTCGGGGCAAACCTGGGCAGCGCAATCAACCCTCTGCTCGAGGGCAGCCACGCCGACAATCCTGCCAGCCGCCGGCTGCCGCTGGGCAACCTGCTCAACCGCCTGGTCGGGTGCGCTGTGGTGCTGCCTTTCCTGGACCCAATTGCCGCTGCGCTCACTCGCCTCGAGCCCAACCCCTCGCGCATGGCTGCGGACTTTCACACCGCCTTCAACGTGGCCCTGGCGCTGGTCTTTATCCTGCCGCTGGATGCGGTTGCCGCGGCGCTGACCCGGATGCTTCCGGAGCGCCCGAAGCCCAGCAACCCGGCCACGCCCCTGTATCTTGACCAGAGCGCCCTCGCCACCCCCTCGGTAGCCCTGGTGTGCGCGGCGCGCGAGACCTTGCACATCGGGGACATCGTTGAAGGCATGCTGCGCCAGACGATGACGGCGCTGCTGACCGATGACCGCAAGCTGGTGGCGGAGATATGCCGCATGGACGATGCCGTCGATCGGCTCGATGAGGCCGTCAAGCTGTACGTCACCAAGCTTACGCGCGAGAGCCTCAGCCCGGCCGATGGCCAGCGCGCAATGGAAATCATCTCCTTCTCGATCAACCTCGAGCACGTCGGCGACATCATCGACAAGAATCTCATGGAGCTGGCCGCCAAGAAGATCAAGCGCAAGCTGGCCTTTTCGAAGGAAGGCGCGGCCGAGCTGCAGGCCCTGCACCAGGAGGTGTGCAACAACCTGAAGCTCGCCTTCAGTGTGTTCATGTCCGGTGATGTCAATGTTGCCCGGCAGCTGATCACCGAGAAGGCCACGCTGCGCAGCGTGGAGTTCGCGGCGGCAGAGAGCCACCTGGCGCGCCTGCGCGAGGGCCGCCCGGAGAGTTTCGAGTCGAGCTCGCTGCACCTGGACATCCTGCGTGACCTGAAGCGGATTCATTCGCACATCTGCTCGGTGGCCTACCCCGTGCTGGAGCGCGCGGGCGTGCTGCACACCAGTCGCCTGAAGCAGGTCGACGTGGATCTGCGTGATGCGCCCGGTGCGGATTCAGCCGGCGCGTCGTCCACGAAGCCATAACTGAGCTCGAAGCGGGCCCAAATGCCCAGCCTGCTCACCGCGACCATGTTCGCA
The DNA here is from genome assembly GCA_963703025.1 of uncultured Pseudomonadota bacterium. Taxonomy (GTDB): domain Bacteria; phylum Pseudomonadota; class Gammaproteobacteria; order Steroidobacterales; family Steroidobacteraceae; genus 13-2-20CM-66-19. The sequence continues at coordinate 1,384,550 of OY969778.1, read as the reverse complement.
GCGATCCGAGCACGGGGTCGCTTGACAAGAACGTAAGTACTGACTTACCGTAAGCAATGGCTTACGGTAATGCCCTTCAATGCCTCAGTGATCCTACCCGGCGGGAAGTCTTCGAGCGGCTGCGCTCGGGACCTCAGTCCGTCGGGCAGCTGGCCCGGGGCCTGCCGGTGAGCCGGCCGGCCGTCTCGCAGCACCTGAAGGCGCTGAAGGAGGCGGGACTGGTGAACGATGAGCCCGATGGTGCGCGCCGCATCTACCACATCGACCCGCAGGGCCTGGGCGAGCTGCGCCGCTGGCTCGACCAGTTCTGGGACGCGGCGCTGGAGGCCTTCAAACGCGAAGTCGAGAAGCCCGAAGAACCTATAGAAAGGAACACACCTTGAACCGCACGATCAGCATCGCCCCGGTCAGAAAGGCCGTGGTTGTAGAGGCAAGCCCGCAGCGCGCCTTCGAAGTCTTCACCGGCGGCATCGACGCCTGGTGGCCCAAGACCCATGGCATTGGCGCTACACCCATCACGAAGTCGGTCATCGAGCCGTTCGTGGGGGGCCGCTGGTACACGCGCCATGAAGACGGCAAAGACGTGGTCATCGGGCACGTGCGCGCATGGGAGCCCGGTACGCGCCTGGTGGTGGGCTGGGAGGTCAGCGCTGACTGGAAGCCGGACCCGCGCGCGGAATTCGCCTCGGAGGTGGAAGTGCGGTTCGCGGCCGAGGGCACCGGGCGCACCCGCGTCGAGGTGCTGCACCACCAGTTCGAGCGCATGGGCGCCGAGCCCGGGGAAAAGATGCGCGCAGGGGTGGATGGCGGCTGGGTCGGGATCCTGGACCTCTACGCCAAGCAGGTGGCACTTGGAGCAAAATCATGAGCGGATTCATCGTTCACGGCATCCCGGGCAGCCCCTACGGGCGCTCGGTACTGATCGCTCTGGAGGAGAAAGGCGCGCGTTATACGTTCCGGCCGGTCGCGCCGGGCGGCCAGCGCACGCCCGGGCACCTGGCGCTGCATCCCTTCGGCCGCGTGCCGGTGCTGGAGCATGGAACGTTCAGGCTCTACGAGACCGCCGCGATCCTGCGCTATCTCGAGCGCGTGCTGCCGGCACCGTTGCTCATGCCGCTGAGTGCGCAGGCGGCCGCGCGCGTCGACCAGGTGATGAACATCAACGACTGGTACCTGTTCCAGGGGCCGGGCAATGTCATCGGCTTCCAGCGGGTCGTCGGACCGAAGCTCTTTGGGCTGGAACCGGATGAGGCAGCAATCCACGCGGTGTTGCCCAAGGCGCATGTCGTGTTCGAAGAACTCTCCAGGAGCCTGGGGAGCCGCGCCCTACCTCGCCGGCGATGACTTCACGCTGGCGGACATCATGGTGGCAACCCAGATGGACTTCCTCAGCGCTACCCCCGAATGGGAGCCGCTCACCTCGCAACGGTCCAACCTGCGCGAATGGCTTGCCCGGGTGAGCGCCCGGCCGAGCCTTCAGGCCACGACCTGGGAAAAGGTCGCGCAGCTGGCCCGGGCAGCCTGAGCTTTCTAACCTCCGCCGCCGCGCCCGGCACGGCGGCGGAGGTTGCATTCAAAGGCGCTCGAGCGCCCCGGCCCCCTCTTCGGCCCCCGTGCAATCGCAGCATGCGCTTCATCCATTTAGCGGGTGGACGCACGCGGTGCTGGTCTCTATAATCGCGCGGCTTTTCGCCCGGGCGTCACCTAAGTGACTGAACGGCCGACGTAATGTTAAGCCCCCTGCGCCGGAGCTCACGGCGCAGGAACCAGGGCGGTTTAGAGCCCCTCGGCGGGACCTATATAAGGTGTTGGCGATCGATCTGCCCCAAGCGCGGCGGCTGGCCTTCGGCGTCGTGCTGGGCCAGGCGCTCGTGAGCGTGACCGCCGCACTGTGTGCCTGGGCGATCTCCGGCGCGCGCGCCGCGCTGGTCGGCGCTGATCGGTGGCGGCATCGCCACCGTGGGGAGTCTGGCGATGGCGGCGCTGGTCTTCGGGATCGGTGCGGCGACAGGACGCGCAGCGCGTGCTCGGCACGTTCTACCTCGGCGAGGCCGTGAAGGTGGTGCTGGTGATCGTGCTGTTCGTGGTGGTGCTGAAGAGCGTGAGCGTGGCGCCGCTGGCGATGTTCGTCGCGTTCGCTGCAACGTTCCTGGTGTATTGGATTGCGCTGCTGAGCGCGCTGCCCCGCGTGAGCGGCGCGTGCCGCAGCAGCCTGAGTTCAAAGGCGGTCGATTGGTGACAAGCATGGCAGATGCAGAACACGCGCCGGGCGCAACCGAATACATCCTGCACCACCAGTCCTTCCTGTCGAACAAGGCCGCACACGGCATCGTCGACTTCTCGGTCATCAACTACGACACCGTGTTCTTCTCGGTGGTGCTGGCGCTGGTGTTCTTCGGGCTGTTCTGGCTGGTGGCCCGCAAGGTCACCTCGGGGGTCCCCAGCAAGACGCAGAACTTCGTCGAGACGCTGGTCGGCTTCGTCGACGGTCAGGTGCGCGAGACCTTCCATGGCACCAGCCGGCTGATCGCCCCGCTGGCGCTGACCATCTTCTGCTGGATCTTCCTGTTCAACTTCATGGACCTGGTGCCGGTGGACCTGCTGCCGGCAATCGCGCGCGGCGGCGGCTTCGAGCACCTGAAGGTCGTGCCGAGCACCGACCTGAACGCGACATTCGCCATGTCGCTTACCGTGTTCGTGCTCATCATCTTCTACAGCATCAAGATGAAGGGCTTTGGCGGCTTCATCGGCGAACTGACCCTGAACCCGTTCCGCGCCAAGAACTGGTTGGTGCAGGCGCTGCTGATCCCGGTGAACTTCATCCTGGAATCGGTGACCTTCGTCGCCCGGCCGATATCGCTCGCGCTGCGTCTCTACGGCAATCTGTACGCCGGCGAAATGATCTTCCTGCTGCTCGCCTCGCTGACGCTCACCCACGGTTTTGCCGGCCTCGCCAGCGTCGGCGGCTGTGCTCGGGCTGGTGGCCCAGGTGATCCTGGGCCTCGCCTGGTCGATCTTCCACATCCTTGTGATCGTGCTGCAGGCCTTCATATTTATGGTGCTGACGATCGTCTATCTGTCGATGGCCAACGAGCATCACTGATCGGCGCGCGCTCGGCGAGTCTGAGGTTTTTTCGCTTAGGTTTTTTCGGGAGAGATTGAATGGAAAACGTTGCACACATCCAGGCCATGACCGTGCTGGCCGTCGGCATCATCTTCGGCATGGGCGCCCTGGGTACCGCCATCGGCTTCGGCATCCTCGGCGGCCGCTTCATCGAGGGTTCCGCCCGCCAGCCGGAACTTCTGCCGGTCCTGCGCGTGCAGATGTTCCTCGTCGCCGGACTGCTCGACGCGGTGGCGATGATCGGCATCGGCTTTGCGCTGTTCTTCACGTTCGCGAACCCGTTCGTGAGCGCGCTGCAGGCAGCACACTAAATCTTTCAGTGTGACGGCTCGAGGCAGGAGATAGGACCGTGAATATCAATCTCACGCTCATCGTGCAGATGTTCGTGTTCGCCACGCTCATCTGGGGCACGATGAAGTGGATCTGGCCGCCGATCCTTGCCGCCATGGACGAGCGGCAGCGCAAGATCGCGCAGGGGCTGGCCGCCGGGGAGAAGGGCGAGCAGGCGCTGACCGAGGCGCGCAGCAACGCGGACGCCATCATCCGCGAGGCGCGCGAGCGCGCCACGCAGATCATCGACCATGCGCAGCATCGCGCCAACGAGATGGTGGACGAGGCCAAGGGCACCGCCACGACCGAGGGCGCGCGCCTGGTCGCCGCCGCGCAGCAGCAGATCGACCTCGACACCACCCGCGCACGCGAGAGCCTGCGCAAGGAAGTCGCCGGGCATCGCCGTGGGCGCCGCCTCGAAGCTGCTCGGGCGCGAGATCGACGCCGGCACGCACGCCGATCTTGCTCGACAAGCTCGCGACGCAGATCTAGGGGCAGCGCTAAACCATGGCCGACAAGCTCACCATCGCCCGGCCCTATGCCCGCGCCGCCTTCGAGGAGGCGCACGAGGACAACGCGCTGGCCGCCTGGTCCGAAGTCGCTGCAGGCCGCAGCCGAGGTGGTCAACGATGCGCGCGTGGCGAACCTGCTCGGCAACCCGCGCGTGACCCCGGAGCAGCTGGCGCAGCTGTTCATCGACGTCGGCGGCGACAGGGCCTGGGCGAGCACGGCGCCAACTTCGTGCGCACGCTGGCCGAGAACGGCCGCCTGGCCTACCTGCCGGAGATCTCCGCGCTGTTCGAGGCGATGAAGGACGAGGCGCAGGGCGTGGCCGATGTCACGGTGACCTCGGCGGCCGCGCTGGACCAGGCGCAGCAGCAGAAGCTGTCGGCGGCGCTGGAGAAGCGCCTGAAGCGCAAGGTGCGCCTGCACACCCAGATTGACCCGCAGCTGATTGGCGGGGCGGTGATCCGCTCCGGTGACCTGGTGATCGACGGCTCGCTCAGTACGCGACTTGAGCGCATTGCCTACGAACTGACCGCATAACGAATTCGTCTTAGAGAGAACGCACATGGCCATCAAGGCAACCGAGATCAGCGACCTGATCAAGCAGCGGATCGAGAACTTCAAGTCCGTGACCGAGGCGCGCAACGTCGGCACCATCGTGTCGGTGACCGATGGCATCTGCCGCATCCACGGCCTGGCCGATGCACGCTACGGCGAGATGCTGGAGTTCCCGGCCAACACCTTCGGCCTGGCGCTGAACCTCGAGCAGGACTCGGTCGGCGCGGTGGTGCTGGGTGACTACAAGCACCTCAAGGAAGGCGACACGGTCAAGACCACCGGGCGCATCCTCGAGGTGCCGGTGGGACCTGAGCTGCTCGGCCGCGTGGTCGATGCGCTCGGCAACCCGATCGATGGCAAGGGCGCGATCAACGCCAAGCGCACCGCCCCGATCGAGCGCGTGGCCCCGGGCGTCATCTACCGCAAGTCCGTCAGCCAGCCGGTGCAGACCGGCTACAAGGCGGTCGACTCGATGGTGCCGATCGGCCGCGGCCAGCGCGAGCTGATCATCGGCGACCGCCAGACCGGCAAGACCGCGATGGCCATCGACACCATCATCAACCAGAAGACCTCGGGCATTAAGTGCGTCTACGTCGCCATCGGGCAGAAGCAGTCGACGATCGCCAACGTGGTGCGCAAGCTCGAGGAGCACGGCGCGCTGGCGCACACCATCATCGTGGCCGCGTCAGCCTCGCAGCCGGCCGCCCTGCAGTACATCTCGGCGTACTCAGGCGTGACGATGGGCGAGTACTTCATGGACAACGGCGAAGATGCGCTGATCATCTATGACGACCTGTCCAAGCAGGCCGTCGCCTATCGCCAGATCTCGCTGTTGCTGCGCCGGCCCGCCGGGCCGCGAGGCATTCCCCGGCGACGTGTTCTATCTGCACTCGCGCCTGCTCGAGCGCAGCGCGCGCGTGAACGAGGAATACGTCGAGATGGTCAGCAAGGGTGCCGTCAAGGGCAAGACCGGCTCACTCACCGGCCTCCCGATCATCGAGACGCAGGCGGGAGACGTCACCGCGTTCGTGCCGACCAACGTCATCTCGATCACCGACGGGCAGATCTTCCTCGAGACCGACCTGTTCAACGCCGGCATCCGCCCGGCCATGAACGCCGGCATCTCGGTGTCGCGCGTCGGCGGCGCGGCGCAGACCGACATCATCAAGAAGCTCGGCGGCGGCATCCGCCTGGCGCTCGCCCAGTACCGCGAGCTCGCAGCGTTCTCGCAGTTCGCCTCCGACCTCGATGAGGCGACCCGCCGCCAGCTCGAGCGCGGCCAGCGCACCACCGAGATGATGAAGCAGAAGCAGTACGCGCCGATGTCGGTGGCCGAGATGGCCCTGTCGATCTACGCGGTCAACAATGGCTTCATGGACAAGGTGGATCTGAAGAAGATCACCGCGTTCGAGGCGGGGCTGCAGGCCTTCGCGCACAGCAACTACAAGTCGATGATCGATGGCATCAACGCGACGCCGAAGTTCTCCAAGGAGAACGAGGCGGCTCTTGAAGAAGTGCATCGAGGACTTCATCGCCACCGGTACCTACTGAAGCACTTCGGACACGTAAACCCAAAGATTTAAAAGCGATGCCAGGCACCAAGGAAATCCGCACCAAGATCGCGAGTGTGAAGAGCACTCAGAAGATCACCAAGGCCATGCAGATGGTGGCCACGAGCAAGATGCGCCGTGCGCAGGAGCGCATGAAGCTGGCGCGCCCGTACGCGCAGAAGATGCGCAGCGTCATCGGCCACCTCACGCAGGCGAACCCAGGTGACCGCACCCGTTCCTGGATACGCGCGAGCCGAAGGCCGTCGGCATCATCATGATCTCCACCGACCGCGGTCTTGCCGGCGGCCTCAACGCCAACGTCTTCAAGCAGACGCTGCTCCTGGTGCGCGAGTGGCAGGGCAAGGGCGCGCAGGTGAGCCTGTGCGTGCTGGGCACCAAGGGGCTGAACTTCTTCCGCCGCCTGGACCTGCCGATCCTCGCCAACATCACGGGCCTTGGCGACCGGCCGCACATCAAGGACCTGATCGGCCCGGTGAAGGTGATGCTCGATGCCTACCGCGAGGGCAAGCTCGACCGCCTGTTCCTGGTGAATGCGCAGTTCGTGAACACCATGACGCAGAAGCCGGACGTGCAGCAGCTGCTGCCGGTGGTGCCGGTCGACAGCGAGGGACTGCAGCAGCACTGGGACTACATCTACGAGCCGGAGGCCGAGGCGATCCTCGATGGCCTGTTGATGCGCTACATCGAATCCCAGGTGTACCGCGGGGCGGTCGAGAACGTGGCTTCCGAGATGGCTGCCCGCATGGTGGCCATGGGTGCCGCCTCTGACAATGCCGGCAAGCTGATTGGCGAATTGCAACTGATCTACAACAAGGCCCGCCAGGCCGCGATCACGAAGGAGCTTTCGGAGATCGTGGGCGGCGCGGCTGCGGTTTGAGGAAAGACACCATGGCTACCCCCGCAGAGGGACACATCACCCAGATCATCGGCGCCGTCATCGACGTCGAGTTCCCGCGCGAAGCGATTCCCGGGATTTACGAGGCGCTCAAGCTCAAAGACGTGGAACTCACGCTCGAGGTGCAGCAGCAGCTCGGCGACGGCGTGGTGCGCACCATCGCGATGGGCCCCTCCGAAGGGCTGCAAGCCGCGGGCTTGCGGTGACCGCCACCGGCGCGCCGATCTCGGTGCCGGTGGGCCAGGGCACGCTCGGTCGCATCATGGACGTGCTCGGGGACCCGCAGGACAACCGCGGTGCAGTCCAGACCAAGGAGCGCCTGCCGATCCACCGTGCGCCGCCGGCGTTCGATGAGCAGGCCGGCGGCCAGGACCTGCTGGTCACGGGCATCAAGGTCATCGACCTGCTGGTGCCGTTCGCCAAGGGCGGCAAGGTCGGCCTGTTCGGCGGCGCCGGCGTCGGCAAGACCGTGAACATGCTCGAGCTGATCAACAACATCGCCAAGCAGTACTCGCGGTCTCTCGGTGTTCGCCGGCGTCGGCGAGCGCACCCGCGAGGGCAACGACTTCTATCACGAGATGATCGAGTCGGGCGTCATCGACAAGGACAACCTGTCCAACTCCAAGGTGGCGATGGTGTACGGCCAGATGAACGAGCCGCCGGGCAACCGCCTGCGCGTGGCGCTCACCGGCCTCACCATGGCCGAGTACTTCCGCGACGAGGTCCGCCCGGACTCCGGCGGCAAGGGCCGCGACGTGCTGTTCTTCGTCGACAACATCTACCGCTACACGCTGGCCGGCACCGAAGTGTCGGCACTGCTGGGCCGCATGCCCTCGGCGGTGGGTTACCAGCCGACGCTCGCCGAGGAGATGGGCGTGCTGCAGGAGCGCATCACCTCCACCAAGAAGGGCTCGATCACCTCCATCCAGGCGGTGTACGTGCCGGCGGACGACCTGACCGATCCTTCGCCCGCGACCACGTTCGCGCACCTGGACGCCACCGTGGTGCTGTCGCGCCAGATCGCATCCCTGGGTATTTACCCGGCAGTCGATCCGCTCGACTCCACCAGCCGCCAGCTCGACCCGCTGGTCGTCGGCGAGGAGCACTACAACACCGCGCGCGGCGTGCAGGCGGTGCTGCAGCGCTACAAGGAACTGCAGGACATCATCGCGATCCTGGGCATGGACGAGCTGTCCGAAGAGGACAAGCTGACCGTGTACCGCGCGCGCAAGGTGCAGCGCTTCCTGTCCCAGCCCTTCAACGTCGCCAAGGTGTTCACCGGCCAGGACGGCAAGATCGTGCCGCTCAAGGACACCATCCGCGGCTTCAAGGGCATCATCAGCGGCGAGTTCGACGCACTTCCCGAGCAGGCCTTCTACATGGTCGGCTCGATCGAAGAAGCCGTCGCCAAAGCCAAGACGCTGCAGTAAGGCTAAGGGGCAAACACCGTGGCGGAAGCTGCGACCATCCATGTCGACATCGTCAGCGCCGAAGGCGAGATCTTCTCCGGCGACGCGGCGGAGGTTGACCGCGCCCGGCTACCGAGGGCGAGCATCGGCATCCACCCGCGGCACGCGCCGCTGCTCACCCTGCTCAAGGCCGGCGAGGTGCGGGTGAAGACCCCGGACGGCGCCGAGCACTTCTTCTTCGTCGGCGGCGGGGCGCTGGAGGTGCAGCCGCACAAGGTCACGGTGCTCGCCGACACGGCGCTGCGCGCGAAGGACCTCGACGAGGCTGCCGCGGTTGCCGCCAAGCAGCGCGCCGAGGAGGCCCTCAAGGACAAGAGCGGCGCGATGACCCAGGCGGAGGCGCTCGCGGAACTGTCCCGCACGATCGCGCAGCTGAAGATGATCGAACGACTGCGCAAGCTGCGCGGCTGAAGTTACCGATCCCATGACGGAACCACCGCTTCCGTCAGCCGCGCCGGCGGCTCCCGCCCCACCGGGCCTGTTCAGGGGCCTTGCGCGCAATCTCAGGGGCGGAATTGCGCTACTTGCCCTCAAGCGGCGCTGGCCGCCGCAGTTCGTGGTCAGCTTCGACCAGCTGGCCGCCCTTCTCATCGTGAATCTTGCGGCCTGGGCGCTGCTGGATGCCGCGCACTCCGAGCGTGATGCACCGCTATCGCTTGATGGCCTGTTCGGCTGGGCGTGCTACCTGTTGCTCGGACTTGGCGCCTGCGCACTGGTGGCGCGTGTCGCCAGCCGTGCCACCAATACGCGTGCGCTGCTGGTGACGGCCCTAAGTGTCGCCCCCTACGTGCTCATCATCTTCTGGCTGGTCAACGATGTGGGACTGGTGCGTGCCCACCCGTACATCGCCACCACCGCAGCGGTGGTGTATCTGGCCTTGCTGGTCATGCGCGTGCTGGGTGGCGCATTCGGGATTGTGCGCCGCGGCGCGGCGCTGGTGGCGCTTGTCCTGGTGGCAGCCTCGCCGTGGGTGTTCGGCGTGCTGAACCTCGATACGCGCCTGTGGGTCGCGGACGACAACACCGAGACCCAAAGCGATGATGACACCGGCCAGGCGGAGGCGCTGTTCTACGACCAGCCCGCGCGCATCGAGCAGGCCATGGCACGCGTCCACCCGACCCAGCGCGGCAGGACTTCCGTGTACTTCCTGGGCTTTGCCGGCGATGGCGATCCGGCGGTATTCCGCCGCGAGGCGCAGTTCGCCAAGGAGGCCTTCGGCGAGCGCTTCGGCAGCATCGAGCGCTCGGCACTGCTGATCAACGACACCGAGGACCGCGATTCATACCCGCTGGCGAGCGTCTCGGGCCTGGGCCAGGCCCTGAGCGTCATGGCACTGCGCATGGACCCGGACAATGACGTGCTGGTCGTGTTCCTCACCTCGCATGGCTCGGTCGACGGCCTCGAGGTCCAGAACGGCTCGCTGCCGCTGGCGCAGCTGGCACCGGCGGACCTGCGCGAGGCGCTCGACACCGCCGGCATCCGCTACCGCGTGCTGGTGGTCTCAGCCTGCTACGCGGGCGTATTCCTCGATGAGCTCAAGAGCGACACCACGCTGATCATCACCGCCTCGGACGCCGCGCACAGCTCCTTCGGCTGCGAGGACGACCGCGACCTGACCTGGTTTGGCGAGGCCTTCCTCAAGGACGCGCTGCCGGGCAGCGCCACGCTGGAGTCCGCCTTCACCAAGGCGCGCGACCTGATCGCCCAGCGCGAAGACGCCGCGCACGAGATTCACTCGAACCCGCAGCTGTACGTGGGAGCTGCGATGAAGGCGAAGCTTGCCGAGATCGAGGCCCACAAGCCGCCCGCCGATCGTCCGGCGGTCACGGTGCGACGGTGAGTACAATCGCCCCCATGCGCAAGAAACGCAGCAGGTCGGTCAAGGCCCTGGCGCCGGTGACGGTGGTGATCCTCGCCGCGGGCGAGGGCAAGCGCATGAAGTCCGACCTGCCCAAGGTGCTGCAGCCGCTGGCCGGCCGGCCGCTGCTCGGGCACGTGATTGCCGCCGCCCGCAGGCTCGCTCCCGATGCGATCCACGTGGTCTACGGACATGGGGGTGCGAGCGTGCGCGCGACCCTTGCGCACGAACAGGTGGGCTGGGTGGAGCAGGCGCAGCGCCTGGGCACCGGTCACGCGGTGCTCCAGGCGTTGCCACAGATCGCCGATGAGCAGACCGTGCTGGTGCTGTACGGGGACGTGCCACTGATCCGCGCACAGACGCTGGCCGAGCTGCTCGCCCTGTCCGGCCCGAAAGCACTTGCGCTGCTGACCGTGCGGCTCGCTGACCCGGCAGGCTATGGCCGCATCGTTCGTGCCCGCGGGCGGGTGCAGCGCATCGTGGAAGAGAAGGACGCTACGCGTCGCGAGCTGTCCATCCATGAGTGCAACACCGGCGTACTGGCCTGCCCGGCACGCCTTCTCAAGCGCTGGCTGGCACGCGTCAAGCCGCATAACTCCCAGGGCGAGTACTACCTGACCGACATCATCGCGATGGCGGTGAAGGACAAGGTAGCCGTGGTGCCGCTGGTCGCCGGCGAGTTGAGTGAAGTGCTGGGCGTCAACGACAAGCTGCAGCTGGCGCAGCTGGAGGGCATCCTGCGCACCCAGCGTGCCCGCGAGCTGCTGCTCGATGGCGCAACCCTTGCCGATCCTGCCCGCGTGGACGTGCGCGGCACGCTCACCCACGGGCGCGACGTGTTCATCGACGTCAATGTCGTTTTCGAAGGCGACGTCACGCTGGGTGACCGCGTCCGCATCGGCCCGGGGTGCGTGGTGCGCAACAGCCGCATCGGCGCAGGTACCGAGGTATTCGCGCACTGTGTCATCGATAGTGCCGACATCGGTGCTGATTGCCACATCGGTCCGTTCGCCCGCTTTCGGCCCAGTTCAAAGCTTGCCGACGGGGTGCACATCGGCAACTTCGTCGAGGTCAAGAACTCGAACATGGCCCACGGAGCCAAGGCCAACCACCTGGCCTACGTCGGGGATGCCGAGCTCGGGGCGCGCGTGAACATCGGCGCCGGCACGATCATCGCCAACTACGACGGCGCCAACAAGCACCGTACCGTGATCGAGGACGACGTCCACACCGGCAGCAACAGCGTGCTGGTCGCCCCGATCACTGTCGGGGCGGGCGCCACCATCGCCGCCGGATCCACCGTGATCGAATCGGTACCCGCCGGCAAGCTCACCGTGGCGCGCGCCCGGCAGACGACCATCGACTCCTGGCACAGGCCGGTCAAGAGCAAGAAATAGGCCCCCTGCGGGGCGTACTGCTGGCCGTCATCCCGGGGTACCGGGGGCAATACCTGGGCCGCGCGAACGCGGGGTCAACAAGAACCACTGCATGACGAAACCGCGGCGCTCGGCCAGCAGCCGACGGCGCATGGCCAGGTTGTACGGCTCCAGCGCGGCATTGGCGTAGCCGGTCGGCTTGCGGCGGTCGTCGATGCCGGTGATGACGGTCAACTGGTGCGTCTTGGCAAAGCGTCGCGCCAGCTCCTCGCCCAGGTCCTCGTCGAACAGATCGTGCACCTCGATGAGCACGGTGTGCTGCGCGAGCGCCAGCGCCACACGGGCCGAGAACAAGGAGATCTCGTAACCCTCGCAGTCCGAGATCAGCAGTGCCCTGTCACCCAGCGGCAGGTTCAGCAGGGCGTGTTCGTCGCACAGGCCGCCTGTGTGAACACGGTCGGCAACCGCGTTCAGGTGCGCCATTTCAAGACACAGGGCGCGCGCCTGCGGGTCGGTGTCAAAAGCGCGGATCGTCGCGCGCGGCAGTCGCATGGCGAAGCCCACCGCGTAATAGCCTTCCGCGCAGCCGATATCGACGACGCAGGAGTAGTCCTGCTGCACCAGGTCCTCGATCACTGCATGCAGCTCGCGCTCGTACGAACCCAGTAGCTTGGGGATGAGCGTGCTGCCCGCGGACTGCGCGCGCGGATAGCGCATGCCGCGGAACGGTCCGGCGAGCACCGTCAGCGCCGGTGAGATCTGCATCGCCAGCTGGGCATCGTCGGTGGCGAGCCGGAAGATTCTTGCGCTCTGGTAGGGGTAGGCCAGGCATCTGGCGATGAACTGCCCGGCGCCGTGCAATCCGCGGTAGCCCAGCCATACCGCACGGTTGCGCCCCGCCAGCCCGAGCCAGCGCTTGAGCGTGGCGTTCATACCAACATCTTACGTCATCACGTATGACGGCCGGTCGCACGCTGCAGCTGGTGACGCCACGGCAACCTAGCAGGAGAACCCCCCCCGGTCAGGCAAGGAGCGTCGTCACCGGGTTATGTCCGCGTCTGCATGGGGCGCCGGTTCGCCGCCGAGCTGCGCCAAGCCCACGCTGCCCGGGCGCCCACCATGGGGCTGCGGCATTGCGATGGTACGCACTCGCAGTTTTAGCCAATGGAATCAGCATGTTCTCGCGGTTTAAGGCAAACTCCGCTGCCTTTGCCCCGGACGGAATTGGGGCCTGACGTACAATCGAGGACTTATGTGCGGAATTGTCGGAGCAGTCGCGGAGCGTGACATCGTGCCGGTCCTCATGGAGGGCCTGCGGCGCCTGGAGTATCGCGGTTACGATTCAGCCGGCATCGCCGTCCTGAACGGCTCCAAGCACCTCACGCGCCTGCGCACCGTCGGCAAGGTGCGGATGCTGGACGAGGCCCTGGCGCACAACCCGACCACCGGCAAGATCGGCATCGCCCACACCCGCTGGGCGACCCACGGCGTGCCCAGCGAGCGTAACGCCCATCCGCACATTTCGCGCGACGGCCTGGCGATCGTGCACAACGGCATCATCGAGAACCACGAGGAGCTGCGCGCCGACCTGGAGAAGCGCGGCTACGTCTTCTCCTCGGAGACCGACACCGAGGTCATCGCCCACCGCATCCACTTCCACCTGCAGACCGTGCAGGACCTGTTCAAGGCCGTGCGTGCCACCGTGGCCGAGCTGGAGGGCGCTTACGCGCTGGTGGTGGTGAGCGAGCACGAGCCGGACCGGCTCATCCTCGCCCGCGAGGGCTGCCCGGTGGTCATCGGCCTGGGCACCGACGAGAACTTCGTCGCCTCCGACGTCGCCGCGCTGCTGCCGGTGACCCGCCGCTTCATCTTCCTCGAGGAGGGGGACGTCGCGGAGGTGCGCCGCCAGAGCGTGCGTGTCATCGACCGCGATGGCAACACCGCCGAGCGCGCCGTGCGCGAAAGCGAGCTGTCGGCCGAGTCCGCCGAGCGCGGCCAGTACCAGCACTACATGCTCAAGGAAATCCACGAGCAGCCGCGCGCCATCGCCGACACCCTGCAGGAGCGCGTCGCCAATGGCCGCCTGCTGGAGGCCGCCTTCGGGCCGGCGGCGACCGAGGTGTTCCGGCATACCAAGAACGTGCACATCGTCGCCTGCGGCACCAGCTATCACGCGGCAAGCGTGGCGCGCTATTTCATCGAGCAGATCTGCAAGGTGCCGTGCGCGGTCGACATCGCCAGCGAGTACCGCTACCGCAACCCGCTGGTGCCAGCCAACTCGCTGTTCGTCACCATCTCGCAGTCCGGTGAGACCGCCGATACGCTCGCCGCGCTGCGCCTGGCCAAGCAGTCCGGCTACCTCGCCTCGCTGTCGATCTGCAACGTCCCGGAAAGCTCGCTGGTGCGCGAGTCGGACCTGGTGATGCTCACGCGCGCCGGACCTGAGATCGGCGTGGCCTCCACCAAGGCCTTCACCACGCAGCTGGCCGCGCTAGGCATGCTCGTGGTCGCACTTGCCAAGCACCATGGCGCCGACGCCGAGCGCGAGCGCGGGCTGGTGACGCGGCTGATCGAGCTGCCCGGCCTGGTCGAGAAGACCCTGCAGCTGGATCCGGTGATCCACCGCCTGGCCGAGCGCTTTGCCGACAAGCACCATGCGCTGTTCCTGGGGCGCGGCGCGCTCTACCCGATCGCGATGGAAGGTGCGCTGAAGCTCAAGGAGATCTCCTACATCCACGCCGAGGCCTATCCGGCCGGCGAGCTCAAGCACGGGCCGCTGGCGCTGGTCGATGCGGACATGCCGGTCGTCGCGGTGGCGCCCAACAACGACCTGCTGGAAAAGCTCAAGTCGAACCTGCAGGAAGTGCGCGCACGCGGCGGCGAGCTCATCGTGTTCGCCGATCCGGAGTCAGGCATCAAGTCCGAGCGATGGCGTGACGGTGATCGAGATGCCGCGCCACGTGACCTACTTCCAGGCACCGGTGGTGTACACCATCCCGCTGCAGCTGCTGGCCTACCACGCCGCGATCCTCAAGGGCACCGACGTCGACCAGCCGCGCAACCTCGCCAAGAGCGTAACAGTCGAGTAATCGCGGCGCGGCGTTATGCGACGGCGATTCGGAAAAGCTTCCGGTTTCGCTGTCCAGTGGCAGTGTCCACCTGACGCGCTGTCATTTCAGCGGATTCCGCCACTTGATCCGAGCAAAGCGAGCGAAGTCACCATCGGTCGACATGAGCGTGCAGCCATGTTGCGCCGCCAGAGCTGCCAAGTGGGCATCGGACACGAGATTTGCGGATGCCTGAGCTTCGCTCAGAAGTGATTGCAGGACGCTCCAATGACGTTCCGTCGGGTAGATCAGCCGGGTACACGGCTGATCGAGCCAACTTTGTACCCGGTGTACTGCCTGCTTCAGCGTCAGTGGCCTTTCAAACACCCGAGGATTGGTGCCGATCCGGATAAAGGCACACAGCACGCTCCAGCACAGGCACACCGGATCTGCCCCTGACAGTTGAAGGTCCCACCACTCACGCGCCCTCTCATGCTGTGTGCTGAGCTGATCTTCGGCGTATAGCAGGATGTTGGCATCGACCAAGATCATCGAAAGTCTTCGCCCTCGCTGTGCGCCAGAAGCTCCTGGATGTTGTCCAGGTTCCTGCCGGCCTTTAACCCCAATTTATGCGGCTTGGTCCGATAGGGCGCGGTATCTGCGGGTACCCCCACGGCACTCAAGCCGGCACGTAACGCCTCGTTGATGACCGTGCGGAAAGACAGCCGCCGCTTGGCGGCGGTGAGCTTTGCCTTCTGCAAGACATCGTCGTCGATGGACAGCGTGGTCCGCATGGCGCGTTAGCCCCCGATTAAGCGGATGACATCATAGCATCAGATGCATTGATGTCAAAGCATCAAAAGCTATTGGCGAGCGCACTGCTGTGGTTCGGCCGGCTAATCCGGGGGAGACTTGGGAGCTTCCGGGCGGGTGAGCGCCATCCAGACCGCGATGTCCCAGGCGTTGCGGATGCCGATGAACAGCAGCGCCACCGAGCCGGCCGCCATGCCGTAGAGCGCACCGGCCACGTGGTGCCACACCAGGTACGACATCGCCAGCATCAGCGCATACACCAGCGACGGCAGGATCACGTTCCAGATCCAGTCCTCGGCGACCGCCTCGTAGTCGCTGCCGTGCTGGGGCATGTTCTTCACGATGACCACGCTCCAGACCAGGCCCATCACGGCGATGGCGGCGAAGCCGATGCTCAGCGCGAGGATGCTCTGGTGCGGCATGCTCAGGAAAGCGGCGAGCGCGAGCACCACCCCGAAGTGCACGATGATCGGGGTCACGAAGGCGCGCAGGCCGTTGGCCCGCACGCGGTTGGCGTCCGCTGCCAGGGCTATGACCACGAACGTGAGACCCGTGAGACCTCCGGCCGAGGAGCCGGTGATCACGTAGAAGTTCTCCCAACCTTCCAAGAGATTGTCCATCGCCCCAACTCCTCGTGCTGCGCTCTTGGGGAGTCTTGCACAGGTCTGCGCCCGGCCGCAGCGGCGCTGTGGGAGCGCCGGGGCTTGCGGTACGATGCGCCGAGAATGAGAACAACGGCATCAGTCGCCGACCTGCTTGCCGGCCTGTCGATCGCCGGACTGCTGTTGCCGGAGGCGGTGGCGTACTCCGGGCTTGCGAGCCTGCCGCCGCAGGCCGGCGTGATCGCGCTGTTCGCAGGCCTGGTGGTCTATGGGTTCATCGGGCGCAGCCGCTTCGCGATCGTGACCGCGACGTCTTCCTCCGCGGCGGTGCTCGCCTCGGCGACGCTGTTCCTGGGCGGGCAGGACCCGGTAGCCCGCATGGCCTTCGCCTCGTTCCTGGTGATCGGCACGGGGATCGCCTTCGCGCTCGCGGCGAGCCTGCGGCTGGGGGCGATCTCGAGCCTCATCGCCCGCCCGGTGCTGCGCGGCTACGCCTTCGGGCTTGCGATCGTGATCGCGGTCAAGCAGTGGCCGCACCTGGTCGGCATGCACGCGCACAGCAGCGGGTTCTTCTCGCTGCTGCTGGAGATCGCGCGCAGCGTCGCGGCCTGGCACATGGCAAGTCTTGCGTGCGGGCTGGCCGCGCTTGCGGGGCTCTTTGCCCTGGAGCGCGTGCCGCGCATCCCGGGCGCGCTGGTGGTGATCATCGCCAGCATCGCCGCCTCCGCTGCCCTGGCCGCGCGCGGGGTGGCGCTCACTGGCCCGATCCACCTTGCGCTGGCGCTGCCGGTATTCGCGCTACCCCCGGGACTGCACTGGCTCGCGCTGGTGGAGTTCTCGCTCGCCTTGATGTTCATCCTGTTCGCCGAGTCCTACGGCTCGATCCGCACCTACGCGCTCAAGCATGAGGACCCGGTGCAGCCCAACCGCGACCTGCTGGCGCTCGGGGTGGCCAACATCGTGTCGGGACTCTTCCAGGGCACCCCCGTGGGGGCGGGCTACTCGGGCACCTCGGCCAACGATGCGGCCGGTGCCACCTCGCGTTTCTCGGGGCTGGCCGCCGCGGCGGTCGTGGCCGTGCTGGTGCTGCTGTTCCTGCCCTGGATCGAGCGCATCCCGGAGCCGGTGCTAGCAGCGATCGTCATCCACGCGGTCAGCAAGTCACTGCGCGTGGGCGTATTCGCCAACTACTTCCGCTGGCAGCGCGACCGCACGATCGCGGTCGCCTCGGTGCTGGCGGTGATGTTCCTGGGGGTCATGAACGGACTGCTGGCCGCCATCGTGTTCAGCATCGCGATGCTCATCCGCTCGCTGGCTTCACCGCGGCTGGCCGTGCTGGGCAGGGTCGGCAATCATGATTACGTGAGCAGTGCGCGCTTCCCGCACGCGCTCATGCCCGCTGACGTGCTGGTGCTGCGTCCCGAGGAGCCGCTGTTCTTCGCCAACGCCGAGCCGATCATGACGCAGGCGCGCGAACTGGTGCTGCGGCAGCCGGCGGCGAAGCTGCTGGTGCTGAGCCTCGAGGAGTCCCCCGACCTTGACAGCACCGCGCTCGAGACCCTTGCGGAGTTCTGCGGCTGGTTTGCGGCGCGTGGCGGCGAGCTGCGCGTGGCGCGCCTGAAGGAGCAGGCACGCGAGGCCCTGCTGCGCGCCGGGGTGGCCCAGCTGCGCGCCGCCACCCTGGACTATTCAAGCGTGGACGATGCCGTGCGCGGCCGCAGCGTGCGGCCACAGGAATGACGGCGCAGGGCCGCCGGAAACAATCACTTACAGGGCGCCGGCGCGGATGCTGCGGTGGCCGGCGGGGCCTTCGTGCTAGGCTTCCACTTCAAACAGCTCGTGCGGACCGGTCGCCGCGGCTCCATGCACCGTAAAAGAACAACAGACGGTGCATGAACTTCGTTAGCCGTGTGCGCGCTGTCCCTGAAGCGTACGGAATGCAGTTAACGATCCGGAGGACACATGGTCAATGAGAATACCCCGCCAGGGTCCAATCCCCAGGCAGCGGGGAATGCCCCGGCAGATGACAACCCCTACACGCAGACGCACGTCGTCGCCTCGGGCGACACACTGGGGAAGATCGCGCAGAAGTACTACGGCGATGCCTCGCTCTACACGCAGATCTTCGAGGCCAACCGCGACGTACTGAAGGATCCGAACAAGATCTTCCCGGGCCAGAAGCTGCGCATTCCCTGAACGATACTTCCACGATCAACCACAGGATCTAACGAACATGAAGAAGCAATTGAGTTGGCTGATGGCGGCGATGATGGCCATGCTCATCGTCGGCTGCGCGAACCAGAAGGGCCCGGCCGAGCAGGCCGTCGCCGGCGCGGACAGCGCTTGAGCGCGGTGCGCGACATGGCGCAGAAGTACGTGCCCGACCAGCTCGCGGCCGCCGATGCCCAGCTTGCCAGCGCTCAAGGACGCACTCGGCCAAGGGTGACTACAAGGCGGTGATGGCCGGCGCCCCGGCGCTGATGACCACTATCGGCTCGCTGAAGGATGCCGCCTCGGCCAAGGCCGCCGATGCCGAGGCTGCCATGGCGAAGGCCAAGGATGCCTGGGGCTCGATGAGCACCGACGTGCCGAAGATGGTGGCTGCCCTGCAAAGCCGCGTCGACATGCTGTCCAAGTCCAAGCACCTGCCCCACGGGGTGACCAAGGACTCCCTGGCCAGCGCCCAGAGCGGGCTCGCCTCGATCAAGACCGCCTGGGCCGATGCCAGCAACGCGGCAAGCTCGGGGGACTACAGCACCGCCATGGCGAAGGCCGCAGCCGCCAAGGACCAGGCCACCGCAATCATGCAGTCGCTGGGCATGACCTCGGGCTGAAGTTAAGCGGTTTTGCCGGCCGCCTCACGCGCTAAGGCGCGAGGCGGCCGGTGAGATCGTAGGCATCCGCGGCCGTGATCTTGACCTCGCGCCCAGTCGCCGGCGCGCAGCTTGCCGCCACGCTCGATGCGCACCACGCCGTCGATCTGCGGGGCATCCGCCTCGCTGCGGGCGATGGCGGCATCCGCGTCCACCTCATCCACCAGCACCCGCATGCGCCGTGCCCACGCGCGCGGCCAGGCGCTGCGCGCTGATCTGCGCGGCGCGCTCCATGAAGCGCGCGTAGCGCTCCTCCTGCACCTGCGGGGCGACGTGGTCGGCAAGCGCGTTGGCGGTGGCGCCCTCGACGGGTGAGTACTTGAAGCAGCCGACGCGATCCAGCTGCGCCTCGTCCAGCCAGGCCAGCAGTTCCTCGAACTCCGCCTCGGTCTCCCCGGGAAAGCCGACGATGAAGGTGCTGCGCAGCGTCAAGTCCGGGCACTCGCGCCGCCAGGCGTGGATGCGCGCGAGCGTATCCACCGCGTGCGCCGGGCGGCGCATGCGCTTGAGCACGCTCGGGCTGCCGTGCTGGAACGGGATGTCGAGGTAGGGCAGCACGCGCCCGTCGGCCATCAGCGGGATGACCTCGTCCACGTGCGGATACGGATAGACGTAGTGCATCCGCACCCAGACGCCGAGCTCGCCCAGGGCGCGCGCCAGGTCGATGAAGCGCGTCTCGTAGTCCTGACCGCGCCACTGGCCGCCTGCGTAGCGGATGTCGGCGCCGTAGGCGCTGGTGTCCTGCGAGATCACCAGCAGCTCCTTCACGCCCGCGTTCACCAGGCGCTCGGCCTCGCGCATCACCTGCGTCGATCGGCCGGCTGGCCAGATCGCCGCGCATCGCCGGGATGATGCAGAAGCTGCAGCGGTTGTTGCAGCCTTCCGAGATCTTCAGGTACGCGTAGTGCCGCGGCGTGAGGCGCACGCCCTGCGGCGGCACCAGGTCGAGGAACGGATCATGCAGCGGCGGCAGGTGCTCGTGCACCGCGGTGACCACGTCCTCGTAGGCGTGCGGGCCGGTGACCTTGAGCACGCGCGGGTGGCGCTCGAGGATGCGCTCGGGCTTGGCGCCGAGGCACCCGGTGACGATGACGCGGCCGTTCTGCTCGAGCGCCTCGCCGATGGCGTCG
Organism: uncultured Pseudomonadota bacterium; assembly: GCA_963703025.1. Lineage (GTDB taxonomy): Bacteria > Pseudomonadota > Gammaproteobacteria > Steroidobacterales > Steroidobacteraceae > 13-2-20CM-66-19. The sequence continues at coordinate 1,364,397 of OY969778.1, read as the reverse complement.
AGGGACTCATCCACCGCGGCATCGATGAAGCCGCAGGTGTTGACGACCACCACGTCCGCCGCCTCGTAGGTCGGGGATACCTCGTAGCCCTCCGCGCGCAGCTGCGTGAGGATGCGCTCGGAATCCACCAGCGCCTTCGGGCAGCCGAGGCTGACGAAGCCGACCCGGGGCGCGCGCTTGGCACGTGGGCTGGCCTTGGACTTAGGCTTGGCGGAGGAGGCGGGCATGAGGCGGTAGCGGCCGGGAGCTCAAAAGGGCGGCCATCCTAGCCGCCGGGGGACCGCTGCGCCACTTGGCAAGACGCGCGGGCTATTGCCCGCTGGACGGGACTGGCGGGGCGGCCTGCGCCTGGGGTGCCACGGCCTGCGCACCGGGGTGTTCGCGCACGTGCTTGAGGGTATAGAAGGCCCCCAGCACCACCAGCGGCATGACCAGCCACGGCCACACGGCCGGCCGCCGGTCGCGCATCCCGCTAGCGGCCATAGACACCCAGCAGCTCTGCAGACCCCAGTGACTGGGAGCGCACGTTGAAGCCGATGAAGGCGGCGGTGGAGTCCTTGGGCAGGTCCAGCTTGGGCACCTTCAACGCATACAGGCGGAAGTAATAGTGGTGCGGCTTGCCCGGTGGCGGGCACGGGCCGCCATAGCCGCTGGTGCCGAAGTCGGTGCGCCCCTGGACCGCCTCTCCGGGCATGAGATGGTTCTGCGTGTTGCCGGCATCGGAGGCGAGCGATGTGGCAGTGGCCGGGATGTTGTAGACCACCCAGTGCCACCAGCCGCTGCCGGTGGGCGCGTCGGGATCGTGGACCATGAGCGCGAAGCTCTGTGTGCCCTTGGGCGCGCCGCTCCAGGACAGCGCGGGGGAGACGTTACCGCCCTGGCAGCCGAAGCCGCTGAACACCTGCGCATCGGCCATCTTGGCGCCGGCCTTGATGTCCGGACTCGAAAGCGTGAACTTGCCGGGGGCCGCGGGTGCCGCGGCCGCCACCGTGACCATCCCCAGCACCGCCGCTACGAGCGCTGCGCCCGCTACCTCTACCGCACGCCTCATGGGCAGTCACTTTCCAGGCTCAGCCGGCACCTGCCGGCAGCCAGAGTGTGCCGCCCCGCGCCGAGGCGCGCAATTGCCGCGCCGGTTGCTGCTGTGCAACCGGCGCGGGCTTACCTTCAGCGCTTCACGGCCACCCAGTGACCCGGGGCCATGTGCCATTCATTGCCGTGCTGGTGCCAGGCATGGGGCTCCCAGCGGTAGCCGGGCCGCGGGGCTTCCCAGCGTCCCGGATGCCAGTTGTAGCGGTTGCCCTCCCAGAACCAGCCGCCGCCGATCCAGAAGTATCCGGGGCTGGGCGCGACGCCCACGACCTCGTAACGCACCGGCGGTGGCGCCTCGTAGGCAACCACTTCCACACCGGGGGCCGTCGCCCTGACGACGCAGGCGGTCAACGCCGCGCTCAACAGCACCGCCAGGACCAGCTTGGCTATATACGATCTCATCAAGTCACTCCCATGTTGATTCGCGATAGTGCGCAAGGCCATATTCAGTCAACGCGCGATGGCGCAATCGGCGCACAACGGCAAAGGTTTCACTTGAAGGCTGTCATAACCCTCCTCGTAGTGCCCGCGGCGGCCACTGCGGTCGCGACCTGCGTCACAGGCGCAACAGGCCGCCACGCTGCCAGGGGGTGCGCTGGTGGAATTTGATCGCGAGTATTACCGGCGTTTCTACTTCGACCCCAGGACCGCGGTCATCAACCGCCGCGAGATGGGAGCGCGTGCGCGCCTGATCGCGGCGATGGCCGAACATGCCGGCTTGCCGGTGCACCGCATACTCGAGGCCGGCTGCGGCACCGGGATGCTGCGCAGCGCGCTGAAGCGCCTCATCCCGCGCGCGCAGTACACCGGCCTTGAGACCAGCCAGTACCTGTGCGAGCGCTTCGGCTGGCAGCACGGGCGCATCGAGCAATTCCGCGCGCGCACGCCGTTTGACCTCGTGATCTGCTACGACGTGCTGCAGTACCTGGACGACCGTGCGGCGGCCAGTGCGCTGGCCAACTTCGGCCGGCTGTGCCGTGGCGTGCTGTACTTCAGCGCGCTGACCAGCTTCGACCTCAAGCACAACGCCGATCCCGCGCGCACCGACACCAACGTCCACCTGCGCAGCGCGCACTGGTACCGCAGCCGGCTGCGGCGGCAGTTCCGCGAGGCGGGCCTGGGATTCTGGCTGCGGCGCGGCGCGCCGCTGACGCTGTGGGAGCTGGAGTCGGACTAGGCCGGGCGCCGTCCGCCGCGGCGGAACAGCGGGTAGAGCGGCAGCCCGAGCAGGATCAGCACGATGGTCGCGATCGCCTCCTTGGGCGTGGTGAGCAGCGCGCTCACCACGATCCACACCATGATGGCGACCATCACCAGCGGCACCCACGGGTACAGCGGCACGCGGAACGGGCGCACTGCGTTGGGTTGCGTGCGGCGCAGCACGATGACCGCGAGCGTCACCGGGATCCAGAACAGCGCGTAGGACATCACGGCCATGTTGGTGAGCTGGTCGAAGCTGCCCGAGGCCGCCAGTACCGCCGCCCACACGCACAGCAGCACCAGCGAGGTCACCGGTACGCGCGTGCGCGGGCTCAGGCGCCCGAAGGGGCTGAAGAACAGCCCGTCGCGCGCCGAGGCGTACGAGACGCGCGCGCGCGTGAGGATCGTGCCATTGAGCGAGCCGACAGTTGAGATCAGGAAGATCAGCGAGGCGACCGGGGCGGCACGCGCGCCGAGGAAGGTCTGCACCGCGCGCGCGGCCACCGACGGCGCATCGGGGTAGGCGGTCGAGTTGGAACTCGCCACCTGCCAGAACGGCAGCGCGTACAGGTAGGCACTGTTGACCAGCAGGTAGATCACCAGCACCAGCAGCGTGCCGCCCATGATGGCGCGCGGCAGGTTGCGCTGCGGCTCGCGCACCTCGCCTGCGGCCATGGGCAGGTACTGCCAGCCGCTGTAGGCCCAGATCGCAGCGAACATCGCCGCCCCGAACCCTGAGAAGCCGCCGCTGGCCGCGTGCCGGCTCGGCCGCGAGGTTGGCCGCATCGTGCGTGCCGGAGAACAGGAACACCCCGACCACGACGCCTGCGATGGCGATGACCTTGGCCACGGTGAGGATGGTCTGCACGCGCCCGCCGAGCATGACCCCGGCGCAGTTGATCGCGGCAAACACGGCGATGACCCCGATCGCCAGCAGCTGGCGCGTGCCGAACTGCCAGGTGAACGTGGTGCCGAACAAATTGAAGGTGTGCGTGAACCACTCGTGGTCGAACACGTGGATGTCGGAGATGAAGATCGCGACCGCCGCGCCGTAGGCGGCTATGCTGGCGCCGCCGAGCAGGAAACTGTTGCAGGCATACAGGAAACCGGGGATCTCGCCGTAGGCGGCGCGCAGGTAGACGTACTCGCCGCCGGCATCCGGCAGCATGGCGCCCAGCTCGGAGAAGCACAGTGCGCCCAGCAATGCCACGAGGCCTGCGACCACCCAGGCACCGAGCACCAGGCCCGGGGTGCCAACTGCCTGTGCCATGGCGGCGGACTTGAGGAAGACACCGGTGCCGATGGTGATGCCGACCACCAGCGAGGTGGCGTGCGTGAGGGTGAGGTCGCGGCGCGGCTCGAGCAGGGGAATGTCCACGCGCGCTATCCTACAATCCTTGGGCGAAAGGGAAGGAACTAATGCGATGCCGAGCGATGTGCACCAGCTGCCGCAGGCCGGCGCATGACTGACACTGCAGTGCGCTTTGCCGGCGCCGTCAGCTGCCAGCGCAGCCCCGGCGCGGTGAAGTTCACACTCAGCGGCATCAGTGCCACCGCTGCCGCGCAGCCGCTGACCGTGGCATTCACCGTCGCGGCGCCCAGCGGACTGCCCGCGACCCTGCAGGATGCAGTGGTGGAACAGCGCGCCCCCGGCATGTTGCGCATTTCAAGCCCATCCGGTGAGTGGCCGTTGCTGGCGCACACCATGCATGTGCACCGTGACGTGAGCGCGCCGTTCTACCGCGCGATCCCGCCGCGGCCGGTGCCGGCGGGCAAGCGCCTGTTCTGGAGACTCGTTCTGATGCTCGCGGCCAGTGGCACCGGGATGGCCGTGCTGCGCCGGCTGCGGGGCAGTTCCTGATGCAGGAGACGCTCTTCTACCTGCTGGCGCTTGCAGTGGGCGTGTGCATCTCGATGCAGGTGGGCATGAACGTCACCCTGCGCGGGGTGCTGTCGAGCCCCATGGTCGCAGCACTGATCAGCTTCCTGGTCGGCTCGCTGTCACTGCTGCTGCTGATCCTGGTGACCGGGGCACCGTGGCCGGCGCGCGCGCAGCTGGGAACGGTGCCGTGGTGGGCCTGGTTGGGCGGGGTGATGGGCGCCTTCTACGTGGCCTCGAGCATCATCGTCGGCCCGCGCCTGGGCGCCGCAGCACTGTTGGCATTGGTGGTGCTCGGCCAGCTGGTCACCTCGCTGGCGCTGGACCACTTCGGCTGGCTGGGCTTTGCGCAGCACCCACTCACCGTGAGCCGGATGCTCGGCGCCGCATTCCTGTTCTGCGGGGTGGTGCTGATCGTGCGCTAGTGCCGCGCTGCGGCGGGGCTGCCGGTTACGGGCTGGGCGAGAGCATCTCGCCCTCGCTCTCGGGAAGCTCCTGGCGCTGCGTGCCCGCCAGGGAGGCGTAGGTCGCCATCTGCGTGTGGAAGGCGCGGTTCCAGGTGAACTGCTTGATGACCCGCGCGCGTGCGGTAGCCCCCACCGCCTCAAGATCGCGCTCGTAGAGCGCAGCGATGGCCGCGGCCATGCTGTGCGGATCGTAGGGTTCGGCCAGCGCGCCGACGCTCTCGTCGATGAACTCCGGGAAGGCGCCCGCGCGGGTGGCGACCACCGGCAGGCCACAGGCCATCGCCTCCAGGATCACCAGCCCAAAAGTCTCCTTGGTGCCTGCATGCACCAATGCATCGGCCGAGGCGAGCCACTGCGCCAGTTCCACGCTGTCGCGGCGGTACGGCAGCATGGTCACGTTGGAGCTCGGGCGCGCCTCGCGGTCACCACCCACCAGGAGCAGGTGGTAGGGCGCGCCCAGGCGTGCAAACGCCTGCAGCAAAACCGGCACGTTCTTTTCCCCGGAAAAGCGCCCGGCGTAGATCAGCACCCGCGCATTGGCCGGCAGCCCGAGGCGTTGTCGCAGGTCGTGGCTGCGGCGCTGCGGGTTGAACACCTCGGTGTCGACCCCTAAGGGCTGGTGGACGGCATGCGGCACGCCCAGGTCATTCAGGTACGCGCACATCAGCCGGCTGGGCGCGAACACCACGTCGAAGCGCTCGTAGGTCCAGCGGATGTAGCGGCGCAGCGCCGGCGCCGACAGCGAGCCGCCGACGCGCTTGCTGATGATCTGCGGCAGGTTCGAGTGGTAGAACGCGGTGATCGCGATGCCGCGCCGGCGCGCGACGCGCGCCGCGCACCAGGCCGGGTGGAACGCATCCCCGGCCTCGATAAGGCTCGGCTCAAGCTGGTCCAGCAGCCGCACCCACAGGCGCGGGTTCAGCGGCAGCCGGTAATTGAAGGTCCCCGGCACCGGGTAGCCCTGAATCGTCGACACCGCGCCGCGTTCGATGTGCGCTTCGCGCCCGGGCACCAGGATGGTGTGTTCCCAGGAGGTGTGCGCCTTCAGCCAGGCGTGCTTGGCGGTCAGGTAACGCTTAACGCCGCCACTGGTCGGTGAATAGAAGAGGGTCGTATCGACAAGATGCATGGATCTTATAACTTCGCTCGCGACCCTACGGCCCACCAGCCTGGACCGGAAAGCATTGCACCTTTATGGCGCAGGTGTGTCAAGCGTGGCGATGCTGCGTACGCGGCGCTACGCCGGCTTGATGTTGGAGTTCATGTGAAACAAATTGTTCGGGTCGTAGCGCTTCTTGAGCGCCGCGAGCCGTGGCAGGTTGTCCCCGTACGCCGAGAGCGCGCGGTTGCCGGTCGGGTCGCTGTTCGTGATGTTCACGTAGTGTCCCTGCGTGAACGGCTCCAGCTGCTTCCACGCTCCGCGCACCCACTCGGTGTTGCGCTCCCGGACATCGGGCGCGTCGGCCGGCACGCGCCAGAAGCCCAAGGACAGCAGATTGTGGGTGGCGTGGCGATTGAAGTAGGCGGTGGCATCGGGGGGCACGCGGCCGATCGCCCCGCCCAGGTGCTCGATGCCGATGTCGAAGCTGGGCGAGGGGTTGTGCTCGACGTAATCGACCAGTGCGTCGATGAGCGCCGGGGTGAGCGCGGGCACCAGGCCGCCCTTGACGTACATGCCGGAGTTGCTGTGCCCGGGCATGTTGGCGCTGCCCTGCAGTTGCACGTAGCTGGCGGGACCGAGCTTATCCTGGGTGGGCTTGCCGAGCTTGCGCAGTGGGGCGACGACCTTCTCAGCATCTGCCTGCGGCCCGCAGTAACACACGCTGAACTGCACCTCGCGACCACCCTTGTCGTTGTCCTCGAGGTCGACGTCGACGTCCAGCTCGTCTGGGGCGGCCGCGGTGATCTCGGCATAGGAGCGCAGCATGGCGCCGACGTTCTCGAACGGGAACGTGATCGTGCCGCCGTAGATGACCGGTGCCAGCTCGTGCAGCTGGAATTCGAACGAGGTCACGACGCCGAAGTTGCCGCCGCCGCCGCGCAGCGCCCAGTACAGGTCGGGGTTCTCGTGGGCGTTGGCACGCTGCCAGCGACCGTCGGCGGTTACGACCTCGAAGCCGGTGACGTTGTCGCAGCTGAGGCCGAACTTGCGTGCCAGGCGGCCGAAGCCCCCACCCAGGGTAAGGCCTGCGACGCCGGTGTCAGCGACAGTGCCCGCGGTGGTGGCGAGGCCGAATTCGGCCGCTTCCATGTCCAGTTGCCCCAGCAGCGAGCCGCCGGCGACCCGTGCACGCTTGGCAACCGGATCCACCTCAACCAGGCGCATAGGCGATACATCGATCACCAGCCCGTTGTCGACCCCGGACTGGCCGGACAGGCTGTGGCCACCGCAGCGCACCGCGGTCAGCAACCCATGGGCGGCCGCAAAGCTCACCACATGCTTCACGTCCCCGGCGCCGCTACAGCGCACGATCAGCGCGGGGCGCCGGTCGAAGGCCGGACTCCATAGCCGCCGTGCGGCATCGTAGTTGGGCGAGGATGCGGTGATGAGCTCCCCGCGCAGGCCGGCCTTCAGGTCCTGGAGGTCAGCGGCACTTAGGGTCAGCTGGCGGCCATCGATGCCCAGGATCGGCACGGCGGTCGCGGCCTCCTCGCCGAAGACACGCTGGTAGGGAATGACGAGGCTGCCAAGCGTCGCTACACCGGCGGCCACGAAATGTCTTCTTTTCACCTGAGTTCTCCCCGAGTCGACCGCTTGCGTGGGCTGAGGGTGCACTGCGCGCTCTGACTGCGTCAAGAAGCACCCCCGCCGTGCGTGCAGGTGCGCTATGTCAGACTCGCGCCCAGGTGCCGGCGCGCCGCAGTCGACACCACCTGAGGCAACACACTGGAGCTGCAAGTATCGTGAAAACCATCCTCGTCGCCACCCTTGCCACCACGATTGTTGCCACGGCGCACGCGGCGCAGCTGGATCCCCCCGCCCTGGAGGCCCTGGACGCCAGGGAGTTGCCCCAGGTCATCGCCTGGCGGCGCGACATCCATGCCCACCCGGAGCTGGGCAACCGCGAGACCCGCACCGCGAAGCTCGTGGCCGACGAGCTGCGCAAGCTCGGACTCACGGTGGAAACCGGCGTGGCCCATACCGGGGTGGTCGGCTTTCTCAAGGGCGCCCTGCCCGGACCCACGGTCGCGGTGCGTGCCGACATGGACGCGCTGCCGGTGACCGAGAAAACCGACGTGCCCTTTGCTTCTCACGTCACGACTACCTATCGCGGCGAGACCGTGGGTGTCATGCACGCCTGCGGGCACGACTCGCACACGGCGATGCTGCTGGGCCTTGCGCAGATCCTGACGGCCGAACGCGCCAGCCTGCCGGGCAACGTGCTGTTCATCTTCCAGCCGGCGGAGGAAGGTGCGCCGGAGGGTGAGGAAGGTGGTGCGCAACTGATGCTCAAGCAGGGCATCTTCAGGAAGTATCCGCCGCAGGTGGTGTTCGGCATGCACGTGTGGGCCGGCCAGCACGTCGGCCAGATCGGCTACCGCTCAGGTCCGATGATGGCCGGGGTCGACTCCTTCAAGATCAACGTCAAGGGCAAGCAGGCGCATGGCGCGCGGCCCTGGCAGTCGGTCGACCCGATCGTGACCTCCGCGCAGATGATCGGTGCGCTGCAGACCGTCGTCAGCCGCGACGTCGATATCACCGCCAACCCTGCGATCGTCACCATCGGGGCGATCAAGGGCGGCATCCGCAACAACATCATCCCGGCGGAGGTGAACATGCTCGGCACCATGCGCACCTTCACCGACGCCCAGCGCACGGTGGTGCTCGATCACATGAAGCTCATCATCGAGCACACCGCGCTTGCCAATGGCGCCACGGCGGAACTCATCTTGGGGCCTGAGCACTACCCGGTTACCTACAACGACCCGGCGCTGGTTCAGAAAGCGCTGCCATCGCTGGAAGCGGTGGTCGGGGCGGGCAATGTCATCCAGGTGCCGCTGGTGACGGCGGCCGAGGACTTCTCGTTCTTCGCCAGGGAAGTGCCGGGATTCTTCTTCTTTGTCGGCGTGACGCCCGAGTCGCAGGACACACTGACCGCGCCCGCCAATCACTCCGACTTCTTCTACATCGACGAGCGCGGCATCGAGGTGGGACTGCGGGCGATGACCCGCGTAGTCGTGGATTACCTGAAGTCAGGCGGCCTGCCCAGGTAGGAAGATCAGCCCCGATCGCATCGGGTGTCTGCGCCGTGCCGCGGTGCAGACACCCGATTGGGGAAGCCTCGAATCAGTCAGTGACCGCCGCCACGGTGTCGGCGCGCTTGCGTTCATCCTCGGCCGAGAGCTGCGACTTGCCGAGCTTCACGTCCACCTTGTTTATGGTGCCGGTGAAGCGGAACGGCAGCGTGTAGCTGTCATCCACGCCAGTGCGCGTGTCGACGCCGACGTCGAAGGTCTCGTCGATGGTCAGCAGCAGCGGGATGGTGTGCTCGATGCTCTTGCGGGCCATCTCCTTGCCATCCACGGTGAACACCCCCGTGCCACCCTTGCCAGGTCCCGGGCCGTCGTACTTGAAGTCGAACACGAGCGTGTGCTTGCCGGGCTTGAGCGCCTTGCCGAACAGGTCGTCGCCGATGAGGCCGCCGACCCCGCCCTCCCAGCGGAAGCGCTCGAGGTCGAGCAGGTTGTAGACGAACACCGGCTTGCCGTGCAGCAGGTACATGGCGTAGCCGCCGAAGCGACCGCCCTGGGTGACCAGCATGCCCTCGGCACCGCCCTCCGGCACGGTGATCTGGGCGGTGATGGTGAAGTCCTTGTCCAGGATGTCCGGCGCACTGCCGGTCGGGATCCCCGAGATCTCACCGGAGTAGGTGAACAGCGTCTTGCCCGCGACCGCGCTCGGGCGCGGTGTCTGCAGGCGCACAAATGCTGTGTTGTCCAGCGGCAGCACGTTGTACTTCGCCGCTTCCGTCAGGAACAGCGCCTGCAGCTCCTTGAGCTTCGCGGGGTTCTTGGCGGACAGGTCGTCGTTCTGCGTGAAGTCCTCGGTGAGGTGGTACAGCTCCCACTTGTAACCGGTGTCGACGTCCGGCAGCTTGCCCGTGGCCAGGTCCCACGGCGGCGCGAAGGGGGTCGTATTGGCCATCCAGCCGTCCTGGTAGATGCCGCGGTTGCCCGCCATCTCGAAGTACTGCGTGGTACGTGTCGAGGGAGCGTTCGGGTTGGCGAAGGTGTAGAGCATGCTCACCCCCTCGATCGGGCGCTGCTTGATGCCGTTGACGGTCTCCGGCGCCTTGATGCCCGTGGCTTCCAGGATGGTCGGCACGATGTCGATCACGTGGTGGAACTGCGAGCGCACGCCGCCCACGTCCTTGATGTGCCCGGGCCAGGAGATGGCCAGGCCCTGCCGGGTGCCGCCAAAGTGCGAGGCGACCTGCTTGGTCCACTTGAACGGCGTATCGAACGCCCACGCCCAGCCCACCGCCATGTGCGGGTAGGTCTTGTCCGAGCCCCAGTCCTCGTAGTGCAGCATCTGCAGGGCCTCGGGGGCCTTGAGGATGCCGTTGTAGGCGGTGAGCTGGTTATAGGTGCCCGACAGCGTGCCCTCAGGGCTGGTGCCGTTGTCGCCATCGATATAGATGATGAGCGTGTTGTCGAGCTTGCCCTGTTCCTGGACCTCCTGGATGACACGGCCGATCTCGTAGTCGGTATAAGCGGTATAGCCGGCGTAGACCTCGGCCTCGCGCTCATAGAGCTTCTTCTGGACCTCGCTCAGGGAGTCCCACTTGGGGATCTCAGCCGGCCATGGGGTCAGTTTCGCGTTCTGCGGGATGACGCCGAGGCGCTTCTGGTTGGCGAAGATGATGTCGCGCAGCTTCTCGTAGCCCATGTCGAACTTGCCGTGGAACTTATCGATCCACTCCTGCTTGGGCTGGTGCGGCGAATGCGAGCCGCCGGGCACGTAGTAGAGGAAGAACGGCTTGTCCGGAGCGGTGGCATTCAACTGGCGCAGGTGCTTGATGGCCTCATCAGCCATGTCGGTGGTGAGGTTGTAGTCCTTGCGGCCCACGAACGGGAAGATCTGCGTGTGGTCGCGGAACAGGTAGGGGGTCCACTGGTCGGTCTCCCCGCCCATGAAGCATAGAAGTACTCGAAGCCCATGCCCGAGGGCCACTGGTCGTAGGGACCGGCGGCGCTGTACTGGTAGACCGGCGTGTTGTGGTTCTTGCCGAACCAGGACGTGGCATAGCCGTTGTCCTTCAGGATCGTGCCGATGCTGGCATTCTCAGGTCCGATGATCGAGTTGTAGCCCGGATAGCCAGTGGACAGCTCGCCGATGACACCGGAACCCACCGAGTGGTGGTTGCGGCCGGTGATCAGCGCCGCGCGCGTGGGCGAGCACAGCGCCGTGGAGTGGAACTGGGTGTAGCGCAGTCCCGCCCTGGCGATACGGTCCAGTGACGGGGTCGGGATGACGCCGCCAAAGGTGCCCGACACGCCATAGCCCTGGTCGTCGGTCATGATCAGCAGCACGTTGGGCGCACCTCTGGGTGGGGTCACGCGCGGCGGCCACCAGGGCGTGGAATCCTTGGCGCTCTCCTTGATGACGCCGCCGAACGGCAGCGGAGCGGCCGGAATCTGGTTGCCCTGGATCGTGGTCGTGGCCGTGGGCTGGCCCAGGGTGCCGGTGACCACCTGCGCCGTGCTCGGTGCGGTACCGAGCACCACGCCGAACAGGGCTCCCACGAGCAGTGCGAGGATGCGTTTCATTCTTTGACTTTCCCGGGCAGCGCCCAGCTTGTGATGCGATTATTTGGTGCGACGGCTGCCAGCTTGGAGGCTGCGGCAAAACGTTGACTCCCTGAGGGCGAGCGTAGACCGATCCTAAGTAAGCGTATGTTGGCCCTTAGGGAACAGGCATCAGGTGTGGAGCTTGTGCACCGCAATAAATTGCGTCACAACCTGAGAGCCCAACGTAGAGTGCACACGGTTGGTGCTAGGTGGGGTTCAATAGATAGCGGCGCGATGCGCCGCGTCGATCTGGCAGCGCCTTGCGAATCCTTTAGACAAACACTAGAACTGATACCTCATGAACCAATTCCTGCGCCGCCTGGTCGTGCTCGAACCGGGTGAAGCACCCGCACTGCTGGCCTCGTTCCTGACGCTGCTGTGCACGTTCGCCAGCTACACGATGCTGCGTCCCGTGCGCGACGCGATGGGTATCAGCGGTGGCCTGGACAAGATCCCTTATCTCTTCTGGGGCGTGTTCGTGGTCATGCTGCTGCTGCAGCCGGTGTACGGCTGGCTCACCTCGCGCTTCCCGCGCTCGGTGTTCCTGCCGTGGGTGTACGGCTTCTTTGCCGCGAACCTCGCCCTCTTCTGGGTCTGGTTCCACGTCCAGGGGGACCACACCTGGATCGCGCGCACCTACTTCGTGTGGGTGAGCGTCTTCAACCTGTTCGTGGTGGCCGCCTTCTGGAGCCTGATGGCGGACGTGTTCTCCCGTGAGCAGGCGACGCGCATGTTCGGCTTCATCTGGGCCGGCGCCAGCGTCGGCGGGCTGATCGGCCCGTTCGTGGCCCAGGCCTTTGCCGTTGCCATCGGGGCGATCAACCTGCTCCTGCTGTCCGCGGGGCTGCTGCTGCTGGCACTGGTGTTCATGGCCCAGGTGATCCGCTGGCAGCGCCAGCAGGGTGTGCGCGAGGCGGCAGTGGCCGGCGCCGCGCCCTCGTTGCCACAGCGCGGGGTCGGCGGCGGCGTGTTCGCCGCCTTCGCCCAGGTGGCGCGCTCGCCGTACCTGCTCGGGATCGCGGTGTTCGTGCTGTTCATGACCTGGGTGTCGACCTTCCTGTACCTGGAGCAGGCAGCCTTTGTCGCCAAGGTCTTCCACAACACCGACGAGCGCACGCAGTTCTTCGCCCGCATCGACTTCTGCGTGCAGCTGGCCTCGCTGCTGCTGCAGGCGCTGTTGTTCAGCCGGTTGTTCAAGTGGTTCGGCATGCGCGCGCTCCTGGTCGCGGTGCCGCTGATCATGGTCGCAGGCTACGCACTGTTCGCGCTGATACCGACGTTCGCGGTGCTGATCGGTGTGTATGCGGTGCGCCGCGTCGCCGACTACGGCATCACCCGGCCGTGCCGCGATTCGCTGTTCACCGTGGTCAGCCGCGAGGAGAAGTACCAGGCCAAGAGCCTCATCGACACCTTTGCCTATCGCGGTGGCGATGCCCTGAGCGGCTCGCTCTACAAGGCTCTCACCGGCGGCCTGGGCGCCGGTCCGTCGGCGATCGGCTGGCTGGGGGCGGTGGTCGCGGCGGCGTGGGCGGTGCTGGCCCTGGGCCTCGGCCGCGGGTTCCAGCGCCGCGCGGACGCTGCGCGCGGCAACTAGGCCGCGCTGGTCTGCGCCTCGCCGGCGGCGCCGTTGCGCAGGGCGGCGGCCGCCACGATGATCTCCGCGGCGGTGGCGAAGCGCTCGCCGCGGGACTTCGCCAGCAGCCGGTCGAGGAAGGACTGGTAGCGCGCCAGCCCCGGCGGCAGCACCGGCAGCGGCGCGCTGACATGCTGCTGCAGCACCTCCATCGCCGTACCGCCGGTGTAGGGCTTGTTCCCCGTGAGCATCTCGTAGCACAGGATGCCGAGGCTGTAGAAGTCCGAGCGCGCGTCGAGGGTCTCCCCGAGCGCCTGCTCGGGACTCATGTAATACGGTGAGCCGAGCAGCACGCCGGTATGCGTGCTGGCGGTGTTGCCCAGCAGCGAGCGCGCGAGACCGAAGTCGATCAGCGCCACGCCGTCGTTCTCGCGCAGCATGACGTTCGGGGGCTTGAGGTCACGGTGCACCAGGCCCGCCTCGTGCACCACCTGCAGCGCCTGGGCGATCTGCACCAGGTAATGCACCGTGTCCTGCTCGCTCACGCCGCGCTGGATGCGCGCCTTGAGGTCCCCGCGCGGCAGGTATTCCATCGCCAGGTATTCAAGGCCTGCGTGCAGGCCGTAGTCATAGATCTCCACCACCAGCGGGCTGCGCACGGCCATGATGGCGGTGTACTCGCGCTCCAGGAACTGGCGGCCTTCGGAGTTCTCCACCAGCGTCTTGCTGACCTTCAGCGCGACGTTGTGGCCGCGGTGACTGCTGGTGGCGAGGTAGACGACGGCCTTCTCCGACTCGCCGATCTTAAGCCGCAGCGTGTAACCGGGGATCACCTCGGCGTTGGCGGCGGCCAGCAGGGCGGCAACCCCCGCAGGCTGCAGGTCGCCGGACTCGGCAGGCTCGCCGGCCTGCGCCGACTGTGGCACCGCCTCGGCCGCCTCGCCGTGGGCAAATTCCGCCACGGCCGCGCCGGGCTCCTCGCCGAACGCGGCGGCGACGGCCGCCTCGGCCTGGGCCTTCAGTGCCTGCTCGCGTGACAGGTTGGCAAGGCTTGCCAGGCGGCGCGCCACGCGGCGCTCCACGCGCCGCAGCGCCACGCGCACCGCGGTGCGCAGGCGTTCAGGGTTCAGCAGGCGCTTGGGCAGGTAGTCGACCGCGCCCAGCTGCAGCGCGCGCACCGCGGTGAGTTCGTTGCCGTCCTCGGCGAGGGCGATCACGGCCGGGGTTGCCGGCTGGTCGCGCAGCCGGCGCAGCAGTGTCAGGCCCACCGCCGCCGGGTCCTCAGGCGCGGCGCCGAAGTTGGCCCCGAGGATCAGCAGGTCGCAGTCACGGCCGGAGAACAGCGTGCACCAGCGCTCGAACTCGGCGAGGTTCAGCAGGCTTACGCTTGCCTGCGGGCACACCACGTCCAGGTGGTGGCGCAGCCACTCGCTGTAGCGCACGTCATCGTCCACCACCAGCACGCGTGCCGGCGGGGCACCGCGCTCGGCGGTCACGGCTTCACCGCGAAGCGCACGCGGATCTTGGTGTGGCGCTCGACCGCCTGCCCGTCACGCATGACCGGCTGGTAGCGCCAGCGACGTACCGCATCCAGCGCGGACGGCTCGAACACGCCGGCCGGCTCCGCGCCGATGACGGTGACGTCCGCGAGCGTGCCATCGCGGCGGACCAGGAACTGCAGGTCAACCCAGCCCTCGACGCCGTGCTCACGTGCGGCCTGCGGAAACTCCGGCTGCGTGTAGCGAGTGCGCTTGAGGTCGCTCGCGCTGATGAAGTCGTCAGCGGCGGCCGCGGCCGCCGCCGCCTGCGTGCTGTGCGCGGCGGCTGCCACCGGGGCGCTCTGCGCGGGGGTTGAAGCCGCGGTGCTGGCCGGTGCAGCTGCTGGGGCGACCGACGGTGTGGGCCTGGCAGTGTCCTGCGCGGCGGCAAGTTCGGCCTCCACTGCCGCGATGGCCACGGGGCTGGCACCGTTGGTCTGTGCCGCGCTCAGCCAGCGTCGTGCGCCGTTGTAGTCCTGCGCGTGCACCGCCGCGCGGGCCTCGTCGGTGAGGCGGGCTTCGAAGGCGGTGCGCGCGCTCAGGGTCGTGCTGCTGGCAGGCTCGGCCTGCGCAAGTTGCTCAAGGTAGTAATGCGCACTGTCGCCAGCGGGCTCGAGCACGCGGCCCTGGGTCATGCGCTGGCTGAAAAGGCTCTCCAGGCGCGTGGTCGAGTCCGCGCGCGCGGTGCCGCGCAGCTGCGCGGTGGCGGCATGCAGGGCGTCCACCTCGGTGGCGTCCGCACCGGAATCGGCGGCGGCGGCGGTCAGGGTATCGGCCGCATCGGCATTGCCGGCCGACACCGACTGGTGGGCCTGCGCGAGCAGGCGCGTGGCCAGTTCCGCGCGTGCCTGCTGCAGCTGGGTGTTGTTCGGCGCCAGCGTGCGGGCGGACTCGATCAGGAAGCGGGCATTGGCCTCAGGCGGCTGCAGCAAGGCCCCGGCCGCCAGGGCCTCGTGCGCGCGAGCCAAGAGGTCGGCGATGCGCGCGTCGACCTGCTTCTGCGCCAGCTGCTGGCGCGCCTCGTCGACCAGTGTCGAGCGGTGCTCGCCGCCGCGGCTGGCATCATCGAGCACGGCCAGCGCGGAACTGACATCCCCGCTGGCCGCGGCACGCTGTGCCTTGGACAGGATCAACCGCTCGCGCTGCGCGCCGATCTGCGCGGACAGGAAGGCGACGCGCGGGTGGCTGGGGTTGATGGCGCGGGCGGCATCGGCCAGCTGCTGTGCCGCCTCCAGGTGATGCGCCTGCAGCTGGGCGTCGGCGTCGGTGAGCAGGCGGTCGATCACCTGCTCAAGCCCGCTCACCGCGCGCGGGTCGCGCGCGCTCAAGGTCAGCGCCTGGCGGAACAGGTCAGCGGCATTCTCCGCCGCAGGGGCCACCAGCGCGCCGGTGGCCAGCGCGTGGTCGGCGCGCTCCAGGAGTTTCTCCAGCGCCGCGTCGTCGGCTGCGGAGGTGGCCGAGTTGCCGTGCCCGCCACCCGCCGGGGAGCGCATCACGAACCAGGCGACCGGCACGGCAAGGACGAGCGCGGCGACTGCGATCAGCCACCACGGACGCGACGCCGGTGCTTGCGGCGGCGGCGCGGCGCGGCGCTCGCTCTGCGACTCCTGCTGGCGCCGCCAGCCGGATTCCACGAACAGCCGCACGCGCTGTTCGGACAGCGGCTTGTGCAGGAAGCGGTGCACCGAGCCTTCGGTGATCTGCGCGGCGAGCGCGTTCTGCTCGGCCGCGTCCCCGGCGACGATCAGGACGAGGTCTGGGAACTGGGCGCGCAGGCGCGCGGCCAGCTGCACCGCCGGTGTGGCGAGCGCTGCCGCATCCAGCACGGCGACCCCTGCATGGTGCGACATGAGCGCGGCGGAGAAGTCGATCTCGGAACCGACCTGGCGCACCGGGTGGGCGGGCTCTGAGATCTTGCGCAGCAGCGCCAGGAACCTCGGATCCTGCGTGAGCACGATCAGCGGGGTTGCCTGGAGCGCAAATGGCCCGGACGGCGTGCCTTGCGGCGCCGATCCCCTCGAGGCATGCGCTGGAGTAGTCGTGGCCAAGCCTGTCACCGCTTTGAAAACCTGCCCGTCGGGCGCTGCAGCCCCGCTGACCCCGGGGACGATGCCGCAGGCAGGGCGGCGTGTCGCTAGTGGCACCCGTATTCTGTGAAACTGGTCATCTTGTGAGAGCCCGGGAGCGACTATTCCCCGGCAAAACCAGCCAAATCCGCCCCTTTCAGGGGGCGGCGGCGCGGCTCACTGGGCAGGCAGCAGGAAGCGTGATCCGGAGTAGGACAGGATGACCCCGTCGGGGGTGATGCTCTCGACCCGGGCGCCATCGACCAGGTCCCCTTCGCGCAGCTTCTTCATGTTGATCATCGCGAAGCGCTCCGCGGGACTGGGGGCGTACACGTGCAGGTCCAGCCGCAGCTGCGGGATGTGCGTGCCGGGCACGACCGCCGCGTCCTGGTAAAGCGGCACACCGTCGGCGGTGCCGCGCCTGACGTGGCTGCCGAGCATCGGCGCAGGTTCCGTGGCCGGCGCGCTGTCTTCCGGGTTGGCCTCTGTCGCGCCGGCAGCGGTCGCCGCGGTCGCCGCTGGCGGCAGGCCCTGCGCCTGCGCAGCGTTGGCCACCGGTGTGGGCACGGTGACCGCAGCGGTCGCGGGAGCCACGGCCGCGGCGACCGGCGGGCCTGGCACCGGCACCGCCTGCGGTTGTGCCGCGGGCACCGCCGCCGCGGCAGGCGCCGGGGTGACAGCGGCGGTGGCCGCATCAGGGTGCGCGGCCGGATGCCGCAGCAGCATCCACATGACGATGACGAGGTTGATGCCCAGCAGGGCCGCGATCGCGATCGCCCAGGAGGGCAGGCCGGCGCGCCGTGGCGCGACCTTCACCTCGAACAGCGCCGGGCCGTTCTGCCGCTGGCGGTCGCTTTCGGACTTCTTCAGTGCGTCAAGGATGAATGACATCGATCACCCACCATGTGGAATGTTGGCGGACAGGAGGGGGACACCGGGGCCGGCAACCGCGCTGGCCAGTGCGATCTGGGTCTGCACGCCGGCGATGCCGTCGACCGAGAGCTGGTGCTCGCGCTGGAAGTCGCGCACCTGGGCGCCCAGCTGTGCATCGAACAGGTCGCTGGCGTGGGCGTCCGCCGGTACACCCTTCAGGTGCTGCAGGCTCTGGCGCAGCCAGCGCACGTCCGCCCCGCGCATGCCCGGCGACAGTGCCTTCACCGGTGAGTTGGCCGGGTGCCAGAGCATGACGAAGTCCCCGAGCCAGAAGCGGGTGAGCTCCCCGATCGGCACGCTGTGCGTGCCACCGAGCGCAAGGCTCGCCTGGTCATCGCCCAGGGCGGTGAGCACGACCTGGTGGCTCGCCCCTGCCGGGTCGGTGAGCATGAGGATCGCCGGGTGGTTGTACAGGTGCAGCTGCCCGAACGAGCCGCGCTCGGCCACGCACTCAAGACCCTGGCTCGCCGCCTGCGTGCACGGGTCGGTGCTGTTGGGCTGGTACTTGGCACCCCACAGCCCGAAGAGCCGCGCGAAGGCGGTGTCGGTGTCGGTCTCCGCGGCGTTCTGCGCGAGCAGGTCGGCCAGGTGCGGCGCCGCCGGGGTGCTGGCCACGGGGGTCGCGGCCGCCGCTGTGGCGGCACCGGCCGTGCTTGCGCTCTGCACCACGGGCGCATCGGCCACCTGGGCGTGCGCGTTCCATGGCTGGAACTGCCACAGCGCGAAGGTGGCCAGCGCCAGCACCGCGGCGATGCCGGCGGTAATCGCCCACGGCAGCCACGATGGTGCGAAGCGCCGCCCGAACACCTCGGTCGCCGCGTGGCGCAGCAGGCCGGAGGTCACGCGGTGGCGGTCGAGCGTGTAGGCGCCCAGCAGCGCGCGGTCGCTGATGACGTTGATCACGCGCGGCACCCCTTCCGAGAGGCGGAACGCCTCCGCCAGCGCCGAGGGGGCGAAGATGTCGGTGGTCGAGCCTGCCACGCGCAGGCGGTGGCGCACGTAGGCGGCGGTCTCGTCGCGCGACAGCGGGTTCAGGTGGTAGCGCCCGGTGACGCGCTGGGCGAGCTGGCGCAGCTCGTTGCGGCCGAGCAGCTCGCGCAGCTCCGGTTGCCCGATGAGGATGATCTGCAGCAGCTTCTGGGTGTTGGTCTCGAGGTTGGTGAGCAGGCGCACCTGCTCGAGCACCTCGGGGGACAGGTTCTGCGCCTCGTCCACGACCAGCACCACGCGCCGCCCGGCGGCGTGCGCGCGCAGCAGGTAGTGGCTCAAGATGTCCACCAGGTCCTTCAGGCTCCCCAGGGCGGAGTCTGGCACCCCGATCCCCAGCTCCTCGCAGATGGTCAGCAGGAACTCCGCCGGGGTCATCTTCGGGTTCAGGATGAGGGCGATCTCGGCGTTCTTCGGGGTCTGCGCCAGCAGCGAGCGCACGATGGTGGTCTTGCCGGTGCCGACCTCGCCGGTGAGCTGCACGAACCCGCCGGCCTCGTTGATGCCGTACAGCAGGTGGGCGAGCGCCTCGGCGTGCCGCTCGCTCAGGTACAGGTAGCGCGGGTCCGGGGTGATCGCGAACGGTTTCTCGTTGAGGCCGAAGAACGTCAGGTACATAGGCGAAGGATGCTACTCGATAGTGTTTCCGCGGCGCAGCGCCTTGGCGCCAAAGCGCGCCCGCGCCTCGTCCAGCGTGGCATCCAGGCGCCCGCTGTGGCGCGGTTCCTCGAACAGGCCCAGCTGCGCGGCCGGGGTCAGTTCACTCAGGACCACGCCCAGCAGCCGAAGTTTCGCCCCGGGGTTCACCGTGAGCCAGCGGCCGAGCAGCTCGGCGGCGACCGCGGCCACGGTGCGCCCCTGGCAGGTGGGCGGCGCCACGGCGCGCTGGCGGGTGAAGGTCACGAAGTCCCCGCGCCGGATCTTGACCCCGACGCAGCCTGCGACCAGGGTGCGCGCCCGCAGCCGCGTGGTGGCCAGGTCCGAAAGGCGCGCCAGCTCGCGCTGCAGCACCGCCAGCTCGCCGATGTCCTGCGCGAAGGTGTCCTCGGCGCTCAGGGACTTGTCCTCCGTGTCCACCTGCACCGGCCGCTCGTCGATGCCGGCGGCGCGCTCGCGCATCCAGGCGGTGTAGCGGCCGAACAGCGGCCACAGCAGCGCATCCGGGGCACGGCGCAGCTCGCCCAGGGTCGCGATCCCGGCCGCCTCCACCTTCGCGCCGGCCTTGCGGCCCAGGCCCGGCATGCGCCGCACCGACAGCGGATCGAGCACCTCGTGCACGCGCCCGGCGGCCACCACGGTCAGCCCGTCGGGCTTGTCCAGGTCCGAGGCGATCTTGGCGACGAGCTTGTTGGGGGCGACCCCGACCGAGGCGGTGAGTCCTGTGAGCTCGGTGATGCGCTGCTTGATGCGGCGCGCGATCTCTTCAGGCTCGCCCATCAGCTGCACGCTGGCGGTGACATCCAGGAACGCCTCGTCCAGCGACAGCCCCTGCACCAGGGGAGTGATCTCGTGGAAGACGCTGAACACCTGGCGGGAGACTTCCTGGTAGCGCGCCATGCGCGGGCGCACGCACACCGCCTGCGGGCACAGCCGCAGCGCCTGGTGCATCGGCATGGCCGAGTGCACGCCAAAGCGGCGCACCGCGTAGTTCGCCGCGGCCACCACGCCGCGGCCGCCGTCCCAGCCGACGATGACCGGCTTGCCCGCGAGCGTGGGGTCATCCTGCTGCTCGACGGATGCGTAGAAGGCATCCATGTCCACATGCAGCACCGCGCGCGCCATGACGGTCACCTTTGGCGGAAGGCGGTGCCTATTCCAGGACCTGGATGGTGATCTTCTGGGAGATCACCGGCGGGTCGAACGCGACGTGGTTGCGGTCGGCGAACACCAGCTGCAGGGTATGCGTGCCCGGTGGCAGGTTGAGGGTGGTGCCGGTGTCGCCCTTGCCAAAGTGCAGGATCTTCTGCGTCGCCGGCATCGGCAGCGACAGGTCAGAGGGCACCTCGGCATCAACGAGCAGGTGGTGGTGGCCGGTGTTGTCGAACTTCACCCCCGCAGGGGCCACGCCCATGCCCTTCAGCCCGAACTCCACGCGCACCGGGCCGCGGATCTTGGCGCCGTCCTTGGGAGTGATGATGTAGACCTCGGCCCCCGGGGGCGAGGGCGTGCGGTCCGCGGCAAGCGCCAGAGGGGCGGCCAGGAGCAGGGCAGCGAGCAGGAGATTGCGCATGGGGAGGTACCTTTTCAGAGCATGAGGACGCTGTAGATGCTGGTCGCGGCGAGCATCAGCACGCCGAAGAACACGTATGAGAGCACGAGGACCACGAACTTGGCGCCGGTGCGCAGGCGCCCCTGGCCGTAGGCGACGCGCATCGAGCGGAAGATGTACCAGACCAGGTAGACGAACACGGCGAACTGGATCGGGCCGGCGATGAAGTGCACCAGCCGCGCGGCCGCCCAGGCCAGCATGACGACCAGGAACACGCAGGCATGGTTGTGCACCAGCAGCAGCAGGTGCTCCACATAGTAGTGCCGCGGCCGCCAGTACATGAGCATCATGATCGCCGCCAGCAGCGGCAGGAACACGAACATCGCCCGCGGGATGTTGTGCAGGAACGCCACCTGCAGCTCGCGGCCGTCATCCGCGACCGCCTTGCGGCAGGCCTGCACCATGGCCGGCTGCAGCACTGTGGCCCACGGCCCTTGGTATTTCACGTCCCCGCACAGGCGCTGCTGGCGCTGCGCGACACTTTCCGCCGCGCCCCCCTTGGCGTCGCTGCCGTCGATGGCCACCGGGTGCAGCGTCTTGCCGTCATCGTCCAGCTGCAGCACCGCAAGCTTCGGGCTGGTGGCCGCGGCGAACAGGAAGAACGCCACCGAGAGCACCAGGTACAGCCGTATCGGGGGCAGGTAGCGCGCGCGGCGCCCGGCGAGGAACTCCGCGGTGAGAAAGCCGGGCCGGAACAGCAGCGCTGCGAGCGTGCGCCACAGCCGCGAGTCCGCGTGCGTGAGGTCCTCGGTGGCGACCCGGGAGAAGTGCAGCAGTGAGTGCACGGGGGGCTCCAGGCGCTGCCCGCAGTGACCGCAGTATTCCTGGGCGACCGGGTTGCCGCAGTTCTCGCAGGCCGCGGCGGCAGCGCACGCCGCAGGCGGTGCGCTTGCGGGGGGTCCCTGCGGCAGCGCTGCGGTTTCGCTCATGCGACGTGGGCGCTGGATCTCGGCGGTGCCTGGGCCTGCGTGCCCAGCGCCTGGCTGTCGAAGTCATCCACGTGGATCAGGTCCATGACCTTGCGGTCGTAGTCGCGGAGCGCCGCCGCCTCGGTCTCGGACACGATGCCGGCGCTGAGGGCCTGCTGGATGCGCCCGGGCAGGTCGAGCGCTGTCACCCGCCCGGTCTTGACGCCCTCGACGCGGATGCGCTTCTCCAGTGGCTCAAGCTGCACGGCCAGCACCAGCGCCTCCTGCAGCAGGCCCAGCGCGTTGCCCGGTTCCAGGCGCCGATAGGTGTACTCGCACAGCCGCTCGCGCACCTGCGTCGGTGCGCTCACCAGGGCTGCGACCTTGCGGCCCAGGCGGTCGTCGGGGGCGGAATAGATGCGCCCGCGCGGGAAGATCAGCACGCGCATCACACCGGCGAGGAAGCGGTTGGGGAAGTTGCGCAGGAAGCCATGCAGGCGCTCCTGGGCATCGTAGAGCAGGTTGCGGCAGGCCCATTCCACCATGGGCAGGTCCTCCTCGCGGCGGCCCTGGTTCTCGTGGTGCTTGAGCACCATGGAGGCCAGGTACATGCACGAAAGCACGTCCCCCAGGCGCGCGGACAGGTTCTCCTTCTTCTTCAGGTAGCCGCCGAAGGTGAGCATGGCGACATCCACCGCGAAGGCGAACGAGGCACTGAAGCGCACCACGTGCTGGTAGTAGCGCGCGGTCGGGCCCTGCACCGGCGCGCCGGTGAAGCGCGCATGGGTGAGCGCCATGACGAACGAGCGCACGGCGTTGGAGATGGTGAAGCCGATGTGGCCGAACAGCGCGCGGTCGAACTCGTCGACCCCGGCGCGGCGGTCGGGGTTGCGTGCCGCGGTCATCTCGCGCAGCACGAACGGATGGCAGCGGATCGCCCCCTGCCCGAA
Organism: uncultured Pseudomonadota bacterium; assembly: GCA_963703025.1. Classification (GTDB taxonomy): domain Bacteria; phylum Pseudomonadota; class Gammaproteobacteria; order Steroidobacterales; family Steroidobacteraceae; genus 13-2-20CM-66-19. The sequence goes on along the minus strand of OY969778.1, from coordinate 1,341,743 downwards.
GATGATGAGGTTGCGGGTCAGAAGGTTCGCCCCCTCGACCGTGATCGCGACCGGCACGATCTGGTAGCCGCGGCCCGAGGTAGTTGCTCGGTCCCAGGCAGATGCCCTTGCCGCCGTGGATGTCCATGGCGTCGTTGGCGACCTGGCGACCCATCTCCGTCACGTGGTACTTCAGCATCGCCGAGGGCACCGAGGGCTTCTCGCCCCCGTCGATGGCGCCGGCGGTGACCGAGCGCGCCGCGTCCATCGTGTAGGTGAGCCCCACCATGCGTGCGATCACCGACTCCACGCCCTCGAAGCGCCCGACCGGCGTGTTGAACTGCGTGCGGATGCGCGCGTAGGCACCGGTGGCCCACACGGCCGCCTTGGAGCCACCGGTGGCGCTGGAGGGCAGCGAGATGCAGCGGCCCACCGAGAGCTGCTCGACCAGCATGCGCCAGCCGGCCCCTGCAAGCTTCGGTCCGCCGATGATGCAGTCCAGCGGCACGAACACGTCGCTGCCCCTGGATGGGGCCGTTCTGGAACGGCACGTTCAGCGGGAAGTGGCGCCGGCCGATCGTGATCCCGGGGGTGTTGCGCGGGATGAGCGCGCAGGTGATGCCAATGTCCGCCTTCTCGCCCATGAGCTTGTCGGGGTCGAACATGCGGAATGCGAGGCCGATCACGGTGGCCACGGGGGCAAGGGTGATGTAGCGCTTGTTGAAGTTCAGCCGCAGCCCCAGCACCTCGCGGCCCTGCCAGGTACCGCGGCAGACGATGCCGGTGTCCGGGATCGAGCCGGCGTCGGAGCCGGCGCGCGGCCCGGTGAGGGCGAAGCACGGCATCTCCTCCCCGCGCGCCAGGCGCGGCAGGTAGTAGTCCTTCTGCTCCTCGGTGCCGTAGTGGTTGAGCAGCTCCGCGGGCCCGAGGGAGTTGGGCACCGCGACGGTGGAGGAGCAGGTGGTGCTGCGGCTGGCGATCAGCGACAGCACGCACGAGTGGGCGTAGGCGGAGAACTCAAGCCCGCCGTACTTCTTCGGGATGATCATGGCGAAGAAGCCACGGCTCTTGAGGAAATCCCACACTTGCAGGCGGCAGGTCCGCGCGCTCGTGCGTGATGTTCCAGTCATCGAGCATCGCGCACAGCTGCATGCACGGCCCCTCGAGGAACGCCTGCTCCTCGGCTGTCAGCTGCGGGGGCTTGGCGGCCAGGAGCTTCTGCCAGCGCGGCGCGCCGGTGAACAGCTCCCCGTCCCACCACACGGTGCCCGCTTCCAGTGCCTCCTTCTCCGTCTGCGACATGCTCGGCAGCAGGCGCAGGTAGGCCTTCATGAACGGCCGGGTGAAGGCGGCCTTGCGCAGCGGGCGCACGTTGGCAAGCCACAATGCAGCCAGCAGCAGCCACAGGAAGCCCTTCCACAGGCCCGCCGGCGCGCCGGAGGCACCGAACCAGGTGTAGAGCGCCAAGAGCACGGTGAAGGTCACCGTGAAGGTGAGCAGCGACAGGCGCCGGTAGGCCAGCAACAGCACCGCGGCGATGAAGCAGAGGGTGATGAGCCCGCCCACCTGCGTCACCGCGAATGCGGCCGCCCCCAGCAGCACCAGCCAGATGATTGCACCCAACATTGCGCGTCCCTCCGCGTGGGGTGCGCGCAGCTTGTGGCGGCGCGCACCTGCCGCAAAACCTCAGCCGAGCAGAGTCTTCACCCCGTCGCGCTCCTCGAGCAGCTCCGCGTGGCGTCGCGTCCATGCGCTTGCGGCTGAACTCATCGACCGCCAGTCCCTGCACGATCTGGTAGTCGCCGTTGCTGCACCGTGACCGGGTAGGAATAGATGACCCCCGCCGGGATGCCGTAGCTGCCATCGGAGGGCACGGCCATGCTCACCCAGTTGCCCTCCTGGGTGCCGTGCACCCAGGTGTGCACGTGGTCGATCGCGGCGGATGCCGCGGAGGCGGCCGACGAGGAGCCGCGCGCCTTGATGACCGCAGCGCCGCGCTGCTGCACGACCGGGATGAAGCCCTGCTCGATCCACTCCTGGGTGACCAGGCCCTTGGCGCTCTTGCCCTTGACGGTCGCGTGCGCGAGGTCCGGGTACTGCGTGGCCGAGTGGTTGCCCCAGATGGTCATGCGGCGGATGTCGTTCACGTGGCTTTGCGTCTTCTCGGCCAGCTGCGAGAGCGCGCGGTTGTGGTCCAGGCGCGTCATCGCGGTGAAGTTGCGCTGGTTGATCCTGGGCGCGTTGGCGCGCGCGATCAGCGCGTTGGTGTTGGCGGGGTTGCCGACCACGAGCACCTTGCAGTCGCGCGTGCGCGACCGCGTTCAGCGCCTTGCCCTGGGCGGAGAAGATCTGCGCGTTGGCCAGCAGCAGGTCCTTGCGCTCCATGCCCGGCCCGCGCGGGCGCGCGCCCACCAGCAGTGCCACCTGGCAGTCCTTGAAGGCCACCTGCGCGTCATCGGTCGCCACCACCTTGTTGAGCGTGGGGAAGGCGCAGTCGTTGAGCTCCATCACCACCCCGTTGAGCCCGGCCAGGGCGGCGGAGATCTCCAGCAGGTGCAGGTTCACCGGCGTGTCCGGCCCCAGCAGTGCACCGGAGGCGACGCGGAAGGCAAGTGCGTAGCCGATCTGGCCGGCGGCACCGGTAATGGCAACGTTCACGGGAGCTTTCATGGTCTGGATCTTCTTCCTTGGCGAAAACAGCCAGGAATTCTAGCGTGCGCCCAGCGCTAATGCGCCCGCACGGCCTCAAACCATTCGGCCCCGGCAGCCCTCCAACCGGCCGTGATGCGGTGACGGGGTGGTCTGGCCTGCCAGGCCAGCGGTGGCCCCAGTGGCCCCAGGTCCCGGCCCGCCTCCAAAAATAGTCAGTGAGTGGGCTTGACACTCAAGTGGTGTACTACTAGAGTACAACACCAAGGAGGGGAGCTGGCCTGAGTGGCGACCCGGAACCGGAACCGACTTCGAAAACGATCTCTCAAGGAGCCTTCAATCATGAACACCGTAAGCACCCTGTACCGCGACCTGACCTGCGCTGCCGCGGCCGCGGCGATCTCCATCGTCGCCACGCTCAGCTTCGTGAGCTCGACGGCCGTGCCCCCCGATGTCCGTGTGCACCAGGGCGCGCGCACGGCCGTGGTGCAGCCGCAGAACGCCTGGTTCGGCCAGCCCGAACCTGCCGTTTTGGTAGATTAGTCGGCTACCCATCCCTCACAGGAGCCGCCCTAAGAATCATGGACCCCCAGTGGAATGACAGCCTGCCGATCTACCGGCAACTGCGTGACCGGGTGGTCGCCATGATCCTCGAAGGGGTGCTCAAGGAGGGGGACGCGCTGCCCTCGGTGCGCAACGTGGCCGCGGACTTCCGCTTGAATCCGCTGACCGTGCTCAAGGGCTACCAGCAGCTGGTGGACGAGCAGCTGGTGGAGAAGCGCCGCGGACTGGGCATGTTCGTCAGCAGCGGCGCGCGCAAGGCGCTCCTGAAGGACGAGCGCCAGCGCTTCCTGGAGGAGGAGTGGCCCAAGGTGTCAGCCACGATCCAGCGCCTGGGACTGACACCGGATGATTTAGCGCGTGCCGCCGCGGCCGCACCTGCGGCGCCGTGGCCGCAGGGGGCGAGTGTTGCAAGCGCCACGCCAGGTGAGAAAGATGACAACGATCATTGAGGCACGCGGCCTGTCGAAGAGCTTCGGCGGCAACCGCGCGCTGGACAACGTCAGCTTCAGCATCGACCAGGGGCGCATCGTCGGCCTGATCGGGCCCAACGGTGCCGGCAAGACCACCGCCATCAAGGCGATCCTGGGCCTGACCGCGTTCAGCGGGGACCTCAGGGTGCTTGGCCTTGACCCGCGCACGCACCGCGACGAGCTGATGCGGGATGTGTGCTTCATGGCCGACGTCGCGGTGCTGCCGCGCTGGCTGCGGGTGAGCCAGGCGCTGGACTACTGCGCTGGCGTGCACCCGCGCTTCGTGCGCGCCCGCGCCGAGGAGTTCCTGCGCAAGACCGACATCCGCATGAACAGCCGCGTGCGCGAGCTGTCCAAGGGCATGGTCACGCAGCTGCACCTGGCGCTGATCCTGGCCATCGATGCACGCCTGCTGGTGCTGGACGAGCCGACGCTTGGCCTCGACCTGCTGTACCGGCGCCAGTTCTACGACACGCTGCTGAATGACTACTTCGCCAAGGACCGCACCATCCTCTTGACCACCCACCAGGTGGAGGAGGTGGAGAACCTGTTCACCGACGTGATCTTCGTCAGCCGCGGGCAGGTGGCGCTGATGAGTTCCGTGGAGGAACTGGGCAGCCGCTTCCTGCAGCTGACGGTGGCAGCGGAGCAGGCAGGTCCGGCGCGCGCGCTCAAGCCCTTCTACGAGCGCGAGGTCTTCGGCCGCGTCGCCATGTTCTTCGAGGGCCGCAGCGCTGCTGAACTTGCCCCGCTCGGGGAGCTGCGCACGCCCTCGATCGCCGACCTGTTCGTGGCCAAGATGCAAGGGACGATGAAGTCATGAGCACCACTACCGCTGACATCGCCACTGGCAGCGCGCCGGTCGTCCAGCGACCGCTGACGCTGGCCACCACCCTGGGGACGCTCGTGCGCCGCGAGTTCTGGGAGCACCCCGCGCTGTGGCGCGCCCCGCTGATCATCGCCGCCTTGCTGGTCGGGACCATCCTGCTGGGCGCCACCATGGGCGGGCACCACCACGGCTTCGTGCAGGTCGATGGCTGGGACGGCAACATGAGCCCCGAGCGCCAGGCGCAGGCGTTCGCGGCCTCCCAGGTCGCGCCGATGTTCCCGCTCTACCTCATCATGCTGCTGGTGCTGACGTTCTACCTGCTCGACAGCCTGTATGCCGAGCGCAAGGACCGCAGCATCCTGTTCTGGAAGTCGATGCCGGTCTCCGACGGCCTCACCGTGTTCTCGAAGTTCTTCGTCGGGGTGGTGGTCGTGCCTGTGGGGGTGCTCGCGCTGGCTGCGCTGTGCCACCTGCTGCTGTTCTTCGCCTGGAAGATCGGCGTTGCCACCGGGCGCTTCCCGCCGCTGCTGACCTGGAACACGTGGCTGTGGCTGAAGGTCGAGGGCGTCATGTTCGCCTCCTTCGTGCTCGGCGCGCTGTGGTACGCACCGGTGGCGGCAACCTTCCTGCTGGTATCGGCCTGGGCGCGCCGCAGCCCGGTCATGTGGATCACGCTCGCCTCGATTGCGCCGCTGGTGCTGGAGGCGGTGTTCGGCACTCACTACGTGGCGCGCTTCCTGGCCTACCGCAGCTTTGGCATCTGGGCGACGCTGGGAGCAGGCCTGGACGGCGGGCGGATCGAGCACGGTGCCCGGCTCGAGGGCGTGCTGGGAGAGCTGAACTTCGGCGCCGCCTTCTCAAGCATCGACCTGTGGCTTGGAGTGCTGGCCGCCGCGGCGATCCTGTACGCGACGGTGCGCGTGCGCCGCTACCGGGACGACACCGCAGGCTGAGCCAGCGCGCCGGCCGCCTGTGCCAGCTGGCGCGCGAGCCCGCACGAGCCGGCCAGGTAGTGCAGCGCCGCCCAGGCGTGTACGCACACCGTCACCATGATGCCGCTGCGCGTGCCGCGCACCAGGGACGCGGCGCACGCGCCGGCCAGCTGCGACGAGCCTGCCACCGGCTGGCCGCCGGGGCAGGCTTGCGCAAACGAGCCACCGCCCAGCAGGTGGAAGCTGCCCTGCGCCAGGTGATCGATCAGCATGCCGGTGAACAGCGAGCCGCCGCCCAGGGCAAGCACGTTCAGCGCCAGGAACACCAGTGCCGCCGCGGTGGCGCGCCGGCGCGCGGCGACGACGTTCTGGATGGTGCCGAAGCTGGGTGCCAGCGCCACGTACTGGAAGAAGCCGGCGGCGCTGAGCAGCCAGGCCGCCGCGCGCCACTGCGGTTGCAGCAGGGCAGCCAGGTACAGCGGGGTCGTGAGCAGCAGCCCCGCGGCGGGCACCAGCGCATACCAGCGCGGGTGGTGGCGCGCGAGGCGGTCGGTGAGGGCACCGCCGGCCAGGATGCCCAGCGCCACCGGCACGCTGCCCACCAGCCCAAGCACCACCCCGATGCCGGCGTAATCAAGCTCAAAGGCACGCTTGAAGTAGGCCGGCAGGAACGCATAGGTCCCGTAGGAGGCGAATGAAGTCAGGATGAAGCCGGCGAGGATGTTGGCCGCGGGCCAGTTCAGGAACAGCGTGCGTGCGGTGGCGGCAAGTTCCGCGAACTCCGTGCGCCACGAGAACGCGCGCCCGGGGATCTTCTCCCCCGGCGCCGCTTCACGCGCGGGCTCCGCCACCTGTGACTTCAGCAAGAGCGCGTAGGCGACCCCAGGCAGCCCCACCGCGAGCAGCGCGGCGCGCCAGCCGAAGTGCAGCGTCACGTAGCCGCCGACCACCGAGACGAACAGGTAGCCGACCGAGATGCCGCAGGAATACACCCCGAGCGCGCTGGTGCGGTGCGCACGATCGTAGTAGTCCCCGATGAGCGAGTGCGCACTCGGGGAGCAGCCGGCCTCGGCCACCCCGACCCCGACGCGCATCAGCACCAGCTGCACGAACGAGCCGGTGAGCGCGCACAGCGCGGTAAGCGCCGACCACAGCCCGAGCGAGACCGACAGGATCGTGACGCGGTTGCAGCGCTCGGCCAGGCGTGCGGTGGGGATGCCGCTTAGGGCATAGAGCGCGGCGAACGCGGAGCCGGCCAGCACCCCCAGTTGCGTGTCGGTGAGCCTGAGGTCGACCTTCATCGCCTGGCCGATGATGGCGATGATGCTGCGGTCGGCGGCGTTGAAGGAGTAGGCCACCATCAGCAGCAGCAGCACGCGGCGCTTGTAGCCGGCGGTGAATGCAGCCGGTGCGGGGCTGCTGGCAGCCTGCGCGGTCACGCTCACCCGCGGGCGGCGCGGGTTTCCTCGGTCCAGTCTTCCTCGACGTAGAACGGCCCGGGGCGCTCGTACAGCCCCTCGTACTTGCACAGCTGCGGCTGCGCACCCAGAGGCGTCGACACGCCATCGCGGAATGCCCACTCGCCGCGGTCGCTGTCCGCGGCGCGCACGTAGCTGTTGATCATGAAGCGCCGGTCGATCGCACTGGTGTTCGGCTGCGAGCCATGCACCGTGAACAGCGTCCACAGCAGCAGGTCGCCGGGCTGCATCTCGCAGGTCACCGCGGTGTGCGGGTCCAGGCCTACCCGCACGAGGTCGGCATCCGCGGTCTCCCCGGTCATGATCGCCCCGTCGTCCGAAAGCCCGAGGTAGCCGCGCAGGTGGCTCTTGGGGATGATGCGCAGCGCACCGTTGGCGCGGGTCTGCGGGTCGATGGCAAGCCCGCAGGTGACCGTGCCGTGCAGCAGGTTGTGCACCGCCTCACTGTTGCGGAAGCGCGCGTCCTGGTGGTAGCGGTAGTAGGTGTACTTCGCTCCCGGGGGTTTCCAGTGGATCTGGTGCGAGATCTGCTTGATGTCGGCACCGATGAGCGGCTGCAGCAGCGCGAGGTACCGCGGGTCGCGGCGCATGGCCTCGAGGTAGGGGTTGATCCAGGACATCCAGTGGGCCTGCAGCACCACGCGGCGCTGCGCCTGCGGGTCGTTCAGTACCTCGAACAAGAGGTTGCGGTCGCGGTAGGTGGCGTGGTGCTTCAATCCTTCCGCGTAGGTGCGGTCGGTTTCCTCGCTGATGCGGCGCATGTCCGCGGCCGAGAAGAAGCCGCGCACGACGGCGTAGCCTTCGCTGTGGAGCTGCTCGATGTACTGCTGCATGACCGGTGAGTCCTGTGCATTCACCCACGCGGACCTGCCGGGTGAGCCAAATAAAGTTAATCCCCTGCGTAATTATGCGCTGAGGTAGACTTTTTGGCGTCAACCGGCGCGGGACGGGCCGCAACACCAACAGGCGCACCGATAGCCCGCGGTTATGACCGCGATCCAAACAGGCGATTGGCCCGCCAGCGGCACACGGAGGCTAAATGCGGACATGAATAAGGAGACTGCCATGTTCGACACCCGCAACGACCTGCCCCTGGGCACCCGCACCAAGGTGGTGAAGCTCATCAACGAGCGGCTCGCCGATGCCATCGACCTGGGCACCCAGGTGAAATACGCCCACTGGAACGTGAAGGGCGCGAACTTCATCGCGCTGCATGAGCTCTTCGACAAGCTCGCCGAGGCCATCGAGGACCAGGTCGACACGCTCGCCGAGCGCGCCACCGCCCTGGGTGGCACCGCCCAGGGCACGCTCGCCCAGGTCGCGCGCGCCAGCTCGCTCAAGCCGTACCCGGAAGGCACCGCGGAGGGTGCCGCGCACGTGGCGGCCCTGGCCACGGTACTGGCCCAGTACGGCAAGAACGTGCGCGCCGCGATCGATGCGGCCTCCAGGGCCGGCGACGCGGATACCTCGGACCTGTTCACCGCGGTCTCGCGCGAGGTGGACAAGTACCTGTGGTTCCTCGAGGCCCACCTGCAGGGCAAGCGTTGAGCGCCATGGCCGCGCCGGCTGCATGACGCTCGAGGTCCAGCGCACCGCGGATGACCTTACGCTCAAGCTCACCGGCGAGTGGGGCGTGCGTGATTTCGGCACGCTCGAGAAGGACTTCGCCGCCGTGGACGTGCACGGCGCGCACGCGGTGGTCATCGACGCGGCGGGCTTGAAGTCGCTGGACCTCTCCGGGGCCTGGGCGCTACACGAGTTCGTGCGCAGGACACGCGAGTCAGGTGCCCAGGTGAGCTTCAGGGGCGCAGCCCCTGACCAGCTGCGCCTGCTGGAGGAGACCCTGAAGGAGACCGACGCGGCAGCGATTCAGCCGCAGGAGGCGGCGGTCGCCGCCGCCGCGGTGCCGGCAAGCCTCAGTACGCGTGCGCTGGCGGGCATTGGCCGCGACACCTGGCGACTGTGGCAGCAGTCGCTGGAGAGCCTGGGGTTCCTGGGCCACACCGCCGCGCGCGGTGCCCTGGGCCTGCTGCACCCCAAGCAGCTGCGGCCGATCTCCATCGCGCGCCACGTGTACGACACCGGGGTCACCGCGCTGCCCATCGTGGCGCTGATCGCCTTCCTGATCAGCGTGATCATCGCCTACATGAGCGCCACGCAGCTGCGCGGGCTGGGGGCTGACATCTACGTGGTCGACCTCGTGACCATCGGGGTGCTGCGCGAGCTGGGCGTGCTGCTGACCTCGATCATCGTCGCCGGCCGCTCCGGCAGCGCCTTCGCCGCGGAGCTGGGCTCCATGAAGCTCAACGAGGAGGTCGACGCGCTCACCGCCACCGGCGTCGACCCCTTCGAGGCGCTGGTGGTGCCGCGGGTCATCGGGCTGGTGATCGCGCTGCCGCTCTTGACCATCATCGCCGACCTGGTCGGCATCGGCGGCGGGGCGCTGTTGTGCCGGCTGCTGCTGGACATGCCCTTCAACCAGTTCCTCACCCGCGCCAACGACGCGATCTCCTCGACGACCTTCTGGGTCGGGGTGGTCAAGGCGCCGGTGTTCGCGGTGCTGATCGCCATCGCGGGTTGCTACCGCGGGCTGCAGGTGCAGAACTCCGCGCGTGAGCTGGGCCGCCTGGTCACCGTCGCGGTGGTGCAGGCGATCTTCCTGGTCATCCTCGCGGACGCGCTGTTCGCGGTGCTGTTCATGCGACTGGACATCTGATGGAACCGGTGCTGGACGTACAGGGACTGGTGAACCGCTTCGGCACCCAGGTGGTGCACGACGGCCTGGACATGCAGGTCAATGCCGACGAGGTATTCGGCATCGTCGGCGGGTCCGGTTCCGGCAAGTCGGTGCTGCTGCGCAGCATCCTAGGGCTGCAGCGTCCGCAGGCGGGCGTGGTGCGCATCTACGGCCACGACATCACGAAGATGGACGAGGCACAGCTGCGCCAGATCAAGGCGCGCTACGGTGTCAGCTTCCAGTCCGGCGCGCTGTACTCAGGACTCACCGTGCTGCAGAACGTGCAGCTGCCGATGATCGAGCACCTTGACCTGCAAGCGACCGCGCTGGATGACCTGGCCATGCTCAAGATCCGCCTGGTCGGGCTGCCGGCGGATGCCGGTGCGAAGTACCCCGCGCAGCTGTCCGGCGGCATGATCAAGCGCGCCGCGCTGGCGCGCGCGCTGGCGCTCGATCCGAGCCTGCTGTTCCTCGACGAGCCGACTTCCGGCCTCGACCCGATCAGCGCGGCCGCCTTCGACGAGCTGGTGCTGTACCTGCAGAAGCAGCTGAAGCTGACCATTGTCATGATCACGCATGATCTGGACAGCATCTTCCGTACCTGCAATCGTGTCGGGGTGATTGTTGACCGCCGCATGATCTCCGACACCCTCGAACGCATCGTCGACAACCCCGACCCGTGGATCCAGGAGTACTTCCACGGCGAGCGGGCGCGCACGCGCCTGGAGGCACTGCATGGAGCGTGAGGCCAACTACGCCGCCGTCGGGGCATTCGTGCTGCTCATCGCCCTGGCCGCCGCGGCCTTCGTGTGGTGGTACTCCGACTCGCGCGAGCACCGCGAGTACCACCGCTACGAGATCTACTTCACCGGCAGCGTCAGCGGGCTCGACAAGGGCTCGGCCGTGCGCTACCTGGGGGTCGGGGTCGGCCGCGTGGTGGACCTGCAGATCGATCCGCGCGACTCCGGCCGGGTGGAGGTGATCGTCGACATCGATGGCACTACGCCGATCTCCGAGCACACCGTGGCCCAGCTGCAGCTGCAGGGGGTCACCGGCCTGCTGTATATCGACCTCATGGACGACCGCGCCGGCAAGCACGGCTCGCCGGCGATCGCCGGCTTCAAGTACCCGGTGATCCGCTCGGCGCCCTCGCAGTTCGACGTCTTCCTCTCCAGCCTGCCGGAACTGGTCAGCGATGCCGGGGAGGTGGTGCGCCGTGCCAACCAGCTGCTCAGCGACACCAACCTGAACGCGATCGCAGGGGCGCTGGCGGGCATCGAGAACGCCTCGCGCGGCCTGCCGCAGACCGCGCGCGACCTGTCGGCGCTGGTGACCGAGCTGCGCGGGGCGACCGCGGAGCTGTCCGCTTCGGCCAAGAGCGCGCACGCGCTCATCGGCAACACCGCCCCGGACATCGAGGCTGCCGCGCAGCGCCTGCACGTGATCGCCGACCACCTCGCCGATGCCAGCGGCCAGGTCGACGGCCTGCTCGCGGACAACCGTGGCGACATCCGCGCCTTCGCGCGCGACGGCCTGCCTGAGCTGCAGCGCTTCCTGCGCGAGGGCCGCGCGGCGGCCGCGGACATCCGCGAGCTGGCCAACAGCCTGCGGGAGGATCCCGCGCAGCTTCTGTACCAGCCGCCGCAGCATGGCCTGGAGATACCGCGTTGAAATCCGTGCGCACCTGCATCCTTACCGCCTGCCTGGCGATCCTCGCCGTCGCTTCCGGCTGCTCGGGCTTCCTGCAGAGCAATGCCAAGGCCCAGCAGACCTACTACCTGCGCGCTACCGCGACACCTGCCGGCGCGGCGGTGCCGCTGCCGGTGGCGCTGCGCGTGGCCGCGCCGGATGCGTCCCCGGGACTTGATACCGCGCGCATCGTGCTGGTGCAGCCTGACCATCGCATGGGCTTCTACGCCGCCAGCCAGTGGCCCTCGCCGGCGCCGGTGATGCTCGAGGCCCTGGCCGTGCAGGCGCTGCGCGCCTCGGGCAACTGGGCCTCGGTGCAGGACTCCGGCAGCCCGTTCCCGTCTGACCTGCTGCTGCTGGTGACATTGCGGCGCTTCGAGGCCGACTACACCGGCGCGGCGGCCGCGCCCCAGGTGCACGTGGTGCTGGATGCGATCCTCGGCCGGCACGGCGGCAACGACGTCATGGGCAGCTTCGAGGTGAGCGGCGCCGCCACGGCTGCCGCGAACCGCATGGGCGATGTGGTCAGCGCCTTCGAGCAGGCCACCAACGAGGCGCTCGGTGCGCTCGCGCAGCAAACCCTGAGCGTGGCGCGCGCCTCGCAGGACGCGCCCCTTCAGAACGGGGTGAAGCCGGTCCCCTCGAGCAGCCGGTAGATCCAGTAGTCCGCCTGGCCCGAGTCGGCGAAGGCTGAGAAGTCCGCCGTGTACTCGATCCCCAGTGCTGCGTGGTTGCCCCACAGGGTGTCGAAGTAACCCTGGCCTGGGTGGCCAGCGGCGCATCGCGCAGCACCTCCAGGGCAAGGTTGGCCTCGAGGTTGTAGTCATCCAGGCCGCGGCGCGTGAGGTTGGCCGAGCCGACCGTCATCCACAGCGCCCTGCCTGCCGGCGAACACGGCGAGCGCCCCGTGATAGCGCTCACCGTGGGTGCGGTACCAGCGCACGCGCACCGCCCCGCCGCTGCGGGCGACCAGTTCGCTGGCGGCCGGCTGGTTGGGCAGGCCGGATGGGGCGCGCGTGGTGGCATCCTCGCTCGGGTCCAGGATCAGGCGCACCGCCACCCCGCGCCGCGAGGCATCCAGCAGTGCCTCGATCAGCCCGCGGTCGGCGAAGCCGAACATCGCGATGTCGATCGCGTCGCCGCGGCCGCTGGCCTCGGCGTGCGCCAGCAGGGCCGCGCGCAGCGCCCCTTCCGTGAGCACCTGCACGCGCGCGCTCTCGGGGCTAAGCGGCGCGGGCACCGCGGCGGCCGGGACGTTGCGCGAGCACTGCCCGGGGCCGTGCGGGTCGGCCGCGCGCAGGTACGGCTCGCTGTTGCCGGTCCAGCCGGAGAAGCGCGCGATGGCAAGCTCGCTCTCCAGCAGCGCGCCGAGCGAGTCACCACTGACGCGCACGGCCAGGTTCGACCAGCCGCTTTGCACGTCCACCGGGTTGGCCGAGCCCACCACGGCCGTAAGTCCATCCGCGCCGTCATCGGCGATCACCACCTTGCGGTGGTCGGCCTTGAAGTTCAGCTCGCGCAGCTCAAAGCCCAGCGGCCCGCGCGGGCCGTCCCACCAGCGGATCCCCAGGCGCCACAGGCTCGAGTACAGGAAGTTGGAGTCACGCAGGCGGTCCAGGCGCGCCAGCACGACCTCGACCCCGGCCGCGCGCAGCAGCTGCAATTGCGGGGATTGTGTGGCGCCGTAGCGCTCGTTCACCGGGTCGGTGACCAGCAGCACCTTCAGGTCAGGCTGCGCGCGCTTGTGCTCCAGCAGCGCGTCGGTGAGCTCGGCGGCCAGGTGGCGCTGCGGCTGTGGCGCATCGCCCGCACCGATCAGTGCGTAGTCGAGCACGATGAAGTGCCGCGCGGCGCGCGTCACCTGCAGCACCTGGTCGAAGATGCCCTGGCTCACCACCTGGTGGCCGTAGGCATCCGCGGCGGTGATGTCGGCGATGAACTGCAGCTGCGCGGACGGTACCGGGCACACCGCGCCGGCGACGTGCGTGCCCTGCGGCAGCGGCTTGGCGCTCTGCCAGTACGCCACCGCGAGCCACCCGGCGACCAGCCCGAGCAGCACGAGGCGGCGTACGCGGCGCCTCACGAGGCGGCTTCCTCGAGTTCGCCGGTCACGGCGAGCCAGCGCGCCTCGAGGCCCTCGACCTGGGCGACCACCTTGCGGTGGCGCTGCGCGAGCTTGTGCTGCTCGGCGACCGGGCGCTGGGTGTAGACGGCAGGATCGGCCAGCTCCGCCTCGAGCGTCAGGCGCTCCTTGGAAAGCTGGGCGATCTGCTTCTCGAGCGTCTCCTGCTCCACGCGCAGCGGCGTACGGCGCCCGCGCGACTCGGCCTCGCGGCGCCGCTGCTCGCGCCGCGACACCCCGGGGGCAGCGGCGGCCGCGGGGCTGGTGCGGTCCGCGCCCAGCCAGGTGGCGTAGTCCTCGAGGTCACCATCGAAGGGGGTGATGGCCCCGTCGGCCACCAGCACGAACCGGTCGCAGGCACCGCGCAGCAGCGAGCGGTCGTGCGAGACGATGACCACCGCTCCCGGGAACTCCTGCAGCGCCATGAGCAGCGTGTGGCGCATCGACAGGTCCAGGTGGTTGGTCGGCTCGTCCAGCAGCAGCATGTTCGGGCGGCGCGCCACCAGGATCGACAGCGCAAGCCGTGCCCGCTCGCCGCCGGAGAAGTTCTTGGTCGGCTCGAACACCCGGTCGCCGCGGAAGCCGAAGCGCCCGAGGTGGTCGCGCTGCTTCTGCTGCGCCCACGCGGCGATCTCCTCGCCCGCCGCGGCGCGCGAGCTCCGACAGCGCCGATGCCGTCCGCCGTCGAGCTGCTCGAGCTCCAGCTGCGCGAGGAACCCGGTGCGCAGGTCAGGGGCGAAGGTGCGCGTGCCGGACAAGGGTTCGCAGCTCGTTCGGCCAGCACCTTCATCAGCGTCGACTTGCCCGCGCCGTTGCGGCCGAGGATCCCCAGGCGCTCCCCGGGGTGCAGGCTCATGGAGACGGTGTCGAGGATGCGCCGCGTGCCGTAGCCGGCGGACAGCTTCTCGAGCGTCACCAGCGGCCGCGGCAGCTTCGGCGGGGCGCAGGAACTCCCAGTCGAAGTCGGACTCCGGCTGCACGGTGGCGATGGTTTCCAGCCTGGCGAGCCACTTGATGCGGCTTTGCACCTGGCGCGCCTTGCTCGCCTGGGCGCGGAAGCGCGCGACGAAGCTCTCGATGTGGGCCGCCTCGCGGCGCTGCTTGGCGACCAGGGCGGCGGTGCGCTCCGCGTTGCGCGGCGTGCTGCACCTCGAAGTCGCTGTAGTTACCGGTGTAGGCGGTGAGCCGGCCCTGCTCGAAGTGCAGGATGCGACCGACCACCTGGTCGAGGAACTCGCGGTCGTGCGAGACCAGCAGCAGCGTGCCGCGGTAGTCGCGCAGCCAGCGCTCCAGCCACAGCAGCGCATCCAGGTCGAGGTGGTTGGTGGGCTCATCCAGCAGCAGCAGGTCCGAGCGGCGCATGAGCGCGCGCGCCAGGTTCGCGCGCATGCGCAGGCCGCCGGAGAACTGCGCGCAGCGGGCGCTCGATTTCCGCCGGCGCGAACCCGAGGCCCGCGGCCAGCTGCGCGGCGCGGCTGCGCGCGGTGTAGCCGTCGAGGCGCTCGTAGGCGGCGTGCAGCGAGGCCTCGCGGGTGCCGTCAGCCTTCGCCTGGGCCTGGGCGAGCTGCGCCTCGACCGCGCGCAGCTCGAGGTCGCCGTCGAGGATGTACTCCACCAGCGGGCGCATCCGAGTCGGGCAGGTCCTGCGCGACCGAGGCGATGGCAAGGTTCGGGCGGGGCGCGAGTACTCCCCGGCATCGGTGGCCAGCTCGCCGCGTGATCAGGGCCAGCAGCGTCGACTTGCCGCAGCCGTTGCGGCCGACGATGCCCACCTTCTCGCCGCGGAAGATGGTGACCGAGGCTTCGTCGAGCAGAATCTGCGGGCCGCGCCGGACGCGGGCGTTGGTCAGCGTAAGCAAGGCACGGCGTCTAAGCCGAGCGGTGGAGCTGCCTCGTCGATACGACGCAGCAGGTGTCCGAAGGGAGCAGCTCCGGTGCCCTGGCGGGCCAGGAGCGCCAGCAGGTCCTCGGCGGTGCATGGCTCGCCGAACAGCTTGCCCTGGCCGAAGTTGCAGTTGGAATTCGCGCAGGAACTCCAGCTGCGCGCAGTGACTCGACGCCCTCGGCGATCACCTCCATGCCGAGGCTGCGGCCCATCTCGATGATGGTGCGCACGATCGTCGCATCGCCGGCGTCCTCGCAGACATCGCGCACGAAGGACTGGTCGATCTTCAGCGTGCCGATCGGGAACTGCTGCAGCGCCGAGAGCGAGGAGTAGCCGGTGCCGAAGTCATCGATCGACAGGTGCAGGCCCATCGCATACAGCTCATCCAGCAGGCGCACGGTGCGCTTCGCGTCCGCCATCAGCGTGGTCTCGGTGATCTCCAGCTCGAAGGCGGTCGGGGAGACGCCGTGGCGGCGGAACACCGAGCGGCAGCGCAGAATGAAGCTCGCCTGGCGCAGCTGCTTCAGCGAGAGGTTCAGCGAGATGCGGCCCGGGATCGCCGCCCTCGGCTCTGCATGTGCCGGTAGTCCATGCACACCCGGTTGAGCACCCACTCGCCGATGTCGAGGATGAGGTTGGTCTCCTCCGCGAGCGGAATGAACTGCGAGGGCGGGATGTCGCCGTGGCCGGGCAGGCGCCAGCGCAGCAGCGCCTCGGCGCCGATGATGCGCCCGCTGCGCAGGTCGACCTTCGGCTGGTAGCGGATCACGAGCTCGTCGCGCTCGAGTGCGCGGCGCAGCTTGCTCTTCAGCATGAGCCGCTCGACCGCCGCCGCATTCATCTCCGGGGAGTAGAACGCGAAGGTGTTGCCGCCGTTCTGCTTCGAGTAGTACATCGCCGCATCCGCGTTGCGGATGCAGGTCGATGACGTTCTCCGCATCGCGCGGGCAGAAGGCGATGCCGATGCTCGCGGTCAGGAACACCTCGTGCTGGTTCAGCTGGAACGGCGTGCCCACCTCCGTCAGGATGGCGCGCGCCAGCTGCGCGATCGGGCCGCGGTTGTCGGCATCCGCCGGCAATCCGTCAACGAACAGCGCGAACTCATCGCCGGCGAGGCGGCCGACAATGGTGTCCTTCGGGCAGCGAGCGCGTCAGGCGCTCGGCCAGCACCTCGAGCACGCGGTCGCCGGAGCCGTGGCCGAAGGTGTCGTTCACCTCCTTGAAGCGGTCCATGTCCAGGTACAGCAGCGCCACCACCTGGCCCGCAGCGCAGTGCGCGCGCGATGGTCTGCTGCAGCACGTGGTGGAACTGCATGCGGTTCGGGATCTTGGTGAGCGCGTCGTAGCGGGCGAGATAGCGGATGCGCCGCTCGGCGCGCTTGCGATCGGTGATGTTGCGCGCGACGAAGATGTTGCCCTGGAACTGCGGGTCGTCGCTGTCGATGTGCGAGCCGGTGAAGGAGACCGGGATGGTCTGCCCGGTGCGGGTCCGGACCACGGTCTCGCGCGTTTCCTGCGCGGCCTGCAGCAGGTCGAAGTCCGCACGCTCGCGCTCATCGAGCACCGCGACGATGCCGCGGCCGAGGATCTCCTCCTCGCTGTAGCCGAGCAGCTTGCAGGCGGCGGCATTGGCGATCTTGATCACCCCGTCCGGGCGAGGTCACGAACACCGCGTCCGTCATGCTGTTGAGGACGCTGTGCAGGTAGCTCTTGTTGATGGTGTACTGGCGCAGGCGCGCCGCGCATGCGCTCGAGCGCCTGTCTGCAGGTCGCCCAGCACATCACGCCGGCGCACCTCGACGCGGGCGGGTGTAGTCGCCCTGGCCGATGCGCTCGGCGCTCTTGATCAGCGCGTCCACCGGGCGCTGCAGGCGGCTCATGCGCGCGCCAGGCCAGCAATGCTGCGAGCACGGCGCCGAGGCCGGCCAGCGCGAGGCCCAGGATCCAGGTGAGGCGGGTGCGCTGCGATCGTTTGCCGCGACTGCAGGCGCCCGCCCGCCGACAGTGCGGACACCGGGGCCGCCTGCTCAAGCTCCAGCGTGAGTTCCGCCAGCGTCGCCGGCGTCACCGCCCCCGGGATGTTCTCGACGAAGGTGCGCACCGGCTCGGTGGCGCGCGCCGACAGCGCGCCGGCCGGGGCCGCGGTATCGCGGTGCCAGCTGAACAGCACGTGGCCGCCGCTGTCCGTGACGGCGATCGCCGACTACCGTGTCGTTGTCGATGAAGGGCTGCAGGCGGCGCACCACCCCGGCGTTGTCCCCGGCACGCACGGCGCCTGCGATCGAGTCGGCCGCGTGCGCGGCCAGACTCTGCGGCGCGCGCCTGCAGCTCCGGCGTCACGCGCTCGCGCGCGGCGGCCTCCGCGAGGTCGCCGAGGTTGCGGGTATCCGCGTCGTGGCGCACCAGGAACAGCGGTGACCACGCCGGCAGCTGCGCCAGCAGCACCACCAGGAAGGCGCTCAGGGCGTACTTGAATTTGAAGCTGGCGGCGGTCACGTGCAATGCCGCCCGCCCGAGGGCTAGATGTCCTTCCCGGGCCGGCAGCCTGATCCCCTAATTATAAGAGAATCATCTTAACCGCCGGGTGGGCTTAACGGTAGGCGATCAGCCGGCCGCCCAGACCCGCTTGATATGCCCGAGCATCAGCCCGCGCATGGTGCTCATCGGGTCGGCGCGTGGCGGCGAAAATCGGCGGACGGCGGCGCAGCAGCCGCCAGTTCTCGCTGCGCAGGACCTGCCGCAGGTACTCCATGTTGCGGTCGATCGCTTCCATGTAGGGGTTGCGACCGCCGTAGAGCACCTCCAGGAAGCGGTAGGCGCGGTGGAACTCGCGGTCGAGGCGCTTGGCGCGCACTTCGGCGACGAAATCCGGGGTCTGGCGCAGCAGATCGAGGCCGGAGGCGTACTTCACCTGCGGGTTGCCTTGGCGGGAAGGGCAGGGCGACCCCGCCGAGCACGAACTCCGCGTACAGCCGGTCGCGGCACTTCTCGAGGTAACAGCGGTCGGCCATCTGGGCGATCATGTCGGCCGTGCCCAGCAGGTGGCCCAGCATTATGTCACGCCGGTCCGGCACCTTCGCCTCGATCTGGGGGAAGGGCACCTCGTAGCCGGTGAAATGGATGATCTGGGTGGCGACCGGGACCCACGGCGCAAGGCCCACGGTCGGCAGGTAGTCGTCAGAAAGCGCGCGCCGCGCGAGACGTGCGTGCGGGTGAATTCCGCGCCGTTGCGCGACTCGTGTCATCCACGCGGCGCAGGTAGCCGACGTCGTGGAACAGGCCGGTGATGAGCCCGACGATCGGCCCGCTCGCCCCCCAGGCGCGCCGGCCTTCGGCCTGGCGCTCATGCCCACGATCAGGCGGGCGAGCGCAAGGGTGATGTCCAGGGTGTGCTGGCGGTCGTGGTAGACGGTGTCGACGCCGAGGAAGCCTGCGACCTCGCCGGCGAACAGCTTCTCGAAGTGCTCGAAGGCATGCGGCTGAGCGGGTCGAGCGCCAGCTCCGGCCACACCGAGCGCAGCAGCTTTTCCACCGCGGCCTGAACCGCAGCGGGTGAACTCACCTGCACGGTGTTGGTGACGTCGAAATCGCTGCGACGGATGCTGGTCATTTACTTGGGCGTCGGTTCAGCAGGTGCGATCCGGATCCCGTCCCTGGACGGAACCCGCGCAATCGCGTGGCAGGAAGTCTAGGCAGCCCCCGGGTGTGCATATGAGACGCGGCGCACACTTCTGTCCCGCGCAGGCATCCGCCGACATGCGCTGGGGGGCATTGTGAAATGGGCTGGCCACCGGTGTGCGGGATTCTTGCGCGGTCTGCTGGTTAAGTGAAGGCTTCAGTAGATGCGCAGCCCGCCGTACTTGCGGCGGATGTTGCGGTCGAGGATGCGCCAGCCGAGCACGAAGCCTGCGGCAAGGCCGGCGATCCCGGTGCCCACAGCCCACGGCCACGCCGCGCGCGGCGCGGTGGCGGCGGCAGTGGCCACCGTGGCGAACATGCCCTGCGGCGCCGGTGGTTCCTCGGCGGCGGCGGTCGCGGCCGCTACCGGCTGTGTCTCGTGACGCGCAGCGGTGGTGGCGGTGAGCTGTCCCTCCAGGCGGCTCACCTGGGCCTGCAGGCGGGTGACTTCCGCCTCGGCCTGGGTCAGGCGCGGCTTCAGCGGCGCATCCCCGGAAAGATAGATCGCCCGCAGCCAGCCCTCCTTGCCGTCCGGCAGGCGCACGTGCACGGACTCCCCGGCACGCTCGACCAGCTCCACCCGGTCGCCGCTTTTGAGCGCGGCGACGCGCTCGCCGCTGCCATCGGCGGTGCTGTTGAGGCTGACGATGACCTGCTCGACGACGTACAGCGGCTCCCCTGCATACGCGCTGGCGGCTGCCAGCAGCACCAGCCACGGCAGCGCGCGCACTGCGACGGTGCCCCTCACGCGCGGCGCGCCGGTGCGGCGCCGAGGATGCCGTGCTGCTTGAGCAGCGCGCGCACGTCCGGGCGCCGGCCGCGGAACTCGATGAAGGCGTCCAGCGCATCACGGCTGCCGCCGCGGCTCAAGATGGCATCGAGGAAGCGCTGCGCGGTGGCGCGGTCGAACACGCCGCTTTCCTCGAAGGCCGCGAAGGCATCCGCGGCCAGCACCTCGGCCCACTTGTAGCTGTAGTACCCGGCCGCGTAGCCGCCGGCGAAGATGTGCCCGAAGCTGTTCGGGAAGCGGTTCCAGTCCGGCACCGGCACCACGCCGACCTCGCGGCGCACCTCGCGCAGGATCTCCAGGATGCGCCCGCCGCGCTCGGGGGTGTACTCGGTGTGCATGCGGAAGTCGAACAGCGCGAACTCGACCTGGCGCATGGTCTGCAGCCCGCTGTGGAAGCTGCGCGTGGCGATCAGGCGCGCCTGCTGCGGCGCCGGCAGCGGCAGCGCCGCTCTCGTAGTGGCCGCTGATGCGCTGCAGAACCTCCGGGTGCCAGGCGTAGTTCTCGAGGAACTGGCTGGGCAGCTCCACCGCGTCCCAGGCCACCCCGTTGATGCCGGCGATGCTCGGGTAGTCGACGCGGGTGAGCAGGTGGTGCAGGCCGTGCCCGAACTCGTGGAACAGCGTGAGCACGTCATCGTGGGTAAGCAGCGCCGGGCGCTCGTCCCCGGGGGCAGGAAGTTGCACACCAGGTACGCCACCGGCAAGGCCGCGCCGCTGCCGAGGTGCTTGCGCCCGACGCACTCGTCCATCCACGCACCGCTGCGCTTGTGCGGGCGCGCGTAGGCATCGAGGTAGAAGCTGCCGACCGGCTGGCCGCTTGCACTCGGCGATGTCGAACAGGCGCGCGTCCTCGTGCCACACGGGGGCGCCGTGGCGCTCGGTGATGGTGACCGCCGAACAGCCGCGGCGGCCACCTCGAACAGGCCCGCCAGCACGCGCGGCAGCGGGAAGTAGGGGCGCAGTTCCTCCTGCGAGACGTTGAAGCGCTCGCGCTGCAGCCGCTCGGCATAGAAGCCCACGTCCCAGGCGGCGAGCTTGCGGCCGGCGAAGGCCTCCAGTTCCGCGAACTCCGCCTGCGCCGCGGCGCGCGCGGCACCGGCGAGTTCGTGCAGGAACTTGAGCACCTCGTCGACGCTGTGCGCCATGCGCGTGGCCAGCGCGTACTCGCGCGTAGTTCCCGAAATCCAGCAGCCGCGCGGCCTCGTGGCGGCGCTTGAGGATCTCCTCCATCACCTGCGAGTTGTCCCAGCGCCCGGCGTTCGGGCCCTGGTCGGAGGCACGCGTGGTCCAGGCCTCGTAGAACGCGCGCCGCAGTGGTTCGTGACTGCGCATCGGTGACCACCGCGACGTAGGTCGGCTGGTCGAGCGTGAGCACCCAGCCGCCGACCTCGCGTTCCTGGGCGCGCGTGCGCGCCTGCTCGATGAGCATCTCGTTGAGCCCGGCGAGCTCTGCAACCTCGGTCACGTGGTGCGTCCAGGCATTGGTCGCATCGAGCACGTTCTCCTCGAACTTCGCCTGCAGCTGCGTCAGCTCCAGCATCGCGGTCTTGAACGCTCCTTGCGCTCGGCGGACAGGCCGACGCCTGCCAGGCGGAAGTCGCGCACGCGGTGCTCGAGCAGCTGCCGCTGCACCGGGGCGAGCGCCTCGCCCTCGATCTCCGCCACGCGCGCGGTACGCCTGGAACAGCGGCTCGCTCTGCGCAAGGTCGGTGTAGTAGGCCGACAGCAGCGGCAGGCAGGCGTTGTAGCCGGCGCGCAGCGCCTCGGAGTTGAGCACCGCGTTCAGGTGGCTCACCGGGGACCAGGTGCGCGTGATGCGATGGTGCAGTTCCTCCATCGGCTCCACGACGCTTGCGAAGGTCGGGCGCTCCTGGCGTCGACAGCTCCTCGACGCGGGCGCGGTTGGCCAGCAGCAGCTCGCGCACTGCCGGCTCGACGTGCTCCGGGCGGATCTTGAGGAACTGCGGCAGCGGTTCCTGGCCGAGTAGGGGGTTTTCCATGCACGCGCCGTTGGCTACGGAAGGCGGCATTGTAGCGGCCCGGCGGCACCTGAGGGTTTACCCTCTGGAACTCGCCCCCGGCCAGCCTCATATAAAATGGCCGGCCCAAGCATCCCGAGGGTCTATGAGCGACAGATTTGACTTGGTGGTCATCGGTGGGGGCAGCGGCGGGCTGGCCGCCGCGCAGCGCGCGGCCGAGTACGGCGCCCGCGTGGCGCTGGTGGAGTCCGGGCCCCTGGGGGGCACCTGCGTCAACGTCGGCTGCGTGCCGAAGAAGATCATGTGGAACGCCGCCCACCTTGGCAGTGCCCTGATTGATGCCCCCGACTATGGCTTCCTGCTTAAGACCCAGGGACACGACTGGAAGCACCTCAAGCAGCTGCGCGATGACTACGTGCACAGGCTGAACGGCGTGTATGCGGCCAACCTCGCCAAGCGCAACGTCGAACTGGTGCGCGCGCGCGCGAGCCTGCTGGATGCACATACCGTGGCCGCGGGCGGGCGCACGCTGGAGGCCTCCCACATCATCATCGCCACCGGCGGCCGCCCGGCCGTGCCGAAGATCCCGGGGGCGCAGTTCATACTCACCTCGGACGATTTCTTTCTGCTGTCCGAGCGGCCGCAGCGCGTCGCAGTGGTCGGCGGCAGCTACATCGCGGTCGAGCTGGCCGCCATCTTCGCCGGCCTCGGATCGAAGGTGACGCTGGTGCTGCGCGGGGAGTCGGTGCTGCGTACGTTCGAACCGATGCTCGGTGAGGCCTCCCTCAAGAGCCTGCGCGACGAGGGCGTGGAGATCGCCATGCACGCAGCCCCCACGGCCGTGAGCAAGAACGCGGACGGCACGCTCGAGCTTGAGGTGGCCGGCGACCGGCGCCTCGGGCCCTTCGACGCGGTGCAGTTCGCGATCGGCCGCGACGCGATGGTGGACGACATCGGGCTCGACAAGGCCGGTGTGCAGCTGGATGCGCAGGGCTATATCGCTACCGACAAGTACCAGCAGACCAACGTGCCGGGGATCTATGCGGTCGGGGATGTCACCGGGCGCGTGCAGCTGACCCCGGTGGCGATTGCCGCCGGCCGGCGCCTGTGCGACCGGGTGTTCGGCGAGCAGGAAGGCCGCTTCCTCGATTACGAGAACGTCCCGACCGTGATCTTCGGCCACCCGCCGATCGGCACCGTCGGCCTCACCGAGCATGCCGCACGCGAGCGCTTCGGCAGCGAGAACGTACGCGTGTTCCGCTCGAGCTTCGTGCCCCTGTACCACTCGATCACCACGGCGAAGGTGCGCGTGGAGATGAAGCTCGTGACCACCGGCCTCGAGCAGCGCATCGTCGGCATCCACATCGTCGGTGCCGGCGCCGACGAGATGCTGCAGGGATTCGCGGTGGCGCTGCGCATGGGGGCGACCAAGAAGGACTTCGACGACACCGTCGCGATCCACCCGACGAGTGCCGAGGAGCTGGTGACGATGCGCTAGCAGGCTGCAGCGCCGCAGGGGGCCTGCGGCAGGGGCCCTGCAACGTCGTGCGCCGCAGCCCTGGTCAGGTGCTGCTAGCGCGCCTTGCTGAGACGCTGCGCCATGCGCGTGTGCCAGCCAGGGCCGGTGGCCTTCCAACGCGCGATTACATCGGCAGGAAGGCGCAGCGAAATGAGCTTCCTGGGATTCAGAGTTGATCTACGCAACGCGGTGCCTCAGATCGCCCCGACCCGTTCTTTCAATACCTCGAGCACCGCCCCGGTGGCCGGGCGCACGCCGCGCCACAGCCGGAACGATTCGGCGGCCTGCTCGACCAGCATCCCCAGGCCCTGCAGCGCCTTCGCGCACCCCTGCCCGCGAGCCCACTCCACGAAGGCGGTGGCAGACTTTCCGTAGGCGAGGTCATAGCACACGGTCTGCGCGCCAATGACCCCGTCCGGCAGCGGCGGGATCTCCCCTGACAGGCTGGCGGAGGTGGCATTGATGACCAGGTCGAAGGGCTGCGGCTCGATGTACTCGAACCCGACGCCCTGGGTGGACCCCAGGTCGGAGAACGCGGCCGCCAGTGCCTCGGCGCGCTCGGCGGTGCGGTTGGCGATGACCACCAGCTGTGGCGAAAGACCCAGCAAGGGCGCCAGTACGCCGCGCGTGGCACCCCCGGCGCCGATCACCAGGATGCGGCGGTTGGTGATCACCATGCCGAGGTTGTCGCACAGGTCGCGCACCAGGCCCGCACCATCGGTGTTGTCCCCGAGGATGCCGTCGCCCTTGATGGCGAGCGTGTTGACCGCGGCCGCGTGTGCGGCGCGCGCGGTCAGCTCCCCTGCCACCTCCACCGCTGCGATCTTGTGCGGCAGCGTGACATTCAGGCCGCGGCCGCCTTGGGCGAAGAATTCCGCCACGCGCGCGCTGAACTCCTGCGGTGTCACGTCGAACGGGCGGTAGCTCATGTGCTGCTGGGTGGCGCGCGCGAACAGGCCATGGATGAACGGCGACAGGCTGTGGTTCACCGGGTGGCCGAAGACTCCGTACTCGTCCGGCGGACTGTTCATCGGGAGGATTCTGGCAGCATGAACGCGCGGCTGCCCGCGGCAGGTCCGCCAGACAGGACGGACGTCAGTTCCGGCAGCCAGACCTGCATGTGCTCGAGCAGCTGGTGCGGCGGATTTGCGACGAGCAGCCCCGAACCGTTCAGCGCCACGCGCGAGTCACGCGGGTAGAGCCACAGTTCGCTCGCCAGCACCGGCGCGCCCAGGCGCGCGGCGCCCTGCTGCCATGTGCCGACCGAGCGCTCATCCTTGATCGGATACCAGGCGGCCATCACCCCGGTGGGGAAGCGTCGCAGGCCCTCGGCCAGGGACTCGGTCACCTGCGTGAAGTCCTCCCCGGTCTGCTCGTAGGGCGGGTCGATGAACGTCAGCCCGCGACGCTCGGCCGGTGGCAGCCAGGCGCGCAGGCGCTGGTAGCCGTCGCCGCGCTCGACCTTCACCTGGGGCGCCATGCCCTGGTGTGCGTGCGTGTAATCCGCCACGGCATGATTGAGCGCATTCACCTCACTGCCCTGCAGCTCGATGAGCACCGCGCGGTCCTGCGGCCGCAGCATCGCCAGCGCCAGCAGCGGGGAACCGGGGTAGAGCCCGCGCTGGTTCAGTTGCGCGCGCAGCCGCCCCAGCAGGTCGAGGTAGGCCGTCACCGCAGCGCAGGCCACGGGCATGCCGGTGAATCGGCCGATGCCGGCGGCCGCATCGGCGGTGGGCGTGGAGATGTCGTAGGCGCCGCGGCCGGCGTGGGTCTCCAGGTACAGGAAGCCCTTGTCCTTGCGCTGCAGTGCCGCCAGCAGGGCGAGCAGCGTCACGTGCTTGTGCACGTCCGCGAAGTTGCCGGCGTGGAAGCTGTGGCGGTACTTCATCGGCCCACGCGCCCCGGGAGGATCCGGACGCGCGTCGCGCCTACTTCACGCGCCGCGCGCGACCGTTACCCGTGGCCGCCACCGGGGGCTTGGCGGGCGCATCCTTGGCGGCCGGCCCGGCCGCCGCGCGCGGCTTGCGTGCGGCGCGCGCGCTGCTGCGCGGCTTTGCATGGGCTGCGGCAGGGGCGGCAGCCGCCGGCTTCGCCGCACGCCTGGCGGCCTTGGCGCTGGCCTTCGGCGCGCGCTCCGGATCCGCGGCCATCGCCTCGGCCACGGCGCTGGGCTTGCCGTTGCCCTTCGCCTTGCCCTTGGTCTTGGCCGCCGCCGCGCCGTTGGCGCCGGCGGCCTTCTTGCCGCGGCCCCAGCGGCCGAACTTGCCACCGCGCTCCGGGGCCGCCGCGATCATCACGATGGCCTCCTCGAGGGTGATGCTCTTGGGGTCGCGGTCCTTGGGGATCTTCGCGTTCTTCTTCTTGTCGGTGATGTACGGGCCGTAGCGCCCGTTGAGCACCTGGATGCCATCGTCAGGGAAGTCCGGTGATCAGGCGGTTGGCATCGGCCTCCTGCTTCAGGCGGATGACCTCGCGGGCGCGCTCGAGCGTCACCTCGTACGGGTCATCTTCCTTCAGCGAGGCGTACTTCGCGCCGTACTTCACGTACGGGCCGAAGCGACCGACGTTGGCGACGATGGTCTCGCCCGCTTCGGTCTCACCCAGGGTGCGCGGCAGCTTGAACAGCTCCATCGCGTCGGCCAGCGTGATCTTGTCCATCTTCTGCCCGGGGCGCAGGCCTGCGAACTTGGGCTTTTCCTCGTCGTCCTTGGTGCCGATCTGCACGAACGGGCCGAAGCGGCCCATGCGCACGCGTGATCGGCTTGTCGGTGCCGGCCTCGCGGCCCAGCTCGCGCGCCTGTGCGACCTGCTCGCGCGTGACATTCTTCTCGATCGACTCGACCTGCGTCGATGAACGGCTTCCAGAACTTCTCCAGCGGCGTGGTCCAGGCCTCCTCGCCGCGCGAGACCGCGTCGAGCTCGTCTTCCATCGCCGCGGTGAAGCCGTACTCGACGTAGCGGTGGAAGTGCTCGGTCAGGAAGCGGCCGACGATCTTGCCGATGTCGGTTGGCACGAAGCGCCGTGCGTCCATCTCCACGTACTCACGGTCCTGCAGCGTGGAGATGATGGTGGCGTAGGTCGAGGGACGGCCGATGCCGTGTTCCTCCAGCGCCTTCACCAGCGAGGCCTCGCCGTAGCGCGGCGGCGGCTCGGTGAAGTGCTGCTCGGCACGCAGGGCGCTCAAGGTGACGGTGTCGCCCTCGCTCATCGGCGGCAGCACGTGGTCGCTGTCATCGATCTTGGCGTCGTCCATGCCCTCCTGGTACACCGAGATGTAGCCCGGCTTCACCAAGGTGGAGCCGTTGGCCCGCAGCAGGTGGCGCTGGGCGCCGTCGGCGCCGGCGAGCATGTCCACCGCGACCGTGTCGAACACCGCATGGCTCATCTGCGAGGCGACCGCGCGCTTCCAGATGAGCGCGTACAGGCGGTACAGGTCATCCTCGACCTTGCCCTCGACATCCGCAGGCGTGATCGCAGCGGAGGTCGGCCGGATCGCCTCGTGGGCCTCCTGGGCATTCTTTGACTTGGTCTTGTAGACGCGTGGCTCGTCGGCCACCTCGTCCTTGCCATACAGTCGCGCTGCGACCTCGCGGATCTCCGCCACCGCCTCGGCGGCCAGCGACACCGAGTCGGTACGCATGTAGGTGATGAGTCCGACGCTGCCCTCGCCGATGTCCTGGCCCTCGTACAGCTGCTGCGCCAGGCGCATCGTGCGCCGCGCGTTGAAGCCGAGCTTGCGCGCGGCCTCCTGCTGCAGGGTGGAGGTGGTGAAGGGCGGGGCGGGGTTGCGGCGGCGCTGCTTGCGATCGATGGCATGCACGACCAGCTCGCCGCCGGCGGCTGCCGCCTTGAGCGTGCTCTCGACCTCGCGCGCCGCAGCCTCGTTGGTGAAGCTGAACTGCTCGACCTTCTGGCCGCGGTACTCCAGCAGCTTCAGCGGGAAGCTCTGCTTTGAGTGGGTGCCCTCGCCATCGAGGGTCCAGTACTCCTGCGGGATGAAGGCGAGGATCTCCTCCTCGCGCTCGCAGATCATGCGCAGCGCCGGGCTCTGCACGCGCCCTGCGGAAAGTCCGCGCCGCACCTTCTTCCACAGCAGTGGCGAGAGGTTGAAGCCGACCAGGAAGTCCAGCGCGCGCCGCGCCTGCTGGGCATTGACCAGGTCCAGCGACAGCCCGCGCGGCTGCTCGACCGCGGCGCGGATGGCGTTGCTGGGTGATCTCGTAGAACACCACGCGGTGCACCTGCTTGCCCTTGAGTTCCCCGCGCTCGTCGAGGATCTCCTTGAGGTGCCAGGCGATCGCCTCGCCCTCGCGGTCCGGGTCGGTCGCCAGGTACAGCGCCTTGGACTTCTTCAGGCTGCGCGAGATGGCCTCGACGTGGCGCTCGTTCTTCTCGAGCACCTGGTACTTCATGGCGTAGCCGTGCTCGGTGTCGACCGCGCCTTCCTTGGGCACAAGATCGCGCACGTGCCCGTAGGAGGCGAGCACGTCGAAGTCCTTGCCGAGGTACTTCTTGATCGTCTTGGCCTTGGCGGGCGACTCGACGATGACCAGGTTGTCTGCCATGACTTACGGAAAAACTTGAGCCGAAAACAAAAAACCGCGGACAAGCCGCGGACCCATGCAGCCGGCGATGTCTATCGCCGGCTCAGTGCGGGGCAAGTACCCGCACGTCCGTGATCAAACCGCCGAGGCGCTCCACCGCGAGCTCCTGGCCCGGCTGGCTGGACAGCACCATCAGCACCACCCACTTGAGCTGCTCGGTATCGGGCTCATCGGCATCCAGTGCCAGCATGCGCTCGATCACGATCTCACGCTGCTGCGGGGTCAGCACCCGCGCGTTCTCCAGCGTCAGCAGCAGGCCGCGGCACTCGGTGGACAGGCGCGCCAGCTCGCTGTCGGTGAACATCCGCACGCCCGTTGTTCGTGACCGGCGCCGGCTGCGCCTGGCCCTGCCCGAAGGCGAGGTCCGTCAGCCAGTCCAGCGCCCGCTCGACGTTGTCCGCGGCGAAGCCCACCTGCTCGAGGTCGCGCGCCAGGTTCTCGCGCTCGGGTACGTCCGGTGTCTCGTTGAGCATGTACCGGTCGAACACGTAGATAAGGATGTCGAGAACGCTGCCAGTCATCATTTCAAGGTATTCGGCCCCTGGTGGCCGCCTGGGAGAGCCGCCACACGCCCCTGCCGGGCCTGCAAGTCTTCGCGACATCGAGGCGACGGACTTGCCCGCCAGGTGCGTGCGTGCGAGGAAAACATCAACGGTCGCGGGTTCAAAACCGAGGGCATCTAACAGCATTTCCCGGGCCTTGTCCAATGCCGACGGCGCGGCGCGCGCTGTTAGGTCGTGCGTAAGTATTTATTCCAGAAGGAAATTCCCCGTGTGCCCGGGGACCTCGGTCGTGGCGCGTGAGGTATGCGCATGGCGTGGCCGGCGCAAGAGCTGCAAATGCAAACCGCCGCAGGCTTGCAGGCGCTGCGGCGGTGTTGGCGCACTTTCAGGTGCGGCGCGGCGCGCCGCACGCACGCTCAGGGGTTACGGGTCACGTACTGCACGTGGATCGTGTCGGTGGCATTGACCACCAGCGCATAGCTGACCCGGTCGAACACCTTGAACACCAGGATCGTGCCGACCCGTTCCTCGGGCAGCGTCACCTTGGGTGCGAAGGTCTTGGACTCGGTATCCCCGATCGTGCCGCTGTTGCGGTAGACGTCGGACACCTCGTAGCCGGCCTGGTCGACCGCGAGCACCGTGCCCGGCTCCAGGCCGTCGCGCTTGCCGCGGTTGATGGCGACGATCTGGTACTGGCCCACAAGATCGGTGCCCCCGACCACATCGATGATGTGGCCGCGCACCTGGCTTTGCGGGGCGCGCGGGATGAAGTTCATCGGTGTCTGCGACAGGTCCCCGGACACCAGGCGGTCACCGCGCAGGGTCTCGCGCGCCGGGTCCGTCAGGGTCGACTTGGCCGGGTCGCCTGAAGTGCGGATCCGCGCGGTGGCGGTGTAGACCGCCTCGTAGGCGATGACCTGGTTGTTGTCGTCCGGGTCGCGCAGCGGGCCGGCGATGTGCACCACCGAATAGCTGCTGTTGGCAGCCCCGGGCGGCAGGTCACGGACGTAGGCCTCGTTTTGCTCCCCGGCAACCTGGTGCTCGTCGCGGAAGGCCACGATGTACGGGGAGTGGCGGATCTGGTCCTCGGTCATGATCGACGGGCGGCCCAGGAAGGCGGCGATCGCGCTGTAGGGGATCGTCGGGATCGAGCCGTCCAGGTCAGTGGTGCGCAGGCGCGGGTCCATGCGCAGCGCGCCGGCCTGCTCGAGGCTGATATGCGGGCGGCCGTCGGCCCCGTAGGCCAGCGCCAGCTGGTCACCCGGATAGATAAGGTGGGGGTTCACGACCTGGGGGTTGATGACCCAGACCTCCGGCCACAGCCAGGGGTCCTTCAGGTACATCGCCGCGATGCCCCAGAGGGTGTCGCCACGCTTGACCGTGTAGTGCGGCGGGGCGTTGGGATTGACGATGTCCCGGGTGTCGGCCATGGCACTGGCGGAAGTGGCGGGGGCCGCATTGCCCGCCGCGATGGCCGCCTCGGTGGCCGTCTCCTCGGGGGCGACGGTCGAGGCCTGTGAGATCGGTGCCGTGTCGGTGCGCGTGGGCGCAGGCGCGACGGGCGTCTCGTGGCTGCGGAAGTGCGAACACCCCGTAACCGCGGCCGACAGGATCAGGAGACCCGCAAGGGTGCGAGCTCCAAGTACTTGATTTGAGACCATCCTCCACTCCTCAGTTGCGCGAGGTGGACCAACAACCTGCGCCCGAATCCTGAATCGTTATACTGGCATGGCGCCCGCCGGCATACGAATTAATGTCAACTTTGTGCGCTGGATCACGGGTGCCAGCGCCCCCATATCAGGCAAGACCATGGCCCTACGAAGCATCCTCGAATACCCCGACCCAAGGCTGCGAACCCGCGCACAGCCGGTGACCCAGTTCGATGCCGCGCTCAACACTTTGATCGAGGACATGCTGGAAACGATGTACGCCGCCCCGGGGATCGGCCTGGCCGCCACCCAGGTGGACGTGCACAAGCGCCTCGTCGTCATCGACATCTCCGACGAGCGCAATGCGCCGCTGGTGCTGATCAACCCGGAAATCGTGGAGCGCGAGGGCGAGGCGAAGACCGAGGAGGGCTGCCTCTCGGTCCCCGGGATCTTCGATGAGATCAAGCGTGCCACGCGCATCCGCCTGCGCTCGCACGACCGCACCGGCCAGGTGAGCGAGGTGGAATACACCGACCTGCTCGCGGTGTGCATCCAGCACGAGATGGACCACCTGGAGGGCAAGCTGTTCGTCGACTACCTGTCTGAGATCAAGCGCGAGCGCATCCGCAAGAGACTGGACAAGGAACGCAAGGAACGTGCCGCGGCGGCTCCGGCCGGGGCCGGCAGCGCGCGCCGCGCGTACTAGGCTTTGCGCGTTGCATTTGCCGGCACCCCCGCCTTCGCAGTGCCTGCACTGGAGGCGCTGTGTGCCGCCCATGAAGTCGTTGGCGTGCTCACGCAACCGGACCGCCCCAAGGGGCGCGGCCGCCAGCTGCACGAAAGCCCGGTAAAACAGGCCGCGCGCGCACGCGCGCTGCCCGTGGCACAGCCACAGACCCTGAAGGAGGCGGAAGGCCGCGCGGCGCTCGCCGCCTGGGCGCCCGAGGTGCTGGTGGTGGTGGCCTACGGCCTGCTGCTGCCACCGCCGGTGCTGGTCCTGCCGCGCCTGGGTTGCCTCAACATCCACGGCTCGCTGCTGCCACGCTGGCGCGGGGCAGCGCCCGTGCAGCGCGCGATACTGGCCGGGGATGCGCACACCGGGGTCACCATCATGCAGATGGACGCGGGCCTGGACACAGGCCCGACGCTGCTCGCGGAAGCCATGGTGATCTCGCGCGCGCACACCACCGGTTCGCTGCAGGACGAGCTCTCGGTGCTCGGCGCACGCCTGCTCATCGAGGCGCTCACCGCGGTTGAACGCGGCACGCTCAGTGCAGTCGAACAGCCCGCGGACGGGGTCACTTATGCGGCCAAGATCGACAAGGCCGAGGCGCTGATCGACTGGAGTGCCGATGCGGTGTCGATCGAGCGCCAGGTGCGCGCCTTCAACCCCTGGCCGATCGCCCAGACCCAGCTGGGGACCGAGGCCTTGAGGATATTCTCGGCGCACGCAGAGGATCCGGAGGGATCTGACGCGAATATGCAGTCTCACGACGTTAAAAGTAGCAATTGTGGGGCGATCATCGCCGTACAGGACGATTACATGCGGATTCAGTGTGGCAGCGGCACCCTTGCAGTGACGCAGGTGCAGCGGCCGGGCCGCCGCGCCATGAGCGTGCGTGATTTCGCCCACAGCACGGCGCTTGCCGGGCGGCGACTTGGCTAAGACACCCTGGGCGCCCGGCGCGCCCGCCCTGGCCGCCGCGGCCCGGGCCGTGGATGCGGTGGTGTTCCGCGGCGAGTCCGTGGATGCCGCCCTCTCGACCGCAGATGAAATGGGTGAGCGGGCCGCGGTGCGCGCGATCGCCTTGGGCACCGTGCGCTGGTACCTGCGCCTTCAGCCGGCCATCGAGTCGCTGCTGCAGCGCCCGCAGGGGGTGCCCAACCCGGTGCGCGCGCTGCTGGCAGCTGCCGCCCACCAGATCGAATATTCCCGCAACGCCCCGGAACTGACCGCGCACCTGGCGGTGGATGCCGCGCGACTGCTGGGTGCGGAGCGCTCGACGGGACTGGTCAATGCGGTGCTGCGGCGCTTCGTGGCCGAGCGCGCCAGGCTGTTCGCCAAGGTCGACGCCACGGTGTCAGGGCGCACCGCGCACCCGAGCTGGCTGGTGAAGGAAATCTCCCGTGCATGGCCTGAGCAGGGCCCTGCCGTGCTGGATGCCAACAACGCCCATCCGCCCATGACCCTGCGACTGGACCTGTCGCGCACCACGCGGGCTGAATACGTTGCACTGCTGGGTTCCCGCGGGATTGAATCCCAAGAGATACAATGGATGCCGACGGCGGTAGTTTTGACGCGCCCCGTAGCCGTATCGGAGCTTCCAGGTTTCGCGGAAGGGGCCGTGTCGGTGCAGGATGCGGGTGCCCAGATCGCATCCTCGCTGCTGGATCTTGCCCCCGGGCAGCGGGTGCTGGATGCCTGTGCCGCCCCGGGTGGCAAGAGTGGTGCACTGCTTGAGGCCGAGCCTGCGATCGAGCTCACCTGCATCGACCTTACCCCCGAGCGCGTCGCACTGATCGCGGAGAACCTGGCGCGGCTGCAGCGCACGGCCACACTGGTGGCCGGGGACATGCGTGAGCCGGCGATCCTGAAACAAAGCTACGAGCGCATCCTGGTCGATGCCCCGTGTTCCTCGACCGGGGTGATCCGCCGCCACCCGGACATCAAGCTGCTGCGCCGGCAAACCGATGCGGCCGCCTTCGCCGCCGAGCAGCTGGAGATCCTGCGCGCGGCCACCGCCGTACTGGCCCCGGGCGGGCGGCTGGTTTACTGCACCTGCTCGGTGCTGCCGGCTGAGAACGAGCACGTGGTGGCCCGGCTGCTCGAGCGCGAGCCGTCGCTGCGCCCGGCGGCGATGCCGGCCGCGTGGCAGCTCGCCCCCGGGGCGCTCGCATCCCCGCTGGGAGTGCAGCTGCTGCCCGGATCAGAGGCGGGCACGGACGGGTTCTATTATGCTTGTCTCGAAAAGACAACGGCCGGAAGCTGAGCCTGCCGTCGCAGGGATTCATGCCGCGCGACGATAAAATCCTGTTCCCCCAAAGCGGCCTGCGCCGGCTGGCGCTGTTGTGCGTCCTCGCCCTGGGCCTGTGCGGTGTTGCCTGGGCGGCAGCCCTCGACGGGGTCCTCGAGGTGCGCTCGGCCTACGTGAACATCGACAAGGGGGTGTTCCTGCTGCACGCACGCGTGGAGTACCCGGAAAGCACCGCGATCCGCGACGCCCTGCGCGATGGCATCACGCTTACCTTTGACCTCGATGCCCGCGTCGAGCGCGACCGGCACCTGTGGTTCAACTCCTCGATTATCGACCTGACGCTGCGCCGCGAGCTGACCTACCACGCCGTCAGCGACCGCTACGTGGTGCGCGACATCAAGAACGGCGACCAGTCGACGTTTGCCACGCTCGACGATGCGCTGGATTTCCTGGGCAAGGTGGACGCCTGGCCCATCATCGTCGAGCCGCAGCTGGATGGCGGCAGCTACACCATCTCCGTGCGCGCCGGGGTGCGCCGCGGCAACCTGCCCTCGGCGATGCGCGCCTTCCTGTTCTGGACCGATGACTGGGCGCGCGTGAGCGAGTGGTACACCTGGACGCTGCCGGTATGAAGCCGCAGCGCCAGCCGCGCGGCTTCCGCTGGATCGCCGTGGGCCAGGTGCTGCTGTGGGTGGTGATCGGCGGCGGGGCCTTCCTGCTGCTGGCCAAGAGCGTGCAGAACTCCTCCGAGTTCGGGCGCCTGCAGCTGTGGATCTTGGGGATCGACGTGTGCGGGGTGATCGCACTCAGCGCGCTGCTGGCGCACAAGGTCTGGGGCCTGGTGCGCGACTACCGCGCGCACGTACCTGGCTCGCGCCTGACCGCGCGCACCGTGGGCATCTTCGGTGCGCTGGTGATCGCCCCGCTGCTCATCGTCTACATGTCCTCGCTGGAGTTCATCAACCGCGGCATCGACAGCTGGTTCACCGTGGAGGTGAAGCAGGGCCTCAACGATGCACTGGATCTGTCGCGCGCCGCGCTGGACCTGCGCATGCGCGAGTACTCCACGCGCACGGTGGCGTTCGCGGACGACCTGGCCGATGGCGAACCGGCGCGCATGCAGGCGATGCTCGATGCGCAGCGCCGTGACAGCCACGCGCTGGAGATCTCGGTGTTCGGCGCGCACGGGCGCATCCTGGGGGCAAGTCTTGAGAATGCCTTCGAGAACCTGCCGGCGCAGCCCCCGCCGGATCTGCTGCGCCAGATGGAGCAGCGCATGCCCTACGTAAGCCTCGAGCCGCAGAACGGCGGGCGCTACATCATCCGCACCGCCGCGGTGCTGCCGCGCACCAGCGGGCAGGGCGCGCGCTTCGTGGTGGCGATCTACGCGGTGCCCGCGCAGCTGGCCGCGCTGTCCGAGGCGGTGCAGGCCACCTATAACCAGTACGGCAATCTCGCCGCGATTCGCGAGCCGCTCAAGGCAAGCTTCCGCGTGACCCTTACGCTGGTGGTGCTGCTGGCGATGCTGGCGGCGATCTACGGCGCGATCTACTCCGCGCAGCGCCTGGTGCGCCCGGTGCAGGACCTGATCGAGGGCACGCGCGCGGTCGGCAAGGGCGACTTCGCGACGCGCCTGCCGCTGCCCTCGCGCGACGAGATGGGCTTCCTGGTGCACTCCTTCAACGACATGACCAAGCGCCTGCGCCGCGCACGTGTTGAGACCACGCAGAGCCAGCAGGCCGTGGAGCGCGAGCGCACGCGACTGGCGATCATCCTCGCGCGCCTGTCGACCGGGGTGCTCGCGGTGGACCGCTCGCTCATCGTGCGCACCGCCAACGAGGCCGCCGGTGCGATCCTGGGCACCGACCTCTCGGCGGCCACCGGCCACGCGCTGCCCGAGCTGGCCGCCGGCAACGAACGCCTGGGCCAGTTCGTGGCCGCGCTCGCGGTGCGCTTCGCCGCCGGTCGCGAGGAGTGGCGCGAGCAGCTGGACCTGGACGGTGCCGGTGGCCGCCGCACGCTCATGTGCGCCTGCACCGCGCTGCCGGGGGAGGACAGCGACGTCGGCTTCGTCATCGTGTTCGATGACATCACCGCCTTGCTGCAGGCGCAGCGCGATGCGGCCTGGGGCGAGGTCGCGCGCCGGCTCGCGCACGAGATCAAGAACCCGCTCACCCCGATCCAGCTGTCCGCCGAGCGCATGCGCAAGCGCCTGTCCGCGGGCATGAACGCCAAGGATGCGGACATCCTCGAGCGCGGCACGCGCACCATCGTGCAGCAGGTGGAGACCATGCAGCAGATGGTGAACGCGTTCTCCGAGTACGCGCGCGCCCCGGACATGCAGATCAGCCGCTTCGACCTCAACCACCTGATCACCGAGGTCGCGGACCTGTACCGCCTGCAGGACCCGCGCGCGCAGATCCAGCTGGACCTTGGCACTGAGGTGTCCGCCGTCGAGGCCGACCGCGGCCGGGTGCGCCAGATCCTCAACAACCTGCTGACCAACGCGCTGGAAGCGCTTGATGGCGGTTGGCTCGCCGCAGGTGCTGGTCAGCTACGCGCCTGGAGACCAGCGGCGATGCCACGTACGTGGTGCTGAGCGTGTGTGACAATGGCCCTGGATTCCCGAGGGAACTCCTGGGCCGGGTGTTCGACCCGTATGTCACGAGCAAGCCCAAGGGCACAGGCCTCGGGCTCGCCATCGTGAAGAAGATCATCGAAGAACATGGCGGCCGGATCGATGCCGACAACCGGCCGGAAGGCGGGGCACGCGTGCGCGTCGTGCTGCCCGTGAAGGACAGCACCCGGTCGGCGACCGGGGGCGCGCGCGAACGGCGGGATCAGTTGCGGAGGGAATGGGCATGAGCAGTTCACACATCCTGGTAGTCGACGATGAGGCGGACATCCGCGGCCTGCTCAAGGAGATCCTCTCCGAGGAGGGCTACGAGGTGGATGTCGCGGCCAACGCGGCGCAGGCGCGTGCCTCGCGCGCCCGCCAGGTGCCGGACCTGGTGCTGCTGGACATCTGGATGCCCGACGTGGATGGCATCACGCTGCTGCGCGAATGGTCCGCCGGTGCCACCGATGGCTGCCCGGTGGTGATGATGTCCGGCCACAGCACGGTCGAGACCGCGGTCGAGGCCACGCGCCTGGGGGCCTTCGACTTCGTCGAGAAGCCGCTGTCGCTGGCAAAGTTGCTGCGCACCGTGGAGCGCGCGCTCGATGCCGGCAGGCGCCATCGCCAGTCCGGCCGGCTGCTGGGGTCGCCCCTGACCGTGCCAGTCGGCAAGAGCCGCCTCATGCAGCAGCTGCGCACCGAGCTGCAGCAGATCGCAGCGCACCCCTCCCCGGTACTGCTGGTGGGGGAGCCCGGTTCCGGTCGCGAGGCCTTCGCGCGCTACCTGCACGAGCAGGGGCCACGCGCGGCCGCCCCGTTCGTGGCGCTGGTGGCCAGCGGGCTGCGCGACGAGGACGCCGAGGCGCGCCTGTTCGGCCGCGAGCTGCCCGACGGCACCAAGGTCACCGGCATCCTCGAGGAGGCCGGCAACGGCTCGCTGTTCATACACGAACTGGAGGACCTGCCGGTGGGCGTGCAGCGCCTGCTGGTCGGGGTGTTCGAGTCCGGCCAGTTCACCCGCATGGGCGGCCGCGAGTCAGTGCAGCTGCGCGCGCGCCTGCTGTCCGCGGCGCAGCCGGGTGTCGAGCAGCGCGCTGGCAGCGCCACGCTGCGCCAGGACCTGCTGGCGCACCTGAACGCGCTCATCGTGCGCGTGCCGCCGCTGCGCGAGTACGCCGAGGACGTGCCGGACCTGCTGCGCCACCAGGTCGATCGCATGGTGGACGCCGACGGCCTGCAGTTCCGCCGCTTCAGCGTCGCGGCGCAGAACCGCCTGCGCAACTACCCCTGGCCGGACAACATGCGCGAGCTGCGCCACCTGGTGCACCGCCTGCTGATCCACGGCGGCCCGGAGGAGATCCGCCTCGAGGAGATCGAGCGCGAGCTGGCGGTGCAGACCCCGCCGGATGAGCCGCTGGTGAAGCAGGACCTGCTGGCGCTGCCGCTGCGCGAGGCGCGCGAGCAGTTCGAGCGCGCCTACCTGCAGCAGCAGCTGCTGCTGTGCAGCGGCAAGGTCGGCCAGCTGGCCAAGCGCGTGGGCATGGAGCGCACGCACCTGTACCGCAAGCTGCGCTCGCTGGGAGTCGACTTCCGCAACATCAGCGACGAGTGAAGTGCCGCCCGCGTGGCGTTGAGCGCGGACTTCCTCGCCTATGTCCTCGAGCAGCTCGCAGGCGTGGATGGGGTGAGCCACCGTCGCATGTTCGGCGGGGCGGGCCTGTACAGCGATGAGTTCTTCTTCGGGCTCCTCTTCGACGACACGCTCTACCTGCGGGTCGACGAGGCCAACCGCGAGCGCTTCACCGCGCGCGGCATGGAGCGCTTCCGCCCCTATCCGGACCGGCCCGAGTGGAGCATGGGTTACTACCAGACCCCGGTGGCGGTGCTGGAGGACTCACGGGAACTGGCACTCTGGGCGGCCGGCTCGGTCGCCGCTGCCCGCACCGCAGAGCTGGAGAAGGTCGCGCGGCGTGCGCGCGCTACCGTGAAGCGGCGTGCCGCTAGTGCGCGGCCGCGGCCGGCGGCGAAGCGGCGGCCTTGAGCTGCACGATCGTGTCCTTCTGCAGCTGCATGAGCTTGGGCACCATGTCCTGCACGCGCTCCTGCGCGTAGTCGGACATCTGCTGGGTGACCAGCGGCTGCTTGGCCACCACGGCCTTGCCCAGCGGTGAGTTGTACCACCTGAGCATGCCGTCCACCTCGCGCTGCGTGAAGGTATTGCGGTACAGCTCCACGATCTGCGGCTCCATGCGCTTCCAGTCCATCTCCTGGTGCATCAGCGCGACGAGCTGGTCCTGCATGTGCCCCATGATGGTGTTCTGCTGGGCATTCAGCGGCTGGCCGGCCAGCTCGTGCTGCACGCCGGCGCGCAGGCTGGTCTCGATCTGGGCGTTGTAGCTGTCGAGGACCGTGTCGAGGTGGCCGGCCGCGAGCACGCGGCGCACCGAGGCTTCGCTCGGACGAGCATCCTGCGCCTGCAGTGCAGGGGCCGACAGCAGCGCGACGGCAACGGCGGCGAGAACGGCTTTCAGGGATGACATGGCAGCTTCCTGTGCGTACCCCAGGGTGGGGCGCCGTGGCTATGTTCGCAGAGATGCGGCCAGAAAGCGTGATCGCCGTGCCACGCCGCGGCGCGAGGGGCTGGCGGTGAATTAGTCCCCGATCCTGATTACGATGGCATCAACGTCGGCTGCCTGCAGCTGCTTGCGCGTCTTGTTGAGCTCGTCGAGGCTGCTGATCGGGCCGATGCGCACCCGGTGCCACACATCCGCATCCACCGCCACGCGCTGCACCTTGGCGTCGACGCCAAGTTTGCCCAGGCGCGCGCGCATGCCGTCCGCCTCCGGCTCGCTGCGGTAGGAGCCGACCTGCAGCACGTAGATGCCGGGACGCTCGACCTTGGAGGTGGCCGGCAGGTCGCGCTTGACGTCCTTTTCCTTCTCCGGGACCACGACCTCGAAATTGGGGAGCATGTGGTAGAAGTCGTACTTCTCTGCGCCGGCCTTCGCGCCCGGCTCGTCGCTGTCAGGGGCCGCGCGCGCTGCGTGGTGGGGGTCCGGATGGGGCGTGTCGGCAAGCTCGGCGGCCTTGTGCTGCCGGGCGCTCACGTACAGGAATGCAACGCTTGCGATGCAGGCCCCGACCGCCGCTCCCCAGAGGAACTGCCGGTAGCGCCCCATGTCCAGGGTATTGCGCTGGTTCTTCTTGTAGTCACGGCTGGTCAGCTTTGCCATGGATGCCTAACGCGTGGGCCCATGGTGTGCCGCCGGCGGTGCTGTGTGCCGCGCACTGCCGTCGGTGGGGAACACGGGGACCGTGGTCTTGGCCAGTATCTCCGGAAAGTTCAGAGTCCCGGCGGCGCCGTCCGGCTCGCTCCTGGCCACCGGCTGCGGCCGCTGCGCTGCCGGGGCAGGCGGTACGGGGTTGGGGTGCGCCCGCGAGCCGAGCCAGGCAAAAACCAATGCGGACACCAGCGCACCACAGGCGGCGCCGTAACCGAAGTCGCGCAGCCGTGTGCGATCCGCGCAGGCGCGGCGCTGCGCCTTGTAGTCGTGGCTCAGCGCAGCCATGGCTGCCGGCCGCCGGTGGTGACGCGGCTCACATGCTCTCCGGAGCGGAGACCCCGAGCAGGCCCAGGCCGTTGCGCAACACCTGCTGCACGCCCAGCACCAGCGCCAGGCGTGAGTTGCGCACGCTTGCGTCCTCGACGATGAACTGCTCGGCGTTGTAATAGGTGTGCAGCGTATTGGCGAGCTCACGCAGGTAGTGCGCCAGGGCGTGCGGGGTGCGGCTTACGGCGGCCTGCTCGAGGATCTCCGGGTAGCGGGTGAGGGCGCTCAGGACCGCCTGCTCGTGGCTGCCGGTGAGTGCCGCAGCGCTCGCCAGGCCCTGCGCGCGGTCGAACGACAGCCCGCGCGCGCTAAGCTGCTTCATCACGCTTGCCACGCGCGCGTGCGCGTACTGGATGTAATAGACCGGGTTCTCGTTGGTGCGCGACTTCGCCAGCTCCAGGTCGAAGTCCAGCGGCTGGTCGTGGCTGCGCATGAGGTAGAAGAAGCGGCACGCATCATTGCCGACCTCCTCGCGCAGCTGGCGCAGGGTGACGAACTGCCCTTCGCGCTTGCCCATCGGGATCTTCTCGGTGCCGCGGAACAGGCTCACGAACTGGATCAGCGTCGCCTCGAGGCAGTCCGCCGGGCAGCCCATGGCGATCAATCCTGCGCGCACGCGTGCCACGTAGCCGTGGTGGTCGGCGCCGAGCACGTCGAGCAGGCGGGTGAAGCCGCGCTCGTACTTGTTCAGGTGGTAGGCGATGTCGGAGGCGAAGTAGGTCTTCACGCCGTTCTCGCGCACCACCACCCGGTCCTTCTCGTCGCCGAACTCGGTGGCGCGGAACCAGGTGGCACCGTCCTTCTCGTGCAGGCGGCCCTGGCCGCGCAGCACGTCCAGTGCGTGGTCGATGGCACCACTGTCGGCGAGCGCGCGCTCGGAGGTCCAGACCTCGAACTCGACGCCGAACTCGCCCAGGTCGTCGCGGATGTCAGCCAGCATCAGCTGCAGGGACAGCTCGACGACCTGGCGGAAGCCGTCGGCGCCGACCTGCGCGCGGCAGCGCTCGATCAGGGCGTCGATGTAGGTTTCCTTGTCCCCGGCGGGCGCGTCGGCCGGCAACCCGGCGAGCACCGCGGCGGCGGGGCGGCGCAGCGACTCACCGACCCGGTCCTTCAGGGCATGCGCGAGCGGGCGCACGTATTCGGCGCGGTAGCCGTTGTCCGGAAACGGCAGCGCCTCGCCGAACGCCTCCAGATAGCGCACCCACACGCTCACTGCGAGGATGTCCACCTGGCGCCCGGCATCATTGATGTAGTACTCGCGCGCCACTTCGTGGCCGGTTGCACGCAGCAGGTTGGCAAGCGTGGCGCCGTAGGCGGCCTGGCGCCCATGGCCCACATGCAGCGGACCGGTGGGGTTGGCGGACACGAATTCCACCAGCACACGCTCGCCACCCCCGACACTGCCATGCCCGTAGCGCTCCGCCAGCTCGTGGATGCGGGCAAGTTCCGCGGCATAGGCGCCCGGGGCCATGTGGAAGTTGATGAAGCCGGCACCGGCAACCTCGGTGCGCGCGACGAGCTCACTGGGTGGTAATGCCGCGACGATGGCCGC
The DNA here is from genome assembly GCA_963703025.1 of uncultured Pseudomonadota bacterium. GTDB lineage: Bacteria > Pseudomonadota > Gammaproteobacteria > Steroidobacterales > Steroidobacteraceae > 13-2-20CM-66-19. The sequence goes on along the minus strand of OY969778.1, from coordinate 1,300,928 downwards.
GGCGAGCTCGCGCGGGTTCTTGCGGGCGGCCTTGGCCAGGCGCAGCGCGAGGTTGGTCGCAAACTCCCCGTGCTGCGCGTCGCGCGTGCGCTCGACCACGATGGCGGCCGCCGCTGGCGCCTCGCTGAGGACGCTGCCGGTGAGTTTGGCCAGCGCCGCCTGTAACAGCCGCTCGATTTCCTGCTTCAAGTGAGTGTCTTTTTCCGCGTAACGGGCAGCGCGCAAGTCTACCGGAAAGCGGTCCTGCGGTTGGCCGCGGCGTGCCCGCGGCGTGCGCTAGAACAGTTCAATCGGGTCGACGTCGAGCGACCAGCGCACCGCGCGCGCGCTTTTGAGCTGCTCCACCTGTGGCAGCCAGGCGTCGAGGAACTCGTGCAGGCGCGTGCGCTCGGGGCTCTCGATCAGCAGCTGCGCGTGGTAGCGCCCGGCGCGCCGGGCCATCGCCGCGGGCACAGGACCCAGCAGCCGCACCCCGCGCGGTGGCGCCACCGCAAGCTTGCGGGCCTCGCTGAGGAAGCTCAGGGCAGCCTCGGCGCTCTTGGCCGAATCGCGCAATGCCGCCAGCCGCGAGAACGGCGGCCATGCGGCCTGCGCGCGCTCGGTGAGCGCGGCCGTGGCGAAACCGTCGTAACCGTGCGCCAGCAGGTTGGTGAGCAGCGGGTGCTCGGGGAAGGAGCTCTGGATCAGCACCTCACCGGCGCGCGTGGCGCGCCCGGCGCGCCCGGCCACCTGCACGATGGTCTGCGCCAGGCGCTCGGGGGCGCGGAAGTCGGTGCTGAACAGGCCCTGGTCGGCGTTGAGCACCACGACCAGCGTGACGTTCGGGAAGTCGTGCCCCTTGGTGACCATCTGCGTGCCCACCAGGATCCGCGCCTCCCCCGAGGACATGCGCTCGACGACCGCCTCGATGTCACCGCGCTTGCGCACGACGTCGCGGTCCAGGCGCGCGATGCTGACACCGGGGAAGCTGGCGGCGAGGGCCTCCTCGATGCGCTCGGTGCCCTGGCCGACCGCCTTGACCGCGAATCCGCACACCGGGCAGCGCGCCGGCAGGGGTGCATCGGCCCCGCAGTGGTGGCAGCGCAGCCGGCCGGCCTCCTGGTGCACGGTCAGCCGCGCATCGCACTCCTGGCACGGCGCCACCCAGCCACAACCGGTGCACAGCAGCGTCGGCGCATAGCCGCGCCGGTTGAGGAACACCAGCACCTGGCCGTCCTCGGCCAGGTGGCGCTTGATCGCCAGCACCGCAGGGGTTGCCATGCCGGCGTGCACGGTGGCGCTGCGCAGGTCGATGAGCTTGAGCATCGGCAGCTGCGCACTCGCGGCGCGCTTGAGCAGGCGCAGCCGCGTGTAGCGCCCGGCGGCGACGTTGTGCAGGGTCTCGAGCGAGGGGGTCGCCGAGCCCAGCAGTATCGGCACACCCGCGTGGTGCGCCCGCACCACGGCAAGATCGCGTGCGGAATAACGCAGCGCGCCCTCGTGCTGCTTGAACGAGGCGTCATGTTCCTCGTCCACGACGATCAGGCCCAGGTCCGGCACCGGGGCGAAGACCGCCGAGCGCGTGCCGATGACCACCCGGGCGTGCCCACTGAAGGCATCGCGCCAGGCCGCCAGGCGCTCGGTGTCGGTAAGGCCCGAGTGCAGCACCGCGATCGGTGTGTCGAAGCGCTCGCGGAAGCGGCCCACCAGCTGCGGGGTGAGCCCGATCTCCGGCACCAGCACGAGCGTGCGACGGCCGGCGCGCAGCACCTGCTCGACCAGGCGCAGGTACACCTCGGTCTTGCCGCTGCCGGTGATCCCGTGCAGCACGAAGGCACCGTAACCGCCCAGGGCTGCGGCGACCGCGGCCACCGCCTGCGCCTGCTCTTCCAGCAGTTGTGGGCCCGGCACGCGCACCCCTGCGGCGCAGGCTGTGCGCTGCTGCACCACTTCGCGCCGCTCGGCCCAGCCGCGTGCGGCCAGCGCGCGCGCCGCCTCGCGCCAGGCGGGCAGGCGGTCCTCCAGCTGCGCAGCGGTCGCGCCACCTTGCGTGGCCAGCACGCTGAGGACGGCGAGCTGCTTGGGTGCCCGGCGCGGGCCGCCGGCGGCCAGTGCGGCCGCCCCCGCAGGCGTCAGCGACCAGGTCTCCTGCAGCGCTGCGCTCGGGGCCCCCTCGCGCAGGGCCTTGGGCAGGGCACCGGCGACCACCTCGCCGATCGGGTGGTGGTAATACGCGGCCGCCCACTCCAGCAGGCCGACCGCGGCGGTATCCAGCACCGGTACCGGGTCGAGCACTTCCAGGATCGGCTTCAGTCGCTCGGCGGGGACGTCTGAGCCTTCCGCGATGCCCATGACCAGCCCCACCAGGCGCTGCCGCCCGAACGGCACGCGCACGCGCGCGCCCACCGCCGGGGCGTGGGCAGCTTGCGGGGGCAGGTAATCGAACAGGCGGCGCAGGGGGGTATCGAGCGCCACCCTTAAGACTTGGGGCAAGGCAGTCACGTCTAAGTTAAATCAAGGGCTTGCGGGGGAGCGGGTCGGTCAACCGCGACAGGCACCGGTGCGTTATACAGGCCATGTCGGAGTTTGTTACGCTCGCCTCGCCTTATAACATGCCGGCCGCAATGCACGGCGACGTGGACCTTATCGATTCCTCCCCCAAGACGAACGACCGTGCGCTGAACCAGTTCCTGGCAGGCGTCGAGCTCAAGGCGTTCCGGATCGCGCAGACCGCGCTGCGCAACGAGGACGACGCCCTCGATGCGGTCCAGGACGCGATGCTGCAGCTCGCACGCGCCTACTCCGGTCGCCCGCCGGAGGAGTGGAAGCCGCTCTTCTACCGTATCCTCGAGAACCGCATCCGCGACATGCAGCGCCGCCGCACCGTGCGCGGGCGCATCATGGCCTGGCTGCCCGCGCGCTCCGGCGACGAGGACGATGACGAATCCGACCCGATCCAGCAGGCGCCCAGCCACGAGCCCCAGCCGGTCAGGCGCCTGGAGATCGATGAGGCCATGGCGGCCCTCGAAAAGGCCGTCGGGGAGCTGCCGCGCCGGCAGCAGCAGGCGTTCCTGCTGCGCTCGCTCGAGGGGCTGGACGTGGCCGAGACCGCCGCCGCCATGGGTTGCTCCCAGGGCAGCGTCAAGACACATTACTTCCGCGCAGTGCAGTCGCTGCGCGCGCAACTCGGAGAGCTCTACGTATGAGCCCGGCTGACCAGACCCTGACCCCTTTCGAGCGCAACGCGCGCGCGGTGCTGGCCGAGAGCGTGTCGCGCACCGACGGCCGCACGCGCTCGAGGCTGAACCAGGCGCGCCATGCCGCGCTTGCCGAGGCGGCCCGGCCGCGGCGCGGCTTCCTGGGCCGCTTCACGATGATGCCGGCAACCGGTGCGCTGGCAGCTGCGGTGCTGGTGGCGGTGATGGTGTGGCACCACCGGCCGGCCGGGGACGCCGGCGGCGCCGAGGGCCAGCGCCTGGCGGTGGAGGACATGGACCTGCTGGCCGACGGCGAGGCGCTGGACCTGGTGGAGCAGGGCGACGGCTCCTTCTACGAATGGGCAGCAGCCCAGAGTGACCCCAATGGCCAGAGCGACGGCTGATGTGCACAGCACGCGCGGCATCGGCGGCGTTGCTCGTGGTGGCGCTGGTCAGCGCCGCGGCGCGCGCGGAGGATCCTCCCAAGAGTGCGCCGGCGCCGGCCCCCGACGCGGGCTTCCTGGAATTCCTGGGTGGCGTGGACGGGCTTGCCGAGCTGAACCCGGATTACCTGTCACAGGCAGGCGCCACGCACCCGGCGGTGCCGCCAGCCAAGCCACCCGCGAACCCGCCGGCCCCTGCGCCCGTGCCGGGAGCCAAGAGCAATGAATAGCCTGCGCGCCGTGGTGTTGAGCACGCTCGTGCTGCTGGGCGCGCCGGACGTGCTTCGGGCCCAGGCGCCACCGGCCGCCGCTCCTGCGCCCGCAGCACCGGCAGCACCGGCGGCCCCGGTGAGCTGGTCGAACCTGTCCTTCCCGCAGCAGCAGCTGCTGTCGAAGTTCGGCACGCAGTGGAACAGCCTGCCCCCTGAGCGCCAGCAGGCCCTCGCACGCGGCAGCGAGCGTTACCTTGCGATGTCACCGGAACAGCGCGGCCAGGCGCAGGAGCGCTTCCAGCACTGGCGCACGCTGCCCCCGGAGCAGCGCCAGCAGCTGCGCAGCCGCTGGCAGCAGTTCCAGTCATTGCCGCCGAGCGAGCGCGAGGCGGTGCGGCAGAACTTCCACCGCTTCCAGCAGCTGCCACCGGCGCAGCGGCAGATGCTGCGCGAACGCTGGCGCAACGCCACCCCGGCGCAGCGCCGCGAGATGGTCCAGCACGCGCGCGAGATGCACCCGGCCAAGGCGCCGGCGCCCGCGCACCCCGGTCGCCACCCCTAGCGGGTCCTCAGGGCTTGCCCGTGGCGCGGGGGCGTACCGGGACCGGGATGTTGCAGACATCCACGTGCCCGGCGGGCACCTTGAACCATTCCTCGACGCGGTTGGCGCGCGCGGCCACGTAGGCCAGGAACGTCGGGGTGTCCGTGCGCAGCACCTCAAGCTCGGTGCGCTGCGCCGCGGGCACCTCCGCTGCGATGCGCACGGACTTGATCGGCAGCAGCTGGGCAGGATTGTCGTAGAACCCCATGGCAGCGGTGCCGCGCGGCATCACTGACAGCAGCTCCATGCCCTGCACCACGCGCCCCAGCAGCGGCACGTTGCGGTCCAGGTGGCGCGGCGCCTGGCCGATGACCACGTACAGCTCGCTGCCATTGCCACTGTCGACGTCGTTGTCCCGCCCGGCACCGACCATCCCGTAGCAATGCACCGCCCAGGCGCGCCCCAGCGCCGGATCGGCCGCGACCGGGAAGCCGTCGAGGAAGCCGACCACAGGTGCGTAGCTGTCGGGGTCGGCAAGCTTGGTGATCGTCAGTCCGCGCAGCGGACGCTCGAACTCGGCCGGTACGGTGCGCTGGGCCGAGCCGAGCGGCTTCTTGCCCTGCGGGTCGCCCCACTGCACGACGTAGTTGTCCTGGGCGCGCTCGATGGGAATGCCGTCGAAATATTTCTCGCGCACCAGCGTGAGCACGTTCGCCACCAGGTGCGGGGCGAACTGTGGCGCAAGCTCGATCACCACGCGCCCACCGGGCAGCTCCATGTACAGCGTGTTCTGCGGGTCGAGCGCACGCCAGTCCGCGGCCGTCGAGGCGCCCAGCACCTCCGCGGCGGTGGCCGGCTTCTTCACGCTCGCCGCCGGCGCCGTCGCGGCAAGCCCGGCACTGCATAGCAGCAGTGCTGCGAGTGTGCCGGCGATGCGGATGCGGGTTGACTGCAGGTATGGGTGGGTCATGTGTCCTCTTCGGGTGCTGCCGTTAGCTGACTTTCGAGAAACCATCCGCGCTCCACTGCTCGCAGCCGACGCCGTGGTGCACGAAGAACAGGCCGTCCGGGTCGTACCTGGATTTCACCGCCCGAAGCTTCGCATAGTGCCCACCGAAATAGGCGCGCTGCCAGTGGGGGTTGAAGTAGTTGCTCTCGGACAGGTAGGAGCCCCCGAGGGGCGCGATTTTCGCAAGCTGCGCGGTGGCATCGGCGATCGACTGTGCATCCTTGTGCCCTGCCGCGCTGTTGATGCTGGCGCCGGGCATCCCGGGGTAGGCGGGCGCCTCACCACCGGCGATGATCGCCAGCGCAAACGCGGTCGTTGCCGCCGGGTTCATCGCGGTATCCTGCGCCGCGGTGATCGCCGCGGCCGGCGCGCCGCAGAGACCCTTGTTGAAGTGCAGGCCCACAGGCTTGTGGCGGCTGGCGGCGAACAGTGCCTCGACCAGGCGTGCCTGCGCGCCCTCTGCCAGCAGCGTCGCGGGTAGCCACAGCGAGTCATAGCCATGCAGGTAGGCGCCAACCTGGTGGCCGTCATCCTTCCACCAGGCATGGTCCGCGGGGGCACCCGGACGCGTATCAGCAACCATCGACGGGCGTTCCTTCACGTCCCACCAGTGCTGCGCCGCAAGGACGCCGGTCTCCAGGTCGTGTGTCACCGCATAGTCCGCAGGCGCAGCGCGCACCCAGTCGAAGAAAGGCTGCCACACCTTCGCCGCCTCAGTCTCGGCCAGGCCCTGGCTCACCAGTGACAGGCGCAGGGTGTTGTCTGATCCGATGGCCACCTGCTCACCCCAGTGCGGGTTGAACAAGGCGCGCGCATAGAAGGCGACGAACTGCGCGATGAGGCGACGGAAGGCGGCATCGGAGCCTGCCTTGATGCTGCCTTCCGCCCAGCCAAAGAACTCCGGCAGCACATGGGTACGCAGGGTGAGCCTCGTGAGCACGCCCCAGCTGCCCCCGCCGCCACCCTTGAGCGCCCAGAACAGGTCAGAGTTGGTGCACGCGTTGGCGATGCGCACGTGGCCGTCGGCAGTGACGATCTCAGCCTCAAGCAACGACGACGAGGCGGACCCGAAGCCCTTGGAAAAGCTGCCGAACCCGCCGCTTTGGATCAACCCGGCCACCCCGACGGTGGCGCAGCCGCCGCCCTGCACGTAGCGCGCGCCCTCGGTGGTGACGGTGTTGTAGAGGTCGATCCACATCGCACCCGCCCCGCAGCTGACCGCCGGCACGCCTGCCGCTTTGCCGGCGCAGCCGTCAGCCACGAATGAATCGTGCAGCTGCACCTGGTTCATCGCGCGCGTCCACACCAGCAGTGAATCCGGCGCGTTGGAGGTTCCCTGGTAGCTGTGCCCGCCGCCCTTGACCACCAGGCGCAGGTTGTGGGTGCGCGCAAAATTGACCGCCGCGGCCACCTCGGCGCTGTTGCGCGCCCTGACCGCGTAGGGGCTCGCCGCGGGCGTCCACGCGCCGAGCCAGCCGGACACCTGGGTACCGCCGGGCTGGTCGCCGACGTAGAAGGGATTGTGGATGTTGGCGAGAACTTCGCGACACGCAGCATCCGCAGGCTCGGCGCAGGCGGCTAACAGCGGCTCAACCTTGATCAGCCCGCCACCGACCGCGGCGCTCAGCTGCTGCCACTGCGCGGGCGCAGGCCACAGTGGGTCCCCGGGACGCACGCGCCGCACGGGCCGCGCGGCGGCAGCTGGGCGCCATGGCAACAGCGCCGCCAGGTACAGCGCGGCTGCGGACTTCAGCAGGGCGCGTCGTTGCATGGTGATGCTCCTTTGCGCAGGCACCGGCGGGCCGCGGATCGCGGTGACTGTACGAGGCGGCGCAGCTTAGCCGGCGGCCTTGACCGCCTGGATCAGCTCGGCCGCGGCCTTCTGCGCATCGCCGTACAGCATGCGGGTGTTGTCAAGGTAGAACAGCGCGTTCTCGATGCCCGAGAAGCCGGCGCCCTTGCCGCGCTTGATGACGATGACGTTCTTGGCCTTGTCGGCGTTGAGGATCGGCATGCCGTAGATCGGGCTGGACTTGTCGGTGCGCGCCACCGGGTTCACGACATCGTTCGCACCGATGATCAGCGCGACATCGGCGGTCTCGAACTCCGCATTGATCTCGTCCAGGTCGGCGATGATGTCGTACGGCACGCCGGCCTCGGCCAGCAGCACGTTCATGTGCCCGGGCATGCGACCTGCAACCGGGTGGATCGCGAACTTGACGGTGACGCCGCGATCGATCAGCAGCTGCGACAGCTCCCAGATCTTGTGCTGCGCCTGGGCTACCGCCATGCCGTAGCCGGGCACGATGATCACCTTCTGCGCGAAGGCCATCATGACGCCCACGTCGGCGGCCTCGATGGGCTTCAGGCGCGCCACTCACCTCGCCGGTGACCGCGCCGCCGGTGTCACCGAAGCCGGAGAACAGCACGTTGCCCAGCGAACGGTTCATCGCCCGCGCCATCAGCTGCGTCAGCAGCGTGCCGGCCGAGCCCACCACGGTGCCGGCGATGATCATCGCCGCGTTGTTGAGCACGAAGCCCTCGAACGCCACCGCAAGGCCGGTCAGTGCGTTGTACAGCGAGATCACCACCGGCATGTCGGCGCCGCCGATCGGCAGCGTCATGGTAAGTCCCAGCACCAGTGCGACCACGAACAGGGCCGTCACCACCATGGGCGAGGCGTTGTAGTGCGAGGCAATCAGCGCGCCGATGCCCAGCGCCACCACCAGCAGCAACAGGTTGAGGAACTGCTGGCCGCTGAAGCGGAAGCTGCGGTTGATCAGGCCCTGCAGCTTGCCGAAGGCGATGGCGCTGCCGGAGAAGGAGATGGCACCGATGATGCCGCCGGCGACGGCGAGCGTCTGCGTCGCGTAGCCCTGCGCCTCGCCGCGGTACAGCTCCACCGCCGCGATGGCCGCGGCCGCGCCGCCGCCCATGCCGTTGTAGAGCGCGATCATCTGCGGCATGTCGGTCATGGCGACGCGCTTGCCGCTCCACCAGGCGATGCCGGCGCCGACGAACATGGCCGGCACGATCAGCTCGTAGTTGGACATCCCCGGGTAGAGGAAAGTGATGAGGGTCGCCACCAGCATGCCCGCGCCTGCCCACAGGATGCCGCTGCGCGCGCTCACCGGGGAGCTCATGCGCTTGAGTCCGATGATGAACAATGCCGCGGTCAGGAAGTAGCTCGCCTGGATCAACAGGTCGACGTTCAGCCAGCCGGGCATCAGTGGCTCCCCTTGCCGGTCTTCTGGCCGGCACGGTTGCCGCTGGACTTGAACATCTCGAGCATGCGCTCGGTGACCACGTAACCGCCGACCGCATTGCCGGCGGCCAGCAGCACCCCGACCACGCCGATGACCTTCTCGAGCGTGGTGTGCGCGCCGCCCAGGGCGACCATCGCGCCCACCAGCACGATGCCGTGCACGAAGTTCGAGCCGGACATCAGTGGCGTATGCAGGATGACCGGCACCTTGGCGATGACCTCGTAGCCGGTGAAGGCGGCGAGCATGAAGATGTAGAGCGCCACTATGCCGGTCATGTCGTTGTCTCCAGCGCCTTCTTGGTCGGTTCGTGCTTGATCTGGCCGCCGCTGACGAGGCAGGACTGTGCGAACACCTCGTCGCTCCAGTCGATGGCCAGCTCGCCCTTGGCCAGGGCGGGCCTGAGGAAGTTGAACAGGTTGCGCGCGTACATCTCGCTGGCGTTGTAGGCAAGATCGGCGGGCAGGTTGACCGCACCGATGATCCTGACCCCCTGGTGCGTGACGGTCTCCCCGGCGCGGGTCAGCTCGCAGTTGCCGCCCTGCTCGGCGGCGATGTCCACCACCACGGAACCTGCGCGCATGCGCTCGACGACGCCGCGCGAGATGATCTTGGGCGCCGGCCGCCCCGGCACCGAGGCGGTGGTCACGACCGCATCCGCCGCGGCGATGCGCGAGTCGAGCACCTCCTGCTGCTTTGCCTTCTCCTCCGCGGTGAGTTCGCGCGCGTAGCCGCCGGCGCCATCGGCGCTCACACCGGTGTCGACGAACTTGGCTCCCAGGGACTTCACCTGCTCGCGGGTGGCGCTGCGCACGTCATAGGCCTCCACCACCGCCCCGAGGCGGCGCGCGGTGGCGATGGCCTGCAATCCGGCGACGCCCGCGCCGATGACCAGCACCTGTGCGGGGCGGATCGTGCCGGCGGCGGTGGTGAGCATGGGGAAGAACTTCTGCAGGTGGCTGGCGGCGATCAGCACCGCCTTGTAGCCGGCGATGGCCGCCTGCGAGGACAGCGCGTCCATCGACTGGGCGCGCGAGATGCGCGGCACGAGCTCCACGGCGAAGGCGGTCACCCCGCGCGCCTGCAGGGCGCGCACCTCGGCAAGGCGCGCATGCGCCTGCATGAAGCCGATTACGACCGCGCTGGGCTTGAGCTGCTGGATCTGCTCGAGCGACAGCGGCTGCACGGTGAGCACCACGTCGGACTCGGCCAGCACCTGCGCGGCGGAGTCCGCCCAGGTGACATTCTTATATAGCGCGTCCGGGAAGCTGGCGCGCTCGCCCGCCCCGCGCTCCAGCAGCACGCGTGCGCCCTCCTTGGCCAGCTTGTCGGCGACCTCGGGGACCAGGCTGACGCGGGTTTCTTGTGGCGCGCTTTCGCGCAGCGCACCGATGGTTACTGGCATTCACACCCTCGAGCAAAAACGTGGCTGGTCGGCCACGCGGTAAAAAATCTGCAATGGAATTAGGACGTTGCGATGTTGAATTCTTGCACAAAAGTGCCGTATCTTACAGCGGCCATGCTAGGGATCGATCTCGAACAAGCCGACCACGGTCATTCCCAGGACCTGCGCATTGTCGCGAGCCACACGCGTGGCCTGTCACAGCTGGTGCTGCGCACCGACATCGCGGGCATGCCGCTCGAATGGATCGACTACAAGGAAGCCGCGCGACTCTACCATCAGGAGCAGGTCGCTTACACATGCGGCTCACCGCTGTACCAGCTGTACGGCGGCACCAACGCCCGCACCGGGATGCGCACGATCCTCGAGGTCAACTCGATCGTCGCCACCGTCGGGCACACCGGCAATCCGGGCAATACGCGCCACGACTACGTGCCGCCGCTGAACAACCAGACGCTGTTTCGCCGCGATGCCTTCCTGTGCATGTACTGCTGCCAGCGCTTCGCCTCGCGCGAGCTGTCCCGCGACCATGTCCGGCCCTTCAGCCAGGGCGGGGTGGACACCTGGAAGAACGTCGTGACCGCCTGCCGCCGCTGCAACAACCAGAAGGCCTCGCGCACCCCCGAGCAGGCGAAGATGCAGCTGATCGCGGTGCCCTTCACCCCGACCTATGCCGAGTACATCTTCCTCAAGGGCCGCCGCGTGCTCGCCGACCAGATGGAATACCTGCTGGCGCACTTCCCGCGCTCGAGCCCGCTGCACGACCGCATCCAGCGCTGGCTGTCCTAGGGGCTTTCCCTGCCCCGTGACGGGGGCCTGCGCCGCTGCTATCGTGCGCCCGCCATCGCAGCCGGAGTGCACTTAAGCCTTGATCTTCCTCGTCGATGCCTCGGTGTACGTCTTTCGCGCCTACCACTCGGTGCTGCCGGAGATGCGCGACCGCGACGGCAACCCCATGCACGCGGTGTTCGGCTTCGCGCGCTTCCTGGGGGACCTGATCGAGCGCGTGCGCCCGAAGTACATCGCCGTGGCCTTCGACCAGCGCAGCGCGAACTCCTACCGCGGCCAGATTTATCCTGCTTACAAGGCCAACCGCAACAAGGCCCCGGCAGACCTGGTGCTGCAGTTCGAGCGCTGCCGGCAGCTGTGCCAGCACCTCGGACTGGCCATGTTCGTAGACCCGGTATACGAGGCGGACGACATCATCGGTACCTTGGGCCTGCTGATGCGCGAGGAGGGGGTGCCCTCTGCCTACATCACGCGCGACAAGGACCTGGCGCAGCTGATGCGCAAGGGCGACCTGTTCTGGGACTACGGGGCACGCGACCAGTTCGGCTACCACGACATCGAGCGCCACTTCGGGGTGGCCCCGGAGCGCTTCGCGGACTACCTGGCGCTCACCGGGGACGAGGTGGACAACATTCCCGGCGTGCCCGGGATCGGCCACCGAACGGCCGCCTCGCTGATGAAGGCCTTCGGCTCGCTGGACGAGATCTTCGAGGACCTGGGCCGCGTGGCGCTGCTGAAGTGCCGCGGCGCGGGCACGCTGGCGCAGAAGCTCACTGAGCATCGCGAGGCGCTGTACCTGAGCCGGCGCCTCACCCAGATTGCCTGCAACGTGAACCTCGGCACCGGCATCGAGTCCCTGCGGCGCGCGTCGCCGGACATGCCGGCGCTGTGCGGACTCTACGACGAACTGGGCTTCGGCCCGTTCCTGCGCCGCCAGTCAGAGCGCCTGGCGCAGTTGCCGGTCGACTGACCCGCCAGCGGCTTCCCCAAAAGGAAACGGGGTCCCGGCTTGCGCCGGGACCCCGTGATTTCCAGGCAGTACCTTACTTGCCGAACTTGTAGTTCGCCCCGACGAAGTAGCTGCGTCCGTAGATGTTGTAGTTGAAAGGGTTGTAGGGCTGGCTGTCGATGCCCTGATACGAGTTGTCGAACGGCGGCATCTTGTTGAACACGTTGTCCACGTTGACCGTGAACGTAAGGCCCTGGAACGGCCTCGTAGCTCGCGCTCCAGTTGGCAATGACCCAGGATCCCAGCCGGCCGTCGCCCTCGTACTGGTACGAATTGTCCAGCGTTGCCTCTTCATTAGGCGTGTTGCCGTAGAACTCGCCGTACACCGTGGTGCTGAACTTGTTGTAGTTCCACGTGACGGACGCGTTCGCCTTGTCCTGGAACTCGGTGCTATAGAAAGGGCTGTCGAGCAGGTTGATCTGCGGATCGCCGGGGAACAGCGTTTCATTGTGGGTGAGCGTATGGGTGTACGACGCCTGCAACAGCATGTTGCCCCACTTGCCCACGTTCCAGCCGTAGTTCGCCGAGAACACCAGCACCGCCAGGTTCTCCTCGGCCAGGTTCTCTTTGGGCAGGTAGATCGAGGTGATCTGACCGCTGGTCGGGTCGCGCGTCACGTCCGCGAAGGCCTGAACGCAGCTCGGCGAAGTCGGGTCCAGCTGCCCGAGCCGGCAGTCAGCCTCGGTATGCAGCAGCTGGTCGTCGGTCAGGGTCTGCACCTCGTTGGTGATGTGCCAGCGCATGTAGTCGATCGAGAATGAGCTGCGGTCCACCGGCGACCAGACGACGCCGGCGTCCCACACCGTCGCGGTGATCGGCTGCAGGGCAGGATTACCCGACGTCGTGCCGGCCAGCGACTCGCCCGCGCGCGGGCAATTCTGGATGTTGGCGTTCGTGTATCCAGCGCTATAGCAGTAGTAATAGTCGTTGCTGCTGCTGGTGAAGAAGCCGCTGCTTCCCTGGAACTGGTCGGAGATCGTAGGCGCCTTGAAGGCCGTGCCATAGCGGCCGCGAACCAGCAGTTGCTTCAGCGGACGATATTCAAGACCGATGTTGTAGGTGAACTTGTCGAAGCTGCCGCCATCGTACTTGTAGTCGTCGTAGCGACCCGACATGTCGATCGTCACCTGTTCCAGCACCGGCAGGCGCAACTCCGTCGTGCCTGCGTACCGGGTGCGACTGCCGTCTCCGGCCACCGCCGAGTACAGGTAAGCCTCGCCGTTGAGGAAGTCCTGGTTCGGCTGGTACTGCCAGCTTTGCCGGCCGCCCTCGAACACCAGTGCGATACCCGCATCGCCGCCGGGCAGCGCGAACAGCTGCGAATTGGTCAGCTGGCCGCGTCCGAGGCTGTCCTCGGTCTTGGAGTACGAGTTGATGTCACCGGTGAAGCTTGCGTACTGCGCCGGAGTGATCGGCGTGTAGTACTGCGCCCAGTTCGGGCTATACAGCGGCTGCCCGCCCGGGCCGGTACCCAGTGACGGCCCCATGATCGAGGAGAAGAAGTTCCAGATCTCGTCGGTGAACGCCAGGTGCGTCACTTCCGTGAGCTTGTTCTCAGTAAAGGTGAAGTCGGCGTCGTACTTCCAGTTCGAGGCGCCGATGGTACCCAGGAAGCCGCCCGTGACACGCGTCGAGTTGGTGGTGTCCTTGTTCATCTGCTGCGACAGGTTGCCGGCCTCTTCAGGCGTGAAGATGCGCTGCAGGTTCAGATACTGGTTGGGGATGGCCGGGTCTTCGAAATAGTAGTACGGACCACCGTCCGAGGCCGTCAGCAACGCGGAGGTGCCGGGGTTGAACCTGGCGACCTCGTGCGCGAGTAGCGCATCAGCGAAGAACTGGATGTTCGGGGTGATGTCGTAGGTCAGGTGAATGTAGCCCTGGGTATTTTCCTGGCCGTTCTGGATCGTGTAGAAACCGGCGCGGTATGTACCGCAGTAGTAACCGGGCCCGCCGTCCTCTGCCGGGCTGCGATTCGGGCGCGACCTAAGTCCGACGGTGCCACCGAACTGGCCGGCGAGATTGCCGCAGTTGGCCGGGTCCTGGAACTGGTAGTTCGTCGAGCCGTCGGTCTGGTTCTGCCCGAGGACCAGCCAGTCGCGCTCGGCGGTCTGCGGAGAATTGACGTTGCCGGCGAAGTACTGTGAGGTCGGTGGGCGCTGATAGCCCCAGATCGGGTCGATCTTCTCGTACTGGCCGCCCGCGACGATGTTCAGGTTCCCAAAGGTGAAGCCGTCGGCAGCCCCGAAGCGCTGCTGGTTACCGCCGCCGTCCTTGGTCCAGCCGTAGCGCACGTCGAACTTCCGGGCCGTCCATCTTCTTCTTCAGGACCGATGTTGATGACGCCGGCGATGGCGTCAGAGCCGTAGATCGACGACTGACCGCCCGGCAGGATGTCGATATGGTCGAGCAGCACGTTCGGGATGCCGCTGATGCTGGTAATCGTGTCGGTGCCGTTATACAGCGCCGGATAGTCGGCAATTGGACGGCCGTCGAGCAGGTACTTGGTGTAGCCCGGTGCCAGGCCGAACAGGCTGATTACCTCGGCCCCCGGGGTGAAGCTGTTCGGGGTCTGCGAGTTCTGGATACTGCCGGTTGCAAACGAACTGTGCTGCAAGGCATCCGCGATTCCGGTGAAACCTTTCTGCTGGATGTCGTCCGGGGTGATAACCGTCAGCGGCTGAGCCGTTTCCTTCTGGGTCTGGGGAATCAGCGATCCGGTGACGACCACCTCCTGCAGGGGCTCGGACTTCTTCTTCGTGCTGTCGGTATCCACGGTCGTCGTGGATGCGTCGGCGGCCGCGGCCGCGTGCGCGTAACTGGTGCTGAGCACCATTACTCCGCTCGCCAGCGTGATCGCCAAGACCTTAGTCATCTTATTGGTCACAAAGCTTCTCCCGAATTGGTTTCCCTTAGACGGCACGGTTCGTCGCGCTTGGCGCCCGTCCCGTCGCATATGCGCATATTGCGTGAGTTCAATGGTTGTCATCAAGGTGCAACAGGTTATATCGACATTTCTTAAGACACAGGGAACGGCTCTATCCACCGGGCCAGAGCTTGCCGGTCCAACTGCGGCCGGCTGTGGCTTGAGCGTGTCCAAGTAACTTCGGGCGGTCTGCGGCGCAGGGCTCGCACCTGGCTTCGGCCACCTGGGGTCGGTGGGTGCCGGCAGGTCAGGTCACCGCGGCGTGTGGCGCGGCAGTCGGGCGCCGGCGCGGATCCTCGACGGCCCTTTTGGCGCCGCCCCCGCCCCCGGGGAAAAACCGGGCGCGATTCGCTATGCTCTGCCCATCGCGGCCGAAGCTCTGGTAGTGAGAAAACCTATGTCAGACAAGAACATAAAGTCGATTCTCCTTGAGGAGCGCTCCTTCCCACCGTCCGCTGCATTCACGGCCAGGGCACGCATCAAGCCGGCGGACCTGGACGCACTGCGTGCCCGCGCGAGGGCGGACTACGAGGGTTTCTGGTGCGAGCTGGCGGCCAAGGAGCTCACCTGGCATCGCCCGTTTACCCTCGGGCTGGACGACTCCCGGGCCCCCAACTTCCGCTGGTTTGCCGACGGCCAGCTCAACGCTTCCTATAACTGCCTGGACATCCACCTCAAGGAGCGCGGCGGCAAGACCGCGCTCATTTTCGAGGGGGAGCCCGGGGACGTGAGGCGCCTGAGCTACCGGGAGCTGCACGCCGAGGTGTGTCGTTTTTCCAACACCCTCAAGGGGCAGGGTATCGGGCGCGGCGACCGCGTCATCATCTACCTGCCACTCGTTCCCGAGGCGATCGTGGCAATGCATGCCTGCAATCGCATCGGCGCCATCCATTCGGTGGTGTTCGGTGGCTTCTCTGCCCCGGCGCTGCGGGACCGCATCGAGGATACCCAGGCCAAGCTGGTCATCACCGCGGATGGCGGCTGGCGCGGCGGCCATGCGATCGAGCTCAAGGCCGGCGACCGACAAGGCCCTGGCCAGTGGCTGCGCGAGCGTCGAGCACGTGATCGTGCTGCGCCGCACCGGCAAGCCGGTCGAGATGACCGCCGGGCGTGACCTGTGGTGGCACGATCTGGTGCAGGGCCAGCCTGACGACCTGCGAGCCGGAATGGGTCGATGCCGAGCACCCGCTCTACCTGCTCTACACCTCCGGATCCACTGGCAAGCCCAAGGGTATCCAGCACGCCACCGCCGGCTACCTGCTGCAGGCCAAGCTCACCACCCAGTGGATCTTTGACCTGCGCGATGACGATGTCTTCTGGTGCACGGCGGACGTGGGCTGGGTCACCGGGCACAGTTACGTGGCCTACGGCCCGCTGGCAGCCGGCGCCACGGTGCTCTTGTATGAGGGTGCCCCGAGCTTCCCCGACGGCGGGCGCTTCTGGAAGAACTGCGAGAGCCACGGCGTCACGGTCTTCTACACGGCACCTACCGCGATCCGCGCCCTGATGAAGCTCGGCGATGACATACCCGCGCAGTACGACCTGTCGCGGTTGCGCCTGCTCGGCAGCGTGGGCGAGCCGATCAACCCCGAGGCGTGGATGTGGTACCACCGGGTGATCGGTGCCGGACGCTGCCCGATCGTCGACACCTGGTGGCAGACCGAGACCGGCGCGATCCTCATCTCCCCGCTGCCCGGGGTCACCGCTGCCAAGCCCGGTTCATGCACCCAGCCGCTGCCGGGCATCGAGGCGGACATCGTCGATGACCATGGCGACAGCGTGAAAGGTGCCGCCGCGGGCGGCTACCTCGTGATCCGCAAGCCCTGGCCGTCCATGCTGCGCACCATCTGGGGCGACAACGCGCGCTACCTGGACACCTACTGGGAGAAGTTCAACCAGCGCTTCTACGTGGCCGGTGACAGCGCGCACCGTGACAAGGATGGGTACTTCTGGATCATGGGGCGCATCGACGACGTGCTGAACGTCGCCGGCCACCGACTGGGGACGATGGAGGTCGAATCCGCGCTGGTGTCGCACCCGCGCGTGGCCGAGGCCGCCGTGGTCGGCAAGCCGCACGAGATCAAGGGCGAGGCGGTGTTCGCCTACGTGGTGCTGCGCGGCCAGCGGCCCACCGGGGACACCAGCGCGCTGGTGAAGGAACTGCGCGACTGGGTGGGCGAACAGGTCGGGGCGATCGCCAAGCCCGACGAGATCCGCTTCGCCGACAACCTGCCCAAGACTCGCTCGGGCAAGATCATGCGCCGGCTGCTGAAGGCCGTGGCGCGCGGCGAGCAGATCACCCAGGACATCTCGACGCTTGAGAACCCGGCCATCCTGGAGCAGCTGCGCGGCGAGCCAGCGGCAGGCGCGGCGCCGCCCAGCGCAAGAGCGCGCGGCAACTCGCGCAGGCCTGCGGCGCCAAGCAAGCGCGCTGCTGCGCGCCAGCCGCGCGCGGTGGCGACCAGGAAGCGCGCCTTGAAGCGTCCGGCGAAGAAGCGCACCGCCACCCGGCGTCCCGCGCCGAAGAAGCGTGCCGTCGCCCGGCGCGCCAAGCGCAAGGTGCTGGTGCGCAGGAAGGTCGCAGCCACCAAGGCTGGCCTCAAGCGCGTGCGCCGCCAGGCCACGCGCCGCCCACGCACCCGGCGCTAGCGGCCTGCCGGCGGCCGCGGGATGGTCGCCTCGAGCGCGGTGACCAGCAGGCGCTGCTGCACGCGCTCACTGAGGCCACGCGGCCGCGCCAGTCCCATGCGCTGCAGCGCCGCGGCATGCCGGGCACGCGGCTTGCCGCCCAGCACCGCGGCGGCCACCGCGCGCAGGCGCGCGCCGCGGCTCGCGGTGCGCGCCGCGAGGAACTTAAGCGCGCGCGCGAGCGTGATTTCCTCGGCCGTAAGGTCAGTGCCGAAGGGATATTCGCTGAAGAAGCCACGCTCGCGCAGCGGCTGTAGGGCGCCTGCGAGGCGCTGCGGCAGGTTGTCGCGGTAGCGCGCGGGATCTGGTAGTCGCTGCGGATCTTGCCGGCCGCCTTGGCCGTGGCGAGCAGCTCGTCCTGGAAGCGCGAGTCGGCGATGTTCAGCAGCGCCTCGATCACTTCCTCGTCGGTGCGCCCGCGCAGGTCGGCGATGCCGTATTCGGTGATCACCACGTCGCGCAGGTGCCGCGGGATGGTCTCGTGCGCGTAGTTCCACACGATGTTGGAGGTGGTGCGGCCGCGGTGCGTGCGCGTCGCACGCACGCACAGGATCGAGCGCGCCCCGGGCAGCGCGTGCGCCATCGCGACGAAGTTGTACTGGCCGCCGACACCGCTCACCACCTGGCCGTTCTCCAGCGCGTCCGAGACCGCCGCCCCCAGCAGCGTCACCATCATCGCGGTGTTGATGCAGCGCGCCTCGCGGCGCTGCAGGATGCGCAGCTCCGCGTCAGGCCCGTAGAGCTGGTTGACGTAGGCGACCCCGCGCATGCTGAACTGCGCGCGCTCGCTCTCCGGCAGTTCGCGCAGGGCGGCATAGAAGCCGCGTGGGCCGAGGAAAAATCCGGCATGCAGGACCTGGCCATGGCGCAACTCGCGCCCGAGGCACTCCTGCTCCATGCGGGCGCGTGCCTTGGGATCGCCCAGGTCCGCCTCGATCCACTGGCCGCCGCGCTGGCGCAGCCGCCCGCCGCGATACTCGGTGTCCTCGCGGAACACCCCGTGCCAGCGCAGCACGCGGAACTGCGCCTGATCGAGCCTGGGCCCGGCGCCGGCGGCCAGCAGGGCCTGCAGCATGTCCGCACCAAAGCGCTCCTGCTGGCCGGCGGCCAGTGCGCGCTCGAGCGCCAGGCAGTCATAGGCGCGCCGGCGCAGCACGCCGGCGCGGTAAAGCTCCAGGAGGCCGTCCACGAACATCTCGCTGGAGGCAAACAACCCGGCCACGAACGGCTCGCTGCCACCGGCAGCGCCGACCAGCGGTGCGGTTGCGCCGGCATCCACGGCGGCCAGTGCGCCACGCCAGGCAGCGTTCTGCTGGTGGCGCAGCAGCAGCGCATACACCAGCGCGTCGCCGAGTTCGCCGATGCCCACCTGCAGCGTGCCGCCGTCCCTGACCAGCGCGCTCGCGTGCAGGCCGATGGCGTGGTCGATGTCACCCAGGGCGGCATTGGGCGGGCCAAACAGGTCGTAGTCGTAGCGCGGGTCGTCCACCAGGTAGTCGAACCGCTCTGGATCCAGCTGCGCCTGGCCTGCCATGAAGGGCATCTGCGCGTGCGTCTCACCGACCAGCACGATGTCGCGCCCGGCCAGGCGCGCCGCGGCCACCTCGGGCAGCAGGTCCAGCGTGACGTCGGTGTTGGATCCCAGGCTCAGCTGCAGCTGGCCGCCGACGCTGCGCCGCGCCACCAGGTGCGCGATGACGTTGACGCCGCGCGCCAGCACCTCGCGCGCGACGTGCGTGTAGTTGGCGCTGAGGTAGTTGCGCTGGGCGTGGCTGGCACCCAGGAAGGCCCCCGGAGCCAAGTAGAACTCGATGACCCTGATGTTGGCCGGCACGGTCCCCTGGCGCACCGCGTGCGCGTACTCAGGCTCGACGTAGCTGCCGAAGACGCGCTCGACCAGGGGCACCAGCAGGCGCGCCTCCAGGCCCGAGCGCGCCTGCGGCTTCAGCAGCGACAGCGCCGTGATGATGGTCAGCTCGATCGCAGGATCGCGCAGCGCGCGGCGGTAGAACTCGTTGACCAGCGGATTGGGCTTGCCGATGCCCAGCGGCACCGCCAGCACGATGCGTGGTCCTATGCGGCGCAGCACCGCTTCGACGCAGTTCCCCACGTCATCGTGTATTTCTGGCATGAGCTTGTAACATGCTCCCGAAGCGCGCAGCCGCCGTCAACCGTGCGCCAATCGAAGGATACGCAGCATGGCATTACACAAACCGGCACTGGACCCCTCCACCCTCGCGGCGACCTCGCGCACGGGCTACCCGGCGCCTTATGCCGCACGCGTCCTGCCGCGCGCCACGCGTGCCCTCGGCGATGCACTCGGACTTACGCGCATCGGCGTCAAGCTCGCGACGCTGTTGCCGGGCAAGGAATCCTCCATGCGCCACTGGCACACGCACGAGGACGAATTCGTGTATGTGCTGCAAGGGGAGGTGGTGCTGCGCACCGACGCCGGCGAGCAGCAGCTTACGGCCGGCATGTGCGCCGGCTTTGCGGCCGGCAGCATCGACGGGCACCAGCTCATCAACCGCAGTGCGCTGCCCGCGCAATTTCTGGTGGTGAGCAACCGCGATGCAGCCGACGTCGGCCACTACGCCGACCCGGACGTCGACCTCGTCTACAGTCCGGCGCACGCCCCCGGGACTTATACGCGGCGCAACGGCACGCCTTGGTAAGGCCTGCCTAGTGCGCGGCCGGCAACAGGCGCAGCGCGAAGGACACCCCGACCGCATCGCCCACCTGGTCAGTGGCCTTCCAGTCACCCTGGCCGACCCCATAGTCCAGCCGCTTGATGCTGGTCTTGCCGACCATGTAGCCGACATTCATGCCGCCCTCGCTGGCGGTGCGGAACGTGAAGGGTACGCTCGCATCGTGCGTCACTCCGCGCAGCGTGAGCTTGCCGATCGCCTCGTAACCACTTGCGGTCTTGGTGAACGCGGTGGCGAGGAACTGCGCCTGAGGGTACTTGGCCACCGCAAAGAGATCGGCGCCGCGCAGGGTGTCGTCGCGCTCCTTGTCCCCGGTATCCAGCGAGGTCACCTCGATCGTGACCGCCAGGCGCCCGGTGGTCGGGGCGTCCGGGGAGAACGTGAAGCTCACCGGGAAGCGCGTGAACTTGCCCTTGTTCTGGGCACCGGCCTGCGTGAAGGAAAACTCCAGTGAGCTCTTGGCCGGATCCAGGACGTACTGGCGGGCGGCCGCCGGTGCGTCCGCGGCCCGCACCGCCGTGCCTGCGATGAGCGCCGCCAGCCCAAGGGCGGCCAGCAGGTGACGGGGTGCGTGGATCATGGCTCGGTTCCTTGTGGCTTGGTGGTGGGCAGCATGCGGCGCAGCACGTCGTCCTTGAGCATGAAGTGGTGCTTCAGGGCCGCCCCGATGTGCAGTGCGACGACAGCCACGAGTGTCCAGGCGAGGGTCTCGTGGGTGCTGCCCAGCACCTCGTAGAGCGCCTTGTTCTTGGGAACGAGGTCAGGCAGCTGGAAGAACCCGAACCAGCTCACCGGGAACCCACGCGCGGAGGACATCGTCCAGCCGGTGAGCGGGATGGCGAACAGCAGCACGTACAGCAGCAGGTGCGTGCCGCGCGCCAGCACGCGCTCGTACGGCTTGAGCGTCGCCGGCAGGGTGGGCGTCAGGTTCGCCCAGCGCCAGCCCAGGCGCAGGAACACCAATCCCAGTATGGTGATGCCGATGGACTTGTGCCGCGACAGCAGGACGAGCTTCTTCATCCCCGCGGGCAGGTCGTCGGCCATCAGGGCTAGGGTAAATTGCGCGATGATCAGCAGGACGACCAGCCAGTGCAGCAGCTGGGCGATGGCGCCCCAGCGGCGCGTGGTGTTGCGGATGCTCATGGCGGCAAGCTTATGCGGCTGAATCCGCGCAGCGCAATCGTACTTCTGGCAGTGGCGGCCCTCACGGGGTGCCCGGTGCGCCCGCCCGTACCGGTCACGCCGGCGCCACCGGGCAGCGCGGCGCACCTGGGTGCGCCTTACGAGGTGCAGCCCGACCAGTCACTGCTGGTCATCCTGGTCTACCGTGGCGGCGCGCTGGCCAGTGCCGGCCACAACCACGTGATTGCCTCGCACCAGCTGGCCGGCACGTTCTATGTGCCCGCCGACCCGCTGCAGGCGAGCTTCGAATTGCGTGTGCCGGTGGCAAGCTTCACGGTCGACGAGGAGGCACTGCGGGCAGCGCAGCACAGTGCGGAGTTCCCGCCGGGGATTCCCGACTCGGCGCGCGCGGGCACACGCGAACACATGCTCGGCGCCGACCAGCTGGATGCCGAGCACAGCCCGCAGATCATCCTGCGATGTGTGAGCCTCGAGCCTGCGCGACCGCCCGCACCCGGCGCGCTCATCGCCCGGGTGCAGGTGAGCGTGCGCGGCGCGCAGCACCTACTCGAGGTGCCGTTGCACTATGAGCGTGACGGCGACAGCGTGACCGCCAGCGGGAACATGCCGCTGCGGCAGAGCGCGCTGGGCATCACTGCCTACAGCGCGATGCTCGGTGCCCTGCAGGTGCAGGACGAGCTGCACGTGAGTTTCCGCATCGTGGCAAGGGCCGCGCACTGACAGGTCCCCGCCGCGGCGCGGGGGGACCTGCCGGGGTCATTTCGCGCCGAGCTCCGCCAGCAGCTCCTTCGCCTTGTACACCTTGCGCAGCGCCTCGAACATGATCGTCGGGTCGACGGCCACCGAGCGGTTCAGCACCGGGTCGTACCAGTAGTCCCCGGCGATCGAGTGGATGTTGCCGTCGAACATCAGGCCCACCAGCTGGCCCTTGGCATCGATGAGCGGGCTGCCGGAGTTGCCGCCGGTGATGTCATTGGTCGTGGACATGTCGAAGCGCGTCTGCATGTCCAGGTCGCCCTTGACCTTCAGCCAGCTGTCCGGGACCTTGAACGGCTCCTGGCCGGTCGCGCGCTCGAACAGCCGTGACAGGTGCGTGAACGCATCGACCTCCTCGCCGCCCTCGGCTCCAGCCGCGCACCGAACCGTAGCTCAGGCGCAGGGTGAAGGTCGCATCGGGGGCCACGCTCGTGCCGTACACCACGAAGCGCGCATGCGCGATCTTCTGCGAGGCGGCCTCGATCGGCGCCTCGACGTCGTCCTCGTAGCCGCTGCGCAGGCTGCGCGCCTGCGAATCGATGCTGCGGGCCAGCACGATCATCGGGTCAGTGGAGGCGTTCACCGCCGCCGCACCGCCGTCCCACAGCCGCTTGCGCACCGCGGGATCGCCGAGCTGGGTGCCATTGACCAGCTGGGCGGCGAGGGTGTCCGGGGACTGGCTGGCCATGAGCTGCCGCACGATCGGCGCGTCGGGCCCAAGCCACTCGCGCATGCGCTCGAGCGAGAACGACAGGGTGAGCTTCTCCAGATCCGGGTAGACCGGCACCGGCGCCTCCAGGCGCTGCTGCACGCGCGGCAGCGCGGCATCGGCGTACTCGACCAGGCGCTGCGTGTTGGGCTTGGCACGTTCCGCCGCCGCGCGTACCAGGGTGCGGGCGTAGCCGAACAGCCGGCTGTTGAAGCCGGCGCCCTGCTCGATGTAGAGGTACGGCAGGTAAAGCTGCTCGTTGCGCACCTCGGCACGGGCGATGTCGCCCCACGGGTCGCCGGTGAGCGCGGCCAGCTGCGGATCGGCGGTGACCTTCGCGCGCAGTGCGGTCTCCTCGTCGCGCTTGGCCTGCATGAGGCGCGGATCCAGCAGCGCATCGAGCTGCTTGCGGCGCACCTTGATCGAGTTCTCGATGCCGTTCAGCGGATCCTCGACGATGCGATGTGCCTCGGGACTGGTCTTGCCGTACTGGATCATCCGGCCACGCAGTTCCGAATAGCGCAGCAGCCAGCGCGGCAGGTAGAAGTTGCGCAGGTTCTCAAGCTCCGCGACGGTCAGCAGGCGCTGCGTACTACCGGGGTGGCCCGATACGAACACCGGCTCATTCAGCTGCGGACCCTCGGCGCGGAAGCGCAGGAAGGCGGGAGTCACCGCCGGCTTGCCATCGGCGCCGTAGGCGCGCAGCACCGACATGTCCAGGCACCAGCGCGGGAACTGGAAGTTGTCCGGATCGCCGCCGAAGGCGGCGATGGCGCGCTCGGGCGCGAACACCAGCCGCACGTCGGTGTAGCGGCGGTACTTGTAGAGCCAGTATTGGCCGCCGTCATACAGGTCGACCATCTCGCACTTGAGCGGGCCGTTCTTGCCGGTGGCGCTTTGCTGCTCGCAGGCCTGCTCCAGCTGGGTGATCGTGCTCTTGCGCTTGTCGTTGGCGGCCTTGGCATCCAGGCCCGCGACCGCGCCAAGCACGGTGGCGCTGACGTTCTGCATCTCCATCAGCACGTCCGCGATCTGCTGGCCGCACTTGAGCTCCTGCTCGCGGCTGCGCGCCAGGAACCCGTCAGCCACCAGGTTGTGGCCGGTGCTGGAATTGTCATCCAGGCAGCTCTCCGCGCAGTGGTGGTTGGTGAGGATCAGTCCGTCGGGGGAGACGAACGAGGCGGTGCAGTTGGACAGGCGGATGGTCGACATGCGCACCTGGTCGAGCCAGGCGCTGCTTAGTTCCACGCCCAGGGCCTGCTTGACCTTGGCTTCAGGGAAGTCGTGGAAGGTCCACATCCCCTCGTCGGCGAAGGTTGCGCAGGAGAACAACAACACCAGCAAGGCGGCGAGCAGGGAGCTGCGGCGCATGGGGATCCTTTCAGATGAGTAGGCGGTGCTCTGCGGCACTATGTTGCGATTATGCGGGAAATGGCCGGCACGGCGATGCGCCGATTATCCCCCTGCGCCCGGGCACGGGGTGCAACGGTTCACCGCGCGTTTCCGTGCGCCTGCCGCAGCCCAGCGGGCGTGGTGGCGGCTAATCTTCGCCGGTCAGCAGCAGCAAGGTGGTGCCCTCGGGGCTTTCCAGGAATGCGGCCGTGTTCTGCGTGCCCTGCATGGCCGCGGTCAGCTCCAGGCCCTGCTCACGCAGTGCGGCGATCCGTGCCGGCATGTCCGGCCCGCGGAATACCAGCATCGGGCGCAGGTGCAGCCGCGGGCGGTGGAAGGTGATGTCCAGGTGATCGCTGGTGAGCGCCAGATGCGCGTACGGCTGCTGCGCCTCCTCGGCGGCGACGAATCCCAGCGGTTCCCAGAAAGCCTGCGCGGCGGCGAAGTCACCTGCCGGCAGGCTCACTTCCGCAAAATCCCCGCACAGGCTCAGCCGGGTCTCGCGGCGGTCGACCGGGGAGTAGGTGCGTGCCTCCAGCACCGCCACCGCATCCCCGAACGGATCGGTGAAGCCCACTTCGTTGAAGACATCCTCGCCGGTGCGGCACACGGTGAGCTCGATCCTGGCATCGGCGAACTTCGGCAATGCGGCGGCAACGCCGGCGCGCACGAAGGTCAGCACCGGCGAGGGGCCCGCACGCTGGTGCAGGCCGATGACCAGGCGGCCATCGGTCAGGACGCCGTAAGGGTGTGTGAGCGTGTCCCCGGTACTTGCCTGCGTGAAGCCGAGCCGTTCGTAGAAGTCAACGCTCGCGCGCACGTCGGCGGCGGTGATGCTCACCTCGTGGAACGTACCCAGCAGAGGCAGTGGCGCGCCGCTCACCAGGCAACCGCTGCGCGCGCGGCCGGCGCGGCCGCAGCGCCGCAAGTGACGCCGACGATGCGTTCAGCGGCGCCGCCGGCAGCGTGTGCTTGGCTCGTGTCACGCATGCACGTCACGATAGCGCAGCCGTGCGCCGTGCGCCTACGGCCGGCCCCCGTCTAAAGTCCCACGCACAGGTACTTGATCTCTGTGTAGTCGAGGATGCCGTACTTGGAGCCCTCGCGCCCGGTGCCGGATTCCTTGATGCCGCCGAACGGGGCGACCTCGGTGGAGATGAGCCCGGTGTTCAGCCCGACGATGCCGTACTCGAGCGCCTCGGCGACGCGCCAGGAGCGCGACAGGTCGCGCGTATAGAAGTAGGCGGCGAGCCCGAACTCGGTGTCGTTGGCCATGCGGATCGCCTCGGCCTCGGTCTCGAAGCGGAACAGCGGGGCGATCGGGCCGAAGGTCTCCTCGCGCGCCACCAGCATCGACGGCGGTGACATCGGTGACCACGGTCGGCTCGAAGAACGTGCCGCCCAGGGCGTGGCGCTTGCCGCCCTGCACGATGTGGGCGCCCTTGGCCAGCGCGTCCGCGAGGTGCTCCTCGACCTTGGCGAGCGCCTTCGCATCGATGAGCGGTCCCTGGTCGGTCGACCCCCGCGAGGCCATCGCCGACGCGCAGCTGCGCCACCGCCTCCACCAGCTTCGCGGCGAAGGCGTCGTAGACCGCCTCCTGCACCAGCAGGCGGTTGGCGCACACGCAGGTCTGGCCGGTGTTGCGGTACTTGCTGGCGATGGCGCCGGCAACGGCGGCATCCAGGTCCGCATCGTCGAAGACGATGAACGGTGCGTTGCCGCCCAGTTCCAGCGAGACCTTCTTCATCGTGCCGGCGCATTGCGCCATCAGCTGCTTGCCGATGCCGGTCGAGCCTGTGAAGGTGAGCTTGCGCACGCTGGGGTTCGAGGTCATCTCGCCGCCGATCGCCGCCGCCTCGCCAGTGACGATGTTCAGTACCCCGGGCGGCACGCCCGCGCGCTCGCGCGAGCAGGGCCGCGGCGAGCGCTGAGTAAGGGGTCTGCGTTGCCGGCTTGCACACGAAGGTGCAGCCAGCGGCCAGTGCCGGTCCTGCCTTGCGCGTGATCATCGCCAGCGGGAAGTTCCACGGCGTGATGGCGGCGACCACGCCTACGGGCTGGCGCAACACGAGGATGCGCTTGTCCGGCTGCGTGGCCCGGGATGGTGTCCCCGTACAGGCGCTTGCCTTCCTCCGCGAACCACTCGATGAAGGAGGCGCGCGTAGGCGATCTCGCCTTTTGACTCTGCCAGTGGCTTGCCCTGCTCGGCGGTCATGAGGGTCGCCAGGTCGTCCTGGTTGGCCATCAGCAGTTCGTACCAGCGGCGCAGGATCACCGCGCGGTCCTTGGCGGTGCGCGCCGCCCAGGCCGGCATGCGCAGCGTAGGCCGCCGCGATTGCGCGGCGCGTCTCCGCCGCGCCCATCACCGGTACGGTGCCGATGACCTGGCGCGTGGCCGGGTTGATGACCCCGTGGGTCGCGCCGTTGTCAGCCGCCAGCCATTCCCCGCCGATCAGGGCACGGGTGCACAGTAGTTCCGGGTCACGCAGTTTCATGGGCGCTCTTCATTCCTTCACGGCATTGTCCCCGGCCAGATAGCGGCCGAGGAACTCCAGTGTGCGGGTGCGTGCCAGCGTCGCGGCCTGCGGGTTGTAGCTTTCGCGCTGGTCGCAGTTGAATCCGTGGCCGGCACCCTCGTAGAGATGCAGGACCGAGGGCGGCTGGGCGGCGGCGCGGGTCGCCTCGACATCGGCAAGCGGGATGCTCTGGTCATGCGCCCCGTAGTGGAACATGACCGGACAGCGTGGCTTCTGCTCGAGGTAGCTCACCACCTTGCCGTAGTAGACCACCGCGCAGCTCACCGGCAGCTGGCAGGCCGCAAGATACGACAGCGTGCCGCCCCAGCAGTAACCCACTGTGGCCGTGCGGCCGGAGTTGCGCACCACCGCGGTCGCCGCTGCGATGTCCTTCATGGTGGTCTCGGGCTTGAGTTGGGCACGGTAGCCCACCCCTTCCTGCACTTCGGCCGGCGAGTAGCCGAGCTCGATGCCGCGGCGGATGCGGTCGAACAGGGATGGTGCGATGACCGTGTAGCCCTGGGCGGCGAAGTCCTCGGCCACCGCCCGAATATGTCCATTGACCCCGAAGATCTCCTGCAGGAGCACGACTGCCCCGCGCGGGCGGCCGGCAGGTGCCACCAGCCACGCCTGAAACTCGTGCCCGTCGCGGGCCATGATCGTACTGAATTCGCCCAAGTTGTTGACTCCATGGCTTCGCCTGATCCCTCGTGGCATTCTAACCCGCGACGCACTCAGGAGCAGTCATGCTGGTCGGACCCGCAATCAGGCGCGTCGCTATCGTAGGTGGCGTGCGCATTCCCTTCGCCCGCTCGTACACCGCTTACGCGAGTGCGAGCAACCAGGACATGCTCACTGCCGTGCTGCGCGCGGTGGTGGAGCGCTACAAGCTTGCCGGCGAGCGCCTGGGGGATGTGGCAGCGGGGGCCGTCATCA
Source organism: uncultured Pseudomonadota bacterium (assembly GCA_963703025.1). Classification (GTDB taxonomy): domain Bacteria; phylum Pseudomonadota; class Gammaproteobacteria; order Steroidobacterales; family Steroidobacteraceae; genus 13-2-20CM-66-19. The sequence continues at coordinate 1,273,312 of OY969778.1, read as the reverse complement.
AGCACCCGCGCGACTACAACCTCGTGCGCGAAAGCGTGCTCTCGACCAGCCTCGACCCGCAGACCCCCGGGCTTGACCTGCAGCGTGCCTGCGGCACGAGCCTCGAGGCGGCGATCGACATCGGCAACAAGATCGCCCTGGGCCAGATCGAGGTCGGCATTGCCGGCGGCGTCGACTCGGTGAGCGACGCGCCGATCGTCTACCCGCACTCCTACCAGCAGCTGCTGCTGCGCAGCTACCGCGGCCGCGGTGCGCTACAGCGCCTGTCGCCGTGGTTGGACCTGCGGCCGAAGCACTTCAAGCCGGTGCTGCCGGCGGTGGTGGAGCCGCGCACCGGGCTGTCGATGGGCCAGAGCACCGAGATCATGGCCAGGCGCTGGCAGATCAGCCGCACCGACCAGGACCTGCTCGCCTATGACAGCCACCTGAAGGCCACGACCGCCTGGCGCTCCGGGTTCTACGATGACCTGGTGGTGGAGTACCTGGGGCTCAAGAGCGATAACAACGTGCGCTCGGACTCCAGCCTCGACAAGCTTGGCAAGCTGCGGCCCGAGCTTCGCCGCCGATGGCACGCTCACCGCCGGCAACAGCACGCCGCTGACCGATGGTGCCAGCGCGGTGCTGCTGGCATCCCCGGAGTGGGCCGCCAGGCACAACCTGCCCGTGCTCGCCTACCTGCGCTACGGCAAGGTATGGGCCGTTGATTTCGCGAGCGGCAAGGAAGGGCTGCTGATGGCCCCGGCCTACGCGGTGCCGGCGATGCTGCGCGATGCCGGACTTACGCTGCAGGACTTCGACTACTACGAGATCCACGAGGCCTTTGCCGCGCAGGTGCTGTGCACGCTCAAGGCCTGGGAGTCAGCGGACTACTGCCGCCACGCACTGGGCCTGAATGCCGCGCTGGGCAGCATCGACCGCGCCAAGCTCAACATCAAGGGCGGCAGCCTGGCCCTGGGCCACCCATTCGCTGCCACCGGCACGCGCATCGTCAGCGCGCTCGCCAAGATCCTCGCTGGCGACGCCAGCGCCAAGCGCGGCCTGATCTCGGTGTGCACCGCCGGCGGCATGGGCGTGACCGCGATCCTCGAGCGCTAGGGTCCCTAGCGGCTGAGCATCTCCACCAGCGCGCACTGCGCCGGTGTCATGTGTTCGCGCGCGGTGACCAGCGCCTCGCGCAGCGCGCTGCGGCACGGCCGCGTTTCGTCCTGCTCGTGCGCGGCGATGCAGTGCGCCAGCAGCTGCTGGACGCGCTCGAGGTTGGCGCGGAAAAGTCCGAGCACCTGGTTCGCCGAGACGTGCTGGGTGGGATCGTCGAGCCAGCAGTCGTAGTCGGTTGCCAGCGCGATCGCGCAGTAGCCGATCTGCGCCTCCAGCGCGAGGAAGGCCTCCGGGACATTGGTCATGCCGACGAGGTCGGCACCGGCGCCGCGCAGGAAATAGCTCTCGGCGCGCGTGCCCAGCCGTGGCCCCTCGATGCAGGCATAGGTCTTGTCGCGGTGCACGGCTATGGCCTGGTCCTGCGCCACGCGCGCGATCAGCGCGCCGGTGGCAGCGCAGGCCGGGTGCGCGGTGGAGATGTGCGCCACCAACCCGGCGCCGAAGAAGCTTGCCACGCGCGTGCCCTTGGTGAAGTCCAGGTACTGGGACACCACCGACAGGTCACCCGGACGGATTTCCTCGCGCAGGCTGCCCACGGCCGAGACCGCGATGACGGTACGCACGCCGCAGCTCTTGAGCGCCCAGACGTTGGCGCGGAAGTTGATCTCGCCGGGCAGGAACTGGTGCTGCAGGCCGTGGCGTGCAAGGAAGACCACCGGCCGGCCGCCCAGGATGCCGTGCATCAAGGGCGAGGAGGGTGCGCCGAAGGGCGTCTGCACCTCTTGTGCGCGAACTGATTGCAGCCCCGGCATCGCATACAACCCGGTGCCGCCGATGATTCCGATCATGCCTGCCATCGCTCCATAGGGTAATTGCGCGAATGAGACCTAAGGCGGCAAGATGCCTCAAATCGGCACGCCAAGACAGCCAAGAGGATGGCGAGCTTGGCCGCACGCACACCAACAGCACTTGCAGGAACATGCCAGCCTCACCTGACACCGATAGCCCGCAGCCGCAGTTTGCAAGCTTCAGCGCGTTCTACCCGCACTATCTTGCCCAGCACGGCAACCGCGGCTCGCGGCGGCTGCATGTGCTGGGCACGCTGCTGGCACTGCTGATCGGGGCACTGGCGCTGCTGCGCGGGCGCCCGCAGTGGCTGCTGTTCGCGCTGCTGGCCGGGTACGGGCCGGCCTGGGTCGGCCACTTTCTCTTCGAGCGCAACACCCCGGCCACCTTCCGCCACCCGCTGTACAGCCTGCGCGGTGACTTCACGATGCTGTTCGAGATCCTGACCGGCCGCATGCGCTGGTAGACCCCAAGCCACTCAAGCACAACCCATGAGCAGACCTGGCATCGACCGCGTTTTCGAACGCCGCATTTCCGCGCTCGCCAACAGCGGCGCGCCGCAGATCCTGCAGGGCGGCCGCAAGGGCGTCGAGAAGGAGTCGCTGCGCGTGCGCCCGCGCGGCGGCCTTGCCTACACGCCGCACCCGCTCGGCCTGGGCTCCGCGCTCACCAACGAGAACATCACCACCGACTACTCCGAGAGCCTGATCGAGCTGGTGACCCCGGCGTTCACGCAGAGCTGGGAGCTGCTGCAGTACCTGCTCGACCTGCACCAGTTCGTCTACCGCCACCTCGAGGACGAGCTGCTGTGGGCGACCAGCATGCCGTGCGCCATCGAGCGCGACGAGGACATCCCGCTCGCGCAGTACGGCCGCTCGCACGTCGGGCGCATGAAGACCATCTACCGCAACGGCCTGGGCCTGCGCTACGGGCGCATGATGCAGGCGATCTCCGGCGTGCACTTCAATTACTCGTTCCCGCAGGGGTTCTGGGAGGCATACGCGAACGTGCGCGAGTCGCACGAGACCGGCGCGCCGTTCATCTCGGCCAGCTACTTCGACCTGCTGCGCAACTACCGCCGCTATGGCTGGATCGTGCTCTACCTGTTCGGGATCTCCCCGGTGGTGTGCAAGTCCTTCCTGCGCGGGCGCGGCGAGATCGCCATGCCCGACTTCGCGCCCGGCACCGCCTACGAGCCGTACGCGACCAGCCTGCGCATGAGCGACGTCGGCTACCGCAACCGCAACCAGGCAGGCCTGGCGGTCTCGGTGAACAGCTTGGAGGAATACAACCGCGACCTGGCGCGCGCGATCTCCACCCCGCACCCACCCTACGAGGCACTGGGGGTCAAGGTGGGCGGCCAGTGGCGACAGCTCAACGCCAACATCCTGCAGATCGAGAACGAGTACTACAGCTTCATCCGCCCGAAGCGGGTGGCGCGCTCGGGGGAGCGCCCGACCAAGGCGCTGCGGCGCGCCGGTGTCGAGTATGTCGAGGTGCGGGCGCTGGATGTCAGTGCCTTCGACCCGGTCGGGGTGAACCAGAACAAGCTGCGCTTCCTGGAGGCCTTCCTTGCGCTGTGCCTGATGAAGGAGAGCGCCCCGATTGCCGATGCCGAGCAGGCGGTGCTCGACCAGAACCACGTGACCGTGGCGCGCCGCGGCCGCGAGCCGGGGCTCACGCTGGCGCGCGAGGGCCGGCAGGTGCCGATGCTCGAGTGGGCCCGGGAGCTGCTCGACTCCATGTCCGGGCTGTGCGAGATGCTCGACCACGGCGACCCGGCACGCCCGTACTCGCAGGCCCTGGCCACCCAGGCGGCCAAGATCGACGACCCGGCCCTGACCCCGTCCGCCCGCCTGATGACCGAACTGAACGCCGGTGAGTCGTTCTTCGACCTGGCACTGCGTATGTCCGCGCAGCATAAGGCTTATTTCCTGGACCTTTACGCGCCCAACGAGGAGCGGCAGGCCCAGTTTGGCCAGCAGGCACAGGAGTCCCTGGCTGCCCAGAAGGCGATCGAGGACAGCGACACCGGGAGCTTCGAGGAATACCTCGCGCGCTACTTCGCAGACTGACACCGTGTCGGGTGTTGGGAAGCCGCAACGTTACATTAACGTAACATAATCAGGCACTTTGGCATTCGCTTTTGCCCCCGGGGCGACATAAACTTCCCATTCCCAGGCCGCACTATGGAAGGGCGACCGGGAAACGGACGACAAGAACTCGAATATCGGGACACGTCGAAAACAGCAGGAGCACACGACGATGCAGGGCAAAAGCGCGGAAGGACTTCCCGCTGATTTGCGGGCGTCTTTGGCAGCGAATGAAGATTTCTCCGGGGCGCTGGCTGACCTTGGGACGCTGACACGCAAGCAATCGGGTTGGGATCCATACGATGTATGGCGGACCCGTGTGAAGAATTCATCCGCAATGAATGAGCGCGAGGCCGATCCGCGACGCTAGGTCGAGTCGGTCGCCTTAGGGGGGCGGCGCGTGCGCACGTCGGAGACTGAGTCCAGCCCTTCAGGACTGCGGCGCCTCATGATGCTGAGGCTGCGTTTCCGCGAGCCGCAGCTGGAACATCAGTTCATCCAGGCATACCGTGCCGCGGCGCGACCGTGGGTACGCATGAGCCTCGTCGTGGCGCTCTTCAGCGTACTCGGCTTCGCCATCATCGATCACCTGCTGCTGGTCGGCTCGCACCTGGCCAAGGCCGACGTCTGGCGCTTCGGCCTGCAGTTGCCGCTGGTGCTGATCATGCTGGTGCTCAGCACGCCGCGGCTGTACGTGCGCTGGTACCAGCCGGCGGTGCAGCTGGCAGCGCCGCTGTTTGGCGTGGGCACGGTGCTCATGGCCATCGAGGCGACCCCTGCACAGCTGCCGCTGGTCGCCGCCCGGCTGGTGCTGGCCGCGTTCTACTTCTACTTCATGATCGGGCTGAGCTTCGGGGCGGCATTGCGCACCAACCTGATACTGATGGGCGCCTATGCCAGCGCGGCACTGATGGGGCTGATAGTCCCCACGGTGGCCATCTACTCCCTGTTCGTCCTGTTCTCCGCCAACCTGATCGGCGCGGCGGGGTGCTACGCACTCGAGCACGCCAACCGCGTTGCCTTCCTCGAGCGCCTGCGGCTGGCCGAGGTGGCCATGCATGACGGGCTCACCGGCCTGCTCAACCGCGCGGCGCTGGAGGAGCAGGCGAAGAGCCTGTGGCAGCATGCGCGCCTGGCCCGGCTGCCGGTCGCGGTGCTGCTGATCGACATTGACCACTTCAAGGCCTACAACGACCGCTATGGGCACCAGGCAGGCGATCGCTGCCTCAAGGGGGTCGCCACGGCGATCAGCGCGGCGGTCCTGCGGCGCCCGCTGGACATGGTGGCCCGCTATGGCGGCGAGGAGATCATCGCGATCCTCGTCGGCGGGGACCGCAGCGAGGCGGCCGCCGCTGCCGCGCGCGTGCTCAGGGCGGTCGCGGACCTGGGCATCGAGCACGCAGGCTCACCCAGCCGCGCCCACCTGACCGTGAGTGCCGGCGTGGCGTGCGTCGAGCCGGGCGGGGATTACTCGCATGAGAATGCAGTGCGGTGTGCGGATGTCGCGCTCTATGTGAGCAAGGGCCGCGGCCGCGACGACTGGTCCTTCCACGAGGCGGCCGAGCCGACTCCCGAAGTACCGCCGGAACTGCTCAAGGCCGCCAGCTAGCCGGGTGCTGCGCGCCCTCCGGCGCGTCAATCCCCCGCGCGAGGCAGGTGGCGCGGCTGGCGCCCCACCTGGAACCCCCGATCCTCGTGCCTGCGCCTGGACTTACTTGCGCTCGTGCGCGCGACCCCCGATCCTTCCCGCCCATGAATGCACTCTCGGTACGCGGACTCACCAAGACCTACAGGAACGGCGTGCAGGCGCTGCGGGGAATTGACCTGGACGTGGAGCAGGGGGACTTCTTCGCGCTGCTTGGCCCCAACGGCGCCGGCAAGACCACCCTGATCGGGATCATCACCTCGCTGGTGAACAAGACCGCGGGCACCGCGCGCGTCTTCGACCACGATATCGACACGGACCTGGAGGCTGCCAAGGCCTGCATCGGCGTGGTGCCGCAGGAAGTGAACTTCAACATGTTCGAGACGCCGTTCACGATCGTCGTCAACCAGGCCGGTTTCTACGGGATCCCGCGCGAGGTGGCGCGCGAGCGAGCCGAGAAGTACCTCAAGCAGCTGCAGCTGTGGGACAAGCGCAATGGCATCTCGCGCGGGCTGTCCGGCGGCATGAAGCGCCGCCTGATGATCGCGCGCGCGCTCATGCACGAGCCGCGCCTGCTGATCCTCGACGAGCCCACTGCGGGGGTGGACATCGAGATCCGCCGCTCCATGTGGGACTTCCTGCGCGAGATCAACGAGCGCGGCACCACCATCATCCTCACCACGCACTACCTCGAGGAAGCCGAGACCCTGTGCCGCAACATCGCCATCATCAGCGGCGGCCAGATCGTCGAGCGTGACCGCATGAGCAGCCTGCTGCGGCGGCTGCACGTGGAGACCTTCCTGTTCAACCTGCGCGACGCGCTCGCCCAGGCGCCCGTGCTGCCCGGCTACGTCACCCACCTGGTGGATGACCATACCCTGGAAGTGGAGGTCTCCAAGGAGGAGAGCCTCAACGACATCTTCGTGCGCCTGTCCGCCCTTGGCATCGTGGTCATGAGCATGCGCAACAAGGTGAACCGCCTGGAGGAGATCTTCATGCGCCTGGTGGAGGGCGGCGTGGCGCGCGCGGCTGCCGAGAGCCACGCCCGTGCACACCCGGCGGTGGCGCGATGAGCGCCGTGGCGCAGGTCGCGGTGCCGGCGGTGAACATGAACCGGGTGCGCTGGATCGGCTTCAAGACCATCATCATCCGCGAGTGGGGGCGCATCATCCGCATCTGGGGCCAGACCATCGTGCCCTCGGCGGTCACCGCGGTGCTGTACTTCGCCATCTTCGGCAGCCTGATCGGCAAGCGCGTCGGCCCCATGGGCGGCTTCGACTACAAGCAGTACATCGCCCCCGGGCTGATCATGATGTCGGTGATCACCAATTCCTACGGCAACGTCGTCGCCTCGTTCTTCGGGGCGAAGTTCGGCAAGCACGTGGAGGAACTGCTGGTGTCGCCCTTGCCCAACTGGCTGATCGTCGCCGGCTACGCGGTCGGTGGGCTGGTGCGTGGGCTGCTGGTCGGAGCTGCGGTCACGATCGTCTCGCTGGTGTTCACGCACCTGCACGTCGAGCACCCGCTGCTGGTGGTCGCAGCCCTGCTCTTGACCTCACTGACCTTCGGGCTCGCCGGGTTCCTGAACGCGCTGTACGCGAAGAACTTCGACCAGGTGAACTGGATCCCGGCCTTCGTGCTCACCCCGCTGACCTACTTCGGCGGGGTGTTCTACTCGATCAGCCTGCTGCCCGAGTGGGCGCGCCAGCTGTCCTACGTCAATCCCATCCTCTACATGGTGAATGCGTTCCGCTACGGCTTCCTCGGGGTCTCCGACGTGCACGTCGGCGGCGCGTTCGCCCTGATGGCCGCCGCCGCGGTGCTGCTGTTCACGCTGTGCGTGAAGCTCATGAACCGCGGTTCCGGCATCCGCGAATGAACGCGCGGGTGGCACTGGTCAGCGCGCGCGGCGCGCGCGACCTGGACGAGGACCTGCCGCCGCTGGTGGCCGCCTTTGCCGCTGCGGGCGCCCAGGCACACATCGCGGTCTGGGACGACCCCGCGGTGCAGTGGTCGCAGTTTGATGCCGCCCTGCTGCGCTCGGCCTGGGACTACACCGAGCGCATCGGCGAGTTCCTGGGCTGGGTGGAGCGCACCGCGGCCGTCACGCAGCTGCTGAACCCGACGCCGGTGGTGCGCTGGAACTCCGACAAGCACTACCTGCGCGACCTCGAGCAGCTGGGGGTGCCGATCGTCGCCAGCCAGTTCGTCGAGCCGTACATGGAGCCGCAGGGGCAGCTCGCGCACTTCCTGGGCCGCCATGACTGCCCGGAACTGGTGGTAAAGCCTGCCGTGGGCGCCGGCTCGCGCGACGCGCGCCGCCACGCGCGCTGCGCGCAGGGGGAGATCCTCGCGCACATGCGCCCGCTGCTGGCCGCCGGACGCAGCGTGCTCGTGCAGCCCTACCTGCCCAGCGTCGACCGCAGTGGCGAGACATCCCTGGTGTACATCGGGGGTGCCTTCAGCCATGCCTTCCGCAAGGGGCCGCTGCTGCCACTGGGTGCCGGTTCCACCGCTGCGCTGTTCGCCGCCGAGGAAATCACCGCGCGCGTCCCGGGTGCCGACGAACTGGCCGTGGGTGCACAGATCCTGGCGGGCATAGCGTTCAAGGACCTGCTGTATGCGCGCATCGACCTGATCCGCGGCGCCCAGGGGGAGCCACGGGTGCTGGAACTGGAGCTCACCGAACCGTCGCTGTATTTCCAGCACGGGGCGGGCTCCGCGGCGGCGCTCGCGCACGCCACGCTTGCCCGGCTCGCCGGCCGCTGAAACGCGCCGGCATGCCGCCTGCGCTGCGGCATATGTGATGTAGAGCACGCAAAAAGGCGCCTAACCCGTTGGCGCCATGAAACTTTCACATTCCCGTCATCCCACTGACGTCAGCCAGGGCGAGGCTGGAGCGGTCACTTAACTGGGGCTGCGCAGCGGAGGCACGGGCACATGAAAGCGACGGGACTGAACGCGTTCATGGCGCGGGTGGATGCGGCCGAATACGGCCTGTGTCGCAGGCTGAACCGCGGCGCCGCCTTCGCGCTGCCACGGCGGATCTTCCAGGTGGCCAGCCGCCTGGGGGACGGCCTTGTCTGGTACGTGCTGCTCGCGGCACTGCCGCTGCTGTATGGAACGCAGGCCCTGCGCGCGGTGCTGGTGATGGCCCTGACAGGGCTCGCCGGGGTCGTGCTGTACAAGTACCTCAAGCGCCTGTTCGTGCGCGAGCGCCCCTTCATTACCCACGCGGCGATTGACCGCGCGATGGCGCCGCTGGATCGCTACAGCTTCCCCTCCGGCCACACGATGCACGCGGTCGGCTTCACCTGGCAGGCCGGCGCGCACTTCCCGGAAGTGCTGTGGGTACTTGCGCCGCTGGCCGCCCTGATCGCCGCCTCGCGCGTGGTACTAGGATTGCACTACCCCTCGGACGTACTCGCCGGTGCCGCCCTGGGAGCCGCCCTTGCAGCCACGGGCCTGGCGATCAGCTAGCCCAGCGCGCCCACCGAACCCCCGCAAGCCACACAAGGCAAACACAACCGCGTGCGCGTACTTTTCATCTCCGACGTCTACTTCCCGCGCGTCAACGGGGTCTCCACCTCCATCCGCACCTTCCGCCAGGACCTGGCGGCGCTGGGCGTGCGCACGCTGCTGGTGGCGCCGCAGTACGCGGGGCACGAGGGGCCCCCCGACAGCGCGCCGCTGCTGCGCATCCGCGCGCGCGGCGTGCCCGGGGACCCGGAGGACCGGCGCATGGCATGGGGCGCGCTCACGCGTGAACTTGCGCAGCTGCCCCCTGGGCAGTTCGACCTGGTGCACATCCATACCCCCTTCATCGCCCACTACGCCGGCGTGCGCTTCGCCCGCCACGCCGGCATCCCCTGCGTGGCGACCTACCACACCTTCTTCGAGGAGTACCTGCACCACTACCTGCCGGTGGTGCCGCGCCCGCTCGGGCGCTTCATTGCGCGCCACTTCACCCGCTCGCAGTGCGCCCAGGTGCAGGCGCTCATCGCCCCGTCCGAGCCGATGCGCGCGGTGCTCGATGGCTACGGCGTGCGCACTCCGATACGCGTGCTGCCCACCGGGCTTGCCGCCGACCGTTTCCGTGCCGGCGACGGTGCAGCGTTTCGCGCCCGCGCGGGCATCGCGCCGCAGCGCCCGGTGATGACCTACATCGGGCGCGTCGCGCACGAGAAGAACATCGGCTTCCTGGTGCAGGTGCTGCAGCGGGTGTTGCGCGACCTGCCGCAGGCGCTGCTGGTCATCGCCGGCGAGGGGCCGGCGCGCGAGGGACTGCGCGCCCAGGTGGCAGGCCTGGGCCTTGAGAAGAGCGTGCACTTTGCCGGCTACCTCGAGCGCGATACGCAGTTGCTGGACTGCTACGCGGCCGCCGATGCCTTCGTGTTCGCCTCGCGGACCGAGACCCAGGGGCTGGTGCTGCTGGAGGCGATGGCCCAGGGCGCCGCGGTGGTATCGACCGCTGAACTGGGCACCCGCTCGATCCTGGTGCCCGGCTGTGGCGCCATCGTCGTGCCCGAGGAGCAAGCCGCCTTCGCCGCCGCAGTGGTGCGGGTGCTGGGCGACCCCGGCCTGCGCCAGGACATGGCTGCGCGCGGGCGCGCCTATGCACGCACCTGGTCCTCGGCGCTGATGGCGCGGCGCCTGGCGGATTTGTACGCGGAGGTGTGCGCAGGCACCCGCACGCAGCACGCCCCGGCCCCGGAGCGCACCGCAAAGGCGTCGTAACTGCGCGACAGGGCTGCATTCCCGAGGTTCTGAGCTACACTTTCCGCGCGTCTGGTGCGCGCGGGTGTGGAGCGGAACATGAGCGCAAAACGGGCCTTGATCGTGGACGACTCGAAGTCCGCACGCCTGTTCCTCGCGCGCGTCCTGCAGGACTTCGAGATCGACGTCGACAGCGCCGAGAGCGCCGAGGCGGCGATCGACTACCTAAGCAGCAACCGTCCCGATGTGATCTTCATGGATCACCAGATGCCGGGCATGGACGGCCTGCAGGCGGTGCAGGCGATCAAGAACGACCCGCGCACCGCCACCATCCCGATCATGATGTACACCTCCCAGGAAGGTGAGCTGTACCTGGGCCAGGCGCGAGCGCTGGGGGCACTCGGGGTGCTGCCCAAGCAGATCAAGCCCACCGACGTCTCGAAGGTGCTGTACCAGCTGCACCTGGTGCCGGACCGCCGCATCCCCGAGCAGTCGAGCTTCACGCCGCTGAACGCGCCGATTGCCGACTCCCTCGAGCGCGTGACGGCCCCCGCAAGCCGCTCACCGAGAGCACCCTGCGCGAGCACTTCGCCGACCTGCGCCGCGCGCTCATCGCCGTGCGTCGACACCCAGACCGACCGGATCACCGCCGAGGCGCGCGCGCTGCTGCGCGATGCGCTGCCGGTGCCGCCGCGCGCCCGTACCGCCGGCCAGCCCGTCGCGCTGGCCGTGGGTGATCGCCGGCACGGCGCTGGCGGTTGCGCTGGCCAGCACGTCGCTGTGGTGGCGCAGCGCTCGAGTTCTCGAGAGCCTCAGTGCCCAGGTGGCACAGCTTGCGCACCAGCAGGCCGAGACTGCCGCGCCGGTGCCGCGACCGCCACTGCGGCCGCCGCGGCCGCGGCACCTGGGGCGACCACCACCGCGGCGGTCGAGACCAAGCCCATCGGGGTGCTGGTGCCTTATGGCGCCGAGCCCCTGGGGGGCGCGCGCCTGGAGGTCATCGGCAGGCTGCTCGAGCGGCTGGTGCGGCAGAACGCGACCGGGGTGGTGGAGATCAGGAGCTTACGCGGCGCGCTTCTGCCTGATGGGCAATGGCACCGATGGTTACTCGCTCGCACCCGAGGAACTGCTCTATTCGCGCTGCGACGTGCTGGGCAACCCTTCCGAGGAGGCCCTCACGCCTGCGCAGCGCATACCGCTGGCTCTGGCCAACCTGATCGCCGCCGCGCGCAGTTCCACGCACGGGGCACTGGATGTTCAGGTCTTGGTGGGCGATCCTGCGCGCCTCGCGCTGCCGTATCCGCCCGTGGCCGCGAACTCACGGCCGGGGAATGGAACCGCGCCGCCAGCGCCAACAACCGCATAGAAATCCGCCTGCGTTGAACTCGAAGCCTGCTGATCGCACCGACTGCCGACGACGACTTCCGGCCACCGTGGTGGCTGCGCAACCCGCACGTCCAGTCGATCCTCTCCAGTACCGCCTGGCGCCGCAGGCGGGTGCTCGAGCGCGCCGCAGCCGCTGCTGGCGGCCCAGCGCGAGGTGCTGCTGGACTGCGGCGAGGGCGTGCGCCTGCAGGCCTTCGTCTCAAGCCCCAGGCACAGCACCGGGCTGCCGGTGGTCCTCAACCACGGCTGGGAGGGCAGCGCCGAGTCCTTGTACGTGCTGTCCCTCGCCCAGCGCCTGTTCGAGCAGGGGTTCGACGTGGTGCGCCTGAACCTGCGCGACCACGGCGAGACCCACCAGCTGAACCGCTGACCTGTTCCACTCGTGCCGGCTGCCCGAGGTGGTCGGCGCGGTGCAGTCACTGCAGCAGCTGCTTCCCGCACCGCCCGCTGCAGCTGGTCGGCTTCTCCCTGGGGGGCAACTTCATCCTGCGCGTGGCCGCCCAGGCGCGCGCGCGCGAATCTTGAGCTCGCGCGCGTCGTCGCGGTCTCCCCGGTGCTCGACCCGGTAGCCACGCTGCACGCGCTGCAGAACGAGCATCCCCGGCTACGAGATGTACTTCGTGCGCAAGTGGATACGCTCGCTGGTGAAGAAGCAGGCGGCCTGGCCTGACATCTACGACTTCCGCCCGTTCAGCGCGCGAGCGCAGCCTGTCGAACCTGACCGCCGAACTGGTGCGCCGGCACACCGAGTTCGAGTCCCTGGAGGACTACCTCAACGGCTACGCGATCACCGGCTCGCGGCTGGCGGAGCTGAAGGTGCCCTCGAGCATCATCACCTCGCTGGATGACCCGATCATCCCGGCCGCGGGGCTGTCACAGCTGGCGCGCCCGCCGGCTCTGGCATTCACTGTTACGCGCCACGGCGGGCACTGCGGGTTCTTCGACCGGCTGAGCGGGCCGACCTGGCTCGAGCGGCGCATCCTCACCCTGCTGGGGGCGCGCGTGGACGCGCACGAACCACTGGCAACGGCGAGCTGAAGCTTTCCCTGCCGGGCGCCCGACGCGGGGCTAGCGGGTGCGCTTCTCCTCGAACTGGACGATCGGCTCGCCGCTGGTGACGGTGACGACGCCGTCGATGACCGCCCCCTTGGCCACCGCGATGCTGCGGGCGATCGATATCGGCGCGGATGACCGCCGCTGCCTGCCACCTCGAGCTTACCCTCGACCACCAGCCTGCCGGTGATCCTGCCGGCCACGACCGCCGCCCCCGCATGGATCTCCCCTTCCCACTGGGCGGTGACCGACATGCGCAGGGTGCCGCCCACGCGCCCGTCGCCGCGGACCGTGCCGCACACGACCAGCGGACCTGCGGTCTCCAGGTCCCCGGTGAGGCGCACGCCCTCGGCGACAAAGGTCGGCGCATCACCGATCTGGTCGATCAGCCGGCGCTTGTCACTCATCCGGTGCTCCTGCGGGGTTGCCGAGTCATAATACGTGTCCAAAGAGCCCCAAAAGGCCGACCATGATCACAGTCTGCACACCGCGCCTGGCGGTTATTACCCTGCTGGCGGTGCTTGCCGCGGGGTGCAGTCGCGAGCAGCAGGACTGGCATTCCGCGGAGTCCGCCGACACCGCGGAAGGGTATACGCACTTCCTCGAGCAGCACCCGGACAGCGAGATGGCCCGGCAGGCCAGCGCACGCGTGGCGCAGCTGCAGGAGGACCGTGACTGGCAGCGCACCGATGACCTCGCCACCGTGGAGGCTACCGCAAGTTCCTCGTGCAGCATCCGGGGGGCAAGTGGGCCGAGGAAGCGCGCATCCGCATCGAGGGCTTCTCGCTGGGTTCTGCCCCGCATGCGCCGCGGCAGGGGCCGGTGGCTGCCGGCCGCACCGGCGTGCGCGCCCTGCAGATGGCCGGCGGTCCCGCGGCCGCAGCGCCCGCAGCGCTAGAGCCGCCGCCGGTACGCCGAGCAGCGCGTAGCGGTTGCCGCCGCGCCGGCCGAACAGGCGCAGCCAGCCCCGGCGAGTCGAGGAGACCCGCGCCATTGCCACGACCAGCGTTGGCAGCGGCTATGGCGTCCAGCTCGGGGCGTTCGGCAGCCAGGCCAGTGCCGACCATGAATGGCAGCGCCTGCAGGGTCGCTTCGGCGAGCAGCTGCACGGCAAGTCCCCGCGCATCGTGGTGGCGAGCACCAGCTCAGGCTCCGCTGTACCGGCTGCAGGCCTCCGCGGCGGGGGAGGCCGAGGCGCGCGCGCTGTGTGACTCGCTCAAGGAGCAGGCCCAGGCCTGCATGCCCGTCCTGCCGCGCTGAGCGCCCCGCCAGGGCTGTCGGTGCGCCCAGACGCCGGCGGTCGCGAACGGCCGACTTTGCTGCCCAAAGTCTCAAAGTGACAATTCCGGTCAGGTGCAGGCGGGGACGGATTCCAGCTAAGTTACTGTTTTTATTTATTTTAGTAGCTTGGCACAGTGCTTGCTTTGCTAATACCCAGCTGCGAACAACTTCCCCGTGTTCGCTCCTGCGCGCCGCGATGCGACTTCCCCCGCCTCGCGGCGCTTTTTTTTGTGCTGAACGGAAGGGAGACGAGGCACGCGCTCGAGGGGGATCGAAAGTGATGCCCCGCCTCCCTTACGGTCATTCGTGCGTGACACCCCGACGGTGCACGTCTTGTGATTGGTGATCCGGAGCAGGAGACGGGCCATGCGCTCGAGGGGGATCGAAAGTGATGCCCCGCCTCCCGCTCCGGTCGTTCGCGCGCAGCTTCCGCATCAGCGGCTGCGACTCATACTGGTGAACCGGAGCAGGAGACGGGCCAAATGCTCGAGGGGGATCGAAGGCGATGCCCCGCCTCCCACTCCGGTCGTTCGTGCGCGGCAGCCTGCACGGCGCCTGCGCTTTTAAGAGGTGACCCGGAGCGGGAGACAGTCCACGCGCTCGAGGGGGATCGAAAGTGATGTCCGATCTCCCGCTCCGGTCATATGTGCGCGAGCCCTTCCCTGGGCCCGCGGCTTCCCACTGGCGAACGGAGAGGAGACGAGGCACGCGCTCGAGGGGGATCGAAAGTGATGCCCCGTCTCCTACTCCGGTCATTACTGTGCTGCCTTTGCCAGACTGGCGGTGCTGGCGGGGCTCGCATTCTCGTGTGACTGCATTGCACTGATGTTGCGGATGACGAAGCTTGCCTGCGGCGCCAGCCCCTGCGCCCTGGCCAGGTCCTGGCGCGCGCCTTGCGTGTCCGCGTTCAGCCAGCGCATCACCGCGCGGTTGGAATAGGCGATGGCCTGCGAGTTGATCGCCTCGGCGCGGCTGCGCGGGTTCCACGAGGGCAGTTGCGCCTGCTCGCTGTGTGCATCCCTGACCGCCGCATCACAGGCCAGCTGCGCCTGCGCGTGCTGCTCGCTCATGGCGTACGCGACGCAGTGATTGGTGGCCAGTGCGCCGGGGTCGTCCTGCACGCTCGCGCTGGGCGCCTGCGTCGCGGTCACGTATTCGCCGTGCGAGATCTGCGTGCCGCCGGCGCGATTGCTGTAGGCGACCAGTACGAAGTTGTCCGAGGGGTCGGCGGCGGAGACGACTGTGCTGATGAGTGCCGCGGCGAGAAGCCCGAGACTCACCGCCTGGGCGTTCCTGCCGCGATTGCGGTGTATGAACATGGTGCTTGCTCCTGTCAGTTCTGGTTGGCCACTGCGCGCAAGCGTGGTCTGCGCGCAGGTGGACGATACGAACCGGCAGAAACTGCGACAAACGAAAAGAATTGGCGCGATGCATGATGTGCGCTCACTCACGCTGGTACTCCGCGAGCGCCCAGCGCAGCAACGCCTGCACCTGCGGCTTTTCCGCATCCTTCGGGCGGCTGACCAGGTAGTAGGCATTCGTGGTGGCCAGCTGCACGGCGAACACGCGCACCAGCGCACCGCTGCGCAGCAGTGACTCGCACAGTACCTGCGGCACCAGTGCCACGCCCAGGCCGCGCTCGGCGGCGCGCATCACCGCGCTCATGGTGTCCAGCTCGATCACCTGCTGCGGTTCCGGAGTCTGCAGGCCAACCTCGTCCGCCCAGCTGTCCCAGGCGAACGGGCGCGTGCGGTCGATGATGAGCGCCAGCGTGCCGAACACCTCGCGGCCCAGTTGCGAGATGCGCGCGGCATGTTCGCGCGCGCACACCGCGATCAGCGGCGAGGAAAACAGGCGCGTCGCCTTCATGCCCGCGGGCGCCGCGTCGGCAAGCAGGATCGAGACATCCGCGGTCGGGGCGTGCACGGCGGGCAGCGGGTCGCGCGTGTCCAGCTGCACATCGATCAGCGGGTGCGCGGCGCAGAAGCGCGCCATGCGCGGGATGAACAGTTCGTTGGCAAACATCGCCGGCATGCGCACCCGCAGGGACAGGCGCCCGTTGCGGCGCGCGAACTGCGCCAGCGTGCGGTCGAGCGCCTCCAGCAGCGGCTCGACCTCGTCCAGCAGGCGATGGGCAGCGGTGGTGAGCTCGAGCGAGCGCGTCTTGCGTTCGAACAGGCGCATGGCAAGTGATGCTTCCAGTTCCTTCATCTGATGGCTGACTGCCGAGGGGGTCACGCAAAGTTCATCGGCCGCGAACTTGAAGCTGCGGTGGCGCGCTGCTGCACAAAACGCCCGCAGGTTCTTCAGCGGCGGGGGCTTGGATAGGCGCATCATCGGTAACTGTCCTTAGTTCGCCCTATCGGCAAAGCAAGAACCGTGCCTGTGGCATGACAGGGCCATCAATGCGCTGCGGGGCACCGGCAGGCACCTAAGGGCGACGCGGGAGAAGCCCGGGGCGCCCAGGCGTCAGGGCGGTGCCTTTCACTGGTGCGCGCAGGGCTCGCGGTGCACTGCCCCGGTGCGGCTAGAATCTGGCCGTCACAGTCCCCAAGTTACGGACCGATGGAATACCGCGACTACTACAAGATCATGGGTGTCGAGCGCAGCGTCACGGCTGAGGCTCTGAAGGCCGCCTATCGGCGACTTGCCCGCAAGTTCCACCCAGATGTCAGCAAAGAAGCCAATGCCGAGGCCCGTTTCAAGGAAGTTCAGGAGGCCTACGAGGTCCTGAAGGACCCCGAGAAGCGCGCCGCCTACGACCAGCTGGGGGCGAACTGGAAGTCCGGCGAGCAGTTCCGGCCGCCGCCTGACTGGGGCAGCGGCTTCGAGTTCTCAGGTGGACCGCCGCCGGGGGCTGGCAGAGGCCGCGCGTCGCAGCGCCCGGGCCACGGGCCGCAGCAGGAGTTCTCCCAGGAGGACTTCAGTGATTTCTTTTCGTCCCTGTTCGGCGGCGGCACGCCCTTCGGCGGTGCAGGGCAGGCGGAAGCCCCTGCCGGACGTGCCGCCCGTGATCACCACGCCCGGGTCGACATCGAACTCGAGGAGGCCTTCCGCGGCACTACCCGCACGCTTGAGTTGCGCCGCCCCGAGGCCGGCGCTGACGGCCGGGTCGAGCTGCGCAACCACACCGTGCGCGTGAATATCCCGGCCGGGGTGACCGAGGGCCAGCTGATCCGGCTCGCCGGCCAGGGCGCACCGGCCGGTGGTGGCGGGGCGGCCGGGGACCTGTACCTCGAGGCCCACATCCTGCCGAACAAGCGCTTCACGCTCGAGGGCCGCGACGTCACCCTGACGTTGCCGCTGGCTCCCTGGGAGGCAGCCCTGGGGGCCGCCGTCACGGTGCCCACGCTGGGCGGGTCGGTGGAGATGCAGATCCCCGCCGGCGCACAGGCAGGCCAGAAACTGCGGCTGCGTGGCCGCGGCCTGCCGGGCAAGACCGCAGGGGACCAGTACGTGCAGTTGAAGATCGTGTTGCCGCCAGCGAACAGCGCGGAGGCGAAGGCGGCCTATGAAGAGATGCGCGCGAAGCTTGCCTTCAACCCGCGCGCTGAGCTGGGGGGTGAGATGGTACGCGTCACACACCTGATCGAGGCGCACATGATCACCGAGGGTGACTGGATCGGCGCCACCGAGATCTGCCAGCTGTGCCGCATCGACTTCGATGCGGTGCAGGAGCTCGCCGAGCTGGGCGTCCTTCAGCCGCGCCAGGCCGCAGGCTCGTGGCAGGTGCCCGCGGCTGCCCTGCCGCGGCTGCGCATCGTAGGTTCACTCATGCGCGACCTGGGCCTGAACGCCAGCGGCGCGGCACTGGCGCTGGAGCTGATCGAGACGCAGCGCGCGCTCGAGCGGCGCATACGCGACCTCGAGCACCTGGCCGGCGGTCACTGACCGAAGCTGTCCCCGCTGCGCGCCAGCCACTGCTCCTCCTGGGGCGTGCTCGGGCGGTCGAGGACCCTGTTGCGGTGGGGAAAGCGGCCGAACTGCTCGATGATCGAGCGGTGATGCTCGGCCGAGCGCAGCGAGCTGGCGAAGAAGGCATGCACGTCTGCGGATGCCTCGGCCAGCACGCGCCGGTACGCGGCCACGGATTCGTCCTGGACCTCGCCGCTTTCGGCATGCTGCAGCGGCATGTAGAAGAAGACCCGCTCGACCACATCCAGCGCCGCGTCCGCGGCTGACTGCATCCCCGAGAGCGCCAGCCCCAGGGCGCGCGCGTCGTAGGCGAAGGCGCGCGCGCTGCCGCGGTAGATGTTGCGCGGAAACTGGTCCAGCAGAATGATCAGGCTCAGGCGCCGGCGCGGCCCGTCCGCCCAGCTGTCCAGCTCGCCGCTGCCGGCGCGCTCGAGCAGCTGCGCAAAGCGGCTGCGGATCGCCTCGTCGCGCTCGCGGCGCAGCGGCGTGGGCTCGTTGCCGAACCAGAAGCGCATGCGCTGCTGCAGCTGCGCGGCCGACAGCGGCAGCGTGCCGAACCAGAAGTCCCGGACGCTGCGCGCCTCGTCCACTATTCGACTTTCGTGCCGCGGTCAGCCTCGAACAGTTTCTCCAGCTGCCCGGCCGCCTCGCGCGAGGTGGCGAGGAACTTCGCATCGTCCTCCTTGACCGCGTACTGCGCCAGGAGCGTCGCCTCGTCATGTTCGCGGAACCGGCGCACCACCTCGCGTGATGTGCGCTGGCGGCTCGCCCAGGGCCTCGAGCACCGCGGCGGCCACCTCGAGGCTGGAGGCGTAGGTCTCGCGCACTGACGTTCTGCACGCCCGCGTCCATCAGCGCGAAGGCATGCTGGCGGTTGCGTGCGCGCGCGAAGATCTTCAGGTGCGGGAACTGCTCGCGCACCACCACCGCGGTGCGCGTGGAGGCCTCGACGTCGTCGATCGCCAGCACCAGGTACTGCGCGGTCTGCGCCCCGGCGGCGCGCAGCAGGTCCAGCCGCGAGGCGTCCCCGTAGTACACCTGGTTGCCGAAGCGGCGCACGAAGTCGACGTGCGTCTGGTTGCTGTCGAGCGCGGTGAACGGGATGCCCTTGCAGGCGCAGGACGCGCGCCACGATCTGCCCGAAGCGGCCGAAGCCGGCGATGATCACCGGGATGTCGCGCTCCTCGATGTTGTCGTAGGCCGGGGCGGCCGCGCTCAGCCAGTTCTTCACGATGGCGTCGAAGCCCAGCAGCAGCAGCGGTCCGAGCATCATCGACAGCGTCACCGCGAGCACCAGCAGGTCCGCGGTCTGCGCATCCAGCAGGCGCTGCCGTGCGGCCAGGGTAAAGAGCACGAAAGCGAACTCGCCGCCGGCGGGCAGCGAGAACCCCAGGCGCCGCGCGGAGTCCGCGCGCATGCCGCCCAGGCGCCCGACCAGGGTGATGACCAGCACCTTGATGGCGAGGAAGCCGGCGGTGAGGGCGAGCACGGTGAGCGGCTCCAGGCGCATGAGCCCGAGGTTCGCCGACATGCCCACCGCGATGAAGAACAGCCCCAGCAGCAGTCCCTTGAAGGGCTCCAGGTCCGCCTCCAGCTCGTGGCGGAACTCGCTGTCGGCCAGCAGCACCCCGGCGAGGAAGGCGCCCAGGGACATCGAAAGTCCGGCGAACTTGGCCAGCAGCGAGGTGGCGATCACCACCAGCAGAGCTGCGGCGCGTGAACACCTCCGCAACCTGGACGCGCGCGACGATGCGCAGTGCCGGCCGCAGCACGATACGGCCACCGCCGATGATGACCACGGTGATGATGAGGAACAGCTTCAGCAGTTCCACGCCCCAGGCACCGTGCGGCGCGGCCACGTCGTGCGGTACCAGCAGCGGCAGCACCGCCAGCACCGGCAGCACAGCCAGGTCCTGGAACAGCAGGATGCCGAATGCGGCGCGACCGTGCGGGCTCTTCAGCTGCTTGCGCTCGGCGAGCACCTGCAGCACCAGCGGCGTCGAGGACAGCGACAGGCCAAAGCCGATGATCGCCGCGGTGACCGGGGGCTGGCCCAGGCCCCAGGCGGCCAGGCCGAGCACCAGCGCGCACGACAGCACCTGCGCTGAGCCCAGGCCAAACACGTTGCGGCGCATCACCCACAGCCGCGTGGGCTGCAGTTCGAGCCCGATGATGAACAGCAGCAGCACGATCCCGAACTCTGACACCTGCGACAGGCGGCCGACGTCGCCGACCAGGTTCAGGCCCCATGGTCCGATGACCAGGCCTGCGGCGACGTAGCCGAGGATCGAGGACAGGCGCAGCAGGCGGAACAGCGACACCGCGATGACGGCGGCCGTGAGCAGGATGGCGGTTTCCGGCAGGGTGATCATGGTTAGCGCGGATTCTGGCAGGAAAGCGGCGCGCTGATCAGTCCCTCGCCGGGCAGGTGCCGGCTGCGGCGCTGCCCCGGAAAAAACCGCAAAGCGGTATGCTGCAGCGCTTTGACGAAGCCTAGGGGGACCACATGTTCGCCAAGACCCGCAACGCACTCATGGCTTGCTGCCTGCTCGCA
The DNA here is from genome assembly GCA_963703025.1 of uncultured Pseudomonadota bacterium. Classification (GTDB taxonomy): domain Bacteria; phylum Pseudomonadota; class Gammaproteobacteria; order Steroidobacterales; family Steroidobacteraceae; genus 13-2-20CM-66-19. The sequence goes on along the minus strand of OY969778.1, from coordinate 1,252,725 downwards.
TCCGCACACTGCGCCGCGGCCAGCGCCGCAGCCCCCGACGCCATCGTTTCCGAGCAGGCGTTCAGCGCGATGCAGTGGCGCAGCATCGGCCCGTACCGCGGTGGGCGGGCGGTGGCGGTGAGCGGGGTCCCCGGCGCGCCGAACACGTTCTACTTCGGCGCAGCAGCCGGCGGGGTATGGAAGTCGACCGATGCCGGTGCTACGTGGAAGCCGATCTTCGATGCCGTGAGCGCCTCCTCGATCGGCGCGCTCGCCGTGGCGCCCAGCGATCCGAACATCCTTTATGTCGGCACCGGCGAGGGCACTCTGCGCGGCAACATCACCTGGGGTGACGGAGTGTTCAAGTCAACCGATGCGCGGCACGACCTGGACCCACATCGGCCTCGCCGACACCCGCCAGATCGGCGCACTGATCGTCGATCCGCACGACCCGAACATCGTGCTGGTGGCGGCCATCGGCCACGCTTTCGGCCCGAACACCGAGCGCGGCGTCTTTCGCACCGCCGATGGCGGCAAGACCTGGAGCCGCGTGCTTTACAAGAACGAGCAGACCGGGGCGATCGACGTGGCCTTCGACCCCCACGACGGCAAGATCGTGTATGCGGCCCTGTAGCAGGTGCGCCGCCAGCCGTGGAACTTCGCCAGCGGCGGGCCGGGCAGCGGGCTGTACCGCTCCACCGACGGCGGCGTGACCTGGACGCAGCTTAAGGGCCACGGGCTGCCGGCGGGGATTCTCGGGCGCATCGACGTCGCGGTCTCCGCGGCCGACTCGAGGCGCATCTACGCCATGATCGAGGCGAAGGACGGCGGGCTGTACCGCTCGGACGATGCAGGGGCGAACTGGCGCCGGGTCAGCGACGACGGCCGCATCCGCCAGCGCGCCTGGTACTTCTCCAAGATCTACGCCGATCCCAAGGCGCTCGACACTGTCTACGCGCTCAACACCGGCATGCTGCGCTCAGTGGACGGCGGCAAGACTTTCGATCTGGTGTCGGCGACTCACGGCGACCATCACGCGCTGTGGATCGATCCGAACAACGCCAACAGCCTGATCAACGCCAACGACGGCGGCGCCAGCGTCTCGCTCGACGGCGGCAAGACCTGGTCCACCCAGGACAACCAGCCGACCGCCCAGTTCTATCACGTGGCCACCGACCAGCAGTTTCCCTACTGCGTCTATGGCGCGCAGCAGGACAACACCAACCTGGCCATCGCCAGCTGCCGATGCCGAGGGCGTGATCGGGCCGCGCGACTGGTTTCCGGCCGGCGGCGGTGAGTGCGGATTCGTGGTCCCCGATCCGCGCGATCCCGACATCATCTACAGCAACGCGGAGAACCAGTACGCGCGCTTCAACCGGCACGCGATGCAGGCCCAGGCCATCAGCCCGGATCCCATGGATAACTCCGGCCACCCGGCCGGCGAACTGGACCACCGCTTCAACTGGACCTCGCCGCTGATGCTGTCCCCGCACGACCCGGACGCGCTGTACGCGGCATCGGAAGTGGTCTGGAAGTCAACCGACCACGGCATGAGCTGGAAGATCATCAGCCCCGACCTGACGCGCAACGACAAGTCCAAGCAGACCGCCTCGGGCGGGCCGCTCACCAAGGACATCACCAGCGTCGAGTATTACGACACCATCTTCGCGCTCGCCGAGTCGCCGCTGCGCAAGGGCAAGCTGTGGGTGGGCACCGACGACGGCCTGGTGCAGCTGACCGAGGACGACGGCGCGCACTGGCGCGACGTCACGCCGGCCCAAATGCCGGCCTGGAGCACGGTGAGCATGACCGAGCCGTCGCACTTTGAACCGGATCGTGCCTACATCGCGGTCGACCGGCATAAGCTCGATGACATCGCGCCTTATGCGTGGAAAACCGCCGACAACGGCCAGACCTGGACCGCCATCTCCGCGGGCCTGCCCGCCGGCGCGGTGGTGCACGTGGTGCGCGAGGACCCGGTGCGCCGTGGCCTGCTGTACGCCGGCACCGAGCTGGGGGTGTTTGTCTCCTTCGATGACGGCGCGCACTGGGCGGCCTTGCAGAAGAATCTGCCGGTGTCGCCGGTCCACGACCTGGACGTGCACGGCGATGACCTGGTGGCCGCCACCCACGGACGTGCCTTCTGGATCCTCGATGACCTCACGCCGCTGCGCCAGGCGCAGCCTGGCGCGCAGGCTCCCTTGCTGTACACGCCCGCAAGCGCGGTGCGGCTCTACTATCCGGATGAAGTGGACACGCGCCGGCCGGTGGGCGAGAATCCCCCCGCCGGGGCGATCATCGATTACGTGCTCGATGGCGCCGCGACCACGGAACTCACCGTCGACATTTTAACCGCGCAGGGCGAGCTGGTGCGGCACCTGTCGAGCACCAAGACCAACAAGGAAGTTCAGCCGCCGGAGTGGCCCGACCGTCTCGTGCCCAGCGACCTGATCCCGGCTCATGCCGGGATGAACCGCCTGGTCTGGGACCTGCGCTGGGATGATCCGGTGCAGATTCCCGGGGCCTTCTACGAAGATCAGGCGCCACGTGGCCCCATCGTCGCGCCCGGCCGCTACCAGGTCCGCCTGAGATTGGGCGACCAGGTCCGCACGACTGAACTCACCGTCCGCGCCGATCCGCGCGTTGCCAACAGCGAGGCGGCCATTGCCCAGAAGACCGCGCTTGCGCTGGCGACCAGTCGTGACATCGACACGCTGCACCGCGCCGTGAATGACATTCGCGCGCAACGCGCCAGGCTCAAAGGCAGCGCCGCTGCGCAAGCGCGCGACGCGAAGCTTGCGGGCATCGAGCAAGCCCTCATGCAGGTGAACATGAACGGCTCGGAAGCCAATCTCGCTTTTCCCGGCATGCTCAACGAGCAGTATGCAGCGTTCGCAGCCACGCTCGAGGATGCCGACACCGCGCCCACTCAGCAGCAGCAGGCGCTGTACCGTTCCCTGCACGACAAGCTTCTGGCGCAACTGGCGCTGTGGCGCGAGTTGAATCCGAAGTAGCCGTGCCTGCCTGCGGCTAGTCTTCGTCGACAGTCTGGCCGCCCGCCTCCGGCACCGCCTCGCTGCGTACGCTGGGCAGGCGGGCCTTCTTCAGGGCCCTGTTGAGTGCGGGCAGGTCCTGCGCCCAGATGCCAGCCGAGGAGGCCGAGAGCGCATCCCATTCCGCCAGCAGGCGCGCGGCGGCGGCCGCCTGTGCCTGTGTGGGCGCAGCGTCGGCACTGTTGAGCTGCTCGTACAGGCCGGCAAGGTCCCCGCTCACCCGCAGCAGGCCGCGCGCCGGCGCGCCGTCCGCAGCAGCCGCCGGTTCGAGCAGCCCCTGCAGCCGCGCATCCAGTGCCTTGCCGGAACCGGCGAGATCACCGTGAGCGTTCAGCGCCGCAAGCTGGGTGCGCATGAACTTGGCCTGCAGCGCCTTGCCGGTACTGGCATCCATGGCATCCGCCAGTTGCCGCGCCAGCAGATACTGCGCGGCAAGGTCGCCGGCACTCGCCCCGACGCGCGGATCCGGCAGCACCGTGAGGGGCTGATCCCAGTGGCGCGTGCCGATGCTCAGGCGCACCAGGTATTGGCCCGGAATGGCGAGCGGCCCCTGCGGTTCCTGAGGGGTATCCCCGGGAACCGCGGAAATCGGATAGCCCCGACGCAGCGCGCGCGGGGTGGTGTAGTGCAGGTCCCAGATGAAGCGGTGCGCTCCGGCACTGGTGCCCAGCACGGACGGCTGGCGGATCCAGTAGGCCGGGATCATCTCCGTGGCGCGCTCCTCGGCAGTAGGGCCGCTCACCTCGTTGCTCTGCACGCTACGCACCAGCTTGCCAGCGGCATCCAGCACCTCGATGCGCAGCGGCTGCTTCTGCGCCTGCGGCAGGTAGTAGTCGATGATCGCGCCACTGGGTGGATTGCGGCCCGCCGGCTCATCGGGGGGTATGGGCGTATCGGTGCCGGTGCTGCGGCGGGCGCGGATGGCGGGGGCGGGCTTGAGCAATGCCGGCTCGCTGTGCACCGTGCCAGCCAATGAGCGCAGCGGGCCGATGTCGTCCAGGATCCAGAACGCGCGGCCGTGGGTTGCCACGATCAAGTCCTGCCCGTGCACGGCAAGATCGCGCATCGAGGTGTGCGGCAGATTCAGCTGCAGTGATACCCAGTGATCCGCCGTCGTCCGAGGACACCCACACTGCGTTCTCGGTAGCGGCAAACAGCAGGCCGCGGCGCATGGGGTCCTCGCGCACGGCATTCACCGGCGCATCCGGCCGGCAGTCCCGCGGTGATGACTGCCAGCTTTGCACCGCCATCGCGGGTGCGATAAACATAAGGTTGCAGATCGTCCAGGCGAAGCCGGCTCACGGATGCGTAGGCGACCTGGCTGTCGAAGTGCGAGGCCTCGATCTGGGTGACCTTGCTCCAGGCGGTCAGCGCGGGCGGCGTCACGTTCTGCCAGTGTGCGCCCGTCATCGTGCGTCACCCAGATCAGCCCATCGTCGGTGCCGGCCCACAACAGGCCCTTGCTCACCGGCGAAGCGCTGACCGCATAAATGGCGCCGCGCTGCTGCTCGGCCTTGTCCGCATGCATGCGTCGCCGACGCTTGCCGGCGCACCTGCTGGTCGGGCGCGTCAGGTCCGGGCTGATCGCGGTCCACGAGTGTGCCCGCATCGCTCGAGGCGTACAGGCGGTTGGCCGCGTACGTACATGCGGTGCGGGTCCTGCGGCGAGAATAGCATGGGCTCGGTGCGTGCGACGCGGTCACTCCGGCCCGAGCAGCGGCAGGGGCGTGATGTTCTCCACCTGGCCGGTTGCCAGGTGCGTGCTTGGTCACCACGTTGCGGCCCGCGCCGAAGATGACATCCGGGTCGAGCGGATCAGGGATGACGTAGCCGTACTCGATCACCCCCACGGGGTGCCAGTCGCGATAGGTGATCTCGCCGTCGTTGCCGCGGCTGGAGATGCAGACCGAGCCGCTTTCCTGTTGTCCGGAGCACAGCCGGTAGGGATAGGTGGGGTGACGCCGATGTGGTACAGCTGCGCGGTGGGCTGGTTGAACCAGGAACTCCAGCTGCGTCCGCCATTGACGCGTGATCGACTACGCCCTGATCCCCTGCCAGGGCGATGCGCTGCGAGTCCTCCGGACTGATCCACAGGTTCTGGTAATCATCCCCGCCCGGCGAGCCGCGAAACGGCGTCCAGTGTCGACGCCGCCGTCGCTGGATTTCTGCGTGACGATGGACGCGCTGATACAGCACGTCGGCGTTCTTCGGATCCACCTTGATCAGGGGCAGGTCGCCGCCGCCGATGCGCAGCGCCGGACGCGGATCGGTGGTCGCGACGTGCCAATGCTCGCCGCCGTCGTCGGAACGGTACACGCCCAGGCCCGCGGCGGAGCCGTAGTCGCCCTCGGCGGCCGGTGGCGATGGTGGCGTACAGTCGCCGCGGGTCACTGGGCGCCACGGCCACGTCGATCTGCGACAGTTCCGCGGGCAGGCCCTCGTTGAGCTGGCGCCAGTGCTCGCCGCCGTCGGTGGACTTGAACAGGCCGCCCTTGGTGCCGTTGTAGATGTTCTTGTCCTCCCACGGCCCGGACGCTTACATTCCAGAGCCCCGCATACAGCGTGTTGGCATCGAACGGATCGATGCGGATGAAGGAGGCGCCGGTGTCATCGTCGCGGTACAGTACCTGCTGCCAGGTCGCGCCGCCATCGCTGGAGCGGTACACGCCGCGCTGCGAGCTCGGCCCGAAGGGGTGGCCGAGAACAGCGGCGTACAGGCGGTTCGGGTCGCGCGGATCCACAGCCACGTCCGGGATCTGCTGCGCGTCCTCCAGTCCCAGGTGCGTCCAGGTCTGCCCGCCGTCGGCGGAGCGGTAGATGCCATTGCCCACGGACAGGTCAGGTCGGTGCAGGCCTTCACCCTGAACCTACGTAGATGATCGACGCGTTCGAGGGCGCGACGGCAATCGCGCCGATGGATTGCGTCGGCTGCGAATCAAAAATGGGCACCCAGGTGCGGCCGTCGTCATCGGTCCTCCACACCCCCCCGTTCACCGCCCCGGCGAGAAAGGTGTGCGGGTGGCCGGGTACTCCGGTGATCGCACGGGTGCGGCCGCCGCGGTGCGGGCCGACCAGTCGCCATTGCAGGCCCTGGGTGATGGCCGCGGTATCCTGCTCGGCGGCCATCGCGGTGCCGCTCGCGGCGGTCAGCGCGGCGACGGCGCACCAAGTCACCCTCGAGATCATGCTCATGCTCTTCCCCCCGCAACCGGGCGCGCGGTGCCCGCCCTATCGGTCCAGTGAATATCCTACCCGCAGCCACAGCATCCTGGCGGGCAGCAGGTAGAAGGACTCGCTGCCGAATTCACTGGCCGTCACCGGCGGGCGCTGGTTGGTGAGATTGGTGCCCTGCAGCGTCATGCGGTAGCGGCGCCACGCGTACCCCAGGTTGGCATCCAAGGCGCAGTAGCCACCGACGGCGGCGCTGTTCTGCTCATCGAGATAGCGCCGCCCCACGTAGCGCGCCACCAGCGTACTCGAGAAGCCGTGTGCCGGTGTGTAGAGCAGCCCCGCCGCCGCGAGCACGTGCGGGGAGAGCGGCAATTGCCGTCCCGCCACGTCCACCGTGCTGGTGCCATCAAAAAACAGGTACTGGGAGAACGTCGCGTCGTGGTACGAGCCGTTCGCCGTCAGCGCAAGGTCCGCCGTCACCTGCAAACGTCCCTCGACTTCGATGCCCTTGAGCCTCTCGCCGGCAGCGTTGGCCAGGGCGCCGGAACTGGTGGGCACGACGAGATTGTTGAACTCCAGCCAGAACAGTTCTGCCTGATAACCCAGGCGGCCGCCGCTCATGGCCCCCTTGAGCCCCACCTCGTAGCTCTTGGCGGTCTCCGGCTGCAGCAGGTCCGGGGTGTAGTCGGCACCAAAGTCGATCGCGGCCGGCTTGAAGGCATTGCGATAGTCCGCATACAACACCGCCTCGTTCGCGCCGTCGTGCGCCACGCGGTAGCTGATGCCGACGGTCTCGGTCGGGCGAACGACGGTCTTGCCGACACTTTCCGCTGCCAGCAGCGGCGGTGCCACGGTGAGGTCCTGGTCGCTGGAATCCTTGTGCTCGTAGGCCTCGTTCAGGCGAATGCCGGCAGCCACGTCCCAGCGGTTCCCCGGTTTCCAGTCCGCCTGCAGGTACTGTCCCGTGAACACCCGGTGGTCGTTGATGGTCACGACCTCATTCACCGGAAGCGTCGCTGTAGGGGGCGGCAGCACCGAACCATCCAGTGGCACGGTGTAGGCACCATTGCTGTTCTCGGAGGTCTGCCGGCCGCGCCCATAGAGCAGGTCGGCGCCGGCGATGAGCGAGGAGTCGGCGGACAACAGGTGCGTGAGGTGTGTGTCCAGGTAACCGTCATCGATATAGCGGCGCTGGGATTGCGTATCCGCCGTCCCGCTCAGGTCCGGGTGCAGGAAGCCGCGCACGTCGGTGACGTCCGAGTAGGCAAACGAGGCCAGCGTATCCCATGAGCCCAGGGCAGTTGGCCGGGTATAGCCGACGGCCAGCTGGTACTTGTCCTCATCGATGCGCGCATCCGAGGGATTGAAGTTGGCGTCGGGGGGGGTTCGTTGCGTCAGGGCATCGCCCACGCGTAGCACGGGGCTGGGTGGGGAGTCGCGCACGAAGGTCAGGTTGGCATCGATGCGCAGTGTCCCCGTGCCGAGCTCGAGCGCGCTGCGGTACTGCAGATGTTCGTCGGTGACCCGCTCGCGCGCGTCCGCAAACCCCAGCGTCTGCCCGTCCACGGCCAGCGACTGGCGAAAGTTATCGCCCGCTGGCAGAACGAACGCAGCCTCGCCACGCCATGAGCCGTAGGTGCCAAAGCCAAGGTCGGCGAGGTTGGCAGACTCACCCGCCGGATAGGAGAGCACCTGCACGACCCCGACGAACGAGGTCGCTCCGTACAGCACCGGAGCGGGGCCCTTGAGGACCTCAATGCGCTGCACGTTGTTGAAGTCCAAGGTGGTGATGCCTGGATTGAACGCGCCGCCCCACGGCACGCCATCCACGACCAGCAGGAAGGCGTCAAATTCATGCAGGCCCCAGAACGAAGGCACAGCGCTCGAAGGGCCGGCATCGCCGCCAGGTGGCGCTTCCACCCCGGGCACCAGACTCAGCGCGGTGGCCATGTTCGTCGCGCCGCGGGCGCGCAACTCCTGACCGGGGACCACCGAGATGTCCGCGGGCACCTGGTCGAGCGGCTCGGGGATGCGCGTCGCGGTAATGGTCACCTGGTCAATGCCGTCGGCGCGCACTTGCCGGCTGGCCAGCACTGCGCAGGCCACGAGGGCGCCACAAACCGTAATCGTGGTCGTCTTGGATAGCATGGTCTTTTCGGGCCAGGGGCAAACTGCAGCTTATCGCCCGCATGCCCCACCTCAGGCGGCTTCGCGAGGCCTGGCCCGGGTGATGGGGCCGGCGCTGCGGCGGGCGGCGTGCAATTTACAGGCAGGGTGCCGGCGCCGCCAGCACCCGCGCCACGCCGCCGTACCGCTGGTGTCTGCCGGGTTGTCGGCTGCTCGCGGATGGCCACGGCTGCGCGGTGGAACCTGTGAAGATGTCCGGCGCCTGTTCGCGGCCGGTGAACGGCTGGTATTAGCCGTGTGCGCCGTGCCGCGGGCCGTTACAGTGGGCGCACATGAAACCTACCTTTTTCCGCACTCCCGAAGAGTTCCGCCAATGGCTACACGAGCACCACCTCGGGGCGACCGAGCTGCTGGTCGGCTTTCACAAGAAGACCTCAGGCACCGCGAGCATCACCTGGCCGGAGTCGGTTGACGAGGCACTGTGCTTCGGCTGGATCGACGGGGTGCGGCAGGGCATCGACGATCTGTCGTACACGATCCGCTTCTCGCCGCGCCGGCCGGGCAGCAGCTGGAGCGAGGTCAACGTGCGCCGTGCGCGCACGCTCATCGCCGGCGGGCGCATGGCCCCTGCCGGCATCACCGCCTTCGAGGCGCGCACGGAGAACCGTACCGGCGTGTACTCCTACGAGCAGCGCCCGGACCAGCTCATCGAGCCATACGCGGCGATGCTGGCGCGCAATCCGCCCGCACATCGCTTCTTCGCCCACCAGACCCCGTCCTACCGCCGTGCCGCGATCTGGTGGGTGATCAGTGCCAAGAAGGACGAGACGCGCCTGGAGCGCACCGAGAAGCTGATCGAGCTGTCGGCGCGGGGCCGGCAGATCCCGCAGTTCCTGGCCGGAAAACCCGGCGCCGTCGAGGACTAGGGCGCAGCGCGCCAGTCGCTGCCCGTGAGGCGGTAAAGCAGGTGGTGCCGCAGCGCGTGCCCCTGCGGCAGGCGCGGGTGCTCGAACGCGCCCCCCGGATCAAGCGTCATCCCCAGCCGCTGCATCACCGCGCGTGAACGCGCGTTGGCCGGTACCGTGAAGGCGAGGACCTCAGGCAGCGCGAGCGCGCCGAAGGCCAGCGCCAGGCACGCGCGTGCCGCCTCGGTGGCGTAGCCATGGCCCCAGCTGTCGCGCGCCAGGCGCCAGCCGACCTCGATGCACGGCGTGAAGGGTGCCTCGAACGTGGGGGCCCTGATCCCGACGTAGCCGATGAAGGGGCCCGCGTCGCGCACCTGCACCGCCCACAGCCCGAAGCCCTGGCGCTGCAGCTGCGCCTGGCAAGCCCAGGCGAATGCGTCACTTTGGCTGCGGGACAGCAAACCTGGCATGAACCGCATGACCTGCGGGTCTGCGTTCAGGGCCGCAAACGGCGCAAGGTCTGCCTCTGACCAGTGCCTCAGCTTCAGCCGCGCGGTATCCAGTTCGATCATTGTTAAGGTTTCAGCCGTGTGCAGCCGCGGGGATGGGCGCTTGCAAGCTCCTCGTGGGCCGGTATTATCGAATCATAGTGACGGTGTAAGACAGTCGACCCGGAAGCCTTGCGGCAGCCCTGCCGGCACCCGGTCCTGACTGCTCATTCGCGGACCCAACTGAAGGTCCAGCGGATCTCCTGAGCGCATGAATTGCCGGTTCGTCTGGAGCCTGCGGGAGACACCCTGCGGGGCAGGCCTGCCTGCCGCTTGACGACAATCCCAGGGCCCACGCATGCACGCTCAAGACCGCGGACTCCACAAAGACGCCTACGAACGCGACAGCTGTGGCTTCGGGTTGATCGCCAGCCTCGACGATCAGGCCAGCCACTGGCTGGTGCAGACCGCAATGGCCTCGCTGGCGCGCCTGACGCACCGCGGTGCGATTGCCGCGGACGGCAAGACCGGCGATGGCTGCGGCCTGCTGCTGAAGACCCCGACCTCGTTCCTGCGCGCGGTTGCCGCCGAGGCGGGCATCGAGCTGGCCCCCCTGTTTGCCTGCGGCCTGGTGTTCCTCTCGCAGCAGCCTGCGCAGGCTGCCGCCGCGCGCGCCGCACTGGCAGCGCAGCTTGCGCGCCAGGGGCTGGAACTTGCCGGCTGGCGCGCGCTGCCGGTGGGGCGCGAGGCGTGTGGCGCGCAGGCGCTGCGCTCGCTGCCGCTGATCGAGCAGGTGTTCGTCAACTGCCGCGTGGCGCAGATGGACGAGGCCGCCTTCAATCGCCGCCTGTACATGGCGCGGCGCCTCACCGAGAAGGCGCTGGAGGCCGACGAGGTCTTCTACATCCCGAGCCTCAATCGCCAGCACCATCGTCTTCAAGGGCATGGTGATGCCGCAGTACCTGGCGCAGTTCTACCCCGACCTCGCCGACCCGCGCCTGGAGGCCTCGGTCGCGGTGTTCCACCAGCGCTTCTCGACCAACACCCTGCCGCAGTGGCGCCTGGCGCATCCCGTACCGCTACCTTGCGCACAACGGCGAGATCAACACGGTGCAGGGCAACCGCAACTGGGCCACCGCGCGCGGCCCGCTGCTGTCGCTCGGCGCTGCTGCCTGACCTGGCCGAGGCGCTGCCGCTGGTGAGTTCCACTGGCTCGGACTCGCAGAGCCTGGACAACATGCTCGAGGTGCTGCTGCTGGGTGGCCTGGACGCGCTGCACGCCATGCGCCTGCTGATGCCGCCGGCCTGGCACGGGCTGGACGACCCTCGACCCGGACCTGCGCGCCTTCTACGAGTACTACTCGGTGCACATGGAGCCCTGGGACGGGCCGGCGGGCGTGGTGCTCACCGATGGCCGCTACGCGCTGTGCACGCTCGATCGCAACGGCCTGCGCCCGGCGCGCTTCTGCATCACGCGCAACCGCATGCTCACCGTGGCCTCCGAGACCGGGGTGTGGGACTACGCCCCGGAGGACGTGGTGCGCAAGGGCAAGCTCGGGCCCGGCGACATGATTGCGCTCGACACCCAGACCGGCACGCTGCTCAACTCAGCGGACATCGACCAGATGCTGAAGGCGCGCCATCCCTACAAGGCCTGGCTCAAGCAGGGCGTGCGCTACCTCGAGAGCGACCTGGTCGACCCGCGCCTGGCCGCGGAACCGATGGACCGCGGCACGCTTAGCCTGTACCAGAAGATGTTCAACGTCACGCAGGAGGAGCGCGATGACATCATCCGCGTGCTCGCGCAGGACGAGAACGAGGCGGTCGGCTCGATGGGTGATGACACGCCGATGCCGGTGCTGTCGCACCGGGTGCGCTCGCTCTACGACTACTTCCGCCAGCAGTTCGCGCAGGTAACCAACCCGCCGATCGACCCGCTGCGCGAGTCGATCGTGATGTCGCTGCAGACCCAGATCGGCCCCGAGGCGAACATCTTCGAGCCGGCCCCGAGCACGCCCGCCAGGTGGTGCTCGGCTCGCCGATCCTCTCGCAGCGCAAGCTGCGCCAGATACTGGCGATCGAGGAGGTCACGCAGCGAGTTCATCGACCTGCAGTACGACCCGCAGGAGGGCCTGCAGGCGGCGATCGTGCGCCTGTGCGGCCAGGCGGAAGCGGCGGTGCGCGCGGGCAAGCTCGTGCTGCTGCTCTCGGACCGCTACCTGGTCAGCGGCCGCATCCCGGTGCACGCGCTGCTGGCCACCGGCGCGGTGCACCAGCACCTGGTGAAGACCGGGCTGCGCTGCAAGTGCAACCTGCTGATCGAGACCGGCACGGCGCGCGAGCCGCACCACTTCGCCTGCCTCATCGGCTACGGCGCGACCGCCGTCTACCCGTACATGGCCTACCAGGTGCTGTTCGAGATGATGCGCAAGGGGCGCGTCAAGCTCGACTTCGCGGCGCGCCTGGAGCTCGGGCGCAGCTACCGCGCCGGCCTGCGCAAGGGCCTGTTCAAGATCATGTCGAAGATGGGCATCTCAACCATCGCCAGCTACCGCAGCTCGCAGCTGTTCGAGATCGTGGGACTGGCGGATGAGGTGGTCGAGCTGTGCTTCACCGGCACCGAGTCAGCCGCGTGCAGGGCGCGGACTTCGCCGACCTGGAGTCCGACACGCAGGCCTTGGCGCAGCGCGCCTGGAACCCGCGCGAGCCGATCGAGCAGGGCGGCCTGCTCAAGTACGTGCACGGCGGCGAGTACCACATGTACAACCCGGACGTGATCGCAGCGCTGCAGGCCGCAGTCATCTCCGGCGACTACGCGCGCTACCGCCAGTACGCGCAGCTGGTCAACGAGCGCCCGGCGTCGACGTTCCGCGACCTGCTGGGCTTGCATGCCGGCAGCGACGCCGATCGCCGCTTGCCGAGGTCGAGCCGGTGGCAGCGGTGCTGGCGCGCTTCGACAGCGCGGGCATGTCGCTGGGCGCACTGTCACCGGAGGCGCATGAGGCGCTGGCGATCGCGATGAACCGGCTGGGCGCGCGCTCCAACTCCGGCGAGGGCGGCGAGGACCCCGCGCGCTACGGCACCGAGAAGAACTCCAAGATCAAGCAGGTGGCCTCGGGCCGCTTCGGCGTGACGCCGGAGTACCTGATCAACGCCGAGGTGCTGCAGATCAAGATCGCCCAGGGCGCCAAGCCCGGCGAGGGCGGCCAGCTGCCCGGTCACAAGGTGAACGAGATGATCGCCTCGCTGCGCTTCGCGCGCGCCGGCGTCGGGCTGATCTCCCCGCCGCCGCACCACGACATCTATTCCATCGAGGACCTGGCGCAGCTGATCTTCGACCTGAAGCAGGTCAACCCGACAGGCGCTGGTGTCGGTGAAGCTGGTGGCCGAGCCCGGCGTAGGCACGGTCGCCGCAGGCGTCGCCAAGGCCTACGCCGACCTCATCACCATCTCCGGCTACGACGGCGGCACCGGGCGCGAGCCCGCTGTCCTCGATCAAGTATGCCGGCACGCCGTGGGAGCTCGGACTCGCCGAGACGCACCAGTCGCTGCGCGTGAATGACCTGCGCCACCGCGTGCGCCTGCAGACCGACGGCGGGCTCAAGACCGGCCTCGACGTGGTGAAGGCGGCCATCATCGGGCGCCGAGAGCTTCGGCTTCGGCACCGCGCCGATGGTGGCCCTGGGCTGCAAGTACCTGCGCATCTGCCACCTGAACAACTGCGCCACCGGGGTCGCCACGCAGCACAACGTGCTGCGCTCGAAGTACTTCATCGGCCTGCCCGAGATGGTGATGAACTACTTCCACTTCGTGGCCGAGGAGGTGCGCGAGATCCTCGCCTCGCTGGGCGTGCGCAGCCTGGCTGAGCATCATCGGGCGCACCGAGTACCTGCGAGGTGCTGCAGGGCGCGACGCCGCGGCAGCGCAAGCTTGACCTGTCACCGATCCTCTCCGCCGCCGGGGCTGCCCGCGGACGGCGCCGCAGTTCTGCACCGCCTCCTCCAACGCGCCCTTCGACAAGGGCGAGCTGGCCGAGCGCATGGTGCGCGACATGCTGCCGGCGATCGACGGCGCGCCGCGGCGGGGAGTGGCACTACGCGCTGAAGAACTTCAACCGCTCGATCGGCGCGCGCATCTCAGGCGAGATCGCGCGGCGCTGGGGCAACTACGGCATGGCGGACGCCCCGGTCACCATGCGCTGCACCGGCAATGCCGGCCAGAGCTTCGGGGTGTGGAATGCCGGCGGACTGCAACCTCTACCTCGAGGGCGACGCCAACGACTACGTCGGCAAGGGCATGGCCGGTGGCAAGATCGTGCTGCGCCACCCGCGCGCGGCCAGCTACGTCGCCAAGAGACACGGTCATCATGGGCAACACCTGCCTGTATGGCGCCACCGGCGGCGAGCTGTTCGCCGCGGGCGTCGCCGGCGAGCGCTTCGCGGTGCGCAACTCCGGGGCGGTCGCGGTGCTCGAGGGCGCCGGTGACCACTGCTGCGAGTACATGACCGGCGGTGCGGTGTGCGTGCTCGGGCGCACCGGGGTCAACTTCGGCGCCGGCTTCACCGGCGGCTTCGCCTACGTGCTCGACCTGGAGCGCAACTTCGTCGACCGCTACAACCACGAGCTCATCGACATCAGCCGCTTCCACCCCGAAGGCATGCAGTCACACGTGCAGCACCTGGAGGGCCTGCTGGAGCGGCACTTCATCGAGACCCGCAGCGACTGGGCGCAGGAGATCGTCAATGACCTGCGCACCTTCCTGCCCAAGTTCTGGGTCGTGAAGCCCAAGGCGGCCTCGATCGACTCGCTGATCGACAACCTGCGCCGCGCGGCCTGAAGAACGCAGGTGCCATGGCCGACAAGAACCTGCAGTTCCTCGACATCCCGCGCGCCGAGCCCGCGAAGCACGCCGGTCGAGGTGCGCATCCGCGAGTTCCGCGAGATCTATGCGCCGTTCGACCCGGCCGGGGCAGCCCAGCAGGCGGGGCGCTGCCTTGCCTGCGGCAACCCGTTCTGCGAGTGGAAGTGCCCGGTGCACAACTACATCCCCAACTGGCTGAAGCTCATCGAGGAGGGCAACCTGTTCGAGGCCGCGGAGCTGTCGCACAAGACCAACTCGCTGCCCGAGGTGTGCGGGCGCATCTGTCCGCAGGACCGCCTGTGCGAGGGGGCCTGCACGCTCAATGACGGGCTCGGCGCGGTCACCATCGGCTCGATCGAGAAATACATCACCGATGAGGCATTGAAGGCGGGCTGGAAGCCGGACATGTCGCACGTGCAGCCGACCGGCCGGCGCGTGGCCATCGTCGGCGCGGGCCCTGCCGGGCTTGGCTGCGCGGACATCCTGGTGCGCAACGGCGTCTCCGCGGTGGTCTACGACCGCTACGAGCGCATCGGCGGCCTGCTCACCTTCGGCATCCCGCCGTTCAAGCTCGAGAAGGAAGTGGTGGAGACGCGCCGCGGCATCATGGAGGGCATGGGCGTCAGCTTCCGGCTCGGCGTGGACATTGGCCGCGACCTGCCGTTCGAGGCAACTGCTCGCCGAGTACGACGCGGTGTTCCTGGGCATGGGCACCTACCGTGCGGTGCGCGGCGGCTTCCCGGGCGAGGAACTGCCCGGCGTCCACGAGGCCCTGCCGTACCTGATTTCCAACATCCGCCACGAGCTGGCGCTGCCGGGGGCCGGCGGCGGTCTGGTCAGCATGCGCGGCAAGCGCGTGGTGGTGCTCGGCGGCGGCGACACCGCGATGGATGCAACCGCACGGCCATCCGCCAGGGCGCGCAGTCGGTGACCTGCACCTACCGGCGCGACGAGGCGAACATGCCCGGCTCGCGGCGCGACTACAAGAACAGCCGCGAGGAGGGCGTGGAGTTCCTCTTCAACCGCCAGCCCATCGAGATCATCGGCGGCGAGCAGGTCGAGGGGGTGAAGCTGGTGAGCACGCAGCTGGGCGCGCCGGATGCACGTGGCCGGCGCATGCCGCAGGCAGTGCCCGGTTCCGAGGAGGTGATCCCGGCGGACGCGGTGATCATCGCGTTCGGGTTCCTGCCGAGCCCGCCGGCCTGGTTCGCCGACCATGAGATCAAGCTGCACGGCAACGGCCGCGTGCGCGTCTCGGCCACGCCAGCGAACGGCCATTCCAGACCACCAACCCGAAGGTATTCGCCGGCGGCGACATGGTGCGCGGCTCGGACCTGGTGGTGACGGCCGTGTTCGAGGGCCGCGAGGCGGCGCGCGGGATTCTCAACTACCTGGGCGTGGGCTGAAGTACCGGTCCGCCCGGGGAGCTAGCGCGCGTTCGTGTCCTGGTCAGCGCTGTCGAACCACGACAGGGCGAGGATGCGCCACTGCCTGTGCAGCTTCACGAGCTGGAATATCTTGGTGCCCTTGCCCGTGAAGTCGACGCCGTCCAGGCAACCCGCCTTGGCGTAGGTGGACAGCCTTGTCGCCAGGGGACCCAGCACGCGGGTCGTGGCATCGAGCTCCCATTCACGGAATCCTCGCAGGGTGCCATGGGTCAGCAGTGCCACGCGTGGCGCTGCAAACTCCGCGGGCGAGTAGAGCTCAAGCGTGCCTTGCTTGTGCTGGCTGATCGCCGCAGTGCTGGTGAACATCCCGGCCATGGCCGCAGCGCAAGGCACCCGCCCCTCGCGGTTGTCGAAACACTCGAAGAACTCAGCGATCAGGGCGTCAATCTGCTCAAGGTCTGACATGTTTTATCCTGGCAACATTCCACTGAGCGCGGCCTGGCGCCAACATCCCCCAGACGGCAGGCAAAAAAAACCCCGCATCCGCGGGGTTTCTTAATTTTCTTCATCGCTTCGCATGACTCGGTGGTTCGCCGTCAGCTTCCTTCCGCCGGCGCTGCGGACTTGCCAGTCCGCGCCGCCAATGGCACGTCGCGTCATCACGAGCATCTAGATTTTCCTGGCTGAAACGTTTGGAGCTGCCGCTCCGGCTTCTATCGCGAAGACCCGCGTGTTCATCCACGCGCCCTGTCGTTCCGTGACAACCACAACAAGTTCGCAGCTGTCTCACCCGTGCCCGCGTCGATCCCCGAGTTTTCTGTTGTTTAGACCCTCAAAATCAATGGCTTCTACGCATCACCGTTCAGCTACGCAGCCCAGCCGGAAGAGAAATTCGTTTAAACACGGTGCCTTGGCGAGCAATTGTACTGATTCCAGTACAAAAAGCGATGTCGTACTTTAGAGACAGCAATTCGGAAATGCGACGCCGGGGTACCTGCGTGCGACATAATCCCCGGGGAGCTGCCAGGGGGCTTTTGCGGGAACGGTGCCGCGTCGCTTACAGGACAGGGGTGCGGCCGGGGGTGATCAGCCGGGTTAGCCGGATGCTCAGGCGCACGCCACTGCCGTCGCGAAGGTTGCGCGCGCTGGCCTCGCCGCCGTGGAACTCGGCGATGAGCCGCACGATATAGAGGCCAAGTCCGAGGTGCAGCCGGCTGTCGGTGCCGGGGCGCGATTGCCACAGCGACTCGAACACCCGTCCCTCCAGGTGCAGTGGCAGGATCGGCCCGGGGTTGTCGACCTCGATGAGCGCCGCGTCGCCCTCGTGCAGCAGCCGCACCGTGATCAGTCGCCCCGGCGGGGCTGAAGTCCACGGCATTGTCGATGAGCTTGTCGAGCATCTGCACGATCAGGTCCGGCGCGCCCACCAGCTCGAGCGCGGCGCTCGCGCACTCGAACTGGAAGCGCCTTTCCGGGAAGGCCGCGCGATAGGCCCCGACGGCTGCATCCAGCAGTGGCACCAGGTCCAAGCGCACGCGCTCGGCACTGCCGATGGCTCTCCTCGACGCGCGTCGCGGCTCCCATGGCAAGCACGATCGCCCCCAGCCGCTCGCTTCCGTGGCGGGCGCGCTGGAGGTAGGTGCGCGCCGCGGGCGGCACGATCTCCGCTCCAGGTTGTCCAGCGAGGAGCGCACGATGGTCAGCGGGCGTGCGGATCTCGTGGGCGAGCTTGCCGGCGAGCGTGCGCAGGTACTGCGTGTACTCGTCCAGGCGCGACAGCAGCGTGGCGAAGCTGCGTGCCACGTCGCCCAGTTCATCGCGCGCCTGGGTCTCCGGGAAGCCGGCTCCCAGGGTCGTTGCGTGTCAGCGCCGACTCGGCTCGCGTGGCGCAGCCGCGACAGGCGCAGCGCCAGCCAGGCGGCGAAGGCGAACATCGCCGTCACCACGACCAGCGCTTGTGACCAGGGTGAGGTTGAGCATGCGGGTGAGGGCGCGATCGCGCAGCCGGATCCAGCGATCAGCGCTCTGCGTGACGTCGAGCTGGCCGATCACGACCTGGTGGTCACGGTCGAAGATCGGCGCGCGCGCCTGGATGGCCTGCCGCTCGCCCGGGCCGGTCCATGAAGCGCCGGTACAGGCGCGCCAGCAATGGCGGTCCGCTGCCCAGGGAACTGGCCTGGGCGGTGGCGTTGGCCTGCGCCAGCATGCGTCCGGCCGGCGTGCTCACGGCCACCTTCAGTCCCGGCTGCAGGAACTGGCTGAGGTAGCCGCCCAGTTCCGGGGACGCGAGGATGAGATGGCCCATGGTGTGCAGGTCGTCGCTGCGCAGCGTGCCATAGCTCACCGGCGGCCCGCCGCGCACGTCGCGGTCGTCCACGAGCACCCCGAAGGCGCTGCCGATCATGGACAGTGGCACGCGCACCTCGACGCGATAGCCCGCGCCACCGAGCTGCCAGGCGCCGCGGATGCGCGGCTCGGGCACCACGCTCTGCTGGCCGTACTCGCCGGTCTCGATGCGCCGCGCCGTGATCGGCCCGGGCCCGGAGGCGGCCAGCAGCACGCGCTGCTGCTCGACCCTGCGGGTCCTCGAACCCCAGCCACACGCGATCCCCGAATGTGCCCGGATCCAGTGAGCTGCCGGCGGCATCGAACAGCGGGTGCCGGTCGTGCACCTCCAGCAGCACGTACAGCATGCGCTCGTGCACCCCGGTCAGGATCGCGAACTGGCGGGTGTCATCGTGGGCGAACGACTGCCACGCGCCGGGCTCGTGCGGCCAGTCATCGGCGTAGCCATCCAGCAGCGGCGCGGCCGAGAGTGCGAGCGGCTCCAGATCGTAGGGCCCGCGCTTGAAGTCATCCGGGTCCGTGGGCCGCTGTGCCGGCGGCCGCCCGGCGGCGCATCCGCGCCGCCCTCGGTGCTCTCGGCGTTCAGGTGCGGCGGGGCCTCGCGGTACAGCAGGTCGGTGCGGCCCTGCAGCGAGGCGGCGATGGTCTGCGAGACCGCCTGCAGGGAGTCGACCTCGCCGTCGCGCAACGCCGATTCCATCTCGCGCGCGTAGCGGCAGCCGGCCCACGGCAGCACCAGCGTGGCGAGCCCGAGCAGCAGCAGTTTGAGGCGTAGCGACACGGGATGCGGTCACTCGACCCAGCGATAGCCCATGCCGTAGACAGTCTGCAGCGCGTCGAACTTCGGATCGATGGCCTGGAACTTGCGGCGGATACGCTTGACGTGCGAGGTGATGGTGTTGTCATCGAGCACGACGTTGGCCGCATCCATCAGCTGCTGGCGGTTCCTGACGTGCCCGGGGTGCCGGGCGAGCGCGTGCACGATCCAGAACTCGGTGAGCGACAGCAGCACCACCTGGCCGTTCCACTGCACCTGCATGCGCTCGGCGTCCAGGGTGAGCGGGCCGCGGCGCACTACGTCGGCCGGGGTCGTCGGGGCGGCGCAGCGCCTCGATGCGCCGGAACAGCGCGTTCACGCGCGCGATCAGGTGCGGGAGGCTCAGGTCCTTGGTGAGGAAGTCATCCGCGCCCAGGCGCAGCCCCGAGACCGCATCGAGCTCGCTGTCGCGCGCGGTGAGGAAGATGATGGGAAGCTCCGCCGACAGCGCGCGCAGCTGCCGGCACAGCTCGAAGCCGCCCTCCGGCTCGTCCTCGAGCGAGATGTCGATGACCGCCAGGTCCGGCAGCCGCGCGGCGAACGCGGCCATCGCCGCGGTGCGGTTGCCGTAGGTGCGCACCGCGTAGCCCTCGCGCGTGAACGCGGCAGCGTAGTTCTCGCGGATCGCTGGCTCGTCCTCGACGATCGCAACGAGGCGTTTCATGCCGCCTAGGCTACAGCCTGCCGGCCGCCAAGTGATAGCGCGGACGACGCGCCACATTGCGCCACAATTGTTCGCCGCATTGCCATGTTTGTGCCCGCGCGCCGGCCGTTCGCGAGGGCGAAATATCCTCCTCGCAACATCGCGGAGCGCCACATGATCTTGCCGCCACCGTCCTGCCTCCAGGGGCAAAGCCGCCTGCGCACGCTGATCGACTGGCTGGCGCTCGCGGTGCTCCTGGCACTGGGCATCTTCGCCGCACCGGCCCCTGCCAGCGTATCGGTGCCGGCGCGCGCGCACGGCGCCCCGGCGGGCTCAGAACGCGCTCAGTCCGGTGAGCGTGCGGCCGATGGTGAGCTGGTGGATCGTCTCGGTGCCCTCGTAGGTGATGACACTTTCGAGGTTCAGCATGTGGCGGATGGGCACGTACTCCGCGCTGATGCCCGCGCCGCCCAACATGTCGCGGCAGTCGCGCGCGATGTCCAGCGCCATGCGGCAGTTGTTCCACTTGGCCAGCGAGACGTGCGCGGGCTGCATGGTCCCGGCATCCTTCAGGCGGCCCAGCTGCAGTGCCAGCAGCTGCGCGGTGGTGATGCGGCGGGCCATCTCGGCCAGGCGCACCTGGATGGTCTGGTTCTGCGCCAGCGGGCGGCCGAACAGCACGCGCGTCGTGCGTGTAGTCGAGCATCTGTCGTCAAGACAGGCCTGCGCCGCCCCGATCACCCCCCAGGCGATGCCATAGCGCGCCTGGGTCAGGCAGGACAGCGGCCCCTTGAGCCCGACGACCCCCGGCAGCACGTTCTCCTCGGGCACCACGGACGTTGTCGAAGAACAGCGCCGAGGTCACCGAGGCGCGCAGCGAGAACTTGTGCTCGATCTCGGGAGCCGCAGAACCCCGGCGTGCCCTTGTCCACGATGAAGCCGCGGATGCCCTCCTCGGTCATCGCCCACACGACCGCCGAGGTCGGCGATCGCGCCGTTGGTGATCCACATCTTCGCGCCGTTGAGGACCCAGTCGCTGCCGCGCTGCTTGGCGTGGGTCTTCATGTTGGCGGGATCCGAGCCGCCGTGCGGCTCGGTGAGGCCGAAGCAGCCGATCAGCTCCCCGCGCGCCATGCGCGGCAGGTACTTCTGCTTCTGCTCCTCGGAGCCGAAGGCGTAGATCGGATACATGCACAGCGACGACTGCACGGACACGAAGCTGCGGATGCCCGGAGTCGCCGCGCTCGAGCTCCTGGCAGATCAGGCCGTAGCAGATGCGCGTTCAGTCCGGCGCAGTCATAGCCGTGGAGTGACGAGCCCAGCAGACCCAAGCTCGGCCAGCTTCGGGCACCAGCTCCCTCGGGAAGCGTGTGCTCCTCGAAGCACTTCTGGATGATCGGCAGCACCTCGGCATCGACCAGCCGTGCGACCGAGTCCTGCACCATGCGCTCCTCCTCGGTGAGCGCGGCGCGCACGTCGAACAGGTCCATGGGATCGATGGCGGCGGCCGTCTTGGCGCCGGTCTGGGCAGCGGCTTGGGCCACGGCACTCTCCTAAGGGCACAAAAATGGGGTTCCCCGGTGGGGCGCGCATGATAGCGGGAATGCCTGCGGGGCGCATATCCGCGCGGGCCTGCCGCAGTGGCGGCCCCGGGCGGCTTCGGGCACCTTAAGCCCCATGAAAATCCCCGAGATCCTCATCATCGAGACGCTCCACCAGCCCGGCAGCCTCGCGCGGGTGCTGCAGGTGATCGCCGATGCCGGTCTTGCCATCGAGCACCTGAGCGCGCTGCGGCGCGACCAGGGACGCACGCTGTGGGAGATCACCCTGGAGATGGACGAGGAGACCGACCGCTCCCTCTACGAGCGCATCGCCGCGCTGCCCACCGCGCGCTTCCTTGGCAAGTCCGACCGTGTCTTCACCCGTCACCGTGGCGGCAAGATCCGCACCGTGGCGAGCCTGCCCATCAACACGCAGCAGATCCTGCGCGACGTGTACACCCCCGGGGTGGCGCGCGTGTGTCTTGCGATCCAGAAGGACCCGCAGCTGGCGCGCGAGTACACAGCGCTCGCGCGCACGGTGGCCGTGGTCACCAACGGCACCGCGGTGCTGGGCCTGGGCAACATCGGGGCGCTGGCGGGACTGCCGGTCATGGAGGGCAAGGCGGCACTGTTCGCCGAGATGGTGGGGATCAACGGGGTGCCCATCCTGCTGAAGGAAACCGAGCCGGCGCGGGTGGTGGCCGCGGTGCTGGCCATCGAGGCTTCCTTTGGCGCGATCCAGCTGGAGGACTTCGCCGCCCCCGAGTGCTTCGAGATCGAGGCTGCGCTGCAGGCACGCCTGCCCAAGCCGGTGCTGCACGATGACCAGCACGGCACCGCGGTGGTGGCGCTGGCTGCCCTCATCAACGCGGCGCGCTTTGCAGGCCAGGACCTGCGTGCGAGCACCATCGGCCAGATAGGCCTGGGCGCCGCCGGCACCGGCATCGTGCGCCTGCTGCGCGCCTACGGGGTCAAGCACATCCTGGGCACCGACCGCAGTGACGCGGCGGTGGCGCGCCTGCAGGCACATGGCGGGGAGGGCGTGACGCTCGAGGCGCTCATGCAACGCGCGGACGTGGTGATCGCCACCACCGGGGTGCGCGGGCTGATCCTTCCGGCCTGGATACGCCCCGGGCAGGTGATCCTTGCGCTGTCGAACCCCGATCCTGAGATCGAGCCGATCGTGGCGCGCGAGCATGGCGCCGCCTTTGCCGCCGACGGCAAGGGCATCAACAACGTGCTCGCATTCCCGGGCCTTTTCAAGGGCGCGCTCGAGGCGAACGCGCGCCGCTTCACCGACGCGATGCTGATGGCAGCCGCCAGCGCCATCGCCTCACTTGCCCAGGGGGATGAGCTGGTGCCGGACCCGCTCGACAAGAACGTGCACGAGCAGGTGGCCGCGGCGGTGCGCCGTGTGGCGCAGGAGACTCAGTAACGCAGGCTCAGGCGCCGGTAGGCAGCCGCCAGCAGCCACAGCGGGCCGATCAACAGGAACTGCACGTCCTTGAAGAAGGAGGGACGGCGGCCCTCGATGATGTGGCCGATGAACTGGCCGATCCAGGCCACCACGAAGATCGCCAGGGAGGTCTGCCACAGCGGCCACGGCAGTGCGGTGAGTGCGTGCGCCAGCAGCAGCAGGGCGGCAAAGGCCAGCGCCACTCCCAGCGCCAGCCGGGCGGACAGCATCAGGTAGTACAGGACGCTCGCCGCGGCCACCACGGTTGCCCAGTTGACCCAGGGCGAGAGCGCGGCGAAGGCTGCCGGCACGGGTGTCGCCCACAGCAGTCCCATGACCGCGAGCACGATCGCCGGCACGCAGATCCAGTGCAGCAGCTTGTTGGTGGGGTTCTGGTGGCTGACGGCGTACTCGCCCAGCCAGTCGTTGACGGTGCGCATGGCGGCCACGCTACCCGCCTCGGGCGCACCGGGCAACCGCTGGCGGTTGCCCGGTGACCCTCAAGGGTCGTCCTAGGCCGCGACCATCATGCCGCGCAGCTTGCCCAGCGCACTCGCCTCGATCTGGCGGATGCGCTCGGCGGAGACGCCGTACTTCTCGGCCAGCTCGTGCAGGGTGGCCTTGTCCTCGGACATCCAGCGGCGCTGCACGATGTCGCGCGCCCGCTCATCGAGCCGGTCCATCGCCCCGCGCAGCCGGTCCGAGTCATCGTCGCTCGCTCTCGGCGTTCTCGACCTGCATGGCAGGATCCGCATCCGGGGCCTGCAGGTAGGCGGCCGGGCTGTACACCTCTTCCTCGTCCGCCTCGGGGGTCGGGTCGAAGGACATGTCACGCGCCGAGAGGCGCTTTTCCATCTCCGTGACTTCGGCGGTGGTGACGCCCAGGTCGCGTGCCACCGCGGCGGTCTCATCGACCGACAGCCAGGTCAGGTTCTTCTTCATGCGCCGCAGGTTGAAGAACAGCTTGCGCTGCGCCTTGGTCGTGGCGATCTTCACCAGGCGCCAGTTGCGCAGCACGTATTCATGGATCTCGGCACGGATCCAGTGCACGGCGAAGGACACCAGGCGCACGTTCACCGTGGGGTCAAAGCGCTTGACCGCCTTCATCAGGCCGACGTTGCCCTCCTGGATCAGGTCCCCGACGGGCAGGCCGTAGCCTGAGTAGCCACGCGCGATGTGGACCACGAAGCGCAGGTGCGAGAGCACCAGCTGCCGGGCGGCGGCCAGGTCCTCCTCGTTGCGGAAGCGCTCGGCGAGCGCGCGCTCCTCGTCACGGCTGAGGACGGGAATCTTGCTTACCCGGTCGAGGTAAGCATCCAGACTACCCAGCGGGCCGGCCAGTGAGTGGTCGCCCATGCGGGCAACAAGTGCGCTACCTGCGTTCATGAGATCTCCGGTGGGGTGGATGGGTATTCTAGCAGTCGCACTGTTGGAGTGCTAAACCCTCGGGAAGTTCCCGCCCGGGGGTCCAATAGGATCTTTTCAAACAAGAGCTTACGCGCAGCCATGCCGGCGCGGGTATCCCCACAAAGAAGGGTCGTAGAGCCTCCTTTGAGGGAGCTGCCGAGACCTCAGTCTTGACCGCGGGGGAGGTCGCGCCGGCGCGGGAGCTTGCGCGGTCGGGAGGGCCGGGATGCCAGTTTGGACTGAGTCCGGATCACTTAGTTCCGCAACCTGGCGCGCCCCCGAGAGAACCTTTCCCGATGGCCCCCCGTCCCAGGGAGACTGCACACCCGGTACGCCGGCTGCAGCGGCCCGGACCCTCGCGGTTGAACCGACGGTCACCCACCCCGGGCACGCCGGCGGGCGTGAT
Source organism: uncultured Pseudomonadota bacterium (assembly GCA_963703025.1). GTDB lineage: Bacteria > Pseudomonadota > Gammaproteobacteria > Steroidobacterales > Steroidobacteraceae > 13-2-20CM-66-19. The sequence goes on along the minus strand of OY969778.1, from coordinate 1,228,137 downwards.
CGCCGTCCGTGTGATTTCATCCGCCGCCGCCCGAACGCATGCGATCTGCGACTGCGACTGGCAGCAGAGCAGGTCGGCACGATCGTTGATGACTGTTGTGTAGAGAGCTGGCTGCGCAGGGACAACACGCAGAGGGCAAAGTTTCGCGTCGACTCGATCACAGGCCGGCCATGTTATGACCGCGCTGTCGGACACCGCCTTCAACAGGGATAGGCGAAAACTTAAAAGTACGTCACGTATGGCTGACATAAGACCTGCTCTGATAGAGTCATCAAGCACTTGGAATACTCGGCGCAGGTGAATTCGATGATTTCTGGACGCTGTATAAGGATATCGGCCGTCACCTGCCTGCTGCTGGCAGCCAGCGCGCTCAGCCAGGCTGCCGAGCAGGGCGCAATGGTGCCCACGCACCTGAAGTACAGCTCGCGCTCGCAGGTGTCAGGTCCTGCGCTGCGCTCCAGCGCTGCCCTGGTCTTCGATACCACGCACTCCTCGGTGCTCTACTCGCGCAACTCCGACGTCGCGATGCCGATCGCCTCGATCACCAAGCTCATGACCGCCCTGGTGGTCAGCGAGGCCGGCCAGCCCCTGGACGAGGAGCTGATGGTCACCGGCGAGGACATCAGCGTCGGCAAGATCTCCTACTCGCGCCTGATGCCCGGCACCCGCATGACGCGCGGTGACCTGATGCACCTGGCGCTCATGTCCTCCGAGAACCGTGCGGCGCACGCCCTGGGCCGCAACTACCCCGGCGGGGTGAGCGAGTGCGTGCGCGCCATGAACGCCAAGGCGCGCGAGCTGGGCATGGTCAGCTCGCATTTCGTGGAGCCCACCGGGCTTTCGGACGAGAACGTCGCGAGCCCCCAGGACCTGTCGAAGCTGGTGATGGCGGCTGCCAAGGTGCAGACAATCCGTGAGTACTCCACCGATAGCTCGCACGACGTGCAGGTCGGCCAGCGCATGATGCACTTCCGCAGCACCGACTCCCTGGTGAGCAACCCGGGCTGGGACATCGTGGTGCAGAAGACCGGCTACATCGCCGAGGCCGGGCGCTGCCTGGTAATGCAGACGATCATCGAGGGCCGCAGCGTGGTCATCGTGCTGCTGAACTCCTTCGGCAAGCGCACGCGCGTGGCCGATGCGGTCCGCGTGCGCAAATGGGTCGAGAGCACCCTGCTGACGCACGCCGCCGCGGCGCGCACCTAGCTCCCCGCCACTGCCGCCGTTCAGGCCCGCGGCTCGATGCTGCGCAGGTGGCGTGCCGCGGAGATCCAGGCCCCGAGCCAGCCGAGCACCACGCCGGCCCCCAGCAACAACCCGACATCCTGGAGCGCCAGGCCCTGCAGCGCAAAGTGGCTGCCGTACAGGCGCGCAAGGTTTGCCACCGAGCTGCCCAGCACCGCCACCGCCAGGGCCACGATCGCCCAGGCCATGAGCGCCCCTGCCACCCCGTAGAGCACCCCGGTATAGAGGAAGGGCCGGCGCACGTAGGCGTTGGAGCCGCCGACCAGCTTGGTGACCTCGATCTCCGCGCGCCGCCCCTGGATCTCCAGGCGGATGGTGTTGCCGATGACCGCGAGCACGCCGATGCCCAGCAGCACCGCGGCGATCACCAGCAGGCGCTGCAGCACGTCCAGCATCGCGTTGAAGCGGTTCACCCATTCAGCATCGACCTGCACCAGGTCCACCTCCGGCCAGGCCCCCAAGTAGCGGCGCAGCGACTCCAGCGAGGCCGGCGAGCCATCCTGGGACTTCGGCCGCACGTGCAGCACGTGCGGCAGCGGGTTCTCCTTGAGCGCGGCGAGCGCATCGCCAAACCCTGAGTAGGTGCGGAAGTCCTCCAGGCCCTTGTCCGCCGGGATCACGGTGACCTCGGCGACATCCGCACGCTGCCGTGCGTGGCCTGGGCCAGCTGCTGCGCCTTGGCCAGCGGCACGTCGGTCTTGAGGTACACCGACACGTCCACCGCGCTGGCGAAGTTGCCGGTGGCCGCCTGCGAGTTGCTGACGAACACCTTGAGCGCCGCAGGCAGCGCCAGTGCCAGCGCAATCACGAATACGGTCAGCAGCGTTGCCAGCGGGTTGCGCGCCAGCCGCCCGAGCGAGCCCAGCAGCGCCTGCATGTGGCGGCTCATCGAGGCTGATCGTCGCCACCACGCTCGGCAGCGAGTCGGCGGCGTCCCCTGCACCGTGCCGTCCTCGAGCGTGATCACCCGCTCGCCGAACTCGCGCACGATGTGCATGTCGTGCGTGGCGATCACCACGGTCACCCCGACATCCGCGAAGCGCCGGAACAGGCGCATCACCTCGAGCGACAGGTCGGGGTCCAGGTTGCCGGTCGGCTCGTCGGCGATCAGCAGCGGCGGCTTGCTCACCACCGCGCGCGCGATGCCCGACTCGCTGCTGCTCGCCCACCGACAGCTCCTGGGGCAGCAGGCGCTCCTTGCCCAGCAGGCCCACCTGGTCGAGCGCGGCGCGCACGCGCTTGTCGATCTCCTTCAGCGGCGTGTGCGGCGACTGCCAGCGGCAGGGCGACGTTGTCGAACACCGGCCGGTCCGCCAGCAGCTTGTGGTCCTGGAACACGACCCCGACGCCGCGGCGGAAGGCGGCGATGTGCCGCGCCTTGAGTGTCTGGGTGTTGCGGCCGCCGACCAGCACCGCCCCGCGGGTCGGGCGCTCCAGGAGACGCGATCAGCTTCAGCACCGTGCTCTTGCCCGCGCCCGAGCGGCCGGTGAGGAACACCATCTCGCCGCTGTTGATGTTGAAGCTCACCCCGGCGAGCGCCTCGCGGCCATTGGCGTAGCGCTTGGAGACCTTGTCGAAGACGATCATGCCGTGCCTGCCTGCGCGGCTGTGCCGCCGGCCCCTTCCACCAGCGCGCTCGCGAAGGCCGCCGCGTCGAACTCACCGAAGTCCTCCGCGCCCTCGCCGATACCGATGTAGCGGATCGGGATCTTCAGCGTCTGGGCGATGGCGACCACGATGCCGCCGCGGGCGCTGCCATCAAGCTTGGTGAGCACCAGGCCGGTGACGCCCACCGCGTCGCGGAACTGCTGCGCCTGTGCGAGCGCGTTCTGGCCCTGGTTGGCATCCAGCACCAGCAGCACCTCGTGCGGGGCGTCGGCATCGACGCGCTGGATCACGCGCTTGACCTTCTTCAGCTCCTCCATCAGGTGCGACTGGCTGTGCAGCCGTCCGGCGGTGTCGGCGAGCAGCACCTGCGTGCCACGCGCCTGCGCGGACTTGAGCGCGTCGAAGACCACCGCCCCGGGATCAGCTCCTGTGCCCTGGGCGGCGAAGCCCGCGCCGGCGCGGTCGGCCCACACCTTCAGCTGCTCGATGGCCGCCGCCCTGAAGGTGTCGCCCGCGGCCAGCAGTACGCTTAAGCCCTCGTCGGCGCAGCGGCGCGCCAACTTGCCGATGGTGGTGGTCTTGCCTGCGCCATTGACGCCCACCACCAGGATGACGAAGGGACGCCGCGCCGGGTCGATCACCAGCGGCTGGGCACAGGGGGCGAGGATGTCGGTGATGCTCTGGCGCAGGGCTGCGATCAGCGCGTCGACGTCGGCGAGTTCCTTGCGCGCAACCCGCCGGCGCAGGTCATCCAGGATGCGCGTGGTCGCCTCCACGCCCACGTCGGCGGTGATCAGGCGTGTCTCGAGCTCCTCGAGGATCTGCGCATCGATCTGCCGGCCCTTGATGAGCTCGGCAAGATCGGTGGTGAGCCAGGAGTTGCCCCGGTTCAGCCGCGCGCGCAGCCGCCGGAAGAAGCCGGGCTTCTCATCGGCGGCAGCGGCAGGATCGGGGGTACGTCCAAACATAGGGGCGGGATTGTACCGGGCAAAGAAGAAGGGCGGCCGATTGGCCGCCCTTTATCGATCTGCCAGCGCGGCGCCTGCCTAGGGCTGGATCACCGTCGGGTTGCCGATGAGGATCGTGGTCCCCGGCGGCGTCGTCACCGGGAAGAAGACCGGGATCTGTGCGCCCGTGAAGGTGATTGCCTCGCCCTGCATCTCCTGGGTGGCGGCCGGGCTTGCCGTCGGGTCGATGATCGAGCCGTGATCGCCCACCAGGAAGTTGACGTAGGCGCGGAAGCCACCGGCGCTCTGCACCGGCCCGGGTGCGGCCGGGGCGGGAATGCGCGTTAACGCCGCGGGCCCATAGGAGGAGGCCACGATCAGCCGCTGGGTCGCCGAGTTCGGCACCACCTGGTCCGGCAGCGAGGTGGCGCTGCCGACGACCTGTATCAGGTGGATCGGGTGCAGCGCGGTCGCCTGGGCGATGAAGTTCACCGGGTCCCCGGAATCCACCGCGGTCTGGGCATCGCGGAAGAACTGCTCGTACAGCGTGGTTCCCTGCATCACCCCCTGCGCGGCAAGACCGGCGTTGATCTGCGGGGCGAAGGCAGGCGAGTCACGCAGCAGGTTGGCGATGCCACCGCCGGGATTGGCCAGCGTCGCGGTTGGGATCTCCGCCGAGGGTATGACACCCAGGAAGGTACCGCCCTCGATCGCCCCCAGTGAGTGCCCGAGGTAGTGGATCGCGGCCGGATTGATGGTGCCGGCTGCACCGAGGCTCATCGACGGCAACGTGCGGGTGAGCGCGATCAGGTCCGCGACGCCCTCGCGCAGGTTGTCGCGCGAGGTAAGCAGGCTGGTCAGGTTGATGAAGTGTGAGCCGGAGGGGTCGATGGCGCCGTCGGCCCCTGCCGCCCCGGTGGTGTTGTTCTCGACGTCCAAGTCGAAGGTGCGCTCGATCGAACCGGTCGCCGGCAGGTTGAGGCCCGCGTAGGCCGGGTTCGCACCGGCGGCATACAGCGGGTCGGCCTGGTTGGTGATGCCGTGCAGCGGCAGGTCGATGGCAACCACGACGAAGCCGCTGTCGCCGAAGGAGTCAGCCACCGCGAAGGCGTCCTCGCGGCTGCGCGTGATGCCGTGCTGGAAGATCAGCACCGGCCAGCCGCCGGCCGGCGGCGCGGCGCCCAGTGCCGAGGCGGCATTGGGCACGGTCACCAGCACCGGGATCTGCAGGGTCTGTGTCGGCACCGGCAGCGGGTTGTAGCGCGTCACGAAAGTGCTGGTCGGGTCCAGCGGGAACGGCGGCGCATGCCAGAAGTCGGTCAGCGGCGCGCTCTTACTCGAGTAGTACGGGATCGTGAGCGTGCCGACGTAGATGTCGGCATGGCCCGGCAGGCCCAGCCCCAGCTCCGCGGTGGTGATGCCGATGGGGTGTACGTTCAGCGTCTGCGGCATGGTGGTCGCGGACAGCAGCTCGAGCGTATCGACGGTCGACTGCGTCGTGAAACTGAAGGACAGCACGATGTTGGCCGGGCTGACACCCACCGCCTGCGCAATCTGCAGCTGCGCGCCGGTGAGCTGGCAGATCGCGTTCAGGGTCGGGTCCGTGATGGTCGGGCACGTCGGGTCACCGGCCCCGAGCGCGGTGAGGATCGTCGCGTAGTCCGCCGAGGGCACAGCCGCGTTGCCCTGTGCATCCTTGATGCCGCGCGTGAGCAGCACGAGGTAACCGGTGCCGGTGGTGCAGTTGGCACCGAGGAAGGCTCCATTGGCGATGCAGGTGCTGGGCATCAGCGGATGCAGCGGGGTGATCTCGAGCACCGTCGGGCCGACGCCCGCCTCGGTGCCTAGGGCTGCGGTGTAGTCCACGCCCGGGGTGAGCGGCGGTCCGAGCACCCCGACCGTCGCCTTGGTGTGGTTGTCGGTGACCACCGGGATGATGATCACGGAGCTCGCGGTAAAGGAGCTCGGGTCGAGCGCGCCGCCGAAGTTCTCGCGGATCACCGCGGTGGTGGAGAAGCCGTCGAGTGCGTTGATGGCCGCCTGGTTGGGCATGGCGGCATTGGGCGGCTGGATGTTGATCGTGCCGTCAGTGGAGCCGGCGAAGTACAGGTCCGTGGGATAGGGCAGGATGCCGGCCGCGGGCTGGAACAGGGCCGTGCTGCTGGTGTTGGGCGGCGGGGTGCCGCCGCCTGAGCCGTTGCCGCTGCTGGTGTTGGGCGGGCCGACTGTGCCGTAGCCACCGCCGGAACAGGCGCCGACCAGCAGCACAACCGCTGCGGTTAAGCCCGCATGGATTCTTTTCATGAGCGTATTCCCCCCCAACGGACCGCCCGTGCGGCTGATCAGGGCGCGCGGTGCCGGTCGCATGTTCATTCGCTTTTCAACGCGAGCCACTGGAATTCTTGTGCCGTGGCTTGCCGGCCTGACCCCTCGTGCCGGTGCTGCAGGAAGCGCGGTGCTTCTGGAGACTGGAAGCTAGGGTACGCTTACGGCAAGAACAGTGGCAAGGTGCGCAGCGCGCGCTTGGGGAGTGTTCCGCTTGGGCTCAGCCGGCAAGTCAGCCGCCCGTCCCGGCCTGCCGGCACGGCGCGGCAGCCAGGCACGCGTGCTGCGCATCATCGGCGGCAACTGGCGCGGCAGGAAATGGCGCTTCCCGGACGGCGTGGATATCCGCCCGACGCCTGACCGGGTGCGCGAGACCGTGTTTAACTGGCTGGGCGGGCGTACCCAGGGCGCCCGCTGCCTCGACTTGTTCGCCGGCAGTGGCGCGCTGGGCCTGGAGGCGCTCTCGCGCGGCGCCGCCCACGTGAGTTTCGTTGACTCGTCCGAGGCGGTGGTGCGCGAGCTGCGCCTGCGGCTGGCCGAGTGGCAGGCAACCGATGCGCGCGTGCAGCGCAGCGACGCGCTTGCCTACCTTGCCGGCGGCGCGCAGCCGTGCGACATCGTGTTCCTCGACCCGCCTTTCGCCGGCGCACTGCTGGAGCAGGCCGCAGCGCGCCTCGCCCAGCACGGCTGGCTGCGTCCCGGCGCACTGATCTATGTTGAATGCGCAGCCTCCGCGGCGCTGCCGACGCTGCCGGCGAACTGGCAGGCGCTCAAGGCGAAGCGGGCCGGCGAGGTCGGGTATCATCTGTACGCGCTCCCCGGCGCATAGCGCTCCATTGTGAAGGCGGCATGAAACGCAACGCGGTCTACCCCGGCACGTTCGACCCGATCACCAACGGGCATACCGACCTGGTGCGCCGCGCCGCGGGCATCTTCGACTCCGTGATCGTCGCGATTGCCGCCAACCCCAACAAGGCGCCGATGTTCTCGGTGCAGATGCGGGTCGACCTGGCGCGGCGCGTGCTGAGCGAGCTGCCGAACGTCACGGTGGAGGGTTACTCGGGACTCACCGTGGACTTTGCGCGCGAGCATGCCGGGGCCGTGGTGGTGCGTGGCCTGCGCGCGCTGTCGGACTTCGAGTTCGAGTTCCAGCTGGCCAACATGTCACGCCACCTCGACCGCAACTTCGAGACCGTGTTCCTCACCCCGCAGGAACAGTTCACCTTCATCTCCTCGACCCTGGTGCGCGAGATCGCGGTGCTCGGCGGGGACGTCCATGAGTTCGTGCATCCCATCGTGGAGGCGGAACTGAGGAAGCGGCGGCGCGACTAGGGAGGGAACCGCCACGGTGACGCTAGGCAAAGCCGGCGCCAGCGAAGGGCTTGAGGGTGCGTGGGTGCCAGTTGCCGCAAGCGTCGGCACGAGCGAACTGGAGGTGGCGGAGCTGCGCGTGCGCTACCTGCTGCTGGACGCGGGCACCTACCGGATCATCGACCGCAGCAACCAGGTCGTCGACGGCGGTCGCTACCACGTGAACGCGACACTGACGCCGCCGACCATGGACATGATCGGTGACCGCGGCCCAAACACCGGCCGCTCGATGCTCGCGGTGTTCGACCTCGACGGCGACAAACTGGTGGTGAGCTATGACCTTGAGGGGCTCGCGCGCCCGGCAAGCGTTGCCGCTGCGCGCGACCAGCCGCTGCTGCGCATCACCTACGCGCGCGCAGCGTTGCCGGTGCTCTAGCGCGCCGGCGCTGCAGCGCGCGCTTGCGCGTGGCCTTGCCGGCGAGCTTGCGCACCACCTTCTTCACCGCCTTTTTCTTGCGACGCTTCGCCAGGCGCGGCAGGCGCGTGGGTTGCGGCGGTGCCGGCAGCGTGCCGGCGCGCTTGAGATCCAGCGCACGCCACAGGTACCACGCGGCAGCCGAGCGATGCGGACGCCAGCGCTCGCCGAATGCCAGCAGCGCCTTCGGGTGCGGCATCTTGGCCAGCCCATAGGCGGCCTGGAAACCGGCGCGCACGCCGAAGTCGTCCACGGGCAGCACGTCCGGGCGCGATAGCCGGAACATGAGCAGCATCTCCACGGTCCAGCGGCCGATGCCGCGCACCTGGGTGAGGCGCGCGACGATCTCATCATCGGTGAGTGCGGCGAGCGTGGCCCCGTCCGGCACCACGTCGCTGAGTGTCTTCTCGGCGAGGTCCTTGAGTGCCGCCGCCTTCGAATAGGAGAAGCCGGCCGCGCGCAGGCTCTCCACCGGGGCGCGGATGATCTCCCGTGGCGTCGGGAAGGCGCCGGCGCCGCAGTTGAGAATCAGGCGCCCGAGGATGGTCTTGGCGGCGGTGCCGTTGAGCTGCTGGTGCGCGATCGCCTGGGCGAGCGCCTGGAAAGGGTGGAAGTCCTCGTCCGCCTCCAGGCGGTAGGCGCCGACCTTGCGGATGAGCGCGGCCATGACCGGGTCCGCGGCTGACAGGTGGTTGGTGATTCGCTTGCTCATGCGCTCGGGCAGTGCTTCAGCTTTGGCAGCTGGGGCAATAGTAAGTGGAACGCTGGCCCTGGGTGAGCGCACGCACGGGGGTGCGGCAACGGCGGCACGGCTCGCCCTTGCGCTCGTAGACATACAGCCGCTGCTTGAAGTAACCCGGCAGCCCGTCGGCGCCGCGGTAGTTGCGCAGGGTGGTGCCGCCGGCCTTGATCGCAAGTGCCAGTACGGCGCGTACCGCGCGCACCAGCCGTGCGACCTCTGGCTTCTTCAAGGAGCGCGCCTGGCGCTGCGGCCGGATGCGCGCGCGGAACAGGGCCTCGCTCGCGTAGATGTTGCCCACGCCCACCACCAGGTGGCTGTTCATCAGCAGTGCCTTGATCGAGACGCGGCGCGCGCGCGTGACGCGCCAAAGGTAGTCGGTGTCAAACCGCGCGCCGAGGGGCTCCGGGGCGAGGTCCTTCAGCAGCGGGTGCAGGTCGGGGTCTGCCTCGGCATACAGCAGGCTGCCGAAGCGGCGCGGGTCGTTGAAGCGCAGTGCCACGCCTGTGTCGAGCAGCAGGTCGAAGTGATCGTGCTTGAGGCGCTGCGTGCCGGGGGGCACTGCGCGCAGGTTCCCGGACATCCCCAGGTGCACCAGCAGGCTGCCGCCGCCTTCCAGTCCCAGGACCAGGTACTTGGCGCGGCGACCGACACGCTCGATGCGCCGGCCGGCAACCTTGCGCGGCAGGTCGCGCGCCACGGGCCAGCGCAGGCGCGGCTCGTAAACGGCAAGCTCTACGATGCGACGCCGTCGCGCGTATGGCGCGATGCCACGCCGCGTCGTCTCGACTTCGGGAAGTTCAGGCACGCGCGCTGGGGGTGCGCGCGCGGGTTACTTGATCTTCGACTCTTTGTAGGCGACGTGCTTGCGCGCCTTCGGGTCGTACTTGCGCACTTCCATCTTGTCCGTGTGCAGGCGCTTGTTCTTCGTCGTCACGTAGAAATGGCCGGTACCGGCGGTGGACAGCAGCTTGATCTTCTCGCGCATGGCTAGCTCCTATGGGTCGCGTTAGGCCTTGAGGCCCTTGGTGCGCAATTCCCCGAGGACCACGTCGATCCCCTTCTTCTCAACGGTACGCATACCGTTAGCCGTCAGGCGCAGGGTGACCCAGCGCTTCTCGGTCTCCACCCAGAACCGCTGCGTATGCAGGTTCGGCAGGAAGCGGCGGCGCTTCTTGTTATTGGCGTGGGAGACGCGATTACCAACTGCCGGACGCTTACCGGTGACTTCGCATACGCGGGACATACGAACAACCTTAAGATTTTCAGTAACTTGGGGAGCGGGACGCGACTCTACGCCGATTCCCGGGCCGGGCTTTATACCAGCCCGGGGCGGGGATCTCAAGGCGAGATCCAGAACCTTCGAACCCTGGCTGCCGCGTGTGCCATGCGGAATGTTCCCGGCCTCAGTCAGGGGACTTCCCGGCAACTGGCTCGCCGGGCACGCCGACCCCCGGCCGCGCGGGCTCCTGCGGATGGTACCTGTGATAGGCAGGCAGGTCCTTGAAGAGGTCCGGGCGCGACCAGCCCGGGGTCACCCTTGCACACCGTGCTCGTGGTCCTGGAACGTGCAAGCACGTCTGCGGTCCCCAACGGCGCGGTGGTGGAGGCGATATAGCAGTGATCGCTGATGTAGACGATCGAGCTGCCGTCCGCGGGGTCGCGGTACTGCTCGCCCGCGTGGTGCACCACGGCGGAGGGGCTGGCCGGGGCTGGCAGCGCCTCGGTGGCGGGGTTGTCGTCCAGCGACCTTGTCGGCGGGGGCGCCGTGGCCGCCGCCGCTGCGCGCGCTGCAGCCTCCCAGTCAGTCGGCGCCATCTGCGGCCCGGAGGGCAGCGGCGGGACGGTGATCACGGTGGACCGGGTGGGGGAGAAGAACGGCTTGGCTGCATCACGGTGCCGCTCATCCGGTGCCACCGGCGGCAGGTCGAGGACGATCAGCGTTGTGACCAGGTCCGGCGGTGCACCACCTTGCCGGTGGCGCACGGCAAGGGCCAGCACAGCCACGAGCCCCACGTGCAACAGGACCACTGTCACCAGCGCGACGCCTCGGCCGGATTTCACCCGAACCACGGTCCACCTTTCGTGCTGCGCCCAGGCAACACGGTTTCATGTTAGGTGGACCGCGCACCCGGCGAAATCGTTCCACCCCTGGCTGCCGAGGCTTCACAGCAACCCATGCTCGCAGAATGAAAAGCAGCGCCCGTCGCCGACGATGAAATGATCCAGCACGCGCACGTCGAGCAGTTCCAGCGCCTCCTTCAGGCGCCGCGTGATCAGCTCGTCCGCCTGGCTGGGCTCGAGCACCCCGGAGGGGTGGTTGTGCGCGAAGATTACCGCGGCGGCGTTGTGCGCGAGGGTCTGGCGCAGCACCTCGCGCGGATGCACGCCGGCGCGGTCGATCGTGCCGCGGAACAGTTCCTCGAAGGTGATGAGCCGGTGGCGGTTATCCAGGTACAGGCAGCAGAACACCTCGTACGGCCGGTCGCGCAGCTGCGCGAGCAGGAAGGTGCGTGTGGCCTCGGGGGCTGCCAGCGCAGGTCCCGCACGCACCGCCTCGTGGAAGTGTCGCCGCGACAGTTCCACTGCCGCCTGCAAAGTTGCATAGCGCGCAGGCCCCACGCCTGCCTGGCCGAGGCAGCGCGGCCGCTCGGCGGTCAGCAGCGCGCGCAGTGAGCCGAAGTGCCCGATCAGGTTGCGGGCGAGATCAACGGCTGAGCCGCCACGCGCGCCGGAGCCCAGCAGCAGCGCCAGCAGCTCAATGTCGGTCAGTGCCGCCGCGCCACTGGCGAGCAGCTTCTCGCGCGGGCGCTCCCCGGCGGGCCAGTCCCGGATGCTCATGATTTGTGGTTCTAAGGAGGGTGGGTGTTGAGTCTAAGGAGCCGTGGGGAGGCTGCGGGAGGGGGATAAAGGCGCACAAGTAGCGTGTTTCGCACCGCATTTCCGGCGCGCGGTTTGCACCCCCGGGGTGGCGCGGTGCGATAATCGCCGCACGGTCAGGAATCACTTCCCATGCAAGGCAAACGCATTCTTCTCGGGGTTACCGGCGGCATCGCCGCCTACAAGAGCCCGGATCTCGTGCGGCGCCTGCGCGAGCGCGGCGCGGAAGTGCAGGTGGTCATGACCGCCGCGGCGGCGCGAGTTCGTCACCGCGACCACCTTCCAGGCGGTCTCCGGGCGCCCCGTGCGCAGCGAGCTGTGGGACGCGGCGGCCGAGGCTGCCATGGGCCACATCGAACTTGCGCGCTGGGCCGATGCGGTGCTGATCGCGCCGGCAACGGCCGACTTCCTCGCGCGCCTTGCGGGCGGCCAGGCCGACGACCTGCTCACGACGCTGTGCCTTGCGACCCAGGCGCCGGTGGCCGTCGCGCCGGCGATGAACCACGTGATGTGGGCGAACGCGGCGACGCGCGCCAACGTCGCGACCGCTGGCGGCGCGCGGCGTCGCGGATCTTCGGGCCCGGCGATGGCGACCAGGCCTGCGGCGAGAGCGGGCCCGGGCGCATGCTCGAGCCGCTCGATCTTGCCGACGCGCGCAGCCGCGCTCCTGCCTGGCAGCGGCGCGCTGGCCGGCCGTCGCGTGCTGATCACCGCAGGCCCCACCCGCGAGCCGATCGACCCGGTGCGCTTCGTCAGTAACCGCAGCTCGGGCAAGATGGGATTTGCCGTGGCGCAGGCGGCGCGCGAGGCCGGCGCCAGCGTGGTGCTGGTCTGCAGGTCCGGTGAGCGTGCCCACGCCTGCCGGCGTGACGCGCATCGACGTCGAGAGCGCCGCCGACATGCTGGCCGCGGTGCTGCGCGAGCTGCCGGGCACGGACGTCTTCATCTCCACCGCCGCGGTGGCCGACTATCGCCCGGCGCGCTGCTGCGTCGCAGAAGATCAAGAAGACCACCGAGACGATGGATCTGGCGATGGAGCGCACCACGGATGTGCTGGCCACGGTGGCCGCCCATGCCGCGCGTCCCTTCGTGGTTGGCTTCGCCGCCGAGACCGAGTCGGTCGAGAACAATGCGCGCGCCAAGCTGCTGAAGAAGAACCTCGACATGATCGCCGCCAATGAAGTCGGCCACGACAAGGCCTTCGATTGCGAGGACAACGAGCTGCTGGTGCTCAGCCGCAGTGCGCGGCACGAGCTGGCGCGCGCCGGCAAGCTCACCCTGGCGCGCGGGCTGATCAAACTGATCGCCGCCGACCTTGGCGTGCGCACCGGCGCCCGCGTGCGCGGCACGGCACTGGCTTGAGTTCACCCGCCGGACGGCGCGCCTTGCAGGTGCGCATCCTCGATGCACGCATGGGCCGGGAGTTCCCGCTGCCCGCCTACGCCACTGAGGGCTCCGCCGGCCTCGACCTGCGTGCCTGCCTGGCAGCACCACTGCTGCTCGGGGCGGGGCAGGCGCAGCTGATTCCCACAGGTCTCGCCATCCACCTAGACGATCCGGGGCTTGCGGCAGTGATCCTGCCGCGCTCGGGACTGGGCCATAAGCACGGCATCGTGCTGGGCAACCTGGTCGGCCTGATCGACTCGGACTACCAGGGGCAGCTGATGGTGTCCTGCTGGAACCGCGGTGGCCAGGAATTCACCATCAATCCCGGCGAGCGCATCGCCCAGCTGGTGGTGGTGCCGGTGGTGCAGGTGCGAGCTGAGGATCGTCGAGGCATTCACCGCCTCGCAGCGTGGCGCCGGAGGTTTCGGCCACTCCGGCCGCAGTTGACCGCGGTGGCTACTGCGAGTGGATGGTGTGCAGCTCGCGGTAGCGGGTGATGTCCGCGTCGAACTGCCGGCGCAGTTCCTTTTCCTGCTCGCTGGTGGCCGCAAGGGCTGCGGTCTGCTGGCGCACCTCGTTCAGGGTGCGCACCAGGTTCTCGGCCACGTCGTCGGGCATCGGCCGGCCCTTCTCGGAGTATGGCTGGTAGGCCAGTACCCGCGACTGCAGTGTGCCCAGGCGCGCGCGCAGGCTTTCCACGTACTGCGCGGACGCGGCCCGCTGACCCTGCAGCTGGTCCAGGCGCAGGTCACGCAGTGACTCGATGTCCTTGACCGAGGTGTAGGTCGAGACCAGAAAGCTGTCGTGCTGGCGCTGCCTGAGGACATCCGCGCGCGCGCGCTCAGCCGCGGCGGCCTGTTCCGGGGACTTCTGCGCGTCCTGGTGGCTGACCTCGATGCCATCGCCGTTCAACACGGCGCGTTCCTGCGAGGAGTACTGCGCCGGGATGTTGTCGCCGTAGTGCACAACGCCCTGCTCATCGACCCAGCGATAGGCGATGCCGCCGTGCTTGGTCGAGTTGGATTGGGCCGCCAGCTGTGTGCTCGCCAGCGCCGCGGCAGCGGCCAGCAGAAGAATTGATAGAGGGCGCCGGACGCGGATCAACATTGCCCTAGTGTCGTGCGGCGGGCAGGCGGCTGCAAGCTCAGACCGGGCCGTAACGCTCCCGGTAGGCCTTCAGCGATGTGAGCTGTTCGGCAGAAATGGCGGCCCGCCCCGCGGCAGGCGCCGACAGCGCCTCGATCAGGTCCGCGAGTGTGACGATGCTCACACACTTGAGCCCATGGCCCTGCTCGACCTCCTGCACTGCCGTGAGGGTGCCGGTGCCACGCTCCTGGCGATCCAGCGCCAGCGCCACGCCGACCGGTTGCGCGCCGGCCGCGCGGATGATCTCCAGCGACTCGCGTATCGCGGTGCCGGCGGTGATGACGTCATCGACGATCAGCACGCGTCCCTTGAGCGGCGTGCCGACGATGTTGCCGCCCTCGCCGTGGTCCTTGGCCTCCTTGCGGTTGAAGGCATAGGGGACGTTGCGTCCATGGGCCGCGGCGAGCGCGATGACCGTGGCGGCCGCGAGCGGGATGCCCTTGTAGGCGGGGCCGAAGATCATGTCGAAGCCGATCCGCGAGTGCATGATGGCCGCGGCATAGCAGCCGCCGAGCAGGTGAGCCGCCTCGCCGTCGCTGAACAGGCCGGCGTTGAAGAAGTACGGGCTCTCGCCGCCCGGACTTGAGCGTGAAGTTCCCGAAACGCAGTGCCTCGCGCTCGCAGGGCGAGATCGATGAAGGTGAGCTGGTATTGCTGCATGTCATATCATTGCCAGATGCGCGTCATCACCGTCAATGTCTGTGGCATCCGTTCGGCGGCGGCCAAGGGGCTGTTCCGCTGGCTGCGCCGCCAGAAGGCGGACTTCATCTGCCTGCAGGAGACCAAGTCCCAGGCGCACCAGCTCGCCGAGCACGACGTGCAGATGGCCGGCTACCACAGCTTCTTCTGCGACGCCGAGCGCCCCGGCTATGCGGGAGTGGCGATCTACAGCCGCCACGAGCCGGACCGGGTCGTGCACGGCTTCGGCACCCACGAGTTCGACAGCGAGGGGCGCTATCTTGAGGCCCGGGTCGGGGACCTCTCGGTGGTCTCGCTCTACCTGCCCTCCGGCTCCGCCGGCGCGCATCGCCAGGCCTCCAAGTGGCGCTTCCTGGAGGCCTTCGAGGAGCACCTGGCGCGCCTGCGCCGCACACGGCGGCACTACATCCTCAGTGGCGACTGGAACATTGCCCACCGCGAGATCGACCTGCGCAACTGGCGGGCAAACCGCAAGAACTCGGGGTTCCTGCCCGAGGAGCGCGCCTGGATGGACAAGCTGTTCGGCACGGCCGGCTACGTCGATGCGTTCCGTGAGGTGAGGCCGCAGGCCTGACCAGTACACCTGGTGGTCCAATCGCGGGCGCGCGCGCGAGAACAACGTCGGCTGGCGCATCGACTACCAGGTCGTCAGCCGCACGCTGGCCGGCAAGGCACGCGCGGCCAGAATATATAAGGACCAGCGCTTCTCGGACCACGCGCCGCTGATCATGGATTACGAGATTTGAGCAGCATGCCGGCCCCCCGCCGGCCCCCGTTACGGCAGGTGCTGGCGAGCCCGAAGATGCTCGCGATCCTGGTGATGGGAGCTGCCTCCGGCTTCCCCAACCAGATCACCGAGAGCGCGCTGCAGGCGTGGCTGAAGGACAGCGGTGCGACCAACACCACCATCGGCATCCTGTCCTATGTCGCGTGGCCGTACCTGCTCAAGCCGCTGTGGGCGCCGCTGGTCGACCGCTATCCGATGCCCTTCCTCGGGCGCCGCCGCGGCTGGATCCTCACCATGCAGCTCGCGCTGGCCGCCGCCATCGCCGTCTTTGCACTGCAGAACCCGGCCGTCTCGCTGGTGCCGGTGGCGCTGTGCGCGGTGGCGATCGTGTTCTTCTCCGCCACGCAGGACATCGCCATCGATGCCTACCGCACCGATCTTGCGGCACCGAGCGAGCGGGGTGTCGCCGCTGCGCTCACGAACCTCGGCTACCGGCCGGCGGCCTGGATCGCCGCCGCGCTGGCATTGATCATCGCCGACCACTTCGGCTACCGCCTGGCGTTCTTCGTGCTCGCCGCGCTGATGCTGGTGTTCTGCATCGGCACCCTGCGCGCGCCCAGCACCCATAACCAGTACCAGCCGCGCTCGCTGCGCGAATCGATCGTGCAGCCGCTCAAGGCGCTGCTGGGCACGCCGAGCGCGCTCACGCTGATCCTGATCGTGCTGGTGTTCAAGGCCGGCGACGCGTTTGCGAACAAGCTGTTCACCCCTTTCATGCTCGACATGGGGTTCAGCAAGACCGACATTGCCGTCTACGTGAAGCCGTTGTTCACCGCCAGTGCGGTGGGCGGCTCGCTGCTGGGTGGCCTGCTGATGGTGCGCCTGGGCCTGCTGCGCTCCATGCTGATCTTTGGCGTGCTGGCCGCCATCAGCAACCTGCTCTACTGCGTGCTGGTGATTTCGGGCAAGAGCTACCCGATCATGATTGCGGCGGTGCTCATCGAGCACGTGGCTGGCGCGATGGGCGGCATCGCGCTCGTGGCGCTGATCATGGCGCTGTGCGACATGCGCTACAGCGCATTCCAGTACGCATTGCTGTCCTCGCTCGCGCTGCTGCCGCGCTACAGCCTGGGCTATCCGGCCGGCTGGATCGCAGACCACAGGGGCTGGTATGCCTACTACGTCGTGAGTTTCCTGATCGCATTGCCCGGACTTGCGATGGTGTGGTGGAACCGGCGGCTCATCACCGATCTCGACGAGCGCCACGGCGCCACTGCCACCTGAAGCGATAGGGTGATCATCCAGTGATCGACGTCGAACGCGTGATCTGCCGGGTGGAGGATGTTGCAGACAAGGGCAGCCGGGCCTTCACGATCGGACGCGGTGACTGGCCGTTACGCGGTCTCTTGGTGAGCGCCGGGCCGAAGATCCTGGGGTACGTCAACCACTGCCCGCACGCCGGCCACCCGCTGGACCTGGTGCCGGGGCGCTTCCTCAGCGCCGGTGGCTCGCTGATCCTGTGTTCCTCGCACGGCGCATTGTTCGAGAAGGCCAGCGGCTACTGCGTCGCCGGCCCGTGCGCAGGCAAGGCGCTTACGCCGGTGCCGCTGAGGATCGACAGCGGGTTCGTCATGCTTGCCGACGAGGTCGACGTCGGTGCGCTCATGCCACGGGGCGCGGACTAGTCGGAAAGGTCGATGCCTTCGACGGCGCCGCTGGCCTGGATGTTGCGCTCCTCGCCGCCGGCGTCCGCGCCGCGGCCGCTGTCCTCCGCGTCGACGTCAACCGAGCCGCTCCAGTCCTCCGGGGCTTCCGCGCTCTCGAGCGCGCCATCCTCCCACTGCGCCTCCCAGTCCTCCACGTCCATCTCCTCGACGGTGCCGTCGAAGTACTGGATCTCGATCGTGCCGTCATCGTCATCGTAGGCGACCACCTCGAACAGTGAACTCCTGTCCAGACGGTACCACTCGCCGATGCCCGGTTGCGGAGTCGCCATGCTCGCTTCCTTTACGCTTCGACACGATTTTGATGCAGAACCAAAACGGCGTTCTACAATCGATGTTGCGCTCGGATCTGGCGCCTTTCAAGATCAATCCAGCTGAATTTTTTCCGCACAGCACCAATGCTTGAGCAGCCACTGAAATTCTTCGTCGTGTTCTTCGTCGTGGTCGAGCCGGTGTCGCTGATCCCGCTGTTCAGCGGGCTCACGCGCGGTGCAGCCGTGGGCTACAAGCGGCGCATGGCAGTGCGCGCGGTGCTGGTGGCGGCGGCGATCCTGGTGCTCTTTGCCTTGGGCGGGGCGGCATTTCTTGAGCTGATGGGCATCAGCCTCGATGCATTCCGCATCTTCGGTGGTCTGTTGCTGTTCCTGCTCTCGCTGGAGATGGTGTTCGCACGCGAATCGGGCACGCGCACCTCCAGCGGCGAGCTGGCCGAGAGCAAGCGACGCGCGGACATCTCCGTGTTTCCGCTGGCCTTTCCGTTCATCGCAGGTCCCGGGGCGCTCGCGACCATCCTGCTGTGGTTCGGGCCGCTGCACCTGGGCGCACAGTCGGGGTTGTTCGGTGCCTACCTGGCAGCGGTGGGGCTGGTGCTGGCCATCGCGCTGGTGCTGATGCTGCTGGCGGAGCCCTTGATGCGCATCATCGGCGTGACGGGCGCGAATGTGGCCGGGCGCCTGCTCGGGGTCATCCTCGGGGCACTGGCGGTGCAGTTCGTGCTCGACGGGCTGCGCGCGGCCTTCGGGGTCAGCTGAGCCCTCAGGTGCGCCGGAACGCCAGGTCCCACACCTGGTGGCCCAGCCGCTCGCCGCGGCGCTCGAAGCGGGTGCGCTCACGCTCGGCAGGCCTGGGCACGAAGCCACCGTCGCTGGCGGTGTTCGCCAGCTGCGGGACCGCCTGCAGCGTCTCGAGCATCTCCAGTGCGTAGGGCTGCCAGTCGGTCGCCAGGCGCAGCAACCCCCCTGGGACCAGGCGACTCGCGGCGAGCGTGGCAAAGGGCACCTGCACCAGGCGGCGCTTGTGGTGGCGCTTCTTGGGCCACGGATCCGGGAACAGGATGAGGATCTCGTCCACCGAGGCTGCCGGCACCTGCTGCTCGAGCACCTCGACCGCGTCGTGGCAGATCAGGCGCACGTTGTGCAGCTGCTGCGCCTCCAGCGCCAGCATGACCCGGCCAACCCCGGAGCGGTGCACCTCGATGCCGATGAAGTCGCGCTGCGGGTGTGCCGCGGCGAGGTCGACCAGGTTGTCGCCATTGCCGAACCCGATCTCGATGGTGCGCGCCGCGTGGCGCCCGAACAGCGCCAGCGCATCCAGCGGCTGCGGGGCGAACTCCACGCAGTACTTCGGCCACAGCACCTCCAGTGCACGCTGCTGCGCAGGCGTGATGCGCCCGGCGCGCGTGACGAACGAGCGGATGGAGCGGGGGCGGTCAGTCTCGGCCATAGAATAAGGACAACCGGTCGGGTGTGCCTGCGATCGTAGCCTCACGCCGGCAGCTCTGCTGGAACCTTGCGCGGTTGGGCGGCGCGCCGCGGATCTGCTATAAGCGCGCGCATGTCCAGCGCCCACACCGGGCGGAAAGGTGAGCCGAATGTCGAAGTTCCAGACCTCCATGTCCCTGGCGGCGGGCATCGTCGCCCTGACTGCATCTGCAGGCATTGCGTTCGCGGACGACACCCCTGCCCATGCGGACGAGCACGGCACGGTGAGCGCCGCGCAGCTGTCGCAGCTGTGCAGGATCGACATCCGCGGGGACAAGAAAGAGCAGTGGATGCGCCTGCCCAAGGCGGAAAGCTCGGTCACCCAGCACCACTTCGGTGGCGGCAAGGGCTTTGACTACACCGCCACGGCGGGCACGCTGATCGTGCGCGACGACGATGACCGCCCGATGGCGAGCATCGGTTACGTCGCCTACACCGCGCAAGGGCGCAGGCCCTGGCCGGCCGATCACCTTCGCCTTCAACGGCGGCCCGGGATCCTCCTCGCTGTGGCTGCACATGGGAGTGCTGGGCCCCAAGCGCGTGATCGTCTCGGACCCGGTGCCGACCCCGGCGGGTCCCTACCGCACGGTCGACAACGAGTACGGGGTGCTCGACAAGAGTGACCTGGTCATGATCGACCCGGTCGGCACCGGCATCAGCCACGCGGTCTGCGATCACCACGACGAGGAGTTCTGGGGGGTGGACCCGGACATCGACTCGATCGCGCGCTTCATCGCGCAGTACCTGAACGACAACGAGCGCTGGAGCTCGCCGAAGTACCTGCTCGGGGAGAGCTACGGCACGACCCGCGCGCCGGGCATCCTCAACTACCTGCGCGAGCGCCGCGCGACCTCCTTCAACGGCCTGATCCTGATCTCAGTCGCCACCGACCTCGAGGCGATCTTTGCCGAGCTGCCCGGCAACGACCGTCCCTATTCGGTCTACCTGCCCGCCTACGCCGCCGTGGCCTGGTACCACAAGATGATCCCGACCCAGCCACCGGCGCTGGAGCCTTTCCTCAACGAGGTGCGCGCCTACTCTGACGGGCCGCTGGCTGATGCGCTGCGCAAGGGCGACCGGCTCACCGATGCCGAGCGCGACGCGGTGGCGCAGAAGATGCACGAGTACACCGGGCTGTCGGCCGAGTACCTGAAGGAGGCGAACCTGCGGGTTTCCGAGAATGCCTTCAGCCACGAGCTGCTGCGCGCGCAGCGAAAGACCGTGGGGCGCCTGGACGGTCGCTTCGTCGGGCCCACCTGGGACCCGCTGGAGAAGGAAGCCGACTACGACCCGCAGTCCGCGGCGATCAGCGCCGCCTACGCGGCAACCTTCCTCGACTACTACCACGGGGATCTGAAGTTCGGCCAGGGCGCGACCTACCGCACGACCAACTTCGCCATCGGCAACAAGTGGAAGATGACGCATGAGACCTCGCACGGCCTGACAGCCGATCGTCAACACCGGCGTCGACCTGTCGGAGGCGCTGTTCAAGGACGCGAACCTCAAGGTGCTGGTGCTCAACGGCTACTACGACCTAGCCACGCCGTTCTCCGCGACCGAGTACGTGATGACGCACCTGGGCCTGCCGCCGGAGCTGGGCTCGCGGATCAACATGCAGTACTACGAGGCCGGGCACATGATGTACGTCAGCCCGGTGGCGATCGCCAAGATGAAGCGCGACATGGACGGCTTCATGGACGCCACGCACCACTAGCCGGCGCGCGGTTCGCGGGGGGCGCCGCGCGCTCTTCAGCGCGCGCGCCGCCCCGGCTGGCCGCTGAGCGCCTGCTGGGCGAGCGCAATCGCCCCCAGGGGCCCGGAGCGCTCGCCGAGCACCGGTGCCACCACGAACTGCTCAACTGCGCGCGCGATGCGCTGCGCGTGCGCGTAGCCGTTCAGGCTTGCCAGCAGTGCGCAGCGCACCTGCGACAACAGCTGCGGTTGCCCGGCCACGACGCCGCCGCCGACCAGGATCCTTTCGGGCACGACGCTCAGCACCAGGTTATGGCACAGCGAGCCCAGTGCATGCGCGACCGTGTGCCAGGCCGGATGACCGGCCGCCAGCCCGGTCGGCTTGCACCCGGTGCGCGCCTGGATCGCAGGTCCGCTCGCCAGCCCCTCGGCACAGTCGCCGTGGAACGGGCAGTTGCCCGGCCAGCTGTCCCCCGGATACCTGTCGATGCGCATGTGCCCGGCCTCCGAGTGACCCAGGCCCCGCACGGTGGCGCCGCCAATCACCGCGCCGACACCGATGCCGGTGCCCACGGTGACGTACGCGAATGAATCCAGGCCCTGCGCGCCACCCCACAGCCCCTCGGCGATGGCTGCTGCGTTGACATCCGTGTCGAAGCCGACCGGGACATCCAGGAAGCCCAGCGCGGGCAGCAGCGCGACTGCGTCCCAGCCGGGCTTCGGCGTGCCGATGAGCGAGCCGTAGGTCACCGAGCGCAGGTCCAGGTCCGCAGGCCCGAAGCTGCCGATGCCCAGCGCCGCAAACCGTGCCTGGCTGCGCCAGGCCGACAGCACCGCTGCGATCTCGCGCAGCGTGTCGGCCGGCGCGCGGGTCTGCAGGCGCACCTCGGCGCGGATGTCGGCCGGTCCGGAGCCCAGGATGCAGACGCACTTGGTGCCGCCCAGCTCCACTCCGGCGCACAGGACAGGATCAGCTTCGGTTGGCATGCGTGCGCAGACATCGCGTCGGTGGCAGGAGCGTGCGGCCGCCGGCCATGTTGGCCGCAGCTTGCGCCTAAGGCAGGAAGTCTAGCCCAGGCTAGCTGTCGCGCGCGAAACGGTAGTGCGACACCAGCCATTGCTGGCCGCCGGCATAGCCGAAGGTTTCCGCGCAGGCGATCCAGAACAGCCGCCAGCGCTGCACCCACAAGGCGCCGGCCTTCTCGCCGTAGGCGTGGTCGAGGATGCGCAGTACCTCGGCGTGGTTGCGGTCCTGGTTGCGCAGCCAGTCGTTCGCCGTGCGTTCATAGTGCGTGCCATCCACGGCCCACTGCTCCTCCAGGCGCAGGTCGCGCTGGAAGCGCGGCAGGGTGGCAGCTGAGGGCATCAGCCCGCCGGTGAAGAAGTGCCGGCCCATCCAGTTGTTCTGCCCCTGCGTCTCGAAGGGATACAGGAGCGTTGCGTGCGCAAAGATGTGCACGAACAGCTTGCCCTGCGGGCGCAGCCAGCCGGCAATGCGCGCCAGCAGGGTCTCGTAGTTGCGCATGTGCTCGAACATCTCTATCGAGACGCAGCGGTCGAACGCGGATGCTGGCAGCGCCAGGTGGTTGACGTCCGCGGTGACCACGCTGACGTTGCCGATCCCGCGCTGCTGGCACTGCTGCTGGATGTAGGCGCGCTGGGCGCCCGAGTTGGACACCGCGCAGATGCGCGACGCGCGGGTAGCGCTCGGCCATCCACAAGGTGAGCGAGCCCCAGCCGCAGCCCAGCTCCAGGATGTCCTGGCCGTCGGCCAGCTCCGCGCGCTCGCAGTACAGCCCGAGCATGGCCTCCTCGGCTTCCCCGAGGGTCTCATCCCCGCGCGGGTAGTACGCGCAGGAGTACTTCAGGCGCGGTCCGAGGCACTGCACGAAGAAGGCGGGCGGCAGCTCGTAGTGCTGGGCGTTGGCGGCATCGGTGTGGATGGCCACTGCGCTTGCCCGCAGGCCGGCCAGGCGCGACTCGAAGCGCGCTGCCTGGGCGCTGAGGCCGCCGGCGCGCTCTTCCTTCAGGCGCTGGGCGCACAGCTGGCGGGTGCCCAGGCGCAGCAGCGGGTCAGGCAGCAGGCCGCGCTCGGCCCAGCCGAGTATTCCCGGCGCGGCGCTCGCGTGCGCCAGCTCGGTGGGTGCGATGCGCGGCAGGGTATTGGTACGGCTCATGAGCAGGTTCCTCAGCGTGGATCGGCGGGCAGCCGCTTGGGCGGCCACGGGAACAGGATGGAAGTGCGTGCCTGGTAGTCGCGATAGTCATCCCCGCGGGTGCGCAGTGCCTGTGCCTCGGTGAACGGGATGCCGCTCACCCAGCGCAGGAACACGAACATCAGCAGCGGACCTACCAGTGCCCAGGCCGCGTGCGGTGCACCCACGGCAATGAGCTACGTAGGTGAACCAGTGCAGCCATTCGAAGAAGTAGTTCGGGTGGCGCGAGTAGCGCCACAGGCCCGCCGGCAGGTGCGGCCGCGGTTGGCCGGATCGGCACGAAAGCGCGCCAGCTGGCGGTCGGCGAGGTTCTCACCGGCGATGCTCACGATGAAGACCCCGACCGCGGCGACCAGCCACGCCGGGGACACACGCAGGTTGCCGGCGGCGATGAGGAACGGCACGCAGAACAGCGCGACCAGGATGGCCTGGAACTGGAAGAAGCCGAACCACTTCGCCTGTGCCTGCCCCCAGCGCCCGCGCAGCGCGCGGTAGCGACCATCCTCCGGCTCCGCGCGCACGCGCCTCCACAGGTGGTGGGCGAGGCGCGCCGCCCACAGCACACCGCACAGTCCGGTCAGCAGCCGTGGCAGCGCGGCGCCTGACCCCAGCAGCGCCGCGAGTCCCGCACTGGCACCCAGGCCGCAGGCCCACAACACGTCCACGATGCCGGCATTCTCGTGGCGGCGTTGCCATAGCCAGCCAGCGGTCATCATCACCGCTGCCAGCAGCCATATCGCAAGCGCAAGCAGTGGCGGTCTCACGAGGGCACCGACCCTGCGGCCCACTCACCACGTCCACGCCACAACTGCGCAAGACTTCCCAGCAGTACGCAGACAACCGCCCAGCCGGCGGCCAGCCATGCGACCGCGTGCCACGCGGGGGTCACGAAGGTCACCGCCCCCAGCCGCGCCGCCGCCGCGTAAGCCAGCGGGCCACCGACGGCACCCAGTGCGGCGCACAGCAGCGTCCTGCCGACGAGCCACTGCAGCGAGTGGTTGAACGTCAGTGCGAAAGCGATCCACAGCGCAAGGATCCACAGCGGCGCGCCCCCGGCGGGCAGCCCCGGCGAGGCGGCCGCGTAGTGCACGACACCGCACGCACTGAGCGCCCCGTCCAGCACGACCCCGGCGAGCAGTGCAATCGCGCACAGGCGCAGGTCCGAGGCGCGCTGCTGGCTGACCCCCACCTGCCATGCCGCGAAGATGCCCATAACCAGCAGCGCCGGCCAGGTCAAGGCGCGGCTCGCGCCGAGCACCGCGGCGAACCACACCAGCTGGTAACCGGCAAAGTTGGTCCATCGGTCCATGGCGTGCCCGCTCGTCACGCGGCGCCGCGCGATTTCGGGCGGCACCCCGGCTTGGCCAGCACCAGGTGCGCAACCCCGATGGAGCGTTCGCGGAAGCCGCCTTCACAGTAGGCCAGGTAGAACTCCCACATGCGGATGAAGCGCTCATCGAACCCAAGGCGACGCACCGCGGCCAGCTGGCGCAGGAAGCGCTGCCGCCATTCCTGGAGGGTGCGCGCGTAGGAAAGGCCGAAGTCCTCCAGGTCCACCAGCGCCAGGTCGCACGCGGCGCCCTTTGCCGCGAGCATCGCCTGTACGGAGGGGATGAAGCTGCCGGGGAAGACATGGCTCTTGATGAAGTCCACCGACTTCAGCGCCTGCTGGTAGCGGTGGTCCTCGATGGTGATCGCCTGCAGCAGGGCCAGTCCCTGCGGCCGCAGCAGCTGGCCGAGCTGCCGGAAGTAGGTCGGCAGGTATTGCGCGCCGATGGCCTCGATCATCTCGATCGAGACGAGCTTGTCGTAGCTGCCCGATAGCGCGCGGTAATCCTCCTGCAGCACCGTGACGCGCCCGCCGAGGCCGGCGGCCGCAACCCGCGCACGGGCCAGCCTGCACTGCTCGGCAGAGATGGTGGTCGTGGTGACCCGCGCGCCGTAGTTTGCCGCGGCATGCAGCGCGAAGCCGCCCCAGCCAGTGCCGATCTCAAGGACGTGGTCCTCGGGCCCCAGGGCAAGCTTGCGGCAGATCAGGTCCAGCTTGCGCGTGGAGGCCGCCTCGAGCGTGTCGGTATCACCGCTCCAGTAGGCCGATGAGTACATGAGGTCCGCGGACAGGAACAGTCCGAAGAAGTCGTTGCCGAGGTCATAGTGAGCTGCGATGTTGCGGCGGCTGCCGGACAGGGTGTTGCGGCGCAGCGCATGCGCACCACGCAGCAGCCAGCCGCCCAGGCGTGCCAGCCCGCCCTCCATGCCGTCGAGCAGGTCGCGGTTGCGCACCAGGATGCGAACCAGGGCCACCAGGTCGTCGCAGTGCCAGTCCCCGGCCATGTAGGCCTCGCCGGCGCCGATGCTGCCGCGCGCAGCCACCGCCCGGTAAAACTCACCGTCCGCCACGCGGATATTCACGCTGAGCTCCGCCTCAGGCGGGCCGAGCGCGAGGCTGCCGCAGGCGTCGTGCAGGACGATGCGGCCGTCGCGCAAAGTGTGCAGCTGGGCCACGAGCCGGCCGCGCAGGAAGCGCTCCAGCTGCGAAAGACCGCGCGGCCGTGCGCTCGTGAGTGCCTGGGTAAGTTCGTTCATGATTCGGTGAGCCTGCCCGGATGGGGATGGAAGGGATTGCGCTTCAGCCACAGTCGCAGCGCCTGCCAGTAGATCGCACCGACCACCTGGCCGGTCATCAGCGGATAGCGGGTGAGCACGCGCCGCAGCGACCGCGCATCGAGGGGGCGGCGCTGCATCAGCAGCGTGGCATCGAACTGCGGCGCGGCGGCCGCGCTGCACCGCCATGTGCACGCGCAGCCGCTCGCCGGGGGCGCTGAAGTCCCACGCGTAGTCGCGCTCCATGGGCATGAAAGGCGAGACGTGGAAGGCCTTGGCGAACGACCAGTGCAGCATGCCGGCGCGGCGCTGGGCGGTGTCCCTGGGCAGCACGTAGGCATGGCGCTCGCGCCAGGGGGTGTTGGTGATCTCCGCCACGATGCAGTCCAGCTCGCGGCGTGTGTCATCGGTGTAGCAGTAGTAGAAGCTCACCGGGTTGAACACGTAGCCGGCATAGCGCAGGTGCGTGAGCAGGCTGATGGGGCCGCTGATGCGTCGCCCGGTGGCGCTCAGGACGCAAGTCGCGCACCGCCTCGGCCAGTGGCACCTGTGGGTCACCCAGGTAGTCGCTGCGCCGGAATTCGGCGAGGTTGCGCCGCCCGACCGACCACAGCCAGCGACCGGCAAAGATGCCCGTCGAGCTCGTCGAGGTCCAGGAACAGCTGCGCGATCCGGTACTGGAACTGGTGCGCGTCCGGGGCATGGCGCCGGTGACGGATGACACCCTCGTAGACCGCACTTGCCGGGGCAGGGGGGTTCATGCGGCTGAATGCGCGCCTGCGGGCATGCGCCCTTCGCGGCCCGCACTCACGCCCGTGCGCCCGCCCAGCCCCGCCGCCTCGCCCAGGCCGCGGCACACTTCCACGGCGCTGCGCAGCCCGTCCTCGTGGAAGCCCCAGCCCCAGTAGGCCCCGGCAAACCAGATGCGGCGCTTGCCCTGGATCTCGTGCGCGCCGCGCCTGTGCGCTGCACGCTGCCGTGCGAATAGACCGGGTGGTGGTACTGCATGCGCCGCAGGATCTTCCCCGGCGCGATCGCGTCAGTTCGGTTCAGAGTCACGATCAGCGGCGTCGAGGTCTTCAGTCCCTGCAGCAGGTTCATGCAGTAGCTGACGGTGCAGGGCTCCTCGCGGCCGCGCGGCACGAAGGCGTTCCAGGCGGCCCAGGCCTTGGCGTTACGCGGCAGCAGCGAGGCATCGGTGTGCAGCACCGTCTCGTTGAGCTGGTAAGGGATTGCCCCCAGCACCTGGCGCTCGGCATCGGTCGCATCAGCCAGCATGGCCAGTGACTGGTCGGCGTGTGTTGCCAGCACCACCTGGTCGAACTGCTCGGCGCCGGCTGCGGTGCGAACCTGCACGCCGCACGGATTTGCCTGCACGCCCAGCACCGGGCTGTGCAGGCGCTCAGCGACGCTCCAGCGAGCGCGCAGCGCCCTGATGTAGTTAGTCGAGCCGCCCGAGACGACGCGCCAGGGGGGCGGCCGGCCACCTGCAGCATGTGGTGGTTACTCATGAAGCGCACCAGATACTGCGCCGGGAAGGACAGGATCGCGGCGGTGGGGGATGACCACAGTGCGCTTGCCATCGGCACCAGATGCTCGTCGCGGAAGGCGGCTCCGTAGTGATTGCGCTCCAGATACTCCCCCAGCGTCGGCCCCGGCCCACTGTGCGCAAGCAGCGCCGGGGCTTCGCGGTAGAAGCGCCTGAGGTCCCCGAGCATTCCCCAGAACCGCCCGGAGAGCAGGTTGCGGCGCTGGCAGAACAGGCCGTCCAGGCTGGTGGCGTTGTATTCCAGGCCAGTCGCCTCGCTGTGCACCGAGAAGCTCATCGTGGTGGGCTGCGTCGCCACCCCGAGCTGGCGAAACAGCGTCGTCAGCAGCGGGTAGTGGCGCTCGTTGAAGACGATGAAGCCCGAATCCACCGCCTGCGGGCTGCCATCGACGTCTATCTGGTGCGTGTGGGTGTGGCCGCCAAGGTAGTCCTGGGCCTCGAACAGCGTGACGGCGTACTTGCGCGACAACATCCATGCGCTGGCAAGCCCCGAGATCCCGGCCCCGATGACGGCGATGCGCATGGTTCAGCCACGCGCCAGCTGCAGCACGCGCGCGGGCACCGGCTTCAGTCCATGCACCAGGCCGGCCGCCGCCATCAGGCGCAGCAGGTAGTAGGTCAGGTCGATCTCCCACCAGCGGAACCCCTGGCGCACCGAGCCGGGGAAGAAGTGGTGGTTGTTGTGCCAGCCCTCGCCGAATGTCAGCAGCGCCAGCCAGGGGTTGTTGCGGCTGTCATCGCCGGTGGCGAAGCGGCGCGTGCCGAAGCGATGCGCGAGCGAATTGATGGTCACGGTCACGTGGAACAGCACGATGGTGGAGACGAAGAACCCCCACACCAGCAGCTGGCCGCCGCTGGTGCCCAGCTGCGGTGCGTAGCGGCCCAGCAGCCTGCCGGTTACGTACAGCGCCGTCGCCAGCGCCACCGGCACCAGGATGTCGAAGCGGTCCAGCCAGCGCAGCTCCGCAAACCGCGCCAGGTCCGGGATGCGCTTCCAGTCGGTGCGAAAGCCCCGCGGCGTCAGGAACCAGCCGGCGTGACTCCACAGGAAGCCGTGCACCCGCGGGGAATGCGGGTCGCTGTGGGTATCGGCGTGCTGGTGGTGGTTGCGGTGGTGGGCTGCCCACCACAGCGGGCCGCGTTGCACGCACGATGCGCCGATGCACGCGAAGATGAACTGCACCGTGCGCGAGGTGCGGAAGGTGCGGTGCGCAAAGTAGCGGTGGTAGAACCCGGTGATGGCGAACATGCGCAGCACGTAGAGCACCGCGGCCACGACGATGGCGGTGCGCGAGATGCCCACCCAGAAAACCGCGATGCACGCCAGGTGCATGCCCACAAACGGCGAGGCGCGCAGCCAGTCGATGCGGTTGGGGGCGACCTCGGGGCTGTCACTGGCGCTGGTGTCGAACCAGCGGCGCAGTGCGACTGCCGCGGCGACCCGGAACGGTGCGGTTCCGGGTGTCGGGTCCGAGGCCGGGTCCGCTGACGGCATACGCATCTCCTCTCATGGTCTTCAGGGGGATAGTACGCACGCGCGATCCTTGCGGATGCACCGCTTGGCAGGCCGCGCGCTGCGCGCTAGGTGCGGATTGCACCCTTGGCGATGATCGGGCCGGTGGGGGAACCGGCCGGCGCCCCGCCGGGGGGCTCCAGGGTGATGGCCAGTACCGAACCTGTACCCAGGGCGCTGAGCACGTCCTGGGGCACCTTGACCGTATGGGCCTTCTCGGTGGAGACCAGGCCCAGCGAGCGCGGAGCCTTGCCCGATGGGATCAGCCACAGCTCCGGCACGCGTCCCTGGGAATCCGCGGCGTGGGGAACCGGGACCATCAGCACCGTGCCGTGCGCGGCATCGACCGACGCCAGCCACGCGGTGCTGCCGTCATCGTGGGCGAGCGTGGTGACCGGCTTGGCACCCGGCTCGGCCGCCTGGCGCACGACGACGGCCGGGGCGACCACCGGCTGCGGCCGGCCGACCCAGACGGCGAACAGCGCCGCGAGGCTTGCAAGGACCGCGGCGCCGCGCCAGAACGCAAGGCTCTGCCACAGTCCCGCGCGCGCCTGAGTCGCCTGCCAGCCCAGGCGCGAGCGGATCTGCAGCCACACGTGTGCCGGGGCGGCGACAGGTCGCGCGTCAGCCAGCCACGGCGACAGCGTGCGCTCCCAGCCGGCGACCAGCCGGGCAAACTGCGGGTCCGACTCGGCCCGCGCCTGCGCTGCGGCACGTTGTTGCGAGTTGAGAACGCCCAGCACCAGTTCACCGGCCAGCACCGCATCGTCCGGCGGGTCGAGTGCGTCGCGCGCATCCGGTGGTGGCAGGTCCATGTCGCTCATGATTCCAGGCACGTCCGCAGTTGCAGCAGGCCCCGGCGGATCCAGCTCTTCACCGAGCCCAGCGGGGCCTGGATGCTTGCGGCGAGTTCCTCGTACGTCGAGCCATCGAAGAAGGCGGCGCGGATCAGCGAATGGCGCTTGGGCTCCAGCTGCTCGAGGCAGTTCTCCAGGCGCGCGCGATCGGTCATGGTCTCGACCTGCTGCGCGGGGGATGCCCCGGGGTCGGCTATCTGCTCCGCCAGTTCCACGGCCGAGCGCTTGTTGCGCGCCGGCATGGCACGCAGCCGGTCGATCGACTTGTTGCGCGCCATCATGGACAGCCAGCTCATCGCGCTCGCCCGCGTCGCATCGAACTGGCTCGCCTTGCGCCACACGCTGGTGTAGACCTCCTGCAGGACTTCCTCGGCCTCGGCGCGTTCATTGAGCACGCGCAGGCAGATGCCGAACAGGCGGCTGGAAGTGTCGCGGTACAAGGTCTCGAAGGCGGCGCGGTTGCTCAGGGCGACCTGCGCCAGCAACGCCTCGGGCGAGTTGGCATCCAATGGCGGGCTGGAGTCAGTCATTCGTCGGCGGCTTCGCTGCAAGCATTGGATCCGGCCGGTGAAACACCAGGGCCGGGCGTGTTCGGGTCGGCACTATAGCAGCCCGGTTTGCCACGCAGTGCAAGGGGCCCTCACGGCCGCGCTCCAGCTGCTTGCTGCCCAACACGGTGGCGCTACAACATTTCATAGCGAAGCGTGCGCCCCTGCGCCGTGCGTGATTCGAGAGCAAGCCACCTGCCATCGCTTGCGTACCACAGAGTGACGGTGAAGGTCGGGCCGGCCAGGCGGTAGCGCTCCGCCTGCACCGCCTGTCCGCGGATGACGATGCTTTCGGTCCCCTGCGCGCTCAGTGCCACCGGCTCGTATTCGCCCGACTGTGGGTTCAGCAGGCGCGCAGCTGCCAGCCGTGCCCGGTCCCAGTAGGCGAAGCTGCTGATGCACGGCGGCAGCAGCTGGCCGCCCTGCGGGCCATGCAGCGCAAAGCCTGCGTCTGCGCGGCTGCCCAGTACCTGCGATTCGTGGCCGTTCTCCGAGGTGTGCGCCTCGATGCGCACCAGGCAGCCGTCGCGCCAGGTTTCCGAGTCCTGGTGCAGGTAGCCATAAACGGGCACGAACAAGGCCTTGACGCTGAACCGGGCCTGCGTCACTACCTGTTCCGATCCGTGTGCCCCGCTGACCGTGAAGTCGTGCTCGCCGATGGGCCTGCCATCGAGCAGCACCCGGAACTGCCATTGGCGCGGCGCCTCAGCCATCGCGCCTGAACTCTGGGCCGCATGGCAGCCGGCGGCGCTCATTCCAAGAGCCGTCAGGAGCGCCGGCGAGGCCCAGGGGGCGCGCGGCTTGCCAGCAAGTCCGGTTGTCACACCCATCAATACGCACACCAGGCGGCCGTGGATGCAGTGACCACCCGGGCCGCCCCTGTCATAAGCTGTGCACGTCCCGAAGGACGGGACGAGCGGAGCGGCCTCGACATGCATAGTGCCAGCGCCCCGGGGGTACTCGCCCTGCTGTTTATCCTGGCGATGGCCTGGTTCCGCACGCGCCTGCGTTATCCGCACGCGCCGGGAACGCGCCTGCGCCTGACACGGGCAGGAGTCGGCTACTTCCTCGTCCTGCTGCTGGTGCTTTTGGCCGGTTGGTTTGTCGCACCGCGCCTGGTGCAGCACTTTGGGCTCGCGGCGGTGTTGTCTGCCGCGTTTGCGCGGGTGGCATGGTTCCTTGTGGTGTACCTGGCCTTTATCCCGCTGCATCGCGCGTTCATCGCACGCGGTGCCCGGGTCTTTGCGATCCAGGCAGCGGGCACAGGAAGCCAAGGGGGCTAGGCGGTCCTGGTGGGCGCCGTTGGGTCACACGGCTGCGAAGCTGCGTGCCTCGGCGCTCCATCCCGGAGCGTTGCGCAATGCCGCGGGCACCTCATCGGCATCGTCCACCACCTGCCACATCGTGAGGTGTCGCTGATCCATGAAGCGCTCCTCGACCGCCTGCTCGAGCACGCGCAGCAGCGGGTTGAAGAAGCCGCGGGTGTTCACCAGGATGATCGGGTTCAGGTAGAGGCCCAGGCGCTTGAGTGTGATCGCCTCGAGCAGCTCCTCAAGCGTCCCCGAACCGCCCGGCAGTGCGATCGCCGCCTGGCTGAGCGTAAGCATCATGTGCTTGCGCGTGCGCATGTCCTCGACGAGCTGCAGCTCGCTCAGGCCCTTGTGCCCCCACTCCAGGTCGGACATGAACCGCGGGAGGATGCCGATCACGCGCCCGCCGGCGGCGAGGGCGCCGTCGGCCAGCGCGCCCATCGAACCGACCGCACCGCCGCCATAGACGACCGTCAGTTTCTCGGCCGCCAGGACTGCCCCCAGGCGGCGCGCGCCGGCGCGGTAATCAGGGTGTGCAGTGCGGCTGGAGGCGCAATACACGCACACGGCGCTCTGGGCAGGCGGGCTCATCTGCGGGTCTCTTCCATCGCGCCCATTATATAGAGAGCCGGCCCCAACCCGCGGTGGACGGCCGGTAGCTGCTCGGGGGATACGCGTCAGTGCTCGGTTACCGGTGCCGGCGCCGCATCGGGTTGCGAGGCGAGTTCACTCGCCTGGTCGACCCAGTGATCCTGCTCGATGCGCCCATGGAAGTTGGCCAGCTGCTCGTCCACGAGACGCACGTCCTCGGCTGACCACTGCGCGATCTGCCAGAAGTAGAACACGCCGACCTTGTGCAGCTTGTGCTCGAGGGCCTTTTCAACACCCTTGATCTGCGTGAGGTCATCGGGCTTGCCGTGCCCTGGATGCGTGAGCAGGTTGTGCGTGCCATCGCGCACCATGGCCGGCGGCGGTGCGCGATCCAGGCGCGCCTGCAGGGCGGCAAGGTGCGACAGCACCGGCGACAGGTCCGCACCGGGACTTGCGGGGATGTGCAGTGCGCGCACTGCGCTTTCCAGGCCGTCCAGCCGCGTCTGTAGCGGAAACAGGGCGTGCTCGATCGCCATTAGCCGCTGCTCGGTGGGCGCCAGGTCGGGCGCTGCGGGGATGCGGATCTCGCCGATGCGCGTGGCAAGCTCCTCGACGCGCGCATGCAGGGGAGCCAGGTCCGGTGGGCGCGGCACTTCGATGCCACTGACCATCGCGTGCACCGTATCGATCTGCGCACCCAGCGGCTGCAGGTCCACCGGCGGGCGCGCGGCCAGGCGCTCCTCGAAGCCGCGGCGCCATGCAGACCACTCGTCGCGCGAGCGCGTGTACTCGAGTGTCACGTCCTCGTAGTGCCGGCGGAACCACCAGAAGGCGAACAGCCCGCCGGCCGTTGCGGCAACTGCCATGAGGACCAGTATCTTTGCCAGTAGAAATCCCATGGGAAGTCCTCGTCTGCGATCTTATTTGGCAGGGACCGTGTGGAACTCGATGCGGCGGTTCTGCGCGCGCCCCGCCTCGGTGCTGTTGTCGGCGATCGCGCGTCGCGCGCCATAGCCCTTCGCCACGAGCCGCTTCGCGCTGACGCCACGCGCCATGAGTGCATCGCGTACTGCCGCGGCCCGGGCCTGGCTCAGCTGTTGGTTCAGCCTGCCGCGCCCGACGGTGTCGGTGTAACCCTCGATGCGGATCGACCCCGGGCAGGCACGCACTTCGTGCGCCAGCCGGTCCAGCAGCGCAGCGCTCTTCGCATCGATCTTGGCACTGCCCGGGGCGAAGACGATCTGCTCGCCCGCCAGCATCCCTGCCAGCGAGTGCTCGCAGCCCTGCCGCGTGAGCGGTACGGCCGGGGCCGCTTCGCTGTGCGGCGGTGCAACGATCGCCGCGGGCGGTGGCGGGGCGATGACCTCAATGGTGAACTGGCCCGTGACGCTGGTTGCACAGGTGTAGCGACCCAGCGCGGTCGGGCAGGTGGCCGTCCGGGCCAGCTGCAAGGCCGAGGCGCCCGCATCGGCGCTCGGCGCCGTGCCGGAGACACGCACCGCCTGCCCACTGACCGCGATGTTCGCCCAGGCATAGCCGGCGGCGTCCAGCTGTCCGCGCAGCTCATGCTGCACCGTGCCCTGGATCGAGTTGCGCGCAAACGGGATGAGCGCCGCGACCGCGGCGATCGCAAGAAGCAGCAGCGGCAGCAAGCCGCGCCAGATAAAGGGAAGCGTGGGCGGGTCGCGCCAGATGACGAGGTGGCGTTGCAGGACAGCCGCAGATGCCATCGAACCTCCGGTAATCGCCTATCGGCGAGGCTCCGCCGAAGCGGCAGCGAAGCAACACCCACTGGGCTTTATACACCGCACCGCCAAGGCGGTCCAAGGTGCGGGCCGTTTGTTTGCGGCAGAGCGCGCTCAGCGGCGATGCCCGGAGTGCACCGGAACGATTGCCGGTCACTGCCGATAGCGAATAGAATCGCTACCCCGCGCGGGTGTAGTTCAATGGTAGAACTGTAGCTTCCCAAGCTACTAACGTGGGTTCGATTCCCATCACCCGCTCCAACTCGTCCTGCCTCAGCGGAAGCCCGTCATCACCGGGCTAGGGCACCGGGAGATCCCAGTAGGGTGGGTCGCCAAAGGCAGCTTGCAGCCACCGCGTCAGGGCACGAATTCTCCCGGAATGGCGCAGATGTTCCGGGTACGCGATGTATATCGTGGCCCCCTCGGCCTCGGCGCCGACGTCAATGACCTTCAGGGCCCGGCTTAGCAGGGGGCCGTGCAGCAGGAAGGTTGGCAGCAAGGCGATTCCCAGGCCTGCGATCGCAGCGTCGCGCATGAGCAGGCCGTTGTTCACGCGCAGTGCGACCTGCGGTTGCGTCACCGTGAAGCGGCGGCCTACGCGAAAGCGCCAGTCTGCCGCGCCGCGGTTGCCGTAGATGATCCCCTGGTGCTGGGCCAGTTGCGCAAGCGACGCAGGCTTGCCACTGCGCTTGAGGTAGCTGGCGGAGGCGACCAGCAGGCGCCTGCTGCTGGCGAGGCGTTTCACGATGATGCGGTCATCGTTGACCGGTCCGTGCCGCACGACGGCATCGTAGCCCCCGGAGGCGATGTCCACGAACTTGTCGTCCAGCTCCAGCGTCAGCTCGATTGCCGGGTGTTCAGCCAGAAAGCCGAACAGCGCCGCACCCAGGTGCAAACTGCCAAAACTCACCGGCGCGGATATGCGCAGCGCGCCAGACAGCGTGCCACGGCGTTCCTCCAGTTCCGCAGCTGCGTTGTCAACCTCGCGCAAAATGCGCTTGGCACGCTCGTAGAAGATCTTGCCGTCATCCGTCAGTGCGAGTGCGCGGGTGGTCCGGCGCAGGAGCTTGCTGCGTAGTGCGTGCTCCAGGCTCTTCAGTCGCTCGCTTACGACCGACTTGGAAATGCTGAGCCGGTGAGCGGCCTCCGTGATAGAGCCCGCTTCTGCAACTGCGACAAAGGCCTGAATGGATTCCATCTTCAGCATTGTTCGGCTTTCCCGAATTATTCACGGCCAATTATCCGCTACCGCAAGCCGCAGGTACGAGCCTATCGTTGGGCAACCCGCCGAAGCCCGTCGGCGCACCGAGGTTCAAATGTTCAAGCACCTTGCCGCGATCGCGGCCGCCATTTTCACGCTGCCTGTGGCCGCCAGCATCCAGCCCTATCCGGCGTCGTTCCACACGCAAATGGTGCCAACAAACGGCACAAGCCTGTACGTTCGGGTCGGCGGCCATGGGCCGGCGGTCCTATTGCTCCATGGGTTTGCAGACACCGGTGACATGTGGGCGCCGTTGGCCGCGCTCCTG
The DNA here is from genome assembly GCA_963703025.1 of uncultured Pseudomonadota bacterium. GTDB lineage: Bacteria > Pseudomonadota > Gammaproteobacteria > Steroidobacterales > Steroidobacteraceae > 13-2-20CM-66-19. The sequence continues at coordinate 1,193,010 of OY969778.1, read as the reverse complement.
GCCCGGGACCACACCGTCATCGTGCCGGACCTGCGCGGGATGGGCCTGTCGGAGCACCCGGATGTCGGGTACACCAAGAAAAACCAGGCTGTGGACATCGCCGGCGTGATGGACGCGCTGAAGGTCGGCAAGGCGGACTTGGTGACCCACGACATCGGCAACATGGTGGGCTATGCCTTGGCCGCGCAGTACCCGCAACGCATCACGCGCTGGGTGGTGATCGATGCGCCAATCCCCGGCATCGGCAACTGGAATACGATCGTTCTTAGCCCGCTGCTGTGGCATTTCAATTTTCGTGGGCCCGATGAGGAGCGGCTGGTCGCCGGACGAGAGCGCATCTACCTCGACCGCTTCTACAACGAGCTGTCAGCCGACCCGAGACTGATCGATGAAGAAACGCGTAATCACTACGCGGCGCTGTACGCGAGGCCGCACGCCATTCACGACGCTTTCGAGCAGTTCGGCGCCTTCTACCAGGACGCTAAGGACAACAAGGTTTTCCTTGCCGAGGGTGGCAAGCTGCCGATGCCAGTCCTGGCAGTCGGCGCCGAGAAGTCCTTCGGTCCCGGGCAGGCGGTTGAGCTGCGCTTCGTCGCCAGCAATGTCACGGAGGCGATCGTTCCGGGGTCCGGTCACTGGATCATGGAGGAGAACCCACAGGTGACTATTGCCATCGTCACAGGGTTCCTTGCCAAGTAAGCCAGGCGCGGCGCTTGCGCTGACAGGCGAGGGCCTGAAGCGCGCCACCACGGAACTGCGGGAGGTAACCTGCGCTTCACCCCCGGCGAGAGGCCGAGTCCGTGGGCTGCGCTGGTGGATGAAAGAGCCACGCCCTGACGGGGCAAGAGTTCGCGTGGCTGCAATTGGGGCGTGCGCCGCAGCGCACGCCACGCTACGCTCATTTCAGTGATGGTCGCTTGCCGACGATACTGAGTGGGTCAATGGGACGATGAGAAACCTGGACTTCTCCTCCTGGCAGACGCTGCTGTCGACGCTGCTGGGGCTGAGCGTGATTACCCTGATCGGGGTCGGCATCCGCCTGGTCGCCATGCAGGCCATGCAGCAGCGGCGTGAGCGCGAGAACCGCCAGATCAACGAACGGCTGCGCACCCTGATCAGCGCCTATAAGACTCTCGGCGGCTCATTCACCGGGGACCTTGCGGTGGATCCGTTCCACCTGCGCGATCTGCGGCGCACTGCCGTGGACGACGCCGATCGCGGCGCGGCAGGACAGGCGGAAAGGACGCATCCCGGCTCTGATCGTGCGCGGCGCATCCGCGATGCGGTGGAGGCGGCGCTGTCGGACATCGTTCTGCTGGGCACCGAGGAACAGGTGCGACTGGCGGCAGCAGCAGCAGCCGAACTCGTCGCGGGCCGCGCCGTGGAGACCGCAGATCTGGTGGTCTCTTTGCGTAACTTCATACGCCAGGTCCTGGATCTGCAGCCGGTGCCCGCGCAGCTGTTGATCCCGAAGCAGGGGCCCGCGCGCGCCCTGGGCTCCCGGGGTGGCAAGGACGAGCCGAAGGACAACGCCAAGCAGGGCGGTGGCGGTGGCGGTGGTGGCGGCATGGGCGGTGGCGCAGGCGTCGGCTTCACTCACGACGACGACACCGAGCATCACGGGTAAGCGCGGTGGCCTGCACGTGGATACCTGGTATTAAGTAACCGCGGCGTCCGCCGTGCTTGTGTATCTGCCCAGCCGGACCACGCGCCTTGCGCCGCGGGCGGGGAACCGCGAACATCCTTGCGATGTGGTGCGGAGTAATGAATGCAGGCTGAGGATGTGCCAGGAGCCGGGTCCGAGGCGGCCGAGGATACGCGCGAGGTATTCCTCAGTTATGCCAGCCGTGACGAGGCCAGCGCCCAGCGCATCTGCGAACACCTCGAGCGCGCCGGGATATCGGTCTGGATGGCCCCGCGTGACGTGCCCGCTGGCGCCCTGTACGCAGACTCCATCGTGCGCGCCATCAACGCCTGCCGGGTGCTGGTGCTCGTGCTTTCGCAGGACTCGGTCGACTCTGCGCATGTGGGCAAGGAGATCGAACGCGCCTCGTCCAAGCGCAAGCGTGTCGTGGCCGTGCGCCTGGACGCCACCGAGCTCACGCCATCACTTGAGTACTTCCTCTCAGAGTCGCAGTGGATCGATGCGCGCGCCGGCCTCGAGCCGGCGCTGCCCAAGCTCACCGAGGGCATCCGCCGCCTGAACGTGGGTGCCGCGGTGGCGGGCACTCAGCGGCCAACCGCTGCGGTACCGCCGCCTGCGTTGAGTGGCGCCAGGCGTGCTGGCGTGCGCAGCGCCGTGATCATCGCCGCGCTGGCGGTGGCACTGCTGGTCGGCTGGTTCATCGCCGCTAAGGCCGGCTTGCTCCACCGGACCGCCGCCCCGGCGGCAGTTGCCCAGCAGCAGTCAGCCGCGCCTGCGGGCGCGGCGGCCCGCAAGTCCATCGCGGTCATGCCGTTCACGGACCTGTCGGAAAAGAAGGACCAGGAGTACTTCTCCGACGGACTGTCGGAGGAACTGATCGACCTGCTCGGCAAGGTTCCCGGGCTGCGGGTGCCGGCACGGACCTCATCGTTCTACTTCAAGGGCAAGCAGGCGACACTTGCCGAGATCGGCAAGGCACTCAATGTCACGCACGTGCTCGAGGGCAGCGTGCGCAAGTCCGGCAAGGCGCTGCGGATCACGACCGAGCTGGTGAGCGTGGCGGACGATGCGCGCGTCTGGTCCGATACGTACGATCGCCAGCTCGATGATGTCTTCAAGGTCCAGGACGACATCGCCAATGCGGTCGTCACTGCACTGAAGGTCTCGGTGCTGGGGGAGGCGGCGCCGCGCGCGGCGCCCACGCTCAGCAGCGATGCCTACCTGCACTATCTCAAGGCGGCCGAGAGATTCAATGGCCCTGGCGGCCCCGACTACTTCGACAGCGTCATCAGCGAACTGCAGGCGGCCATCAAGCTCGATCCCTCATTCGCACAGGCATGGCTCATGCTGGGCACGGTGCGGATGAACGGCTTCGTCGGCTCCAGCTACGGCGGCCCTTACGCAGTGGTGCGGCCCGAGGCAGTCGAGGCACTGCAGCGTGCGCTGAGCATCGACCCGGATCTCGCCGATGCACACATGGAACTCGGGCGCCTGTACTACATGATGGACTGGGACGTGCCGGCGGCCCACCGCGAGCTCGACAAGGCGGTGGCCCTGCAGCCGAACGGGACGCACACCTCATGGCTGATCGGTTACATCGCCGACTCCGAGGGCCGCTTCGACGAGGCCATCGCGGCGCACCTCAAAGGCCGGGACATCGACCCGCTGTTTTCCGACAACTACCGCCAGCTGGGCAACGCCTATTACCGGGCCGGCAGACTGGAGGAGGGTGCGGCCATTCTGACGGATGCAATCAGGCGCTTCCCGGGGGCAACCACAGTCCACTACCGGCTCGGACTGATCCGGCTCGCGCAGCACCGGCCCGAGGAGGCGCTGGCGGAGTTCACCCTCGAGCAGGACCCGGACTTTCACATGCTGGGGGTGCCGCTGGGGCTCGATGCGCTGGGGCGCAAGGCGGAGGCGGATCGCGCCCTTGCCCAGGCGCTGGCGGTCAAGGGCATCCAGGACTCGGCTGCCTACCAGGTCGCGCTGGTCTACGCGCACCGCGGGAATGCAGACCTGGCATTCCAGTGGCTCGAGCGTGCGCTCAGGCAGCGCGATGCCGGCATGCACTGGATGAAGTTTGATCCACTCCTGCAGGGCCTGTCGGCCGACCCGCGCTTCAAGTCACTGCTGGCGCGGATGCACCAGTCATAGGCGACTGGCGGGTGCGCGGGCGCTTCAGTGCGTGCTCAGCAGCCGATCGTGTTTCTTCAGCACGGCACGCAGCTTCGCGTGCGACAACGCCGTCACGTGGTGGTCGTCGATGCCGGTCATGTCCTCGGCGGCGACCAGCGCGTTGATCACGGCCTCCTCGGTCGCCTGCACGGTCGCGGCGAAGATCGGGTCGAGCGAGTCGTTTGGGACCATCTGCAGGGCCGCGACATGCTCGCTGCCGCTGGCTTCCGGGTTGGCGGTCGAGAACGCGATGAAGATATCCCCGGAACCGTTGCCCGCGGTGCTGCCGTTGCGTCCGAGGCCCAGTGTCACGCGCCGCGCCACGCGCTTGAGCTGGTGCGGCAGTAGCGGGGCGTCGGTGGCGACCACGACGATGATCGAGCCGCGCTCGGCGATGTCCGAGGGCACGAACGCATAAGGATCCTCACCGAAGATCTCGCTGCCCACCGGGATGCCCGCGACGCGCAGGTTCTGCCGGGTGCCGTAGTTGCACTGCACGAGGACCCCCACGGTGTAGCCGCCGTCCTTCGCCGCGAGCTTGCGCGAGGAGGTGCCGATGCCGCCCTTGTAGCCGTTGCAGATCATCCCGGTGCCGCCACCGACGTTGCCTTCCTGCACCGCCCCGGGGCGCGCACTGTCCAGCGCCTGGAAGACATGCTCGGGCTTGACGTGGAAGCCGTTGATGTCGTTGAGCCAGCCGTCCCAGGTCTCCGCGACCACCGGCAGCGACCACCAGGCGCCGGTGTCATCCGCCGGGCCATGGGCGACACGCCAGGCAATCACCGCATCGCGCACCACCCCGACGCTGTGGGTGTTGGTGATCATCACCGGGCCTTCAAGGAACCCGGATTCCTCCACCCAGGTCGTGCCGGTCATCTCGCCATTGCCGTTCTCGGCGAACCAGCCGGCAAAGGAGAAGCGCTGGATGGAGTCAGCCCCGCGCGGCAGGATCGCGGTGACGCCGGTGCGCACCGGCCCCTTGCCGACCTCGAGCTTGCCACTGCCGGAAATCAGGGTGGTCTGACCGACCAGCACGCCATCGACGTCGGTGATCGCGTTCAGCTTGCCCGGCGTGCCCTCGAACGGGATCCCCAGATCGCGCGCCCGCTCATGCACTGCAGGGTCGGCGGCCAGCACCAGTGAGCACGGCCATGCAAGCGCGGCGGCGGCCAGGAGCGGGACGATTTTTCGCAGCAAGACTGGGGACTCCTGGGCACGGGGGTGCCGATAGCGGGCAGCCGCCCGCGCATTGTATCGCCGGGCCGCTTTGGGGCGTCATCGGCGTTGCTGGCTTGCAACTGAGTCGCGCGTCTCAGCGCTATGACCATTCGGTGACATTCGGCTGGCTCGCCGGCCGCTAAGCTCACCGGATGGACCAGATCGGCGTGGTTGGCCTGTCCTATCGCCATGTGGGCGTGGACCAAGTGGCCCGCTTTTCCGTGCCGCGCGCGGACATTGCGCTGCGGCTGCCGCAGCTGCGCGCCCAGTTGGGGGGTGCCGAGGTGCTGTACGTGGGCACCTGCAACCGCGTCGAGATCGTGTATGCGACCGCCGATGGCACCCCCGCGGCGGACTGTCGCGCGGATATATTCCGCAGCCTCACTGGGCATGACGCGCAGCCGGGCGAGGCCGCCAAGGCGCTGCGGGCCTGGACGGGGGAGGCCGCTGTCGAGCACCTGTTCCTGCTGGCCTGCGGGCTGGACTCGGCGCAGACCGGTGAGCAGGAGATCGCCGTGCAGCTGCGCGATTCCTGGGAGGAGTCACGGCTGGCGCATACCTGCGGGCCGGTCCTCGACCGGCTGATGGGCGAGGCGCTGGGCATGGCGCGGCGCGTGCGGCGCATGACCAACGGGATCCGCACGCCTTCCCTGGGTGACATGGCCGCCGACCGTGCCCTGCGGCACCTGGCAGGCGGCGCCGGTCGCGTCGGCCTGCTGGGGGTGTCGCCGATGACGCGTCGCTGCGCGATGGTACTGGCGGCAGCCAAAGTGCCGCTGGTGATCGTCAACCGCACGCTCGAGAACGCGCAGGAGCTCGCCGCTTCGGTCGCCGCCGAGGCGATCTCGCTGGAATCATTCCGCGCACAGCCGCCTGACTTGCGGGCGCTGGTGCTTGCGACCGGCGGTGGCGAACCGGTGCTGGATGCTGCAACGCTACGGCGGCTGGGGAGTTGCGCGCCGCTGCTGATCGATTTCGGCGTGCCCCCCAACGTGGACCCGGCGGCCGCACGCGCCCTGGGCCTCACCCGCGTCGGCATGGATGACCTGATCGAGGCCGCGCAGGGCCGCCGGCTGTCCCAGCTGGTGCGCCTGGCCCCGGTGCGCGCGGCGATTGACGAGCGCCTGACTCACCTGCGCGCGGACCTGGTAACCCGTGCCATCGGCAGCCGCATGGCCGGACTGCGTGACTCGTTCGAGCAGATCGCGGCCGCCGAAGTGGCGCGCGCGCTGGCCCATGAGCTGCGTACACTGGATCCCCACCAGGCCCAGCAGCTGGAGCGTCTGGCCTCGACCGTGGCGCGGCGCCTGGCGCACCTGCCCCTGGCAGGCCTGCGTGCAGCTGCGCTGCATGCCACCGCCGATGCGGTGGACGCCTTTTTCGACGGAGCCAAGCGCAGCCGCCGCAGCCCGGCCGTGCCGCAAGAAGAGACGAAGAGAGATTCATGACCAATGCCCTGAACGAGCGCAGCGCGGGCTTTTCCGGTCCGCGCTCGGATGCCCTGTACGAGCGTGCCTGCCGAGTCATCCCCGGAGGCGTCAGTTCGCCGGTGCGCGCGTTCCGCGCCGTCGGTGGCACGCCCCTGTTCATGGAGCGCGGCGCCGGCGCGCAGATATTCGATGCCGACGGTCGCGCCTACCTTGACCTGGTGTGCTCGTGGGGACCTTTGATTGCCGGCCATGCGCATCCGGCGGTCGTCGCCGCGGTGAGTGCAGCGTTGGTGCGCGGCACGACCTTCGGTGCCCCGTGCGCCGGTGAGGTGGAACTGGCCGAGCGCGTCACCGCCGCGTACCCGGCCGCCGAGCAGGTGCGCTTCGTGTCCTCGGGCACCGAGGCGGTCATGAGTGCCATCCGCGTGGCACGCGCCTTTACCGGGCGCGATCTCATCGTGAAGTTCGCCGGCTGCTACCACGGCCACGCCGACCACCTGCTGGTGGCCGCAGGTTCCGGGCTCGCGACCTTCGGGCGACCCTCCTCGGCGGGGGTGCCGGAGGCGTTCACCGCGTGCACGCGCGTGCTGCCGCTGGACGATGACGCGGCGCTCAGGGCGCTGTTTGCGCGCGAGGGCGCGGCGATCGCCGCGGTGATCATCGAGCCGCTGCCGGCCAACCATGGCCTCTTGCCGCAACGCCGCGAATTCCTGGCGGCGATCCGCGAGCTCACGCAGGCGCACGGCGCGCTGCTGATTTTCGACGAGGTGATCTGCGGCTTCCGCCTGGCGCGCGGCGGGGCGGCCGAGGTGCTGGACATCAAGCCGGACATGGCGACCTTCGGGAAGGTCATCGGCGGCGGCATGCCGGTGGGGGCCTTCGGCGGTGCGCGCCGCATGATGGCGCGCCTGGCCCCGGACGGGGACACCTATCAGGCTGGCACGCTTTCGGGCAACCCGGTGGCCATGGCCGCCGGACTTGCGACGCTTGACCTGCTGGAACGCGAAGCCGGCTGGGCCAAGCTCGAGGCACTGGGGGCTGAGCTCGAGGGGATCCTCAAGCCGGTGCTGGCGCGGGCGGCCTTTCCCATCCACCTGGTGCGCGCCGGCTCGCTCTTCTGGATGTCCTTCCACGAAGGCGGGGCGCCACGGCATGCCGCGACGCTTACCCCCACGGACACGGCCCGCTATGGCGCGCTGTTCCACGCGATGCTGGCCCGCGGGGTGTATCTGCCGCCCTCGGCGTACGAGGGCTGCTTCCTGTCACTGGCCCACACCAGTGCGGACCTGAAGTTGTTCGTGCACGCCCTGAGTGACTCCCTGGCGGGCATCGCATGAAGGCAAGCCGCGTCTTCCAGCTCACCGCGCTCGCCCTGGTGGTGGTGGCGGCCGTGCAGGTCGGCTGGTGGATCTTTGACCAGCACAGCTACACGGTGGAAAAAGTGCAGGCCGCGCGCAGCGCCTACGCCGAGCAGACCGCGGCCGCCCAGGAGCTGCTGGATTCCGGGGCGTCGGTGCAGAAGGTGACGGCGCTGCTGCCGGGGATCGCCGTGAGCGGTGGCAAGGCCACAGTCGCCGCGCCCGTGGCGCAGATGCTGCTCACCGAGGAGCGCCGCCGCAATCGCCAGTACTCCTGGGAGGGAGCGTTCTTCCTGCTGGCGCTGGGCACCTGCATCTTCGTGATCGCGCGCGCGCTGCGCGCCGAGCAGCATGTGCTCGAGGACCAGGACAGCTTCCTCGCGCTGGTGTCCCACCAGTTCAAGACCCCGCTGGCAAGCCTGCAGCTGTCGCTTGAGACCCTCGCCCTGCGCGCGCCGCCTCCGGAGCGCGCGCGCGTGCTCACCGACCGCATGCTTGCCGACATCGCGCGCCTGGAGCTGATGGTCACGCAGATCCTGGAGAGCGCGCGGCTGGAGCGCGGCCGCGCTGATTTCAGGCCCGAACCGCTGCAGCTGGCGGGGGTCGTGGCGCGCGTGGTGAGCCAGCTGGAGGAACGCGCCCGGGCGGCCGGCGTCACCATCTCCACCCGCATCGGCGCCGAACTGCAGGTGCTCAGCGACCCGCTCGCGCTTGATGTGGTGGTACGTAACATCCTGGAGAACGCCCTCACGGCGCTGTCCGGCGGTGGCACCATTGCACTGGAGGCGCGCGCGCTGGGTGCGCAGGTGGAGCTGTCGGTGCGCGATTCGGGCGTCGGCTTCAGTGCCGCCGATGGTGCGCGACTGTTCCAGAAGTTCAGCAGCCGCCACAAGGGCGCCGGCAACTCCGGTACCGGGCTCGGCCTGTTCATCGTGCGCAAGCTGATGCAGCTGGCCGGCGGCAGTGTCAGCGCGCACAGCGACGGCCCGGGCCGGGGCGCGAGTTTCGTGCTCAGCTGGCCGGCGGCCGCAGGATCGGTGCGGTGAATGCGCAAGCCGAAGCCGCACGCGTACTGGTCGTCGAGGACGACCCCCACCTGGCCGCCGGGGTCGTGGAGAACCTGCGCGCGGAAGGCTATGAGGTCAGCACCTCGGGCGATGGGGAGCAGGCGCTCGCGTGGCTGCGCGGCAACCCCTGCGCGCTCATCCTGCTGGACGTGATGCTGCCCGGGATCGACGGCTTCGCGGTATGCCGCGCGCTGCGCGAGCAGGGCAACAATACCCCCGTGCTGTTCCTCACCGCGCGCGGGGATCCGGCGGACCGGGTGCGCGGCTTGCAGTCAGGCGGCGATGACTATCTTGCCAAGCCCTTCCACCTGCAGGAGCTGCTGCTGCGCGTGCGCGCCATCCTGCGGCGCTGGGACTGGTACCGCAGCGCCTCGGCGACCGCGGACACCGCGCTGCTGAGCTTCGGCGGCAACGAGGTCGACTTCCGCGCGTTCCGCGCCCGCAGCTGGAACGGCGAGGCGCACGAGCTGACCGAAAAGGAGGCAATGATCCTCAAGGTGCTCGCCGAACACGGTGGTGAGATCGTCTCGCGCGAGGACCTGCTCGAGAAGGTGTGGGGCTACGACGTGTTCCCCTCCACGCGCACCGTGGATAACTTCATCCTGCGGCTGCGCAAGCGCTTCGAGAAGGACCCTGCCAACCCCCGGCACTTCCTCACCGTGTGGGGTGTCGGCTACCGCTTCCTGGCCGCGGGCGAACCATGACTACCAAGCCACTACGTATCGGTACACGCGCCTCGGCGCTCGCGCTTTGGCAGGCGCGCCATGTCGAGGCACTGCTGCGGGCGCAGCCGGGCGCACCGCCCGTGGAGCTGGTGCACATCAAGACCGAGGGCGACATCCAAAGCGAACTGCCACTGTGGCAGGTCGGCGGCCGCGCCTTCTTCACCAAGGAGATCGACCGCGCGCTGCTGGAGGGCACCGTCGATCTTGCCGTGCACAGCCTGAAGGACCTGTCGACGCAGCTGGATGCGGGACTGACGCTGGCGGCCACCCTGCAGCGCGCCGATGCGCGCGATGCCTTCCTCAGCTACGACGGCAAGCCGCTCGCCGACCTGCCGGCGGGGGCGCGGGTCGGCACCAGCAGCCTGCGCCGTCGCGCCTTCCTGGCACGCATCCGCCCGGACCTGGAGCACGTCGAGCTGCGCGGCAACGTGCCGACCCGCGTGGAGCGCTTGCGGCGCGGGGACTACGACGCAATCATCCTCGCCGCTGCCGGACTGGCGCGCCTGAATCTGGGCCAGCACGTCTCGCAGCTGCTCAGCCCGGATGATTTCCCGCCCGCGGTATCTCAGGGGATCATCGGCCTGTGCGCGCGCGCTGGCGATGCGGCGACCCTGCGCTGGCTCGAGCCGCTGGATGAGCGCGAGGCGCGCCTGGCGGCGACCGCCGAGCGTGCGCTGCTGCGACGGATCGAGGGCGGCTGCCAGGTGCCGCTCGGTGCGCTCGCGACGGTTACCGACCGGCTGCTGCGCCTGGAGGCGACGGTGTGCTCGCTGGATGGCAGCGAGTCGATCGCGGCGCGCGGCGCGGCGCCGGCATCGATCGAGGAGGCTGCAGCGCTGGGGCAGCGCGTGGCCGAGGATCTGCTGGCGCGCGGTGCCGGCTCTATCATCGCGCACGCGCGGACGCCGCCCGCCGGGGCCACGCCGTGAACGCGCCGGCCGCCATGCGGCCCGTGGTCGTCACGCGCGCCGAGGATCACGACGGCCCGCTCAGCCGCGAGCTGCAGGGGCTGGGGCTGCAGGTACTGCGGTGGCCGGCCGTGAGCGTCAGCCCCGCGGATCCTGCGCCGCTGGCGGCAGCCCTGGCGCAGGTGCATTCGTTTGACTGGATCGTGTTCGCCAGCCGCCACGGCGTCAGTGCGGTGCTGGAGCGGCTGCCCGCGCCACCGGCGGGCGTGCAGGTCGCGGCGATCGGGCAGGCGACCGCCCAGGTGCTGCGCCAGCGCGGCTGGCCGGTGCACCTGGTGCCCGAGGAGGCCAACGCCGCAGCGCTGGTGGGGGCCCTGGGCGTGCAGCTGGTGGCCGGTGCGCGCGTGCTCTACCCGGCCAGTTCGCGCGCACTGCCGATGATCGCCGCAGGGCTTTCCCAGCTGGGCGCACAGGTGACACAGGTCGAGGCCTACCGCACCCAGGGCACCGCGCTGGACGTTGCCGAGTGCCATGCCTGGATCGAGCGCGACGGCGTTGCCGCGGTGACCTTCGCCAGCCCCTCGGCGGTGACCGAACTTGCCCAGGCGCTCGGCCACGAGGATTTCCGGCGCCTGCTTACCCGTGCCGCGGCCGTCGCCATCGGCAGCACCACGGCGCGCGAGCTCGCCGCGCGCGGCCACCAGGCCGTGGTCGCCTCGACCGCCACCCTGCAGGGCCTGGCCCAAACCACCCTTCGCCTGTTGCAAACGAGATAGAACATGGGATTTCCACAGCAGCGCCCGCGACGCACGCGCCAGTCCGATGTCTGGCGGCGCATGGTGCGCGAGACGCACCTGACTCCGCAGTCATTCATCTACCCCATGTTCGTCGTGCCCGGCCGCGGCGTGCGCAACGCGGTGAAGAGCATGCCGGGGATCTTCCAGCTGTCCGTCGACGAGGCCGCCGTGCATGCCAAGGCGGTGGCCGACTCAGGCGTGGTGGCGGTGCTGGTATTCGCAGCCCCGGACGTCAAGGACGCCGGGGCCAGTGATGCCTGGAACCCGCAGGGACTGGCCGCGCGGGCGATCGGTGCCATCAAGGCGGCCTGCCCGAAGCTGCTGGTGTGGGCGGACGTGTGCCTGTGCGGGGCGACCGACCATGGCCATTGCGGCCATGTCAGCGCGGGCGGGGTGATCGAGAACGACACCTCCGTGAAGACCCTGGCACAGGTGGCGCTGAACTACGCGCGTGCCGGCGCCGATGCGGTGGCGCCGAGCGACATGATGGACGGGCGGGTCGCGGCGATCCGCGCGTTGCTGGACGCGAACGCGTTGCAGGACACCCCGATCGTGGCCTACGCGGCCAAATACGCCTCCTCGTTCTACGGGCCGTTCCGCGAGGCCGCCGAGTCCGCCCCCGCGTTCGGCGACCGGCGCTCGTACCAGATGGACCCGGCCAACGTGCGCGAGGCGCTGCGCGAGGTGATGCTGGACGTGGAAGAGGGCGCGGACATGGTGATGGTGAAGCCCGCCGGTCCCTACCTGGATGTCATCCGCCAGGTCCGCGACCGGGTGCACGTGCCGGTGGTGGCCTACCAGGTGTCCGGGGAGTTCAGCCTCATCAAGGCGGCCGCCGCCAACGGCTGGATCGACGAGCGTGCCGCGGTGCTGGAGACACTCACCGGCATCCGCCGCGCCGGGGCGGACCTGATCATCAGTTACTTCGCGCCCGAGGTGGTGCAGTGGTTGCAGTCATGAGCGGCCCGAGCGCCTTCCTGGCCGCGTGCCGCCGCGAGCGGCCCGCGCACCGCCCGATCTGGATCATGCGCCAGGCCGGACGCTACCTGCCGGAATACCGCGCGCTGCGTGCCAAGGTGGACTTCGCCACGCTCACGCGCACGCCTGACCTGGCGGCCGAAGTGACGCTGCAGCCGCTGCGCCGCTTCGAGCTGGATGCGGCGATCCTGTTCAGCGACATCATGACGCCGCTGCAGGGCATGGGCATCGATCTGACCTTCGAGCCCGGGCCGGTGGTGAAGCACCCGATCCGCACCGATGCGCAGATCGATGCGCTGCCGGCACTGGTGCCCGCGCGCGACGTGCCGTTCGTCCTGGAGACGATCCGCCTGGTGCGCGCAGGCATCCCGCGCGGTGCCCCGGTGATCGGCTTTGCCGGCGGCCCGTTCACGCTCATGTGCTACCTGGTCTGTGGCCGGCCGTCCAAGGAGTTCGGCCCGGCGCGCTCCTTTCTCTACGCGCAGCCGCAGTCCGCGCAGCGGCTGCTGCAGCACCTCGGGGACGCCATGGGTGAATACCTGCTGGCGCAGGCCGGCGCCGGTGCGCAGGCGCTGATGCTGTTCGAGTCCTGGGCCGGACTGCTCGCCCCGAGCGAGTTCACCCGCTTCGCACTGCCGGCCGTGCGGCGCGCGCTTGCCATCGCCCGGCGCGCGGGCGTGCCGCTCATCTACTACGTGAACCAGGGGTCAGCGCTCATGCAGGCGGTGGCTGACCTGGATGCCGATGTCATCGGCGTCGACTGGCGCATGGACCTGGCGGCGGTGCGCCGCATCCTGGGGCCGGGCAAGGCGGTGCAGGGCAACCTTGATCCTGCGGCCCTGTTCGCCCCGGCGCCGGAACTGCAGCGCCTGGCCGGCGCGGTCATCGAGGCAGCCGGTCCGCTGCCTGGGCACGTGTTCAACCTCGGGCACGGCATCTGGCCGGATACCCCGCCGGATGCAGTGGCGCGCCTGATCGATTTCGTCCATGAACACCCCTGAGTTCGCCGCCGAGGCGACCGCGTACTTCCGTGACCTGCAGGGTCGGCTGTGCGCAGCGTTCGAGGCGTTCGAGCCCACCCGGCGTTTCGAGGCGCGCAGCTGGACCAAGCCTGCCGGCCACCGCCTGCAGGGCGGCGGCGACTCGCGGCTGATGCGCGGGGAGGTGTTCGAGAAGGTGGGCGTGAACGTGAGCCACGTGTGGGGCGTGTTTCCCAAGGAGGCCCGCGCCCAGGTGGCCGGCTCTGAGGAGTCGGAAGGGCAGTTCTCAGCGTGTGGGATCTCGCTGGTCGCCCACATGGCCAACCCCTACGTGCCGATCGTGCACATGAACCTGCGCTACCTGACCACCAGCCGCACCTGGTTCGGCGGTGGCGCGGACCTGACCCCGACCTTCCCGTTCGCCCAGGACACGGCCGACTTTCACGCCGCGCTGCGCGCGGCCTGCGACGGTTACCGGCCCGACGCTTACGCGCAGTACAAGGCCTGGTGCGACCGCTACTTCTACCTGCCGCACCGGCAGGAGCCGCGCGGCGTGGGCGGTATCTTCTTTGATGACCTGGCCAGCGGCGACGTGGGCGCAGACTTCCGCTTCGTGCGCTCGGTGGGGGAGGCCCTGCTGTCGGTCTACCCGCAGCTGGTGCAGCGCCGCAAGGACACCGCGTTCGATGACGCCGCGCGCGAGGCGCTGCTGACCAAGCGCGGGCGTTACGTCGAGTTCAACCTGGTCTATGACCGTGGCACCAAGTTCGGCTTCAGCACCGATGCGGATCCTGAGGCCTACCTCATGAGCCTGCCGCCACTCGCTCGCTGGTGAGTGGCGCCCCCGGGCGCACCGGCAGCCAGCTCGCGCGCCCCTGCCAGAACACCCGCGCGGGCAGTGTCGTGGCGGCGCGCCAACGCTCGCGGTGGATCCGCGGCATGCTCTCCTGCGGCACGGCACCGGCCAATCGCAGCCTGCGCAGGGCGGTGTACGCTACTTCGATGGTCGCCTCGCTCATCCGGATCCGCTCACCAGGTATTGCCTGTCAGACCGGCGCGCCGCGCGGCGGTTCCCGGCAAAGGTGTCGGTGATGGCAGACGCGGGCGATCCGGATGTGTCCGCGCGCCTGGTCCTGGAGCCGATCGGCTTCGTGCGCTGCGCCGCTGACACCAAGGTGGAAGTTGCGCGCCAGCCGCGCGCCGCGCTCGACATCCCGGCGCGCATCGAGCTGCTGCCCGGGCGCAACTTCGAGCACGCACTGGAGGACCTCGCGCGCTGGCCGCTGATCTGGGTGCTGTTCTGGTTTCATCACAACGCGGGCTGGCGTCCCAAAGTGCTGCCGCCACGCAGCACCACCGGACGCAAGGGGGTGTTCGCCACGCGCTCACCGCACCGGCCCAACCCCATCGGCATGTCAGTCGTGCGGCTGGAGCGGGTGGAAGCTCTCAACGTGCATATCCGCGACGCCGATATGCTCGACGGCACCCCGGTGCTCGACCTGAAGCCCTACGTCGCCTACACCGACGCACATCCGCAAGCCGGCGACGGCTGGCTCACGGACGAACGGCCGGCCGCAGCCGGCGGCGCACCAGCTGACCCGGTGCCCGCCTATGCCGTGTGCTTCCAGTCCCCGGCACGGGAGCAGGCGGCCTGGGTCGAGACCCAGACCGGGCTTGCGCTCGCCGAGCGCATCCGCGCCACGCTGTCCCTGGGGCCGGTCCCCCATCCTTACCGCCGCATCCGGCGCACGGCCGCCGGACTGCAGCTGGCCGTGAAGGAATGGCGCGCGCTCTTCACGGTGACGGGCCGCGAGGTTGCCGTCCTGCGGGTGGACTCGGGCTTCCGGCCCGGCCAGCTGGCGCGGCTGGAGGATCCCTCGCTGGACGCGCACCGCGAGTACCTGGCCCGCTGGCCGCGCAGCTCATGACCGGTCCCGGGCGGGGCCGCCCGGGCGTGGACCCCGCGAAGCTGAGGGTTGCCCGGCGCCCGGCTTCCCTTTAAACCCCCAGGGGGGATGCGTCCTCTAAGGGACAGATGAGTCAGTTACAGGCCGAGGACAGCCGGGTCGATTGGGAGGCGGCCCTGGTGCAGCGCGCTGGGGCCGGGGACACCCGCGCCTTCGAGCGGCTGTACCGTGAGCACGCCGGGCGTGTCCATGGACTGTGCCTGCGCATCACCCGCGACGCGCAGCTGGCGGAGGACTGTACGCAGGAGACCTTCATCAACGCCTGGCGGGCACTGTCCCAGTTCCAGACGCGCAGTTCGCTGGGCACCTGGCTGCACCGGATCGCCGTGAATGTCAGCCTCGGCAAGCGCCGCAAGGCGACGCCCGTTGAAGAGCACGACGAGGACGCGCAGGGTCTGGAGGGCGGCTGGACGCTCGAGACGCCGGTGGAGGTCGAGGAACTGGAGGCCGCGATCGATGCGCTGCCGGACGGGGCCCGCGACGCCCTGGTGCTACACGCCCTGTATGGCTACAGCCACGTGGAGGCGGCGCAGATGCTGGGCATCGCGGAAGGAACCTGCAAGGCGCAGCTGCACCGCGCACGCAGGCTGCTGCGCGAGAGACTGAACATGGAGCTGAACTGATGGCCGGTGAACACAAGGTGAAGTCACTGCGCGAGCTGCCGACCTCGATCGGGCCGCCGCGCGACCTGTGGCCGCAGATCCAGGCGCGCCTGCAGGCGCAGGCGCCCTTGCAGCCGCCGGTCGGCCGTCGCGGCCTGCCGCTGCGCTGGCTTGCCGCCGCGGCCATGGTGGCAAGCGTTGCCATCGGGGTCTGGATCGGTCGCGACCTGCTGCCCATCCCGGGCCTGGGTTCCACCGCGCCGCTGACCGCGGCCACGCATCCGGCCGCGAGCGGCGCGGCGGCCGGGGCCGTCGCTGCCAGCTACGTGTCCGACCCGCGCTACCAGCAGGCGCGGGCGCAGCTGGTGCAGTCGCTGCAGGGGCAGCTGGATGCGATGCCACCGGCGGCGCGGGCCAAGGTGACCGCCAGTCTTGCGACGATCCAGAAAGCCAAGACGGATCTGGAGCAGGCGCTGGGCAAGGATCCCAGCAACGCGTTGCTCCAGGAACTGCTCATCAACACTTACCAGGACGAAATGCGCGCCCTGACGGACGTGCACGAGGCCAGCGACCCTGGCAGAGGTATCTGACATGCGTACTTTACCGACACTATCCGCCTGCTTCGTGCTGCTGTGCGCCGGCAGCGCCGCATTGGCCGAGCCGAAGGCACCGGCCGAACCGAAGGCACCGGCTGGGCCGAAGGCCACCCGCACCCTCGACAAGGAGCTTCCGGCGGAGCCCCGGGGGATCGTCGAGATCACCAACACCACCGGGGAGGTCCAGGTGAGCGGCTGGGACCGCCCGGAGGTCAGCGTGCATGCCGAGCTGGAGGCGGACGTGGAGCGGCTCGACGTGGACGGCAGCAACGGTCGCGTCAACATCAAGGTCGTGCTGCCCAGGGGCTCCTCGAGCCGCGACGATGCGCAGCTGCGCGTGCAGGTGCCGCGCGGCAGTGAGCTGCACGTGACCACGGTGAGTGCCGACCAGAACATCAGTGAGCTCACCGGGCTGCAGCGCCTGAACAGCGTCAGCGGCGACATCAGCACTGAGATCGCCGGGGCTGACCTTGAGCTCAAGACCGTCAGCGGCGATGTCAGGGTCAAGGGCCACGGCCAGCCTGCGCGCCTGCACGTCACCACCGTGAGCGGGGACGTGCGCATGGACCATGCCGCCGGTGACCTGGATGCCGGCACGGTGAGCGGGACGCTCGGGATTGCCCTGGACAGCGCAGGCGCGGTGCGCCTGCGCACCACCTCCGGCGATGTGCAGTTCGAGGGCAAGCTCAAGCAGGGCGCGAATGTGGATGCTGCGACCGTCAGCGGCGACATCACGCTCCATGCACCCTCCGAGGCAGGCTACGCCTACGAGGCATCCACGTTCAGCGGCGACATCACGGACTGCTTTGACGTACATCCTGCCAAGGGCACCGTGGGACAGTCGATCTCAGGTACGCGCGGTGGCGGTGGCGGGCACGTGCAGGTCAAGGCCATGAGCGGCGACGTGCACCTGTGTGACCGCCACTGAAGGGCAAGCTTGAAGCCATCCGATTGCGCCGGCCCCGTGGCCGGCGTTTTTCTGCCCGCGCCGTGCCACGGCGCGAAACGCTAGAATTCCCCTCGTGCCGCAATCCCCGATCGCCGATCGCCTCCTCGCATGGGCCGCCGCCTGCGGCCGCCATGATCTTCCCTGGCAGCTCGAGCGCACGCCCTACCGGGTGTGGGTCTCGGAGATCATGCTGCAGCAGACCCAGGTCGCCACCGTTATCCGCTACTTCGGGCGCTTCATGGCACGCTTTCCCGAGGTGGAGTGCCTGGCCGCGGCCGAGCTCGACGAGGTGCTGCACCTGTGGGCAGGGCTGGGCTACTACGCCCGTGCGCGCAACCTGCACCGCGCGGCGCGGCAGGTCCGCGACGTGCACGGCGGGCAGTTCCCCAGCAGCTTCACCGAGGTCGAGGCGCTGCCCGGGGTCGGGCGCTCCACCGCGGGGGCCATCCTTGCGCTGTCACGCGATGAGCGCTTTGCGATCCTCGATGGCAACGCGCGGCGGGTGCTGGCGCGCTACTTCGCCGTGGAGGGACCGGTAAGTGCCGCGGCCGTGCAACAGCGCCTGTGGCAGCTCGCAGAGTTGTGCACCCCGCCTGCGCAGGTCGCCGCCTACACGCAGGCCATCATGGACCTCGGGGCGACGCGCTGCGTGCGCAGCCGGCCGCTGTGTGCGCAATGCCCGCTTGCCCACGGCTGCCAGGCGCACGCAAGCGGCCGCCAGCAGCAGTTGCCGGCACCGCGGCGCGCGCTGGTGCGCACGCAGCGCCAGGTGTTCATGGTGCTCGCGCTCAAGGACAGCGGCGAAGTGCTGCTGCAGCGCCAGCCCGAGGCGGGGATCTGGGGAGGGCTGTGGTGCCTGCCGCAGTTCGCAAGCCAGGCGGACGCCACCGCCTTCATCGAAGCCTCGATCGGTACCGGTGGTGCACCAGCCCAGCGGCTGGGCAACCTCGAGCACGCCTTTACGCACTTTGATCTCACGATCAGCCCGCTGCTGGTGCGCTGGGCGTCGCCGGCCGCTGAAGTCCGGGACGAACCGGGGCTTTGGTATAACATCCGCACGCCCGCCCGCATCGGCCTGCCCGCGCCCATCAGTGCGCTGCTGGCCGGCCTCGCCGGGTAAACCTGTTCGAAGCGTAAAGTCCGCCTGAGGGGCGGACGAGGGGGTCGAGTGTCACACACAGTCCAGTGCGTCCTTCTCAAGCGCGAGGCCGCGGGACTTGACCGCGTTCCCTACCCCGGTGAGCTCGGCAAGCGCATCTACGACAACGTCTCCAAGGAGGCGTGGGCGAAGTGGCTGGTACACCAGACCATGCTCATGAACGAGTACCGCCTGACGCCCATCGAGCCCAAGGCGCGCAAGTTCCTGGAGACCGAGATGGAGAAGTTCTTCTTCGGCACCGGCTCTGCGGCACCGCAAGGATTCCAGCCCCCCAAGCCGGGCTGATCGCGGTGCGCCGCTGCGGCGCGCGCACGGCCCTAGAGGTGGATCAGCCCGCGCTTGTGCGCCACCGCGACCGCCTCGGTGCGGCTGATGGCGTCGAGCTTGGTGAGGATCGCCTTCACGTGGGTCTTGGCCGTGCCTTCGGTGATCGAGAGCCGTCGCGCGATGTCCTTGTTGCTGCGCCCCTCGGCGACCAGCTGCAGCACGTCCAGTTCGCGCTGCGTGAGGCTGGGCTTGCCCATGCGCTGCAGCGCCTTGGCGGCGACCTGTGAGGAGGTGTACGGCCGGTCCTCGCTGACGGCGCGGATCGCCGCGAGGATCTCCGGGCGCGGCGCATCCTTCAGCAGGTAGCCCTTGGCCCCCTGTGACAGGCACTGGAAGATGTCCTCGTCCCCGTCGTAGGTTGTCATGATGAGGATGCATGCCTTGGGGTGCAGCTCGAGTATGCGCTGCACGACCGCGACGCCGTCGCGCTTGGGCATGCGCAGGTCAAGCACCATGACATCCGGGCGATGCTGCTCGTACAGCGCGATGGCCTCCTCGCCGTCGCCCGCCTCGGCGACGACTTCCATGTCCACCTGCTGGTTGACGATCGCGGCCAGCCCGTCGCGCACGACCGGGTGGTCATCGGCCAGGATGACGCGGATCTTGGTCTTCATCACGGCTGCCACTTAGGTCGCCGGCTTCAGCATGCGCACGCTGATGCGCGTGCCCTTGCCCGGCTGGCTGTCGATGTGCCACTCCCCGCCAATGGCATTGGCGCGCTGGCGCATGCTGGACAGGCCGAAGCCATCCTGCGCGTAGCGCTCCGTGGGCTGCTGCATGCCGACGCCGTCATCGGCCACCGACATGATCCAGTGCGAAGCCTCGTCGGCCATGTTGATGCGCACCAGGTGCGGGCGCGCATGGCGCATCGCGTTGCTGACCGCCTCCTGCGCAATGCGCAGCAACTCATGCTCATGCTCCGGGAGCAGGCCGGTCGCCACGCCGCTGCCCTCGAAGGTGCAGGTGATGCTGCCTGGCACGGTGGAGCGATCGGCGAGCTGCCGCAGTGCCAGTTCCAGCCCCGCGCGCCGCGTCTGGTCGACTTTCAGCGCCATGACCGAGCGACGCGCCTCGGACAGGCCGTCACGGGCCAGATCACGGATGCGGGTGAGGGTCTGGCCCAGTTCCGAGCCGCGCTTCTTGCAGGAGGGAAACTCCTCGACCGCGCCGAGCTGCAGCAGGATCCCGGTGAACGCCTGGGCCAGGCCATCGTGGATTTCCTGGCCGATGCGCGTGCGCTCCATCAGTACCGCGGTTTCCTTGGCGGAGTAGGCCAGGCGCGTCAGCTGCACCGCAAGCGTCGCCTGGTGTACGAGCGCCACCAGCAGCCCGCTGTGCATGACCTCCTCGGCCTTGCGCGCGAAGGTCAGGGCCAGAAAGCCGACGCTGCCACCGCCGAACACCAGTGGGCTCATCACCACGCCGCGCGCATTCTCGTTGCGATGGAAGGCGAGCGTGCCGGGCCAGATCTCCTCGGATTCCTTGTCGAGGTCCAGGTAGGCCGACTCGGCGAGCTCCGCGAAGCGAGCGCTGAACGGCGAGCCCACCAGCGGCACTGTGCTCGGGTAGGTCGGCTGCGCCACCTCGCCATCGCGCACGTGCGCGACGATGCGCCACTCCTGCAGTGAGTCCTTGCGCACGATCACCGCGCCGGAGATCGCGTCGAACTGCCGCGTGGCCTCCAGCAGCATGTGTCCCATGAAGCTCTGCAGGTCGGTCGCCCCGGCCAGCCGCTCGAGGTTGCCACCGATGACGGCGTTGGTCTTGGCCAGCTCCGCTACGCGCTCCTCGGCGGCGTGCTCACGCTCGCGACGCACGTCATCGACGAGGCGCTCGCGGTGCAGTGCGGCGCCGATGACGCCCGCGGCGGTCTCGAGCGCGGCCAGCTCCGCGGCATCGATCGCGCGGTGCTGGCGCGTGTTGTCAAAGCCCACCACGCCTGTGAACTCCCCGGCAACGAAGATCGGCACGATGGCCTTGGTCTGGGTGCCGGTCCCCTCGATGCCGGTGACGTTTGAGCCGGGACTCATGTCGTTCTTGCTGAAGCACACGCTGCGACCGGCGCGCAATTCTGCGCACATGGAGGCGAAGTGGCGCTCGTCGCACGAGCACTTGATGACATCGGTGGCGTGCGGTGGCACGCCATCCGCGGTCCATTCGCTGGCAATCACCAGCCACGGCTCGCCGTTGGGCCCGGTGTGAGTCTGCATGAGGCTGACGCGATCGACGTGCGCGGCCTCGCCGATCATGCCCAGGACTGCCGGAATGGCGGCGCGCACGTCGTGTGCCTGCAGCAGCAGGCGGCTGGCGCGGGCGGTTGCGGTGAGCAGGCGCTCGCGCGCCTGCAGCGACTCGTTCACCCGCGTCAGGGTCTCTGCGCAGGGTGCGGACTTAACTTCCGGTTCCAGAAGGGCGAAATTCGCATTCATGGCAGGCAATACTCGCAGGCGGGTCGCTGACCGATCCGAAAGTCTAGCGCGCCGGGGTAGCGAACTGCCGGTATCGGCGGGACTCTCTATCTTATGGGGTAGCGCCGCGGCGGCTGCCGTGGAGGGGGCGCGCTTCTTGCCGACTCTTTGAATCAATGGCTTAGCTCCAGGGATCGCCCGGCAGGCCCGGAAGGGGCCGACGGCGGCTGGCAGGCGTTCTGGACGTCTCTTGAGATACGAGGCATGAGGGGCATTCCTGTCCTGGGGAAATCCCGAGGACGCCATGGCAGCATCATCGCCATGGCGGGTCCTCCGCGGCATCGGCCACTGGAGGGGCACGTTCATGCGCGGTAGGCAGCTGCCTGGGTACCTCGCATGAGTGAGGGCGACCGTTTCACCAGCAACGGCGGCCCTCGCCGCATATATGGCGACCTAATCAAACCTAATCAAGGGGTTATGCGGGGGCTTGCTTGACGCCCATCCGGCGGGCCGGTCTAATACGCGCCCTTCCGTATCCGGCGGCCAGGTAGCTCAGTTGGTAGAGCAGCGGATTGAAAATCCGCGTGTCGGTGGTTCAATTCCACCCCTGGCCACCATCAATTCAATCGCTTATCGCATCCTTGCAATTAACTGCGGTCCCATTTGCGGGAAATCTGCGCGATCACTAGTTCAAGCTCAACCGACGAAGAACTACCAGTCGTGGCCTTGCCTCGGTTCCGCGTTCGCACAGTCGATTCGAAGCTTCTATCAATTGGGGCGGCTCAGCTGCTGAGTAATGGGTGGGCTATTAGCCCCGAGCGATGCCCCAACAGGTCCTGCCGATCCTCGAAGCTCACTGCGGCTGTCCGCAGGCGCCGAGCGAAGGCGTACTTAAGGTCATGCACATTTTTCGTCGGAATGACAAAGCGATCGGTCGCGAAAGCAGCCAATTCAGCCACACCACGGCCGTCATGCGAGTCAATCAATTACTAGCGTTAGACTTCTACTTAGGTGCGGCAAACACTGCGAGCGAGGAAGCAATAGACGTCGTGCCGGCGGATAGCGACTTGTCGGAGCGCATTCGCGGTCGCTTGGCCTTAGGGCGAACGAGGACGCGGCCTTTTGAACCAATGCGCGCCGTTTGGGATCATAAGATTGCGACCGAATCCGACAAAGGCGCTGGCAATGACTAAGGCAAATTTCTTACCGGCCGCGTTGTTGCTGCTTCTGCCTTGCGCGGCGACAACCGCTCAACACGCATCGGTTCCCGTGGGCAATGGGGACCAGAGGCTGTTGACCTACGCTAAGCCGGGTCAGCTAATCGACATCGGCGGCCGGCGCATCAATCTGCATTGCATGGGCGATGGAAAACCCACCGTAATTCTGATGTCCGGGCTCTCAAGTTGGTCCCCAAACTGGTACAAGGTGCAGCCCGACATCGCGAAATCGACACGCGTTTGCACTTTTGATCGAGCCGGCTACGGCTTCAGCGATGCCGCTGCACGGCCGCAAATCCTCTCTGATGTGGTGGAAGACCTGCATAAGGCCCTCCAAGCGGGGGCAATGACCGGTCCGTTGGTGCTAGTCGGGCACTCGCTGGGTGGCGTGGAAGCGCGGCTCTACGCCCAACGCTGGCCAGAGGATGTCGTCGGCATGGTTCTCGACGATACCAGCCCGGCTGCAGAACGGCTCATCGACGAAAGTCAGCCGGATTTCGACGCGGTGATCGGGCCGGAGCACTACGCATCGAACAAGCTCTACTGCGCCATGCTGGCAGCCCATGCTCCCCTTGATCCGTCGAAGCCTGAATTCGCGGAGTGCTCGCTGCGCCTGCCCAGTGACACGCCAGCTGGATTCCGCAAGAAGGCGCCGGAGTTCTTCACCGCTGCCTATTTTGTCGCCCAGGTCTCGCTCATGTCATCGCTCTCCGTACACACGTACGACAGCGTGGATCACCGCAGCCTTGGGGCTATGCCCCTCGTGGTGCTTTCGGCGGAGAACTCTTGGGAAACATGGGAGGAAAGCACGCCCGCCGTCGTCCGGTTCAACCAGACCTATCTCAAGGAGTGGATCGGGATGCACGATGCCTTGGCACATCTGTCCTCGCGCGGGGTACACCGGATCGTTAAGGGATCTGGCCATGAGATTCAGTTGCAGAAGCCACGAGCTGTGATCGACGCTGTGGCGGAAGTACTTGGGCAGCTTCGGAAATGAGACGACAAACATTCCATGGCAGTGCAAGTCCATGTCGAGCGAACGTAGTCAACGTCTAACACAGGGCGCGCTTCAGGTGACCAGAGTGCCGGCGTTAGAGGTACCGATCATGCAGCTTATCCGCTAGTCGTTATTTTCAATTCGCGGGATTGGTCATCGCCCTCAGAAGTCGATTCTACCGAATCGAGCTATTCCTTGATTGACGCCGGGAGGATCGAGAACCGTCAGATCGAGCTCGACACGACGACCGATCCATCGCCCCAAGTATGTGTGGTCGCCCAGGTCATCTAGCGTGAGTGGATGGAGCAGAACGCTGAGCCCAGAGCGGGTCAATTCCGCTTCCACAACCTGAAGCAGTTTTTCTTCAAAGTGAATTTCGAACTGGGACGTGATGTGTGGCCCAGCCTTATGGTCCCGCAATTCTCCGACAAAGAGCAATCCGGAGGGCGGGTCGCCGGCAGGCGGCGTGCGTAACTTTTCCCGAAGTTTCGCGGCGACTGGGCGCTCCTGGGCCGAGTAGTAGATGTGCGCGTGGTACGGGGCATCGCCTGCTCTATTTGTCATCGCAACCCTTCCGGCGCCAAAAAGGAGGCGCCACGCAGCCGTATCAAACAAAAAAGTCGACGTCGTAACAATGCCCACGTCGCGCCGCTCTTTGTCGACGCCTTCGGTATGAGTCGCTGCATCGGCGCGCCGCGTGTCACTCAAGAAGCTTCAATAGGGATTAAACTGGCCGCTGGATACATCTGCAATTGTTTATTGCATATCTGTGAATACCGGCTCGCCGCTTCGGGCGTATCCAGCTGGTCAAAGGGCGCGGTGAGGATGAATTCATTGCCGGCGCCGAAGGTGACCAGGCCGCGCATGGCGGTGCGCGCTCGTTCGGCGATGACGCGCAGGCATTCCACCGCCGCCAGCCGCTGTGCCGGAGTCAGCATAGAGCGGTCCTTGTCGCCTGATGGCAGCTGCGTGGCACGGCCAATGATGATTTGATCCAGAACTGTATACGCGCAGCGATGTAACGCGCTTGCGTTTAACCTGTACACATTGACCCATGTTCATAAGAAAGCCAGCACCTCGTCCACCGTTACCTACTCCGGGAGGTTCAGTTCGCGGACAAGTCGGGACCAGCGAGCGTCATCGTGTAGGGGGATCAACCAGAGGTCGCCCTTAATCTGAAAGATCGCAGAATCGTCGGATTTTCTCGCACGGTCCAGCCATTCAAACGCCGCATCGCGTTCACCTCGCACCGCCAACGACTCAGCGACGGTCACGGGGTTGGATTCGCCGTAAGTGCCGATCAGCTGACTAAGTGCCGCATCGGCTTCCGTCTTCCGCCCAACTCTCAGTAGCGCGACTGCAGAAGCCACAAGCCGGGCACTCTCATCCTTTTCGCGAGATGCCTCGACTAGGGCGGCGGTATTGCGTCCCTGTGCCAAGGCTGCCAGGGCAATGCTGGCGTGAATTTCAGCTCCATCCGGAGCAAGCGCCAGTTGTCGGCGATAGGATGCCTCGGCTTCCGCGAACCTGCCGGTGCCGTAGTAGCCGTCCCCGAGTCGACCGACCAATATCGGGCTAAGTGGATCTTCGCGTTCAAGGACAGTGTTGATTTCGATCGATCGTTGCCAGTGGCCGAGCGCCAGCTCCAGGAAACTCTCAGACCCAGAATAACTGCCAGGCGTGCGTTTGCCGCGCTTCTGCGCCTCGATCTCGCGCCGGGCGCCGGAAAAATCACCCATGTCGACCAATACGTACGCGAGCGCGTTGTGGCCAGCGCCCCGATCCGGTGCCGATGCGATTGCCCGATTGGCCGCATCGCGAGCAAGCTTGCGTGCATCAGGAACCGACATTATCGATCCGCTCATAGCAAGATAATTGATCGCAAGCCTCGCCCATGCGTCAGCGTAAGACGGGTCTATGGCAACCGCCTGTTTCGCAAATTCGACCGACCGGATCAGATTCTCGGGGTTGCTGCGCTCGGCCCAGTAGTTCGCCTGCAGAAGCAGGTTGTACGCGTCCGGGTGTGCGGTGCCGCGCAAGTCGGTTCCCGGTGAACTTAACGTTGCCTGCAGAGCCTCGGCGACGGCGCGCGCTATGTCGTCCTGCAGCCGAAAGACGTCGCGATCCAGGCCATCGTCCGTCCTTGACCACACGTTATAGCCGTCAGACACACGGATCAGCTGGGTTGTAACGCGAATCCTTCCGCCGGCCTTTCGCACACTACCTTCGAGAACATGAGCGACACCCAGCACCTTGCCTACCTCCGCGATTGGCGTTTGCTTGCCCTTGAAGTAGAACGAAGAGGTCCTCGCTGGTACGCGAAGGTCGGGAATCTTTACCAGTTCGTTGATGAGTTCGTCCGATAACCCGTCGGAGAAATACTCCTGATCGTGCTTCTCACTCATGTCGACGAACGGGAGGACAGCCACCGACTTTTCGGGAATGGCGGAGGGCGTAGTGGTAACAGGAGGAAGGGTAGCAGCCGAGTCAACCCTGGGTGCCGGTTTCCTTGGCAACCATTCGCCACGCATCGCAGTTGCTAGCGCAAGCGCAGCCATCACGGCGACGGAAATCACGGCCGAGACAAGTGGGAATCTGCGTGCGGGTTTGCGACTAACTTCGAGCGCTGCGCTGCCAGAGTGGAACGCAACTGGCTGACTAAGAAGTGTCGCGATGCGCTCGGCGAACGTCGGGGGTACCTCGCCTGTTCGCATGTCGGTCCATTGGACGTCGCGAAACTGAGCCGGCACGAGTGCCTCGGGCTCAGTTGTCGCGTCAACCACGGCTGGAATGAGGAAGGCCTTCTCCGTAGCCATTAGGTGGGATCGGTCAACCGCGAGCTTCCATTCAAGGCGGAAGTAGCCTTCCGGGCGCGCCTGGGTGTGCGCCGAGATGATGGGAATGAAGAGCGCGCAGTCCCGGATCTGCCGGCGGATCTTCTGGTCCCAGGCATCCCCGCCGCGCAGTTCGTGCTGGTCGAACCAGACCTCGATGCCGGCACTTCGCAGGGCAGCGCAGATGCGTCTGGCCGCCTCGACATCTTGCGCGGCATAACTGAGGAAAACGGCCCTAGGTGGCTCGATCATCGCCGCGTTGCTCTCCGCAGGTGCCTCGGGAGAAATTTAGAGGTCCCGCCGACCTGACCACGAGCGTCAGCTTATCTGAATTAAAGAGTCCGCTTCAGGACTGCTCGAACGACCTCCTCGTGCAGTCAGGCGCCTATGCCTTGCAGGGGAGGTGCGCGTTATCTTGATACGGATGGGCAACCCGAGAGTTTCCGCTTCAGAACCCAACACAGCAAGAGTTGCCGTTGCTGGGTGATACTTAGCGAGGCCACGTGTGCGGGCAACTCGGTCCTTGCCGCGCAAGCGAACATGCAGCTGTCAATTGGTTCTGGCTGCCTGCTGGTTTGTCACAGCCGATCGGCTTAGCTACCGTTGCTCAGGAGGTCGGAGTTCACAGCACGGCGAACTGCCGCCTCAGGGGATGCTCTTGCTCACCACCGCTGAGGGACTACTCTCGAGGCCGTCGGACGTATAGGCAGTTGCCGCGAAGTACCACGTGCCTGAGGCGAGGCTGCTAAGGGTGTACGTGGTTGCGACGGTGCCGGGCAGGTCCAGGACCTGCGTGAGGTCGGACTCCGCAGTCCCATAGTAGACGCGCAAGCCCGCCAGATCAGTGAGGGCAGACCCGTCTGTGTTCTGGCTCGGTGGCGTGAGGTCGAGAACGGCAGTGCCGGTGGTCACCGTCGGGCTAGTCACCGTGATGCTGAAGGCTGGCAGTGCACTCGCCATCGTGCCATCGCTCGCACTGATCACGATATTGGCATACGTGCCCGTCTGGAGGCTGCTTGGGGTGCCGTAGAGCTGCCCGCTTGCGATGCTGAAACCCGCCCAGGCGGGCTTGTTCTGCACGGAGAACGACAGCTGCTTTCCCGCCGGGTCACTTGCGATGGGCTGGAAAGTGTAGCCGCTTCCTGCGATCACCTGGGTCTGCGGCGTGCCGGAGATAACCGGCGGTGGAGCGGGTGCTGGCGGGGCAGGTGCGCTGGCCGCCGCCAGCACCTGCACCGCGAAAGGTGCCAAGGTCGCCGTGCGGCTACCATCGCTGACTGCAATGACAATGTTGGCATAGCTCCCGACACTGGCCGCTCCAGGTGTGCCAGTCAGCTGCCCTGTGCTGAGCGAGAACGTCGCCCATGCCGGCCGGTTCACAATCGCGAATACGAGAGTACGGGTGCGCGAGTCGCTCGCGGTGGGCGTGAAAGCGTAGCTCTGTCCAGCGCTGACGCTTGCTGGCGGCGTGCCGGAGATGAGCAGCGTGTGCAACGTGTGTTGGTGGGCTTGGGCACTCAGTGCTGCCAGCGCAAGCGCTGCGCCGACCAGAAGAGTAGGTGCCCACCTTCGCCACGGTAACCGGCGCGCGAGTGCGAGTGTGTTCATGAGGTCTCCCCGACAGGACGGTCACAAGCAGGGGGCGCAGGGAGAGTCCAGCCGGACCTTCCGTCACGACCCGCCGCGCAGATACGGCGTGCCGGCAACCCCGCTGTCTCAGCGCAACTGAGATCGGAGGCTTTGCGTCCCCGCTTTGCAACGGGTTTGCTCGTTACTTGTTAACGGCCGGCAGCCTTCTGCTGCAGCGTCGTTCACAAGGCTCGACACCATCAGGCCCGCGTTAAGTGCCGGGTGCAAATGTCTCAGGTACGCGACGTGCGGGTTTGGCAACAACGGATTTAGCAGGCCCTGCGCACTCGCGCGGGGCGCGGACCTCAGGCGTCGAGCGCGTTCCTATTCATGCCTGCGTACCAAAACCAACGATAGCGGTGCGTAAAGCGATCCGGTGCACCAGAATGATTGGGGGCACGAAAAAAGGTCATGACGGCGTGAGGCACATATTCATAGCAATCAGCTCAATCATGGTCCTGGGCCGCGCGGTTGCGCAGCAGACGTGCACTGCCGAGGTCAAGGTCATATTGGCCCCGACCGCTCCTCAGTCGGCGATATCCGCCTTCGGGTTCGGAAAGGAATCCGCGGGCGTTGTCGGGTTTTTTGATACTGAATCGCGCGACCTGCTGCAGCAGGGATTCGTCATTCGGATCCGCCAAGGCAGCACAAACGACCTGACTGTTAAGTGGCGTCCGGCTGCTGGCAGCGTGGCAGGCAAGAGCGCTCAGCTGCGCCGGCAGTTTCCCTGCGAAGTCGACCGGACCGCGAAGGCGGATATAGAGTCGTACGCCGTTGGTAGACCGTTCGAGGCCGCGAAGCTCCCCGAGTCCGGCACTGAGGTTTATGGCCGTCTCAGCCACTCGCAGAGGCAACTGCTCGAGGCGGCGCGGGTGGCCGTCGACTGGGCGCGGGTCGTGCGGGTCGCGACGGTCCACTCAACGCAATGGCGCACCAGTCGCCGCTCGCCGTACGGCAAGCTCGCCCTTGAGTTGTGGGAGTGGCCGGGCGGAAGGGTACTTGAGATCTCTGCCAGACAAACCGGCGTGCAGGGCGAATCCAAGCCGTTGGATCTTGAGGTCCTCGCAGAATCCAAGGGGCTTGCGGTAAGTCCCGACCAGAACACCAAGAGCAGCATGGTGTTGAGTGCGCCGACCAACCACGACGCAGCGGTGAAATAGACCACAGGCCCACCCGAGGCAACTGGGCGGAAAACTGCAGCGCGTGCCGGGCCGTGATCCGTGGCGAGCTAGCCCCGCCGGGGTGCTAAGCTACCGCCTGCGCCCGCGGATGGGCGCGGGTAGCCGAGCAACTCAAGGATCCGTCCATGTCAAAAGTTCGACCGCTAGTGGGAACCGACGGGAAGCCGCTGCCGGTGCTACCCCCGGAACGCGACGCCCGCGTTTGGGCGCGCCTGGTCCGCGTGATGTTCTACACGCCGGGCTTCATGGCACTACTGCTCATCAAGGCCGGTGAACCGGCGAGCTTTGGCATTACGGTGGAATTGCTGATGCTTTCCAGCGCGGCGGCCATCGTCGGTGGTCTCTACATTGGCACGGAGTCATCCGGTGCCGGCGCCGATAGTTCGTCCTCCGTAGGAACATGGAGCGGCTCCTTGGTTCTTGAACTACTGGCGGTCGTGCCGTTCCTGTGTGCCCTGCCTACGCTATTCCACGAACTCGCGCACAGTGCGCTGCTGCATGCGAAGCTGCCTGCCGCTGGCGCGGTCGATATCTCACTCGGGGCATCCGAGCTGCTGCCGATGGTGGCCATTCTTCCGTTCATGCTGTACCAGCTCGCAGGGTTTGGCACGCTGCACTACGTTGTACCCAAGGCGGCAAACTGGCTCATAAACCTGAGCATTCTCGGCTTGATCATCGGCGCCTATGTAGCCAATCGCGAAGCCGCCTTCGACTGGGAGAGAAGGCTTGGGGGCCTGTTGGTGCTGATCATGGTGGTGACGCTGTTCTACGGGGTGCTGAAGCTGCGGCAAATGGCCGCGGACTATTCGACGCGCTGCCCGCCGAAGGACCCCAAGTAGCGCCCTTCAGGAGCGAGGACAGCACACGGTGTGGTGGATCAGCTATCGAGGTGAAAGCAAGACGGGCGTCGACAATATCGGCGTCTTTGAAGACGATGGCGCCCCGCGCAAGAAACATCCGTTGCTGCTTGCGACATCCCCGGACACGCCCCCCCTGCACATTGCCCGCGGCTTCGCGCTCGTGGGCAATGATCTGTACATCGCCAACGCGTGGCGCAAGGACAGCCATGTCGCGCGCTACCGCCGCGACGGGGATACCTTCCGCTTTGTGGATATCGTCGTGGCCACGCAGCACGTGAGTGCCATGGTCCACCCGTTCGACGTGGAGCTCGGCGACGACAAGCGACTGTATGTCTCGTGCCAGGACACCAACACGGTCGTCGCGATCCTGCCGAAAACGGGCAAGCCCGCGGCAATCGCCACGCATCTGCGCAAGCACTTCCCTGACGGTAACTTCCTGCCAGGGACGCTGGTGGCCTCCAGCTTGGGCCAGCTTCCGGAGGTGGGTGATCGGGTGCCGCGGAACGTGCCGCGACCACAGGGGCTGCATGTCGTGCTCGACGAGCACGGCAAGCCGCGCCACTCCGTGCGCGGCATCATCGTGCACAGGAAGCACCTCTATGTTGCCGACGAGGCGGGCGATGCCGTCAAGATCTTCGAGGTGCCATCGGGGCGGCTGGTGGCACGCATCTTAGGCAAGAAGCTTGAGAGGCCTGTGCACCTCGTACTTCACGACGACACGTTGTACATCGGCGCGGCCGGCACGGGCAGCATTCTTGCCTTCGACGTCCCGAAGAAGATGCCGCGCGGGGAACTCAAGGCAAGCGCGATTATCGACGGCAAGCTCAAGGCTCCTTCCGGCTTTGCTATCGGGCCCGATGGCGATTTCTATGTCGCTGAACGCCTCAAGCAGCGCGTGCGGCGCTTCTCCGCGAACGGGAAGAAAAAGGGAACATTCATCGACGGGCTTCCGGACATGCCCGAGTTCCTGGTGCACGTGGCGGATTTCACCCCGAACGTGAAGGTGCGCGCGGCCCGTTAAGAGCGGTGGTGTGGTCGCTCAATCGAGTCATCCAGGAGTGACTGCCGATCCTGGCGGGCGGCAGCCCGACCGCACACCTGCGCTTAATCGCCGAGGCGGCTTTTCAGGTCGCTCACTTCGGCGCGCAGGGCGTGAACCTCTTGCTCGAGTCGCGTCAGACGCTGCTCCTGCCCGGAGGCCGAAAGGGGCGCTTCTGGAAAGGACCGACTGGGCACATCCGCGGGATTCGTGTCCGTCGACTGCGCAATCGGGCCCCCGAACAGTTGTGCGTAGCGCGAATCGCGGCGCCCCGGCTCGCGCGTGAGACGGCTGACGTACGGACCTCCCTCGCGCTTCGATAATCGATCGAGCGCTGCCTCGACGTCCGCCACCTCCACAAAAGAGGCCATCCTGTTCGCGCGGCCGCGCAGTTCACCAGGAGTCTGGGGGCCGCGCAGCAGCAACTCGCACAGGATCGCCAGCTCCTGCGGGTCGAACTTCAAGGTGCCGAACTCGGTGTTGCAGAAGCAGTGCCGGTACTTGACGACACGACTGCCGAACCCCGACCTTTCCATGACCAGATGCTTGCGGGCCAGCTCATCCACTGCCCGCTGTGCAGTCGATTCTTCCAGGGTCATGAGCGGCTCGCGGTTGCTCTTCTGGTTGCAGGCATTGACCAGCGCATTGAGGGAGAGCGGGTACTGATCCGGGGTCGTGATCTGCTTCTCGATCAGGCAACCGATGATGCGGGCCTCGAGGGCACTGAGTTCGATTTTCATGCCTGCATGATAGACCGCGCCAAAATGCGTTGTCTGGCCCGCTCTTTCCAAGGCCAGCTGAACCTGCCGGACATTGTGACCGAGCACCCTGCGGCGGTGGCGAAGGCATACTGCTGTGCGATGGTCGCCATTTGCAACCATTCCTGCGACGGGGCGCGATACACTTTGTCCTGCCGGGCAGGCGTAGCCAGGCGTGTTTCCATAAACATTACGGGTGGGGAGAGATAGCGTGACTACGCGTCGTGAAGTGATGGCTCTGGGTGCCGCGGCAATGGTGGCCGCCGCCGCCGCGCCGCTGTTCGCGGACACAACTCGTGCGCGTCATCCGCTCAACCTTCTGATTCTCGGCGGTACCGGCTTCCTCGGGCCGCAGCAGGTCGAGTACGCGCTGGCACGGGGCCACAAGGTGACGCTGTTCAACCGCGGGCACAAAGACGCCACGCTATATGGCGATCGGGTGGAAGTCCTGCTCGGGGACCGCGACTCGAAGACCGCTCCCGGACTGGCCGCCCTGGAGGGGACGCGGCGCTGGGACGCCGTCATCGACAATTCCGGCTATGTGCCGCGCCACGTACGCGATGCGGCGCAACTGCTGAAGGGCAGGGTGCACCGCTACCTGTTCGTCTCGACAGTGGCAGCCTACGAGGGTGCCGGACCGGTATGTCGCGAGGACTCCCCGCTGCGCCCGCTGCAGAGCGCGGAAAACGAGCAGGTCAGTGCGCAGAGTTACGGCGTAATGAAGGCGGAGGGTGACCGGATTGTCCGCGAGATCTACGGTTCAGCCGCGACGATTGTGCGACCGACCTACGTCATTGGCCCGGGCGATGAAACCGACCGTTTTACCTATTGGGTGGCGCGCATGGCCCAGGGCGGGACCGTTGTCGGACCGCGCGCCGATGCCAAGGCGCTGCAAACGGTTGACGTGCGCGACCTGTGCCCGTGGATGGTGACGCTGCTCGAGCATGACCGGGCGGGAATCTTCAATGCGGCAGCGCCGCCCCTGCCCTGGGACGAGGTGCTCGGGGCGTTGCGGCCGCTCAGCCAGGATGCAGCGCACTTCGTGCGCCCACCGGCGGCCATCATCGAGGAGCTGAAGCTGGACTTCCCGCTCGTGGAGCCGACAATCAGCGGCGGCATCTTCGCCAATGAACGCACCAGCTTTGACGGCAGCAAGGCTACGCATGCGGGGCTTACTTACCGGCCGATAGCCGAATCCGGAAGAGCAACGCTGGAATGGTGGCAGGCCCAGTCGGCAGAGCGCCGTGCGGCCGCCAAGCACTGGCCAACTGCTGACCAGGAGAAAGCCATCCTGGACGCCATATCCGGCAGTTAGGAGCTGCGCGGAGGGCAGCTCGTCGAGTCGTGCTCAGCCCTTGCGCGCGGCCTCGATTGCGGCGATGTCTATCTTTTTCATTTTCATCATCGCCTGAAACGCGCGCTTGGCTGCCGCAGGATCCGGATCAGTGACGGCGGCCGTCAGCGCGCGTGGCGTGATCTGCCACGATAGTCCCCACCGGTCCTTGCACCAGCCGCAGGCGCTTTCCTGGCCGCCGTTAGCCACGATCGCGTTCCACAAGCGGTCGGTTTCCGCCTGATCCTCAGTGGCCACCTGGAACGAGAATGCCTCGCTGTGCCTGAAAGCCGGCCCGCCATTGAGGCCGATACACGGGATGCCGCACACGGTGAATTCGACCGTCAGGACGGCGCCTTGCCTGCCGTCCGGATAGTCCGCGGGTGCGCGGTGCACCTGGCCTATGGTGCTGTTGGGAAAGGTCGCGGCATAAAAGCGCGCAGCCTCTTCGGCCGTACCTTCGTACCACAGGCAGATCGTGCTCTGGGTGGCCATCGTCGTTCTCCGTTTCGCTATCGCATTGCCGCCACCGGTTGTGAGCGTAAGCCTGGCAGCTGCAACGCGCGGCATCGGCAGCGTGCGCGGCAGATCCAGGCTAACCCTCGCCGGCGGGCTCACCCAGAATGACAGGATAGGTTTCCAGGGAATAGACCAGATAGCTCGGCCGCAGCTGTAGCGGCCGCGACTCGTCGCGCCGCAAGTGGGGGAACCGCGACCGCAGCAGGGTAAGCGCCACCTGCGCTTCCAGTCGCGCCAGGGCGGCACCCAGGCAGAGGTGGATGCCGTAGCCGAACCCGATATGGCGATTTGGAGAACGATGAATGTCGAACCGATCCGGATCGGGAAACTGCGCTGGATCCAGGTTGGCGGCGGCCAGCAGCGGCAGGACCAGATCACCCTCGGCAAGCTCCTGGCCCAGGTACTGCGTGCGCTGCGTCACGACACGCGGCATGCCATGGATGACCCCCCGGTAACGCAGCACCTCTTCCAGCGCCGTCGCCAGCAGCTTCGGATCTGAGGTCACCTGTGCCTGAGCGTCCGGATGGTCCTCGAAGCACCACAGTGCGTTGCCGATGAGCGAGGTCGTCGTTTCGTGTCCGGCGACCAGCAACAGCAGGCAGGCACCCACGACCTCATCGCGGCTGAGTCGCGCGCCGTCGACCTCGGTGTGGACCAGATCGGAGATGAGGTCGGTCGTACCAGCCAGCTGGCGCGCGGCTACCAGGCCCGCAAAAAACCCGGCAAGACTTGTGATCGCCTGCGTGCGACGTTCGTAGTTCGAGCCGACCGTGTCGGCAGCCCAGCTGCGAAACTGGGCGCTATTGGTGAGGGGCACACCCAAAAGCTCGGCGATCACCATGATGGGCAGCGGGAAGGCGAGTTGCGCCACCAGATCGGCGGTCGGTTGCTGCGCAAGCTCGTCCAGCAGCTGTGCGGTGATCTGTCGTACGCGCGGTTCGAGGTCGCGGATGCGCTTGTGCGTGAAGGATTGCGCGATGAATGAGCGCAGCTGGCGATGCCGCGGGGGATCCATCCCGAGGATCCCGGCGCCGCCGATTTCGTCGACCGTGCCATCGGGCTTCAGGGCCCGCTGCGAGGAGAACGTCGTGGTGTCCAGAAGTACCTGCTGGACATCTGCGTACCTGGACACCAGCCACGCTGCGCGGCGCTGGTCGTAGAGCAGGGGTGGCGAGTCCCGCAGTTGTCGGTACCAGGGATACACATCCGGCGTGAGCGCCACCGAGATGCCCTGCTTGCGGCTGGCGAGCATGCGGGTGCGTGCCTCAGCGGACAGGGTCATTGTGTGTCTCCCCGGGATATGGCTTTCTGATTCTGCGATCCTCGGGCACCCGGTGACAACCAGTTCTCGCGTGTATCTTTGCAGGGCAACGCCTTCGCACGGCGTATCCCCGGGCCGGCGGCGTCACTGCCGCACCGCTGTGGAAAGCAGATGCGTCTGCCCTGCCATCTGCAGTTGTACACAATCGGCACGGTACGGTGTAATGCGCACCTTCTGTTGATATTCCTGCCACGCTGCTGCCTCAGCGGCCGCGCGCATACTATGATCAGCCGACCATGAAACGTTTCAGTCGTCGCGCATTCCTCGCCACCGGGCTGGGTGCCAGCGTGGCCGCGTTCGGCCGCTGGGACACACGGCCGGACACGGTGGTCTACAACGGCAGGATCCTGACGATGGGCGCGCATGCCCCAGAGGTGCAGGCGCTGGCGCTCGCGGCGGGTCGGGTGCTTGCCAGCGGGACCAGTGCCGAGATGCTCGCGCTCGCAGGAGCTGGCACGCGCCGCTTTGATCTTGCCGGCAAGCGTGTCACGCCCGGGTTCAATGATGCACATTCGCATCCCCTGAGTGCCGGGGTCGCCTTGCTGACCCAGGTCGCCCTGGAGATGGATTCCATCGCCGCGATTCAGGCGGCGATTCGTGCCAAGGCCGCCACCACGGCCCCCGGGGATTGGGTCGTCGGGTTCCTCTACGACGACACCAAGACGCCGCGCCCGCTCGAGCGCGCTGACCTGGATGCTGCAGCCCCGGACCATCCGGTAATCGTCCAGCATCGCGGCGGCCATACCGCCTTCGTGAATTCGCTGGCGCTGGCGGCGGTCAGGGTGGACGAGAACGCTGCGGACCCGCCACACGGCAGCTATTTCAGGGACGCGGCCGGTCGCCACAACGGCCGGGTCGCCGAGAATGCGGTGGACCTCTTCCTCAAACTTGCCGTAAAGCCGCCCTCGCGTGAGGACTACCGCCGCGGAGCGGCGCTGATCTCCAGGCAATTCGCCAGCCGCGGCATAACTTCCGCCTGTGAGGCCGATGGCGACCCGGCCATGCTGCAGGGCTACCAGGATGCGCGGGATGCCGGCGAACTCATGGGCCGGTTCTACGTGCACATCGACTACGACGCGCTCGAGCAGATGATGGCTGCCGGCGTGCACACCGGATTCGGCGACGAATGGGTACGGATCGGGGCCGTGAAGTTATTCGCGGACGGTTCGATCTCCGAGCGCACCGCGTTGCTCTCCGAGCCTTATGCAGGGCTTGGCGACTTCCGCGGCATCAGTCGCGCTTCGCGCGAAGGCCTGTATGAGCAGGCGCGCAAGGCCTACGTTGCGGGCTGGCAGGTGGGCACGCACGCCAACGGTGACGTCGCTATCGACATGGTCCTCGGGATCTACGAGCAATTGCAGCGCGAGTTCCCGCGCCGCGACCCGCGCCTGCGGATTGAGCATTGCACCCTCGTGACGCCTGATCTGGTCCGGCGCATCAAGGCGGCCGGGGTGATCCCACTACCGTTCGCAGGCTACGTGTACTTTCATGGTGAGAAGATGCACTTCTACGGGGATGAGCGCCTGAGGCACATGTTCGCCATGCGTGACTTCCTCGACGCCGGTATCCGGGTGGCGCCTGGATCGGACTACACGGCCAGTCCCGCCGAGCCGATGCTGTGGCTGCGCTCGGAACTTACTCGCGCTGACGCTGAAGGACACGTATGGGGCGCCAACCAGCGCATTACCCTCAAAGAGGCCATTTACTGTTCCACGGCGAATGGCGCATATGCCACGTTCGAGGAAGGTATCAAGGGCACGCTCAACCCGGGGCAGCTGGCGGATCTCGTGGTCTGGGACAAAGACCTTGAGACTGTCGAGCCCGCGGAACTGCTGAGCGTCAAACCGCAGAGGACCATGCTGGGCGGCCGCTGGGTGTACGAGGCCTGAAGCCGTACTGCCGCTGCCGGCCGGAACAGGGGAGCTGCAGTTGGTCAGCGTGCGTTCAAGCCCTTCAGCGCCGTGACCTCGATCTCGATCTTCATGCGCGGATCGGCAAGCCCGGCCGAGATCATCATGGCAGCAGGGCGGACCTCGCCGAAGTACTTACGCATGACCGGCCAGCACTGCTTGAAATCCTCAGCGTTTGGCACGACGTAGGTAACCCGCACGACCTCGTCCAGGCTCGCCTCCGCCTGCTGAAGCGCCGCCTGGATATTCCTGAAGCACTGCTCGGTCTGCTCAACCAGGTCCTCCGAGATGGACATGCTGGCGTAGTCGAAGCCCGTCGTGCCCGAGACGAACACCCAGTCACCGGCCACGACTGCGCGGGAGTATCCCATCTGACTTTCGAAGGCCGATCCAGAACTGATGAGTTTTTTGGCCAAGGCATACTCCAGAAGTCACCGACATTCTTGCATCGCGCAGCGCTGATCCGTGCAGCGCCACGGCATGCTATGCGAGCGCGCCCGGGTTCACCAAGGGGGGCTGCAGAGGTGTCGATGGCCAGATCTAAGTAGTTGTTTCAATTGCTGCTATGCGCCTGATTCAGTCAGGCCCAGAGGTGAGCCGTATTGGCAGGTCCGGCGGCAACGAATTAGCGCATAGTAGGGCGCGGCGGTCGCCTTGCCGCGATCTCAGGCCGGTGCGGCGCGCCGCTTCGGTCCGCTCACATTTATCCTTTGGGAGAGCCAAATGCGAATCCTCCTGATGACCGCGTGCATGTTCCTTTCTTCATCCGCATTTGCCGACGGCTGCGTAACGAACCTGCGTGGCAAGACCGTATGCGCCAATGGCGAGCAGGCTGTCGCGGTCAACCCAAATACCGGCACCGTCACCACCGCGCAGCACAATGCCAACGGAGTGACGACCGCGCAAAGCAGCAACGGCACCAAGGCGGCGTACAACCCGAACACCGGTACGGTGACCACCGCACAGAAGCATGCGAGCGGGGTGACGACCGCGCAGAACAGCAACGGCACCCAGGCCGCTTACAACCCGCATACCGGCAATACCGCGGTCGCGAAGACCAACCAGAACGGGGTTACGACTACACAGACCGGTCGTGGCGGCTCCGCCAAGACCAAGAACGGCATGGGCGCAGTGGAGACGCCCAATGGAACCGTCTGCGCCAAGGGCCGCAACAACCAGGGCTGCACCAAGCCGTAGCGCCCGGTTCACGGCGCGCGACCGGTTCGGCGCGGCTTGCGCCGCTCGTGGCGCCTCGGGACAGCGGCGGTACGCCTACTGCACTATCGGCAGCAGCACGCTGCTCGCACTGGCGGCCCCACGGTAGACGCTCTGCGTTGCCGCCCGGTAATCCCCTGCACGTGCGTTGAAGATGTTCTCGACGTAGGTTTGCGGGTTGCGGTCATACAGCGGGAACAGGCTGGACTGAACCTGGACCATGATGCGGTGCCCGGGCAGGAAGACGTGATCGACGTTGGGCAGCCCGAACTTGTATTCCTCGACCTTGCCGGGCGTGAGTGCCTGCGGCTTGTCCAACCCGTGCACGTACCGCCCCCTGAAGATCTCGATGCCGATCGGCAGCTCGAACCCCGCCATGCCCGGCCTTGAGCCCTGATCGGCAGCTTCAGGCGAGGTATCCGGGTAGACGTCGATGACCTTCACGACCCAATCGCTGTCAGTGCCGGAAGTGGCGGCAAACAGGTCAGCCATCGGCGCGCCCATGATGTGCACCGGCCTCTGGAGTGCTGATGTTTGATAGACGAGCACGTCCGGGCGGTCAGACACGAAGCGCTGGTCGCGCACCAGCCACAGCTTCCACTGCAGCGGGTCGTTCATGTTGATGGGGCGCGGCAGGAAGGGGACCGGCTTGGCGGGGTCCGACACGTAGTCATCGTGGCCAGCGGCGATCGGGGCGGTGAAGCTCGCGCCGCTGCGCTCATCCAGGTACAGCGGGGTCATCTTTCCCATCGGCCACTTAGGGGACTCCTCCCAGCGATTCACCCCCGTGGCGTAAGTGAGCACGCGCGGGGTATGCGGGTCTGCCGTGCCCTTGAGGTAGTGGTCAAGAAAGGGCTTCATGTACTTCACGCGGAATTCCAGCGCGGTGTCGCCGGTGAATGTAAGCGCACCCAGGTCGTAACCGTAATGGTTCACGCCCGAATGACGCCACGGCCCGATGACCAGGGTCACGAGGTTGCCAGCCTTGTCCTTGGGTGCTATCGCCCTGTAGACCGCTGGTGCACCGTACGAATCTTCCTGGTCCCATTGCCCGACCACCAGCATCGTCGGCACCCGCAGCGGCTGCGCGGCCATCCACTTGTCCACCGCCTGCAGTGACCAGAACTCGGTGTAGGCCGGGTTGTTCATCAGCTTCTGCATGGAGGGGTACTGGTCTATTCCCCAGTGGCGGGCGTAATCGCCGGTCGAGCCGGCCTGCAGGTAGCGGGTGTAATCGTCACCGGCGCCGACGGCCAGCCTGCCACCCTCGGCCTTGCCGGTGCTTTGCTCGACCACGTAGTCCATCGTCGGGTTGCGGAACGCGCCGTTGTGGAAATCATCATCCCCGATCCAGGTGTCGACCATGGGGCTCTGCGGCACGGCGGCCTTGAGG
The DNA here is from genome assembly GCA_963703025.1 of uncultured Pseudomonadota bacterium. GTDB lineage: Bacteria > Pseudomonadota > Gammaproteobacteria > Steroidobacterales > Steroidobacteraceae > 13-2-20CM-66-19. The sequence goes on along the minus strand of OY969778.1, from coordinate 1,153,512 downwards.
GCCGGATGCGGGTTGATCTCCGCCATGAGTGTGGTGAATCCCAGGTAGCTGCTGCCGGTGATGCCCACCTTGCCGTTGCCCTCGGGGACGTTCTTGACGAGCCAGTCGATGGTGTCGTACGCGTCAGTAGATTCATCGATGCCGGTGTTGTTGAGCGGCCCCACGATCGGCCGGGTCATGACGAACTCGCCTTCGGAGTTGTGCAGCCCGCGGATATCCTGGTACACGCGGATGTAGTTATCCTCGACAAACTCGGCGTCGACCGCCGGCAGGATTTCCGTGATGAGCTGGCTCTTGCTGCGCGCCGTGGTGTCCTTGGCGTCGTAGGGAGTACGGGACAGCAGGATGGGGCCGCTATGGGTCCCTTTCTTCATCACGATGACGGTATATAGCTTCACCCCGTCGCGCATCGGAAGCATGACCACCCGCTTGACGAAGTCCGCCTGCGGCTGGATCTCGTCGTACTTGGCCACAACGTCCGGCGTCATGGGGGTTACCGCGGACGGCGCCGCCGCCACACTGGAACCGCTCAGCAGGATGGACAGCAGCGCGGCGCCTGCCAGGGTCGACTCACGATTCATCGGGTGGTTCCTGCAGCAAGGGCGTGGGCTTGCTAGGTTACTGCAAGTCGCCGGCGCAAGCCCACCAGGCCCGCAGGGCCCCCGGCTCAGGCGCTGCGCGCGCGCTGCTCCTCGAGCAGTTCCCAGCGGGCAAACTTCACGGGCAAGAGCTTCTCGAGTTCGCCAAGGCGCTTGCGGTCACTGCGCAGCCGCTCCCCCCCGAGCCGGTGGTAGTCAGGCGTACTCATCGAAGCGATGAGGGCAGCCTGTTCGCTTTCCAGCGCCTCGATCTCAGCGGGCAGCGACGCCAGTTCACGCTCCTCCTTGTAGCTCAGGCGGGCGCGCGCCTTGGCGGGTGCCTCCGCCATGGCGCGGTCGCCTGCGGAGCTGCGCACCGTCCCCTGGGCGGCCGGGCGCGCGCCTGCGGTCGCCGGCCGCTGGCGCAGGTAGTCAGAGTAGCCACCGACGTATTCGCGCCAGACACCATTACCCTCCGCCGCCAGGGTCTGGGTGACCACATTGTCGAGGAAGCGTCGGTCGTGGCTGACCAGCAGGAGCGTGCCGTCGTACGCCTGCAGCCGCTCCTCCAGCAGCTCCAGCGACTCGATGTCCAGGTCATTGGTCGGTTCGTCGAGCACCACCAGGTTCGCAGATTGCGCAAACAGCCGCGCGAGCAGGAGGCGATTGCGCTCCCCGCCGGAGAGCATGCTGACCGGTGATTTCGCGCGCTGCGCCGGGAACAGGAAGTCAGCGAGGTAGGTCACGATGTGTTTGCGCTCAGTGCCGATCTGCACCCAGTCCGAGCCAGGACTGATGGCTTCCGCGAGGGTGAGGCCGGTATCCAGTTGCGCCCGCAGCTGGTCGAAGTAGGCGACATTCAGGCGTGTGCCCAGGCGCACGGTACCGGTATCCGGCGCCAGCTCGCCCAGGATGAGCCGGATCATGGTGGACTTGCCCGCCCCGTTCGGGCCGACCAGCCCGACGCGGTCGCCGCGCATGATGCGCAGCGACAGGTCCTGGATGATGGGGCGCTCGGCGAAGCGCTTGCCGACGTGTTCGAACTCGGCCACCAGGTTTCCCGAGCGTTCCCCGGCATCCAGCGTGAGCTTGATGTCCCCGAGGCGGTCGCGGCGCGCGGTGCGGTCCACGCGCAGCTGCTCGAGCCGGCGCACGCGTCCCTCGTTGCGCGTGCGACGCGCCTCGACGCCCCTGCGGATCCACACTTCCTCCTGCGCCCAGAACTTCTCGAACCGCCGCCTTGCCAGGTCCTCCGCGGCCAGCTGCAGTTCCTTGCGCTCCTCATAGGCTGCGAAATTGCCTGGGTAGGAGCGCAGCACGCCGCGGTCGAGCTCGAGGATGCGGGTCGTGATGCGGTCCAGGAACGCGCGATCGTGCGTGATCACCATCGCGGCGGGCACTTTCAGCAACAGTTCCTCGAGTCGTTCGATCGCCTCGATGTCGAGGTGGTTGGTGGGTTCGTCCAGCAGCAGGAGATCCGGCTGCAGCGCCAGTGCCAGGGCAAGCGCCGCACGCTTGCGCTCGCCGCCGGAGCACCCGGTCGGGGAGGTGTCGCCGGCCAGACCGAAGCGGTGCAGGAATTCCTCGAGGCGAGATTGCAGGCGCCATTGCTCGCGCTCATCTGCCGCCACCTTGTCGCCCCCGACGGCCAGGGTCCCGGCGCGCAGCAGCAGGCTTTCCTGCAGCGTCTCTGCCGGTGGCAACACCGGTTCCTGCTCGACCATGCCCAGGCGCAGGCCCTCGCGCCGCTGCACCTGCCCGTCGTCCAGCTGTGCCCTGCCTGCGAGCACCGCGAACAGCGTCGACTTCCCGGTGCCATTTCTGCCGATCAGCCCGACGCGCTCGCCGCTTTGGATGGTCAGCTGCGCTCCGTCCAGGAGCGGCCGCTCGCCGAAGCCGATGTGTGCATCAAGAACGGTAATCAGTGACATAGGCGCGTTGCCCGGATTTGGCTATTCAGTGGGTGGGGCCGCCGACCGGGCGGCTTCTGGGGGCGCGGCGCTGTAAGATGGCGCTCGCGAATCCACCATTGCCGGAGATAGCGCCGTGCCGTTCATACTATCAGTTCGTGCCGCATTGCTCGTGTTGCTGGCGTGCGTTGCCACCGTCGCGGTGGCGGCAGACCCACCGGATCCGCTCGCCGTGGCGATCGCAAGTCCCGCGCGGACGCCAAAATTCACCGCGCGCGACCAGTACCGCCATCCGCTGGAAACGCTGCGCTTCTTTGGCTTGCAGCCGAACCAGACGGTGGTCGAGATCTGGCCCGGTGGTGGCTGGTACATGGAGATTCTCGCGCCCTACCTGCGCGACCACGGCAAGTACTACGCGGCCATCGAGGCCCCTGATGTGCCCGGTGCGTCCAAGGAGACCAAGGACAATGCGGCAGGCATGAGCAAGCGTATCGCCGCGGATCCGGCGCGCTTTGGCAAGGTCACGGTGACGCAGCTGCACCCACCGCAGATGACCGCGATCTGCCCGCCGGGAACCGCTGACCTCGTGCTGACGTTCCGGAATGTGCATAACTGGCTGGAGGCAGGCAACCAGCAGGAACAGTTCAATGCGTTCTTCAAGGCCCTCAAGCCCGGTGGAGTGCTCGGCGTGGTCGAGCACCGGGCGAAGCCGGGCGCCACACTGGAAGAGATGCGCAAGAGCGGTTACATGGACGAGGACTACATCAAGAAGCTGGCGGCCACTGCTGGCTTTCGCTTCGATGCGGAATCGCCCGTCAACAATAATCCGAAGGACACCAAGGATTATCCGGAAGGGGTTTGGACCCTGCCGCCCACACTTGAGCTGCGTGACAAGGATCGCCCCAGGTACCTGGCCATCGGCGAGTCGGATCGCATGACCCTGAGGTTCGTGAAGCCCGCCAGCTGAGCGGGCCCCGCAAGGTCACGCAGGGTCAGCGGCGGGGCGGCCGTTACCGAATCAGTTCGCGGTTCCGTCTGCACCGGGGCTGCGTGCCAGATCGTCGTGGCTGGGTGGTGCGCCGCTTTTCGTGCTCGGCGCCAGCCCTGTTGCAGTGGCCAGTTCGCGCGTGTTGATGAAGGGCCCCTTCTGACTCTTCGGTGTCGGACTGCGCCGCAGCTTGCGCCATAGGTCAAACAGCGTGAGTGCCCCGGTCAGGCAACCGAGCACGGCAAAATAAGCCCGGGGCCCGAAGGCACCCATCAGCGTGCCGGTAAGCAGTGGCCCGAAGGCGGCAGCGGTGCCATTGATGAGCAATAGCGCGCTGCTGGCGGCCACCATCTGCGAAGGGTCAAGCTTGTCATTGACGTGCGAGACCGACAGCGAATACAGCGTCAGCGCTGCGCCGGAGAACAAAGCCGCCAGCAGCAGGAACACAGGTCGCGGCAGTGGGGTGAACACCTCGATCGTAGCTGCCACCAGGGTGGCGAGCAGGCACACAGTAGCGATCACCGTGCGCCGGTCGATGCGGTCCGAGAGGCGCCCGACCGGATACTGCGTGAGCACGGCGGCGAAGATGCTGGCGGCCATGAATGCGGCGACGCCCCGTGCACCGAACCCTGACAGGCGCGCGTACACCGGGCCCATCGAGAAGAGGATGGACGAGATCATCCCGGAGAAGGCGACCGCTACCACCCCGAGCGGGGAGTTGCGGTAGAGGTCGCGGAATCGTACCCGCTGTGGCGCGGCGGGCCTGGAGACTTCCTGGGCCGAGGCGACGATCGGGATCATCGCCACCGAGATCAGCGCTGAGACCAGCATGAATGCCTCGGTCGACTGCGGCCCGGCGACCACCAGCAGGAACTGGGCACTGCCCAGTCCCACGTACAGCACCAGCATGTAGATCGACAGCAGCTGCCCGCGGTTGGTGCTCGAGGCGCGGTGGTTGAGCCAGCTCTCGGCCACCACGTAGATGCCGGCGAAACAGATGCCCGACAGGAAGCGCAGCAGTGCCCAGGGCGCCGGGTAGACCCAGGCGCCGTGAGCGAGCACGGTCACCGAGGCAAGCGCCGCCAGAGTCGCAAATGCCCGCACTGGACCCACACGGCCCATCATCTGTGGCGCCAGGCGGGTGCCCAGCAGGTACCCCACGTAGTAGCACGACATGATGATGCCGGTGACGCTGGTCGGGAACGCCTCGATCGTGGCGCGTACCCCCAGCAGCGTGCTCTGCAGCCCCGCACCCAGCATGAGGATGCCCATTCCCAGAAGCAGCGGCCAGGTAGCGAGAATCGGGTTCACGGACTTAGGTCTTTGGCGTGCGGTGGCGCAGGTCCCGCATCATATACGTTGCCGTGTTACGGGCCTTGGTGTGGGCGGCAGGCAACGCGCCTGACTAGCTGCGGAGTGTATTTTCTGGTCGGGCGTAGCCGCACAGGACAGCCATCAAGCCGTCCGGTACATCAACCCCCGCATCACGGGTCTTGCCGCGAGCTTCGTGGCGTCGGTCTCCAGGCAGCCGCGCTCCGGGCTGCTCAGTGATCTTCGCCCTGAGAGCTGCCAGCCGCTCCTGGAATCCATCACCCCCGGTCAGTGCGGGGGCCATGGCAATGAAGAGCTGGCCGACCCCAGGGGGGCCGCCCTCGTTAGTGCCGAATGAGGATGCCGCATAGGACCAGCTGGCGCCGGTCATGCCGGCTGCCAAGATCTCGATCATCAGGGCAAGACCGTATCCCTTGGCCCCGCCCAGCGGGCTCATGGTGCCGCCGGCGCTGAGCGCGTTGGGATCGGTCGTGGTGTCGCCATGGGCGTCCATCAGCCAGCCCGCCGGCACGCTCTCGCCACGCGCGGCGGCGGTGGCGATATTCACGCGCGCCGTAGCGCTGGCGGCCATGTCGACCACGATCGGTAAACCGCCTGCGCACGGGGTTGCGAATGCCAACGGATTGGTGCCCAGCAGCGCCTTGTTGCCGCCCCACGGTGCAATGCACGGCGAGGTGTTGGCGAAGGCCATCGAGGTCAGGCCGCGAGCGGCCAGCTGCTCGACGAACCAGCCCACCACACCTGCCGAGTAGGAGCGGGTGATCGCAAGCGAAGCTATCCCGTTGTGCGCCGCCAGGTCCGCGAAGCGCGGCAGGGCCATGAGAAATGCCGGGTGGCAGAAGCCGTGCGCGGCATCGACGCGCACGACCGCGGGCGCACCTTCAAGATACTGAGGCTGTGCCTGGCCGTCGATCTTGCCGCACCGCAGGTGCTCGCAATAGACCGGCAGGTAGCCCAGTCCGACATTGCGTATCCCCTGCGCCTCGGCCTCGCGGATAGACTCGGCTACGGGGGCTGCCTGCAGGGCGCTCGCACCGCTGCCCAGCAGGGCATTGAGGCTCAGCGCATAAACCTGCTCAAGCGTAAGGTGCGCCACGAGCCGTTCCTACGATTCCGGCAGCGCGCCACCGCGTTCCTTGCGGCCGGCGATGAAGGCGTCGAGTACATCGGCGACCGCGGCGGCGCCCTGCGGCGCCTCAAAGGCGGCGATCCTGCGCTTCCAGACATCGCGTGCGCGCTGGGTCGCCGTCTTGGCCCCGGCATCGCTCCAGGCGCCGAAATTCGACCAGTCTGCCACCAGGGGCGCATAGAAGGCGGTGCGGTAGCGCGCCATCGTGTGTTGCGCGGCAAAGAAGTGCCCCCCGGGGGGTACTTCCGCGATGGCGTCGAACCCGATGGCATCCGCGTCAGCCGGGGTCTGCACGCAAAGCTCTGCGATGGTCTGTAGCGTCTCGACGTCGGTCACAAACTTTTCGAACGAATCGCATAGCCCGCCCTCCAGCCATCCAGCCGAGTGGATGAGGACGGTCGAGCCGGCAAGCACCGCTCCCCAGAGTCCAAACTGCGTCTCGCTCGCGCCCTGCACATCGGAGGTGTTGGCGGCGCTGCCACCGCCGGAGCGCCACGGCAGTCCAATGTGCCGGGCGAGCTGGCCCGCACCGAGGGTCGCCTTGACGTGTTCAGGGGTACCGAAGGCCGGTGCCCCCGACTTCATGTCGACATTGGAGGAGAAGCTGCCATAGACCACCGGCGCGCCTGGGCTGACCAGTTGTGCCAGCGTGATGCCGGCGAGGGCCTCGGCGTGCTGCAGCGTCAGCGCGCCGGCAACGGTGATTGGCGCCATCGCTCCGGCCAGGCAGAACGGGGTGATGATGGAGACCTGTCCCCACCGAGCGAAGTCGATGATTCCCTGGGCCATGGGAATATCGAGCTGCCGGGGCGAATTGGTGTTGATGACCGTATAGCAGTGGGCCCCGGCGCGGAACTGCTCGGGAGTCAGCCCGCGCGCAAGGCGAACCATCTCGAAGCCATCGAGAACCTGCGGGGTGCCCCGCGCATAGATGAAAGGAACCTTGTCCGACAGGGTCAACTGCGCCCGGTTCATGGCGTAGTGGCGGAAGCGGTGTTCGACATCCTGCGGTTCCACGTGCGGACCTTGCATGTGGATGACGTCAAAGGTCTGCGCGAGCCTGATCAGATCCTCAAGGTCCGCGATCGTCCCGGGTCTGCGCCCGCGCTCGATATCGGTGACGTTGGGCGCACCGGCTCCCGGGGTGAAGTTCAGTGCGCCCAGCCGCAGGCTCACGTCCCGCTCGCGGCACCCACCCCTGGCGATGATTTCGCGAGGTGCCTTCGCGAGCGCCGCGGCGACGAGCTCGCGGCCGAGATGCACCATCTGCGACGACTGGTCGACCCGCGCCCCGCCACGCTTGAAGTACTCGCGCGCCTCCGGCAGGAGCACGAGGATGCCGAGCTCCTCCAGGACCCGTAACGCGGTGTCGTGCATGTCCGCGACGTGGTCGTCACTGAAAATACGCTGTGGTGTGAATGGGTTGGTCAGCTGCCGGTAGTCCGGCGTGCGCGTCAGTGCATCCCGCTGGGCGGTGCGCGGCCGGCGGCGTACCTCGGTGCGTGACTCGGGTGTCTGCAGCTCGCTCATCTGGCTGCGCTCGCATCAGTCGCCAGTCCGGGAGCGTAGAGTTCAGCTGTCATGCGGTCGAGACTATGCCGTGCCCGGTAGGCGCGGCAATCAACAAAAACTCACCCCCGTGTTGAGGATTTCGCACGCCGCCGTGGCGCCCGGGCGCGTATTGCGCGCGCCGCTGCCTGCTTCGCAAAGAAGGCGCGCAGTTGTACTGCCACGTCGCGGGCGGCCGAGCGTTTGTCATCAGACGCACGCACCAGCGCACGCCAGCGGATGCTCACGCCCTGGTCCCCCAGCGCGAGGGCGACCAGCCGCCGGGCATTGATGTCTTCGCGTACTGACCAGCGGCTGAGAATGGTGATGCCCTGGCCACCACGTACTGCGGCCGCGGCGGTCTCGGGACTTGGCACGATGACGTATCGCACCGGGTCCACGTGCGCGGGTTGCAGGAACTCCAGGTACTCGAAGCCCGGTTGCACCGCCAGGCTGTAGGTGTAGAAGACCTCAGTCTCGACATCGGCAGGCGAGATGAATTGCCTGCCGGTCAGTCGATGGCCGGGCGCCACCAATGCCACGAGATCGTCAGCGAACAGGTCGGTCGGTTCGGTGTCCGGCGCAGCGTCGAAGGGGGTGATCAGGACGTCAGTGACCTGGCCTGTCAGCGCATCGGCCTCGCCCGCGTCCGCGCCGACCGCCAACTCGATACCGATCTCGGGGGCTGACGCGGCCAGGTGCGCCGCGAATCCAGGAACCCAGCCGAAGTTGCGGTACGTCGCCATGCCGATGCGCACCAGGTCGCGCACATCGCCTCCCAGGTGGGCGGCTACGCTCTCCGCGCGCTCCAGGTCGGCCAGAATCCGTTCCGCGGTCCTCACCACGTACTCGCCGGCCGGCGTCAGCCGGATGCGGTTGCTGGCCTTGGCAAAGAGCGCGACGCCGAGCCTTGCCTCGGCCTCCTCGACCCGGCGGGAAACCGCAGAAGGGGTGAGTTTCAGGAACTCGGCGATCCGCGCCAGGTTGCCGGACCTGCGGAAGGCAACCAGCACCTGCAGGTGCTTGATACTGAGGCGCTGGGTCATGGGTATCGCACCGTGCGGAAACCGGGTCCTGTGCAAATGCGCTTCGAGTGTCGCACGAGCTACGCGGATGGGGCGCATAATTGCGCGCGGCGAATCGACGCCCCGGCGGCGTCCGAAGGTTTAAGCGGGCTGGGTAACATGAGCAAAGCAGTGAAGATCGATTTCGTCTCGGACGTCTCCTGCCCCTGGTGTGTCATTGGACTTAAGAGCCTCCAAGCGGCGCTCGCGCGCCTGCAAGGCGCGGTGCAGGCAGACATCCACTTCCAGCCGTTTGAACTGAATCCACAGATGGCCCCGGAAGGGGAGGACGTGGCCGAGCACATTGCGCGCAAGTACGGCTCGAGCGCGGCACAGATGGCACAGAGCCAGGAGGCGATTCGCAGCCGGGGCGCTGACCTGGGATTCGAGTTTCGCTTCGGCCAGCGCGCCCGCATCTACAACACCTTCGACGCACACCGGCTGCTGCATTTTGCCGAGGGTACCGGGAAGCAGCTGGCGCTGAAGGAGGCGCTGTTTGCCGCCTATTTCACCGAAGGGCGTGACCCGAGCGACCATGAGGTGCTGGCGGAGGTTGCGACGAGGGTCGGACTGGAGCCGGCGCGGGTGCGCCAGATTCTCTCCAGCGATGAGTACGCCGACGAGGTGCGCGCGCGCGAGCAGGCGTACCTCGGCCAGGGCATCCATGCCGTGCCAGCGGTGATACTCAACGACCGCTACCTGATCCAGGGCGGCCAGCCCGTCGAAACCTTCGAAAGTGCCCTGCGCCAGGTCGCCGCTGAGGGGGGCGCTGCAGCGCCGGGGTGAAGCCACCCGCATCGCGGCCTGTACGCCGGCCCATCCAAGAGTCCTAGTTCACCTGACGAGGCATCTTTGTGACTGATTCCAAGCTGATGTTCACTGTCGAATCACTCATTGCGGAAGCCGGCACGCGGACCGGCGGACTTACGGACTTCGGGCCCGGGCCCTTCGTCGAGCCGCTGAGGCTGTTCGTGAGCTCGCTCGAGCAGGACGCGCGCCTGAACCAGATCGGCCAGTACATCGCCCGCGAGCGCTCGCTCGCACACATCGTCAACCGCCTCTCCTACGTGAACGACCGCAAGCTTTTTCCGGCGATCGCCCAGCAGAAGATCGTCAAGCCGGTCTTCATCATCGGCCTGGGACGCACCGGTTCCACCATCCTCCACGACATCCTCGCGCAGGACCCGGCCAACCGCGCGCCGCTGACCTGGGAGGTGACCTTCCCGTCACCGCCACCGGCGACCGCGACCTTCCTGACCGATCCACGCATCGCCGCCTGTGAGGCCGGCTTCCCGCCGATGGATGAGCGCCGCGAGAAGTTCAAGGCGATGCACCCGATGGGCGCTCAGCTGTCCCAGGAGTGCGTGGTCATGATGGGCGACACCATGTGCACCCCGCTGTTCCACAACCAGTTCCGGGTGACCTCATACGAGGACTGGGTTGACCGCTCTGGGGACTGGGCGCACGTGTACGACTTCCACCACCGGCAGCTCCAGCACCTGCAGTCACAGCATTCCGGCGAGCGCTGGGTGCTCAAGACCGGGGCGCACATGTGGGGACTGGAGCATCTGCTGCGGACCTATCCGGACGCACGCATCGTCTTTACGCACCGCGACCCGGTGAAGTCGCTTACCTCCTATGCCAGCCTGACTGCTCTGGTGCGCTCCATGGGCAGCGACCAGGTCGACGGCTTCGAGGTGGCCGCGGACTGGAACCCGCGCCTGAAGCGTGCCCTCGAGCACGCCATTGCCGTGCGCACCGCCAAGCGATACCCGCAGGCGATCTTCTACGACATGAAGTTCTCGGAATTCATCCGCGACCAGTTTGCGGTCGTGGAGAAGATCTACGACGCTTTTGGACTGCCGATGAGCGGCGAAGCTGCGGAGAAGATGAAGTGGTTCATTGCCGACAACCCCCAGGGCAAGCATGGCATCCATCGCTACTCGCCGGAGGAATACGGCATCAAGCCGGAGGTCGTACGTCGCGACTTTCGCCCCTACATCGAACGCTTTGACTTGCCGCCCGAGTAACGCGCGTCGCAACGGATAACCATGCCATGACGAGCCCGAACACCATGCAGGCCTGGCGCACGCACGCCTACGGGGAGCCGCGCGATGCGCTGCACCTGGATACCGTTGCCATCCCCGAGCCAGGGCCCGGCGAGATCCGCGTCCAGGTGCAGGCCATCCCGATCAACCTGAACGACCTGGAACGTATCCGCGGCGGCAACATGATGGCCGAGCCGACGCTGCCCTACAGCCCCGGCATGGAGACGATGGGTATCGTCGAGGCCTGTGGCGAAGGGGCGCAGGCATGGCAGGGAAAGCGTGTGGTGGCGATTACGCGCCACGCGCATGGGGGCTTTGCCCAATACGTGATCTGCCCGGCGGCCTCGGCATTCGAGATGCCGGAATCCATTCCCCTGCCGGACGCGGCCGCGTTGCTGTTCCCGTTCCATCTGGCCTGGCTGGGCCTGTTCGACCGCGCGCAGCTGCAAGCCGGCGAGACGGTGCTGATCCACGCGGCCGCGGGCGGCTCCGGCTCGGCCGCCATTCAGCTGGCCGTGAACGCCGGTGCACGGGTATTTGCCACCGCTGGCGCCGATGACAAGCTCGCACTGTGTCGCGAGCTGGGCGCGGAGGTTGCCGTGAACTACCGCACCGAGGACTTCGTGCAGGTCGTGCTGGATAAGACCGGGGGCAAGGGCGTCGACGTCGTATTCGACAATGTCGGCGAGGCACTGCTGGAGAAGTCGCTGCGTGCTACCGCCTATAACGGCCGGTTCCTGATGATGGGCTTCTCCTCCAACAAGAAGGTCGCAGACGAGAAGTTCATCGTGCCGCGCCAGGTATGCCTGGCGAACATCAAGCTGTGCGGAGTGCTGCTGGCTTACGTCAGCGAGCCGATGGGGGCGATGCTCAAGCGCGGCATGGGCTGGAACTTCCCGTCCCAGGTCCTGGGCACGCAGATCAATCAGAAGATCGTGGAGCTGGTACTGGCCGGCAAGGTGCGGCCAGTCATCGGCAAGGTGATGGAGTTTTCCGAGATCCCGGCGGCGTGCGAGGCAATGGCCTCCGGCAAGACGGTCGGCAGGACCGTTATCGCCCTGTAGCGTCGTCGGCCGGCGCCTGCCGCTGGGCGAGCAGTGCGATGAAGTCAGGGTGGTCGCGCAGCCGGTCGAGGTCCGGGTCGTGGGCGAGCCAGCCGTCATCGGCGTAGCCGTTTGCCTGGGCGGCGCGCAGGGTGTCGATGGCCTTGCCGGACTCTCCCAGCCGCGCGTACAGGCAGGCGCAGTTGTACAGCATCATCCCATCGTCGGGGCTGATCTCGAGCGCCTTGGTGCCCTCGCGCAGCGCTTCTTCCTTGCGGTTCATCTCCGCCAGCACCACCGCGTAGTACATGCGCGCGCGCGCATCGTCAGGATTCTGCAGCAGGTAGTTCGGCATAAGCTCCGAGACCTGCTGGCGCGCGGTGCGCGCCTCCTCGACCTTTCCCAGCCCGTCGCATGACTGTGCCAGGTCGACGTAGCCGGAGAAGAAGGCGGGCTTGAGCTCCGTCACCCGTTTGAAGAGCTTGTAGGCCTCCTCGAACTCCCCGTTCGTGAAGTGGATTCTGCCCAGTGTCCAGCGCGCCACGAAGCCATCCGGGTCCATCTCGACCGCCTTGCGGCTGGATTCGCCAGCCTCGACCAGCTTCCCCCAGATGAAATACGACAGGCCCATGGCGGTGTACGCCTCCGGCAGGTTGTTGTCGTACATCAGCGCCTTGAAGCTCAACTCCTGGGCGCGCACACGGTGCGAGTCGGTACGATCGAAGTACTGGTAAAGCTGCCCATAGGCAATGGAGGCGGCGGCATAGGCGGCCGCGTAGCGCGCGTCCAGCTCTATGGCCCGCTCGAACAGCTGGATCGCGTACTCCATGCTGCGCTTGGTGAGGCGGTACAGATAGTCCTGACCTTTGAGGTAAAGATCGTAGGCGTTTGCATCGAGCGTCTGCCGCTTGGTCAGCGAAACCTTCTCCGAGAAGGTCAGTTTCAGCTTCAGCGCCTCGACGATCTGCTGGGCGACCTGCTCCTGGATGTCGAAGATGTCGTCCAGCTTGCCCTTGTAGGTGTTCGCCCAGATCTGGCGGTTGGTCGTGACATCCACCAGCTGTACATTGATGCGGAAGGAGTCCTGGAAGCGCCGCACGCTGCCGCCGACGATGTAACGCGCGCCCAGCTCCGTGCTAATCGCGCGCACGTCGTGCTTGCGCTCCTTCAGCTGCTTGGAGGCCCAGCGCGACACCAGCTCGATCTCGCTGACCAGCGAGAGCCGGGTCGTGAGTTCCTCGGTCAATCCGTCACTGAAGTAATCGGTCTCAGGGTCGGAGCTCATGTTGTCGAAAGGCATCACCGCGACGGCGCCACCGGCGTCGGCGGTCGCCGCCCGCTCCGGCATAGCGGCGGCCTCGCGGCCCGGCGCGGTTGCTGGCGGTCGCGGAGCGCTTACCGTCACGCCGATGCGGGCAAGTGAGCGCAGGATCGCGGTCAATGCCGCGTCGGCATTGCCGTCGGCGAAGTACTCGATGTGCTGTATCCCGGCCAGGGGGTACTTGAGGGTCGGTGGGATGACGGTCGGCTCGAGGTGCACCGGCAGGATATTCCCGTTGCGCTCGCTCACCAGCATCACTTCCTTGGCCACGTTGTGCGATTGGACTGCCGACTCGGTCACGATCAGCAGCAGGACCTTGACGCGCTCCAGTGCCGTGACGATCTGCTCGCTCCACAGGGAGGCGGCGTCGATACCGCCTTGGTCGATCCACAGCGAGACACCCGCGGCGCGCAGTTTGCCGGCCAGCTCCAGCACACGCGCTGAATCGTCACGGGAGTAGCTTACGAAGACTTCAGGAGGTGGCGGCACGGGCTGGCCTTGGACTCTGTGGATGTCGTTGTTATTGCGTCAAGGTTACCACGAGCGCCGCCCGGGGCGAGTTCGCGCGCGGCGCGGGACCCGAGGCCGCGGTTGTGCCGGGTTCCAGGTGGCGGGGCCGCCCCCCGGAACTCAAGCGCGCTGAGGGTCGCGGCAGTTTCTCCGGGTTATCATAGATTTTTGGCGTCATGTGCGGAGTAGCAGGCTTGCTCAGGTGGTTCGAGAATCGGATCGATCCCTATCCGGCCACGATCCGGCGCGAGTTCTCCCGTGAGTTGCTGCCTTTCCTGTGGCAGTGCGGGGAGGGCCTGCGCGGACATATTTTGGCGATGACGGTTCTGACCGGGCTGATCGGCGCCTTCGAGGCGCTGCTGTTCTCCATGCTCGGCAAGCTGATCGACTGGATGGGGCAGTCGACCCCGGCCCAGTTCCTTACCGAGCAGCGCACGCACCTGTGGATACTGGCAGCGATACTTGCGCTCAGCCCGGTGCTGATCGCCCTGGCGGCGTGGATCAAGTACCAGTCGATCCAGCCGGTATTCCCCATGCGGCTGCGCTGGATCTTCCACCGCCTGATGCTCAACCAGAGCATGAGCTTCTTCCAGGACGAGTTCGCCGGCCGCATCGCCGCCAAGGTGATGCAGACGGCGCTGGCGGTGCGCGACACCTGGATCACGATCACCGACATCCTCGTCTACGTCGTGGTCTACCTCATCACCGTGTCCATCGTGGTGGCCAGCTTCGACACCTGGCTGCTCGCGCCGTTCCTCGGCTGGATGGTGGCCTACGGCATGGCGCTCGCCTACTTCGTGCCGCGCCTGGGCGCGTCGCCGCCGCGCAGGCCGATGCCCGTTCGATGATGACCGGACGCATCACCGATGCTTACACGAACATCTCCACGATCAAGCTGTTCGCCCACGCCAGCCGCGAAGCCGCCTACGCGCGCGCGGCGATGGATGACTTCCTGGTCACCGCGCGCCGCCAGTCGCGCTACGTGAGTGCCTTCGAGATCCTGAATCACTGCCTGAATGTCCTGCTCATCGGTGCGACGGCCGCGATTGCGATCAGCCTGTGGATGCGCGGCCAGGTGGGGCTCGGCGCCGTGGCGGCCGCTACGGCCATGGCGTTGCGCCTGAACGGCATTTCCCACTGGATCATGTGGGAGCTGGCTGGTTTGTTCGAGAACATCGGCACGGTGCAGGACGGCATCAACACCGTCACTCGTCCGGTAGCGGTGCTCGACGCACCGGATGCGGTCGCCGCTGCACGTCGCGCGCGGGGAAATCCGCTTCGAGCACGTCGGCTTCCACTATGGCTCCGCCAGCCGCGTCATCAACGACCTTACCCTCACGATCCGGCCGGGGGAGAAGATCGGGCTCGTGGGCAGGTCGGGCGCGGGCAAGTCCACGCTGGTGAACCTGCTGCTGCGGTTCTACGAGGTCGAGTCGGGCCGCATCCTCATCGACGGGCAGGATATTGCGCACGTCACGCAGGACAGCGTGCGGGAGCAGATCGGCATGGTGACGCAGGACACCTCGCTGCTGCACCGCTCGGTGCGCGACAACATCCTCTACGGCCGGCCGCAGGCAGGCGATGCGGAAATGCGCGCCGCCGGCGGGCAGGCGCGCGCGGCGGAGTTCATCGCGACCTTAAGCGATGGGCGTGGCGGCCGCGGCTACGACGCCATGGTGGGCGAACGGGGCGTGAAGCTCTCCGGTGGCCAGCGCCAGCGCGTGGCGCTCGCCCGCGTGATGCTGAAGGATGCGCCCATCCTGCTGCTGGACGAGGCGACCAGCGCGCTGGATTCCGAGGTCGAGGCGGCGATCCAGGAGACCCTGGCCACCCTGATGCGCGGCAAGACGGTCGTCGCCATCGCGCACCGTTTGTCCACCATTGCGGCCATGGACCGGCTCATCGTGCTGGATGCCGGGGCCATCGTGGAGCAGGGGACCCATGAGAGCCTGCTGGCTGCGCGCGGCCTGTATGCGCGCCTGTGGGCCCACCAAAGTGGCGGCTTCCTCGGCGAGGACGAAGACACGCAGGCCGTCCGCAGGGCCGTCTGAGGGCGTGCCGCCGGCCAGGCGCCCGACAGCGCCGGCTATTAGCGCCCTAGGTACGCGGGCAGGTGAATTCCTTGTCTTCCGCCTTGCCCTTCGCGGGCGTATTGAGTTTCCACCCCGCCGGTATCTCGAACTGGTCCGCAGCGATCGGCGTGGTGGTGATCGAGGTTGTCTCGATGGTGATGGTCGCGAACAGCACCATGTTGGGCGGAACCTCGGCTGCCGGAGTCGCCCCGGGCGAGGTGGCGGCCGCGGCAGGTTTCTTGCCGAACAGGCCGCTGGTGAGCTTGCTCGTGAAGGCCCCAGCCGCGGAGCCGAAGATACGGCCGGCCACGCCGTTGCCCGCCGCATTCTGCGCGGCCTGGCCGGCGGCCGACTGGGCCTCCCCGGTAGTCGAACTGGCCGCAGCCTGGCCGGCCGCGGTGCTCGCATCCGCCACGGTGCCACCGCCAGCGGCGGACCCTGAACCTGCCGATTTCTTCGCGGCAGCACACTGCGCACCGCCGAACATGATGCGGATTGAGGTCTTGAGCGGGTAACCCTTGAAGTCCTTGGCCTTGGCGGAGACCTCCTTGATGGCATCGCCGTACTGTGCCATGAACCCCTGCAGCATCTTCTGCAGTGAGCCATTCAGTGCGCCACTGGAGTCGGTCAGTCCCAGCTTCTTCAGGTAGGACTCGGAGAACGCGCGGCGCTCGGCGAAGCCGGGAAGGTCGTCCTGGGTCAGCCACGAATCCAGTGTGATGATGAAGTCACAGGTGTCGGAGTTGTCCGGGGTATGGCAGCTCTCGGTGAGGGTGATCTGGCTCAGGCGCGCATCGTGCCCGGCGATGCTCTGGTGCTGGTCGGTCTGATGGCTCTCGACCTTCGGCGGCGACATCTGGCACTTTGAGGTGTCCGGGGCACCGGAATTCGCCCGCGCCGGGCACTGCTTGAGTTTCTCCAGCATGGCACGCATCTTTTCTTCGGCGGCTTGGCGCTCCGCGGGGGTGGGAAAGTGCGTTTCCGTGTATTCCTTGTCCTTAGGGTTCAGCGTCCAGACCAAGTCCTTGTCCAGGCGCGTGATCTCACCGCCCCCCATCTTGCGACACAGCAGCGACATCATCCCATCACAGTGGATTTCGCTGTCGCTGCGCTGCTTGTCACCGCTGATGTAGTTCGTGCTGGTGTCGTGAGCGGTGATGAAAGTCAGGTCATAGGTGCTTTGCTGCTGGACGGTGACGTCCGCGATGGCCGGTTGGCCGAGCAGCGTCCACGCGCAAGCCGTGGAAAGAGCAATGAACGAGAGCTGAGCAATAGCGGACCTGAGCATTCTTCTTCTCCGTGTCGGGCCGTGGGACATTCCCTCGGCCGTTCGGGGTTTATTTTCCGGACCGAGTCTACGCCGGGCACCTAGGGGAATGTCCAGAAGACAGGCTGTAAGCGTGACCCGCAGCCAAGCATCGGGGATGCTCGCAGGCTGGTGAGCCCACGCCTGCAAGCACCGTCGCCCTCTTCAGGGGACGGTTCAATAGAGATCATTTGCCCGTACACGCGTGGGGTGCCTCATCCCCTACGGCCTTCGCCAGCGGGGTGTAAGTCCCGTCTATGAACTTCTGGTCCGCGCCACAAGCAGACGCCAGATCCGTCAGATCCGATATGACCTGGTACAGCGCCCGGCATTTGGCTTCACCGTCGACCGTGCTCATCCTCCGTTCGGCTGCAAACTCGCGGGCGACCTTGTCGGCCTGGTACTGACAGGACGGCGAAGCGTTGGCGGCAGGCAGGCCAAGTAGGGCCGCGCCAATCACTGCAGGTATTGCAGGCCACCGCCGGCGGGTTGTTGTCTGCCCGGATGAGTGGCTAGGGGCGCTATGCGCCCCGTCAGCGGCACGGTCGCAAGCGGGTTCACAGGGCAGGCACGTAGCGCTCGCGCGGCACAGCGTCCCAAGAGTGATTCTCATGGCTCCACCTCCACGGTTGGCTTCCTCGATCAGCTGCACGGGCGCATGCGGCATCGCTTGCAGGTCAACCGCCGGCCTTGTTCATCAGAATGGTGACGGGCTTTCCTGGCTGCTGGCGGATCATGACCCCCAAGTCGCCGCGAGTGCCGTCGGGCGGTGAAAACATCGCCACGCTGGCACCGGAACTGCCGCTGGTGGCCGGCGCCGCAGGTGCGCCGGGCTGCGCTCCGGAGCCTGCCTGCATCAGCAACTTCCTGATGCTGTCGGGCGAGACCTGCGCGGCGAGCCCCGCCAGATCGCCCACGGTGCGGTCATGCCATCCGGTGGGCAGTTTTGCCCGGTACCAGGCGACTACCGTGTTGAAGTCACTGGTCGTGACGATGGTGCAATTGCTGCGCCGGCCGTCCGGCTCACCGGATTCCGTCACCGAGGTCTCACTGAATACGCCTTTCACGGAGTCCGGATAGCGCGGCAGGCCCGTGCGGTCGTAGGTGAAATCGGCAGCGCTTCGTACGAGGTTGTGCGTCGGGCCTGCTTCATCCGGTCCATCACCCAGGATGGGCGGCGCGCCGAGACCAGGCTTTTGCCCAGTGATGACGACCTTTTCCACCGGCGTGTCCCGCTTGGCGCCGTCGGGCCCTGTGCCCTTGGCAGCGCCCATGGCGCCATCAACACTGCCAGAGGCCGCGGCTCCTGGACCTGAGCCCATGGGTCCTGAATTGCCGTCGCCCTGAAGACGATCGTTCGACGCAGCTGCAACGCTCGCGGAACGTTTGCTCGGGTTACCGGGCTGCGGACAGGTCTTGCACTTCGGATGCAGCCACCAGCCGATCGCCACCCCGATCAGCAGCACGACGGTGAATGCGAAGAATCGTTTCCACCTGCGGCGCCGTGCTTGCCGGACCGGATCGACGTTCGTAGCGGCAACCTCGGTCATGAGCCGCTCCCGATGCTCTGGCAGAGCTTCACGTTGGGCGGAACATTCTGTGTGTAGGTCTTGTCGAGCACGCGCTTGGACAGGTCGCCGGTGGAGATCCCGAATGCGCTCGCTGATCCTCCAACGGACACGTCGAAGTTGAAGTCCGTGTGCGAGCAGGGAATGATGACCGACATGCCGGAGTGGCTGGTCGCGGAGGTGCTGACCACGCGCACGAACACCGTGGCTCCTGAATTCTGGACCGCCGCAACGGCGGCGCCGAGGGTGACGCCGGAATCGGTGAACAGCTTGAAGGACTCGGGCGACAAGACGCGCTGCGCAACTTTTGCCGTCCACGCGTCGACGGTCTCGGCCGCCTCCTTCAAGCCTTCCATCTTGAACACCTCGGGGCCTCCGAACTGCAGCTGGATCCGCGGCGCGCCAAGCCCGATCACCATGCCGAACGGCGCCGCCGCCGACACGCCCTCCTGTGGCTGGTAGTCGAGTTGCCCTTTCATCTCGCCGTCGCTGGTGACCCCGGCGCCCTTGCTCATCTTGAAGTCTTGGTAACCGTCGTAGGTGATGTGGTAGGTGCCGGCGGTGATCTGTTTGCGGGCGGTGAACGCTGGCTCGATGATGATTGCAGCGGATACCTCCAGAAACAGCGGGATGCCCTCCAGCACCGGCGCCAGCGGCACGCTTAGCGCTCCCGGCAACTTGATTTCCGTGCGGCCATTCTTCTCACCCGCCGTGTCGATGCCGATTGTCCAGGTGAGATCCATCGCGCCATTGAAGTTCTTGAGCTTGCCCGCCGCGCTGCTGATTTCACTGCGTGCCCCTGCTACCGAACCGGTGGCCGCGGCTACATCGATATCGTTGATGAACTCGAAGTTCGACAGATAGCCTGTAGCGGACACGTTGGCGGCGACGCCATCCACCGACTTTGACATGGTCAGATTGAGATTCATCCTATTGGCGGCGGGTGTCGCATTCCAGTCAACGTCCCAGCCGCCCAGTAAACTCTTGAAGGGTGTCAGCACGGCGCCTGCCTGGTTGACGAACTGGTCAAATTCCGACGGGGGATGGACCCCAACGCTCGGTGTGGGCTGCGGCAATGAGGGATTGCGTGTGTTGTTGCTCCACTGGGCGTCTGCCGCCATCGCGGTAGTGCCCGGCAGCAGCGCACTCCACGCCGGCAGATGCGCCGGCAGTGCGCTTGCCGTGCCGCCGCCACCGAAGTGGGTGGCTGCCCGCACTGATATGTGTCCCTGCGCAATCACGTCGGTCAGGGCCGCGGGTTGCGTCAGCACCAGCGTCTGCCCATCCACGGTATCGGTACCGATTACCTTGCGCGCCAGCACCCCCTTGATCATGAGCACGTCGCCAGGCTTGAGCGTCTCGATCTGTGCATTGGAGGAGTCGAACACCAACGCCATCCCGTTGCTGCCTATGCCGAGCAGGCTCCTGCCGGCGTCAGCGGTGCCCAGCATCCGCACGTTCGGAAGGTAGGTCACACGCGCCGAGCCGCTCGTGTCGACGTCAACCGTCTTGCGCGTGACTTGCGAGCCGGCCGTCGCACCCGGTGCAGCGCTCGGTGCCGCAGTACCCGCCGCAGGCGCGGCTATGGATGCGGGCGTGGGAGCCGGGGTGCGGCTGCAACCGACGAGGGCGGTCGTGAGCAGGGCAGCGAAAAGGTAGCGCGTCATAGTGCGTTGACCACCTTGCGCGCGAGGGGCACGACGTCCCTGGTTGTGCAGGTACATCCCGGATAGGTGAACTGGATCATGGTCTTGCCCTTCTTAACCGTGAGCCTCGCGCCCCCAGTGTCGAAGGCCTGGTCGCCGAGACCTGTCACCGTAGTGACCGCCGTCGGCGACAGCCCGGTCATGGTGCTGCGGGTGATATCCATCTGGTCGTCAGCATCACCGGGCTGTATCTCGATGGTCAGGACCACAATTTCGCCGGGGTGCCGTTCCGCAGCGGTGGCGGACGTGTCCGCGTCTGATCCCTTAAGCAGTCCCTTGGAAAGGGCGGCAATGAGATCCTCGGTGGGGCTATCGAGCTTGGTTCCGTGCGCGGTCGCGGCGCTTTTTGCCAGTTCCACCGTATGCCCGGATGTCGCATCGGCAGGGTTACCCTTGGCCGAGAATTCACAGCCAACCTCCTCGGTCTGGAGTCCCTCGGCGCGCACCACCGTGACCTTAAGCGCCCGACCGACCTCCGCCGTGGTGAGCAGGCGGCACAGATTCGCCGTCACAGGCGCGTTGGCCGCGACGGCCACGCTGCCATGGGGTGCGACTGCCAGTAAACCGATCACCCCCAGCACCGCCGAGGCTCGCGTGAGCCAGCGTGTTATGCCGTCGACTTGCATGAATGTTCTCCCCGGTCCGCAATGTCTGCGCACGTGCTGCGCAGGGTGGGCTTATTGCAACGCACGCACGAAGCGGCAACCTATTTGTTTGCAAAGTTCTCCTTAACTGAAATTCGCCCTCTTATCAGCGCGTTAGCGGCCGGCCTTACCTGGCAGGAGAAGGCGAGTCGCGTGCTAACATGATTCCGACGCGCACCAGAAGAGAGCAATCGATGGACCCACCGGCTTCCACGAGCCGCGTTTTCTGCTTCGGACAGTTCGAAGCGCGCGTCGACTCAGGAAAGCTGCTGCACCACACGCGTGAGGTGAAGCTACAGGACCAGCCCTTTCGCCTGCTTGTGGCACTCGTGGAGCGCCAGGGCAGCGTGGTGTCGCGCCAGGAACTGAAGGACAGTCTCTGGCCAAACGGTACGGTCGAGTTCGACAAGAGCCTGGACGTCGCTATGGCCAAGCTACGCCACGCTCTGAACGATGACTCCAGCAGCCCGCGCTTCATAGAGACCCTGCCGAAACGCGGCTATCGATTCATAGCACCGGTTACTGCATCACGCGATGCCGCCCTCCCGCCTGAGCTGCCGGCGACCGTTCCCGCGCCCGCGGCCGCTGCGCCCCAAGGCGCACCGCCAGCCAGCCCGAGGATGGAGGAAATTCCTTCCCCGGTGTCGCCACGGCCTGCTGGCAGCGCCGTCGCAGTGCTGGGGCTCATCGTGCTCACGGCGGCGCTGGCCGGGACCTGGTATTGGCAGTCGCATCGCGCGGCCACGCTCATGGCGCGGGCGCCGGTGATGGTCGGCGAGTTCACGAACAACACAGGCGATCCGCTGTTCGATCGCTCGTTGCGCACCGCCGCGATCATCGACCTCGGGCAATCCCCCTACCTCACGGTGGTGTCGGACCGGCGGATTGGCGATGCGCTGCAGGCGCTGGGACGTCCCCCGGACGATCCGCTGGAGCCGGCGATCCTGCGGCAGATATGCCAGCGCGAGCATGCTGCCGCGGCGATCAACGGGGCAATCGAGCGCGCGGATGCCGGCTATCTCGTCAGCATCGTGGCCAGTCGATGTTCCGACGGGAGCATTCTTGCGACATCCGGGTTTCGCGTGGCCGCCACTGAGCGCGTGCTGGTCGAACTGGCCAAGGCGATTACCAGTCTGCGCCAGCGCTTCGGCGAGTCCAAGGAGTCACTCCGGCAATACGATGTGGTCGCCGTACAGGCAACAACCAACTCGCTTGCGGCTCTCAAGGCCTACCAGCTGGGGCTTGATCTGCGCTCCCGCACCCTGAACTTCGACGCAATCCCTGCATTCAAGGCAAGCATCCGCCTGGATCCAACGTTTGCGATTGCCTACGCACAGCTCGGCTCGTGCTACTCGAACGTGCAGGATACCGAACTCGCCACCGTGTACTTTCAGAAGGCCTTTGAATTGCGCGAGCACGCCACTGAACCGGAGCGGCTCTACATTGCGGGCCGGTATTTCGATATCGTCACCGGAGAGGTGGAGAAGGGCGCCAGCATTTACAAACTGTGGACGGAGATCTATCCGAATGACTGGCTCGGTCACAATGCCGTCGCCAACGACGCCAACATGGTCGGCCGTTTCGACATGGCCGCAACAGCGGCACAGCGCGTGATCGCGCTTGAGCCGGACCACGCCTATGGCTACACCAACCGCGCCGTTGCCCTGCTGGGCCTCAATCGCCTGGCCGAGGCCGCAGACGCGGGACGCGAAGCCGTGCGCAGAGGCCGCGATGGCGGTGTGATCCACTCCGTGCTGTTTGCAGTTGCGCTCATCAACAACGATCAGGCGGGCCTCGCGCAAGAGCGTGCACGGGCGGCGCGCCTGCCGGATGAGCAGGACATTCCTTTCCTGGAAGCGGAGCTCGCCGAAGCGCAGGGTCGCGTGAAGGCGAGCACGCGCATGTTTGCGCAGGTCGCCGAAAAAGCGCGCAGGCTGGGCGTGCCCGGAAATGCGGCGGCGATACTGGCGAGCGAGGCTGAATTCGACGTCGAGATGGGGCTGCGCGATCTGGGCCTCGTTCATGCAAACGCGGCGGCGCAGCTGGGCACTAACGAGCAAACGCTGGAATGGATCGCGCTGGTCCACGCCCGCGCGGGCGAGCCTGCTTCAGTTCACGCACTCTCCGAGCAGATCAACAGCCGTTTCCCGCTTTCTACCTATAACATCAGCGTGTTCGCTCCGACCATTCGTACCGCCTTGGCGATGGGCACTTTGTCCTCCTCGCAGGTGACCGAATGGATGCGACCTGCCATTCCGTACGAGGCTGGCCGTCAGGCCGTCCTGACGCCGATCTACATCCGGGGCCTGGCGTACCTGAATGCCAACGCCGGCGAGGCGGCGGAGCAGGAGTTCAGAAAGCTCATTGACCACCGTGGCTCAGACGCGACGTCACCGCTGTATCCCCTGGCGTACCTGCGTCTAGCTGAGTCGCTGGTTGCTCAAGGGCGGGTGCGGGAAGCCGCCAGCGCCTACGAGTTCGTGCTGGCGTTCTGGAAGGATGCGGATCCGGATCTGCCCGTCTTGCTGCAGGCGCAACGCGAGTACCAGCTCCTGAAGCATGCCTGAGCTGACTGCGACCCGGCCCCCAAAGCCGGCCGCTACCCGAGCTCTTCTGAACGATGGTGCGGACGGACTGCGCGCGGGCGGCACTGGGAAGCGCCCTGTGTGACCGCACGCGGCGGCAGTTGCGGTGCAGACGCGCGTTGGCGGTAAACTGCCGCCATGGATGACACTATCCTTGAGCAAATCCACCTGAAGCTGGCATTTCTGGAGCGCGCCAATTCCGAGCTCAGCGATGTGGTCTACCGACAGCAGCAGGAGATACAGGCACTGAGTGCCAGAATCCGTGAAGTCGCCGAGCGCACCAGTTCCGCGCAGGGCGGCGGCGAGGAGCGAAGCGCCGAGGACGAGCGGCCTCCCCACTACTGAGCTACTCATCCCCCCGGTTTGACCGTCCCGTTTACCCGGCGCGGTCGCTAGATCCAGCCCCACGCCTTGAGCTTCATCTTGATCATCAGCACGATGAAGTGCCACGCCGCGGCGACCTGCTCGGTGAAGCTGGGCTTGTAGCGCGCTCGCTCGCGGATGTAGTGGCGCAGCGCGGTCTGGTCCTGCGGGGTCAGCTCCGGGAAGGGCGGCATGCCGCGGCTGGCAAGTCCGCCCGCCATCACCGCGGCAAAGGCGTCGGCGCTGAGCGGCACAGCCGATGCCCGCAGGTCCGGCGCGTACCCACCGGCAACCACGCCGGCACCATGGCAGATCAGGCACTTCTGGTAGAGATTCTGGCCCTTGACCACCAGCGCCGGATCGACCTTGAACGAGGGATCGTCCACCGGCACTGGCTGCCCGGGCGGCGGGGAGGGCGGCAAGGTGGCCGAGCCGTCCAGGACATAGGTGAGCAGGCGGCGCGGATGCTCGCGCCCTACCCAGCCGTGCTGGGCGCTCAAGGATCCCAGCAGCATCTGGCCGCCGGCCCATCCGGCCAGGATCGTCACGTACTGCTTGCCGCCGACACTGTAGGTGATCGGCGGCGCCTGCGTGCCGACGCCCATGTAGGTGCTCCACAGCACCGCGCCGGTGCGATCATCGCGCGCGACGAACTTGCCATCCGACTGGCCCTGGAACACCAGGCCACCATGGGTGCTCATCACGCCGCCATTGGTGGCCCCCGGCAAAGGGAATTCCCAGGCCTTCTTCTGGGTCGCTGGGTTCCAGGCAATCAGCGAGCTGCTGCCGGCGCTCTTGGGAATGTCGTCATGGAAGGCGTTCAGGCCCATCGGGCCGTCGCGGTCCATGTCGTAGGTCTTTGGCGTCGAAGCCCTTGTCGTTGTAGTAACCGGGCATCTCGTGCACGGGCACGTAAGTAAGTCCGGTGTCGGGACTGAAGGACATCGGCTGCCAGTTGTGCACGCCGCCCGAGCCGGGCCACATCAGCGCCTCGCCGTCCTCGTAGCGCACGCCCGGGACCTCGATGGGCCGCCCGGTGGCCATGTCGATGCCCTTGGCCCAGGTGACCTTGCCCAGCTTCTCGGCTGAGATCAGCTTGCCGCTCTGGCGGTCGAGGACGTAGAAGAAGCCGTTCTTCGGCGCATGCAGCAGCACCTTGCGCGGCTTGCCATCGACTGGAATCGTCGCCATGACGATGTCCATCGTCGAGGTGAAATCCCAGCTTTCCCCCGGGGTCGTCTGGTAGTGCCAGATGTACTCGCCGGTGTCGGCATCGAGGGCAACTACGGAACACAGGAACAGGTTGTCGCCGCCGCCGGGGCTGCGCAGCTTCCTGTTCCAGGGGCCGCCGTTGCCGGTGCCGATGTAGATGCGGTTGAGTTCGGGGTCGTAGGTCATGGCGTTCCAGGCCGTGCCGCCGCCACCGAACTTCCACCACTCGCCGGTCCAGGTCTTGGCGGCCATCTCCATGGCCTTGTTCTCGAAGCCCTTGGACGGATCCCCCGGCACGATGAACCAGCGCCACAGCAGCTTGCCGGTGTCGATGTCGTAGGTGCTGACGTAGCCGCGCACGTGCCCGAAGTCCGCGCCACCCTGGCCGATGATCACCTTGCCGTTGAAGACGCGCGGCGCACCGGTGATGTAGCGGTTGTCGCCGGGTTCGGTGGTGAGGGTTTCCCACACGAGCTTGCCGGTCTTGGCGTCCAGGGCAAACAGTCGGCCGTCCTGCACGCCGGCGATGACCTTGTCCTTCCAGAAGGCAAGGCCGCGGATGCCCCACGCCAGGTGCATCTTCTCGGGCAGGATCTTCGGATCGTAGCTCCACAGCATCTTGCCGCTGACTGCGTCCACCGCGTAAATCACACTGAACCCGACGGCGATGTAGATGACGCCATCCGCCTCTACAGGTGCACTGGACACGTTCCACTCGGGTAGCTCAAGCGACCAGGCGAGGCCGAGCTTGGCGACATTCTGGCGGTTGATCTGGTCGAGGGGGCTGAAGCGCTGCTCACTGAAGGTGCGGCCGTACTCGGGCCAGTCGGTGCCGCCGGCCTCATTGGCAAGCACCGTGCCGTCGATTTCGGCCAGCGCCAGCGGCTGGGCTGCGTACGCGATGACCAGCGCGGCAACGGCAGCACTGAGTGTGCGCCGTACGGTTCGTCCAACTTGCATGTCGTGTCCTTTACTGCCGTCAGGCCGTGCGGCCGGGTGGCTAACTGTCCACTTGCCCCGGGGGCGGTGCGGACTTTACCCCGCTACCTGCGAGCAGTGCGAGCGCCTTACTCCACTTGGATTAGGGTCTTCCGGGTGCCGCGCGCTCTGATGACCATCCTTTACATTGCGACCGCAGCCGGCAGTGATTGCCCGGACACGCGCACAGCCTCCGCGCTTGCGCCTGTAAACCGCCGACCCGTTCCCGTAACATCAGCTCTCCCGCTGCGAATTCTAAGAAGAATGGATCGGTTGAATGGCCCATGACGTATTTCTGAGCTACTCCTCGGCGGACCGCGTTACGGCGGATGCCGTGGTCAACGGTCTCGAAGCTCAGGGAGTACGCTGCTGGATGGCCCCGCGCGACATCCCGGCCGGCACCGAGTACGGGCAGGAGATCATCGAGGCGGTGAAGGGCTGCCGCCTCTGCGTCGTGATTTTTTCCGCCAGCGCCAATGCCTCGCCGCACGTGCGGCGCGAGGTCGAACGCGCGGTCTCGGCCGGCAAGCACCTGGTGCCGTTTCGCATCGAGGACCTCGCCCCGGCCGGCGCCATGGAATACGCCTTGGGCGGCACCCACTGGCTGGACGCATTCAAAGGCCCGCTCGCGCCCCATGTAGCGGACCTGGCCGCCACCGCGCGGCGCCTGCTGGGTGACAAGCCCCAGCCGGCCGCCGCGGCGCACGGCGCCACCAAAGCCATTACCGACCGCCCCTCGGTCGTCGTCCTGCCGTTTAACAACATGAGTGGCGATCCCGAGCAGGAATACTTCAGCGACGGCATCACCGAGGACATCATCACCGACCTGTCGAAGATCTCCGGCCTCTTCGTGGTGGCGCGAAATACTGCGTTCACCTACAAGGGCAAGGCCGTCAAGATCAACGACCTGTGCAGTGAACTGGGCGTGCGCTACGTGCTGGAGGGCAGCGTGCGCAAGGCCGGGACGCGCGTCCGTGTCACAGCGCAGCTGATCAACGGCGACGACGGCGGGCATTTCTGGGCGGACCGGTTCGACCGCGACCTCACCGACATCTTCGCGATCCAGGACGAGATCACCCACGCGATCGTCGAGCAGCTCAAGGTGAAACTTCTGCCCCAGGAGAAGAAGGCGCTCACGCAGGCGCCGACGGACAACATGGAGGCTTATACCTACTACCTGCGTGGGCGCCAGTTCCTGCACCGCCATTCCAAGTCCTACTACCAACTGGCACGGCGCATGTTCGCGAAGGCGGTGGACCTGGACCCGCTGTATGCGCGCGCCTACGCGGGAATCGCCGACTGCGACTCGTTCCTGTTCCTGCACTACCACGAGGATGTGCCCATCGAGGGAATTCTCGCCACCAGTGCGCGCGCAATCGAGCTCGAGTCCGGGCTTGCCGAGG
This sequence comes from uncultured Pseudomonadota bacterium, assembly GCA_963703025.1. Lineage (GTDB taxonomy): Bacteria > Pseudomonadota > Gammaproteobacteria > Steroidobacterales > Steroidobacteraceae > 13-2-20CM-66-19. The sequence goes on along the minus strand of OY969778.1, from coordinate 1,126,204 downwards.
CCCATGCGTCCTACGGCCTGGCGCTCTCGCTGGCCCAGCGCCCCGAGGAGGCCATGGTCGAGTTCGAACGCGCAATCGTGCTCGATCCGAATTCATTCGAGGCGCATTACTTCTACGGCCGTGCCTGCTTCGCGCAGGACAAGCTCGAGCGCGCCGCGCAACTGTGCGAACGGGCCGCGGACCTCAAGCCCGACGACTACCAATCACCGGCCATGCTGTGCATGATCTATGCGTCGATCGGCCGGCTTGCAGACCGCGACGCCATGGCCCGCAAGTGTGTCGAGCGTGCCCAGGCGGAACTGGTCCAGCACCCGGAGAACCCGCGGCCGGCCTACCTGGGGGCAATCGTCATGATCGGCCTGGGTGAGATCGAGCGCGCCAGGGAGTGGCTGGCGCGGGCACTGGCGATCGACCCGGATGATCTTCTGACGCAGTACAACGCGGCATGCGTTCACGCGCGACTGGGTGACCACGAGGCCGCGTTCGACCTGCTGGAGAAGCTTCTGCCGCATGCCAACCACGAGACCAAGTCGTGGGTGAAGATCGATTCGGACTTCGAGTCACTGCGCGCGCTGCCGCGCTACCAGAAGGTCCTGCAGCTGATTGGTTGATCCGCTTTAAGACCCTGCACAGGACGCCGGGTTGCCTTGCGCGCGTCCCTCCGCAACACCGGACGACTGCCATGAAGCAATTACTTATCGCCCTGATTCTGTGCACCGCTTTCCAGGCTGCTGCCGCGCCGCCAGCTGCAGCAACCGCAAGCCAGAGGGCCGTGTTGGTAACCGGCGCCAGTACCGGCATCGGCCGCAAGATCACCGAGAAGCTCGCCGCCGAGGGGTACTTCGTATATGCCGGCGCACGCAAGGAGGCTGACCTGAAGGCGTTGGGGGAGATCAAGAATGTACAACCCCTTCGGCTGGACGTGACCAAGGCGGAGGACATCGACGCCGCGGTCGCAACGGTCGCCCGGGCAGGCAAGGGGCTATATGCGCTGGTCAACAACGCCGGCATCGCCGCGGTGGGCTCCCTGGCTGATACGAAGCTGGAGGAGTTTGACCTGGTCATGGCCGTGAACGTTGCGGGCCCTTACCGCATGACCAGGGCTTTCCTGCCGCTCGTCGCCGCGCAGAAGGGCAGGGTCGTAACCATCGGCTCCATCTCCGGGATTGTGGCGAGCCCGGATCTTGGCGCGTATTCGATGAGTAAGCATGCGATGGAGGCGTTCACCGACTCCCTCGCCGCCCAGCTGAAGGACACCGGCGTGCAGGTCATCATCGTTGAGCCGGGCAACTACAACTCGCAGATAGGCGTGAATGCCGCCCAGCGCGAGGGGGCAGATAACGGGCGCTCGGACCGCTCCAAGTACAAGGAACCGGACGAGGTCGCCGCAGTAGTCGCACAGGCGCTGTCCGAGGCAAGCCCGAAGCGGCGCTACATGGTCGTCCCGGACCAGCAGGAGGCGGAGCGTACGATCCGCAAGCAGATCGAGCAGCTGGTGCAGCTGAACGAGGGCCAGCCCTACGCCTACGATCAGGGTGAGCTGACCCGGATGCTCGACGCAGCACTGGCCACCAGCCGACCAAAAACGAAGGCGCCGGCCAACTGATCCGGGCCCGGGAGCGTCTGCTAGTCCTTTACGCCGGCAAGCCGCAGGCCTTCGAACAGGGGCTCGAAGCCGTACAGGTCCGCGGTCGGATGCAGCCACTTCTTTATCTGCGTGATGGTCGTGACGTTCGGCACCGCGGCATTGAAGTCCGCCAGTGTCGCCTTTGCGGCGTCCAGCTGCCCAAGTCGTGCCTCGGCCGCGGCAAGAGTCAACTGGACCGCGACGACGGGGCTCTTGAGGTCCTCTGCGCTCATGCGCGGCATCGCGTTGCGTGCCAGCTGAACGGTGACAGCATAGTCGCCCAGCGCGTACTGGCTGTCGGCTTCCAGCGAAAGCAGCTCGACCCACTCGGTGGGATAGCGCGCTACCAGGCTCTGCGTAATCCCCAGGGCTTCCTTTGCCCGGCCGAGTCGCAGCAGGCTCACGGCCCTGGTGGCCAGGGCATTGCTGTTGTCCGGGTCACGCTGCAGGATCTGGTCAAGGACAACCAGTGAGTCCTCAAACCTGCCGCGCAACTGGAACAGTGCCGCCTTGTCGACCAGCATGTCTGCGTCGCTGGGGTCGATCCGCAGGTACTTCTCAAGTGCAGCCGCGCCGATCGCCTTCTGCTCCTCGGGGTTGGGCGACCAGGCCAGGACGCAGTCGCACAGGTTTATATCGGCAGTGAGGTAGGTCGCGGCCGGATCGTCGGGCGCCAGGGTCAGCGCACGCGACAGCAGCTGAGTCGCGGAGTTGTAGCCCTGCTTGGCCTCAGCGCCGCGGTGCGCCCGCCAGCTCGACAGCGCACGGAATGACAGCGCGCGCACATCCAATCGGTCGACCGGGGTATCCGCTTCGCGCTTGACCTCGGCTTCCATGCCGGCCAATACCAGGTGCCGTACGGGATCGGCCAGGTCGTCGTGATACTTTGGAAGCAGGGCATTGGCGTCAATCTGGAGCGTGCTCGTGCCCAGCACACGCTCGCTGCTGCCATCGACAACCAAGAGGTTTACGACATCCTTGGCCCCATCCTTCGCCACGGTGCCGCGGATCAGGAAGTGCACGTCGAGCGCCTTGGCAAGTGCCTTCGGGGTGCTCAAGTGTGCTGCGGCTTCCTCGACACTGCGGCTCGAGGCGACATGGGTGAACAGGGTGCGTGACTCCATGTAGGCAGTCACCGCCTCGTTGGTGGCTTTCGCGATCTGCTGCGCGCGGGGCTCGTTAGCCGCAGCGGTGAACGGAAGCACGGCAAAGGTCATGCGGCGGTCTTCGGCCGAGTAAGGCACGACCGCCGCGGGCCTGCCCAGGCGGTGTCCGGCCAGCCACCCGGAGCCGAGAACGAGCGCGGCGATAAGTGCGGTCGCCAGCAGCAGTGGCGGGCGCGTCCACCATTTGCGCGCTGGCGCGCTGGCGGACGTGCCGGGCTGCGGCGTCGCGGGGGCCATCGCGCCTGCGGGGCCGGGCGCTGCAGGTGGCGAGCCGGCGCGACTGGCGTGCGTCGCCGCCCGTGCCGGTTCAGCAGCGGCCAGCAGGCGCGACACCCGCTCGGTGAATGCGGGCGGCGTCTCGCCTGCGGTCAGGTGAGTCCACTGGATGTCGCGGAAGCGCTCTGGAATGCGTTCGTCGTGCTCGGGAGTGCCGTCAATGACCACCGGCAGCAGGAATGCCCGGTCGGCAGCAATCAAATGCGAGCGGTCGACCGCAAGCTTCCACTCCAGGCGGAAATAGCCTTCCGCACGCGCGTGCGAATTTGCCGAGATGATGGGGATGAAAAGTGCACAGGTCTTGATCTGCCGGCGGATCATGGCGTCCCAGGAGTCGCCACCGCGCAGCTCGCTCTGGTCGAACCAGACCTCCACGCCTGCCGTCCGCAGCGCCGTGCAGATCTTCTGCGCGGCGGCGGCATCTTCGGAGGCGTAACTGAGGAATACGGCCCGCTGGCCGCCCTGCCCGGCAACTTGGGATCCGGGACCCGGTTCGCTCGTCAAGATGTGTACTTTCCGACGGTGAATCTAACGTTGGAAGAATGACTTAGGTCAGATCGCTATGCAAACCGCCGATCATTAAGGGAGCGTCATCTTTCCGAGGATCACCCGGAGACTTAGATCGTCATCACGTTCGTAGTCGAGCCCAGCAGCGCCCTGGTTTATGACGCGTCTAAGGGCGCACTAACTCTTCGATGTGGAGCTTGCCGCTGCCGCTTTGGCCTGCGATTGTTCGAGCGTCAGCCGATAGGCGATGTAGTACTTGTATATGTTGCTCACGTACACGACGGTTTCCTGGCCGATGTCCTTGGCAACCACGAGGTCCATGTTGCCGAACCACTGGTCCGGGTCCAGTCCCTGCGCCTTGGCCACCTTGCGCAGGCGGGCGATGCGGCTCGGGCCAGCGTTGTACGAGGCGAACGACAGTAGCATCTTGTTCAGCGGGTCTATGTCGCTGCCCTTGAAGTAGGTGTCGCGGATGTTCTTGAGCATCTTCGCGCCCGCTTCGATGTTGGCGTCCGCGTTGCTGACGTCCCTGACATTGATCGGCTTCGCAGCCGCATACTTCGGGATCACCTGCATGATCCCGACCGCACCACTCCTGCTGCGGCGGCTCTGGTCGAGCAGCGACTCCTGGTAACCCTGGGCTGCAAGCATCAGGTAGTCGAAGTCGTATTGTTCACCGTACTTCTTGAAGTAGGCCAAGTACGTACGGAATTTCTGCAGCTCGGCATCACTGGTCGCGTTCTTCACGTACTTGGTGTTCTGCAGGTAGCGTCGCAACAGCGTGTTGCCGAACGCCGTACCCAGCCCATGACCCGCGATGAACTCATCGAGGACTTCCTTGAGCTTGGGGCTGTCCTTGCGTACCGCCCAGGCGAGTTCTCCATCGTCGTGCACGACGACGTCCTGGTGAGCCGTCAGGTTCGGTAGCACCTTGCTCCAGAACTCGGCCTTGCGGCTGCCGACCACGGTTGCCGGGACCAATCCGCCATCGACCATCTCCATCAGGTCTTCCTGCGACAGGTTCTTGTCGGCGGCGAGCAGCTTGATGGGCGCCTTGCCTTGCTGCTGCAGCCGCGCGCTCAGCTGCTGCAACGACGAGTAGGCAACGGTCAGGGGGCTCACATAGACCTCGAGCCCTGAAAGGTCATCGAGGCTGGCTAGCTGCGGCGCGCCCGGACCGCTGACGAGTACCTCCTTTACGTCGGTGGCCACCGGGGCCGTAAACAGTACTTTCTGGGCACGCTCGGGAGTTATGAAGACATCTGTGGCTACGAGGTCACCGACACCCTGGAGCAAAGCGCTCTCAAGCTGGTCGGACCGGACCGGGATCCACACGATGGTTGTCTTCAGCGCGCGGGTCTTGAACTTCGCATTCAAGAACCGTTGGAACTCTTCAAGAGCCTCGTAGGTGATGCCGCGCGGCTTGCCCTTGTCGTAGAAGAATTCGGTGCGACTGATCACCACCAGCGCGCGGATATTGCGCTCGCGCATCATGACGTCGAGGTCGCCAGTGCGGCGGCCGAGCTTGATCGGCAGTGCGTCCGATCCGGAAATGATGTCCGGTGGCAATGCTGGCGCAGGAGCGGCTGGTGCTGCTACGCCCGCGAGCGCGGGCGGCGCGGGAGCCGCGGTGGCAGCCTGGGGCGGCGCCTTGCTGCAGGCTCCCGCCAGGCAGGACACCACTATCAGGACGGACACAGCGGGTTTCATGGGTGCTCCCTCGTCTACCGAACGACAGTTTGGCTACGGATCAGGGGCCCTTTCTTAGCTCATCGTCGATTCGTCGCTTCCAGAGGGCAACGGATGCCTGGCTCAACATGTCGCGGGGAACGGAGTTAATCAGGCGGGACGCCTCTTCAAGTTCAGCGCGGGCCGCGCCGGGGCGCGCCACCGCCGAGGCAAGCAGCGTGACCGCGACTTCCAGTTTCAGCTGCTCGTCCTCATGCATGACTGCCAGCCACTGCCGCTGCTGCTGCAAGGCCGGCTCGATGATCTTCAGCGCATCCGCACCGCGTCCCAGGCGCGCCAGCGCGAGACCCAGGCGGGCGCGCTCCCAATCCAACAACCGCAGGTCGCTGATCTTGCGGGGATCCATCGCAAGCATGTTCGAGATTGCAGCCTCCCCTTCGGCGGCCGCACGCGAGAAATCACCCGTGGCATAGGCAGATTCCGCGTAGCTGTCGGCGATATCGCGCCTGAGCTGATGCTTCAAGAACTTCTGGCCTCCGCTACTGGTCTTGAGGGCGTCAGCGTCGGCCAGCAGTGCGGGCATTGCGCGCAGCACCGCCGCATTGTCGCCGCGCATCTGTGCCCCCTGTGCCTCAAAGAGCCTGCGATAGATGTCATTCACGCTTATAAGAAAGGATCCCGGTGGCAGCAGTGCCACATAGCGGTCGGCCGCCTTCTTGAGTGCTGCGCGGTCGGCCTCAAGCGAACCGGTGTTCCCGAGGTCGGCATCCAGCAGGTAAATGTTTGCAGGCGGGAAGCGTGCCACCGAAGCCAGCATCGAGGACTGTCCGACGTGGGGTTCAAGCTCCGCGGACATCTGCTTGTTCAGTGCGAACTGTTCGTGTGGTTTTCCGAGTTCTTGCAGCATTCCCACCAGCGCAAGCTGTGAGGCCGCCTTGTTGTTCCGGGTGACCATGTTGGCCGGGTCGATGCGCGAGAGCATGTCCCAGTCGCGGATGCTCTCCTCCTCCAGCGCCATGCCGCGCTTGAGTTCTCCCGCTTCAGCTGCAATGGCGCCAAGGCTGGCGGAAATGTTGGCGGCAGCGCGCAGCGCCTGGGCGTGACCCGGACGTTCGTCTAGCAGCTGACGTGCCACCTGGAGTGCCTCCTCACCGACGCGCGTGGCCTCGGCGGGCTTACCGGCGGCGAAGAGAGCCTCTACCTCCCAGCTCGAGGACTCGCAGAACGCCGCGACAGCCGACGGGTCGCTTAGCTTCAAGTCTGCGATGCTGCGCGCCGCGGCTCGCGCTTTCTCTAGGACCGGGATGGCCTGGTCTTCGCGGTTGTCCCGCAGCGTGAGGTAGCCCAGATAGTTGAGCACGACGTTGTAAGCGCGCCGTACCGGGACTGATGATCCGGAAGCATCCGCGGCCGGCGCGAGGATTTTTGCCGAGCGCTCTGCGTCCGCCATTGCCAGGTCAGCATGGCCCGCGTCCTCCTCGATGCGCGCGCGTACCGAATGGCCCAGCGCCAGCCCGATGAGCGTGAGCTCCGCGCGATCTGCCTTCTGGTAGAGCGCATCGAGACTGACGATTGCGCGGTCGACAGACGTGCGCGCGTCGGCGGCGCGCCCCTCGTTGCGCAGCACAGACGCATAGCGAACCAGTGCCAGGGACTGGTTGCGCTCGCTGTCGACGGTGCGCAGAGCCGGCGGAAGCGCGTCGTAATAGGCGATAGTCCGCTGCGCCAGCTGCGAGATGACATCCAGGCGACCCACCGGTTCCAGTTCGCGGTAGAAATCGTCGAGCAGGTAGACGACGAGCTTTTCTGCCTGTGACCTTGCGGTCTCGCTGAGATTCCTCACCTCGTCGGCACGCGCCTCAGCCTTGCGGGCGCGCTGCATGCTCAGATAGCCGAACGCCGCCCCCGCTATCGCCCCGAGCGCGAGTACGGCGCACACCGCAGCGATCGCTCGCGCACGAGCGAGCGCCTTGCGGGTCGCCTGCTCGCGCGAACGCTGCGCGAGCAATTCGCGCTCGGCCTGCTCACGCGCCTCACGCTCCTGGCGCGCCGCCCGCGCACTGCCCACGACACTGCACAGGACGTCGTGCGTGAGCTCAACGCGCCTTACATCCAGGCGTTCCTCGATACGCAGAAGCCTGCGATTTACGAGGGTGGGCAGCGCGTCCGGCTTCGCGCCCGCCTCCGCGAACGCCCGGAAGACACGCTCCTCGGCAACGTTTTCGCGGAACCCTGAATCCGTGAGCAGTTCGTCCTCGATGAAGCGGTGCACGCCCGGGGGCTGGTCGGCGAGCGCGCGTGCATAGAATTCGCTGAGGATGCTCGCATGCGAGCCCGCCAGCAGGTCGGTCGAGATCTCACTTCGGCCCTGCGTGATGCGCGCGTTATTCAGCTCGCGGCAAATAAGGCTCAGGAGTGAGGGTTCTACCTCCGCGTTGGCAAGTTCTGCGTCGCCGGCGACAAAGCGCACGATCGCCTCGGCGACTTCCTCCGAGACGAGCTTGCCGCCGGGCTTGCGAACCGCACTCAGCGCCTGGGTTCCGGTCATGCGGGCCAGCCGCATGCGGTTCTGGCTAATCGAGGGCATGACCGCCTTGAAGCCCTCCAGGTGCGCCAGGTAATCCTCACGCAGCGCGATCAGGATGCGGTAGTCGCAGCGTGCGAAGTCGAAGCGATCCGGTGAAGCCTCCTCGCGCTCGATGCGAGCCTCGACCGCCTTCGGAGCGCGGTTCTCGACCAGGTCGGCCAGGTCCTCGACAAATTCCGCCGCGCGCTGGCGGCCGAAATCATCGGTCTGCGCCAGCGTGAAGATCTCCTCGAATTGATCGAAGATCAGCAGCGGGATCAGGGTACGTCCCGCGGCATCCTTCAGGGTGTCATCGCGGTGATGAAGAAATTCCCAAAGGCTCTCGCCGGCCACGGCAACGCCGCTCTGCGTCCATTCGCCCGACGCGTAGGTCGCCTTGAAGATGGCCTGCTTGATCTGGTCCGAAGGCGAGGGCGCGCTACGGGCGTAGTCAATGCGAACGTATACAGGGCAGAAGCCTTCCGGCCGCAGCCGCGGGACGATGCCCGCCCTGAGGATGGAGGTCTTGCCGAGCCCGGACTGGCCGAAGAGGATCGTGAGTGGCTTGCGGTGCACGCGCCGCGCGAGTTCGGCGACCTCGTCCTCTCGCCCGAAAAAGTAAGCGCGCGTGGCTTCGGAAAAGAAGTCGAGGCCCAGCCAGGGATGTTCCGCATCGACACTAGCGGTCTCTTCCGCGCCAGGCGGTTGTGTTCGGTCGGAGGGTGTCATGAGCTTGTCGTCGGCCTAGCTGGGGCGGGCGAGGAACTCGCGCAGCCGCGCGGTGAATTCCGGGGTGACTTCGCCGTTCATGAGTCGTGTGAAGTGCAGCGCCTTGAACTTCTCCGGCACGTGTCCGTTTGCGCAGTCGGTGTCATCCACGCAGACCGGGAGGATAAAGAGCGCGCCGTCTGCCATGTTGCGACTGCGGTCGATTGCGTAGCTCCACTCGCGGCGAAAGTACGCCTCGAGCCTGCGCTCGGTGGTGGCCGAAACCACCGGCAGGAAGAACGAGCAACGGGCGATATTGTTGCGGATCTTGCGGTCGTAATCGTCGCCTGCCTCCAGGCGCTCCATGTCGAACCACACGTTCGCTCCGGTGGCCTCGAGCCCCTTGCGCAGCTGCTGCACCGCGGCCAGGTCTTCGCGCGCGTAGCTGATGAATATTGCGTTGTCCGGCATCTCGCGGTCCGGGGCCAGGAAGCGCTGCGGGGCCGCGGACGCCGATGCGACCGGCTGGGCCGGCTTTTGGCGCGCGGACCAGCGGCGGTGCAGTTCATCCACGAAGCGTTCCGCCCCTGAGTAGACGCGCGTGCGTACGCTCACCTGCTGCAGGAATGCCATCAGGCGCGAGTCCTCGCCGGTATGGTCGTCGGCGAGCACTTCGCCGACGTCACGCGGGTCAGACAGCCGGTGACGCTTGGTCATGCGCAGGAACAGGCGGGCCAGCCAGTTGTTGAAGGCGCTGCCGATCAACAGCAGGTGGCTGTGCTCGAGTTCGTAGAACAGCTTCTCCGGGGTGAGGTGCTCGCTCTGCAGGGCGCAGATGAACTCGAGCATGTCCTCGTCGGATATTACATAAGTCGGTGAGGCGGACAGCCGGCCCAGCAGGTGATACACCACGGGCCGCTGCATCCGGTCGCGCTCCTCCGGGAGGTCCGCCACGCGGTTGGGGGTGTAAGCATAGACGTCGGTCGACTGCTGGCCGCCGAATCGCTCTTGGTTGATCGCCGTCTCCAGCAGCGAATCGAAGGTGGTGGTGACGAACAGGTTGAAGTCGGTGATCTGTGCCAGTCGGCGCAGCATGGGCGGCGGCTCGAAGCTGGCCTCCCGCAGGATGCTGCGCAGGCGCGTGTAGGCTTCCTCGCGCCGCCCGCGGGCGCTCAGGAACCAGCAGACCACGTCGTTCAGGTTATACGGCTGCGGCAGCTCTGCGGTATCGACGTTCAGCTTGGCGGCCAGTTTGTCCGCCAACCAGTCATAGAGGAGGCGTGGCCCGGTATCGGTCTCAACCTTCAGCAACTCGGGCCCGACGATGGGGATGACGCGCCGTTCTTCGATGTAGTTCAGCAGGTCGTCCCAGGCATCATCATCGAAGGCGGCCTGAATGAGCGGCTGGGGTCGGCTCATGATTGGCGCCTGCTGCCCGGCTGCGCAGGCTCTGGTCGCAAATGCCCGTCCGAGGCGCGCGAACGGTCGAAGAGGGGCGGCATTTCTTCCTTACCTATGCAGCTCGCCGGAGTTGCCGGCGGGCGGGACAAAACGTCAACGTGGTTGCGGGCTTGCGACGGGCGCTTTCAGCCCGTGCGCGGTCGCAGGCGCCCTCAGAATATGCGCGATTGGCCAAACGCTGTCTAGGCCTAGGCGCGGCTTACGCAGCGGACTGCGGACGCGCCGCGGCGTACCCAGCTACGGTGCGATGCGCTGGGCCTTCACCGAGTCGCCATTGATCTTACCGGTGATCGAGGCAAGCGTATTCACGCCAACGTCATTCCAAGCGAAGCTGAGGTTGCCGACGTTCTTGCCTCCCTGGAACAGCTGCACCGCCGCCGTGACGTCGCCAGCGTCGGTCTGCCAGTTGATGCTGCCGCTAACCTGCAGGTCCTCGGTCCACTGCACGTGGTCCAACGTGAACTGGTAGCCGAAATTCTCCTGGGTATAGCTGAACTGACCACCGCGCAGCCCGGCGCCGCTGCCAGAGGTGACGATGAACCGCGCGAAAACATCACCTACCGTCTCGAGCGCGGCCGTTGCGGTTCTCAGTTCGGCAGCGCTCGCCTGGTTGCCTGCAAGCGCGGTCACGGGCGTCAATCCACTGGCCGTGCGCGAGAACCGCGGCGGTACGCGCAGCGGGCGGACATTGCGTATGCAGCCGGTATTACCGGGTGTAAGCCCGGTGATGAACTGCCTGATGACGCCCTCCACGCAGTGCGTGGTGTCCCCGCCGTCCGGCAGGTAGCCGACGTCACTGTAGTAGTAAGCGGTCACGTGCGTGAGATTGGGGATGATCAGGTGCGTGACGTTCGGGAACTGTGCCGAGGCCTGGCTGGCATCCTCTGGCGAGGTTACCGAATCCAGATCGCCGGACAGTACGAGGGTGGGGACCGTCGGAAACAGCGCGTGCGCGGGGATGGGCGGTCCTTGCGGGTAAGCCGTTTGCGGTATCGGCCAGTCGAGGCACGTGCCCAAGGGCGTGAAGTCGGCATTCGCGGTGATGGCCTCGTCGACCGTGAACGGGGCGAAAAGGTCGGGGCGATTGTCTCGCGCGTCCTCCAGCGAGGCCGCGTACTGCTTGCGGCGCTTCGCCGGCGGTGAGCCAAGATCGTAGAGCAGGGGATACTCGCCGCAGATCACTGCCTGGTACTCGCCGTAACTGAAGTCAACCGGGGCACTCACGTACGGCGTGTTGAATTCCGCCGCGAGGCGCAGCAGCGGCAACGAATCCTGGTTGTCGAACCAATCGCGCGTCGCCGAATCGAGGTCCCGGTAACTCAGCGGCGAGTCGCCGAGGTTGGTGACCAAGAGAAATAGCATCGATACATCCAGAGTTGTCTGCGTGGGTGTGCCATTCGCGTCGGGAGCGACGCCGGAGATGGACCGCTGGCGCAACTGGGTGAGGAGGCGGCTCAGCCTGTTGCTGGCGGTACCCTGCAGCTGGCTGCAGGCCGGGGAGCGGCTGCATACCAGGTCAAGCCCGCCAACCGAAGTTGTCCAGTCGGTCGGAAACCACGGGTCTGGCGCGCGTACCGGGTATGCACTATCCAGAACGATGCTGCGCAGGCGGTCGGGATGCCTCACGGCGAAGACCTGGCCGACGTAGGTGCCGTAGCTGTCGCCGTAGTAGTCGACCTGACCCACCTGCAGCGCATCCATCACTGCCACGATGTCGTCTACCGCCAGACTCGTTCCGTATAGTGGCGCCGTTGCCCCCAGTTGTGCGCCACAGGCCTTGAGTCCGGCCGGGTCGGCCGGGTCTCCTGTCTGGATCGCAGGGCAGTCGACGGCGTCGGACCTGCCCGTGCCACGCTTGTCGATGATGAGTACGTCGCGGCGCTGTCGCAGCTGACCATAGATGTTGAGGTACGCGCCCGCCGTGCCACGCGTCGAGTATCCCGGTCCGCCTTCTTGGGGCAGAAGGGTCCCGAGCGGTGGCTGCGACTGGTCGAAGCGCGGATAGTAGACGAACGCCACCTTGATGTTGCCGCTGACACCCCCGGTCGGGTCGAATGGGCGCTTGATGTTGCCGCAGTAGCCGGTGAACACCTGGTCGCACAGATTGAGGCTCAGCGAGCCGACGGTAATGGTCGGCGCGGCGGTTGCCGCAACGGCACGCTCAGTCAGCAGGAGGAGGGTGGAGACACAGGCGAGCGCGCCCAGTGCCAAGCTCCGCAATACCGGTGACGTGCGCATAGTCTGCCCCGCAAGAATTACTGTTGTTCTTGCGGTTATTCATGCGCCGCACGGCTACCGCCGTCAAGCGCACGTCGCCGTGCGTTATTCGCACGCCATTGCGGTTACTTCACCACCCCACCGGGCCATAGACAAACCCCATCGGCGGTCCCCACGGGCCAGGACCCCACGCTCCCCACGACCAGGCTTCATCCTCGTACATCTGCGCGACCAACATCTCCTGGTTGGCGAGGTTCGCCATCTGCTGGTTCGCCTGGTACTGCTCGAACGCCTGCTCACTCCCGACGTACAGGCAGCCGCAGACAATCGGGTCGGCATATACGTAGTGAACGCTGCTGCCATTCTGGCGAATGACAAACTGGTCAATCGGCAGCCGGGTCAGCATTGCCTGGCGCTCCGGGGTGTCCGCGAGCAGCATGACAAAGCCGGCCGCGGCCAGCTTGTCCTCGTGCGCCGCCACATTCGGCGGCGTTGTCTGGCAGGCGCCCAACAGCATGACGCTCAGCGCCGCGCTCAGGAGGTACGTAAACGATCTGGAATTCATGTTTTCAACCGGTCGGCGGGGCGTTACTGCTGGCACATGATTTCACAGCCGTCCGGGTTGTACGAGCCGTTTCGCTCAGTCGGGCTCGGCTTCGGCTGCCGCCTGAGCCGTCGACTGGCCAGCGAACAGACGGCGAACGGCCTCCATCGTGTCAGCTTGGTCGGTGGATTTATCGGCGCGATAGCGCTTGACGCGCGCCAGGCGCAGTGCCACCCCGCCCGGGTAGCGCGTGCTTGCCTGCAGGTCGCTGAAGGCGACCTCCACGACCAGTTCCGGTCGTACCCATACTGTCGACGCATCCCGGTGCGTTTCCCGCGCAAGCAGCTCGCCGGTCTGCCACTCCAGCACCGCATCGGTGAGTCCCTTGAAGGTCTTCCCCAGCATGGTGAACTGCCCGGTCGCACTATCAAGCGCGCCGAGGTGCAGGTTGGAGAGCTTCCCGGTGCGCCGGCCGTGGCCCCACTCGGCCGCCAGCACCACAAGGTCGAGCGTATGCGCGCGCTTGATCTTCAGCCAGCTTGCGCCACGATTGCCAGCCTCGTACGGCGCATCCAGGGCCTTGGCCATGACCCCTTCGTGACCGGCCGCGAGCGCTGCCCGGTAGAAATGCTCCGCATCGGTGGGCGATGAGGTCACGATCCTTGGCACGAGCAGCGCCGCGGGCACAGCTGTCGCCAACTGCTGATATCGCTCTCGACCGGGTAGGTTCACCAATGACCTGCCCTCCCTGAGCAGGCAGTCGAAGAAGAAGGCCTGCATCGGCAACGCCGCGCGCGCCTGTTCAACGTCGAGCTTGCGGCCGAAGCGACGCATCGTGACCTGGAACGGGTGGGGCGTGCCGCTGGCGTCCATGGCGATCGCCTCGCCATCGAGTACCAGTGTATCGGCTGACAGTGCCCGTACGGCCTGAGCTACCTCCGGTATGGCATCAGTGACTTCGTTCAGGCTGCGCGTGTAGATGTGAATCTCGGCGCCGCGCTTGTGCACCTGGATGCGGGCGCCGTCCATTTTCCACTCGAAGGCGATCTCGCCGCCGAGCATGCTGATGGCCTGTGCTGGGTCGGCCGCTGTCTGCGCGAGCATGGGAACAACGGGGGAAAACAGCTTGAGCGAAAATCGCTCGAGTCCGGCGTTGCCCTGGGTAAGCGCTGCGAACGCCAGCGTTCCCAGGTCCGGTGCATACATAGCCGCGCGGCGCACGCCCGCCACCGGCAGCGCGGCGGCGGCGGCTATTGCCTCGACCATCAGGCCACCCATGGCGCCCTGGCGCAAGCCGCCGCCGAGCAGCGCCAGCAGGAAGTCACGCTCATCGGCAGTAGCCCTCGCCAGCAGGCTGCGCAGCAGTTCCGTGCGGCGTGCGGCCGCGCCCTTGCCGCGCGCTTCCAGCATCGCGTCGATCGCCTCCGCAACTTCGTGAACGGTGAGCGTCGACTGCGCCGCGCCCTCCTGTGCAGTGGCGGTCTGTAACTGCGCGTAGCTGATGCCGATGCGCCCTTGGGGCAACGTGCCCGAAAGGTAATGTGCGCCGGCCGCGACCTCCTGCGGCGGCAGCGCCTTCAGCAGCTCGGCAAGCGCGTCCACCTTCGCCAGCCGACCGCGGCGGCCGGCGACGCTTTGCGAAGCCCTCACGAGTACATCAAGGAGTGTCATGTGGCATCCCGTCGGGTGCGAATGAGTGTAGTAGGACTGCGTTCGGGCCGCGCGCCAAGAACCTCCGCATGCCGGCAGCCGTAGGACGCGCCCTACGCAAGCTTGGCGAAGGCTGCGGCTATCGGCGCGCAGGCACTTCAGGTGATCGTGCGCTCGCGCACCCCGGCCCTCATCAAGACAATGGCGGATCCTTCATCATGAAGCGGCGACTCCACTACGCGAACGACTCTGCGCCGGGGATATCCCGCAGCATGGAGGGAGAAACGGCGGTCTACCGGCAGCCGAATGGTCGCAGGGTTCTCAGCGCACGCCAGCTGCAGCGGATCGCCTCGCTGGGTATACCGCCAGCATGGACCGACGTATGGATATGTCCCAACGCGCGCGGTCACCTGCAGGTCACAGGTCGCGATGCCCGCCGCCGCAAGCAGTATCTCTATCATGCGGACTGGGTCGCGGAGCGGGACTCCAACAAGTTCTCCGCGCTCGCCAGATTTGCGCGGGTGCTGCCACGCATCCGGCGCGCCGTGCGCCGCGACCTGAAGCGACCGGCGCTATGCAAGGAACGCGTGCTCGCCGCCGTCATTCATCTGATGGACCGGGCTTGTGTCCGCGTTGGCAACGATCGCTACCGGCGTGAGAACGGCTCGTTCGGGCTCACGACGCTGCGCGAGCGCCACGTGCGCGCCCGGGGCGCCGCAGTAGTGCTGGACTTTCGTGGCAAGTCAGGCAAGCAGCATCACATAGAGATTGACGACGCTGCGCTGGCGCACGTGGTGCGTGACTGCCTGGACTTGCCAGGACAGGTGTTGTTTCGTTACCAGGATGAGGGAGAAGTGCGCGCCATCAGCGCCCAGGACGTGAATGACTACCTGCGCTCGATCGCGCAAGTGGCCGTGACCAGCAAGGATTTCAGGACCTGGGGCGGCACGGTATGCGCGGCCGCCATGCTCGCCAAGCTCGGCCCTCCAGTTAGCGACAGCGAGCGCGCCAGGCATATGCGCGCCGCGATCAAGGCCGCGTCAGAACGTCTGGGCAACACGCCGGCCGTGTGCCGCCGCAGCTACATTCACCCGAAGGTTTTCGACAGTTACGGCGGGCGCACGATCACCGAGGTGCGCGCCAGCGGGCTGCGCAAGGAAGAGCGCGCGGTGCTCGCGCTGCTGCGAAGCCGCGCCGCGCGGGTGAAGGCGCGCAGCTCCAAGCGCAGCGTGCCGCCTGCGCGAGTGTCGAACCGTCCTGGTCTTGCGCCGGATTCCTCCGCCGCCGTGGCCTGAGCTGGCAGCG
The DNA here is from genome assembly GCA_963703025.1 of uncultured Pseudomonadota bacterium. Classification (GTDB taxonomy): domain Bacteria; phylum Pseudomonadota; class Gammaproteobacteria; order Steroidobacterales; family Steroidobacteraceae; genus 13-2-20CM-66-19. The sequence goes on along the minus strand of OY969778.1, from coordinate 1,110,488 downwards.
CGCTTGGGCCGTTTCCTACAGCTGCTTGCGGGTGCCGCTGATGAATCTACCTGCGCGGGGGCGGCAAGCTGCACTCGCAATCGCTTGAATTTCAGGAGACGGACATGGCCAGGTACGGGAAGGCGGCATCAGCCAAAGTCGAAAAGGTTATGAAGGAGAAAAACGCAGGAACGCTGCGCAGCGGAGGCACGGGCAAGAAGGTCACGAGCCGCAAGCAGGCAGTTGCGATTGGCCTCTCCGAGGCGCGCAGGAGTGGCGCGAAAGTGCCCCCGCGCAGCCGCAAGGCTAAGGCCAGCTGACCGCCGGGATCTCAAACCCCGGCGGCCCATGCCCTGCGGCTGCCCGTTGGCGCTAGAATCGGCCACGCTGTTAATCGAAGGGCGTGGCGTTTCAATGAAGAATCGTGTCCGGGCGAGCCTGGTCTCGAGTGCTTGTGCGCTGTGGCTGGCAGCATGCGCAAGTCAGGCCCCGGTTGTGCCCGCCACCGCGGCAGCCGCACCTGCTAAGACCGCCGCCACGGCACCACCCGCGCCCCCGGCAGTGCGCAAGCTGCCACGATCGCAGTTTGCCTCCAACATCGATTGGTATCCGACCAAGGCAAAGAAGCAGCACGATACCGGTCGCGTACTGGTTGGCTTCACGATCGATGCGCGAGGCAAGGCCCAGGGGATCAAGGTACTCAAGGCCGAGGCACCCAAGATCCTGCGCACCGCGGCGATCGGCTTCGTCACCGACCTGACGTTCGACGTCAGCGATCCGGCCTATAACGCGGCTGATCCGGCCCCCTATGCCATCTCCGTGCGCTTCTGCATCATCGACTGCGGCACCCTGGTGGGGTTCCCCGGCTACGAGGACGCCCGGATCACCGGATCACCGCTCACGCCGCTCGACGCCTTCAAATGACCGCGATCAGGAGACCGGCGGCGCCCCGCCTTCCTGGCGACGCCGCTCGACGAAGGCGGTAAGTTTTTCCAGCACTTCGGGGTCTATCGGCGGTGGCTGGAACGCGGCCAGTGTCTCGCGCCAGACGATTCCGGCACGTTCCGTCGCCGTCTTCGCACCCCCGTCCGACCAGGCGCCGAAATTGCGCCAGTCCGAGACCAGTGGGGTATAGAAGGCATCGCGGTAGCGTTGCATGGTGTGGGCCGCGGCGAAGAAATGTCCGCCGGGACCCACTTCGGTCACCGCATCGACGCCGATCTCCTCAGCGGTTGCCGACACCGGCTGGAACAGTTCCGCGAACATCTGCAGCATCTCGACGTCGAGGATGAATTTCTCGGTCGAGGCGGTGAGGCCGCCTTCGAGCCAGCCGGCGGCGTGCAGGATGAAGTGGCACCCGCCCAGCAGCGCACCCCACAGGCTCATCTGCGACTCGTAAGTCGCCTGGGCGTCAGGGGCGTTCGCGGCGGTGGCACTTGAGCAGCGCCACGGCACCCCGATATGCCGGGCCAGCTGGCCCGCGCCAAAGGCGGCCTTGGTGTACTCCGGGGTACCGAATGCCGGAGAGCCGGACTTCATGTCGACGTTGGAGGTGAAGCTGCCATACATGATCGGCGCGCCGGGCCGCACCATCTGCGCAAGCGTGATCCCGAACAGCGCCTCGGCGTGCGCCAGGGTGAGTGCGCCGGCGATCGTGATGGGCGCCATGGCGCCGGCGAGGGTAAATGGCGTGATGATGACGAGCTGGCCGTTCTCCGCGAACTTGAGGATGCCATCGGTCATCGGCAGGTCAAGCTGTAGCGGGGAATTCGTGTTGCAGATGGTGTAGCAATGCGGCTCGCTGCGGAACGTTGCCAGGTCGATGCCATACGCGATACGCAGCATCTCGAAGTTGTCCTCCAGCTGCCCGTCCCCGCGGCAGTAGAAGTAGGGCACCTTGTCACCCAGGGTCAGCTGCGCAAAGCTCGTCTCCAGGTGCCGTATCTCGACCGGCGCGTCCTGGGGCTCGACCATCTGGCCCAGCACGTGCACCACGTCGAAAGACTGGGAGAGCCGCACCCAGTCGCGGTAATCGCTCATCGTGCCTGAGTGCTTGCCGGTGGTCTGATCGCTGACCGCGGGAGGCCCGGATACAGGTGCGAACACCACGTGCCGGCCACCGACCCGGCAGTTGCGGATCGGGTTGCGCGCGATCAGGTTCGCCTCCGCGGGCACCGTGGCAAGCGCTGCATCCACCAGACTGCGGTCGAGCAGCACCATGTGGGTGGTCTCGTCGACGCTGGCGCCGCCGGCGGCGAACATGGCCCGGCCCCGCGGCGACAGGCAGCGCATGCCCTGGCGCTCCAGGATCCCGAGTGCGGCCTCATGGATCCTCTCCACTTCCTCCTCGGAGAACACCTTCACCGGCTCGAACGGGTTCACCAGGTTGCGGTAGCGCAGCGAACGCTGGCTGGCGTCGGCGCCCCCGGTCTTAGCTGTCTCGCGCCGTCTGGGTCTCATGTGCGGGGTTCTTTCAGATTCGGTTGGGGGAGTGCGCGGTGAGTATGCCATTGCCCCGTGTGAATCCCGAGTAGCATGCGTGCGGTGCTGGTCTACGGCGAAAGCGGCGACGCGCTGGCCAAGCGCTATCAGGCACTTACCCCTCATGCTCACCGGCCTGCGGATCGTGCTGGCACCGCTGCTGGTGCTCGTCGGCTTCGTATGGCCTGTCCGCGGTGCCCTCGGCGTGATCCTGGTGACTGCATTCCTGTCGGACGTCTTCGACGGGGTCATCGCGCGGCGGCTCGGGGTCGCCACCGCGGGCCTGCGCCGGCTTGATAGCGCCGCCGATACGCTCTTCTATGTCGCGGTGGCGGTTGTTACCTGGCACCTGTACCCGTACGCAATCAAGGCGCGCGCGGTCCCGCTGGTGCTGCTGGGAACACTTGAGCTGGTGCGCTACGCCTTCGACTGGCACAAGTTCCGCCGCGAGGCGAGCTACCATATGTGGTCGGCCAAGCTCTTCGGGCTTGCATTGTTCCTGGGCTGTTTCTGGTTGCTCGCGCTCGGTTCCAACGACCACATGCTTACCGTGGCGATCTAACTGGGCATCCTTTCCGATCTTGAGGGCCTGTTGATCTCCGCCCGGCTGAAGCAATGGCGCGCGGATGTCCCGAGCTTCCTGCACGCGCTCAACGTGGGCTGACTGCAGGCTGCTGCCGCCCTCGCACCTTTGGCGCTAGTATCGATCGTGGGCCGCAACTTCACGGTCCGTCCAAGAGGTTCCTCATGCCAGCGATTGCCTCGGTCGAGCAGATCCGCTCCCATTTCCCCGCCCTGAACCGGCGCTACAACGGCTATCCGGTCGCCTATTTCGATGGCCCGGGCGGGACCCAGACACCGCTGAGCGTGGCAGAGGCGGTCAAGGACTACCTGCTGAACCACAACGCCAACACCCACTGGGCCTATCCGAGCAGCCGCGAAACCGACGCGGCACTTCTGGCCGCGCGCCAGGCGCTGGCGGACTGGGTGGGTGGCTCTCCCGAGGAGATCGTTTTCGGCGCCAACATGACCACGCTCACGTTCCACCTCGGGCGCGCGCTCGGGCACGGCTGGCGCGCTGGCGACGTCGTGGTCGTGACCGAGCTTGATCACCACGCGAACTCCGACCCGTGGCGCGTGCTCGCCAAGGAGCATGGCGTCGAGGTCAGGACGATCCGCATGCGCCCGCAAGACGGCCGGCTGGACGAGGCTGACGTCGCAGGCAAGTTGACCGCCGGCGTGCGGCTGCTCGCGGTCGGCGCGGCGTCCAATGCGCTAGGTACGGTCAACGACATCGGCCGCCTGGTGGCACAGGCGCATGCCGTTGGTGCACTGACGTTCGTGGACGGCGTGCACTACGCGGCTCACGAGATGCCTGACGTGCGCGCCTGGGATACCGACTTCTTTGCCTGCTCGGCGTACAAGTTCTACGGCCCACACGTCGGGATCCTGTGGGGCAGGAAGTCACTGCTCGAGAAGCTCGATGCCCCGAAACTTGCGCCCGCCTACACCCACGCGCCGGACCTGATGGAGACCGGCACCCTCAATCACGAGGGCATCGTCGGGGCAGGCGCCGCGGTCGACTTTCTGGCCTCCCTTGCCGGGCAGTCCGGGCCGCGCCGTCAGAGGCTGGCGCAGGTGGCGCATGCGCTGCACGAGCGCGGCAGCGAGCTGCTTGGCAGGATGTGGAACGCCCTGGCGGACATCCCGGGCGTGAAGCTCTATGGACCGCCCCCGGGCACGGCCCGTACCGCCACTTTGTCGTTCACCCTTGCCGGGCATGACCCGGAAAAGATAGCCACGAATCTGGCCGAGCGCGGCGTCTTCGTCTCGCACGGCGACTTCTATGCCACGACGGTAGCGCGCATCTACGGTCGCGAGGCTGATGGCTTCGTCCGTGCCGGCTGTGCGGCGTACACCACCGCTGAAGAGGTCGACCGCCTGGTCGATGGCGTCCGCGCGATCGCGGCCGCCTGAAGCGCCGCCGCTCAGGGCACCTCCACGCTCTGCACCAGCAGCACCTCGCAGGCGCCCGGGCCGGAGTCGGTGCGCGTCAGCGAGGTGTGGATGAATGCGCCGTCGTCGCGCTTCGCATCGACCAGAACGCCGGTGAGGTGCACCACCTGGCCGACGCGCAGGCGCGCCAGCTGCGCCGCCGCCGCCCGGTCGGCGGGGATGACATGAGTGTTTGCGCTGTGACTGATGACCGTCTCGCGCGCGATGGGCAATGGGCCGCGGGGCTGCCAGCTGTAAAAGCGCACGCCCTGGGAGATGTCGAAGTGCGCCAGCACCAGGTTGTCCGACATCGGGCCCCAGCCAAGCGCGAGGTCCTCCGGCACCAGGTCCGCCATGGCGTCGAAGCGGTAATCCTCGCGCGACAGGATGCGCGCGGTGACGTCGTAGCTCGCCCGCGGCGTAAGCATCCAGCGACCATGCGGCAGCGGTGCAGCGGGAGCGATGTCGCGCTGCGACGGCTCAGCGGGGGCGACCTGCCCGTTGAGCGGATGGACGGGACGCAGCTGGAAGCGATGCCACCCGGTCCACGAGCAGGCAGCCACCAGGGCGATAAACAGCGGCACGCGCAGTTCCATGCCGGCCATCTTCAGCCGCCGCGCGCACGGGCCACCGTGAAGTCGGTCAAGTTTGACGGCCAACACCACCTGCGGCTTGGCGCAGGTGTGACCGACTTAGGGCCTCGCCCAACACGCGCCCGGGGCCTTCAGTACCCCCGGGCACCGGCCCCCGCGAGCGCGTAAGATTTTCCGCCGTCGCAGGAATTAGCAGGAATGGAGTCAATCAGGATCACGGCCCGGTTTTGCGCAGTCGTGCTGTGGGCGGCCGCAGCCGCGGGGCCGGCGGCCGCCGGTGCCCTGGCAAGTCCGGATGCATGCACCGTACTCACCGCTGCGCAGGTGAGCGCCGTGCTGGGGGTACGGGTGGAAGCCGGCCAGCACCTGGTCCCCAATGCCCACAGTTCCTGCGCCTGGGCGGCCCCCGGAGACCCCAGCCTGGGAACCAAGCGGCTGGTGTTGACGCTCATGACTGCGCGCGCATTCGAGTCCGGCAAGACCCCTGTCAGGAGTGCAACCAAGGCGGTGGTCCAGGCCGTGGGCGACGAGGCCTATTACATCACCACGCCGCCTTTTGGCACGGCCTTGAGCGTGCGCAGGGGCGAGGACTCCTTCCAGGTGCGCATCAGCGGGTTTCCGGAGGCCCAGGCCGCACACCTGGAGAAAGCGGTAGCGCTGAAGCTGCTCGAGCGCGGCTGAGACTTCGTCCATCCGGGAAGCTGCGGCGCCTGTGCGTAATCAGGCCGCCGGTGCTGCGCCGTGGTATTTTGGACTCCGCCTTCCTCTTAATAGGAGTCGCGTCGATATGCCCAGCAAAGTCCCCGACGGTCAGAGACGCGGCTGGATCATCCCCATCGGGGGTGCAGAGAATAAGGAAAACGACCGGCACATCCTGGAGCGCTTCGTGCGGGTCTCGGGCGGGGAAGAGGCAGACATCGTCGTGATCCCCACCGCCAGCCGCATGCACGAGACTGGACCGCGGTACGAGCAGCTATTCACGCAGATTGGCGCCGCCCGCGTCTCGGTGATGGACTTCGATACGCGCCGTGACTGCCAGGAGGCCGGACGCCTCGAGCGCCTGGAGCAGGCTTCCGGAATCTTCTTCACCGGCGGCAACCAGCTGCGACTGACGACCCTGCTGGGTGGCACGCCGGTGGCGAAGATGATCCGTACCCGCAACGCCAATGGCGTTACCGTCGGCGGCACCAGCGCCGGCGCCAGCATCCTCAGCGAGCACATGATCGCCTCGGGAGACGAGGGCTCCGCCATGGTGGCAGGAAGCGTACGGCTCGCCCCCGGGCTCGGGCTAACCAACCGTTTCATCATCGACCAGCACTTCCGCCAGCGCGATCGGCTGGGCCGGCTGCTCACCGCGCTCGCCTACAATCCGTTCGCCATCGGCATCGGTCTGGACGAGGATACCGCGGCCTTCATCGGTCCCGATGAGACCTTGGAGGTCGAGGGCAGCGGCGGTGTCACCATCGTGGATGGCCAGGACGTCACTTTCTCCTCCGTCGACAAGGTCTCGGATGGCCAGGCCGTGTGCCTGCTGGGCTTGCGCGTGCATGTGCTGTCGGCCGGAGCGACTTTCAACCTGCACAGCCATGTCGCCTCTGCCGGCGCTCTGGTGCAACCGAAGGAATAAATCGCCGACACAAGCTCGCGCGAACCGTTGCCCTCAAACAACTATTAACTGAGCAACACTGCATGCGCATACTCGATCGCTCCGTCTACGTTGGCCCTTCGCTGTACGCGCGCTTTCCGGTCATACGCCTGGAGCTTGATCTGGGGCCGCTCGAGGCCTGGCCCACCGGCCGGCTGGGCCCGCAGTTCGTTGATGCGGTGGCAGCGGCCCTGCCGGGCCTGGCCGAGCACGGCTGCTCGTACCGTGAGCCGGGGGGATTCTTCCGGCGCATGCGCGAGGGCGACGGCACCTGGCTGGGTCACGTCCTGGAACACGTTGCCATCGAGCTGCAGAACATCGCCGGCGAGGAAGTGACCTTCGGCAAGACCCGCAGCGCCGGCGCGCCGGGTGTCTACACGGTCGTCTATGAGTACGTGCAGCGCGACGAGGGCATCGCCGCAGGCGAGCTGGGACTGCGGTTGCTGTGCTCGCTGTTGCCGCAGGACCTGCGCCCCGAGGGCAGCGTGCCTGAGGGCTGGAGCTGGCCGGAGGCGCGCGACCAGTTCATCCGCTTTGCGCAGCGCCGGGCGCTGGGTCCCTCGACCGCCTCGCTGGTGCGTGCCGCGGAGCAGCGTGGGATTCCCTGGTTGCGCCTGAACGACCAGTCGCTGGTACAGCTCGGGCACGGCAAGTTCCAGCAGCGCATACAGGCCACCGTGACCGGCCGCACCCCGCACATTTCCGTCGAGCTCGCCAGCGACAAGGAGGAAACCAACAAGATCCTTGGCGGCCTGGGGTTGCCGGTACCGCGGCAGGAGCTCGTGCAGAGCGAGCGCGAGGCGGTTCGTGCCGCCAACCGCATCGGCTTCCCGGTCGTCACCAAGCCCTACAACGGCAACCATGGCCGCGGCATATCGATCCGGCTCACCACCGACGAGGAGGTGGCCCAGGGCTTCCTGGTTGCCAAGGAGCATTCGCGCTCGGTGATCGTCGAGACCTTCCTCGAGGGTGACGACCATCGCCTGCTGGTGGTCAACGGCGAGCTGGTGGCCGCCACGCGCAGGACACCCGGGCACGTGGTCGGTGACGGCGTGCACACGGTCGCTGAGCTCATTGAAACGGTGAACATGGATCCGCGGCGCGGCGTGGGGCACGAAAAGGTCCTGACGCGACTGGAGCTCGACGCCCAGGCGAACAAGATGCTCGAGCGGGTCGGGATGACCCCGGACAGCGTGCCGCAGAAGGGGCAGGTGGTTTACCTGCGCTCCACGGCGAACCTTTCCACCGGTGGCACCGCCACCGACGTGACCGACGTCATCCACCCGGACAACCGTGAGATGGCCGAGCGCGCGGTGCGTGCCATCGGTCTGGACGTCGGTGGCGTGGATTTCCTCTCCAAGGACATCACCGAGAGCTACCGCGCCATCGGCGGCGGCATCTGCGAGGTCAACGCAGCTCCGGGTTTCCGCATGCACGTCGCCCCGAGCGAGGGCACGGCGCGCGATGTGGCCGCCCCGGTGATCGACATGCTGTTTCCGCAGGGCGCATCCGCGCGCGTGCCGATCGCGGCGATCACCGGCACCAACGGCAAGACCACCACGGCGCGCATGCTGGCGCACCTGGCGAAGATGGCCGGCTTCACCCCGGGACTTACGACCACCGACGGGGTCTACATCGATGGCCAGCGCACCGTGCCGGGCGACATGACCGGACCTGTCTCCGCGCGCATGGTGCTGGCGGACCCGCAGATCGACATCGCCGTGCTCGAGACAGCCCGCGGCGGGTTGCTGCGTGCCGGCATGGGCGTCAACGAGGTCAACGTCGGGGCAGTGCTCAACGTGCAGGCGGACCACCTGGGGCTCAAGGGCATCGATACCCTGGAGCAGCTCGCCGAGGTCAAGCGCGTCGTGATCGAGGTCGCCACCGACTGCGCGGTACTCAACGCCGACGACCCGCTCGTGCTGAAGATGTCCGGGTACACCGAGGCGAAGAACATCTGCTACGTGACCATGAACCCGCAGCACACCCTGGTACGCGAGCACATCCGCGCCGGCGGGCGTGCCTGTGCGCTCGAGGCCGGGGTCAACGGGCAGATGATCACCCTGTATGACCGCAGTGGACACATCCCGCTGCTGTGGACCCACCTGATCCCGGCCACGCTCGAGGGCCGTGCTACCCACAACGTGCAGAACGCCATGTTCGCCGCCGCCATGGCGTTCTCGCTTGGCATGAAGCTGGATGCCATCCGCCAGGGCCTGCGCACCTTCGATTCCACGTTCTTCCAGGCTCCCGGACGCATGAACTTCTTCAACGAGCATCCCTTCAAGGTGCTCTTTGACTATGGCCACAACGCCCATGCCGTGGCCGCACTGGCAGACCTGGCCCAGCGCCTGGACGTCAGCGGTCGTCGCATCGTGGTTCTGGCAGGCCCCGGCGACCGGCGTGACGAGGACCTGGTGGCGATTGCGCAGGCCGTCGCCGGCCGCTTCGATCACTACATCTGCCGCCGGGACGACAGCCTGCGTGACCGCGCCCCGGACGAGGTGCCGCGCATCCAGGCGCGGGCACTGCGCGCTGCCGGGATTGCCGAGAGTGCCATCTCCATCATCCCTGACGAGCAGGACGCAATCGCCGCAGCGCTGGCCATGGGCCAGCCTGGTGACCTGCTTTTGGTGTTTGCCGACGCGCTGGTGCGCTCGTGGAAGCAGATCACCAAGTTCAAGCCTGCGGGGACGAGCGCGCCGCCTGCAGCGCCGGCCCCGGCGTTCGCCGCCACTGGGCCCGCCGGTGCAGACGCGAGCAAGACTGACGAGCTCGCAGCTGCGGCCTTCAGCCTCGAGGGCCTGATCCGCGACGAGCGCGGCGTGCGTTACGCGCCGGAGGCTGAAGACTGAACACCCAGACCGGCCTCCCGTTCGACGCCTCCCGGCGTCTGACGGGCCCCAACCTTTTCTTCTGCCGCACCGGCGTGCAGCTGGAGACCGCAAGTATCCCGGTGGACGAGGCACTGCTGGCGGGCTGGCGTGCCCGCGTGGTGCGCGCATGTGATCACCTCGGCTGGCCTGAGCGAGAACTGGTGGACCGCCCGCATGCCAGCGGCGTGTCGCTGGCGCTGTCCGCGCCCTGCGACCAGTTGTTCGTCGCCACGGAGATCAACGAGTGGGCCCTGTGCGCCACTTTCGCCGGCGGCAACACGGACCTTGTCCGTGCACTGGAGGCCGGGTTGCTGGCCGAGGCGCTCGAGAACGCGACCGAGCCTGCGCTCGTGATACCCCCGGTGCTGGAGGAGTCTGCTGCGCTGGCGAGGTTCACGCAGCTGGCCGCGCGCGAGGCCCGCCCCGCGCTGGCAGCGCTGGTTTACAGCGCGGTGCAGCGCGGCCTGCCGCACTTGCTGGATGACACCGTGCTTACCCTCGGGGCAGGCTGCGGCGCGCGCGACGTTCCCGTGGACTTGCTGCCGGCACCGCAGCAGGTGCCGTGGACTGAAATCCATGACGTGCCGACGGCGCTCGTGACCGGCTCGAACGGCAAGACGACAACGGTGCGACTGCTGGCCGCGTGCGCGCGCGCGCATGGCTGGCCCAACGCGTTCTGCTGCACCGATGGGGTCTTCTTCGATGACCAGATCCAGGCAGGCGGCGATTACTCGGGCCCCGAGGGCGCGCGGCGCGTCCTGCGTGACCGGCGTGCGCGGGCGGCAATCGTCGAGACGGCCCGCGGCGGGATCCTGCGCCGCGGACTCGCCGTCTGGCGTGCCCAGGTTGCGGTCGTCACCAATGTCAGTGCGGATCACTTCGGCGAGTACGGCATCGACGACCTGGCCGGGCTTGCCGACGTCAAGCTCACCGTCGCCGGGGTCCTGCCGGCCGACGGTCTGCTGGTACTCAACGCAGACGATGCACAGCTTCGATCCAGTGCAGGGGGCCTGCAGCGGCGCTTCGGCCGGCAGCCGCGGCTGGGCTGGTTCGCCCTGGATGACGATAACCCGCTGCTCGCCGCACATCGTGCGCACGGCGGGCGCACTTGCGCGGTGAGGAACGGGCGCCTCCTGCTGCACCAGGACGGGCGTCGTCATGACCTGGGTGCGATCAGCGCCTTGCCGCTCACCGTGGATGGCAGCGCCACCTACAACATCGCGAACCTGGCCGCTGCCGCCCTGGGCGCCGCCGCGCTCGGCATACCGGCGACCACGATTGCCGCGGTGTACGCGCGCTTCGGCGCGAACGCTGCCGATAATTCCGGGCGCCTGATGCGCTTCACGCGCGACGGGGTGCAGATCCTCATCGACTACGCGCACAACCCTGACGGCATGCGCGGGCTCATGCGCGTCGCGGACCACCTGCGCCAAGGGCGCGGGCGCCTGGGGACGATCCTCGGGCAGGCGGGCAACCGCCAGGATGCCGAGATCGAGGCCCTGGCACTGGCGACCGCCGAGTTCCACCCGGACCTGGTGGTGATCAAGGAGAGCGAGGACTTCCTGCGCGGACGCGCACCCGGGGAACTCCCGCGCATGATCCACGCGGTGCTGCGCCGCGCGGGCCTGCCCGAGGAAGCGCTGCCGGTGCGCATGACCGAGCAGGAGGCAGTCGACTACGCACTTGCCTGGGCGCGGCCCGGCGACGTGCTGGCATTGACCGTGCACTCAAGCGTCGTGCGCGCGCATCTCCTGCAGCTGCTCGGCAGCTAGCCTCGGCAGGGGAATCGAAGCCTTACTTGGTCGGAGCTGCCGCCAGCGCGCGTGCCACTTCTTTCTTCGCCTGCGCCAGGTCCTTCAGGTACTGCGGGTCTGCGTGCAGCCGCTGCAGGAGCGCGGCCGTGGCGAGCCTGCCCGCGGCGATGTCCGAGGGGTAGTGAAAGCCGCACACGACGCGGCTGTCACCGAAGGCAATACCGCGGGCCAGCAGTGCGTCGGCGAACTGCGGTGCCAGCTCCGCAAGCGTTGCGCCCCACAGCCAGCCAAGCCCGCCGTGCCCGGAAGGGTACGAGCCGGTATCCCCAAGGGCCGCATACGCGAGCGGGCACTTGGGCCGGTCCGGGTAGTCAACGAAGGGGCGGCGACGGCCACCATCCACGACGTCCTTCTTGACTGGCAGCATCAGCCACTGCTCGTCATTGCGCACCAACTCCATCATGTGCATGAGCGTCGGTGCATTGCTGCGATCCAGGCGAACTCCCATGAGGTAGGTGAAGCGCAGCGCGACCGCCTCGGGCGGGCTGACGACATCGTCCGCGTGCGCTTCCTGGCCACGCGCTGCGGCTACCAGGGCTCGCGAGCTGAAGTAGGCCTGCACGTCTGCAGCCTGGGCGAGCGAGTCTGCTGCGGGGGCGGGCGGCAGCCACGCCTCGACGTGCAGCGCCTGGGCCGGCGCGAGGTATCCGGGCGCCGGCGCCGCGGCGGTGGCAGTGGCAGTGGCCAGCAGGCCACCGGCGGCCAGCAGTGCCGCAGCGAGAATCGAGCTCTTGAGGCTGTAGTTCATCTTGTGTCCTGTGGGGCACCCTTGGTTGGCCGCCGCTGCCTAGAATAGACCAGCAAACGCTGCCACCGCAGCGGCCGTGTTGTTCGCGGCGGCGCGGTGTCACGGGCGGGCCGTTGCCAGCGGTCCAAGCGTGGATGTAAGGTCGGCCGCGGGCTGTTACGCCAGCGTGCAGTTCAATCAGGAGTGTTGATGCGAGTTGCGACGATCCTGGTGCTACTGGGTGCGCTGGCTGGCTGTGGCCATCCGCCGCCGCCGCCGCTGGTGCGGCCGGTGCAGACGCTGGTGGTTCACTACGGAGCTGCCGGTGAGCCGGTGACCTTGAGCGGGCAGATCCAGGCACAGACCGAGGCCAACCTCGCGTTCCGCATCGGCGGCCGGCTCATCGAGCGGAGCGTCTCCATCGGCGACCGGGTGGCGCCCGGACAGGTGGTGGCGCGCATCGAGTCGCAGGATCCACAGAACTCCCTGCGCTCGGCGCAGGCTGACCTGTCCGCGAGCCAGGCCACCCTCGTGCAGGCACGCAACAACGAGGCGCGCTACCGCGCGCTGGTCTCCACCGGGGTGATCTCGCGCGCCCAGTACGACGAGGCGCAGCAGCAGCTGGCGGCGGCGCAGTCGCGGGTCACGGCGGCCGAGGCCGCGGCGCGCACCGCGCGCGACAACGTCGGCTACACCGAGCTGCGCTCCGATGTCGCCGGCGTCGTCACGGGCAAGGGCGCGGAGCCCGGGGAGGTCGTGCAGGCCGGGCAGATGGTGGTGCAGGTGGCGCAGAAGGGCGGCCGGGACGCGGTATTCAACGTGCCGGCGCTGCTGATGCGCCAGACGCCGAAGAACCCGAGCGTCACGGTCGCGCTCAGCGATGATCCGGGCATCAGCGTCGTCGGCCACGTGCGCGAAGTATCGCCGCAGGCGGATCCCTCGACCGGCACATACCTGGTGAAGGTCGCGCTGGACAACCCGCCGGACACGATGCGGCTGGGGGCTACCGTCGTGGGCAGCACCACGCTTGCCCCCGAGGCGGTGGTGCGCCTGCCGGGCACGGCGCTGATACAAATCGAGGGCAAGCCGTGCGTCTGGGTCGTCGACCCGGCCGCGCAGACCGTGGCAGCGCGGCCGGTGAGCGTTTTGCGCTACGACGCCGACGCCGCGGTCATCGGCGGCGGGCTGCGTGACGGTGACCGCGTGGTCACCGCTGGCGCCCATGCGCTCCTGCCCGGTCAGCACGTGAAGCTGTTGCAGGACGGCGGCTGACGGACTTGGCCGGCACGCCCAACCTGTCCGAATGGGCGCTGCGCCACCGCGCGCTCGTCTGGTTCCTCATGGCGATGATCCTGGCCGCCGGGGTCTTCTCGTACCGCCACCTGGGGCGCAACGAGGATCCGGCCTTCACCGTGAAGGTGATGATCGTCCAGGCGAGCTGGCCCGGGGCCACCGTCCAGGAGACGATCCAGGAGGTCACCGACCGCATCGAGCGCAAGCTCCAGGAGACCCCGGGACTGGACTCGATCCTCAGCTACACGACCGCCGGGCGCACGACGGTCTTCGTGAACCTCTCCGGGGCGATCCCCGGTCCGGAGGTCGCGCAGGTGTGGTACCAGGTGCGCAAGAAGATGGACGACATCCGCGGCACGCTGCCCGCCGGAGTCGTGGGCCCGGGGTTCAATGACGAGTTCGGCGACACCTACGGCATCGTCTATGCCTTCACCGCGGACGGCTTCACGCCGCGGCAGCTGCGCGACTACGTGGAGAATTCGCGCTCCCAGCTGCTGCAGGTCCCGGATGTCTCCAAGATCGACATCTTCGGCGCGCAGGACGAGAAGATCTACATCGAGTTCTCCTCGCGCCAGCTGGCTGGCCTCAAGCTCGACCGCAACGCACTGATCAACGCCCTGCGCGCCCAGAACGCGGTGACCCCGGCGGGCGTTGTCGAGACCGCCGACGAGCGCATCCTGGTGCAGGTGACCGGCGGCTTCCGCGACGCGGATGATCTGCGCCGCGTGAACTTCGTGGTCGACGGGCGCATCTTCCGCCTGAGCGATATCGCCTCCGTCAGGCGCGGCTACTCCGACCCGCCGCAACCTATGTTCCGCTACAACGGCGTGCCTGCCATCGGCCTGGGTATCGCCATGCGCAGTGGTGGCGACGTGCTCGCCCTGGGGCGCAACGTCAGCGCGGTCATGCGCACGCTCACCGCCGGCCTGCCGGTGGGGATCGAGCCGCACCTGGTCGCCGCCCAGCCGCAGGTGGTGAAGCTGGCCGTGAATGACTTCATGGCCGCGCTGTGGGAGGCCATCGCCATCGTGCTCGGGGTGAGTTTCCTCAGCCTCGGCGTGCGCGCGGGCGCGGTCGTGGCGTGCTCGATCCCGCTGGTGCTGGCAGCGGTGTTCGTGACCATGCAGATCAGCGACATCGACCTGCAGCGCGTCTCCCTGGGCGCGCTGATCATCGCCCTTGGGCTGCTGGTGGATGACGCGATGATCACCGTGGAGATGATGGTGACCAAGCTCGAGCAGGGCATGGACAAGGTGCGCGCCGCGACCTTCGCCTATACCTCGACCGCCTTCCCCATGCTCACCGGCACGCTGGTCACCGCAGCCGGCTTTGTGCCGGTCGGCTTCGCGCGCAGCGCCGCCGGCGAATACACCTTCTCCATGTTTGCCGTGGTTACCATGGCGCTGCTGACTTCCTGGGTGGTCGCGGTCGTGTTCGCGCCGCTGATCGGCGTCGCCGTGCTGCCGCAGCGGATGGCGCACAAAGAAGCGCGGCCCGGGGCGCTGCTGGGGCGCTTCCGCACGCTGCTGGTGCGCGCCATGCGTGCACGCCGCGCCACGATCGCGATAGCGGTCGCGCTGCTGGTGATCTCGATCCTCGCGCTGAAGCTGGTCCCGCAGCAATTCTTCCCGGCCTCGGACCGCCCGGAGCTGCTGGTCGACCTTACGCTCTCGCGCAGCGCCTCGATCTATGCCAGTGACAAGGTCACGACGCGGTTCGAGAAGCTGCTGCAGGGGGACGCGGACATCGACCACTGGTCCAGCTACATCGGCCAGGGGGCCGTGCGCTTCTACCTGCCACTGAACGTGCAGCTGCCGAACGACTTCTTCTCCCAGGTGGTCATCGTCACCAAGAGCCTGGCCGCCCGGGAGCGCGTGCGCGCGCGCCTGTCCAAGGTCCTGAGCGAGCAGTTTCCCGAGGTAGTCGCGCGCCTCTCGCCGCTGGAGCTCGGCCCGCCGGTGGGCTGGCCGCTGCAGTACCGCATCAGCGGCCCGGATCCACAGAAGGTAAGCGAGCTTGCC
The DNA here is from genome assembly GCA_963703025.1 of uncultured Pseudomonadota bacterium. Lineage (GTDB taxonomy): Bacteria > Pseudomonadota > Gammaproteobacteria > Steroidobacterales > Steroidobacteraceae > 13-2-20CM-66-19. The sequence goes on along the minus strand of OY969778.1, from coordinate 1,095,064 downwards.
TACCAGGCCGCTGCCGTGGTGGCCGGCGATGCGCGCACGCAGTCAATCAACTTCAACTGGATCGAGCCGATGCGCACCCTGCGCATCCGCGTCAACCAGGACGAGGCGCGCCTGCTCGGGGTCAGTTCCCAGACGCTGGCCCAGTCACTGAACGCGGTGGTCTCGGGCGTCAACATCACCCAGATCCGCGATGACATCTACCTCATCGACGTGATTGCGCGCGCCGGGGCCGATGAGCGCCTGTCGCCGGCCACGCTCAAGACCCTGGCGATACCGTTGCCCAACGGCAAGAGCGTGCCGCTGCTGCAGCTGGCGAGCATCGAGTACGGCCTCGACTGGCCACTGGTGTGGCGTCGCGACCGCCTGGCGACCATCACGGTCTCCGCCGACCTGGTGGGCGCGGTGTTGCCGGCGACCGTGATCGGCGCGCTGGAGGAAAAGATGGCGGCGCTGCAGCGCAGCTTCCCCGCCGGCTACCACGTCCAGGTGGGCGGCACCGCCGAGGAAAGCGCCAAGTCCCTGCGCTCGGTTGCCGCCGGACTGCCGATCGCCGCCGTGATCATGCTGCTGGTACTCATGGTGCAGCTCCAAAGCGTAAGTCGCCTGTTGCTGGTATTGAGCGTCGCCCCGTTCGGGCTGATCGGCGTGGTCGGTGCGCTGCTCATTGCGCACAAGCCCATGGGTTTCGTGGCAATCCTGGGCATCATCGCGCTGGTGGGCATGATCGTGCGCAACTCGGTGATACTCGTGCACCAGATCGAGGCTGAGATCCTCGCCGGCCGCCGCCGCTGGGACGCGGTGATCGAGGCCACCCTGCACCGCTTCAGGCCGATCCTGCTCACCGCCGCCGCCGCGGTGTTCGGCATGATCCCGATCGCCCCGACGGTCTTCTGGGGACCGATGGCGCTGGCCATCATGGGCGGCCTTGCGGTGGCGACGGTGCTCACGCTGCTGTTCCTGCCCGCCTTGTACGTTGCCTGGTTCGGTATTCGCGAGGACGAACCACCCGCGCAGCGCAGCGCCACCTGATGCACGCGCCACACATCTATCCCTCCCGGATCGATGGCGCGCTGGTGCTGCTGATGCTGGCGCCGCAGCTGGGCGCCTTGGGAATGGTCGCAGTGCTGGCCAGCCGCGCGGCGCTGTTCCCGGGGCGCGGCCTGGTCCTGGCGGCGCTGCTTGCCAGCGCGGTGCTGGCACTGTGGGTGCTGCTGGTAACCCGCTACACGCTCGATGGCGCAACGCTCACCGTGCGCAGCGGGCCATTCTCCTGGGTCATTGCGCTCAAGGACATCCGCGCGGTTGGCAGGACCGACGACCGGCGCTCGGCGCCGGCACTTTCCCTCAGGCGGCTGCGCATCGAGTACGGCGCCGGCCGCGCCATCATGGTGTCGCCGCGCGAGGAGGCGCAGTTCCTGGCAGACCTGCGCGCGCGCGGGGTGCCGACGGCTGCCTAGAACTTACGGCGGCAGGGCGATGAGCGCGCTGTAGCCGCTCCAGATGATCTCGATGCCGATGCACATCAGGATGAACGCCGACAGCCGCACCAGCACTTCGACGCCGGTCTCCCCCAGCACCCGTGCCATGGTCGAGGCGAAGCGGTACGCCAGGTAGATCGTGATCGCGATCGCGATGATACCCAGCAGCGCGCCGGTCATGTGCTGCGCGATCTCAGCCAGCGGCGGGATGCCGGCGGACTTGCGGCTGCCGATCGTGATCGCCACCGACATCGAGCCGGGGCCGACCGTCAGCGGCATCGTCAGCGGGTAGAAGCTGCCGACCTTGCGCCGACCGCCGCTCGGCATGTCGGAGTTGGCATGGTCGGAGAAGTCCTCCTGCGTGAGCAGCTTCCAGCCCAGCGCGGTGACCACCAGGCCGCCGGCGATGCGGACCACCGGCAGGCGGATGCCGAAGAACTCCAGCAGGTAGGGACCCAGCACCATCGAGCCCAGCAGCAATGCAAAGCCGTTGATCGCCACCTTGCGGGCAAGCACCTGCCGCTCGGCCGCGGACAGCCCCGAAGTCATGCTGAAGAAGAACGGCGCCGCCTCGATGGGATTTACGATCGGGAACAGGCCGGCGAAGGTCAGCAGGAATGCACTTGCGATGTCTTTCAGGGTTTCCTCGTCATGGTCGCACTGGCGCCGCCGGCGCCGGCAGCGCTCCTGCGCCCCCGGCGGGTACGGGAGCACTTAATATCACCCGAGTATGAACGGCAAGATCTGCCTCGTCACCGGGGCGACGCGGGGAATCGGGCTGGAGACCGCCCGCGCGCTGGCCGCCGCCGGTGCCACCGTGCTGCTGCACGGGCGCGACCCGGAACGGGCGCGGGTGGCCGCCGCGCGCGTGGCGGCAGACACCGGCAGCCCGCGGGTGCGCCCGGTATTCGCCGATTTTTCGCAGCTCGCCCGCGTGCGCGCGCTGGCAGAGGAGTTGGACGCGACGCTGCCGCGGCTGGACGTGCTGGTCAACAACGCCGCCATGATGAGCGCGCGGCATGGCCTGAGTGCAGAAGGCTACGACCTGACCTTCGCAGTCAACCACCTGGCGCCATTCCTGCTGACGAACCTGCTGCTGCCGAAGCTGTGCCAGTCGGCACCAGCGCGCGTGGTGGTGGTGGCCTCGGCGGCCCATCGGCGCGCGCGGCTGGATTTTGACGATCTCATGAACACCAAGGTCACGGGACTGTGGCCCGCCTATGCGCGCTCCAAGCTCGCCAACATCCTGTTTGCGCGCGCCCTTGCCGAGCGGCTCGACGGCACCCAGGTGACCGTCAACTGTCTGCACCCGGGCCTGGTGCGCAGCCACCTTTTCCATGATGGGCCAGCGTGGATGCGCATGGTGATGGGTGCGTTTGGACGGGTGTTCATGCTATCCGCGCGCGACGGCGCGCGGACCAGCGTGCACCTTGCGACCGCACCCGCACTGGCCGGGCACAGTGGCGGGTACTACGTGGACAGCCGCCCCGCGGTGCCCAGCGCTGCGGCCCAGGACGAGGCTGACGCCGCGCGCCTTTGGTGGGAAAGTGCGCGCCTGACAGGAATCGACGCCCGCTGAGGCGCGGGCGCGCCTAGGTGCGCGGGCCGCCCGCGGCGCTCGTGCGCGGCAGGTGCGCAAGCGTTGCGCTTACCAGGCGCTGGTCAGCCCCCGCCGGCAGGGCCATGAGGTCCGGCTGCAGGCGGATGGCACGCACCAGGTCTGCATCCAGGCGGCGGTGCGCGCGATACAGCCGGGTGCGAATCGTGGTCTCGTGCACGCCCAGGGAGGCGGCGCTTTCGATGCCGCTGATGCCCTCGATGACGCGCAGCACGAACACGATGCGGAACACCTCCGGCAGCGCATCGACCGCGTGTGCAAGTTCGCTCAGTTCCGCCGGCTGCCCTGCCCGTGCGGCCGCGGTCTGGCTGGCGCGGCTGCCCGGGTGACGGTCGGCACGCGCGTGCTGGTAAGTCAGTCGCGTCAGCCAGGCGGCGAATTTGCCGGTGGGTTCGTAGCGGCCGAGGTCCCCGAAGGCGCCGAGGCAGGCTGCCTGCACGGCCGCCTCGGCGCGCTCGTCATCCAGGATCACGCTGCGCGCGACGCGAAACAGCCGACGCGCGTAGCGCCGTACGAGTGCCTCGACCGCCGCATCGCTGCCGCTGCGGGCCCGCTCAATCAGCAGCAGGTCCGGTTGCTCGGCGACCGTGGTCGAGGGGGAGTGACCTCGGGTGAGGGTCGGGGCGGTATCGGGGCCGCGGGCCTCGGATGCGGGATCGAGCATGTGTGCGAACCTCTGGTGTGTATCCTAGCCACCATGAACAGGAGACCGGCCAAGGTCGCCGGGTATTGCGCGGGCGCGCTGATGGCCTTCGCGGTGGTCCCGATGGTCATCGCAGCTGCTGATCCGGCGTCGGTCATCCATCCGCTGCGCTGGCCCGAACTTGCCCCGGCGCTGCCCAGGGACGAGGCACTCGAGGCGCATGTCGAGGAGCTGCTCGCGCGCATGACGCCCGAGCAGAAGGTCGGCCAGCTGGTCCAGGCCGACATCGGCAGCGTGACCCCGAACGACCTGCGTCACTATCCCCTCGGCTCGATTCTCAACGGTGGTAACTCCGCGCCCGGCGACGATAAGCTCACTGCACCCAGTGAGTGGCTGGCACTGGCGGATCGGTTCTATGAGGGTTCGGTGGGCGGTCCGGGGGCGACCGTCATCCCCGCGCTGTGGGGTACTGATGCGGTCCACGGCCATAACAACATCCCCGGGGCCACGATCTTCCCGCACAACATCGGCCTGGGGGCTACCCGCGACCCGGAGCTGATCCGCCGCATCGGGGAGATCACCGCGCTGGAGGTGCGGGTCACCGGCCTCGACTGGGCCTTTTCCCCCACCGTGGCGGTGGCGCGCGATGCCCGCTGGGGCCGCACCTACGAGAGCTACTCCGAGAACCCGGAGCTGGTGCGCCAGTACGCGGTGGCCATGGTGACGGGCCTGCAGGGGACCCCGGGTACCCCCCAGTTCCTGGACGCCGCCCACGTGCTGGCCACCCCTAAGCACTTCCTGGGCGACGGCGGCACCGGGGGCAAGGACCAGGGCGACAACATCTTCACCGAGAAGCAGCTGCTCGAGCTTGACAGTCTGGGCTACCAGGCCGCGATCCTCGCCGGGGCGCAGACGATCATGGCGTCCTACTCGAGCTGGCAGGGGCAGAAGATGCACGGCAACCATGCGCTGCTCACCGAGGTGCTCAAGGGGCGCTTCGGGTTCGAAGGGCTGGTGATCGGGGACTGGAATGGCCACGCGCAGCTGCCCGGCTGCACGCCCAGTGACTGCGCGGCGGCGGTCAATGCCGGCGTCGACATGCTCATGGCCCCGGATGGCTGGCGCGACCTGCTCGCCAACACCCTGTCCGAGGTCAACTCCGGGCAGATCCCCGTGGCGCGCCTGGACGATGCGGTGCGGCGCGTGCTGCGCGTGAAGCTGCGCGCGCACCTGGACACCGAGGGCCGCCCGTCCACGCGCCCCTACGCGGCTCACTACGAGCTGTTGGGATCCCCCGAACACCGCGCGGTTGCCCGCCAGGCGGTGCGCGAGTCACTGGTGCTGCTGAAGAACCGCAACCACCTGCTGCCCCTGTCCGCCGCGCTGCGGGTGCTGGTGGCCGGTGATGGGGCCGACAGCCTCGCCAAGCAAAGCGGTGGCTGGACCATCGACTGGCAGGGCACCGAGCCGAACCAGGACTTCCCGCACGGCGAGTCGATCTACGCCGGCATCGCGCGCCACGTGAAGGCCGCCGGTGGCACGCCCAACCTCAGCCCGAACGGGGAGTTCACCACGCGGCCGGACGTGGCCATCGTGGTGTTCGGCGAGAGTCCCTACGCGGAGTACGCAGGCGATGTGCGCACGCTCGAGTACAGCCCCGCTGACAAGCACGACCTGGCGCTGCTGCGGCGCCTGCACGCGCAGGACATCCCGGTGGTGGCGGTGTTCCTGTCCGGCCGGCCGATGTGGGTGAATGCGGAGATCAACGCGGCCGACAGCTTCGTCGCCGCCTGGCTGCCCGGTCCTGAGGGCGGCGGCATTGCCGAGGTCCTGTTCCGTGACCCGGACGGCACGGTGAACTATGACTTCCGCGGCCGGCTGCCGCTTTCCTGGCCGGCGACGCCACGTCCGCCGGCGGTGGATGGCTTGCCCGGCGAGGCGCCGCTATTCCCCTTCGGCTACGGGCTTACCTACGCTGACGATGGTTACCTGCGCCAGCTGCCCGAGGTCGACGTGCCGCCGCCGCTGCCACCGGCGCGCCGCCTGCGCGACTAGTCCCCCGAGGCCCCGACCGCCACCCAGGCGAGGTCCGAGCTGGATACCGAGCCGAGGTTGAAGTTGCGCGCGGCGGCAGCCATGCGTGTCAGCGCCTGCGCGATCGGCATGGCCGGGCCGCTGTCACCCTTCTTCGCCTTGTGGAAGCGCACGGGATTGATGCGTGCGACCACGTAGTTGCGCAGGTACGGGGACTTGAAGCCGCGGGCGGTGAGGCCGGCGATCACGACCTTCACGCGCGTGTCGATCTCGATCAGGCGCGCGGCGTAGTCCTCGCGCTGGCGCAGGCTCGCAGCCAGGGTGCGCTCGCTGAAGCGGTCGACCTTCTTCAGCAGCGAGCTGTAGGCGCCGCCGGCGAAGCGCGGATTCTTCTCGTATACCACCCCCAGGGTGAGCAGCTCCGCGGCCTCGAACTCCGCGACGAACCTGTTCTCCGGGTCACGGCCGCGCTTCTTGGCCAGATTGCGCGCCATGCGGATCACCTCGAGACTGCGGTCCTTCAGGTTGTGCGCCTTCTCCGTGTTGAGCGCGAGGATGCGATAGGCGAGCGCGTCATCCGGGGAGATGAGCACCGTCACCTGCCTGAGCCCGAGCACCTTGGCCGCCGCCAGCCGGTGCCGGCCGTTGGGAGTCCACAGGCGCCCATCCTCCCCGCGCACCACGATGAGCGGGTCGAGGAATGCGCCGGTCTGCTCGATGGCCTTGGCCAGTTTCTTGGCATGCGTGGGGGACAGGTCGCGCTGGAAGGGTGTTGGCTGCACCGCGGCGAACGGCAGGCTGGCCAGCAGCAGTGCCCGGCCACCCAGTGGCTCGCGGTAGGCGCCGATGGGTGCACCGCCGGCGGCGCGCACCAGTGCAGCAAGTTCCGCGATCGCAGGATCATCGAGCGCGACGGCCACCTGCGCGGCATCCAGTCCGCGGCTGCTCTTGCCCGGGGCAAGCGCGCCGCGTGCGCGCGGGGCCGTGCGCTTTGCGGCTGCTGCCTTCTTCTTGCCTGCGGCCATCGCGCATCTCCCGTTAGAAGCAGTGTGCGAGAATGACTGATTGTTCAGGATGTTGCCATGGCTGCCCTCACCACATCACCCGCCCGTGCTCCGGCGGCGCGTAGCGTCGCGCCCCTGCCGGCGCAGAGCATTGATGCGACCGGCAAGGCCCATGTCGACCAGCGCCTGGTACTCGCGCTCGCGCTGCCGCTCATGGCCAACAGTGCCGTGCAGATCATCCTCAACCTCACCGACATGTGGTTCATGGGGCGCATCTCCACCAAGGCACTCGCCGCGGTCGGTGCAGTGCAGTGGCTGGTCATGGTCGTGGTCCTGGTGCTCGGCGGCGCGACCACCGCGGTGCAGACCCTCGTGGCGCAGAACTTCGGTGCGCGCCGCTACTGGCGTGCCAGCCAGGCGGCCTGGACGGCGCTGTGGGCCATGGCGTGCACCGCGCCGCTGTTCGTGCTGGTCGGCTCCGTCAGTCATCTGATCCTCGCCCCCTTCGGCCTGGCGCCGGACGTGCAGCACCTGGCCGCAGCGTTCTGGTTCCCGCGCGTGGGCGGGGCGAGCCTGGGCGCGGCGGTCTGGGCGCTGCTTGGCTTCTTCAACGGCATCGGCCGGCCGCGCATGACGCTCGTGATCAGTATCGTCACCACGGTGGCCAATGCACTGCTGAACCAGGTGTTCATCTTTCGCATGGGCTGGGGAATCGCCGGTTCCGCGTGGGCGACCAATGTGGCGCAGGTGGTCGGCCTGCTGTTCGCGCTCGCGGTCTTCCTCAGCCCGTACTACCGCCGGGCGTACAAGTCGCACCTGACCTGGCGACTGCACGGCGGGCGTCTGGCGCAGCAGCTGCGTCTGGGTGTACCCATGGGCCTGTCGCCCGCGGCGGACCTGCTCGGCTTCGCCATCTTCCAGATGATGCAGACACGGCTGGGTACCGCGGACGGCGCGGCAACACAGATGGTCGTGATCCTGACCTCGCTTGCCTACATGCCCGGGTTTGGCATTGCCTCGGCCGGCACGACCCTGGTCGGCCAGTCGATCGGTGCCGGCGCGCGTGACTGGGCCGTGCGGGTTGGCAACCGCACGATTCTGATGGCCGCGCTCTACATGGGTGGCATCGGCGTGCTGATCGCGGTGTGCGGGCGCTGGCTGCTGCCGTTCTTCGTCGGCTCGCATGATGCCGAGGCCGTGGCGGCAGTCGCCCTGGGCATCCGGCTGCTGTGGCTCGCGGCCGCCTACCAGTTCTTCGACGGGCTGAACCTGGGAAGCAGCATGTGCCTGCGCGGCGCGGGCGACGTCAAGGTGCCGGCACTGTTGGTGCTGCCGGTGTCACTGCTGCTGTTCGTGCCACTGGCACACGCGCTGACCTTTGCCCCCGGCCAGGGCTGGGTGGATTTCCTGCCGCAGTACGGGTACGGCGCGCTGGGCGGCTGGGTGGCCGTGCTGGTGTACATCATCGTGCTCGGCAGCACCCTGTTCCTGCGCTGGCGCTCGCGCGCCTGGCAGCACATCCGGCTCTAGGGGCACGCATGTTCATCACGCTGAAGTCACTGCTGCACACTCTCGTTCTGCCCCCAGCCGGTCCATTGCTCGTGGCGTTCCTCGGAGCGTGGCTGGCGCGCGCCGGCCGCTCGTCGCGCACGCGTCGCGCAGGCTGGGTGCTGCTCGCGACTGCGCTGGTCAGCCTGTGGCTGGTCGCGACGCCTCTTGCCGCGGGAATGCTGGCGCGGGTTGCGCAGCGCACCCCGGTGCTGGACCTGGCGAGGCCAGTCGAGGCGCAGGCGATCGTAATCCTCGCCGGTGGCGTCGCGCGGCCGGTGGCCCCGGAGTACGGTGGCGAGCCAGCCGCATATGGCGGCCTGCTCGAACGGGTTACCTACGGCGCATTCCTTGCGCACCGTGCCTCGCTGCCGGTGCTGGTCAGTGGCACCACGATCGAGGTGCAGGCGATGAGCGCCACGCTGGCGCGCGATTTCGGCGTAAAGGTGCGCTGGGTGGAGGGCCGCTCGCGCGACACGTTCGAGAACGCGCAGTACTCCGCGCAGATCCTGCGCGCCGCGGGCATCACGCGCGTGCTGCTGGTGACCGACGCTGCGCACGAGTGGCGCGCCAGCGGCGAGTTTGCCAGCGCGGGCATCGCGGTCGTGCCGGCCCCGGTGCGCGTGTGGGCGTCCTCGCCCTTCGGTCCTTTCAGCTTCGTACCCAACTCTGTCGCCCTGCTGCAGTCCAGCGAGGCGGTATACGAGATTCTCGGCGACTTCGCGCGCCGCGCAATGGCCGCTGTCCACGTGCGCCGGCAGTCACCCTAGGCGCGCACGCAACCATGGATGAGGACGGCCTAAGTACGGTTTACCGCTCGCCGCGCAAGCGCGACTGTGACGAACGGCTGCTGGTGCTCACGGCCGTCGGGGTGCAGGCGTTCGTTGTCCTCGGGGAGGGCGCGTTTCTGCTGCGGGTCCCGGCGGAACTTGCCGGCTATGCGACACAGCACCTGCTCAAGTACGACAGCGAGAATCGCGCGCTGCCGCCACCGCCGCCGCCGGCACCACTGTATCGGCACGCCTGGGTGGGGTGCATGGTCTACGTGGCAGTGCTGGTGGGGGTGGCCGCGGTGCTCGCCCGCGGCCTTGTGCGCCTGGATGCATTCGATATCGGGGCCATGGATGCCGCGCGCGTGCAGGGCGGGCAGTGGTGGCGCGCCTGGACGGCACTTACCTTGCACATGGACGGGCCGCACCTTGCGGCCAACCTGGCCGCCGGCGTCTGGTTCGGCTACCTCGCCGGTCGGCAGATGGGCGTCGGTACGGCCTGGCTGCTCACCGTCAGCGCGGCGGCGATCGCCAATCTGCTCGAGGGATTGTTCGGGCCGCCGGACCATCTGTCCGTGGGGGCCTCCACCGCGGTATTTGCCTGCCTCGGGGCGATGTCGGCGTATTCGTGGCGCGAGCGCTATGCGTTTCCGCAACGCTGGGCACGGCGTTGGGGACCGCTGGTGGCGGGGGTGATCCTGCTTGGGTGGACCGGCTCGGGCGCGGAGGGCACGCAGACCGACGTGATCGCGCACCTGGCAGGTTTCGCCGTGGGTGCGGTGCTGGGCGCCACCGTGGCCCTGCCGCGGCTGAACGCGGCGATGAACCGCGTGCCGCAATGGTTGAGCGGCGTCGCGGCGCTCGCCTCGGTGCTTATCGCCTGGTGGTGCGCGCTCGCCAGCTAGCGCGCACTCACGGTCCCTCGACGATGTAGCCCTTCGCGTGCAGCGCGGCGAGCGCGCCGTGCTCGCCCAGCAGGCGATCCATCGACTGGACGGCGAGCGTGCCGCGATTGCGGTTGAGGCTGTCCTCGGTGGAAACGAGCCAGTCGCTCTGCGCGCGCTCGATCAGTGCGCGCACGCGGTCAGAGGTCGAGACCGCCGCGATGCACGCGGTGCGGTCGTCAGTGTGTGGCAGGGCGCGCAGCGCCTCGACATCGCCCAGTGCCCACGCGTTGGCGCGCGCCCGCATGGTCGCCAGGTCCCCCTCCAGCAGCGTCACGACCGAGTCCAGGCAGGCGACCTCGCGGTCAAGCGGCGTGGCGCCAACGTCCTTCAGCACGTTGACGGGGTCATCGATCTTGATCTTGTCCTGGTGTACCGGCACGTTCTGGGCCCTGGCAAGGTCGAGCACTGACTGCTGCACTTCATTGTGCAGCGCAAGTCCTGCGGCATCGAACACCTTGGTCAACAGCTCGCGGGCTGCCAGCATTGGCCGCATCTCCTCGAGCTTCCTGTCCTTGGGGTCGTACCGGTTCTTCAGTGCCTCGACGCGCGCATACAGCGGCGGCGGCAGGGTCTGGCGCAGCGGCAGGTTGTCCGGCGGCTTCTGCAGGCGCCGCCACTCGATGTACACCCGCAGGGCCGTGATGGGATTGGCACCGATGCCATAGGTCGGCCACGCCGGAATCACTTCCTGCGTTTGCTGCAGGACCTCACGCACCGCATCGGGCTTCCACACCATTTTCTTCGGCAGCGGTGAGATCGTCCCCAGGATCCACAGCGTGTGGTCGCCCTTGCGAACTCTCCACATGCGCGGACCCTCGTGCTGGCCGTCGACGACGATTTCCTGCATGTCCTGGTCGCCGGTCTCGGCGGGCTCCTGCGCACGCAGCGCGGCGCCGGCGGTGCACAGCACGCCGAGCATCAGCAGGCAGCTTGCCGCACGCACCGTGTGCACCCTACTCGGTGGACGGCGTCTGCCGCGGCGCCGTCTGGGTGGTACGGTCATAGACCCGCTTGATCTTCTCGGCCGGCAGTTCGGAGGAGGCGATGCTCAGGGTCTCCAGCAAGTGCTGTCCGTCCGCGGAGAGCGCAAACACGTCGGTCGCTTCCGGACCATTCTGTGGCTTGACACGGATCACGTAGGAGTTGTGGTGCCAGCCGGAGTTCTGGTCGCCAACGCCGCCCTCGGCCGAGACCACGCTGTGGGCGCCGGGGGTGAAGGTGCGGCTGGAGGTGCCGTAGTCGAGCACGAACTCATCTGGCGACTGGCGGATGGTGAGGTAGTCACCGCGTGCGAGCATTGCACGGATGATCGCAGCCATGGGCGAGTGGCGCAGTGGATCGCCATGCCGCAGGCCATTCGGGCCCGGCGCACCTGGCGGCGGACCGCTGCCATCCGCTGGCGGCGCCTCGCCGGCGATATCCGGCTGCGGCACCCCGCGCGCGGCGATGTCGGCCTGCTGGCGCTGGATGATCTTGTCTGCCTGCTCACGCATCTTCGCGAGCACCTTCTGCGGATCATCACTGGCGGCGTGATCCAGCTTCCAGCTCCCGGCCAGTGACACCCCCGTCGGGGCATCCGCGGAGGTGCTGATGCAGCCGGACAGCGTGACGACGGCGCACGCTAGCAGCGCACCCGCCCGGACAGTCGCCATGGAGTATCCTCGTCGTACCCTAGATAGCGCGCAGCATCGCAGTTCGCGACGCCCCCATGCAATGATCAAACGCCGCAACACCCCGGAACTGGCCCGCCTGCGCCAGAGCATCGCGAAGCTGGACAGCGTCAGCGTCGATCAGTTGTACGGGCTGGAACCGGTGTGGGAGCCGGCCGCTGGCGCACGCCTGGCGCCGGAGGAATTCGTGGCAGTGCCCTGCCCCTACTGCGGTGAACGCATTGAAACCCGCGTCGATCTGACCACAGACGAGCCTTCTTATATGGAGGATTGCCAGGTGTGCTGCCGCCCGATCGAATTCCACATCGAGCGCGACCCGGGTGGTGCGCTGGTTGCGCTGCGCGCGCAGCGCATCGACTGACGCCACTTGGCGCGGTGGCCGGACAGCGTGCCAATCAGGGCGAACCCCATGCGTTGCCTGGTGCTGGCACTGACGCTGACCCTCGCGGCCTGTGGCCGCCCGTCTGCGCCGCAGGCCCCGGCAAGCGCGCCCGGCACCGATCCGTGGCCGGCCTATGCCGCTGGCTTCATTGAGGACTATTTCAAGGCGAACCCGTTCTTCGCGGTGCAGGCCGGGCGCCACGAGTTCGATGGGCAGATGCCGGACCTCAGCGCCGCCGGCATCGCGGCCGAGGTTGCCCGACTTAAGCAGGCGCGCGCGCGGGCGCAGGGGCTGCCGGCGGCCGCGCTCACCGCGCAGGAGCGCTTCGAGCGCGACTACGTCTACAGCGTGATCGATGCCCAGCTGTTCTGGCTGGACCGGGCACGCTATCCGTTCACCAATCCGGCCTGGTACGTCGACCAGCTCGATCCGGACGTCTACCTGAATCGTGCCTATGCGCCGCTTGAGAAGCGCATGCGCGGTTTCATCGGTTACGCACGTGCCATCCCCGGGATCGCCGCTGACGCGCGTGCCAACCTGCACACCCCGCTGCCGCGGTCCTTCATCGAGCGCGGTATCGGCGGCTTCGGCGGCTACGCCAGATTCTTCCGCGAGGACGTGGCCGCGCTGTTCGCCGACGTGCGGGACCCGACCCTGCAGGCGCAGCTGGCGCAGGCCGACGAGGGTGCCGCGCGCGCCATGGACGGGTTGCGCCAATGGCTGCAGGGCGAGCGGGCGCACGCCACCGGCGACTTCGCCCTGGGCGAGCCTTTGTTCCTGGAGATGCTCAAGGCGACCGAGGCAGTGGAGGTGCCGGTGGCGCGCCTGCTGGAGATCGGCCGCGCGGATCTGGAGCGCAATACCCAGGCGCTAAGGCTCGCCTGCGCGCAGTACCTGCCTCGCGGCAGCCTCGCGGCATGCGTGCAGAAGATGGCCGCGCAAAAGCCGCAGGGCGGCGCGGTGCAGGGGGCACGGGTGCAGCTGGCGCAGCTGCGCCAGTTCGTCATCGACCGGCACGTTGCAGCGGTACCCAGTGATGAGGTGTGTCAGGTCGCCGAGGCGCCCCCGTACAACCGCGCCAACGGCGCCTACATCAATACTCCGGGCCCCTACGACAAGTCGGTGGCATACACCTTCTACATTGCCCCTCCGGATCCGTCATGGACGCCGCGCGAGCGGGCCGCATACATCCCGGGCAGGGCGAGCCTGCTGTACACCAGCGTGCACGAGGTGTGGCCGGGGCATTTCCTGCAGTTCCTGCACTCCAATCGCAACCCTTCCAAGATCGCAGCGCTGTGGGTGGGCTACACCTATGCGGAAGGCTGGGCGCATTACGCCGAGGAGATGATGTGGGAGGAAGGCCTGGGAGAGGGTGACCAAGAGCAGCATGTCGGCCAGCTGACCGAGGCGCTGCTGCGTGACGTGCGCTACCTGGCGGCGATCGGCATGCACACGCAGGGCATGACCCAGGCTCAGTCCGAGCGCATGTTTCGCGAGCAGGCGTTTGCCGATGCGGGCAATGCCCGCCAGCAGGCCGCCCGTGGCACCTACGACCCGGAATACCTCAAGTACACCCTCGGCAAGCTCATGATCCGCAAGTTGCGCAGCGACTGGGTCGCCCGGCAGCCAGGATCTGCGGCGCAGCCGGACCCGCGCACATACTGGTACGACTTCCACAATGCCTTCCTGTCCTACGGCGGCCCGCCGATTCCCATGGTGCGCAAGGCCATGATCGGCGAGGACGGTACGCTCTTCTAGGCGCGCACCGCCGGCTCGAGGAAGCTCAGCCGGCGGTTGTCGGCATCAAGGTGCACGCGTACCCCCAGCGGCACCGGCTCGTTCAGCTCGCCATGCCCGATCGGGAACCCGGCCGCGCATGGCAGTCCGGTTGCCGCAGCAAGCTCGCGCAGCAGGTCCGCGCTGGAATAGGGTGCGTCCTTCTCCTCGCACTGCGTGAAACTGCCGAGCACGATGCCGCGCACGCGCGCGAACACCCCCGCGAGCGCGAGGTGCGTCCACATGCGGTCGAGGCGGTAGGGACGCTCGCCCTGATCCTCCAGCAACAGCACCGTGTCCTCGAGTACCGGCATGAAGGCGGTGCCGATGACGCGCGAGAGCATCGACAGGTTGCCCCCGACCAGGCGACCCTCGGCGCTGCCGGGCACGTAGGTGTCGGTTCCCAGCAGCGGGGCTGCGGCGCGCGACGACTCGAGCAGCCCGAAGAGTCTCTCGTGGGTGGCGGCTCCCAGCCGGCCCAGCTGTGTCAGCACCGGTCCGTGGATGCTGGTCCAGCCGTGCGCCTGCAGCCAAAGGTGCAGGGCAGTGATGTCGGAGAACCCGACCAGCAGCTTGCGCTCCCCGGGCGGGGGCATGCCGGCGAGCTGGCCCAGCAGGCGCGTCGCCCCGTAGCCGCCGCGCGCGCAGAACACCGCCTTCGCCTGCGGGTCTGCCAGAGCGGACAGCAATTCCGCCAGTCGCCTGGAGTCGTCCCCGGCAAGGTAGCGTTGGCGGGCGAAGATCCCGTCCGAATAGTATGGACGGTAGCGCCCGGAGAGCACGCTCAGGCCCGTATCGAAGGAAGGCCGGTCGAAGCAGCTCGCCGGCGCGATGACCGCCACGCGGTCGCCCGGTCGCACGGGTGCGGCAGGCTGGAAGGTAACGCTGGTCACGCGGCGGGCCTCACTTCGGGTTGCGGGGCGATTATCGCCTGTTTGGGGCCGCCGGACGCATCTGCGCCGCCAAGCCGGCGACCCGGCGCTGCGTACACCGGTAACATGGGGCCGTTCAGATGCGCGCCCCGCCCGGGGCGCCGCGCGCGAGGTATCAACATGGTCGGATTTATTCTCTGGTTGCTGCTGCTGGCGGTGTCCTGGCCACTGGCGCTGCTGGCGCTCGTGCTGCTGCCGGTGGTCTGGCTGCTGCTGCTGCCGCTGCGGCTGGTGGGCATTGCCGTCGGTGGCGCGCTGGCGCTGGTGCGCGCCCTGGTGTTCCTGCCGGCGCGGCTGCTCGGTGGCCGCGGCTAGTCCGACAGTGCCTTGAGGTCGCGCAGCAGGGCGGCGCGACCGATGGCCAGCTGGTCGAGGCGCAGTGCGGCATCGCGCATCGCCGCGAGGTTCAGCACGGGCGCCTCGTGCAGGCGCCGATACGCGGTCTGTGCCCCGAGCCACTGGCGGTTGGCCCGCTGGTAACGCTCCGCAATCTCGCGGCGCATGGTGATGATGCCGAGTGCGCTTGTTTGCATAACACGCGTTATCGCTTGAAAGCCCGGCCGGCCACAGTGCAAGGGTCACAGATTGCGCCTGCGCCCATTTACTAACGCCGCCCTCACCGCTGCCTGTGTAGCTTTGCGCCCCTGGATGGGCTCATGCGGGTAGGGCAGTGGACGTCGTATTCATCGTTGTCGGGCTGGTCCTGTACGGGGTCACGCATGCCTTGATCGCCGGCATCGCCAGGCTGGGAGGGCGCGAGTGAACGCGCTGTATGTGCTGGGTGCCGTGCTGACCGTGGGGCTGCTGGCGTACCTGATATACGCGCTGATCCGGCCCGAACGCTTCTGATGAACGCCGCCACCGTGGAACTGTGCGCGGTCCTGCTGTCGCTGCTGTTGCTGTGCGTGCGGCCGCTGGGCGCATACATGGCTCGGATCTTCGCAGGCTCACCGCCCCGTGCGGCGCGCCTGGGGCTGCCGGTCGAGGGGTGGATCTACCGCGCGCTGGGCATCGAGCCTTCCGCGGAAATGGGTTGGAAGAGCTACGCCATCGGCCTCGTGTTCTTCAACGCAGCCGGCGCGCTTGCGGTCTACGCGCTGCAGCGCGTGCAGGCAGTGCTGCCGCTGAACCCGCAGGGGTTCGCGGCACTGTCGCCGGACTCGGCCTTCAACACCGCGATCAGTTTCGTCACCAATACCAACTGGCAGGGTTACTCGGGTGAGTCAGCGATGAGCTACCTCACCCAGATGGCGGCACTCACGGTACAGAACTTCCTGTCTGCGGCCAGCGGCATCGTGGTCGCCATCGCGCTGATCCGCGGCATCGCGCGCCACGGCGCGGCCACGGTCGGTAACCTCTGGGCCGACCTCACGCGCGCCACGCTCTACGTGTTGCTGCCCTTGTCCACCATCCTCGCGCTGGTACTGGTCTCGCAGGGGGTGATCCAGAACTTCCGCCCGTACCAGCAAGTGACGACGCTCGAGCCGCTAAGCTGGACGCAGCCCACGCTCGACGCGGCGGGCAACCCCGTGAAGGATGCATCCGGCACCGCGGTCTCGCAGACGGCAACGACCCGGGCGCAGACACTGCCAATGGGCGCGATCGCCTCGCAGGAGGGCATCAAGGAGCTGGGCACCAACGGCGGTGGCTACCTCAACGCCAACTCCGCGCACCCCTTCGAGAATCCGACCGCCCTGTCTAACCTGCTGGAGATGCTCGCGATCCTCGTGATCCCGGCGGCGCTGACCTATACCTTCGGGCGAATGGTCGGGGACACACGCCAGGGCTGGGCGGTGCTCGCGGCCATGCTGGTGCTCTTCACCGCATTGCTAGTGGTCACCGTGCGCAGCGAGCAGGCCGGCAACCCTGCCGTCGCCGCACTGGGAGTGGACCAGGCCGCCAGCAACCTGCAGCCCGGCGGCAACATGGAAGGCAAGGAAGCCCGCTTCGGCATCGCCGCATCGGCCTTGTTCGCCACCATCACCACGGCCACCTCCTGTGGGGCGGTGAACGGCATGCACGACTCCTTCACCCCGCTGGGCGGACTGGTGCCGCTGTTCGAGATGCAGCTGGGCGAGGTGGTCTTCGGCGGGGTCGGCACCGGGCTGTACTCGATGCTGGTATTCGCGATCGTCGGGGTCTTCATCGCCGGGCTCATGATCGGGCGCACGCCTGAGTACCTCGGCAAGAAGATCGAGGCCTTCGAGATGAAGATGAGTTCGCTTGCCATCCTGGTGATGCCCCTGATCGTGCTCACCGGAACGGCGCTCGCGGTCAGCGTGGAGGCGGGCACCTCCGCGGTGGCCAATCCCGGAGCGCATGGCTTCTCCGAGATCCTGTACGCGTTCTCCTCGGCCGGCAACAACAACGGCAGCGCGTTCGCCGGCCTGTCGGCGAATACGCCGTTCTACAATCTCACGCTTGCCGTGGTCATGTGGCTCGGGCGTTTCTGGCCCATCGTCGCGGTGCTGGCAATCGCCGGCTCACTGGCCGCCAAGAAGCGCATTCCCGCGGGGGAGGGGACGATGCCCACCCATGGGATCACCTTCGTCATCCTGCTGATCGGCACGGTGCTGCTGGTCGGGGCGCTCACCTTCGTCCCGGCGCTGGCGCTGGGCCCCATCGTCGAGCAGCTGATGCTCGGGCATGGCTAAGCCGCTCCGCCCATTGACAGGAAAGCCATGACGCGCCCGACCCCATCCCTGTTCGACCGCAAGCTCATCGTGCCGGCAATGGCCGATGCGCTGCGCAAGCTGCACCCGCGCGTGCAGTGGCGCAATCCTGTGATGTTCGTGGTCTACGTCGGTTGCCTGGTGACCACCGGCCTGTGGCTGCAGGCGCTGCTGGGGTCGGGCGAGGCGCCGGCGTGGTTCATCTTCAACATCACCCTGTGGCTTTGGTTCACGGTGCTGTTCGCCAATTTCGCCGAGGCCCTGGCGGAAGGCCGCAGCAAGGCGCAGGCGGCCGCCCTGCGCGCCCTGAAGCAGGCGGTTTGGGCCAAGCAGCTGTCCTCGGCCGATGACCGACGCAGCCTCACGCGGCGACGCGCCGATGAGCTGCGGCGCGGGGACATCGTGCTCGTCGAGGCGGGCGACACCGTGCCGGCGGACGGCGAGGTCATCCAGGGCGCCGCCTCGGTCGACGAGAGCACGATCACCGGCGAATCGGCGCCCGTCATCCGCGAGTCCGGCGGTGACTTCTCAGCTGTTGTCGGCGGCACCCGCGTGCTTTCGGACTGGATCATCGTGCGCGTGGCGGTCAACCCGGGCGAGACCTTCCTTGACCGCATGATCGGGATGGTCGAGAGCGCGCGCCGCCAGAAGACCCCGAACGAGATCGCGCTCACGATCCTGCTGGTCGCGCTGACACTGGTTTTCCTGCTCGCCACCGCGACCCTGCTGCCGTTTTCGCTGTACAGCGTCGCGGTCGCCAGGTCCGGGGCGCCCATCAGCATCACCGCGCTGGTGGCGCTGCTGGTGTGCCTTATCCCGACCACTATCGGGGCGCTTTTGTCCGCGATCGGCGTCGCGGGCATGAGCCGCATGCTGCAGGCGAACGTGATCGCCACCTCCGGGCGGGCCGTGGAGGCGGCCGGCGATGTCGACGTGCTGCTGCTCGACAAGACCGGCACCATCACCCTGGGCAACCGCCAGGCTGCGACCTTCATCCCCGCTCCCGGAGTGAGCGAGGAAGAGCTCGCCGATGCGGCGCAGCTGGCGTCCCTTGCCGATGAGACCCCGGAAGGGCGCAGCATCG
Organism: uncultured Pseudomonadota bacterium; assembly: GCA_963703025.1. Taxonomy (GTDB): domain Bacteria; phylum Pseudomonadota; class Gammaproteobacteria; order Steroidobacterales; family Steroidobacteraceae; genus 13-2-20CM-66-19. The sequence continues at coordinate 1,076,506 of OY969778.1, read as the reverse complement.
TCGTGCTGGCCAAGCAGCGCTTCAACCTGCGTGAGCGCGACGTCGCGGCGCTGGGCGCCAGCTTCATCCACTTTTCCGCGCACACGCGCATGAGCGGCGTCGACATCGGCACCCGCCAGGTGCGCAAGGGCGCCGCAGACGCGATCGTCAGGCAAGTCGAGGCGCTCGGGCGGCCGTTCCCGCGCGCGCTGCTGGGGAGCGTTCAGGAGGTCGCGCGCCGCGGCAGTACGCCATTGGTGGTGAGCGACGGGCCGCGGGCGCTCGGGATCATTGAGCTGAAAGACATCGTCAAGGGCGGCATCCGCGAGCGCTTCGGCGAGCTGCGCCGCATGGGCATCAAGACGATCATGATCACCGGCGACAATCCGCTCACCGCCGCTGCCATCGCCGCCGAGGCAGGGGTCGATGACTTCCTGGCCGAGGCGACTCCTGAGGCCAAGCTGAGCCTGATACGAGAGCACCAGGCCGCCGGGCGCCTGGTGGCAATGACCGGTGACGGTACCAACGATGCCCCGGCGCTGGCGCAGGCTGACGTCGCGGTGGCCATGAACACCGGCACCCAGGCGGCCAAGGAAGCCGGCAACATGGTGGATCTGGACTCCAATCCGACCAAGCTCATCGAGGTCGTCGAGACCGGCAAGCAGATGCTCATGACGCGCGGCTCGCTGACCACGTTCAGCATTGCCAATGACGTCGCCAAGTACTTCGCGATCATTCCGGCGGCCTTCGTGACCACCTACCCGCAGCTGAATGCGCTCAATGTCATGCACCTGGCGAGCCCGTTCTCCGCGATCCTCGCGGCCGTCATCTTCAACGCACTGATCATCGTGGCGCTGATCCCGCTGGCGCTGCGCGGCGTGCGCTACCGCGCGCTCGGTGCCGCGGCGCTGCTGCGCCGCAACCTCCTGGTCTACGGGCTGGGGGGGCTGGTGGTGCCATTCGCCGGGATCAAGCTGGTCGATCTCGGCCTGCAGCTGGTTCACCTGGCCTAGAGGATCCGCGCACATGCCTGCAACACGCACCTCGTTCCTGCATGCCACGGCGCGCCCGGCGCTGCTGCTGCTGCTGATCCTGACCGTGCTGACCGGGGTGCTGTACCCGCTGGCGGTCACCGCGGTCGCGCGCCTGCTGATGCCGCAGGCGGCTGCCGGCAGCCTCGTCAGTCGCGGTGGGCATGTCGTAGGCTCACGCCTGATCGGGCAGGCCTTCAGTGACCCTGCACACTTCTGGAGCCGACCATCCGCGACCGCCCCACAGCCGTATAACGGCAGCGCCTCCGGTGGCTCGAACCTGGGCCCGCTCAACCCGGCGCTGACCGATGCGATTCGTGCCCGCGTCGCCGCGCTGCAGGCCACCGATCCGGGCAACCGCGCCGCGGTGCCTGTGGATCTGGTGACCGCCTCAGGCAGCGGCCTTGACCCGCATATCAGCGTCGCTGCTGCCCAGTACCAGGCGGCGCGCGTCGCGCGGGTGCGCGGACTTGCGCCGGCGCGCGTGCAGGCGTTGATTGCAGCGCACACTGAGGGTAGGTTGCTCGGGTTCCTGGGAGAGCCCCGCATCAACGTGCTTGAGCTGAATCTGGCGCTCGACGCGACTGAGTGACCGCCATGGCCGACGCCCGGCCGGATCCTGACGAACTGCTCGAGAGACTCAAGACCGAGGCGGCACGCGACCGGCGCGGCCGCCTGCGCATTTTCTTCGGCGCGGTGGCGGGTGTTGGCAAGACCTACGCCATGCTCGAGGCGGCGCAGCGCGCGCAGGCCGCCGGGACCGACGTGCTGGTCGGCTACGTCGAGCCGCACGGACGGGTGGATACCGAGCGCCTGCTCGAGGGCCTGCCGCGCCTGCCCAGCATCAGCGTGAGCTACCGTGGCATGAGCCGCCAGGAGTTCGATCTTGACGCGGCGCTCGCGCGCCATCCGGGCATTCTGCTCGTGGACGAACTGGCGCACTCGAACCCTGTCGGCGGTGAGCCGGCGCTGCGGCACCCCAAGCGCTGGCAGGACGTCGCGGAGCTGCTGGAGGCAGGCATCAGCGTCTGGACGACCGTCAACGTCCAGCACCTGGAGAGCCTCAACGACCTGGTACTGCAGACCACCGGCGTGCGGCAGCGTGAGACGCTGCCGGATCACGTCTTCGACGAGGCCGACGAGATCGAGCTCATCGACCTGCCGCCGGATGACCTGCTCGCGCGCCTGCACGCGGGCAAGGTGTACGTGGCCGGCCAGGCGGATGCGGCGGTCGAGCGCTTCTTCCGCAAGCCTAACCTCATGGCGCTGCGCGAGATCGCGCTGCGCCGCGTTGCCGCCAGGGTGGAGGCGGCCTCGCGCGCGCTGGCACCGTCGTCACCTTATGCGCGCATTGCCGGTGAGCGGCTGCTCGTGGCGGTCGGCCCCGACGAACAGGCCGAACAGCTGGTGCGCGCCGGCAAGCGCATGGCGGACGCCCTGGACGCGCAGTGGATCGTCGTCTACGTCGAGACGCCGGCTTTGCTGCGCCTGTCAGCCGTGGAGCGCAACCGCCGCATCGACGTTCTGCGCCTGGCTGAATCCCTCGGCGGGGACACCGTGACGCTGGACGGGGCCTCCGCAGCCGCCACGATCGCCGCCTACGCGGCGACGCGCAATGTCACCCGGGTACTCGTCGGCGCGCCCAAGCGCCGCGGCTGGCGCGCATGGCTGCGTCCCTCGACCGCCAGCGCACTGGTGCGGCGCGCCCGTGGCTTCGACGTGCTCACGGTGAGCGTCACCCAGGGGCCCCTCGCCTCAGCCCCGCCGCCGGCCGCCGCCCTCGAGGCGGCCAGCGCGATTCGCTGGGACCGCTACGGCGCGGCGCTGCTGCTGACCCTGCTGAGCACGCTCGTGGCGTTCGCCATGTACGGCCATTTCGAGCTGTCGAACCTGATCATGGTCTACCTTCTGGGCGTGACGGTTGCGGGGTTGCGTCTGGGGCGGGGGCCGTCCGCGCTGAGCGCGGTGCTGAGCGTTGCCGCCTTCGACTTCTTCTTCGTGCCGCCGCGCTATTCGCTTTGCGGTGTCCGATGCGCAGTACCTGTTTACCTTCGTCGCCATGGTCACCGTGGCCTTGGTCATCGCCAGCCTTACGGCCAGCGTGCGGCAACAGACCCGCGTGGCCGGGGCGCGTGAGCGGCGCACCGCGCTGTTGTACGCGATGAGCCGCGAGCTTGCCGCCACACGCGGTATCGCCGAGATGGCGCGCGTGGCCGTGCGCCATGTCGCCGAGGTGTTCCATTGCCAGGCGGTCGTGCTGCTGCCTGGGCCGGGCGGGAAGCTCGCCTACCCGGGCGCCAGGGCGCTGGACAGCTCATACCGCGGTGCTGACCTCGCGGTCGCCCAGTGGGTCGCCGACCGCGGCCGCCGCGCCGGGCTTGGCTCGGACACGCTACCTGCCGCCCCGGGGCTGTACGTGCCTCTGGGGGAGCCGCAGCGAACGGTCGGCGTGCTCGCGGTGCTCGCCTCGAACCCGCGGCGCGTGCTGCTGCCAGAGCAAAGCCACCTGCTGGAAACCTTCGCCGGCCAGATTGCCCTGGCGCTCGAGCGTGCCCGCCTGGCTGAGATCGCCGAGCAGTCGAGCCTTGCCGCCGAGCGCGAGACGCTGCGCAACACGCTGCTCGCCTCGATCTCCCACGACCTGCGCACGCCGCTGGCAGTCATCGCCGGGGCGGGCGGTGCGCTTGCGCAACCTGACAGCGGCTTGCCGCCGGAGACGCGCCTGCAGCTTGCCCGCTCGATCGAGACCAAGGCACGCGAGATGTCCGAGCTGGTGTCCAACGTGCTGGACCTGGTGCGCCTGGAGTCCGGCCAGCTGGTGCTGCGCCGGGACTGGCAGACGCTCGATGACCTGGTCGGCAGCGCGCTGGCCAGCTGCGCGGCGCGACTGGTGGCCCACCCGGTGGACGTGCAGCTGGCCGCGGACCTGCCGCCGGTGTGGGTGGATGCGACGCTGATCGTGCAGTTGTTCGTGAACCTGCTCGACAATGCGACCAAGTACACCCCGCCGGGCACGCGGGTGCGTGTCGCGGCAGCGACCGATGGCACCCAGGACTGCGTGCAGGTGGTGGTGGAGGACGAGGGGCCGGGGCTGCCGCCAGGCAACCCCGCCCGCCTTTTCGAGAAATTCCAGCGCGGCAGCGGCGAAGGCGTAGTGGCCGGGGTGGGGCTGGGACTTGCGATCTGCCAGGCGATCGTGCGTGCGCACGGCAGCGACATCGAGGCCAGCGGCCGTGCCGGGGGTGGCGCGCGGTTCACCTTCACGCTGCCTTGCCAGCAGGAGGAGCGGTGACGCTTGCGATGTACCACGTGCTGATCGTGGAGGACGAGCCGGCGATCCGTGCCGTGCTGAGGGCGCTGCTGGAGCCAGTCGGCTACCGTTGCAGCGAGGCCGACACCGCCGCGCGGGCCGAGGTCGAGTCGCGCACGCACAAGCCGGACCTGCTGCTGGTGGACCTGGGGCTGCCGGACGCGGACGGACTGAAGGTCATACGCCAGGTGCGCAGCTGGTCCCAGGTGCCGATCGTGGTGCTGTCGGCACGTACCATGGAGGAACAGAAGATCGCCGCCCTGGATGCCGGCGCGGATGACTATGTGACCAAGCCGTTCAGCGCCCCGGAGTTGCTGGCGCGGGTGCGTGCTGCGCTGCGCCGCCAGGCGCGCGGCGCTGCGCCGACGCCGCAGCTGCACTTCGCGGAGGTTGTGGTGGACCTGGCTCGGCGCGAGGCATGGCGCCGCTCCGCCGAATTGCACCTGACGCCGCTTGAGTACCGCCTGCTGGCATGTCTCGCCCGCAACCTGGGCTCCATCGTGCTGCAGAAGCAGGTAATACGCGAGGTGTGGGGTCCGGGCCGAGAGGATGACACCCGTGGGCTGCGGGTCTGCGTCAAGAATCTGCGCGGTAAGCTGGAGCCGGATGCGCGCCAGCCGCGCTATCTGGTCACCGAGCCTGGCGTGGGATACCGGCTGCGCGCGGACGAGGAGGGCGCCGGCGCACCGCGGCCGCCGCAGTGAAGCTCAGGCGAGCGAGACGACGAGCTTGGCGGAGTGACTGCGCCAGTTGATGGGGATGATGAACGAGCGCTGGCCGGGGCGCTGCGGGACGCTCGGCTTCTCGCCCGAAACCACGCTCGGCACGGAGATCACGAAGTCGCGGCCGAAGTCACGCCGCGCGTTGCCGGAGATCGTGTTCGCCACCTCGCCGACCAGGTCGCGCATGGTCTCGTGGCTGAAGTCGTTTTCCTGCATCTTCATCAGCAGGACGGTCAGCATCGCCTTGGGCGCGGTGAAGTAGACGACGCCCTCGCGCTTGCCGGAGATGTTGATGACGCCGGTGTACTCGTGCACCGCCGGTGAGCCTTCCATCAGGTACGGCGAGCCGATCGAGGCCGGCTGCTGCGCCGCCACCTCGAAGAAGTTCGTCGTTCCCTCGACGAAGGTCTTCAGCTCCTGTTCGTGCAACATTGGCGTTATTTCCTGGCGACCTAGCGCATCAGTTCCGCGATCGCCTCGTTCAGCTGGCGATCGGTGAAGGGCTTGTTGAGGAAGCCGTTTGCGCCTTTTTCCATCGCCTCGACGGCGGTGGCCTTGTCCGCCAGCGCCGAGACCACCAGGATGCGTATCGAGGGCTTCAGGGCCACCAGCCTGCCGATGCACTCGATGCCGTCCATGCGCGGCATGGTGAGGTCCATGGTGACCACGTCCGGGTCGGTGCGGCCGAACAGCTCCAGCGCTTCCTCGCCGTTGCCGGCGGTACCGACCAGCTGCAGCTCCTCGAACTGGTTGGAGCGCTCGATGCGCCGACGCATGATGTTCGAGTCGTCGACGATCATCAGCTTGAATGAGCGCCGGCCGTCCACCGCTGCTGCGCTGCCGCTCACGCGACCGCCGTGCTGCTGACCGAGTCAGAAGGTGGCAGCACGATCTTGAAGCGCGTGAACCTGCCCGGGTGGGTGCTCACGCCGATCTTGCCGCCCAGCGCATAGACGCTGCGCGCGACGACGTCCATGCCGACCCCGCGTCCGGCATCCATCGACACCCCATCCTGGGTGGTGAAGCCGGGACGGAAGATGAGCGCCATGGTGGACCGGGTATCCATGCCCGCCGCCTCGTCCTGGCTGATCAACTGCTGGCGCACTGCCGCGCTGCGCAGCGACTCGGGCGCGATCCCCGCGCCATCGTCCTCGAACACCAGCTCGTAGCCGTCGGCGATCTTGTGGAAATCCACGCGCACGGTTCCCTGGGCGTCCTTGGAGCCCGCACGCCGCACGTCGGCGGACTCGATGCCGTGCACGGCGGAGTTGCGCAGCATCTGGATAAGGCAGTCCTTGACGGTCGCGCTGTACGCGGTCGGCACCTCGGCGAGCCCATTGAGGGTGAGCCGGAAGCGCTTGGCATGGTCCTGGGCCAGGCGCTCAGCCATCGACTGCAGCGCCGGGGTCAGGTCCTCGACGCTGCGCGCGGGCGCGCGCTCGGCAGCCGGCGCGGCAGCTGGCGGTTGGACCAACTTTGCCGCCGGCATCGTGATCGATAGCGCCTCCGCTGACGCGGAGGCGCCGGTCGGGGTGTCCTTGATGGCAGTCAGGCGCGACGCCATCTCGCGCACTCCACGCAGGTGGGCGAGCAGGTCATCGAGCTTCAGCACCAGCGGCAGGAAGTCGTTGCCGGTCAATTCCGGGCGCTTCTTGCAGTCGCTGACCATGTCCTCGAGCGCGTGCACCCGGCTGGCGATGCTCTTCAGGTTGAGCGCCGAGGCCTCGCCCTTGATGCTGTGCATCTCGCGGAACAGCCCGGCGAGCTTCTTGCGGAACTCGGCATCCGTGCGCGCCGGCTCCCTGAGGATGGTGTTGACGAGCTTAAGTCCGGTCTCGGCCGTGTCCAGGAACGACACCAGCTGCAGCGGATCGACGTGCATCATGCCCAGCATCATGTCCAGCTGCTGGTTGGCGTTCTCCTGCGAGTCATGCAGCTCGCGCGCCAGCAGCACGCTCGAGGTGATGTCGCCCACCGAGCACAGCACGTGCTTGACGCCCTCGGGCCCCATGACGCGGTGGAAGTCGAACTGCAGGAAGCGCGTCTCCTTGCCGCCATGACCGTTGTCCATCGTGATCTCGAGCTGACCCAGGGGGTTGATGCTCTTCATCAGGTTCTCGTGGGCGCGATCGCCCCAGAGCAGCTTGATGTACTTGGTGGCGGTGGATAGCGTGGCTGCCGGTACCAGGTCCTGCAGCAGTTCCTCGAATGACAGTCCGGCAAAGTCATTGCGGCTGAACATGCGCGTCAGAGCTTCGGACCACACCGAACCGATGCGGTAGTTGGCGTCGAGCAGGAAGAAGCCCTCGCGCACGGTCTTCAGGATGTCGCGGGTCTGTTCCTGCGCCTCGCGCGCGGCGCGCTCGTGGCGGGCCCGGGTAACTTGGAAGTAAGCGGCGGCGGCGGCCAGCACCAAGGCGGCGATCACGCCGGCGAACAGCAGGCTGCGCAGGTTGCTCGCGGCCTCGGAGGCGGCACGTTGGAGCGTGCCGGCAAGGCTTGCCAGCTGCGCCTGCAGCGGCCGTGCGTTGTCCGCCGCGAACAGCTGCGCGCGCTTGACCTCGGCGTAGTGCTGGCGCCCCTCACGCGACAGCGAGCTGCCGGCGCTGTCGGAGTCAACATAGGGCTGGCCGTTGAAGGCGACGACCGGGTCGATTACCGGGCCGTACTGGTGCCACAACAGCAGGGCTCGGCCAAGCTGCGGCGAGTCGACCTCGCCGGCGGCATTGATCTGCTTGAGGTCCTGATCAAAGCGCTTGACGGTGGCCTGCAGGTCGGCAAGGGCCTGGCCCGAATAGGCGCGCACCTCGAGGCGATCGCGCAGCGTGTTGAGCTGGTGGGCAATCTCCTCCGGGTAGTTCTGCAGCGCACTGGCGCTCTGCAGCGCGGTGATGTTCGCGCGCATGTGCGTCGCCAGCCGGAAGCCCATGATGAGCACGACGCCCATGACTACCGCGAGGGCGGTGCCGATGAAGGCGGTTACCAGGTTACGGCGGCGCTCGGTGCCTGCAAGGGTCATCGGTGGTTCTCCTGATCTACTTCGGCAGCTCGAAGCGCAGCAACGTCTTCACCGGGACCTGTACCGCGGTGCCGTTGACGATCATCGGTGCATAGCGCCAGCGCCGGATGGCACTGGTGGCCGCGCGGTCGAAGACCCCCGCTGGGCTGGATTCGAGCACGTGGATGTCGCGCGTCTCGCCGGTGACGTCGACGGTGAACTGCAGCAGCACGCTGCCGGCGATGTGCTGCGACAGCGCGCTCTCCGGGTAGTCCGGTGCCGGTGAGCGGATGCGCTTGAGGTTGGCCGCCAGCGCGGCGGTGTCCACGGCGCCGGAATTCTTCGGCGCGCTCTGCAGCTGCTGGATCGCGGCGAGATCCTTCGGGTCAGCGCCCCAGCGCTTGGCCTGGGCAAGGTCCGCGTCCGCCGGCTTGCCCGCGGCAATGGAGTTGCGTGCGCGCTCCTCGAATTTCAGCGCGAGGTCGTGGCTCGCCTCGATGAGCGCGGCATTGCTCGGGTCACTTGCCTCCAGCTGTCCCAGGTAGAAGGCGGCACTGTCCTGCGCCGGGTCGCTCAGGCGACCGTCGTGGATGCGATCGCGCGCCAGCTGCAATTCGCGCTCGGTTTCCGCCTGGGCGGCCTTCTGTCGTGAATTGGTCAGGTCGCGCTGGAAGGCGGCAAGTTCAGCCGGTTTCAGCCCCGTCGCGCGCGCTTCGGCGAGCCAGCGATCCTGCTCCGCGGTGTTCCTGGCGATGGACGCGTCGCGCGCACGGCGCAGTTCCGCGGTGATCAGGTCGTGCTGGGCGCGCTGGGTGGTGACGTTGGTCGGGGCCGCAGCCTGCAGCTGCTGCAGGTAGGCCTTGGCGCTGTCGTCGCCATCGATCAGGCGGCCGTCGCGGATGCGATCGATGACAAGGCCGGCAAGGCGCGTGACCTTGCTGTCCTCGGTGCGGTGGCTGATGTCGGAGCGCCACTTGGCGATCTGCTCCGCGGAGGTGTTGCCTGACTGCTGCGCCTGGCGTACGTACGCGGCGGCGCGATCGAGGTTACCGTCGGCCAGGGCGCGGGTGATCTCGGCCGCGTACAGGCGCTGCTCGAAGCTTGCCGCGCGCGGGTCGGACGGCGTCGCGGCCTTGAAGTTCGCCAGTGTCTGGCCGGCCTCCTCATAGCGCGCCGCGTTCAGCGCGTCCTCGAAGCGCCCCGCCAGCACGCTGGCGACGCGCTGCAACCCATCATGGGCCTCGCCGTTGGCAGGGTCTGCCGCTGCGGCGGAGCGATAAAACAGCAGTGCGTTGTCGCCGCTGGGCTCGGTGTAGCGGCGCTCGTGCATCGCCAGGCGCGCCTTCTCGAGCAGGTCATCGACCTTGCCCTGGACGATGGCAGTGTCGGCTACGGCAGGCTCAGGCGCCGCCTCGGCCTCCGGTGCGACCGGCGTAGCCGGCGCGGCGGCGGTGGCGACGCGCGGCGCGGCCGATGCGCTGCTGGGGCTTGTGCCGTGGGTGAAGTACCAGATGCCACCTGCGGCGGCAACCGCGGCGACGGCCGCTGCAATCAATAGCGTCTTTGCGCTGCGCGGCGTGCTGGCGCCGCCGGCGCCGGCGGGCGTGGGCGCATTCTCGGGGCGGAACGCGCCGATGCTCAGCTCTGCGGCAGGTGCAGCAGCGCGTGCCGGTTCCGCCTTGCCGGCGACAGCCTCGGCGATCGCCGCTTCCAGGACCGCCTGGGTCTTGCGTACGTCCACCGGGGTCGGCAGGACCGCGAACACCTTGCTGCCTTTGAGTGCTGCAGCCAGGGTCTTCTCGGCGCTGCCTTCTGCAAACACCAGCAGCACACATTTCGGGGCACGGCCGGCGGCGGCGTCGACGGCCGCTCGCACATTCACCACGCTACGGGCGTCGATGGCCAGCACCTGGCCGCGCTTGCCGCCGGTGATCAGCTCAAGGGCTTCGTCGATCGTCTCTACCGGACGCACGGCGGCTTGGCCGTCCAGCGTCTGTCCGAGCTCGAGCAGGAAGTCATCGCGCGTCGTGACGGCCGTAACGTCGACGGCCGGCTGGGAGCTGGCGGGCGCGCGGCCTGCGGAGGAACTTGCAGTCTCCGGACTGCGGGACGCTGAGGTCGGTGCACTGGCCACGTGGATATCTCCGGCAAGAGCGGTCAATTGAACTGGGCGAATTCTTCGTTCGCGCATGCGGTTGCATGCGAGAGCTCAGAAACTGCCCAGTTCGCGCATTCCGCCACAGCAGGATATGTAGCCTCGCCGCCAACGCAGTGCGTCAGTTCACAATAACGACAGGCTGGAATTTGGCTCCGTGACGCGGATCACCAAAACTCTGAAGCAACCCTCGGTTTGTGTGCTGCAGATGCAGATCAAGGTACGAGCGCCTGGTCCAGCTCGCGCTGGATCTTCTGCTGCCGCAGGCGCTTGCGCTCCTGAGGGTCGCTGGGGTCAGTCATGGCCGCGCCGCTGGGTACCCTGGCGCCGGTCCGAATGGCGAATGAGACGCAGTTCTCGCATTCGTCAACGAGCAGCGTGCGCCGGCACCGGGCAGCTTTCTTGGCGCGTGCGCGTGCGTACACTTGCCCGCAGAGGAGTTCAGGAGGGCGTCATGAGGCAGGAACTGGCGGGTGCGCTGTTGGCGGGAGTGCTGGCCCTGGCAAGCGGGGCTGTCACCGACTCGCCGTCCGCGTGCGACTCGTCCCAGGGCACGAATGGCAAGTACGTGAAGCCCAGTTCGCTGGCCCCCGGTGAGCGCGCCTACAACAACGCCTACGGTGCCCCGATCCCCAAGCCGATCGTCACCCGGCACGTGCCGCACAAGGCCAAGTCACAGCCCCAGCTGCACACCACCCCGCTGCCTGCAGCCTAGCGGCCCGACAGCCACCAGAACTACCAGCGGTCTGCGCCAGGTGTCAGCAGGTACTGACACGCTGATGCGCGGCGGGCCTATGCTTGCCTCATGCCCACCGGGCAAATGATGCTTTTAGGTGTGCCGGCCGCGCGGCGCCAAGCGACATCAATAACAATGAGGAAGCAGCCATGTCATTCATCGGATGGATCGTTCTGGGCCTGATCTCAGGATTCATTGCCAGCAAGCTGGTCAACAAGTCAGGCGAGGGCGTCGTCCTCGACATCATCCTGGGCGTCGTGGGCGCGGTCGTCGGGGGCTGGCTGTTCACGACCTTCGGCATGACCGGGGTGACCGGACTCAACATCTACAGCATGCTGGTTGCGGTCGTCGGGGCCGTCGTGGTGCTGGTGATCTACCACGCCGTCACGCGCAAGCGGGTCTAGCGGACTCAGCGATGCGCGGGCCGTCTAGACCCGCGCATCGACCCGGCCGGCCGCGGCGGAGATCGTGGCAAGCAGCTGGAGAGGGTCGGCGGGTTTGACCAGATGGGCGATGTAGCCGGCACGTAGCGAATGCAGCCGATCGCTCGGGCGTGCGAACGCGGTCAGGGCGATCGCCGGGACTTCGGCGGCCACCCCATCCAGTGCGCGTACGCGGCGCAGTAGCTCGTAGCCATCCATGTCGGGCATGCCGATGTCGCTGACCAGCACGTGCGGCACCTTGCTCTGCACCAGAGCGAGGGCTGCCAGGGCCGACTGTGCGACGAATACGATGGCGCCAGAATCGGTCAGGGTACGGGTGACAGATTCCAGGGCATCGGGCTCGTCATCGACCACCAGCACCTTGATGCCCGACAGATCGGAACGGTCCGTGTCCAGGCTGTCGGCATTCCACGCCGGGTAGCTGGCCGCGAGCACCCCGGGGGAGGCGGTGTGCTGCAGGGGCAAAGTGACCGAAAAGGTGGCGCCGAGCCCGGGGCCGGCGCTGGCCGCGCTGATCGTGCCGCCCTGCAGTTCCATCAGTTGCTTGGCGATGGCCAGGCCCAGGCCCAGGCCGCCGTGTTGGCGGCTGCGCGTGGCATCTCCCTGGGCGAAGCGCTCGAAAACCCGTGGCAGGAATTCCGGATCGATGCCCTTGCCGTCGTCGGTGACGGTGAAGCGCAGGTCGCCGCCGTCGCGCTCCATGGCCAGTGCCACCGAGCCGCCCTCGGGGGTGAACTTGACCGCGTTGGACAGCAGGTTCCACAGCACCTGCTGCAGCCTTGCCGGATCGGCGCGCACCGCAGTCGAGCCTGGGTCGAGCGAGTCGCTGATGCGGATCTTGCGGGCCAGCGCCGCCGGCCTGATCGTGTCGAGCGCGGCCTGTGCCAGCTGCGCCGGATCCACCAGCTCCATGTCCACGCGCAGGCGACCCGAGACGATGCGGCCGATGTCGAGCAGGTCGTCGATGACGCGCCGCTGCACCATCGTATTGCGGACGATTACCTCGCCGGCCTGGCGCATCTCCTCCGGGCGCGCGCGCCCCGCGGCCAGCAGGTGCCCCCACGCCTGGATGGCTGACAGGGGCGTGCGCAGCTCATGCGACAGCACGGAGAGGAACTCGTCCTTGAGCAGGTTGGCGCGCTGCGCCTCCTCGCGCGCGTGGCGCTCGGAGGCCATGAGCTGGTTCTGGGCCTCCTCGATGCGGCGGCGCTCACTGATGTCGCGCGCCACCTTGGAGGCGCCCACGATCACCCCGCCCGCGTCACGGATCGGCGAGACCGTCAGCGATACATCGACCGTGTCGCCGTTCTTGGCGACGCGTCGGGTCTCGAAATGCTCAATGCGCTCGCCGTTACACAGCCGCGAGAGGATCATCGCTTCCTCGTCGCGGCGCTCGGGCGGGACGATGAGCAGGATCGAGCGCCCGATGGTCTCCGCCGCGCTGTAGCCGAACAGGCGCTCGGCACCGCCGTTCCATGAGGTGACGATGCCACCCAGGGTCTTGCCGACGATTGCGTCGTCGCAGGACTCGACGATTGCTGCCAGGCGTGCGGCGGCCAGCGGATCATGCTCCACGCTGTGCCGCACGGAAGCTCCGGTGGGCTCCGGCATCGAGGATGTTGGTTTGTCCAGCATGGCGTTGACTGACCCCGGGGCGCTCGAAGCAGGCCGCTGCCTTGTGCGGGGCTGCAGTCTGGCGGTAGTTATTCGACCCGGGACGGCCTGCCCGGAGGCCGACCGCGTTGGCGGGCAACCTGGGTCGCAGTGTAGCGGACACCGCGGGGCCCGACCTCAGTGCCGCAGCGCACATCCGGTGTCAGCGCAGTCCTACCGACACAGGGGTGGTGCGCCGAAGGACCGCGAGACGCGCAGGTTGTGAGCTTGCACTCAACTCATTGGCACACGCAGGACGCCCCACCCATGCACAGCGCGCGAGCGACGTACGAGGAAGACCCGCAGAGCGACGACGCGGAGCCGTCGGTCCTCAATTACCTCCAGTTCCGCAACCACCTGGGATTGCTCGACTGGCGCCGGCGCCGCGCGGAGTACGAGCAGGGCACTGCGGCGCGCGTCACGCCGCAGTGCAAGCCATACAGCGTGCCGGGACGCCCCTGAAACCTCAGGCGGCGTGGATCGCCCTCAGCAGGGCACGAAAGTCGCCATCCTTCAGGACAAATCCCGCCGCGCCCTTGCGGCGCGCCTGCTCCTGCACCTCGGCCAGCGCGTGACCGGTGTGCATGATCACCTTGACCGGTGAGGCGTGCTCCTTGAGTCGGTCCAGCACGTCGAAGCCGCTGCAGTCGCCCAGCCCCAGGTCGAGCACCATGACATCGACTTCCCCGGCGTCCGCCCTCTGAATCGCCTCCCTGCCGGTGAGCGCGCAGCCGACGAACTCCAGCTGCTCGTCCATGCCCACGATCATGCCCAGCGCCTCGGCAAGATCCGCACTGTTGTCGACGATCAATACGCGGCGGCGCGGGCGATCAGCTTGCATGGGTGTTGCGCTTCAATTGGCCGGCTTGTTCCAGCGCACGATATCGCCGCTCTTCAGTCCGAGCTTGGCGACCATGCCGCCTTTGAGTTCCAGCACCGCTGCCACGGGCTGCTCGGAGCTGAGGGTCTCCAGTGACAGTGGGTGCGCGCGCTGGATGATCTTGGTGACGCGGCCGTCGGCACGCACGAAGAGCATGTCCAGCTCGATGTAGGTGTTCTTCATCCACATGTTCTCGACGCGCGGCGGGTCGAGCGGGAACACCATCCCCTGGTTGTCCGGCAGGTCGCTGACGAACATGAGCCCCTGCTCGGCCCGCTCGGGCGTATCGGCAACCCAGACGTCGAACGCTCGCGTCCAGGACGGGTGGCTGCGCGGCGCGGCGCTGATGTGCAGCTGCGTGCGCGGGTAGCTCGACAGCTGCAGGGGCAGTTTCGGGGATTGCGCCGCGGCGTAGGCGCCTGACAGCAGCAATATCGCGAACGCTAAGGACCGTGTGCGGGCCTGGCTGTGGCGGGTCATGGCTAGAGCTTCTGTTCCGTTGCGGTGGCGGGGGTGGCCGGCTGCGGCGGCGGATCGTCGAACTCGGCCACGCCGGAAAAATCGAACTTGCTGACCAGGATGCGCGCATCACCGGTCAGCGTGCTCGCCGGGGCGATGCAGAAGCCGCGCGCCACGATGCGCCAGGTGCGCTGCGCGCCGCCCAGGGCGCCGATGCGCTCCTGGTGCAGCTCGTCCACCGTGCAATGGTCGTCGCCGCGCGTGGTGAACAGCCGCTGCTCGCCTTCAAAGATGACCGTGAGATTGGTGGGCACGTCGCGCGCCGGGTGCCCTTCCTTCAGGGTCTGCACGCCGAACACCAGGCGCAGGCGCCGGCCGTCCGCGTGGCGCGGGCCGGCGAAGGCGACGCGCACGCCGCTGCCGTCCGGGCGCGGCCCGCCATCGCATTCCATCTGTGCGTTCTTCCAGTTGACGTCGAGGCTCATGGCGCCGCGGATGGTGGCGCGCAAATAGCCGTTGCCGTCGGCAACGCAGCCGCGCGCGGCGCCCTGGGGAGCAGGGGTCGACCACGCCGCCGGGACCGCACTGGCCAGGAGCGCCGTGCACACGATCATGACCTGGGTTCGCAGCATGCGGCGCAGTGTACCGCGCCGCATGCTGCCGATGCTTCAGCCGGAGGGCAGGGCCAGCAGGAACTTGGCCATGCGCGCGTGCGCGCGTGCGGTGGCCCGCACCAGGTGCATCAACAAGGTGCCCAGAAAAATGCCCACGAAGAACAGCACCACCGCTGCCAGGCCCTGCCGGTCGATCCAGAACGGCGTATCGGGGCCAACTGACAGGTTGTGCCCGGCGACATTGACCCAGCCGAGCTGCTCGACCACCCAGTAAAGCGGTGCGCCGACGCAGGCGACGACCACGGTGATGCTCACGACCGCCACGGTAAAATACAGGATCCCCAGCGGTAGCATCAGCGCCAGGTAGGCAAGCGTGGTCCACGTGCGCAGGTCCTTGAGCATGCCGATGATGCGGTCCCACCAGTGCGCCTTGGGGCCCGGATGTACCGGGCGGCGCGGCATGCGCTCCCCGGTCACCGCCTCCAGCAGACGGCCTTCGCCCAGGGCGATCACCCGCGCTACGGTGATGAAGGCGAGGAAGAACGGGATGCCGATGACGAGAACGGCGAATCCGGCTGAGAGGGACAAACCGATGACCACGAAGGTGAAGTAGACGATGCCCGTGGCGAGCGCAAGCAACATATAGAAGAGCGAGGTGTAGGTACGCGGATCGAGGCAGACACCGAAGAAGCGCGCGAGCGGGGAGTTCGTGGAGCGTGTGCGTGGGACAGGATTGCGCAGCGCCGCCTTCACCTTGATCTCGGTGTCGCGGTAGGCGGTGGCCACCTCATCGGGCGCCCCGTACGTGCTGGCGATCAGCTCGAGCACGTCGGCCTCGGACTTGCCGGGGTGGGCTGCCACCTCGGCACGCAGGTACTCCTCGGCGTCGTAGAGCGCATCCTGCACCAGCGCGGGATCCTCGCGCTGCAGGGCGATGCGCAGCTGCTTCAGGTACTCGTCGATCGAGCGCGGAGCGTTCATGCGTCTGTTCCTTCAATGAAGAGATCGACGAACGAGCGTGTCTGGCGCCAGATCGCACTCCACTGGTGCAGCATGGCGCGCCCTTCGTCGGTGATTCGGTAGTAGCGGCGCGGCGGCCCGGCATAGGAGGGCACCACGCGGCTGGTGAGCAGGCCCGCGGCGGCGAGCGCGCGCAGCACCGGGTAGACCGTGCCCTCCTTGAACAGAGCCTCGCCTTCATTGGCCTTTTGCAGGCGCTTGGCGATCTCGTAGCCGTAGAGGTCTTCTGTGCTGCCATCGAGTACGCCCAGAAGCACGAGCGATACCAGGCCTGAGTTGAGGTCCTTCTGGAACTTGCGAGCCTGACTATCGTCCATAGGACAGTACTATTAACTTACTAGTACTAGCTGTCAACTAGTATTAAATGCTGGTAAGTAGGTGTGCGCATGCCCTGTTTGAGGGCAACTCCATGAATTTCTTCACCGCCAGCTGCATTCACGGCATTCCTGAAGCTGCACAGCGGGCTGCTAGACTTTGGGTCGACCCTCTTCTGAAAGCCGCCGATGAGAAATTCGCTCCTCGAAGTCACGCCTGTCATCCCGGGGAGCCTCTCGCGCCTGACCGAGCTGGCCGCGAACCTGTTCTTCAGCTGGCACCGGCCGACGCGCGCGCTGTTCGAGGACCTGGACCCGGAGCTGTGGAAGCAGACCCACGGCAACCCGCGGCTGATGCTCCGCTGCGTCAGCCAGGACACGCTCGAGCGCTGCGCCAGCGATGAGACCTACCTTGCCCGCTACCGCCAGGCGCTCGAGACACTGGAGACCTACATGCGCGGCAGCCCGGCCACCGACCAGCCGTTGGTTGCCTACTTCTGCGCCGAGTACGGCTTTCACGAGAGCGTGCCGATCTACTCCGGCGGCCTCGGGGTGCTTGCGGGTGACTACTGCAAGGCCGCCAGCGACGAGCGCGCCAATTTCGTCGCCGTGGGGCTGCTGTACGAGCAGGGCTACTTCACGCAGACCGTCGACAACGACGGCGTGCAGCACGCGGAGTATCGCGAGCGCGATCCGCGCGACCTGCCGGTGGAGCCGGTGCGCAACGCCGCCGGCGAGTGGCTGAAGATCAAGGTGCGCATCGCCGCGCGCGACGTGGTCGCGCGCCTGTGGCACGCGCAGGTCGGGCGCGTCGCGGTGTACCTGCTCGATACCAACTGCCCCGAGAACGCGGACGCTGACCGCGACATCACGCACCGGCTCTACGGCGGGGACGAGTCCACGCGCGTGCGCCAGGAGATGATGCTCGGCATCGGCGGCGTGCGCGCCTTGCGCGCACTGGGCGTGCAACCGGCGGTGTGGCACCTGAACGAGGGGCATGCGGCGTTCCTGATCCTGGAGCTGCTGCGCGAGCACCTCGGCTATGGTCTGAACTTCGACGCTGCCCTGGAGGCGGTCGCCGCAGCCTGCGTGTTCACCACGCATACCCCGGTCGCCGCCGGGCACGACGCCTTCAGCCCGGACCTGATCGTCGAACACTTCGGCGACTACATCCGCGAGCTCGGCATCCCGGTCGACCGCTTCCTGGAGCTGGCGCGGGCGCCGGCCTCGCCGGGCCTGTTCAACATGACGCGTCTTGCCCTGAACGGCACGCGGCACGTCAACGGCGTGAGCCGCATCCACGGCGTCGGTCTCCGCGCAAGCTGTGCGCGGACCAGTGGCCGGAGATACGCCCGGAGGACAACCCGGTCGGCTGGGTGACCAACGGCGTGCACGTGCCCACGTTCCTGCACCAGCGCTGGATGGAGTTCTTCGACCGCGAGCTTGGCAAGGAATGGCGCGAGCGCCTGCGCGACGTGGAGTTCTGGAACGCGCTGGAGCGCGTGCCCGACGAGCGCTACTGGGCCACCTCCCAGGACGTCAAGGCGCGCATGCTCTGCGAGCGTGCGCGAGCGGCTGCAGCGCGAGTACTCGCGCAAGGGCCTGAGCCCGGCGCAGCTGCGGCACGTCACCCGCTTCCTCGACCCGCAGCGCCCGGATGTGCTCACGATCGGCTTTGCGCGCCGCTTCGCCACCTACAAGCGCGCGACGCTGCTGGTGCGTGACCGCGCGCGGCTGTCGCGGCTGCTGAACAATCCCGAACGCCCCGCGGTGCTGCTGTTCGCGGGCAAGGCGCACCCGGCGGACGAGCCGGGCAAGTACGTGCTGCGGGAGATCCGCCAGCTGATGATGAGCGAGGAGTTCGCCGGCCGGATCATCTTCCTCGAGGACTATGACCTGCAGCTGGCACGCAGCCTGGTGTCAGGCGTGGACGTGTGGCTCAACAACCCGATCGCGCCGCTGGAGGCGAGCGGCACCTCGGGGATCAAGGCGGCCATCAACGGCCGCCTCAACCTGTCCATCCTCGATGGCTGGTGGGCGGAAGGGTGGATGCAGGACAACGGCTGGGGCATCCCGCCGGCGGACGTGCAGGACCCGGAACGCCGTGACAGCATCGAGGCGCAGCTGATCCTGGCCGCGCTCGAGGACGAGGTGCTGCCGCAGTACTACGCGCGCGACGAGGCCGACGTGCCGCGTGCCTGGGTGCGCTCGAGCAAGCGCGCCATGATGACCGTGATCCCGCGCTTCAACATGCGCCGCGTGCTGTTTGACTACACCCAGGGTCTGTACCAGCCCGCCGCGCTGCCAGTACCGGCGCCTGGCGCCGACAGCTCGTACACCGGTGCGCGCACGCTGGCTGACTGGAAGCAGCGCGTGCGCAAGGCCTGGCCGGGCGTGACCCTGAAGCTGCTCAACGACTACGCGCGCGACATGCCGCGCGGCGAGCGGCTGCGCCTGCGCGTGGCCGTCGGCCTGAACGGGCTGTCCCCGGCGGACGTGCGCGTCGAGTTTGACGCTCGGCGCCTGCTGCCGGAGGCGGACCTGTCGCCGCCGCCGCTGTCCTCCTATGGCCAGGCGCCGCGCGCCGGGCTGTGGCAGGCGGCCTTGAGCGCCACCGGCGAGCACGATGCCGAGGGCCTGAGCATCCTGGCGCTGGACATGGAGCCGCCCGAGTGCGGCCAGTTCAGCACCGAGGTCCGCATCTACCCGTGCCATGAGCTGCTGTCGCACCCCTTCGAGCTCGGCCTGATGAAGTGGCTGTGAACTGCCCGCTTGCGTTGCTGCGCCGCCTTGCGGTGAAGTAGCGCCCATGCAGCGCCAGCCCGCCCGCGCCTCCTCCGGACGCTACGTGAGCCGCCTGACCGGCGGCACGCTTGCGATCATCATGGCCGGCGGACGCGGCGAGCGCCTGAAGGATCTGACCGCGCACCGCTGCAAGCCGGCGACGCCCTTCGGCGGCAAGTTCCGCATCATCGATTTCGTGCTGTCCAACTGCGTGAACTCCGGCATCCGCCAGATCTCCATCCTCACGCAGTACAAGGCGCAGTCGCTGATCCAGCACGTGCAGCGCGGCTGGAGCTACCTGCGCGGCGAGTTCGGCGAATTCGTCGAGAGTAGTGCCGGCGCAGCAGCAGCTGGGGGCCGCCTGGTATCGCGGCACCGCCGATGCGGTCCACCAGAACCTCGAGCTCATCGTCTCGCACCGCCCCAAGCACGTCCTGGTGCTCGCCGGCGACCACATCTACAAGATGGACTACGGCCCGATGATCGCCTACCACGTGGAGAAGGGCGCCGACATCACCGTGGGCGTGGTGGAGGTGCCCGCGCGCGACTCGCGCCACTTCGGCGTGCTGACCGCCACCGAGTGGAACCGCGTGACGAAGCTTTGCGGAGAAGCCGGCGGAGCCTGACACCCTGCCGGGCCGGCCCGACGCGCATCCTCGCCTCGATGGGCATCTACGTGTTCAACGCGCGGCTGCTCGAGAAGCTGCTCGAACCGAAGACGCCGCCCAGGAGAGTTCCGCGCACGACTTCGGCAAGAACATCCTGCCGGAGGCGATCGCCAGCAACCGGCAGGTGTTCGCCTACCCATTCCAGGACGTGAAGACGCGCGCGCAGAGCTACTGGCGCGACGTGGGCACGATCGATGCCTACTACGACGCCAACCTCGAGCTGGTGCACGTGCGCCCGGAACTCAACATCTACGACCAGGACTGGCCGATCTGGACCTACCAGGTGCAGCAGCCACCGGCGAAGTTCATCCTCGACGAGGACGGCCGGCGCGGCACGGCGCTCAATTCCATGGTCTCCGGCGGCTGCATCATCTCCGGGGCGGTGGTGCGCGAGTCGCTGCTGTTCTCCAACGTGCGCGTCGAGGAGGGCACCAGCATCTCGCGCTCGGTCGTGCTGCCGCAACGTCGAAATCGGGCGCAGTTGCAAGGTGCACGGCGCCATCCTCGACGAGGGCTGCGAGATTCCCGACGGCACGCAGCATCGGCGTCGACCGCGGCGCCGACGCGCGCCGCTTCCATGTCACCGAGAACGGCGTGGTGCTGGTGACCCCGGACATGCTGCGCCGCCTGCGCACCGAGGCGTGAGCGCCAGCACACGCCTGCCGGTGGTGCTGCTGTGGCACATGCACCAGCCGCAGTACCACGATGCGCTGAGCGGGCAGTACATCCTGCCCTGGACCTACCTGCATGCCATCAAGGACTACACCGACATGGCCGCGCACCTGGAGGGCAATCCCGCCGCGCGCGCGGTCGTCAACTTCACCCCGGTGCTCATCGAGCAGGTGCAGGAGCATCGCGCGCAGCATCGCCGCGCACCTGGCCGGTGGCGCGCCGCTGCCGGATCCGGTGCTCGCGCTGCTCGGCCCCGCCGCCGGTGCCGCCGGAGCCCGCAGTCGCGGCTCGCGTTGCTGCGCGCCTGCCTGCGCGCGCACCGCGAGCACATGATCGAGCGCTTCGGTCCCTACCTTGAGCTGGCGACGCTGGCCGAGACCCTCGGCACGCCTGAGCGGATCGACTACGCCTCCGACCAGTTCATCCACGACATCGCCGTGTGGTACCACCTGGCCTGGCTCGGGCGAGACGGTGCGCCGGGTGAACCCGCTGGTGACACGCCTCACCGAGCGCGGCCGCGACTTCACGCGCGGCCGATCGCGCGCGACCTGCTCGAGCTGATCGGTGAGCTCGTCGGCGCAGGTGGTGCCGCGCTACCGCGCGCTGGCCGAGCGGGGCCAGTGCGAGCTGTCGGTCACCCCCTACGCGCATCCGATCATCCCGCTGCTGCTCGACTTCAAGTGCGCGCGCGACGCGGTGCCGAAGATGCCGCTGCCCGCCGCACGCCGGCTATCCTGGCGGTGAGCAGCGCGCCGCGCTGGCACGTCGAGGAGGCGGTGCGCGTCTTCACCGCGCGCCTTCGGCAGCGCGCCCGGCGGGTGCTGGCCGGCGGAAGGGGCGATGAGCGCGGCGACCCTGCGAGCTGCTTCCGAGGTCGGCCACTTCCGCTGGGCCGCCAGCAGCGCGGCGGTGCTGCGCGGCAGCCTGCAGCTGAGCGATGCGGCGCAGGCCGCCGAGCCGCTGTCCTACAACCGCCCGTACCGCCCGCCCGGCATGCCGCTGGACTGCTTCTTCCGCGACGACCCGCTCTCGGACCTGATCGGCTTCACCTACGCCACCTGGCACGGCGACGACGCGGCCCGCAACCTTGCCGGCGAGCTTGGCCAGCTGGCCGAGCGCTACCGCGCCAGCGACAACCACGCAGTGCTCATCGCGCTGGATGGCGAGAATGCCTGGGAGCACTATCCCTTCAACGGCTACTACTTCCTCAGGGCCTTGTACGCCGCCCTGACCGACCACCCGCAGTTCGAGCTGCATCACGCTGTCGCAGTGCCTGGACCGTGGACTTACGCGCCGCACCGCTGCACCAGGTCATGGCCGGCAGCTGGGTGTACGGCTCGCTGGCCACCTGGATGGGGGATGCCGCCAAGAACCGCGCCTGGGACCTGCTGTGCGAGGCGAAGCTAGCCTACGACCGGTCGTACCGGGCATGAGCAACCCGCAGCAGCAGCGCCGCGGCGGGTCGGCAGCTGGCGCTGTGCGAAAGCTCGGACTGGTTCTGGTGGTTCGGCGACTACAACCCGGCCGAGGCGGTGAGCCAGTTCGACCAGCTCTACCGCAGGCAGCTGGTGACCTTGTACCTGCGCCTGGGGCTCGAGCCGCCGCCGGAGCTGTCAGCAACCGATATCCGCAGGCGCCGCGGACAGCGCCGCCGAGCACGGCGGCGTCATGCGCCGCGCGCGCGCGGGCTGAAGCGCCGTGGACCCTGAGCGCCTGCCTGTCTTTGACCGGCGCCGCGCCGGCGTATTGCTCGCGCTGTCCTCGCTCGAGGCCCCGCTCGGGCGCGGCGGCCGGGGGTTCATCGACTGGCTCAGCGCTGCGGGCTTCTCGGTCTGGCAGGTGCTGCCGGTGGGCCCGACCGGCCCCGACGGTTCCCCGTACTGGGTACGCTCCGACCACGCCGGCAGCACGGCGCTGCTGGATGTGCAGGAACTGCCGGCGGTGCAGGATGCCGCGGCGGCGCAGTTCTATGCCCACAGCGCCGCCTGGCTGCCCGACTACGCGCTGTTCGAGGCACTCGAACGCGCCCACGGCGGTGCGCCGTTCTGGCAATGGCCGGCTGAACTGCGCGACCGCGATCCGCGGGCACTGGCGCGAGCCAGGGACGAACTGGCGCGCGGACATCGCGGGCATCGAGGGCGAGCAGTACGCCTTCCATGTGCAGTGGTCGCGGCTGCGCGCCTACGCGCGCGAGCGCGGCGTGCGCCTGTTCGGCGACCTGCCGTTCTACGTGGCGCCGTCGAGCGCGGAAACCTGGGCCCACCGCGGCCTGTTCCAGCTCAGCCGCCGAAGGCGCGCCGGCGGCCGTCGGTGGCGTGCCGCCGGATTATTTCTCGCCCACCGGGCAGCGCTGGGGCAACCCGCTGTATGACTGGGGCGCGATGGGCGCGCAGGGCTTTGCGTGGTGGGTGGCGCGCGTCGGGGCGCAGCTGGCGCGCCTGGACCTGCTGCGCCTTGATCACTTCCGCGGGCTCGCTGCGCACTGGGCGGTGCCGGCCGCGGCGCCCGATGCGCGCGGCGGTGCCTGGGCAGCCCTCCCCGGAGAGGCGCGTGCTGGGCAGGCTGCGAGCGGTGTTCGCCGACCTGCCACTGGTGGCCGAGGACCTCGGGGTCATCACCGACGACGTCATCGCGCTCATGCAGCACTTCGCGCTGCCGGGGATGCGCGTGCTGCAGTTTGCCTTCGACGGCAACCCGGTCAATCCGCACCTGCCCTATGAGTACGTGCGTGAGTGCGTGGCCTACACCGGCACGCACGACAACGACACGGGGCGGGGCTGGTACGCGGCATTGGATGAGGCCACGCGCCAGCGCGTCGACTTCTTCCTGCGCTGCGATGCCTCGGCGATCCCCGAGGCCCTGGTGCGCGCAGCGCTCGCCTCGGTGGCGCGCCTGGCCGTGGTCCCGCTGCAGGACATCCTGGGCCTGGGCAGCGCCGCGCGCTTCAACACCCCGGGCACCACCGTGGGCAACTGGCAGTGGCAGGTCCCCGCCGGTGTGCTGACCGCGGAACTTGCCCGGCGCTGCGCCGGTCTGAATGCCAGCTTCGGCCGCTCGTGAGCGGCGGGCTGTTTGCTACCATGCGCCTCCTTATGAAAACCTTCCGGTTTGCCCCCGCGTGCGCTGCGGCGCTGTTGCTGGTCGCCTGCGCGCTGGTGCCGAAGCTGCAGGCGCCGCAGCTGTCAATCGCCGACGTGCAGATCCTCAGCAGCGACCTGTGGGAACAGCACCTCAAGGTGCGCATGCACGTGCACAACCCGAACGACCGCTCCTTGCCGATCAAGGCGCTCGAGTACACCCTTGAGGTGGAGGGCCAGCAGTTCGCCAGCGGCGCCTCCGTCGCAAGCTTCGTCGTGCCGCCGCTGGGGGATGCCGACTTCGACATGAACGTGACCACCAACCTCGCCAGCACCTTCATCAAGCTGCTGGGCCGCGGCTCCGCCGGCAGCGGCGAGGTGGGCTACCGGCTGGTCGGCAAGGTATCCCTGTCGGAGGGGTTCCTGCGCACCGTGCCCTTTGACCAGAAGGGCACCTTCAAGCTGCACTAGAGGCGGTCGTACAGCTGCAGGTATTGCCCGGCGGCGCGCTGCCAGGAGAAATCGCACGCCATGCCGTTGGCCACCAGCGCGGCCCCACAGCTGCGGCTGCGCGTACAGGTCCAGCGCGGTGTTCAGCGCCCACTCAAGTGCCGGCCCGTCGAAGTCGTTGAAGACCACCCCGGTGCCGGTGCCGTCGGCGGGGTTGAAGTGCTGCACCGAGTCGGCAAGCCCGCCGGTGCGGCGCACCACCGGCACCGTGCCGTAGCGCAGGCTGTACATCTGGTTGAGGCCGCAGGGCTCGTAGCGCGAGGGCATGAGGAACAGGTCGCTCGCCGCCTCGATCCAGTGGGCGAGTTCATCGTCGTAGCCGCGGTGGAAGTGCACCCGGGCAGGCAATTGCCGGGCGAGGCTGGCGAAGAACTCCTCGTACGGCGCCTCGCCGCTGCCGAGCACGACGAAGTTAAGCTTGCGCTGCGCGAGGATGCGCGGCAGCGTGTCGTACATGAGTTCAAAGCCCTTCTGCGAGGCGAGGCGGCTGACGACCCCGGCCAGCGGAATCGAGGGGTCCGCATCCAGGCCCAGGCGCGCCACGAAGGCCCCCTTCAGCTGCGCCTTGACCGACAGGTGCTGCGGGTCGAAGTGCGCGGGCAGGTAGCGGTCGACCCTGCGGGTCCCAGTCCTCGTAGTCGACCCCGTTCAGGATGCCGCTGAGGTCCTGGCGGCGGCCGCGCAGGCTGTCCTCCAGCCCCATGCCGAACTCGGCGGTGCAGATCTCGCGCGCATAGGTCGGACTGACCGTGTTGATGGCGTCCGCATACAGGATGCCGTGGCGCAGGGCGTTGATGCGCCCGGCTGCCAGGTCCGCGGCGTACAGGCGCGCCGTGTCCGCCGGCGCCAGCCCCAGATCCGCAGCGCGCGCGGCGCCGAAGATGCCCTGGTAGCCGATGTTGTGGATGGTCAGCAGCGTGCTGGTGGTGGCGAACAGCGGCTCGTCCTTGAGCACCGTGCGCAGGAACAGCGGGGCGAAGGCGGTGTGCCAGTCGTTGCAATGCACGATCCGTGGCGCCCAGCGCATCTCGCGGCATGCCATGAGGGCCGCGCGCGTGAAGGCGATGAAGCGCACGTGCTCGTCGGCATCGTTGGTGTACAGCGCGGCGCGCGCGAACAGCGCGGGGCAGTCGATGAGGTACACCGCGGCCCCGCCGGGCAGCTTGCCGCGCAGCACCGAGAACACGAAGGCCTGCGCGCCGATGACCAGCCGCAGCCGCGTGAGGTTCGCCACCGGGCGCGCGCCGCAGGCGGCCCGATCGATGCTCGAGTAGGCCGGCGTGAACAGGCGCACGTCGTGGCCGGCCGCCACGAGCGACTTGCTCAGTGCGCCGGCGACGTCCGCCAGGCCGCCGGTCTTGGATAACGGGGCCACCTCGGAGGCGAGCATGCACACCGCGTATCTCTTCAATGGGTTCATTTATTTGCGCGCTGCCGGCGAAGGTTATGATGCGCCGATGCGACGCGTACTGATCGTGCTCATGGTGGTGGCGCTGCTGGCGGTCTCGGTCGGCGCCGGCGTGCTCGTCGCCCGCTGGCCGCAACTTTCGCCCCTAGATCCCGGGGCTGCAGTTTAACCGAAGCCGGCGCACCGCCCGTGGCAGCGCAAGATTCGGGTCGCCGGCCGCCTGCGGCCTGCTTATCATGGCAACCATGAACAAGCCCACCGCGTCCATCGACAGCCGCGACTTCGCGCGCATCGCCGCGCGCCATCCGCCTACATCGACGCCAATTTCCGCGCCCAGCCGCGCCTGGCGCGCATCGCCGCCGCCGTGCACCTGTCGGAGTTCCACTTCAACCGCCTGTTCCGCCGCTGGGCAGGCGTCACGCCGCGCCAGTACCTGGGCTTCGTCACCGCGCGCGCCGCGCGCGGCGCGCTCCTGGGCGAGCGCTCCGTGCTGGATGCTGCGCTTGCGGTCGGGCTATCAGGCCCTGGGCGACTGCACGACCTGATGGTCACGATGGAGGCGCTGACGCCCGGGCGAGCTGCGCACGCGCGGCGCCGGGGTCGCCCTCAGCGCCGGCCTCGCCGACACCCCGTTTGGTTGTGCACTGATCGCCTCGACGCCACGTGGGATAGCGCACCTGAGCTTCGTCGATGCCGGCGGCAGGGCAGGGGCGCTTGCGGCCCTGGCGCAGCGGTGGTCCGGTGCCCGCCTGGTCAGCGACGACGCAGCTCGCGCAGCAGCTGGCGCTGCGGATCTGGGGCGGTGCGGGTGAACGGGCGCCGCTGCGCCTGTGCGGTGCGCGGGCACGAACTTCCAGCTGAAAGTGTGGCGCGCGCTGCTTGAGCTGGGCGCCGCGGCTCCCGACCACCTACGCCGCGCTGGCGCGTGCGGCGGGCAGTCGCGGGCGCGGCGCGTGCGGTCGGTGCCGCGGTGGGCGCGAATCCCGTCGCCTGGCTCATTCCCTGCCATAACGTGCTGCGCACGGACGGCGCGCTCGGGGGTTACCACTGGGGAGCCCCGACCGCAAGCGCGCCATGCTCGCCTGGCAGGAACTGGGGCGCCCGACGCTGCGCGCAGCGTCGGCTGCCTGCGCGCGCGGCACGGCGACATAATCCGCCCCGCGCCGCGGCCTCCACCGGCGGCCGCCCGTCAAGGGGCCGGGGCCTGTCAACTTACTGCAACACGATATAACTTACTTGATTTAGATCAGTAATAAAATCTTACAGCCCGGAAGAGGGCCCCGCAAAGCTGGTAAACTGGGCGCCGTCCCCCGTCACTCAGACAGCCCATGTCAGCCCCGCCATACATCCAACTTGAGCAGGAGTTCAAGCGCCTCCACGCGTTTCGTGGCGCGCTCGCGCTGCTGCGCTGGGACGCGGCGGTGATGATGCCGCGCGGCAGCGCGGATGTGCGCGGCGACCAGCTCGCCGCGCTCGAGACCGAATACCACGCGATGCTCACCGCACCGCGAATCACCCGCCTGCTCGACCGCGCGCAGGCGAACATGCAGGGTCTTGAGGACTGGCAGGTCGCGAACCTGCGCGAGATGCGCCGCCAGCGCGACCACGCCATCGCCACCCCCGTGACGCTGGTGTCCCGCCTGACCAAGGCCGCCTCGCGCGCCGAGTCGCAGTGGCTCGATGCGCGCGCCGAGGGCAAGTTCGAGCCCTTCGCGCCCTATCTCGAGGAGGTCGTGCACCTGGTGCGCGACAAGGCGAGCCTGCTCGGCCAGGCGCTGAACCTCGCCCCCTACGATGCCCTGGTGGATGAGTTCAGCCCCGGGCTCACCACCGCCGACATCGATGCGATGTTCAAGGCGCTCTCGCGCCGCCTGCCCTCGCTGATCCGCGAGTCGATCGCGGTCGCAGGAGGGCAAGGCGCGCCTGCCGCTCACGGGCAAGTTCCCGCGCCGCCAAGCAGCGCGCACTGACCGTCGAGGTCATGAAGGCGGTCGGCTTCCCGTTCGACCGCGGCCGCCTCGATGAGAGCGAGCACCCCTTCACCGAGGGCAGCCCCGGGGACATCCGCATCACCGACGCGCTTCGACCCGGACGATGTTTTCTCAGGCCTGCTGGGCGCGCTGCACGAGACCGGGCATGCCATGTACGACCTGGGACTGCCGCAGGACTGGCGCGACCAGCCGGTCGGGCGCGACCGCGGCATGGCGCTGGAGGAGAGCCAGTCGCTGCTGCTGGAGATGAACGTCTGCCGCAGCCGCCCGTTCGTGCGCTACCTGCAGCCGCTGCTCGCGCAGCCACTTCGGCATCGGCGGGCCGGAGTGGGATATCGAGAACGTCTACGAGCACCTCACGCGCGTGCAGCGCGGGCTGATCCGCGTGGACGCGGACGAGCTGACCTATCCGCTGCACATCATGCTGCGCTACGAGCTCGAGAAGCAGCTGCTCAGCGGCGAGCTGGCGGTGCGCGACCTGCCGGAGGCCTGGAACGCCGGCATGGAGCAGCGCCTGGGGATCCGCCCGCAGAACGATGTCGAGGGCTGCCTGCAGGACATCCACTGGGCGGTCGGCTCGTTCGGCTACTTTCCCTCCTACGCGCTGGGCGCGGTGATCGCCGCCCAGCTCTACGAGAGCATGCGCGCGGAGCTGCCCGCGCTGGATGAGCAGCTCGCCCGCGGGGAGTTCGCCGGCCTGTTCGGCTGGCTGCGCACCAACGTGCACGGCCTGGGCGCCAAGGTGCCGGTGCAGGACCTGCTGAAGAACGCCACCGGCAAGACCCTCTCGGCCACCTCGTTCCTGCGTTATGCCGAAGCGAAGTACCTCGAGACCACGCGCGAACAGCGCGGCGGCCTGAACGCCGCTAGAATTCGCTCCCGTCCGCGCCCGCGGACTGTCACAGCTATGCGAAGTGCGCACCGTGACGAGTCCTGCCGACCAAGCCTTCCCGCACCCTCGAGCGCCTGGCGGCCCAGCTGCGCGGCTCGGTCGGCAGGTGCATCGCCGACTTCGCCATGATCCGCGACGGCGACCGCGTGATGGTGTGCGTCTCCGGGGGCAAGGACTCCTACACCCTGCTGGACATGCTGCTTGTCCCTGCAGCGCAGCGCGCCGGTGCGTTTCGAGCTGCTGGCCGTCAACCTCGACCAGAAGCAGCCGGACTTCCCCGCGCACGTGCTGCCGGAGTACCTCACCGGGCGCGGCGTGCCGTTCCACATCATCGAGCAGGACACCTACTCGCGTGGTCAAGCGCGTGATCCCGCAAGGTCGCACGATGTGCGGCCTGTGCTCGCGCCTGCGCCGCGGCGCGCTGTACCGGTTCGCCGCCGAGAACGGCATCACCAAGATCGCCCTCGGCCACCACCGCGACGACATCGTCGAGACCTTGTTCCTCAACCTGTTCTTCGGCGGGCGCCTGAAGGCGATGGCGCCGAAGCTGCTCTCCGATGACGGCCGCCACGTCGTGATCCGCCCGCTGGCCTACGTCGCCGAGCGCGACATCGCCCGCTATGCGCGCGGCCGCGACTTCCCGATCATCCCCTGCAAGCTGTGCGGCTCGCAGGACAACATGCAGCGCGTGGCGATCAAGAGCATGCTCGCCGCATGGGAGCGCGAGTTTCCCGGGCGCACCGAGACGATCTTCTCGGCGCTGCGCAACATCGAGCCGGCGCACCTGGCCGATCCCGCGCACTTTGACTTCGCCGGCCTTGACGCTGCGGCGCGTCGCCACTGATGAGCGCTGCCGAGGAGGAGCGCCTTCGAGGAGCGCCTCGAGCAGCGCCCCGGCGCTCGCCTCCTGAGGCGCCAGAGTGGCCGCCCCATCCCCCGAGTCGAAGCTGTCCCTGCCGCTGGGCAACTATTACTGGGTGCTGCCGCAGCGCCTGCTGGCCGGCGAGCACCCGGCCGCGGGCAGCGAGGCGGCCTCGCGCGCGCGCCTGGCAAGCCTCACCGCGGCCGGCATCGGCTGCTTCGTCGACCTCACCCAGCGAGGAGGAGTTCGATTCCTACCAGGGCCTGCTGCCGCCGGCCGCGCGCTACCTCCGCCACCCCATTCCCGACCACGGCCTGCCGCGCGATGCCGCGCAGATGGCGGCCATCCTCGCGGACATCCGCGCTGAGATCTGCGCGCCGGGCGCTGCGTCTACCTGCATTGCCGCGCCGGCATCGGCCGCACCGGCATGACCGCCGGCTGCCTGCTCGCCGAGAGCCACGGCGGCGAGGCGGCGATCGAGGAGCTCAACCACCTGTGGCAGCACAGCGCGCGCGCGCGCCTCCTGGGAGTCCATCCCGGAGACTGACGCGCAGACACAGTCTACGTGCGCAGCTGGCACGGCGCGGGGTCCGAGGCCGACCCGCTGCTGTCCCCGGAGACCCTGGCCGCGGCGCGCGGCGCTGCGCGAGCGCTTCCTGGGGGCGCTGCTGGGAGCTGGCGCTCGGGGACGCGGTCGCGGTGGCCACGCAGTACCGGCGCCCCGGGCAAGCTTCACCCCCGTCGGCGACATGCTCGGCGGCGGGCCGTTCGAGCTGCCGCGCGGGGCCTGGAGCGATGACACCGCGATGGCGCTGTGCCTGGCGGAAAGCCTGCTCGAGCAGGACCGCTTCGATGCGCGCGACCAGGTCGAGCGCTACCGCCGCTGGCAGCAGGAGGGATACCTGTCGGCGACCGAACAGTGCGTCGGGATCACCGCCGGCACCGCGCGCGCATTGGCACGCGCGCAGTGGCGCCGCCAGGTGTTCTCCGGCTCGCACGACCCGCAGGCGCAGGACCCG
Source organism: uncultured Pseudomonadota bacterium (assembly GCA_963703025.1). Classification (GTDB taxonomy): domain Bacteria; phylum Pseudomonadota; class Gammaproteobacteria; order Steroidobacterales; family Steroidobacteraceae; genus 13-2-20CM-66-19. Next base: position 1,046,309 of record OY969778.1, on the reverse strand, counting down.
GAGACCCTGTCGCGCGTGACCCCGGTGGTGCTGTTCTTCTTCGCCGACGTGGAACAGGCCGCGCACCAGGCCGGCGAGGCCGCACGCACCACCTGCCAGTCGCCGCAGGTGCTGGCAGCCTGCCGTGCGTTCGGCGCGCGCCGCTGCACGCCGCGGTCAGCGGTGCCCCCAAGGCTGCGATCCTGGCGGCCGCGCGCCCCCGGCGACCGCCGGTGCCGCACCCGCGGTGCCGGGCGCTGCGCCCAGCGCCGGGCAGGCCCTCGCCGCAGCCTTGAAGGTGTTCGCGGAGACGGGCACCTTCCGCGAAGCGGTGCTGGCGGCGGCCAACCTGGGCGGCGCCTCGGACGTGGTCGCCGCGCCTGCGGGGCGCTCGCCGGGTGCCCACTACACCTCCAGTGCCATCCCAGCTTTGTGGCGCAACAGCCTGATGAAGCTCCGACTCTGCTCGAGGAATTCGCCGACCGGCTGCTGGCGCACGCTCTGGTCGAACTGGCCGGCTGAGCACCAGCCTCCCGTTAGCGGTCCTCGGGCTGCCGGCCAGCAGACATGCCCGCGCGGCTGTCGTAAGCTGAGCCCCTCGCTTTTCCCTCCCCGAAGTTGGCACCGCACGGATGTCCCAGACACGCGCCACCGGCCGCCTTGCACCTGCAGTACGACGCCCGTTGCGGCGCGCCGCTGCGGTGCGCGCCTGGGCGCGGCTGTCGGACGAGGAGCTGCTGCAGATGCGCTTCTGCGACCTGAAGCTCTCGATCGAGCGCTCGCCGCTGGCGCGCTACGTGCGCCGCCTGTACGCGGACCTCGAGCGCCGCGGCATCAGCACGCGCCCGCACGTGTGGCTCTCCGAGGAATGGTTCTCCCCCGATGGCGTGCCCGGCATCGCCGTGCCGTTCTACCTTGCGCACCCGCGGCTGGAGCGGCTCGAGCGGCGCATCATGCACGAGGCCGAGGGCGGCAACTCGCGCGGGCTGATGCGCATCCTGCGCCACGAGGCCGGCCATGCGATCGACAACGCCTATCGCCTGCGCCGGCGCAAGCGCTGGCGCGAGGTGTTCGGTCCGGCATCGCGGCCGTACCCGGCACGCTACCGCGCGCGCGCGGGCAGCCGCCGCTACGTGCATCACCTGGGCGAGTGGTACGCGCAGGCGCATCCGACCGAGGACTTCGCCGAGACCTTCGCGGTGTGGCTGACGCCGAAGTCCGCGTGGCGCAAGGACTACGAGGGCTGGCCGGCGCTGCACAAGCTCAAGGCGGTCGATGAGCTCGTGGCGAGCGTGCGCGACAAGCGCCGCGCCGGTGCGCAACCGCATGCGCATCGAGCCGATCGACCAGGACACGCGCACGCTGGCGCAGCACTACCGCCGGAAGCTCGCCCACAACCGCCAGATCCGCCGCGGCCTCGCCGACGAGCTGCTGCGGCGCGCCTTCACCGACGAGCGCCCGCGGCGCCAGAGCGTCAAGGCCGCGACCCTGCTGCGCGCCCAGGCCCGCCCGCTGACCACTGCGGTCGCGCGCACGCTGAAGATCGACCCCTACAGCGTGCAGCAGGTGCTGCGCATGCTCATCGAGCGCAGCGAGCACTCTGCGCCTGTACGTGCGCGGCAACCAGCGCGACGCCGGCGCTACTCGCGCTGGATGCTCGAGCGGCTCACGGGCCTGTACTCCCAGGGCGAGACGCCGCACTTGCCCCTATGAAGACACTGCGCACGCTCGTGGTGGTGCACGCGAGCCTGGTGCCGCCGGCAGACGCTGGAAGGTCACTCCGAGAAGGAAATCGAGGAGTGGCGCACCGAGTACGACGTCATCACCACGCTGCGCAAGCGGGCCACGAGGTGCGCTGCCTGGGCGTGCTCGACAGCCTGACCGAGATGCGCAGCGCGATCGCCGACTGGAAACCGGACATCGTCTTCAACCTGCTCGAGGAGTTCGACGGCATCGGCACTTACGACCAGCACGTCGTCGCCTTCCTCGAGCTGATGCGCCAGCCCTACACCGGCTGCAACCCGCGCGGCCTGCTGCTGTCGCGCGACAAGTCCCTCTCCAAGCAGCTGCTGCAGTTCCACCGCATCGCCACGCCGCAGTTCGCCGTGTTCCGCCGCGGCGCGCGCTTCCACGTGCCCAAGAAGCTGCGCTTCCCGCTGTTCGTGAAGTCCACCACCGAGGATGCCTCGCTCGGCATCGCGCAGGCCTCGGTGGTCGAGGACGCGGCGAAGCTCAAGGAGCGCATCGAGTTCGTGCACGAGCAGGTCAAGTCCGACGCGCTGGTCGAGGAGTACATCGAGGGCCGCGAGCTGTATGTGGGCGTGCTCGGCAACGAGCGCCTCACGCGCCTGCCGGTGTGGGAGATGGTGTTCGGCTCGATGCCCGACTCGCTGGCCGGCATCGCCACGCGCAAGGTGAAGTGGGACAAGCGCTACCAGGCCAAGTACGGCATCACCACGCACGCGGCCGAGGACCTGCCGCCGCCGGTGCTGGCGCTGCTTGACCGGCTGTCGCGGCGCATCTATCGGGCGCTGGGCATGTCCGGCTATGCTCGCATGGACTTCCGCGTGACCGAACAGGGCCAGGTGTACGTGCTCGAGGCCAATGCCAACCCCAATCTTGAGGCCGCGGAAGACTTCGCCGAGTCAGCGCGCGCCGCCGGCATGCCGTACGCACAGCTGCTCGAGCGGCTCATGGATCTAGGGCTCAAGTACCGGGCACAGTGGCGGGCGACTTATGGTTGAAAACAGCTGGCGGCTGCCGATGGCAGCGGCCCTTCTTATCGTGGTGGCCATGGCCGGCGGCTGCGTGGACAAGCAGCAGATCCGCGAGGCGGAACTGGGTGACCTGGTGGCCTGGCTGCCCGGCAAGTACGACAACACCGCGCAGGTGGCGCAGGATGCGCAGAAGTCAGGGCATGCGGCGCACGATGCGATCGCGCTGCTGATCATGCCGGTGAACGCGCCGCGCCTGGGCCACCACGTGTTCTTCGTGCAGGAGAGCGTGGCCAACGATCCGCGCCGCATCCTGGGTTCCAGCATGTTCAGCTTCGACACCGACGAGAAGAACGGCATCGTGGGCCTGGTCTACGAGTTCAACGAGCCGGTGCGCTGGCGCGACGGCCTGCAGCACCCGGAGCTGTTCGCCGGGCTTACCGCGGAGGATGTCTCCAGCGCCGGCTGCGAGTTCGACTGGAAGAAGACGGGCGAGGAATTCGTCGCCACGCACGACCCGAAGCGCTGCCACAGCCTGACGCCCACCAACAACGAGCACGCCGCGGACCTCACGCCCTACACGTTCTCGATCGGCGACTACCACTACCGCCGCATCGCGATGCACTGACAGGGCGCGCGCCTGCGGCGCCAGCTGCTACTGCTTCAGGTGCGCATCCAGCCACCCGATCACGGTGTGGTACCACTGCATGCTGTTGGCGGGCTTGAGCACCCAGTGATTCTCGTCCGGGAAATAGCAGCAGCTTGCTCTCGATGCCGCGCCGCTGCAGCGCGGTGAAGGCGCCCAGGCCCTGCGTGTACGGGATGCGGAAATCCCGCTCGCCCGTGGATCACCAGCATCGGGGTGCTGCCACTTGGCGACGAAGTCGACCGGGTTGACCGCCTCGTAGGCCTGCGGGTTCTCGTACTGCGGGCCGCCGTTCTCCCACTCCGGGAACCACAGCTCCTCGGTGGCGTAGTACATCATGCGCTGGTCGAACACGCCGTCGTGGTTGACGATGCAGCGGAAGCGGTCCGGCCAGTTGCCCTCGATCCAGTTCATCATGAAGCCGCCGTAGGAGGCGCCGAGCGCGCAGGCGCGCTCGCCATCCAGCCACGGGCATTTCGCGCCAGCGCCGCCGCCAGGCCCTTCTGCAGGTCCACCAGCGGCTTGCCGCCCCAGTCGCGGCTGATGGAGTCGGTGAAGGCCTGGCCGTAGCCGGTCGAGCCGTGGAAGTCGATCATCACCACCGCGTAGCCGGCGCCGGCGAAGGCCTGCGGCGTTCCAGCGGTAGCTCCACGATGTTCTGCATGCTCGCCTGCGGGCCGCCGTGCACCACGAAGGCGATCGGGTAGCGCTTGCCCGGCCTCGAAGCCATAGGGCTTCACCACGTAGCCGTGCACGGTCTCATCGTTGCCAGCCCTTGAAGGTGAACTGCTCGTATTCGCCCAAGCTGCCGCGCGCCAAGTTCGGCCGTGTTGACCGAGCGTCAGCCGCCGCAGCTGGCCGCCGTTGAGCGCCCACCGAGTACAGCTCGGCGGCCGCCGCCAGGCTTGCGTGCGTGAACAGCACCCGGTCCTGGCTCACGCCGAAGTCCTCGACCTCGCCGTCGCCGACGATCTTGCGCGGCGCGCCGGTCTTGGGGTCGACCACGTACAGCGAGCGCTGCCCGATCTCGTCCGAGCTCACCACCAGCGCGCGGCCGTCCGGCTGGCGCCCAGGTGCGACACCGAGTGGTCCCAGGCTAGCGGTGAGCGGGCGCACCAGGCCGCTGCGCGCCATCGCGCAGGACGATGTGGAAGCGGTCGGCCTCGAAGCCGGGCCGCTCCTGTGCCAGCCAGGCCAGATCGCCGTTGGCCAGGAACACCGGCTGTGCATCCCAGGCCGGATTGTCGGCCGTGAGGTTCACCGCGGCCGCGCTGCCATCGCCGGGTACCTCGAACAGGTCGAAGTTGGTCGACCACGGCTCGGTGCGCCCGGCGATGCGCGCCGAGAACACCAGGTGCTGGCCGTCCGGGCTGAAGCTGTAGTCCTCGTCGGCGCCGAAGGGCTTGCCGGGGATGTCGGCGTCGAAGCCCCTGGCCAGGTCCACCGGCGCTGGCTGACGGTGCCGGCGGTCAGCGGCGCGGTGAACAGGTGCGCGCGCGTGCCATCGCTCCACAGGTCCCAGTGGCGCACGAACAGCCGCTCGTAGGTGCGCCCGGTGGACTTGTCCTTGGCAGGCTTGTCCAGCCGCTGCCGGGTGCAGTCGAGCGTGTCGCAGTCGGGGAAGACTTCCATCGAGAAGGCCAGGCGGTCGCCGCGCGGTGAGACCTTAAGAGCACCCACGTCCAGCGGGAAGCTGCTCACCTGGTGTGGCGCGGTGGCCGGCAGGTCCAGGCGCCACACCTGCGATGTGCCCGAACGTGCCGACAGGAAGTAGAGCGTGCGCCCATCCGGGGCCCAGCGCGGCGAGGAGTCACTGGCCGCCGCGGCGGTGATGCGGCGCGCCTGCGGGTTCGGTTCGGCAAGATCGAGCAGCCACAGGCTGGTGTGCCCCCGGTTGGCCTCCATGTCGGTCTCGCGCTGCACGAATACCAGCAGCCGGCCGTCGGGGGAGATCTGCGGGTCGCTCACACGCTTCAGGCGCAGCAGGTCCTCGACCGTGAAGGGCGCGCCGGGGGTGGCAGCCGCGGCGGTGCCCAGCAGGCTCGCGACGCAGGCAAGAGACACGCAGAGGATGCGGCTCAGGATGGGCATGGTGCGCTTTCGGTAACTTGAACGTTGCCGCGCAATTTAGACCAAAGCTGCCCCTTTGGGGAGCACGCCGGAACGCCCGGCGCTGAAGCGGGCTAGCCGACTTCGCTGCCGGGGTAACTCCAGGTTTCCAACTTCGCCGCGGCCAGCCATTCCTGCATCGGCGCGTCCTCGAGCACGCTGGCGATGTACCAGCGCGCCGTCTGGGAGATCGAGGCACCGTAGGTGTTGAAACGCAGCGCAACCGGGGCGAACATCGCATCGGCGATGCTGTACTCGCCGAACAGCCACGCGCCGCTGCCACCGAAGCGCGACCGGCAGTCGTTCCAGATCTCGTCGATGCGCTCGATGTCGGCCTCGAGGCCCGCGGTCATCGCGGTGCGGCGGTTGCGTGCGCGCGCATTCATCGGCCACAGCGTGCGCAGGTTGGCAAAGCCCGAATGCATCTCGGCGCTCACCGAGCGGGCGATGGCACGCGCATCAGCGTCCTTCGGCCAGCCGCCGCTGCTGACTTCCGCGATGTGCTCGCAGATGGCCAGGGAGTCCCAGATCGCGAGCTTGTCCTTCAGCAGCACCGGAACACGGCCGCTCGGGCCGTACTTGTCGATGTTCTCGCGCGTGGCCGGCGTGTCGAGCGGGATCAGGATTTCTTCGAAGCTCACGCCCTGGTGCTTCATGAACAGCCAGGGGCGCAGCGACCAGGAGGAGTAGTTCTTGTTACCGATGACGAGCGTGTATGACGCCATGGAGTGCTAACCTTAAGTCCGTGCTGAGCAACGTACGCGCCATTGCCTTCGACCTCGATAATACACTGTGGGACGTGGAGCCGGTGCTGGCACGGGCGGAGGCTCGGCTGTTGGACTGGCTGCAGGTCAATACGCCGCGCATCACTGAGCGGGTGTCCAGCCAGGACATGCGCCGCGCCCGTGAACAGCTGGCGCGCCGCGAGCCGCACAACGCCCACGATTTCACTTACCTGCGCACCACCGCACTGGCCGGTCACGCCCGCGAGCATGGCTACGACGAGCGCATCGCTTCGGAGGCCTTCGAGGTCTTCCTCGCCGCGCGCTGCGAGGTTGAAGTCCTGCCCGATGTGGTCCCGGGGCTTGAGCGGCTCAGGCGCCGCTATGTGCTCGCTTCGCTGAGCAACGGCAACGCTGAGCTCGGCCGCATCGGGCTCGATCACCTGTTCGCGCTGTCGCTGAACGCGCGCCAGGTGGGTGCGGCCAAGCCGGACCGACGCTGCTTCGAGCGCCTGGCGCAGGAGCTGGCGCTGGCGCCGGCGCAGCTGCTCTACGTGGGCGATGATCCGGTGCTGGATGTCGAGGCGGCGCGCGCCGCGGGCCTTAAGACCGCGTGGATGAACCGCCGCGCGCACGCCTGGCCGGGCGAGCTTGCGCCGGCGGATATCACCGTTACCAATTGTGCCGAGCTTGCCCAGGCCCTGCAGGGCTGACACGTCCGGGTAAGTCAGGTCGGCAGCGGGCGGCCGCGGGTCTCCACCACCAGCCAAGGCACCAGGCAGGCCGCCACCAGTGGCGCCACCGCTACCCAGCACAGGATCCGCGCCAGCGTGCTGCTCGAACCGCCGGCTGTCGCGGACACCAGCCCGACCAGCAGCGGCCCGGCGGCGGCGAATACCCGGCCGATGTTGTAGCAAAACCCGGCGCCGGTGGCGCGCAGGCGCGCCGGGAACAGTTCCGGCAGGTAGAACGTCAGCACGCCGAATACCCCGTACACGCCTGCGCCGACGAAGAACAGCAGCCCCAGGCGCAGCTGCGGCGCAAGCGTCAGGCCGAAGGTCAGAGCGATCGCTGCGGCCGAGAACACAAAGTAGGCGGCGAACAGACCGCGGCGACTCAGTAGCGCGGCGAGCGGCACAACCGCCAGTGCGCCGACCAGTCCGCCGAGGTTGAAGGCATTGGATGCGTGTGCTTGCCACGCGGCGGCGAGCTGCCGCGCCAGCTGCGGCGCAAGTGCGGCGCTCGCGGCGTGCTCGGCGGCCAGCGTGCCACCGAGCAGCGGGATGAACGCACTGCACGCCCACCAGGTGAGCACCGCGGTGACGGCCACGAACACCCCGCTGGCGGTAGCGCGCAGCAACTGCGGTGCGAACAGCTGCCGGGGGCTCGGGCGCAGCACCGGCGCCTGGCTTTGCTGCCAGTGCTCGCTTTCGCGCAGGAAGCCGCGCACGAGCGCGGCCAGCACCAGCGGTATGAGGCCGGCGAGGAACACGTAGCGCCATGACAGCTGCGGCTCGGCTGCGAACCAGACACCGGCCACCAGGTAGTTCACCCCACTGGCCAGCACGATGCCCAGCGGCGAGGCGGTCTGCATGATCACGCCCGCGTGCACCCGGCGCGACTCGGGCACGGCCTCAGCCACCAAGGCGGCGCCGATGCCCCACTCCCCGCCGATGCCCAGGCCCGCGAGGGCGCGAAACACCATCAGTTCGGCAACGCTGGTGGCGGCAGCGCACAGCGCGGTGCCGAGCGCGTACACGGTGATGGTCAAGAACAGCGCGCGTTTCCTGCCGATGCGGTCCGCCAGCCAGCCGAACAACACCCCGCCGCTCGCCCAGCTGAGCAACAGCACGCAGGTGATGATCCCGGTCCACTGCAGCGTGGCCGCGCGTGCGGCCGCAGATCCCAGCGGCAGGTGCAGCAGCGTCGGGATGCAGTTGGGAGCCACGAAGTTAAACAGCAGGGCGTCGAAGACGTCGAAGCCCCAGCCGGCCCATGCCGCGGCGATGACCAGCCACTGGTAGCCGGAGAAACCCAGGAATTGTGACGCAGCACTGTGGTGCCTCAGAACCATCGTGACTTCCCGCACATTCTTGTTAGCACTGTCGGGTGCGCGCTGCCAATCTAACAGAGAACTTGCAATTTGGATCGGCGCAGTGCATCACTGATTTGTCCGCGCCCGGGGGGGAAGCTCGAATCGCCTGAACCGTTGCCCCTGGGGTGAGGAGGTTGAGGATGGATGCTTCCGTAAAGTCGGTAGTGGCGGTGCCCAGTCTGCGCGAGTTCTTCAGGGACTGCGTCCACGGCACGCTGGTGAAGCAGCACGTTACGGTCGAGGAGCAGACCGAGCAGTACGTGGTGAATCTGCTGACGCTGTTCGCGCGCGCCGAGAGGCTGCACGAGCACAGCGGCTCTGGCCGGCGGCTGAAGCCACTGGCGATGATGCTGGGGGAGGCGCTGGAGGCGCCCTCCGCGGCAGCCCGCAACCAGGCGTTGCAGCGCATGGGCGACGTCTCGCTGTTCATCGCCGGCTTCTTCGCGCAGGGCTTCGCGGCGAAGCTCATCAACATCGACTACCACATCGCCATGGGTGGACGTGCCTACGGAGCGCTTGCCGAGGCGACCTCGCGCGGCAGCCAGCGCGCGCTGGCGGGCGTGTTCGCCGAGCTTGCCGCAAAGTTCCAGCCCCTGGTGGATGCGCTGAACGAGATCAGCGAGTGCGCATACCGGCACACCGACCGCGACGTGCTCAGGCTCTACGAGCTGTGGCTGAAGACCGGCAGCAAGCGCTGCTACGGGCTGCTGCAGCGCCTGGGCGTCGAGCCCAGTGCCGCGGGCCGGACCGCCTTCGCGCACTGATGCTTCTCAAGGGCCTGCAGGAGCTGCTCGGCGGCATCTACGACGTCACGATCGGGCACGATGTCTACGACTACCTGGTGACCGATCGCGCGCAGCTGCCGCCGTGCAGCCGCGACAGCCGTTGCGAGGAGGAGTTGCTCGTGGCGCCGGTGCACGATGGCGAGGTGGCGCTCTCGTTGTACCTCGATCCTGCCTTGCTGCAGCGCCTGGCCGCCGCGGACCCGCTCGAGCGGCTGCACGGGGGCAACGTCGCTGACTGCCTGACCGCGCTGGAGGGAGTGAGCCACTTCGTCTACCTGGTGTGGAACGCGAGCCACGACCGGGCGGTGTCGCTGCTGGAGCTGGAGATGCAGGCGGAGGTCGACAAGTTCATCGTCAGCCACTGTCTGCTGCGGCGCCAGGTGCCGGGCCACTTCCCGCTCGAGCTGCGCCGGGTGCTGTTCGAGCGCGCCGGCATCGATCCGAACGCGGGTGCGCGTGCTGGCATGTACCGCGAGGCCAGTGGCTACGCCGGGCGCTTCTGCCGCTACCTGGAGCGTACGCTGCAGCGCGCGCGCGAGCATGAGGTGGCAGGTTGCGAGGGCGCCGCGGTGCTGGCGGAGCTGCGGCGCTTCTATCGCTTCTCGAACGCGGGCAAGCGCGCGTACATCGAGCAGGCGGGCTAGGGACGCGGCCCGCCAAACCGGCGGGACTGTCAGTCCTCGCCGCCCGCGGCGCGCTTGCGCGCCTCGAGCTCGCGCATCATCTTGATCCACTCACCGAGCTTGCGCAGGTCCTTGGGCTTCGCAGGGGCCGCCGGGCTCGCGCGTGCCTCCACGCGCGCGTACGGGTCGAAGCCGTGATTGCTCTTCACCAGCAGCTTCGGCTCGCCGAGTATCTCCAGCACGTCGCGCTTCTCATCGCCCGGTGCGTCGTGCCAGGTGAGGAAGGCGTTGCCGCGCTCGTCGTGCATGACACGACCCAGGCGCCTGCGATTGGCTTCCTGCACCGGCGCCTGCTGCGCACGTCTTTTCCTGAGGTCTTCCATGATTATGTACGTGGACCTGACAGCGTCTCCATTCCCCGACGCTCCAGAGCCTAACCGTGAGGTGCGTCGCACTTCCGAGAAGCCCGTCACGGAATTGCCGCACACTTTCAGCCGTTCGTCGGCGACATATTGCGTGCACGCAGCAGGCCGATCGCGGTCTTGCAGTCCGAGATCGTGCCGTCGAGTGCCCAGGTGCACGCCTGGGTAAATGGCACCCAGTGCACCTCGATCACCTCGGCGCGCTCATGGGCGGCGGCAGCGGCGCCAAGTCCGGTCGCCAGGTACAGGTGCAGACGTTCGCTGAACACGCCAGGGGAACTCAGGCACACGCCCAGGCTGCGCCACTGCACGGCGCTGATGCCCGCCTCCTCGGCGAGCTCGCGCTGCGCGGTCAGCAGCGGCGCCTCATCCGGTTCGAGCTTGCCCGCGGGCAGCTCCCACAGCCAGCCGTCGGCGACGTAGCGGTACTGGCGCAGCAGGCATACGCGCCCCTGGGTATCGAGCGCGACCGCGGCGGCGCCGCCGGGATGGTGCACGACCTCCAGCAGCGCCCGGTGGCCGTTGGGCAGGTCGACCTCGTCGGTGGTGACGCTGATGACGCGCCCGCGGTACTGCAGGGTCTGTTTTTCAGGCTTCATGCGGCCATCGTAACCCCCTGAATGCAGCGCTGCGCGGCGGTGGTGGACCGGGTCTTGGCGAACGGCGGCGCGGCGCGATGCGCGCTGCGTCACGTGCCGGACGCTTACCCCGGCATGGGGCCAATGCCGCAGGTATAGTCAGGGGTTACCACCTTATGACAACCACCGCGCATCTCGACCGGCTTAACGCTGCGCAACGCAAGGCCGTTACGCATGGCGAGGTGCTGGCCGAGAAGGGCGTGCAGTGCGGTCCGCTGCTCATCGTGGCCGGCGCCGGCACCGGCAAGACCGACACCCTGGCGCACCGCGTGGCGCACCTGGTGATCAATGGGGTCGATCCGGCGCGCATCCTGATGCTCACCTTCACGCGGCGTGCCGCCGCTGAGATGCGCCGCCGCGCCCACGACATCACCCGCAAGGCGCTCGATGAGCCCCTGGGCGGGGCCAGCCAGTCGATCGCGCAGCGACTGAGCTGGTCCGGGACGTTCCACTCGATCGGCAATCGCCTGCTGCGCCACTACGCCCCGCACGTGCAGCTTGACCCGCATTTCAGCGTGATCGACCGCGGCGATGCCACCGATCTCATGGACAGCCTGCGCCAGGAGCTCGGGCTTGCGAGCAAGGAACAGCGCTTCCCGCGCAAGGACACCTGCCTGCAGATCTACTCGAACCGCGTCAACACGCGCGCCTCGCTGAAGGACACCCTCGAGTCGAGCTACCCGTGGGCTGCCCAATGGGAACCGGAGCTTGCCGGCCTGTTCCGCGCCTACGTCGAGCAGAAGCAGCACTCCGGCCTGCTCGACTACGACGACCTGCTGCTCTACTGGCACGGCATGATGGGCGAGCCGCGCCTGGCGCAGCACATCGGGGCGCACTTCGACCACGTGCTGGTGGACGAATACCAGGACACCAACCGCCTGCAGGCGGAGATCCTGCATGCGCTGAAGCCCGACGGCGCGGGCTTGGCCGTGGTGGGTGACGATGCGCAGGCGATCTACTCGTTCCGCGCCGCCGCGGTCGACAACATCCTGGGCTTCCCGGAGCGCTTCTCGCCGGCCGCCGAGGTGGTGACCCTGGCGCAGAACTACCGCTCGACCCAGCCGGTGCTGGATGTCGCCAACTCGGTGATGGCCGAGGCGCCGCGCCAGCACCGCAAGTACCTGCTGTCGGTGCGCGGGGATGGCCCGCGCCCGCGAGTGGTGACCGTCGACGAGCTGCAGACCCAGGCGGAGTTCGTGTGCCAGGAGGTACTCAAGCGCCGCGAGGCCGGCGTGCCTCTGAGGCGCCAGGCGGTGCTATTCCGCACCGCAAGCCACAGTGACCTGCTCGAGGTCGAACTCACCAAGCGCAAGATCCCCTTCGTGAAGTACGGCGGCCTCAAGTTCCTCGAGGCCGCGCACATCAAGGACCTGCTGGCCGTGCTGCGCTGGGCGGACAACCCGCGCAACCCGCTGGCCGCATTCCGCGCGCTGCAACTGCTGCCGGGCATGGGCCCGGTGAATGCACGCGCGGCCATCGACCATTTCGAGGCGGCCGGCCACTCCTTCGAGTCACTGCGCGGCTTCAAGCCGCCGCAGACCGGGGACGTGGACTGGCGGCGCCTGGTCGACCTGATGGTGGCGCTCGCCGATCCGCAGCGTCCATGGCTCGGGCAGGTGAACCAGGCGCGCGAGTGGTACCGCCCGCATTTCGAGCGGCTCTACGAGCAGTTCCACACCCGCCTGGGCGACCTCGAGCAGCTGGAGCTGCTGTCCGGCCAGTTTCCCTCGCGCGAGCGCTTCCTCACCGAACTTACGCTCGATCCGCCCAACGCCACCAGCGACCTGTCGGGTCGCCCGAATCTGGACGAGGATTTCCTGGTGCTCTCCACCATCCACTCCGCCAAGGGCATGGAGTGGGACACCGTGTACGTCCTGAATTTCGTCGACGGCAGTTTTCCCAACGAGTTCGCGACCGGCAAGCAGGAACTGATCGACGAGGAGCGCCGCCTGCTGTACGTGGCGCTGACGCGCGCGCAGAACGACCTGCTGCTGGTGGTGCCGCTGAAGTTCCACCTCACGCACCAGTCGCGCCAGGGCGATGCCCACGTCTACGGCGGGCGCAGCCGCTTCCTGACCGAGAAGGTGCAGAAGACCCTGGAGCCGACGACCTTCCACGGCAGTTCACTGGCTGCGGCGGACACGCTGACCAAGAGCGCAGCCCCGGTCACCGTTGATGTCGGCGCGCGCCTGCGCGACATGTGGTGAGCCTTACCGGGGGCGCTTGGCGAACAGGATCGTGAAGCGGTCGCTCTCGCCGATGGCGGCGTACCTGGCGTGATCCTTGGCCCCTAGCGCGTAGGTGGGCGGCAGCGTCCATACGCCCTGCTCGTAGTCCTTGGTGTCCCTGGGGTTGTCGTTCACCTGGGACTTGGCCACCAGCCGGAAGCCCTGCGCCTCGATCAGCTTGATCGCGTAGTCCTCGTTCACGTAGCCACTCTTGGCCTTGGGGTCCTGCGGCAGCGCCGGGTTGCCGCGATGCTCGACTACCCCGAGCAGGCCGCCGGGCTTGAGGGCGCGGTACAGCGTTGCGAAGGTCTGCGAGGCGTCCCCATCCGCCATGAAGTTGTGGATGTTGCGGAAGGTGACCGCCATGTCGAGGGTGCCCGGGGGCACCACGTCGCTGCCATCGGCGGGCAGGGTGACCACGCTTACCGTGGAGTAAAGGTCCGGGCGTGCGGCGAGCTTCGCGGCGAAGTCGGCGTGGCGCCTGGCGGCGTTGGCACTGCCAGGGTTCGCCGGCGGCAGCGCCGCATAGTACTTGCCGCTGGCGTGCAGCAGTGGCGCGATGATCTCGGTGTACCAGCCGGGCTCCGGCCAGACCTCCAGCACCGTCATCTCCGGGCGGATGCCGAAGAACAGCAGTGTCTCCTTCGGGTGCCGGTAGACATCCCGGGCGCGCTCGCCCTCGGTGCGCTGGTCGCCGGCGAGGATGGTGGTCAGCTGCTTGCGCCGTGCTCTGGCGCGTGCTCATGGTCGCGCACGCGAGCAGGGCTGCGCACAGCAGCAGCCCCGTAAGCACCTTGTGTCTGGCGAGCATGGTCACGTCCTTGGCTAGCGCTGCGACCGCGTGCACCGCGCGGCCGCGCTAAGAGTCCCGCGCCGGGCGCGGGGGTTGTTAGCTTCGCATGGAATCAGACTTGGCGTCAGCGACGGAACGGGCCGCCGCCCTGGCGCGGGCGCTGTGGACGCTCCTGCGCCTCGTTGACGCGCAGCGGGCGGGCGTTCATCTGGAAGCCGTTCAGGGCCTGGATCGCGCCCTGTGCCTCCGCCTGTGGCATGTCCACGAAACCGAAACCCCGGGGCTTGCCGGTCTCCGCGATCGTTGATCAGCTTCACCGATTCCACGGTGCCGTGGCGCTCAAACAGGGCCTTGACGTCCTGCTCGGTCGCGTTGAAGGGAAGGTTGCCAACATAAATCGTCGTCATCCGGCACTCTCTCTTGCGAAAGCGGACAGCGGCGTACCGCACGCGTCGGTCGCATGTACCGCGTGAGTCGAACAAAGTGGGGCTTCAGGGGACACGATCGCTCAGGGCTGGGTGCGAAGGCGGAAGGCCTGCACCTGCGTTCGCGCATGGACGGCGCGCGGGACGGGAAATGACGTCAACACATTCAACAAAGCGCAGTCATCCACGACGGATACGAACGCCCGTGTCATGCTACTCCCGGCCAAACCGCTACGCAAACCACGGGAAAAGATGGAAGCACTACTTGTTTCGGCCGGCGTCGTGGCCCTGGCCGAGATCGGTGACAAGACGCAGCTGCTGGCGCTGGTTCTGGCCGCGCGGTTCCGGGCCCCCGTCCCGGTGATCCTGGGAATCCTTACGGCCACGCTTGCCAACCACCTGGCAGCCGGCGCCGTGGGCACGCTGCTGGCATCGCACATCAACCCGCAGGTGATGCGCTATGCGCTGGCGATCTCCTTCTTCGCCACCGCCATCTGGATGTTCATCCCGGACCGCGAGCCGGACGCGGTGCAGAAGCCGTCGCGCTTCGGGGCCTATGGCACCACCGTGGTGTCGTTCTTCCTGCTGGAGATCGGTGACAAGACGCAGCTGGCAACAGTGGCGCTCGCTGCCAAGTACCAGATGCTGATTCCCGTGGTCGCCGGGACTACGCTCGGGATGATGCTGGCGGACGTGCCCGCGGTATTGCTGGGCGGGGTTGCCGCCGACAAGATCCCGGTGAAGCTCGTCAACCGGGTTGCCGCAGTGGCCTTCCTGGTGCTGGGCGTGATCGTCTTGCTGCGCCCTGCAAGCTGAAGTCCTGGATAGCCCGCTCCGTTGCCAGCCTGCGGCGGCGTCGCCTGCGTCAGGGGGGCAGGTTCAGCTGCGCGAGCAGCGCCTGATAACGCGGATCCGCGCGCAGTTCAGCCAACATCGGATCGCACTTGAGGTAGTTGAACACGCCCGGGTCGCGGTCGCGGTTGGCCATCTGCAGCCACTTGAAGGCACGCTCGCGATCGCGGCGATGGGCGTAGATCTCGGCGAGCTGATACTGCCAGCCATCGAAGTTGGCCTCGAGGGCGGCGAGCACCTTGTCGGCCTCGGCGCGCCGACCCAGCGCACCCCATACCATCACTTGGCCCACCATGCGCCACTTGCTCGCGTGCTCCGCCGAGATCTCCGTGAGCGCCTCCTGTGCGCGTCCCTCGCTCAGCAGTACCAGGGTCAGTCGGTAGTGCATGCTGTCCGCGTCGGGGCTTAAGGCGATCGCTTGCCTGAATGCCGCTTCCGCCTCGGCCGGGCGGCCGTTGAACCACAGGGCTGTGCCCAGGCCGCGATATGGATCGATCGAAAGGGGGTCGCGTTCGATCAGCCGCCGCGCGTAGCGCTCGGCATCGTCGAGGTGGCACGCAGCGATCGACATGTAGATCGAGATGCCAAGGGCGTTGGCATTGTCCGGTTCGAGCTGCAATGCGGTCTTGAGCTCCCGCTCGGCGGCCGGGAAGTCGTGGTCAAGGAACACCAGGTTTGCGAGCGCAATATGAGCATCAGGCAAATTCGGGATCGATGGCGAGGGCGCGGTGGGCCGAGCTGGCGATGCGCTCTCCAAGCTGCTCGAATCCCGGACTCGGATCGTCACCTGTGCCGAACACCATCAGGCCGCCCTCCTCACCGGCCAGTGCCGCCCACGCCTGCGCAAAGTTCGGATCCAGCGCCACCGCGCGCTTGAAGTACTGCGTCGCCTGCTGCGAATCCGTGGCTGTGTAGCGCTGGCTATGTGACAGGCCCTGCAGGTACAGCGCATAGGCCTCCGTGTTGGAGGTAGGAGCGGCGCGCGCGGCGGGCGCACCGAGCAGGGATACCTTCAATGCCGACACGACTGCATCAGCGATCTCATCCTGGGTGCGGAAGATGTCGCTGACCTGGCGATCGTAAACTTCCGACCAAAGATGCGAGCCGTCTGCGGCGCGAATCAGCTGCGCGGTGATGCGCAGCCGGTCACCTGCCTTGCGCACGCTGCCCTCCAGCACCGTGGCCACGCCGAGCTTCTCGCCCACCGTGCGCACATCCTCGGCCTTGCCCTTGAACTGGAACGAGGACGTGCGGGCGATGACCTTAAGCCCGGGAATCTTGGCGAGCAGGTCCAGGATCTGCTCCGACATGCCGTCGGCGAAGTACTCCTGGTCGTGCGCCTGGCTCATGTCGACGAACGGCAGTACCGCGATGGACTTGTCGTTCGACGGCGCGCCGCGGTCAGCGCTGCCGTGGCAGGCGTTGCCCGGTGACCGGCGCGCAGGAGCGAATACCGTCACCGCCGCCAGGAGCGCAATCGCGGCCGACTGCCGCCAGGGCCAGGCGGCCCCAGCTGCGTGGGCGAGCTCTGCGGCGTGGGCGGCAGGAGCGGCCGCATGCAGCGACTGCGCCGGCGCGCCGGTGAGGGCATCGGCGAGCTTCGCAAACGCCGTCTCGCGACCGTCCGCTGCGACGTCCACCCATTGCGACTCACTCAGGAAGTACTCGAGCGCAGGGGTCAGCGGCGCCTCGTCCAGGCGCACCGCGATGATCTGCTTCTTCTTGGAGGAGGCGCGCTCGACCTCCTTGCCCACGTGCGAGGAGCTGATCGACTCCTTCGACAAAACCAGCACCAGGGCACGCGCCTCGTTGATGGCGCGCACGATGGCATCGGCGTACTGAGCCCCGGCAGGCACATCGCGCGGGGCCATCCAGCAAGTCAGTGCGCGCTGTTCAAGGTGCGCGGTCAGGGCCTCCGCCGTCGCGCGGTCGGCCGAGGCATAGCTGACGAACGCCACGCGCGGCGCTGCCGGTGCGCTTCGACCACCGGTCGGCTGGTCAGCGGCGCTCATGCGCGGCACTCACGCCTGCGCGGGGCTGCAGCAGGCCCGGTGCAGCGGTTGTTGATCGTTTTCAAGAATTTGACTGCAATTCCGTACGGCATTGAGAAGCGCGGCACCGCCTAAGCTCAACGTGCAGCGTACCGGAGATTGCCCGCAGGGTGCGCGCGGCGCGCCGCTTCAGCTGCCGGCCGGTTCCAGGTAGGCGTAGCCATCCAGCTCGCGCTCGTAGAAGCGCTTGAGCGCCTGGCTCTCCGCGATGGTCATGCGCCCGTCGCGGATGGCGCGCTCGCAGTCGCGCGCCAGCGCCGGGTACAGCTCGGCCACGTCGTACTCCATGTACTCGAGCACCTTGTTGGCCGTGTCGCCCTTGACGATCTCCTCGATCCACCAGCCGCCCTCGTCGTGCAGGCGCATGTGCACCACGTGCGTGTCGCCGAAGAGGTTGTGCAGGTCGCCGAGGGTCTCCTGGTAGGCGCCCACCAGGAATGCCGCCAGGTAGTACTGCTCGCCGGGCTTGAGCTCGTGCAGCTCGAGGGTGCGCTTCACGTCGCGCAGCGAGACGAAATGGTCGATCTTGCCGTCCGAGTCGCAGGTGATGTCCGCGAGCACGCCGGTGCGCGTCGGGCGCTCGTCGAGGCGGTGGATCGGCATGATCGGGAACAGCTGGTCGATCGCCCAGCTGTCCGGCAGCGACTGGAACACCGAGAAGTTGCAGAAATAGGTGTCCGAGAGGATCGACTCCAGGTCCTCCAGCTCCTCGGGCAGCCGCTCGAGCTTGCGGCACTGGTCGCGGATCTTCGCGCAGGTGGCCCAGTAGAGCCGCTCGGCGAGGCCGCGGAATTCCAGCGACAGCAGCCCGAGGTTGAACATCTGCAGCGACCTGCTCGCGGGCGGTGAGTGCATCGTGGTAGCACTCCACCAGGCGCCGCTCGCTCACCGTGCGGTAGGCGTCGAACAGGTCGAGCACCGGCTGCGGCAACTCCTCGGTGCCGTGTGTAGTCGAGGCCGCGATCGCCGGTGACCTGGAACTTGTCGAGCGCGGAGGAGCCCAGCGCGTCGAAGATGAGCACGCTGTGGTAGGCGGCGACCGCGCGGCCGGACTCGCTCACGATCATCGGGTGCGGGATGTCGCGCGCGTTGCAGACGCTGGCGATGCGGTAGACGACATCGTTGGCGTACTCGGCCAGGGTGTAGTTCATCGAGGAGGAGAAGTTGGTGCCGCTGCCGTCGTAGTCGACGCCCAGGCCGCCGCCGACGTCGATGTACTGCAGGCCCGCGCCCATCAGCTTCAGCTCCGCGTACACGTGCGCGAGCTCGTTGATGGCGTCCTTCACGCGGCGGATGTCCTGCAGCTGGCTGCCCGGGTGGCAGTGCACCAGCTGCAGGCAGTCGAGCATGTCGCGCGCTCTTCAGCACGTTGAACAGCTCGAGGATCTCGGTGATGAACAGCCCGAACTTGGACTTCTCGCCGGCCGAGGCACTCCAGCGCCCCGAGCCCTCGCTGAAGAGCTTCACGCGCACGCCGATGCGCGGGCGCACGCTTGTAGTTCTCGGCGTGCTTGAGGATGAGCCCGAGCTCCTCGAAGTTCTCCACGACCGGGATGATGGTGCGGCCGAGCTTGGTCGCAAGCGTGACCGCCTCGATGTAGCTGTCGTCCTTGAAGCCGTTGCAGACGATCAGCCGCTCCGGGGCGTTCTCGGTCATCGCCATCACCGCCAGCAGCTCGGGCTTTGGAGCCCACCTCGAGGCCGAAGCCGAACTCCTTGCCGTAGCGGTAGACCTCCTCGACGACCAGGCGCTGCTGGTTCACCTTGATCGGGTAGACCGCCGCGTAGCGGTTCTTGTAGTCGTTCTCGGTGATCGCCTGGGCGAAGCAGTCGTGAATGCGCCGCAGCCGGTGCGCGAGGATGTCGGAGAAGCGCACCACCACCGGCGTGGTCAGGTCGCGCGCCTTGAGCCCCTCGACCACCTCGTAGAGGTTGATCTCGTGCTCGGGACCTGGTGTCCGGGCGCACCACCACGTGGCCGCCGGCGTTGATGCCGAAGTAGCCCTTGCCCCAGGCGCGCACGTTGTAGAGATCGAGGGAGTCCTCGATGCGCCAGGGCTGCGCGGGGTTGAACTTGCGGTTGCCGTTCGGGCTCTTGGTTTCTTCTGTCACGCGCGCGTTATATCAAAATTGCGTGTGACATTGATAGCGCGTGCTTCACGTGCCGCGCGCCACCGGATGCTCAGGATCGGTGATCCATTCGCTCCAGGATCCTGCGTACAGGCGCGCGCCAGGCAGCCCTGCGAGCTCCAGTGCGAGCAGGTTGTGGCAGGCCGTGACACCCGAGCCGCACATGGCGACGACATCGCTGCGCATTGCCGCCGGCAAGCGTCGCCTGCCAGCGCTGCCGCAGCTGCGCGGGGTCCAGGAAGGTGCCCTCGGGGCCCTGGTTGCCGGCGAAGGGGTGGTTGCGTGCGCCAGGGACGTGCCCGGCCACCGCGTCCAGGGTCTCGTTCTCACCGGCGAAGCGGTCCGCGCCGCGTGCATCCACCAGCAGCACGTCACCGCGCGCCAGCGCCCCGCTGTGCAGCGCCGCGGCGACCTGCTCGGCGCTGGCGGTCATCCCCGGGCTCACTTGGGCCTGGAACGCGCGCGGCGTACGCGCGCTCGGCTGCGCGCTCAGTGGCAGCCCGGCACGCTCCCAGCGCCCCAGCCCCCCATCGAGCACCGCCACGTTCGCATGGCCGAGCCAGCGCAGCAGCCACCACAGGCGCGCGGCATACATCCCCGGCCCCTGGTCGTAGGCGACCACCTGTACGCCGGCATCGATGCCCCAGCGGCCAAGCGTTGCCGCCAGCACCTGCGGCTGCGGCAAGGGGTGGCGACCGCTGCCCGGGGCGCGCGGACCGGACAGGTCCTGATCAAGGTCAGCGTACAGCGCGTGCGGGATGTGGCGCTCAGCCCAGGCCTGCCGGCCCCACTGCGGCTGGTGCAGGTCGAAGCGGCAGTCGATGACCGCCCATTGCCGGTTGTCGAGCTCGGCGGCGAGCTCGCGCGGCTGGATCAATGTCGTGGGCATCGCCGCAGAGCCTCCGCTGCGTTGGGGGTCATGCATTTTCTGCCCTGACGCGTTGTCGTTACAATCGCACCCAGGCACACCTGCGGCGAGGGCGCGATGGCAATCGAGGTTTTCTGGGGCAGCGGCAGCCCGTTTGCCTGGCGGGTGCTGCTGGCGCTTGAGTTCAAGAAGCTCCCCTACGTCTCGCACCTGCTGCAGTTCTCCAAGCAGGAGCACAAGTCCCCGCAGATGCTGGCACTGAACCCGCGTGGCCGCGTGCCGGTGCTCAAGGACGGCGACTACGTGTGCTTCGAGTCCCTGGCCATCCTCTACTACCTCGATCTTAAGTATCCCGACGCCGCGGATGTTCGGCCGCTCACCCGAGGAAGCCGGCACGATCATGCGCGTCATCTGCGAGTACCAGGCCTACATCGAGCCGCACGTGACGAAGATCGCGCGCGCGGTGTTCTTCGAGAAGGCTGACCTCTGCGGCTGATGAGATCACCGCTGCCATGCAGGTGGTGGCCAGCGAGGCGCGCACCATCGAGGGCCGGCTGTCGCAAGTCCGACTGGATCGTGGGCGACTCCTACTCGGCGGCCGACATGGTGCTGTTCCCAGGCGTGCAGTTGCTGCTGCGCGCGCTGCAGAAGCCGCGGGCGCGCGAGTTGTCCTCGCGCTTCATGCCCGTGGAGGTGAATTACCCGGCCCTGGGCCGCTGGCTGGCACGCGTTGCGGCAGCAGCCGGGTACGAGCGCACCTATCCGCCGCACTGGCGCGAGTCTTAGCCAGCAGCTTGTGCGCCCCGCGCACGGCTGCGCGGAAAGGCGCGCCGTGAGTGGGGCGAATTGATACCCTTCCGCACAGCGCGCGAACCTTGCGCGCAACTGGAGTACAAAGACGAGCATCATGAGCAACAATCACGAACACCAAGTGCACGTAGAGTTCCCCGGCCGGATCCTTTTCGTAGGCTTCGGCAGCATCGGTCAGGGAGTCCTGCCCCTGATCCTGCGTCACATCGGCATCGCGCCCGAGCGCATCACCATCGTGACCGCCGAGGACAGGGGCAGCGCAGAGGCTGCCAAGTACGGCATCAAGTTCGTGAAGGAGCCCCTGACGCGCGAGAACTTCCGCCGCATCCTCGACCCCGCTGCTCGGGCGCGGCGACTTCCTGATCAACGTCTCGGTCGAGGTCTCGAGCATCGCGCTCATCAAGCTGTGCTGGGAGAAGGGCGCGATGTACCTCGATACCTGCATCGAGCCGTGGCCCGGGGGCTACACCGATCCCGACCGTCCCGCCTGGCAGCGCACCAACTACGCGCTGCGCGAGGAGGCCCTCGGCGCTGCGCGCCGGTAACGCAGCGTGCCCCGACCGCCGTGCTCACGCACGGCGCGAACCCGGGCCTGGTCTCCCACTTCGTGAAGCAGGCGCTGCTGAACATCGCCACGCGACCTGGGCGTCGATGCCGGCAAGCCGGCATCGCGCGCCGACTGGGGCGAGCTGGCGCGCGGCTCGGCGTCAAGGTCATGCACATCGCCGAGCGCGACACGCAGGTTTCCGACAAGCCCGAAGCAACCTGGGCGAGTTCGTCAACACCTGGTCGATCGATGGCTTCGTCAGCGAGGGCGCGCAGCCGGCCGAGATGGGCTGGGGCACGCACGAGCGCAACTTCCCGCGCGACGGCAAGCGCCACGACTTCGGCTGCATGGCCGCGATCTACCTGATGCAGCCGGGCGCGGCCACGCGCGTGCGCACCTGGACGCCGCAAGGCGGGCCACTTCCACGGCTTCTGCATCACGCACAGCGAGGCGATCTCGATCGCCGACTACTACACCGTGCGCGACGGCGCGCAGGTGGCCTATCGGCCGACCGTGCATTACGCCTATCACCCGTGCGACTCGGCGATCATGTCGATGCACGAGCTCGCCGGCAACAACTACATGCAGCAGAAGCGCCAGCGCATCCTCGATGGACGAGATCATCGGCGGGCATCGATGAGCTGGGCGTGCTGCTCGCGGGCCACAAGAAGAATGCCTACTGGTTCGGCTCGCAGCTCGTCGATCGACGAGGCGCGCAAGCTCGCCCCCTACAACAACGCCACCAGCCTGCAGGTGAGCGTGGCGGTGCTGGCAGGGGTCGTCTGGGCGATGGAGAACCCGAACATGCGGCATCGTCGAGCCCGACGAGATGGACTTCCGCGCGCAGCCTCGAGATCTGCATGCCCTACCTCGGCCCGGTCGTCGGCGAGTACACCGACTGGACCCCGCTGCACGAGCGCGAGCGGCTCTTCCCCGAGGACCTCGACAAGACCGACCCGTGGCAGTTCAAGAACGTGCGCGTGATCTTCTAGGGCGCCCAGCTCTGGTGGTCGGGCAGATACTCGACCGCGACGATCACGAGGGTGCGCAGTCCTGCGGGCGTCTCGACGCTGACCTCATCGTCGAGACGCTTGCGCATCAGCGCCCGCCCGAGCGGGGAATCCATGCTGAGGTAGCCCGGGGCGAGGTCAAACTCGTCCGGTCCCACCAGGCGGTGGCGCGTGCGTGCCCCGTCCTGGTCCTCCAGCTCGACCCAGGCGCCGAAGAACACCACCCGAGGGTCGCTGGGGGGCTGCTCGACGACCACCATCCCGTCCAGCCGCCCGCGCAGGAAGCGCACGCGGCGGTCGATCTCGCGCAGCCGCTTCTTGCCGTAGGTGTACTCGGCGTTCTCGGAGCGGTCACCCTGGGCGGCGGCCGCCGAGACCGCCTGCGTCACGCGCGGGCGCTCCACGCGCCATAGCTGGTCGAGCTCCTCGCGCAGGCGCTGGGCACCGCGCGCGGTGATGTATTTCGATCCGGCCTTCTCAGGCGGGCGGAAGCGGCCCATGGCGTAGTGGGAATCCTGTGAGTTATGTCGCATTCCCTTGTACCTGAATGCCGGCTTTCTGTGGAATGTCTCACGGACTGTGCACGCATCGCGCCACTAACCTTAAGGCGTGGCTACCAAGTACTACACGCACTTCGTGACACAGGCGGGCAAGGCAAAAAGCCCCGGCCCCGGCAACGAATGGAGTGGTGTGGTTGAGCTCGAGCGCCCCTGACCCATACCCGGGCGAACCGCGAACTGCGCTCCTTGCTGGCACAGAGTTTTGACCTGGATTCGGAGGACATCCGCATCCTGCATTGGGCCCGACTGCACTGACGCATCCCCTGGCGGACTTCCTTCCCTTCATCGAAGGTCCGCCCTTACCGACCCCAGGCCAAAAGCCTGGGGTTTTTTTTGGGCGGGCCTGCCTGGACCCCTGCTGACCGCCGGGGGACCCCGCCTGCTGCGCTGCCACACGCGGTGACCGGCCTCCTGCAAGCCTCCGGGAAGGAAAATCGACGCGGTCTAGCCCGCGTGTGACAATCCCGCTCCCCCCGGCATGGGGCGGGGACGAATCATAAGGAGAAGCTCGATGCGTGCTTGGTCAGTGGGCCTGTTGGCCGTCGCGGTACTTTTGCTCTCAGGATGCGGGTACAACAACCTGCAGACGCAGGACGAGGGCGTCAAGGCCGCCTGGTCCGAGGTCGTAAACCAGTATCAGCGTCGCTCTGACCTGATCCCGAACCTCGTTAACACCGTCAAGGGCTATGCCGCCCAGGAACAGAAGGTCCTGATCGGGGTGACCGAGGCGCGCGCCAAGGTCGGCTCCATCCAGGTGACCCCGGAGGTGCTGAACAACCCGGAGCTGTTCGCCAAGTACCAGGCCGCGCAGAACCAGCTCACCGGGGCCCTCAAGAGCCTGTTCGCGGTGACCGAGAACTACCCGCAGCTGAAGTCCGACCAGAACTTCCGTGACCTGCAGTCGCAGATCGAGGGGACCGAGAACCGCATGACGGTGGCGCGCAACCGCTACATCCAGGCGGTGCAAAGCTACAACGTGACGGTGCGCCAGTTCCCCGTGAACCTCACCGCGAAGATGTTCGGCTTCCAGGTGAAGCCGAACTTCACCGTGGCCAACGAGGCGCAGATCTCCACCGCCCCGACGGTGAGCTTCGACACCTCGACCCCCGGTAGCCCGGCCCCGGCGCCCTCCGGACAGCCCGCGACGCAATGATCCGCTCCCCGCGCGCGGCGCTGCTGGCCGGGTTCGCGCTGCTGTGGGTTCTGGGCCTCGGTGCTGTCGCCGGTGCGCAGAACCTGCAGCCGATCCCCAAGCTCGCCGCGCGCGTCACTGACCTTACCGGCACGCTCACCGCTGACCAGCAGAACACCCTGGAGCAGCAGCTGGCGGCGTTCGAGGCTGCCAAGGGCTCGCAGATTGCCGTGCTCATCGTGCCCACGACCGAGCCGGAGGACATCGCGCAGTACTCCATCCGGGTCTTCGACCAGTGGAAGCTCGGGCGCAAGAACGATCGACGACGGGGTGCTGCTGCTGGTCGCCAAGAACGACCGCCGCGTGCGCATCGAGCCGGCGCGCGGCCTGGAGGGGGTGCTGACCGACTCGATGTGCAACCGCATCATCACCGAGACCATCCGGCCGGCCTTCAAGGAGGGCAATTACTACGGCGGCATCGAGCAGGGGCTGGACCAGGTGATGAAGCTCATCCAGGGGGAGGCGCTGCCGCCTCCGGAGCCGGCCTGGCAGGGCAACCACCACGGCAGCGGCTCGGCCTTCCCGCAGTTGCTGTTCGCGGTGCTGTTCGGTTCGGTAATCCTGCGGCGGCTGTTCGGACGCACCGTCGGGGCGGCGCTCACCGGGGTGGGCGCCGGGGCGCTGGTCTACCTGGGCGGTTACGCACTGTTGTTCGCAGGCCTTGCCGGCGTGGCCGGGTTCGTATTTACGCTGCTGATGGGACTTGCCGGGGGTGGCAGCGGCTGGTCGAGCCGCGGCGGTGGCTTCGGTGGCGGCCTGGGCGGTGGCCTGGGGGGCGGCTTTGGCGGCGGCGGTTTCGGGGGTGGTGGTTTTGGCGGTGGCGGCGGCATGTCCTCCGGCGGCGGCGCCTCGGGCAGCTGGTAGGAGTGTATCCGTGAGACTTGCCCGCGCGCTGCGCCACATCTTCACCACCCGCTACAGCACCCGCCGGCACTTCCCGCAGCCGGTTCGCGACGCCATCGAGAAGGCGATCGGTGAATGCGAGAACCTGCACGGCGGGGAGATCCGCTTCGTCATCGAGACCGCCTTTGACATGCCGGAGGTGTGGCGCAACCTCGCCCCGCGCCTGCGGGCGCTGCAGATGTTCGGCCAGTTCGGCGTCTGGGATACCGCGCACAACAACGGGGTACTGATCTACGTGCTCATGGCGGACCACGCGGTGGAGATCGTCGCCGATCGTGGCATCGCCGCGCACGTGAGCGCGGCGGAATGGCAGACGGTGTGCCGCCAGATGGAGCACCACTATCGCGAGGGGCGCTTCCAGGACGGTTCCGTGGTGGGGATCCTGGGCATCGGGGCGCTGCTCGGGCGCCACTTCCCCGGCTCGCGCCGCAGCGACAACGAGCTGCCCAACCAGCCGGTCCTCTTGTAGCGCATCACCGACATCCGTGGGCTGCGCGCCAATGGGTCATAATTCGCACCCATGAAGACCCGTTACTCCCGCGCCATTGCCGCGGTACTGCTGTGCGCGGCGCTTGCCGCCTGCTCCTTGTTCGGCGGCTCGCACAAGAAGGCGCCTCCGCCACCCCCACCGCCACCCCCACCGCCGCCGCAGGTGCCGATGCCGGTGGCCACCCAGCGCTTCGAGATCAGCCCCGGGGACGACGTGGTGGGAGTGGTGCAGGTCGTGCACACCTCCAAGGAAGACACCCTCGCCGACGTGGCGCGACGCTTCAACGTGGGCTACGAGGAGATCGTGCGCGCCAACCCCAAGGTCGATGCCTGGCTGCCCGGGGAGGGCACCGAGGTCATCGTGCCCTCGCAGTTCGTGCTGCCGGAGGCCCCGCGCACCGGGCTTGTGATCAACATCCCGGCAATGCGCATCTTCTACTTCCCGCCTGCCAAGAAGGGCGAGAAGCAGGTCGTGTTCACCCATCCCATCGGCATCGGCAAGATGGGCTGGAGCACCCCCGAGGGGGTCACCAAGATCACGCGTCGCCAGAAGGATCCCACCTGGCACGTGCCGGTCTCGGTGCGCAAGGAGCACCACGAGAACGGCGAGGACCTGCAGCCTGTCATCGGGCCGGGGCCTGACAACCCGCTGGGCAAGTACGCCTTCTACCTGGAGTGGCCGAGCTACCTCATCCATGGCACCAACAAGCCCTCCGGCGTCGGGCTGCGCTCCAGCCACGGCTGCATGCGCCTGTACCCGGAGGACATCGAGCAGTTCTTCAACATGATTCCCGTGGGTACCCAGGTGCGCGTCGTCAACCAGCCCTATGTGCTGGGCTGGCACGAGGGGCAGCTGTACCTGCAGCCCTACGACGTGCTCGAGGACGACAAGCGCGACTGGAAGAGGGGGCAGCAGAAGCTGCTTACCAAGTCCCTGGCCCCGCGCCTGCAGCAGGACCTCAAGGAACAGAAGGAAGAGATCGACTGGAAGCTGGTGGGGCAGCTCAGCCACGACCCGCACGGAGTGCCGGTACCGGTCACCGCGGCCGGGGAGAGCCTTGAGCAGGTGCTGGCGAACGCGATCCGCGTGCAGAACACGCTGCCGCCGCACTCCAGCTGGGACGGCCAGTCCGACCTGCCGATGGACGAGTCGACCTTCAAGCAGATGATGTCGGATGCCGAGCCGAAGGCGGATGCCCCGGCCGCAGCCCCGGCAGCAACGCCTGCGAAGTCCCAGAAAGCGCAGCCGGCACCCAAGAGCGGCGGCTGAAGTGACGCGCGCATGAAGCCTCTGTCGCAGTGGCTGCAGCTGATGCTCGCGGAAATCGCGCGCAAGCAGGAGGAGGCGCAGAGCGCACGCGCCGAGCAAGAGCGCCGCAGCGCCGAGCAGCAGCCGGCAACGCGTGGCCCGGCGCACGGACGCAACGCGCGTCGCTAGCCTGTCGTGGCGGGCCTGGCGCGAGAAGCCAACCACCTGACAGCACGCCTGTGTTAGAGTCGCGCCGGCCAAACCAAGAGGCGCTTGAGTGGCAGACAGCCCCGCGTCCGGCGTACAACTCGCAGAACAAAGCCGCACCGAGCCCGCGATCGAGCGCGTGCCGACGGGCATCGTCGCCTTCGTAGGCCGCACGCTCAAGGGGCCGGTCAACCAGGTCGTCGCCGTGCGCGGCTTCATCGAGTTCCAGCAGCACTTCGGCGGCCTGTGGCAGCCATCCACGCTTTCGTATGCGGTCGAGCAGTTCTTCGAGAACGGTGGCCGCGAGGCGCGCATCGTGCGCGTGGTCAACGGCGCGCGCCCGCCGACGCTCAACCTGCCTGCCGGGCCTGCGGTACTGCGCCTCACCGCGATCAACCCCGGCTCGCGCGAATACCTGCGCGCCTCGGTCGACTACGACGGCCTGGCGGCCGCGGACACCGAATACTTCAACCTCGTCGTGCAGCGCGTGCGCACCGCCGGTTCCGAGCTGGTCGAGGACCAGGAGATCTACCGGCGCGTGAGCATCACCCCCAGCGCGGTGCGCTGCGTGCGCGAGGTGCTGCTCGAGTCGCGCCTGGCGCGCACGCTCGGCCCGCTGCCCACGCTGCGCCCGGATCGCACCGCCGGTGGCCCCGGCGGGGTGGCGGCCGGCTACGCCCTCTCCAACCCCGACGGCGATGACGGGGCGCCGCTCACCGACTACGACCTCATCGGCTCGGCGGCACGCGCGAGCGGCCTGTTCGCCCTGCAGGGCGCGCAGGCCTTCAACATGCTGTGCATCCCGCCGCTCACGCGCGAGCGCGACGTCGGCCTGTCAACGCTGCTGGTGGCAGCGCGCCTGTGCCGCGAGCGGCATGCGCTGCTGATCGCCGATCCGCCGGCCACCTGGACGACCCCGCGCGCCGCGCTCGACGGGGTACGCCTGTGGCCGTTCCGCAGCGACAGCGCTGTCATGTACTACCCGCGCGTGCAGGCCTTCGACCGGCTGCGTGGACGCGTCGAGGTATTCAGCTCCTGCGGGGCTGCCGCCGGCATGATCGCCCGCTCCGACGAGACCTGGCCGGTGTGGGCTGCCGCCGAGAGCGAGGATGCGATCCTGCGCCCGGGCCTGCGGCCGGCGGTCGCGGTCGACGAGGCGGACCGCGCCCGCCTGGCCCAGGCCGGCATCAACACCTTCCTGTCCGTGCGCAGCGGTGCGCGCACCGGGGTGAGCCCGCGCACGCTCTCCGGCAGCGGCATCTCGGACTGGCGGTACCTGTCGGCGCGCCGGCTGGCGTTGTTCGTGGCCGCCAGCATCGAGCAGGGCACGCGCTGGGTGCTGCTGGAACACAATGGCCCGGCGGTGTGGGAACGCGCCCAGGCCCAGGTCGAGTCATTCCTGGATGGACTGGCGGAGCAGGGCGCCTTTGCCGGGGCCGCGGCCGATGAGACCCACTTCGTCATTGCGGATGAGCGGGTCAACCGGCCCGAGACCCTGGCCGAGGGCAAGTTCAACCTGCTGTTCGGCTTCGCCACCAGCAAGCCGGGCGCCTTTGACACCTGGCTCGTCACGCAGCGCGCCGGCGCCAGCCGCGTGCGTCCCGTGTCGGTCAACCGCTCGGCGACCTCGAAGAACCGCGTTGAGTGGGAGATCGAGACCGCGATCCTGCGCAACTAGAGCGTCTGGCCTTCCGGCGCGCCGAACCCGCCCCCTCCGGGGGTCAAGACGGTGAGTTCATCCCCGTCCGCCACCGTAAATGCAGCCGTGGCCCCCAGTACCTCAAGCGTGCCGTCTGCGCGGCGTATCTGCGCCGCCCCCCGGCTTGCACTGTGGCCGCCGGCAAGCCCGAACGGGGCGATGCGGCGGTGGTTGGCGAGCAGGGCCCCGGTGAAGGCAGCGCGGAATGCCAGCCGCCGCACGGTGCCGGCGCCGCCGGGCCACCGCCCGGCGCCACCTGATCCGGCACGGATCGAGAACTCACGCACCAACAGCGGGTATTCGGCCTCGAGGATCTCAGGATCCGTCAGGCGCGAGTTGGTCATGTGCGTCTGCACCGCGTCGCAGCCGGCGAAGCCTGGCCCGGCGCCGGCACCACCGGCGATGGTCTCGTAGTACTGCAGGCGCGCATCACCGAAGGTGAGGTTGTTCATCGTGCCCTGCGAGGCGGCGAGCACCCCCAGGGCACCATAGAGTGCATCGACGATGCACTGCGAGGTCTCGACGTTGCCGGCGGCCACCGCTGCGGGGGCCTGCGGGTCCAGCAGCGACCCTGCCGGGATGATGATCTCGATCGGCTCGAGGCAGCCTTCGTTCAGGGGGATGTCGGCTTCGATCAGGGTGCGGAACACGTACAGCACCGCCGCCAGGCATACCGCGCGCGGGGCGTTGAAGTTATGGGCACCCTGCGCGGAGGTGCCGGTGAAGTCGACGCGCGCGCGGCGCGCGGCGCGGTCGATGTCGACCGCCACGGCGATCACCCCGCCGTTGTCCATCTCGTAGCGGAAGCGGCCGGAGCTCAGGCCGGCGATGGCGTTGCGCACGCTGTGCGCGGCGTTGTCCTGCACCGCGCGCATGTAGCGTTGCAGGACCGCCAGCCCATGGCGCTGCACCGCGCGCTCGATCTCGGCGATGCCGCGCGCATTGGCCGCCAGCTGGGCGCGCAGATCCGCGAGGTTCTGGTCCGGGCGGCGTGCCGGCCACGGGCCGGACGCCAGCTGCGTGCGCAATGGCGCCTCGTTGAACGTGCCGCCGCTGACCAGCGCGAAGCACTCGAACAGCACGCCTTCCTCGGCGATCGTGCGGCTGAAGGGCGGCATCGAGCCGGGCGTCATGCCGCCGATGTCCGCGTGATGGGCGCGCGAGGCGACGAAGAAGTCAGGGGCGGCACCGGCGCCGATGAACACCGGCGTCACCACCGTCATGTCCGGCAGGTGCGTGCCGCCGTGGTAGGGGCTGTTGAGCAGCCAGGAATCGCCGCGCCGCATTGCGGCTGCGCGCCCATCACCGCGCGCACGCTTGCGCCCATCGAGCCCAGGTGCACCGGCATGTGCGGCGCGTTGGCAACCAGGCCGCCAGCGCGCATCAAACAGCGCGCACGAGTAGTCCAGGCGCTCGCGGATGTTCACCGACTGCGCGGTCGCCTTGAGCACCTCGCCCATCTGTTCGGCGATGTGCATGAAGAGGTTGTTGAAAATCTCGATGCGCCCCGCCTCGATGCCGGCGCCGTCCGCGGCAGTCCCGCACCCGCTGTCTTCCACCAGCACCGAGCCGTCGGGCAGCGGGCGCGCGGTCCAGCCCGGCTCGATCACGAGGGTGCTGTGTGGCCCGACCAGCAGTGCCGGACCTGCCAGCGGTGCCGCCAGTGCGCTCATCGCCAACAGCGGCACCTGCGCCCAGCCGCCAAACCAGGCGGGCACCGTGCCCGGCAGGCTCAGGTCCGGCGCCGGCGGCGGCATGGTGAGGCTTGCGGCATCGACCGAGGCGCGCCGCGCTTCCACGCGTACCGCCTCGATGCGCACCGCCAGGGAATGCGGCGCAAAACCGAAGCGCCGCAGGTGCTGCGCATGAAACTCAGCGCGCAGCCGTGGCAGCGGCGCCAGCTCCAGGGAGAGCGAGACGTCGCTGTCGCCGGCGCGCAATTCCAGCAACTGCGTGCACCGCACCTGCGCGGTGTCACCGTGGGCGGCGAGTTCTGCACGTGCCTGCCGCGACAGCTCGGCGAGCGCGACGCGTGCGTTCTCGAGCCCCTGCTCAAGCGGCTGCCGCAGGCTGGCACGGCGTACCGCCAGGGCGTCCGCGACCCCGATGCCGAAGGCGGACAGCATGCCCGCCAGCGGATGTACCAGGATGCGCGTTGCGCCTGCCGCACGGGCCACGCGGCAGGCGTGCTGGCCGGCTGCACCGCCAAAGCAGAACAGCGGGAAGTCCGCGGTATCCAGCCCCTGGCGCGTGGCGACCTGGCGGATCGCGTTGGCCATCGCCTCCACGCCCACCTCCAGGAATGCCTCCGCGACCGCCTCGGCGGTCAGCCCGGTGGTGCCGATCGTGGCGGCCAGCGCGCGCAACTCGCGCTGCGCTGCCTGCACATCGATGCGCTGCGCGCCGTCGCGGCCGAACAGTGCCGGCAGGGTATCCGCGCGCAGGTGTCCGAGCAGTACCTGCGCGTCGGTCAGGGTCGGCGGGCCGCCGCGTCCGTAACAGGCGGGCCCGGGGTCGGCACCGGCTGAGTCCGGTCCGACCGCCAGGCGGCCATCGCGCACGCCGAGCACCGAGCCGCCGCCGGCGGCGATGGTGTGCACGTCCAGCATGGGCTGGGTGAGGCGCACCCCTGCGATCAGGTGCTCGAAGCGCTGCGGCAGCCCGCCATCGATCAGCGAGACATCCGTCGATGTGCCACCCATGTCGAAACCGATCAATCGCGGCATGTCCAGCCGCGCCCCCACCCATTGCATGCCGATGAGTCCCCCGGCAGGTCCGGACAGCACGCTTGCCATGGCATGGAAGCCGGCCGGGTCGGCAAGGCCGCCGTTGCTTTGCATGAGCGCCAGGCGCGCGTGCGCGTCCAGCCCCTGCAGCTGTACCGCCAGGTCCTGCACGTAGGCGCGCAGCGGCAGCGCCAGGTAGGCATTGAGCACCGTGGTGTCGGCGCGCGTGACGTAACGCGCCAGGGGCGACAGCTCGTGCGAGACCGAGACTTCCTCGAAGCCGAGCTCGCGCGCGCAGCGTGCGGCCTGCCGCTCGTGCTCAGGATGGGCCCAGCCGTGCATGAACACGATCGCCACGGCCCGCCGCCCGGCGGCCCGCGCTGATCCCAGGTCCGCGCGCAGCCGGGCAAGTTCCAGCGCCACGAGCACCTCGCCGCCCGCGGCGATGCGCTCCTGGGCCTCGATGACCTCGCTGTACAGCCGCCCGGGCAGCACGATGTTGCGGGCGAAGATGTCCGGGCGGTTCTGGTAGCCGATGCGCAGCCCGTCGGCGAAGCCGGCCGTGGTGACCAGCACCACCGGCTCCCCGGTGCGGGTCAGCAGCGCATTGGTGGCAACGGTGGTGCCGACCTTGACCACCTCGATCCGCGTGGCGGTCGCGGCGGCTGCCAGGATGTCCGCGTGCCGCCCCCAGGCCCGGGTCGCCGTCGGCAGCGCTGGAGCTGACCGAGGGCACCTTGCGCACGTGCAGCTGGCCGTGCGGGGACAGGCCGACGACGTCGGTGAAGGTACCCCCGCGGTCGATCCAGAATTGCCAGCCGGCAGCCCCTGATTGGCTTAACTTTTCCATTGCCTGCATTATTCGCGCATGCGATCCGTGACTGCGATGCCGCCATGCAAGAAACCGTGACCTCCCGACACGTCGTGTTCTCCCACGGCAAGGAAAGTGGTCCGTGGGGACGCAAGATCTCCGCGCTTGCCGAGGTGGCGCGCTCGGAGGGCTACGAATCCCACTCGGTGGACTACCGCGGCATCGAGGAGCCGCGGGCGCGCATCGCCCGGCTGGTTGATTTCTGCAAGGAGCTCAGCGGCGACCTGGTGCTGGTGGGCTCGAGCCTCGGCGGCTACGTGACGGTCGCCTCGGCCTCGCTGCTGCACGCGCGCGGCATATTCCTGATGGCGCCGGCGCTGTACGTGGATGGCCTGCCGGAACTGCGTCCCGGTATCCTCGACTGCTCGGCGAGCATCGTGCACGGCTGGCGCGACGACGTGGTGCCCTTCGAGCACAGCGTGCGCTTTGCCCAGACCTACAAGGCCGCGCTGCACCTGCTGGAGAGCGATCATCGCCTGCATAACCAGCTGCGGGTCATCCAGTACCTGTTCGAGTACTTCCTCATCGCCCTCGACCTGCCTGCGATCGCCTTCGAGTGACTCAGCGGTGCTCGCGGATCGCGCGGGCCGCCAGGTTGTCCACGAGGACGGGCACGAGCAGCCGCGCCCAGCGCACGAAGCGCCCGCGCGCGGAGGTGATGAGCAGGCGCTGCCGTCGCTGCATCGCCCCGACAATCAGTTGCGCGCAGCGCTCCGCGGTCATGATGCGGTCCTCGTCCATGGGCGTGTGCCCGAGCGAGCGACCGTCAGGCCCGATGGCGCGGCGGTGGATCTGGCTCACCACGAAGTCCGGGGCGACGATCGTGACATCCACGCCGCTGCCGGCGAGCTCGATGCGCAGCGACTCGAAGAAGCCCACCATCGCGTGCTTGCTTGCCGCGTAGCCGGTGCGCTCGGGTACCCCGGTGAGGCCGGCAATGCTTGCCACCGCCACCAGCAGGCCGCGCGTGGCCTTCAGGTGCGGCAACGCGGCGGCCGTCATGCGCACCGCGCCTAGCACGTTCACCTCCAGGAGCCGCTCGAACACCGCGAAATCCTGGACCTCGTCAAAGCGCGCCCACATGGTGATGCCGGCATTGTTGACCAGGAAATCCAGGCGCCCGAAGCGCGCCACGGCCTGGTCCACGCAGCGCACGCAGTCCTGCGCGATGGCGACGTCGGTGGCGACCGCGTGCACCGGTGCGCCCAGGGCGGCGCAGGCGCCGGCAACCTCCGCCAGGCGCTCGGCGCTGCGCGCAGCGAGCACCAGCTGTGCACCTGCCGCGGCGAGGCGCAGCGCCAGCGCGCGGCCGATGCCCTCGGATGCCCCGGTGATCAGGACGGTCTTGCCGGTGAATGCGCCCATTTGTAACCATGCTCCGCTTCTGCGCCGCGGCGCGGCGACGGGTCCATCATAACGGCCATGAACTGGTTGCTGCGTCGCATGGTGGTGTGGTGGGCGCGCTTCAAGGTGCGCCCGGAGAATGCCGCAGCGCTGCTGCAGGGACGCACGCATCCGGTGGTCTACGTGCTGGAGCGCCGCAGCGTCGCTGACCTGGCGGTGCTGCAGGAGGCCTGCCGGCAGCTGAACCTGCCGCGCCCGGGCAGGCCGCTGCTCAGGGGCGCGCGCGAGCTGCGGTCCTACTTCTTCCTGACCCAGCAGCGCGGTTTCGGCGGGGCACGACTGGACCGTCGCCCACCGCAGCATCTGGCGCGCATGGTCAAGGTGCTGCGCGATGACCCGCAGGCGGACTTCGACCTGGTGCCCGCGGCGGTCTACTGGGGGCGGGCGCCGCAGCGCGAAGCCTCGTGGCTGCGCCTGCTGCTGGTGGATGACTGGGCGCTCACCAGCCGCCTGCGCAAGTTCCTGCAGGTGGTCTTCAACGCACGCGACACGCTGGTGGAACTGGATGAACCGGTCTCGCTGCGCGCGCTGCTGGGCACGCAGCTGGCGGTGGCGGTACGCGGGCGGCGCGTCGCCCGCGACCTGCGCGCGGTATATGCGCGCCGTCGCGCCGCGCGCATCGGCCCGGACCTTTCGCACCGGCGCACCATCGTCAATGCGGTGCTGCGCACGCGCGCGGTGCGGCGCGCGGTGGCCCAGGAGGTGCGCGCCGGGCGGCTGACGCGCCGCAAGGCGCTGCTGCGCGCGCGTGCCTACGCGCTGGAGATCGCGGCCAACTATTCGCACGCGTTCGTGCGCCTGCTGGCCAGTGCGCTTGCGCGCCTGTGGAATCGCCTGTACGACGGGGTGGAGTTCGGGCACGCGGCAACCCTCGAGCAGGTGGCCGAGGGGAACGAGATCATCTACGTCCCCTGCCATCGCAGCCACATGGACTACCTGCTGCTCAGTTACGTGGTCTACGTGCATGGCTTCGCGGTGGCACACATCGCCAGCGGGGTGAATCTCGACCTGCCGGTCATCGGCCGCTTCCTGCGCAAGGGCGGCGCCTTCTTCATCCGCCGCTCCTTCCGCGGCAACCCGCTGTACACCGCGGTGCTGATGAAGTACCTCGCCGCCATCATGGCGCGCGGGCACCCGATCGAGTACTTCATCGAGGGCGGCCGCAGCCGTACCGGGCGGCTACTGCAGCCCAAGACCGGCATGCTCGGCATGACGGTGCGCAGCTTCCTGCAGTCCCCGGTGCGCCCGGTGGTATTCATACCGGTGTATTTCGGCTACGAGCGCCTGGTCGAGGGCAACACCTACATCGGCGAGCTGTCCGGGCGCCCGAAGGAGAAGGAGAGCGTGCTCGGGCTGCTGCGTTCGTGGCGCGTGCTCAAGGAGCGCTTTGGCAAGGTGCACGTGAACCTGGGCGAGCCGATTGCCCTGTCCGAGCTGCTAGACCGGCACGACGCGCAGTGGCGCACGCAGCGTTTCGACGATGACACGCGCAGCCCGTGGGTGGGGCTGGCGGTCGATGAGCTGGCCGACACCATCATGCGCAACATCAACGCCGCCGCCGCGGTCACGCCGATCAACCTGCTCGCGCTCGCACTGCTGGCAATGCCGCGCCAGGCGCTGCCCGAGGCGGACCTGGTGCGCCAGCTGGAGTTGTACCGCGCGCTGCTGCAGCTGTTCCCCTACGGCGACCGCGTATCGGTCACGACGCTCAGCGGGGCGCAGATGGTCGACTACGGGATCGAGCTGAAGCTGATCACGCGCGAGGCGCAGCCGCTGGGGGACATCGTGCGCATGAGCGAGGCAAGCGCGGTGCTGGCGACATATTTCAGGAACAACATCCTGCACCTGTTCGCGCTGCCCTCGCTGCTGGCTTGTGCGTTCACCGGCAACGCTGCAGTCTCGCGCACTGACCTGCAGCGCCTGGCCGGGCGGGTCTACCCCTATGTGGCCGCCGAGCTGTTCATGCGCTGGCAGGAAAGCGAGCTGGCCGCCGCGGTCGACCAGGCGCTGGCGGCGATGGGGCACCTGGATCTGCTGCAACCCGATCCGGCCGTCCAGGGCTGGCGCTGCGCACCGCCCGCCTCGGCGCAGGCGATGCAGCTGTCGCTGCTGGCGCAGGCGACGCTGCAGACGATCGAGCGCTACTACATGGCGGTCTCGCAGCTGGTCGGCGCCGGCAGCGGCACCATTACCCAGGCAACCCTCGAGAAGCGCTGTCAGCTCACCGCGCAGCGCATGACGCAGCTGTACGGCTTGAACTCCCCGGAGTTCTTCGACCCGGCGTTGTTCGCCAATTTCATCGGGCTGTTGCGCCGGCGCGGGGTCATCAGCGCCGATGCGGCCGGGAACCTGCAGTTCGACGGGGTCCTGCTGCGTGTGGCGCAGGATGCACAGTTGGTGCTGAGCGAGCAGCTGCGGCACAGCATCCTGCAGGTCATGCACGCCTGAAACGGCTTGCCGCCCTGCATCAGGGGGTAATAGACTGATCGCACAGAGTGTTTTGAACTCAGGCTAACGACAAGAAGGGTTCCGGTTTCGCTCGCACTGCGGGAGCGAAATGTCAGCTTTTCAGTTACAGGGGCCACGGCGCGGTTGGCAGGCAACGGCCGCGCGGCGCTTGGTGGGCGGCGGCCGGAAGAGGGGGAGCACGTGAGGAAATTCCAACCGCGGCGTCGTCCGCAGTTCACCGCTATTGCATTGGCGGCATTGACCGCCGCGTGCGGCTGGCCCGTCGCCCACGCCATCACCTGGCAGGGCAACGGCGACTGGTCCGGCAGCTGGGACACCACTGTCGGCTACGGTGAAGCTTGGCGCGTGGCGAGCCCTGACTGCCGGCTGATCGCCTCCGCCAACGGCGGCTGCGGCTACTCGCCGAACATCGACAATGGCGACCTGAACTACCTCGGCAGGGCGGTCTACAGCAAAGTCGCCAAGGGCGTCACCGAGCTGTCCCTCAACTACAAGGACCGCGGCGGAATCTTCGTGCGCGGCGACGGCCTGTACGACTTCCAGGTCATGAACGATGACACCGACTGGACGCCACTGTCGCACGAGGCGAAGAACCTGGTGGGCAGCTACACCCGCTTGCTGGATGCCTTCGGGTTCTGGCGCTTCGACCTGGGCACGATGCCCTCCGAGATCAAGCTCGGACAGCAGGTGGTCAGCTGGGGCGAGAGCACCTTCATCCAGGGCGGTCTCAACCAGGTCAACCACTTCGATGTCTCCGCGCTGCGTGTACCGGGCGCGGAACTGAAGGAGGCGCTGCTGCCGGACGACATGGTGGTGCTGAACACCCAGATCACCAAGAACCTGAGCACGCAGCTGCTGTACCTGTTCGCCTGGCACGAGACGCTGCCCGAGCCGGCCGGCTCGTACTACAGCACCAACGATTTTGCGACTCCCGGTGGCCAGCGGGTGGTGCTGGGCTTTGGCACCATCTCGGACATGGGCGTGAACTTCGCCTCGCTCGGCGGTCCACTTTACACAGACTTCCAGCAGATCAACCGCCTGCCTGACCACAAGCCTCCCGACTCCGGGCAGTACGGCATCAACTTCAAGCTGTACCTGCCTAACTTCAGCCAGGGCACGCAGATGGGGTTCTACTTCCTCAACTACACCAGCCGCCTGCCGATCGTGTCCTCGGTGACTGGCTCCCAGGCCGGATTCGGTAACGGCTTCGGCGCGATCAATGCGGTCGCCGGCGCCGCCCAGGCCCTGGCGGCAGGCCTGCCATTCCAGGCCGCCGTTGCCACCGGTGCGGCACTGGCCCAGCAGCGTGCGGCGGCCTTGGGCGGGTACCTGAGCCCCCAGCTGGCGACGCAGTACGCCACCATTGGTGCCAATACGCTGCTGTCCGGCGGCAATGTCTCCGCGCAGGCACAGAGCTTCGGCACCTACGAGTACGGCAAGACGGCCGGCTATTTCGACGAGTTCCCGCAGAACATCAAGCTGCTGGGGGTCTCCTTCAACACCCAGATCCAGAAAACCGGCACCGCGCTGCAGGGTGAAGTCGCCTACCGCCACAACGTGCCGCTGCAGGTGGACGACGTCGAACTGCTGGATGCCTCGCTGACGCCCTTCGAGTCCGGGGTCGCCAAGTTGCTCGGTGAGCCTGTCAGCGCGCCCGGTCACTGCCAGCCCACCTCTGCTACCCCGGTGACCGGCTGCAACCAGCTGGGCAGCTACGGCCTGACCCAGACCGTGCGTGGCTACGTGCTCAAGGACACCTGGCAGGCCCAGTTCACGGCCACGCAGATCTGGGCCAACGTACTGAAGGCTTCGCAGGCGGTGCTGTTGTTTGAAGGAGCGGTCGACTACATACCCGGACTTGAGAACAAGTACAGCGGCGGCCCGGTCGGTCTGGGTCTGCGCTACGAGGCGCCGGGCACCAACCTCAGCGGCAGCCCCCAGCTTGGCAGCTACCCGCAGTACCCCAACCTCTACGAACCCGGCTCGGCATTCCCGACCAGCACCTCGTGGGGTTATGTGGTGGCCGGGCGGCTGGAATACTCGAATCTGATCGGCTCGTGGGACATCCTGCCCCACGTGAACTGGAGCCAGGACGTCAATGGCACCTCACCGGGACCGGGCGGCAACTTCATCGACGGCCGGCATGCGCTCACCCTGGGCGTCAGCGCATCGCTGCGGCACACCTGGGACCTGGATGTCGCCTATACGCAGTACGGCGGAGCGGGTCAGTACAACCTCGTCAATGACCGTGACTTCATCACCGCCAACTTTAAGTATTCATTCTGAAGCGCCGCGTGCGCTGGCCGCGTAGTGCGCGACTTTGAAGGAGCTGCAATGAACACCTTGATCCGGTTTGCCGCGGCAGCAGTACTGTTCGCGCCCGTGGCCTGGGGGGCGGTGAGTCCGCAGGAAGCGGCGCATCTTGGGCAGGACCTGACCCCGCTGGGCGGTGAAAAGGCCGGCAACGCCGACGGCAGCATCCCGGCCTGGACCGGCGGCATCAAGTCTGCCGCCGAGGCCGGCTTCCCGGCCTACAAGAGCGGTGACCACCATCCGGACCCGTATGCAGCCGACAAGCCGCTGTTCACGATCACCCCTGCCAATGCCGGGCAGTACGCCGCCAAGCTCACCGAGGGGCACAAGGCGCTGCTGAAGGCCTACGCGGACTACAAGATGGTGGTCTACCCGACGCACCGCAGCGCCGCCTCACCGGACAGCGTCTACGAGGGGACCAAGCGCATCGCCACTACTGCATCCCTGGTGCCCGATGGCAATGGCATCACTGGCGCAGTCGGCGGCACGCCGTTTCCGATCCCCAAGTCCGGCCTCGAGGTGTACTGGAACCACCTGACGCGCTATCGCGGCATCGCCGCGGCGCTGCAGGTCGGCCAGGTCCCGGTGGAACCGGGCGGCAACTACACGATGGTAAACCTGAAGGAAGAGTTCTTCTTCCCGTACTACCTGCCTGGCATGACCGAGGCCGGCCTCGACAATATCATCGTCTACTTCATGCAGGAGACCACAGCTCCCGCACGCCTGGCAGGGGAAGTGCTGCTGGTGCAGGAGACCATGAACCAGTCGAAGGATTCGCGCCGCGCCTGGATCTACAACCCCGGCCAGCGCCGCGTGCGCCGTGCGCCGAACGTGGCGTTCGACAATCCGGGCACCAACTCGGACAACCAGCGTACCGATGACCAGTTCGACATGTACAACGGCAGCCCGCAGCGCTACGACTGGAAGCTGGTGGGCAAGAAGGAAATCTACGTCCCGTACAACTCCTACCAGCTGCAAAGCGAGAAGATCAAGTACAGCGACCTGCTGCAGAAGAACCATATCAAGCAGGACTACGCGCGCTACGAACTGCACCGCGTCTGGGTCGTGGAGGCCACGCTCAAGGCAGGCGTGAGCCATATCTATTCGCGTCGCACCCTGTACGTGGACGAGGACTCCTGGCAGATCCTGGCCGTGGACTGCTACGACAGCCGCGGCAAGCTGTGGCGCGTGCAGGAGGGCCATGTCATCAACTACTACGACCTGCCCGCGCTGTGGACGGATCTGGAGCTGGTGATGGACCTGTCGAACGGGCGCTACCTGGCACTCGGCCTGCAGAACGAGCAGCCCAAGTCCTACGACTTCAGCATCAAGCGCACCTCATCTGACTACCAGCCGAGCGTGCTGGAGCGGCGCGGAATCCGCTAGAGTCGGCGGCGTGAACGAGCGCCCGCACCCGGCGGCGCGGCCACCGGCCGGCCGCCGCATCCTCGCCTGCCTCGCCAGCGCCGCGCTCGCCGGGGCGGCCGGTGCGGCCGATGTCCCGCGACCAGCAGAGTCGGCGCGCCTCGCTGACCGCTCGCTTCTGATCGCACTGGCCGCGGCGGGCCGGCGCCTGGTGGCCGTAGGCGACCGTGGCGTCGTGGTCTTCTCCGACGACAAGGGGGAGAGCTGGACGCAGGCGCGACGCGTGCCCACCCAGGCGCTGCTCACCGGCGTGTGCTTCTTCGATTCCACGCACGGCGTGGCGGTCGGCCACGACCTGACCGTGCTCACCACGGCCGACGCCGGCAGCACGTGGCAGCTGGCCCACTTCGATCCGGCCGCCCAGCACCCGCTGCTGGACGTGTGGTGTGGCCCCAGCGGTCTTGCCATCGCCGTGGGTGCCTACGGCACGCAGCTGGTGAGCGAGGACTCCGGTGGCCACTGGAGCGAGCGCAAGTTCACGCCTGCCGCGGCGCCAGTGGCGCCCGGGGCGAAGGCTGCGGCCGACCCGGACGCCGGCAGCGACGGCGGCTTTCACCTCAACCGTATCGTCGCCGCCAGCGGCTCGCGGCTGTACATCGCCGGGGAGGCCGGGCACCTGTACCGCTCTGACGATGCAGGCGTGTCCTGGCGGCAACTGGCTTCTCCCTACGAGGGTTCCTTCTTCGGCATCCTGCCGCTGCCCGGTGATGCCGTGCTCGCCTTCGGCCTGCGCGGCAGCCTGTACCGCTCCGAGAACGCCGGTGTCAGCTGGCAGAAACTGGACAGTGGCACGCTCGCCATGCTCGACGGTGCAGCGCGCCTGGGTGAGGCGGGCATCGTCATCGTCGGGCTGGGAGGCGTCATTCTCACCAGCAGCGATGGTGGCCACACGTACTCGCTTGACCAGCAGCCTGACCACAAGGACCTGTCCGCGGTGTTGGTGATTGGCGATGACCGGCTGGTGACCGCAGGTGTCGCCGGTGCCAGGACGATCCCCTTGAGCGGCGGGCGCGCCAGCGTCAAGGTGCAGCCGTGAGTGCGGCAGTCCCGGGCGGCACGCGCGCCGCGCGCGCCGAGGCCTGGCTCGAGGAGATGATCTTCGGCCATCGCGTGCCGATACTGGTGCTGTTCGCGCTTGGCTCGCTGGTGCTGGGGGCGATTGCCCTGCACGGGCTGCGCATCGACACCTCATTCAACAAGACCCTGCCGGTGCGCCACGAGTACATGCGCACCTACCTGGATCCGCGGGTGGCGGAGTTCCGCGGCGCGAACCGCGTGCTGGTGGCGCTCATGGCGCGCAACGGCGACATGTTCACCCCGGAATTCTTCGCCGCCATGCGCAAGGCGACCGACGAGGTCACCGTGATGGATGGCATCGACCGCGCACGCGTGCAGTCGATCTTCACGCCCAACGTGCGCTACCTGGAGGTCGTCGAGGACGGTATCGAGGCGGGCAACGTGATCCCGGCGGACTTCACGCCCACGCCGCAGAACATGGCGCGCGTGCGCGACAACATCAGGAAGGCCGGGATCGTCGGGCGCCTGGTTGCCAATGACTTCTCCGGCGCGCTGGTGAGCGCGATCGTGCTCGACCAGGACGCGCAGGGCCACCCGGTCGACCCGATCCAGGTGGCGCACCGCCTGGAGCACCAGGTCCGCCAGGCGCTGCAGACCCAGGGCCACTCGGCCACGGGCATCGACGTGCGCATCATCGGCTTTGCCCAGGTGATGGGCGACATCGCCGACGGGGCAAGCGCGGTGGTCATGTTTGCCGTGATCACGCTGGTGCTGACGCTGCTGGCGGTGTGGCTGTATTGCCAGTCATGGCGCATCGCGCTGGTGCCGGTGGCGTGCTCGGTGATCGCCGTGGTCTGGCAGCTCGGCGCGCTGGTCTTGATGCGCTACGGCATCGACCCGATCGGCCTGCTGGTGCCGTTCCTGATCTTCGCCATCGGGGTGAGCCACGGGGTGCAGAAGATCAGCGCGGTCGGTGACTTGCGCGTTCGCCGGGCTCGACAGCATCCACGCCGCCCGCAGCACCTTCCGCCAGCTGCTGGCGCCGGCCATCGTGGCATTGCTGGCGGACCTGGTGGGCTTCGTCACCATCCTCATGATCCCGGTGCCGGTCATCCGCGAGATGGCAGTGACGGCCTGCATCGGCGTGGCGGTGGTGATCCTGACCGACCTGGTGCTGCTGCCGGTGCTGGTCAGCTATGTGCGCTTTGATGCCGGCTACCACGACCGCGTCGACAAGCGGCAACGCCAGCTGGCGCACGTGTGGCACTGGCTGGCCGGCGATCACCGCGCGCGGACCGGCGACGGTCGTCATCCTGGCGGCGATGCTGCTGGCGTGCTGGGCTGGTGGAAGGGGCGCGAGACCCCGATCGGGGACACCCGCTCGGGCGTGCCGGAACTGCGCGCCGATTCACGCTACAACCTCGACAACGACGTCATCACCTCGAAGTTCAACATCGGCGTCGACGTGCTTACCGCGATCGTGCAGTCCAAGGACCCGGTGTGTGTCAGCCATGACCTGATGATCGAGACCGATCGCTTCGCCTGGCACATGCGCAACGTCGCCGGGCGTGCAGGACGTGATCACATTGCCATTCATCGCCAAGGTCGCCATTGCCGGCTGGAACGAGGGCAGCCTGAAATGGCGCAGCATCCCGCGCGAGCAGGCACAACTGACGCAGTCCACGCGCTACATCGAGACCAGCACGGGGCTGCTCAACGAGAACTGCGACATCGTCCCGGTCATGATGTTCCTCACCGACCATCGTGCCGAGACAATCCAGCGCGTGGTAGCGGCCGTAAAGAAATGGCGCGCTGACAATCCCATCGACGGTGCCCGCATCCGCCTGGCGACCGGCAATGTCGGTGTCATGGCCGCCACCAACGAGACCGTGGAAGCCAAGGAGGTGTGGATCCTCGCCGGCGTGTTCGCCGCGGTGATCCTCATGTGCCTGGTTACCTTCCGCTCGGTGGTCGGCACGCTGCTGGTGGTGCTGCCGCTGGCGCTGGTGTCGGTGCTGGTATACGCAGTCATGGCCCTGGTGGGCATCGGGCTCAAGGTCTCGACGCTTCCCATGGTCGCCCTGGGTGCCGGGATCGGCGTCGACTACGGCATCTACCTGTTCAGCCGCATGCAGCAGTTCCTGCACCGCGGGCAGTCGGTGCGGGAGGCCTACGAGCACACGCTGCGGGTCACCGGTGCCAGCATCATCTTCACCGGTTCACCCTTGCGATCGGTGTCGCCACCTGGGTGTTCTCGCCGCTGAAGTTCCAGGCGGACATCGGCATCATGCTGACGTTCATGTTCCTGGTGAACATGCTGGCGGCGATCTTGTTGATACCCGCGCTGGGCGCCTGGTTCATGCACCCGGACGGGCTAAACGTGTCCTCAGCCGCTAAGCCCGACGCGGCCCCTTAGCCGAGCGCACCGAAGGCAGGTGCCATCAGCGCAGCGCCCGCGGGCGGCCAAACCCGGTCGTCAAGGCGGTTAGAATGCTTGCCTGAAAGACGACGCTCCTTCAAACAATACGCTGGAAAGGGACTCTGCATGAATGTCGCCGCATCCGCACCGCGTGGGCGGACTCCGCCCCTTTTTCTGAGTTGGCGTGTTGGGCGCGCTCGCAGCAGTTCTGCTGTGGTTCGTCAGTAAAAAGTTCCACTATTTCGCGGACTACTCGCTGGCCTCGTACAGCGACTAC
Organism: uncultured Pseudomonadota bacterium; assembly: GCA_963703025.1. GTDB lineage: Bacteria > Pseudomonadota > Gammaproteobacteria > Steroidobacterales > Steroidobacteraceae > 13-2-20CM-66-19. The sequence continues at coordinate 1,002,642 of OY969778.1, read as the reverse complement.
TACTGGCCGCGTCGAGTGGGGCTCATTGCGCACCTGACCGGCGGTGCGCTTGCGATCTCGGTGGGGCTTGTGCAGATCTGGCTCGGACTCACAAATCGCGTCAGTACCCTGCACCGCGTGCTCGGCAAGCTCTACGGCGCTGGCGTCCTGGTAGGCAGCATCGGCGGCTTCTATCTCGCGCTGACCATTCCGGGTCATCTGCCTTATAGCGCCGGACTGTTCATGCTGTGTGTTGCGTGGGTGCTTACCACCGGCATGGCGCTCTACGCAATTCGCACGCGGCGCATCGATCAGCACCGCGAATGGATGCTGCGCAGTTACACGGTCACATTCGCGTTTGTGACCTATCGTTTCGCATCTACCTGGCTGGAACGCTGGATCCATGTTCCGGACGACCCGCATGTGACGACATCGACACGCTGCTTGCCTGGGGCTGCTGGGCCATCCCGCTATTGTTCGCGGAAGTCTTCATTCAACTTCGGCGGATGCGGCTTACTCGTCAACCTGGCGCGTCAACCGCCCGAGCAGTTCTCGGTCCTTCAGACTTGACCTAGTTCCAGCGCCGCAGTCGATTTGCCTGATAGAGACCTATTGCCGCTGCAAACAGGCCAATTCCTACAAGGATCACGTCACGCCGCTGGACACCCGGCGAAGCAAGGATGTTCCTGGCGCCGAGGCCGAGCGCGACCAGGCCCAGAACGCCGATGAATAGCATCAGTGCGAACCCTGCCCGATCGTCGGAAGGGTAGAAGTAGACGTGGCGCCGGGTCCTCGGACCGCGAATCCAGTATGCGGAGCGCTTCTCGCGCGGATCGGTGGGTTGCTCCATGTGGGCAATATTGCGCTACGTGCTTTGCCGTCACAAATGCCCCGCGGGACCGCGGCGGGCCTGTTGGCCGGCCCGCTCAGCCTTCCCAGGAGCCCGAGCGATTGTGCTTGGTGCGCTGCCGGCGCGCCTTGCCATCCAGGCGCCTTTCCTTTGATGCCCGCGTGGGCTTGGTGGCCTTGCGCGGCTTGGGCGGCACCAGCGCGCGGCGGATGATGTCGGCCAGGCGCTCGAGCGCCTCGCGCCGGTTGCCCTCCTGCGTGCGGTGGTTGCGCGCGATGATCAGCAGTGAACCCTCGTCGGTAAGCCGGCGCCCGCTCAAGGGGCGCACGCGCATCTTTACCGCGTGAGTCAGGGAAGGACTGCCTGCCAGGTCGAAGCGCAGCTGCGCCGCGGTGGCGACCTTGTTGACGTTCTGACCGCCGGGCCCCGAGCCACGCACGAACACGATGGACAGCTCGCTGTCCGGAATCTCCACCCCTGGGGCGACCTGCAGCGGCAAGCTCAGCCTAGTCCGCGGACTGGTCCAGGCCGGCATCCGGTGCTGCGCCCGGATCCACCGGCGGCGGGCTGCGGCGCTGCTCGAGCATGTATACCTCGCGCTGCGGCGTGGCCATGGTCACGCCGTGGGCGCGGAAGATGCGCCAGATCGCGCGATTGACGTCCGAGCGCACGTTGTTCACCCCGTTCACCGGGTCGGCGATCCAGAAGCGGATCTCCAGGCGAATGCCGTTGTCCTCGAAGCTGATCAGCCGCGAGACCGCCGGCGGGTCGCGCAGGATGCGCGGGTGGTTCTGCGCCGCCTCCACCAGCAGCTTCAAGGCCAGTTCCGGGTCGTCGCTGTAGCTGACCGTAACCGGCAGCTTCAGGCGCACCTTCTGGTCGGAGTAGCTCCAGTTGATGAACGAACTGGTGATGAGGTTCTGGTTGGGCACCAGCGTGTCCACGCCATCGCGGTCACGCACCACGACATAGCGGCCGCGCAGCTCCTGCACCCAGCCGAAGTTACTGGTGCTGTTGCCGGAGTTGCCGATGCTGTTGCCGGTGTGGTCGGTGAAGCTGATGACATCGCCGGGCTTGATCGACTTGTCGATGAGCAGCACGAAGCCACTGACGAAGTTGCTGGCGACCGACTGCAGCCCGAACCCCAGCCCGATGCCGATGGCGCCGGTGAGCACGTTCAGCGTCGTGACGTCGACGCCGGCGGCATTGATGCCCAGCAGGATGCCCAGCCCAACCAGCAGGAAGTAGCTGAATTTCGACACCCCCACCCGGGTCGACACCGCCAGGGTGTCCAGGCGCATCACGTGCCGCTCGATGGCGCGGGCGATGAGGCTGGCCACCACCACGAAGGCGCTGACGACGACCAGGCCCTTCAGCAGCGCCCACAGGCTCAGCTGCGAGCGGCCGGGCAGGATGTTGACGCGGTTGAGGCTGGCCTCGATTGCATCCATCCAGCCGGTGATCACGAAGCCGACGATCAGCCACAGGATGAACGTGACGGTGCGTTCGCGCGTGCGCATCCATGAGGCAGGGCCCAGCAGCAGCCCGAGCAGGTAGACCCCCAGGCGCACCAGCACCAGGGCGACGAGCAGGCGCACCGCCCAGTCGGCCACGGCCGTGGAGATGCCGCTGGCACTGAGCACGAAATGGCCGGCAAACAGCGTGATGAGCCCGGCCAGGATCGGCGCGAGCTTCAGTGCGCCCTCGAGTCCATGGTCCGCCCAGTGCAGTGCGCGTGCCGGGACTGCCGCGCGCGGCTGGGGCTGGTGGCGGGTGCGCAGTACGCGTGCGACGATGAGCGCGACAACCGCGGCGACGACGATCACCAGGCCTGCCGCCAGGGTCTGGGGCGAGGTGAGCTGCAGGAGGACGGCCCGCATGGGGCTGTCTGCGCTGTCCATCAGGCGTTCAGGTCCGGGATCAGCTGGCTCTCGACGCGCGAGATCTGGTCCTTGAGCATCAGCTTGCGCTTCTTCAGGCGCTTCAGCTGCAGCTCATCGACGTGCATGTCGAGCGACAGCCGGCAGATGACCTCGTCCAGGTCCCGGTGTTCGATGCGCAGCTGCCGCACTTTTTCCACGTTGCGGAACAGTGCGCGGTCAACGTTGTCTTCGGTATCTGCCATGCAGCAGGCCCATGATTTGGGGAGTTGGGCTTGGACGGTCTTATGCCGTTGGCGGTGGCCGCCCAACAGCGCCAAGCTTAGCCGAGCGGCCCGCCGAGTGCCACGTCAGCGGCGTCCGCGCGGAGGCGGCCGACCGCCACCGGAGCGCCTTGCGCCGCCGCCACCACCCCGGCCGCCGCCCCCGCCCCCGCCGCCGCGGCGCGGGCCACCTGGGTGCGAGCGAATCACCGGCGCGCCGGCGATGACCCCCGTGGCCAGCAGTTCCGAGGCGACCGGCGAGAAGGGCACCTTGTGGCCGATGTAGTCCTCGATCTCCGGCAGCGAGACCGCGTACTCCTCGCAGGCGAAGCTGATGGCATCACCCTCCGCGCCGGCGCGGGCGGTGCGGCCGATGCGATGCACGTAGTCGGCCGGGTCCTGTGGCAGGTCGTAGTTGAACACGTGGCTGACGTCGGGGATGTGCAGGCCGCGCGAGGCGACGTCGGTGGCGATCAGCACCGCCAGCTTGCCGTCGTGGAAGTCGCGCAGGAAGCGCAGGCGCTTGTTCTGCGGGACGTCGCCGGTGAGGGCCTGGGCGGAGAAGCCGTTGGCCTTGAGCGAGGACTCCAGGCGCTCGGCGGTGCGCTTGGTATTGACGAACACCATGGTGCGTACGGCTTCGGACTGATGCAGCAGCCCGATCAGCAGCGGCGTCTTTTCCTCCATCGAGGGGTAGTACATCATCTGCCGCACGCGATCGACGGTCATCTTGTCCGGCTCGATGCGCACCAGCTCAGGCTCGTTCATGTGCTCGTAGGCGAGCTCGAGCACCCGCTGCGAGAGCGTGGCGGAGAACAGCATGGACTGGCGCCTATCCGGCGGCGGCAGGCGGCGCATGATGTAGCGGATGTCGGCGATGAAGCCCAGGTCGAACATGCGATCCGCTTCGTCCAGCACCAGCACCTGCGCGTGCCGCAGGTCGAACACGTGCTGCTTGAAGTAATCGATGAGCCGGCCCGGGGTCGCAATGAGCACGTCACAGCCGTCGGTCAGTTCCTGGCGCTGCTTTTCGTAGTCGACGCCACCGAAGACCACCTGTTGCTTAAGCCCGGTGTGCGCACCCAAGGTCAGGGCGTCGTGGTGGATCTGCACCGCCAGCTCGCGCGTGGGGGCGACGATGAGCGCCCGGATGGAGGACTTCTGGCGCCCGGGGCCGGCCGGGCGCGTCAGCAGCGACTGGTAGACCGCCAGCAGGAATGCCGCGGTCTTGCCGGTGCCGGTCTGTGCCTGGCCTGCCACGTCGCGCCCGGCCAGTGCGATCGGCAGCGTCTGCGCCTGGATGGGCGTGCAATTGACAAAGCCGGCTTGCTTTATGCCCGCCATAACCTCATCTACGAGGCCAAGGGACGCGAATGTCACGGTTTCGGAGTGTGCTTCAGTCATCAATTCATTCTGGAATGTGAGGGGGGGAGGCTCGTCCGAGCTTGCAAAAGCGACTCGGAAGCGCTACAAAGTATCTTAAGTCAGCGGGCCAACCGGTCCGCACCTGCCAGCCAGGTCTCCTTAATCCCTTTAGGTTTCTTACTCAATCACGAGTTATTAGTGTAACCGTTTAGCTGGTGTCTCAGGCACCGCTTTTCGCTTACCCGCAGCCCACTGCTCCGGATCCCTCAAAATTTTCCAATCGAATTTTTATTCTTCTGCACTGACGGAGGTTTCACCGCGTGAGTAGTTCGCACATTGTGCACACCACGGACGCCACTTTCTCACACGACGTCCTCAAGTCCGATAAACCGGTTCTCTTGGATTTCTGGGCTGAATGGTGCGGTCCGTGCAAGATGATCGCCCCCATCCTCGATGAGATTGCCACCGAGTACAAAGACCGGGTCAAGATCGCCAAGATCAACATCGACGAGAATCCCCAGACGCCGCCCAAGTTCGGCATCCGTGGCATCCCGACGCTGATCCTGTTCAAGAACGGGACGGTCGAGGCGCAGAAGGTAGGCGCGGTCTCCAAATCCCAACTGGCGGCCTTCCTTGACAGCAACCTGGACGACGCCGCTGGCGCGCTGGCGAAGAAATGAGGGGCTATCTAGGAAATCAGGGCCGCAACCGGCCGAACAAGGGCCCCCGTCACGGTGGTGGGGGTGGCGGCAACGGTAACGGCAATCGCGACGGCAATCGCGGCAACAGCAATGGCGGCCGCCCCGACGAGATGATGCACGAGCCGGAGCCGTTCGACCCGAACGACTCCGAGATCATCAGCCCGGCTGAACTGACCCTGTCGCGCAGCTCCATGAACCTCACGGAGCTGAAGTCCAAACCGATCCACGAGCTGGTCAAGCTTGCCGATTCGATGGGCGTGGAGAACGTCGCCCGCTCGCGCAAGCAGGACATCATCTTCTCGATCCTGAAGGCGCACGCGCGCAACGGCGAGAACATCTACGGCGACGGGGTCCTCGAGATCCTGCAGGACGGCTTCGGCTTCCTGCGCTCCGCGGATGGTTCCTACCTGGCCGGCCCGGACGACATCTACATAAGCCCCAGCCAGATCCGGCGCTTTAACCTGCGCACCGGCGACACGATCTCCGGCCTGATCCGCCCGCCCAAGGACGGCGAGCGCTACTTTGCGCTGCTCAAGGTCGGCGAGATCAACTACGACTCCCCGGACAGCTCGCGCAGCAAGGTGCTGTTCGAGAACCTGACCCCATTCCACCCGACCAAGCGCCTGAAGCTCGAGCGTGGCAATGGCTCCACCGAGGACCTGACCGCACGCGCGATCGACCTGGTGGCGCCGCTGGGCAAGGGACAGCGCGGCCTGATCGTCTCGCCCCCCAAGGCCGGCAAGACGATGCTGCTGCAGAACATCGCCACCGCCATCACCTCGAACCACCCGGAAGTGATCCTCATCGTGCTGCTCATCGACGAGCGGCCCGAGGAAGTCACCGAGATGCAGCGCACCGTCAAGGGCGAAGTCGTGTCCAGTACCTTCGATGAACCGGCTGCCCGCCACGTGCAGGTTGCCGAGATGGTCATCGAGAAGGCCAAGCGCCTGGTCGAGCACAAGAAGGATGTGGTGATCCTGCTCGACTCGATCACGCGACTGGCCCGCGCCTACAACACCGTGGTGCCCTCGTCGGGCAAGGTGCTGACCGGCGGCGTGGACGCCAACGCCCTGCAGCGCCCGAAGCGCTTCTTCGGCGCGGCGCGCAACATCGAGGAGGGCGGCAGCCTCACGATTCTCGCGACCGCGCTCATCGACACCGGCTCGAAGATGGACGATGTCATCTACGAGGAATTCAAGGGCACCGGCAACAGCGAAATCCACCTGGATCGCCGCGTCTCCGAGAAGCGCGTGTTCCCGGCCCTCAACATCAACCGCTCCGGCACGCGCAAGGAAGAGCTGATCACCGACCCGGGTGAGCTGGCCAAGATCTGGATCCTGCGCAAGTTGCTGCACCCGATGGATGAGCTCACCTCGATCGAATTCCTGCTCGACAAGATGAAGGATACGAAGTCGAACAGCGAGTTCTTCGAGGCCATGAAGCGCTAAGCGCTGCTATTGCCGCAGCCGCCATGCCCAGCATGGCGGCTGCGGTCCTTCCCCCCTCATATGACTGCGGCGGACCGCCCGCGGCGCCTGTCGGTGTCGGCGTGCTGTGCTTCGCGTCACGTCGGCAGTCTGCGACGCTGGCAGACCCATGCCGCAGGTCAGTAAGATCGGGGCCAACTCGCGCCTGTAGCGCGGGGGAGTCCCAAGGGCATGCGCATCAACTTCACGGCCGCCTGGATGCTTCTGGCGCTATACGCCGCGCCGGCGCTGGCCGAGCGCGATCCGCAGTCCGGGGCACCGTTGCCACCGGGCAAGCACGAAGAATCGAACCCGATCACCGATCACTTCTACATCCTCGGCGCCTTCTACAGCGCGACCTTCAACACCAGCCTGCGGGTGGATCCCTCCCCGCCGGTCCCGGGAGTCAGCGGCACCCCGGTGAACGCGGAGTCGGACCTGGGGCTGCCGGTCAAGAAGGGCATGGGACGGGTGGAGTTCATGTTCCGCCTGCGCGAGCGCAACAAGGTGCGCCTGGACACCTACCAGGCTGACCGCACCGGCAACGTCGTCCTCGCCCAGGACGTGGTCATCGGCAATACCACCTTCATCGCCGGCCAGCCGACGCGCACCGAACTGAACGTGCGCCAGTTCGACATCACCTACACCTACTCGATCATCCACACGCCGCGCTTCGAGCTTGGTACCGGCCTTGCCTGCTATTTCCTGCAGGTCGAGATGCTCACCACCGCACCGGGCCTGCGCGAGGACGTGAGCGCCGCCTCACCCTTCCCGGCGCTGCCGGTGGATGCGGTCTGGGTCATCTCACGGCGCTGGTCCCTGAACGGGCACGGTGCCTACCTCAAGGCCAACCACAACAACTTCGATGGCTGGTACGGCGACTATCACCTCGACACCCAGTACCGCTGGAACCCGAACTTCGTGGTGGGCCTGGGCTATACCAACTTCCGCAGCTCCGTGGGCCGCACCAGCGGCTCGTTCCCCGGGGTGGTCAACACCAGCACCCACGGCCCGGAAGCCTTCCTGCGCTTCAGCTTCTAGTTGGCACGTAGCATTGCGCGAACTGCGGCGGCATGCGCGTCGCGCGGCCGGAGTCGAGGTTGATGCACACGTAGTCGACCTTCGCCCGCGCCAGGGTCTGGCCATCGCTCAGGCGCCGCAGCTGGAAGCGGCGGCCGACGCGCAGTCGCTGGTCACTGTGCTCGATCCAGGTGGCCACCTGCACGGTGTCTGCGGCCATGGCCGCGCGCAGGTAGTCGATCTCGATGCGCTGGGCGGCCATGCCGCGGCGCGTGCTCAGGCACCGCTCCAGCGGTACGCCCAAGGCTGCCGAGTGCGACCAGGCGGCGCGGTCAAGCCAGCCGAGGTAGACCGAGTTGTTCACGTGGCCGTAGGCGTCGATGTCCTGGGGTGCCACGGCGATCTCGACGCGGTGCGCGGCGGGGAAGTCCCATGGGTCCATCGTCAAGCCGCGCGTGCTTCAGCTCTCGCGCGCGACCGCGCGATAGCCGATGTCGCGCCGGTAGTGCGCCCCGGGCCAGCGTACCCGCTCGGTGAGTGCATAGGCCTCGCCCTGCGCATCCGCCACCGTGTCTCCGAGCCCCACCGCGCACAGCACGCGCCCGCCGTTGGTGAGTACCTGGCCATGCACCAGCTGCGTGCCGCTGTGGAAGATCTTGCCCGGCAGCTGCGCGGCAAGGTCGAGGCCCTCGATGACGTCGCCCCGGGTGGCGCTCTGCGGGTAGTCCGCGGCCGCCATCACGACGCCCAGAGCTGCACGCGGGTCCCAGGTGGCCTGCACCTCGTCCAGGCGACCGGCCAGGGCGGCCTCGCACAACACGGTGAGGTCGGAGGTCAGGCGCATCATGATCGGCTGCGTCTCCGGGTCACCGAGGCGGCAGTTGAATTCCAGCACGTTGGGCGTGCCGTCCGGGGCGATCATGACACCGGCATACAAGAAGCCGGTGAACGGGGTGCCGTCGGCACGCAGCCCGCGCACGGTCGGCTCGATGATCTCGGTCATGATGCGCGCGTGCATCGCGGCGGTGACCACGGGGGCCGGAGAGTAGGCGCCCATGCCGCCGGTGTTGGGACCGCGGTCACCATCGTCGCGGCGCTTGTGGTCCTGGGAACTGGCCAGCGGCAGGATGTGACGGCCATCGCACATGACGATGAAGCTTGCCTCCTCGCCGGGGAGGAATTCCTCGATGACGATTTCGTGGCCGGCCACGGCAAACTGCCCGGCAAACATCGCCTGCGCACTGTCCAGGGCCTCGTCGATCGACTCGGCGATGATGACGCCCTTGCCAGCTGCCAGGCCGCTCGCCTTGACCACCAGCGGCGTGCGCTGCGCCCGCACCCACTCGTGATCGAAGCTCGCGCGCGTGAACGTGGCCGAGCGTGCAGTGGGGATGCCGTGCCGGCGCAGGAACTGCTTCATGTGCGCCTTGGAGCCCTCCAGCTGCGCGGCGGCGCGGTTCGGGCCGAAGCAGGCAAGTCCGGCGGCGGTGAAGGCATCCACGACGCCCTCCACCAGCGGTCCCTCCGGACCTATGATCGTGAGGTCGACGCGTTCCTGCCGTGCCATGCGCACCAGGCCGGCGATGTCCTCGGCCGCGATGGCGACGTTGCGCATGTTGGTCTCGGCGGCAGTGCCGGCGTTGCCGGGGGCCACCAGCACCTCGCTGACGCGCGGCGATGCGGCGCACTTCCAGGCCAGGGCGTGCTCGCGACCACCGCCGCCTACCACCAGGACTTTCATCTAGTGGCGGAAGTGGCGCATGCCGGTGAACACCATCGCCATGTCGTGCTCGTCGGCCGCGGCGATGACTTCCGCGTCACGCTTGCTGCCGCCGGGCTGGATGATGGCGCGGATGCCATAGCCGGCGGCGACGTCGAGGTTGTCGCGGAACGGGAAGAATGCGTCGGAAGCCATCACCGCGCCGGCGATGGCGAGCTTCTCGTCGGCGGCCTTCATGGCAGCCACGCGCGTGGAATACACGCGGCTCATCTGCCCGGCACCGACACCGATGGTGGTGAGCCCGCGTGCGAAGACGATGGCGTTTGATTTCACGAACTTGCACACCCGCCAGGCAAAGCGCAGGTCGGCCATCTCCGCAGCGGTCGGCCGGCGGCGCGTGGGTACCGTGAGGTCCGCCTCGAGCAGCTCACCCAGGTCGCGCGTCTGCCCGAGCAGCCCGCCGGTGACGCTGCGGATCTCGATCCCCGGCGCCGCGGGGGCAAGCTCCCCCAGTACCAGTACGCGCACGTTCGGCTTGCCGGCGAGGATGCGCGCTGCCTCCGCTGACACCGCGGGAGCTGCCAGCACCTCGACGAACTGCCGCTCGGTGATGGCCGCAGCGGTCGCGGCATCCAGCTCGCGGTTAAAGGCAATGATGCCGCCAAAGGCGGAAGTCGGGTCAGTGCGGTAGGCGCCCTCGTAGGCCTCGCGCACGCCGGTGCCGGTGGCCACCCCGCAGGGGTTGGCGTGCTTGACGATGACGCAGGCGACCTCGGCGAACTGGCGTACGCACTCGATGGCCGTGTCGGCATCGGCGATGTTGTTGAAGGACAGGTCCTTGCCCTGCAGCACGCGCGCGGTGGCGATGCCGGCGCCGCGGGCGCCGGGACTGCGATAGAAGGCGGCCGCCTGGTGCGGGTTCTCGCCGTAGCGCAGGTCCTGCACCTTCTCGTAGATCAGCGGCAGCGTCTGCGGGAACAACTCGCCGGCGACGGCGTGCTGCGCTGCCAGGTAGCCGGCGACCATGGTGTCGTAGGCGGCCGTGTGGGCGAAGGCCTTGGCGGCCAGCTGCGCACGCGTGGCAAAACGGCTGCTACCGTCCTCGCTGGCAAGTTCACTCAATACGGTCGCGTAGTCTGCCGGGTCGACCACTACCAGCACCGACTCGTGGTTCTTGGCGGCGGCCCGCAGCATGGCTGGGCCACCGATATCGATGTTCTCGACCGCATCCTCGTAGCTGCAGCCGGGCCTGGCCACGGTCGCGGCAAAGGGATAGAGGTTGACCACCACGAGGTCGATGGGGGCAATGCCGTGCTCGGCCATGACCGCATCGTCGGTACCGCGGCGGCCCAGCAGCCCGCCGTGGATCTTCGGGTGCAGCGTCTTGACGCGCCCGTCCATGATCTCCGGGAAGCCGGTGTGGCTTGCGACCTCGCGCACCGCGAGGCCGTGCTCGCTGAGCAGCCGCGCCGTGCCGCCGGTGGACAGGATCTCGATGTTGCGCGCCGCCAGGGCGCGCGCGAACTCCACGAGGCCGTTCTTGTCGGAGACGGAAAGGAGTGCGCGGCGCACCGGCAGCGGCATGACCTAGGCCTTTTGTTGTTTGCGGCGCGCGGCGCCGCGCTTGGCGGCGCTAGGCGCCGCCAAGTCCAAACTGCTTCAGTTTCTTGCGCAGCGTGCCGCGGTTGATGCCCAGGATCCCGGCCGCGCGGCTCTGGTTGCCTTCCGCGTAGTCGAGCACCACGCGGAACAGCGGTTCCTCGACCTCGCGCAGCACCAGGTCGTACAGGTGCGCGGGCCGGTGGCCGTTCAGGCTGGTGAAGTAATCGCTCAAGGCACGCTCAGCGTGATTGCGCAGCGGCAGATCCCGTCCATGGACTCTGGCGGTGCTGGCTTCACGAGCTCGTGTTTTCTTTTTTGCCGTCATGCACACCCCCCGGGGACAACTCATCTTCAGGCCGCCGCTGCGGCCTCGCTTACCCAATCTCCGAAATGCTTAGCCGCATGCGCAAACTGTGCGGTGGTGCTTGCGGCTGCCATCAGTTCGCGGCGGATCTGCGCCGGAAACTGCAGGAGCTGTTCACAATACCAGCCGAGATGTTTTCGCGCGATCCGGACTCCGGTCTCCTCGCCGTAGAACGAATAAAGCGAGTCGAGATGCGCGAGAATAATATCACGCACATCGGCGCGCAGAAGCGCTGGCGGCGCAATTCCTTCGCGCAGGCGGGCGTTGACAGCGCGAAATATCCATGGAGCGCCATGACTCGCGCGGCCGATCATTACTCCGTCGGCGCCGGTGAAAGCAAGTACCTCGCGCGCTTTTTCCGGCGAAGTGATGTCGCCGTTGGCGAACACCGGAATGCGCACGCCCTGCTTGATCGCGCGAATGGTTGCGTACTCGGCTTCACCCTCGTAGAAGTCAGCGCGCGTACGCCCGTGCACCGCAAGCGCTGCGATGCCGCTCGCCTCGGCGATGCATGCAATGTTCACGCCGTTCTTGTGGTCGCGGTCCCAGCCGGTGCGGATCTTGAGCGTTACGGGCACCGAGACGGCCCTGACGACCGACTCCAGGATGCGGCCAACCAGTGCCTCATCGGTGAGCAGCGCGGAGCCGCACAGCCGGCCGCAGACCTTCTTGGCCGGGCACCCCATGTTCAGATCGATGATCTGTGCGCCGAGGTCCACGTTGGCGCTGGCGGCCTCGGCGAGCGCCTGCGGGTCGGCGCCGGCCAGCTGCACGACGCGTGGCTCCGGTTCGCCTTCGTGATTCATGCGGTTACGTGATTTGGACGTATTCCACAGTCGCGTGTCGGAGGTAATCATCTCCGAGGCGGCAAGCCCGGCACCGAAACTGCGGCACAGCACGCGAAAGGGGCGGTCGGTGACGCCGGCCATCGGCGCGAGCACCACGTTCGAGGGCAGCACGTGGGGCCCGATACGCACGGTATTCACCTGCACCCCTCAGCGCGGCGTCGCGTCGTTGGCGCAGGCGATGACCCCGGCCGCGGCGGGCAGGCAGGCATCGATCTCGAAGCCGACGGCGTTGGGGCCCGGGTCCGCAAATCCCATCTGCGCATCGATGCGCTGGCCGGCCGACAGGAACGAGGTCTCCGGCATGGCGCTGGGCAGGTAGCCCTTCGGCGCGACGTCGCGCGCGGCGATGCGGTTGCCGAAGCGGTCCTGCAGCGTCACGCGCAGCAACGGCAGCGGTTGGGGCTGCGAGGCGCCGTTCTTGATGCTGGCGCGCACGGTGATCAGCCCGTTGCCCGCCGGGTCCCCTGAGGCGCCCAGCTGGCGCACGTCGTAGGCATGCAAGTCCCAGTGCGGGAACAGGCGTGATGCCCAGCGAGCCGTACACAGCAGTCAGTGCATGGTTGAAGCGCCCGCTGGCGGCAAGCTCGTCCCGATAATGGTTGGTCACCTGGGCGGCCAGCAGCAGGACGGCAAGCGCGGTACCGACCGGCCAGGCGTAGGGCAGGAAACGCGCCAGTGGATGCGGTACCGCGAACGGTTCCGCATCTACCCCTGGCAGCGTCGGGTCATCGACCGCCAGTGCTTCGGCTTCCTGGATCGCTTCGGCCTCCGTCAGCGGGCGCGGCGGGGCGCTTTCCGGTCCGGCAAGCCGGGCCGATGCGGCCACCCCGACCGTGGCATTGCGCATCCTTGAGGATACGTGCGCGCCGCGCGGCGTCGAGCGGGATCGGGACGGCGCTCTTGGCAAGGGTGGCAGCACGCGCGGCGGAGGCGGGCCGGTCGGGGCCGCCGCCTGCGCATCCGGCACGGGGGTCTCGTCGCGCAGCATGGAGGCCAGGAATGCCGCATCGATCTCCACGTCCACCTGCGAGTCCAGGCCCGGGCACGGCGCTGCGGGCTGGCTCACGAGCGCGCGGAACGAGCCGGTCGCTGCGGTCCACTGCGGGTTCGGGGGCGCCTCCACGAATACCGAGTTCACATCCGTGGTTTCGGCATTGAACTCGAGCGCCGCGTCGGGAATGACGCTCTCGGCCGGCAGCGACTGCAGCGCCGCGGCAGGCAAGGACGCCGCCGGTTCGGGCTGGCAGGCACCGGCGGTGTGGGCGTCCTTGGCGCCTCGGGTGCCTGCGCGTGCGGGCGTGGGAGCTGCGCCCGGCGCCGCCTCGGCGCCCTCCGCGTCCCTGTCTCTCCGAGAGGCGTGCCAGGGCATTGAACACGCTCGAGCAGCGGCCGCAGCGCACGTAGCCCTGCGCGATGCGCAGGTCCGCCGCGGTGACCACCAGCGTGAGGGCGCATTTTGGGCAGACCGTAAACATGCGGGCAGCCGCGCAGCGTTATCCGTGGCGTCGCCCGGCGAGGCAGACCCAGCCGTCGCGTCCGCCGAAGCGCGTGACATCAAAACATGGGGCGTAAGCGGCTGTCACCTCCGCGACCTGCGGCTCCATGATCCCCGCCAGCACGACCTCGCCGCCGGGGCGCACCAGGTGCGCGAAGCTTCGGGCCAGCTCGCACAGTGGGCCGCACAGGATGTTGGCCAGCAGCACGTCGGTGCCGTGCGGCAGGGTTGCTCGCCTGCGCGTGCACCTGGACGAGCGTCCGCGACGCGCGTTGCTGCGCGCATTGTCGGCGGTCGCCAGTCAGCGCCTGCGGATCGATGTCGAAGGCATGCACGGCCGCGGCCCCGAGCTTCGCGGCCGCCAGCGACAGCACGCCCGAGCCGCAGCCATAGTCGATGACGCGTCGCCCCGGGACGCAGGTAAGCGTCGAGCCAGGTCAGGCACAGCGCGGTGCTCGCATGCGTGCCGGTGCCGAAGGCAAGGCCGGGGTCCAGGTTCACAACCACCGCCCGCCGCATCGTGCACCTGCTCATGGAGCGGGCACACCCACAGGCGCTGGCCGAAGCGCATCGCGTGGAAGTCCTTCAGCCATTCGCGCTCCCAGACGCGGTCCGGCACGTGGGTGCACTGGATGCGCTCGGGGGCGATTGCAAGCGTTGCGGCGAGCCGCCGGGCGAGCGCGGCGGCGTCCGCTTCGTATCGCGAACAGGCAGCGAGCGCGGGTGCGTGGCCACAGGCGCACTTCGCCCGGTGCCGGCTCGAGCACCGGGTCGTCCTGGGCGTCGAGGAAGGTGACCGAGAGCGCGCCGGCCCGCGAAGCAGGCCGCCTCGGCGGACTCAGGGTCCAGCGCCTCCAGGTCAAAGGACAGTTCCAGGTAGTCGGCCATGCGCCTAGCGCAGGCCGAGGCGCCGCTCCAGGTAGTGGATGTCGGTGCCGCCCTTCTGGAAGGCGGCGTGGTTGAAGATCTCCTGGTGCAGGGCGACGTTGGTCTTGATGCCCTCGATCACCATCTCCGCCAGGGCATTCTTCATGCGCGCGATCGCGGTGTCGCGCGTGTCGCCGTGGGCGATGATCTTGCCGATGAGCGAGTCGTAGTTGGGCGGCACGTTGTAGCCGGAGTAGATGTGGCTGTCGACGCGGATGCCAGGGCCGCCCGGGGCATGCCACAGGCGGATCGGCCCCGGTGAGGGCATGAACGTCTTGGCGTCCTCGGCATTGATGCGGCATTCGATGGCGTGGCCGCGGATCTGCACGTCGCTCTGCGCGTAGGGCAGGCGCTCGCCCTGGGCGATCAGCAGCTGCGCCTTCACGAGATCGATGCCGGTGATCGAGCTCGGTGACCGGATGCTCCACCTGGATGCGCGTGTTCATCTCGATGAAGTAGAACTCGCCGTCCTGGTAGAGAAACTCCAGGGTGCCGGCGCTGCGGTAGCCGACCGCGCGGCAGGCCTCGACGCAGCGGTCGCCCATGATCCGGCGCTGGCGCGCGGTGATGCCCGGGCGCCGGGGCCTCCTCGATCACCTTCTGGTGGCGGCGCTGCATCGAGCAGTCGCGCTCGCCGAGGTGGATGACGTTGCCGTGGCCGTCCGCCAGCACCTGGAACTCGATGTGCCGCGGCCGCTCGAGGAATTTCTCCATGTAGACCTGGTCGTTGCCGAACGCCGCGCGCGCCTCGGCGCGCGTGATGCCGATCGCGTTCAGCAGCGACGCCTCGCTGTGCACCACGCGCATGCCGCGGCCGCCGCCGCCGCCGGATGCCTTGATGATGACCGGATAGCCGATGTCGCGGGCGATGCGCAGGTTCTCGTCCGGCATCATCCCCGAGCGGCCCGTCGGAGCCGGGCACGCACGGCACGCCGTGCGACTTCATGACGCGGATGGCCGAGACCTTGTCGCCCATCGTGCGGATGGTCTCCGCCTTCGGGCCGACGAACACGAAGCCGCTCTTCTCCACGCGCTCGGCGAAATCGGCGTTCTCGGAGAGAAAGCCGTAGCCGGGGTGGATGGCGACCGAGTCGGTGACCTCCGCCGCGGTGATGATCGCCGGCATGTTGAGGTAGCTCAGGGAGGAGGGCGGCGGCCCGATGCACACCGACTCGTCCGCCAGCAGCACGTGCTTCAGGCTGTAGTCGGCCGTGGAGTGCACGGCGACGGTCTTGATGCCCAGTTCGCGGCAGGCGCGCAGGATCCGCAGCGCGATCTCGCCGCGGTTGGCGATGACGAGCTTCTCGATCACCATTGCGTCATTCGACCACGAACAGCGGCTGGCCGAACTCGACCGGGTCGCCGTTGCGGGCCATGATCGAGGTGACGCTTGCCGGCCTTGTCGGCCTCGATCTGGTTCATCATCTTCATCGCCTCGATGATGCACAGCACCTGGCCGACCTTGATCTCGTCGCCGATCTCGACGAACGCCTTGGCGCCCGGGGACGGCGAGGCGTAGAAAGTGCCGACCATCGGGGCGGTGATCACGTGCTCGTTGGTCTTCGGCTTGGCGGCGGGGCCTCGCTTGGGCCCTGTGCGGCGGTGGCGGCCGCGGACGGGGAAGTCAGGGCCGCCGCGGGAGCCGGCGCGTACTGCGGTGGGGCCATGGTTGCACCACGGTGCTCGGCGGCGGCATGCGGCTGATGCGCACCGCCTCCTCGCCCTCCTTGATCTCGATCTCAGCGATGCCGGACTCCTCCAGCAGCTCGATCAGTTTCTTGATCTTGCGAATGTCCATGTGCGGGCGTACCCCCAGGATCTTTAGGTTCGGATGGTGATGTCAGGTGCCGCGCGCCAGGTGCAGCGCTGCGGCGCGCAGCGCCGCCTCGTAGCCGTAGGCGCCCAGGCCGAGGATGACGCCAACCGCTATGTCGGAGAAATACGAGTGCCGCCGGAACGCCTCGCGTGCCTGCGTGTTCGACAGGTGGACCTCGATGAACGGCAGCGCCGTGCCCAGCAGCGCATCGCGCAGCGCGATGCTGGTGTGCGTGAACGCGCCGGGATTGAGGATCACGAAGGCGACGCCCTCTGCCTTGGCGCGGTGCACGCGCTCGATGAGTTCATGCTCGGCGTTGCTCTGGAAGGCCACCAGCTGGTGGCCGGCCTCGGCGGCCACCGCAGTGACGCGCGCCTCGATCGACGCCAGGGTGTCCGTGCCATACAAGGCCGGTTCCCGGGTGCCGAGCAAATTGAGGTTGGGGCCGTTAAGTAACAGCACTCGGGCCATGGCCGTAGGCTCTTCTTTATACAGACGTGCAGCAAGCAACGCGCCGCGAATGTAGCGCACTTCGCACCGATTGGGGACCCTGCTGCTGCCAATTGCCGCAAACAGGCGCGACCGAGTCTATTCCTGGGTGGAACCTGCAGCACCCGCGCGGCGGGCGGCAAGGGCAGCCATTGCCGCTGCAATCCGCGCCTGCGCGGCAGCCAGGGTGAGCCGGCCCTCGTCCAGCTCGCGCACCCCGGACAGGATCATGTGCGCTTCCTCCGGCCGCAGCTCGCCGATCTTCAGCGCCACGATATGGCCGGTGCGGTCGGCAAACACGCTGAACGGCAGCACCACGTCCATGCCGAAGGCGCTGGCAGCCTCGAGGCCGCCACGCTCCCCGAGCAGGACCGGATAGGCGATGCCGTGGCTGCTGACGTATTTTGCCACGTCATCACGGGAATCGACGGCGATACCGACAATTTCGAGACCGTTAGCGGCATATTCCGTCCGCAGGCTCTTCAGCAGGGGAATCTCCCTGCGGCACGGTTCGCACCAGGTGGCCCAGAAATTCACGACCAGCAGCTTGCCGCGGTAGTCACCCAGGGCATGGGGCCTCCCGTCGAGCCCGGGCAGCGAGAGTTGTGGCACAACCTCGGGGATCTTGCGGGTATCAGCAGCATCTTGAAGCGATGCACGCGGCTCGACGGCAGCTGGCGAGCCACCCGGGCCTGCGATGGGGTCACCGGGTAGGTCGTGCTTTTGGGAGCCGTCAGACGGTACATCAGGAAGCCGGCAGCGCAGGCGGCCGCGACCAGGAGGGTGGCGCTCAGCAGGATCCTCAGTGGCGGTGTGGAACTCGTACCGGTCACGAGGACGGGCTTAGGGCTTCCCGGCTGCGCGCGGCAAAGGCGTCGGCCTTCATGTAGCCCACGACGCGGTACTGGGCGCGCTCCTGGCCGTCGCTGCCGTAAAAGGCGATCGTCGGCGGGCCGAAGATGCCGAAATGCTTCAGCAGCGCCTGGTCCTGCGCATTGTTGGCGGTGACGTTGGCGCGCAGCAGCACCGCGCGCCCGAGCGCCATCTGCACCGCCGGATCGGTGAAGGTGTAGCGCTCCATCTCCTTGCAGGAGGTGCACCAGTCGGCCGAAAAATCGACCAGCACGCCCTTGCCCTGCGCGCGGGCCTGGGCCACTTCGCGGTCAAGGTCGGCCAGGGATGCGATGGGGCGGAAGGGCAGTTCGTGGACGTGGTTGTGCGCGCTCAGTGGCAGGGGCGCGAGCGGGTCGCCATTGCCGGCGACCGCGCCGGCGGCGAGCGCCAGGCCGTAGAGCCCGGCGGCCACGCCTGCGCCCTTGAGCCCGAAGCCGACCGGCCGGGAACGTGTCGCGCGCTGCGTCCACAGCAGGTACGCCAGCGCCAGCGCCGGCACAGCCCACAACAGCAAGGTCAGCCGCTCCGGGGTGATGCGCGCGAGCATCCAGGCGGCCACGGCAAGCATCATCACGCCGAAGAGCTTCTTGACCAGTTCCATCCAGGGGCCTGCCTTGGGCAGCAGCTTGCCGGCCGAGGCGCCCACTGCCAGCAGTGGGGTGCCCATGCCGATGCTCATGGCGAACAAGGCCGCCCCGCCGCGCACCATCTGCCCGGTCTCGCTGATGACGATGAGTGCCCCGACCAGCGCCGGTCCGACGCAGGTGGTGACGATCAGCGCCGACAGTGCGCCCATGACCGCGACGCCGCCGATCGAGCCGCTGCTTTGGCGGTTGCTCACGTCCGCGATGCGCGTCTGGATGGCCGCGGGCATCTGCACGGTGAACAGGCCGAACATCGACAGCGCCATCGCCACGAACAGCGCTGCGAACAGCGCCAGCACCCACCACTGCTGGAACAGCGCCTGCACCTGCTTGCCGGCGGCGGCCGCTGCCAGCCCCGCGACGGTGTAGGTGAGGGCCATGCCCAGCACGTAGCTTAAGCGACAGCGAGAACGCGCGTCGCGGTGGACACCGCCCTGCCGCCGCCGAAGATGATCCCGGAGAGGATCGGCACCATCGGCAGCACGCAGGGGGTGAAGGACAGCAGCAGCCCGGCCAGGTAGAAGCCGGCGATCATGGTGAGGAGGCTTGCGTTGCGCAGCAGGTTCGCGAAGCGGTCCTGCTCGCTGCTCAGTCCCGGCAGTGCCGCCGCCGGCGGCACCCGCTGCTGCCGCGGCGCCGAAGGCACCGCGCCGCCGCCGCGCGGCCCCGCCGGCGAGCTTCACGGTGACTTCTTGGTGATCGGCGGGTAGCACAGCCCCTTGTCCGCGCAGCCCTGGTAGGTGACTTCCAGCGGCAACTCCAGCGCGCCGCCGCTGCTGCGGGCGACCGGCAGCGCCGCACGCAGCTCGTGGTGGTAGACCTCCTGGCGACCGAAATACTCGTCGTTCTTGACCTGCCCGCTCGGGCATCTCAAGCGTGCCCAGCTGCGCTGCCGGTGCTCGCGCTGGTGACCTTGATACGCGCGCGATACAGGTAGTAGCCCTCCGCGATCTCGCAGTTCAGGCGCACTCGGTCGCTGCCCTCGGCGATCGCATCGAGCCTGAAAGCCTGGTCCGGCTGGCAGGAAGTCATCGCCGCCGGACTTCGCAAGCGCCGCGGATAGGGCATTGGGCGCGGCCGGGGGGGCGGGCGGGGCGTCCGCCGCCACGGCTCTCAGGCTCGAGCAGGGCAAGCAGCAGCGTCAGCCTGCGATATGTCTAATGACTGTCACGGCGATACCTTAACGTGGGACCTGCATGAGGTCAGCGGCGTTTTATAGCCCAGCGCCTTGGAGAGCTGGCAGGAACCAGCGTTCAACTTCTGGAAAAGACGGGCGTTCCGCCCGCCGGGGCCCCTGGCCCCAGGGGCGGGTGGGCAACTAAAAAGTCCCTCCAGACTTGAATTCGGGGGCTGCGCCACTATGATTAGCAGCCGACAGGGGAGAGTGCTAACTGCTCCCCGACTGTATAAATCCATATTAATCAAAGTCTTAAGGAGCGTCCACCATGAAGATCCGTCCTCTTCATGACCGCGTAATCGTCAAGCGCCTCGAAGAGGATCGTACCTCTCCGGGCGGCATCATCATTCCCGACACCGCCGCTGAGAAGCCGGTCCAGGGAAAGATCGTAGCGGTCGGTAAGGGAAAAATTCTCGAAGACGGCAATGTCCGTCCTCTCGACGTCAAAGTCGGCGACAAGATCCTGTTCGGCAAGTACAGCGGAACTGAGGTCAAGCTCGATGGCGACGATCTCGTGGTCATGCGCGAAGAAGACGTCATGGCCGTGATTGAAGGCAAGTAAGCGAGGACTCACGACAATGGCAGCTAAAGAAGTACGTTTCAGCGACGACGCTCGCGCGCGGATGTTCCGCGGCGTGAACATCCTCGCCAACGCCGTCAAGGCGACACTCGGCCCCAAGGGCCGCAACGCCGTGCTCGACAAGAGCTTCGGCGCACCCACCATCACCAAAGACGGTGTTTCGGTGGCCAAGGAAATCGAGCTTAAGGACAAGTTCGAGAACATGGGCGCGCAGATGGTGAAGGAAGTCGCTTCCAACACCTCCGATGAGGCCGGCGACGGCACCACGACTGCGACCGTGCTCGCGCAGGCGATCATCCGCGAGGGCCTCAAGGCCGTCGCCTCGGGCCGCAACCCGATGGACATCAAGCGCGGCATCGACCGGGGCGTCATCGCCGCCGTCGAGGAGCTCAAGAAGCTCTCCAAGCCCTGCAAGGACTCCAAGGCGATTGCCCAGGTCGGCACGATCTCGGCGAACTCCGACGAGTCGATCGGCAAGACCATTGCCGAGGCGATGGACAAGGTCGGCAAGGAAGGCGTGATCACCGTCGAGGAAGGCTCGGGTCTTGAGAACGAGCTGGAAGTCGTCGAGGGCATGCAGTTTGACCGTGGCTACCTGTCCGCCTACTTCATCAACAACCAGGCCAACCAGACCGTCGAGCTCGAAAAGCCGGTGATCCTGCTGGTCGACAAGAAGATCTCCAACATCCGCGAGCTGCTGCCGCTGCTCGAGGGCGTGGCGAAGTCCGGCCGTCCGCTGCTGGTCATCGCCGAGGACGTCGAGGGCGAGGCGCTGGCGACCCTGGTCGTCAACAACATCCGTGGCATCCTCAAGGTCGCGGCCGTCAAGGCCCCCGGCTTCGGCGATCGCCGCAAGGCCATGCTGCAGGACATCGCGACGCTGACCGGCGGCACGGTGATCTCCGATGAGGTCGGCCTGTCGCTCGAGAAGGCGACGATCAATGATCTTGGCGAGGCCAAGAAGATCGTCATCGAGAAAGAGAACAGCACGATCATCGACGGCGCCGGCAAGGGCGCTGACATCAAGGCGCGCATCGAGTCGATCCGTCAGCAGGCCGAAGAGGCCACTTCGGACTACGACAAGGAGAAGCTCCAGGAGCGTGTTGCCAAGCTCTCCGGCGGCGTCGCCGTCATCAAGGTCGGTGCTGCCACCGAGATCGAGATGAAGGAGAAGAAGGCCCGCGTCGAGGACGCACTGCACGCCACGCGTGCGGCGGTCGAGGAAGGCGTCGTCCCCGGTGGCGGTGTCGCTCTCATCCGCGCCCTCAAGGCGCTCGACAAGCTCGAAGGCAAGAATGAGGACCAGACGGTCGGCATTCGCATCCTGGCCCGCTCGATCGAGGAGCCGCTGCGCCAGATCGTCGAGAACGCAGGCGAAGACGCTGCCGTGATCCTGAATCGCGTCAGGGAAGGCAAGGGATCGTTCGGCTACAACGCCGCCAACGGCGAGTTCGGCGACATGCTGGAAGCTGGCATCCTGGACCCGACCAAGGTGACGCGCCTTGCGCTGCAGAACGCGGCCTCCGTGGCCGGCCTGCTGCTCACGACGGAAGTCATGGTGGCCGAGGCCCCGAAGGACGACGACCACGGCCACGGTGGTGGTGGCGGCGGCGGCGGTATGGGCGGCATGGGTGGCATGGGCGGGATGGACATGTAATGACCTCTCCAAAGAGGTATCGATTCCCGCAACTGCACTCGTTACGCTTTACATAACAGTTAAGGGTTCGCGGCCGGCTTCAACGCCGGCCGCCACCCCCAAAGCCGCGGAACAAGACCCCCTATTCCGCGCATTACTCGCAGGCCCCCTTACCGGGGCCTGTTTTTTTTGTGCCTGCCACTTGCCCGTGTCGCGGTCTGCGACGCGCATCCCACTTCCCCGCATGCGCGCGCAGCGCTATCGTCGAGGCCACAGCGGGGAGAAAACTGCCATGGCTACCATTCGCGCTTCTGCCTTGAACGTGACGCTCTGCGCCACGCTGCTCACGCTCAGCGCGTGCGCACGCGAAACCCAGGACCAGATGGCGTTCGCGCGCGCCGCGCTCGAACGCAATGCGCAGGTTGAAGTGGTCGGCTCGGACCAGCAGAGCCACAGCTTCACCGTACGGATCAAGAGCACCGGCGAGCTGCGCGTGGTGCGCGCCGACCAGCTCATCGCCCAGCCGCCCGGCCCCGGTGTTGCTCCCGCCCCGGCCGCAGCGCCGGCGCCAGTCGCCGCGGCAACGCCAGCCCCGGCGATGGTGGCGAATGCACCGGCAGCGCCACAAACCGAGCCTGCCCAGTATGGCGAGGCCGCGCGGCCGGCCACGCCCGCGTACACCCATGGCGATGCAGCCGCTGGCAGGGTGCTCGAGTCAGGACCGGGCTACAGCATCAAGGCCGCAGGCGCCGCTGCCGCCTCGGCAAGGCCGGCCGCCAACCAGCTGCTGGAGTCAGGGCCAGGCTACAGCATCAAGGCCGGGGCGCCGGGCACCGCGGCGGTGGCGCGCACGCGCGATAGCAGCATCACCACGGCCGCACTCGAGCACCGGCACGACCCGATCATCTGCCAGGGCGATCGCATGCTGCACATCGACAACCGCAACATGCAGTTCGACGGCGATGCGGTGAGCGCGCAGGACGGCTGCGAGATCCACATCACCAACAGCCACATCACCGCCAAGGGTGTCGGCGTGCAGGCGCGCGCGGCGAACGTGCACATCGACAACAGCTCCATCGAAGGCGACAGCGGTTCGCTCGACCTGTCCGATGGTGCGCAGGCCTATGCGGCTTCCTCGCAGTTCACAGGTCTGAGCCGCCGCGTGGACTCATCGTTCCACGATCTCGGGGGCAACATCTGGAACTGATCCCCGGCCGGCGGATCAGTGCCGGGCTGGGCGAACACCTTGGGCGCGCGTTAGAGGCGCTCGCCGGCAATGAAAATGCGGCCGCCGCCCTGGCCGCCGCGCCGGCGCAGGTGCGCGACTCCGTACCCCGCGTCTTCGCCGCCAGCGACTTCGTCGGCCAGTCCTGCGCGCGTGACCCGCGGCTGCTGGCCGAGCTGCTCGCATCGGGGGACCTCATGCGCGCGCTTGGCGCCGGGGACTTCGGCGCGCGTGCACCGGCAGGCCTGCCAGCCGAGGCGCCCGAGTCGCAGCTGCAGGTGGCGCTGCGCACCTGGCGGCGCCGCGAGCTGGTGCGCATTGCGTGGCGCGATCTGGCCGGCTGGTCGCAGCTGCCCGAGACACTTGCCGAGCTCAGCGCCTTCGCGGACGCTGCGATTCGCGCCGCCGTCACCCAGGCGCGCGCCGGGCTGGTCGCCCGCTACGGCGAGCCGCGCAGCGCCGCCGGCGCGCCGCAGCCGCTGCTGGTGATCGGCATGGGCAAGCTTGGCGGCTGCGAACTCAATTTCTCCTCCGACGTCGACCTCGTGCTGCTGTTCCCCGAGCATGGCGAGACCGATGGCGCCCGCGCGATCGCCAACGAGGAGTTCTTCACGCGCCTGGGACAGGGGATGGCACGCCTGCTGTCCGCACCCACGGCGGACGGGTTCGTGCTGCGCGTGGACCTGCGTCTGCGGCCGTTCGGGGACTCCGGCCCGCTGGTGGCAAGCTTTGCCTCCTTCGAGGACTACCTGCTGCGCCACGGTCGCGACTGGGAACGCTACGCCTACGTGAAGGCGCGACCGATCACCGCGATCGAGCGCTTCACTGAAGTCCAGGCCGCCGCGATCCGTCCGTTCGTGTACCGCCGCTACCTCGACTATGGCGTGTTCGAGAGCCTGCGCGAGATGAAGGCGCTCATCGCGCGTGAGATCGAGCGGCGCGAGCTGGCGGACAACGTCAAGCTCGGCCCCGGGGGGATCCGCGAGATCGAGTTCATCGTGCAGGCCCTGCAGCTGACGCGCGGCGGCCGCGACCGGCGCCTGCAGACCCCCTCGCTGTCCCAGGCGCTCGACTGGCTGGCGCAGTCGCGGCTGCTGCCGGTGCAGGCGGCCACGGAGCTGTATGAGGCCTACACGTTCCTGCGCCGCCTCGAGAACCGCCTGCAGATGCTGGCCGACGCCCAGACCCACCGGCTGCCGGTCGAGCAGCTGGCGCGCGAACGCATTGCGCTGGCGATGGAGCTGCCGGACTGGGCGTCACTGGAGCACGAGCTTGCGGTACGCAGGCTGCGGGTGAGTGCGCACTTCCAGCTGGTGATCTTCGGCGGCACCGAGCCACAGCGCGATGCCGTGCGCATCGACCTTGGGCGGTTCTGGGGCAGTGATGCGGAGACCGCCGCCATCGGCGAGGCGCTCGAGCATGCCGGCTTCAAGGACAGTGCCGAGGCGGCACGGCTGTTATTGGAGCTGCGCGACTCGGCGCTGGTGCGCAGGCTCGATGAGCCTGGCCGCCGCCGCCTGCAGGCCCTGGTGCCGGTGCTGCTGGCCGACGTCGCCGGCAGCAGCGCGCAGCTGCCGGTGTTGCGCCGCGTGCTCAGCATCATCGAGGCGATTGGCCAGCGCTCGGCCTACTTCGCGCTGCTGCAGGAGAATGGCCCGGCGCGTGCCCGCCTGGTCGAGCTGTGCCGCCATGGTGACTTCCTGGCCGCCCAGATCGCCGCCCACCCGCTGCTGCTGGACGAACTTATCGACGAGCGCTCGCTGTCCCAGCTGCCTGAGCGCGCAGGGTTCGCGCGCGACCTGGAGTCGCGCATGGCCCAGGTGCAGGAGGATGACCCGGAGCTGCAGGTCGAGGCGTTGCGGCAGTTCCAGCGCGCGGCACTGTTTCGCGTGGGCGTGGCGGACATCACCGGCCTGCTGCCGGTGATGCAGGTGAGCGACCGCCTCACCGATATTGCCGAGCTCATCGTCGAGCACGCCATGCAGCTGGGCTGGCGGCAGATCACCGAGCAGTTCGGCGTGCCCAGCTGCGGGGAGGGCGCGGCACGGCGCGCAGTCAACATCTGCGCAATCGGCTACGGCAAGCTCGGCGGGGTGGAACTTGGCTACGGCTCGGACCTGGACCTGGTGTTCCTGCACGACTCGAACGGGGAGCAGCAGGAGACCGCCGCCGCGCGCCCGATCGACAACCAGCTGTTCTTCGTGCGGCTGGCGCAGCGCATCGTGCACCTGCTCACCATGCACTCGGCCGCCGGCCGGCTCTACGAGGTCGACGTGCGGCTGCGCCCGAGCGGCAAGGGCGGCATGCTGGTCACCAACATCGAAGCCTTTGCCGAGTACCAGCGCACCGAGGCGTGGACCTGGGAGCACCAGGCGCTGCTGCATGCGCGCGCGGTGGCCGGTGCGCCGACCCTGCGGGCGCACTTCGAGGCCGTGCGCCTGGAGGTCCTGAGCCACCACGTGCGGCGCGACACCCTGCGCGAGGAGGTGCGCACCATGCGCGAGCGCATGCGCCGCGAGCTTGCCCGGGGCGACGCGCAGCGCTTCGACATCAAGCAGGATGCCGGCGGCATCGCCGATATCGAGTTCCTGGCGCAGTACTGGGCGCTCAAGTGGGCGCAGCAGTTCCCGCCGGTGGCGCTGTTCTCGGACACCATCCGGCAGCTGGAATCGGTGGCCTCCGCGGACCTGGTGCCGCAGGCAGGCGTGGACGTGCTGACGGCGGCCTACCGCGCCTACCGCACCGCCACCCACCGGCTTTCCCTGGCCGGGGCCGAGCCGCTGGTGCCGGTCGAGCAGTTCCGCGAGACCCGCGCCGCCGTGACTGCCCTATGGGATGCCACGATGGACGATGGCGCGGCGGGCGCACAGGTATAATCGGGCGCTCGCTCATCCGCATCCGCACCGCAGGGCAAGAAGTCATGGTCGCCACGGCCAAGCCGCTGATAGAACCCAACGCGCAGAACCAGTACCAGGTCACTGCCGATGACCTGCCGCTGTGCTGCCCGATGCCGCAGATGTACCTGTGGAACTCGCATCCGCGCGTGTACCTGCCGATCCAGGATACCGGGGCTGCCAAGTGTCCCTACTGCAGCGCCGAGTTCACGCTGCTGCGTTGAGCGGCCGCCCGCGGGCCGCCCTAGCGGTACTGCTTGTAGGACTTTTCCTCGACCAGCCGCGAGCCCAGGCGCTGGTTGATGCGCTTTTTCACCGCCGCGCGCTCATCGTTGCTCACGTAGACCGAACGGGCGAGCTCGATGAAGTCGCGGTCGAAGGTCTGGTGGGCTTCCTTGTCGCGGATGCGGTCCTCGATGTCCCACAGCTGCTCGTTGACTGCCTGCAGCGCATGCTCGTCCTGGCTCACCGCCTGGGTGGCGCAGCCGCTGTCCTTCCAGGTCTGCTCCAGCAGTGCGAGCTCGAGTTTCACGTTGGCAAGCTTCGCGGCGTCCTGGATGCGCGCCACCTTGATCCGCAGGATGGTGATCTTGTCGAGCAGCTCGCCGGGGGAAATGGGAACCATGATGTCGTTCATAGCGTGGATCCTAGCAACTCGTCGATCTTTGCGGTGACCTGGTCGACCTTGATCAGCTCCATCACCCCCGGCTCCTCGATCTTGTGCGTCCAAGGCAGTTCCTCTGCCTCGACGCCGCGGAAAGTACGCGCCGCCTGCGGGTACGCATCGACGCACCAGTGCCGCGAAAGGTACGGGCCGCTGCGGCGCGGGTTGGTGGCCGCATAAAGGCCGAGTACGGGGGTGCCGACCATGGTCGCCATGTGCGCGGGTCCGGAGTCCGGGGTCACGAGGATGCGGGCGCGGGCGAGCAGCGCCAGCAGCTGCGGCAGGGTGTCCTTGCCGATCTGGTTGAGCAGCGGGACCGCGCACAGCTTCTCGACCTGCGTGCCGACCTCGCGCTCCAGGGCGCTCGGGCCGCCCGCGAGTATCACGCGCATGCCGTGCCGCAGCACCGCGTGCTCGGCCACCGCTGCGTAGCGCTGCGGCAGCCAGTTGCGCAGGGGGTGACTCGAGCAGGGGCTGATGACCAGCGTCGGCTGCGCGTCGGGCACGAGCTGCCGCGCGTACTCGTGCGCGGCGGCCGGCAGCGGCAGGTCCCAGCGCAGCACACGTTGCTCGATGCCCGAGCGCCTCGGTGAACCCGAAGAAGCTGTCCAGGACGTGCTCGCGCACACGCGGTGCGATCCGGGTGTTGGTGAACAGCCACTGCAGCTCGCGCGCCCGGGCGCGGTCGAAGCCGACCTTGTGGGTCGAGCGCACGCGGCGCGCCAGCAGGCTGGCGCGCAGGGCCAGCTGCATGTGCAGCAGCACGTCAAAATGGCGGCCCTGCAGAAGCGCGCGCTGCGAGCGCCGCGCGGCGGCGTCTGCGCGCTTATCGACGATGATAAACTCCACGCCCTCGATGAGGCTCATGAGGCGCGCCTCGGCCTTGCCGATGATCCAGGTGAGCTGCGTGGCCGGCCATGCTTGCTGTAAGGTGCGCACGATCGGCACCACATGGCAGGCATCCCCGAGCGCCGACAGCCGGAGGATGCAGACGCTGCGCGGCGGTTCGGCGAAAGACAGCATTATGGAGTCAGGATGGTGAGTGGTCGATTCGCGCTTGGCCCCGAAGTGAAGCGTGGCGCGGCTGCCGGCGGCGCCATGCTATATGACGCCTCGCGGGCGGGCAATTTAAGCCCCGACTGGTTCGAGCCGTCCTACTGGCAGGCGCGCGGCGAACTGGATGGCAGCGCGCAGGGGCGCGGCACCACCCATTTCATCAAGGCGGACGGCAATCGCTTCGTGCTGCGCCACTACCGCCGCGGCGGGCTCATGGCGCGCTTCTCGGCCGACCGCTACCGCTGGCGCGACGCGGAGAGCACGCGGCCGTTCGCCGAGTGGCAGCTGACCTACCGCATGCACCGCGCCGGCCTGCCGGTACCTGCCCCGGTGGGGGCACGCTACCGTCAGGCAGGCTCCACCTACACCGGCGACATCATCACCGAGCGCCTGGCGACGGTGGGCTCGCTCACCGAGTGCCTGCGCACCGGCGCGCTGTCGGTCGTGACCTGGATCGCGATCGGGCGCTGCATCCGGCGCTTCCACGACCTGGGGGTCTGCCACGCGGACCTGAACGCCCATAACATCCTGCTGGACGAGGATGGCGCGGTCTACCTCATCGACTTCGACCGCGCCGAGCTGCGCAAGCCAGGCATCTGGAGCGACGGGAACCTGGTGCGCCTGCGCCGTTCGCTCGAGAAGGTCACCTGGGGCATGCCGCCGGAGCGCTTCGGCGAGTCTGACTGGCATGGTCTGCTGGACGGCTACCGCCAGCCTTCCGGCAAGACCGAGCTGTAGTACGCGCGACCGGCAAACTTGCGCTTCCTCTATCTCCTCGCCGTCTACCTCGCCGCCCCGGTCATATCCCTGGTCTACCTGTGGCGCGGCCTGTGGGATCGCAGCTACTGGGGGCAACTTCAGTGAGCGCTTCGGTTTCGGGCCCACGGCGCCGGCCCACGGCGCCTGGCTGCACGCAGTGTCGGTGGGCGAGGTGCAGGCGTGCGCGGCGCTGGTCAATGCACTGCACCGACGCCATCCCGCGCTGCCGCTAACCGTCACCACCTTCACCCCCACCGGCGTGGCGCGCGCGCGCGCGCTGTTTGGTGACATCGCGCAGGTGCGCTACCTGCCGTTTGACCTGCCAGGTTCCGTGCGGCGCTTCATGGTGCGTGCGCAGCCGCGCCTGGCGGTGATCTTCGAGACCGAGCTGTGGCCGAACCTGTACCGCGAATGCACCCGGCGCCGCGTGCCACTGGTGCTGGCAAGTGCGCGCATCTCGAGCCGCTCGGTCAGCCGCTACCGCCGCCTCGGCGGGCTGTTCTCGGGAACTCTCGCCCGCGCCACCGTCGTCGCGGCGCAGGGTGCGGAGGATGCCGCGCGCTTTCGCGAGCTGGGCGCCGACCCTGCGGCCACTTGAGGTGACCGGCAACCTCAAGTTCGACTTCGAGCTGCCTGCAGACATCGACGCGCGTGGCGCGGCGCTGCGTGCGCAGTACGCGGCGCAGCGCCCGCTGTGGGTCGCGGGCAGCACGCATGGGGGCGGCGAGGAGCAGGCGATCATCGAGGCGCACCGCATCGTGCTCGTCGCCCACCCCGGCGCGCTGCTGGTGCTTGCGCCGCGTCACCCGCCACGCTTCGCCGAGGTGGTGCAGCAGGTCGCAGCCTCGGGGCTTACGTTCGTAGCGCCGGTCGCAGCAGCAGGGCGTCTGCAGCGCACGACTGCCAGGTGCTGGTGCTGGACACGCTGGGAGAGCTGCTCGATTTCTACGCAGCGGCTGATGTTGCCTTCGTGGGCGGCAGCCTCGTGGGCATCGGCGGCCACAATCTGCTCGAACCTGCGGCGGTGGGATTGCCGGTGCTCACCGGCCCACACAACTTCAATAGCCCCGACATTGCGCGCTTGCTTGTCGGCTGTGGCGCCGTGCAGGTGATCGGCAACGCCGCCGCGCTGGGTGAGCGCGTGGCCGCGCTGTTGGGGGACCCTCAGGAGCGCGCGCGCATCGGTGCGCTCGGGCGCGCGTGCGTAGAGGCCAATCGCGGGGCGCTGGCGAAGCTGCTGAGCCTGATCGAGCCGCTGCTGGGCGGCCCCTAGCCGGTGCCGCCGGCCGGCGGGGCAGTTACCGGTGGATTTGCCGGCTGCGGCGGCGGCACGTCCGGCAGCACGTTCTGCGGGGTCGCGTTGGCCGGCGCGGCCGGCACATCGACGGTCAGCCACGCATTGACCTCCAGCAGCTGGGCGCGGTCGAGGGTGCCTGCGGCATCGCGCAGCTGCAGCACGCTCACGATGTAGTCGTACTGGCTGTTGGCGTAGTCGGTCTCGGCCTGCACCAGCACCTTGCGTGCATTCAGCACGTCGACCGAGGTGCGGGTGCCGACGTCGTACCCCGCCTCGGTGGCCTTGAGGGCGGTCTGGCTTGAGTCGAGCGCCTGGTGCAGGGCCTGCACGCGCGCCATGCCGCTGATGACCCCCAGGTAGGCGTCACGCGACGGCGCGCTCGGTGGCGCGCGAGCTGGCCACCACCGCCTCCTTGGCGGCGATCCAGCGGTATTCGTTCTGACGCACCACGGACTGCGTGTAACCCCCGCTGAAGATCGGCAGTGTGAACTGCAGGCCTATCTGCCGATCGTTGAACTTGCTGTCGACATTGGGGAAGGAGGTGTAGTCGATGTTCTGGTCCGAGTCGGCCTTGGTGTAGGAGCGCCCGGCCACCAGGTCCAGGGTGGGCAGATGGCCGCCGATCGCCATGCGCACGTTGTCGCGCGCGATGTCGGCGGCCAGGCGGCTGGAGATCAGCGCCAGGTTCTGTTGCAGCGAGACATTCACCCACGCGGTCTCGTCCATCGGCTCCGGACCCTTCAGCGGGATGTCGGCACCGGGCGCGAGAGGTGGTCGTACTGCTGGCCGGTGATCTCCGCCAGGCGGTACTGCGCGGTGGCCAGCTGGCGCTTCGCCGCGATCACGGCGGCGGCGGCGTTGTCGTGGCCGGCCTTGGCGTCCTGCACGTCGGTGATGGCGATCAGGCCGACCTCGAAGCGCTTGTTGGCCTGGTCGAGCTGGCGGGTGATGGCCTCGAGCGCTGCGGTGTTGGCCTCGACGCCGGCCTCGGCCGAAAGCACACCGAAGTAGGCGGTAGCCAGGCGCATGATCAGGTCCTGTTCGGCGGCCTGGTAGTTCGCTTCCGCCTGGGCGACCTCGGCGCTGGCGGCCTTGATCTGCATCCAGTTGGTCCAGGAGAACAGGTTCGAGCGCAGGTTGACAGCCCAGCCGCGGGTAGTGGTGTCGATCGTGGTGGGCAGCGGCAGCACCCCGATCAGCGGGTTGCTGGGGTTGACCGGGTTCGGGATCGTGCTGATCGTGTCCTGGTAGCCGGAGTTGTGGTCGCGCAGGACATTGGCGGTGCCGACGATCTGCGGCAACACGGCCGACCAGGCCTGCGGACGCGCCTCGCGGGCGGCCAGGCGATTGGCATCCGCCTCGCGGATCGTCGGGTCGTTCTTCACTGCATCCTGGTATACACCGGCCAGGTCAGTGGCCGCGGCAGTGCCCGAAACAGCAAGCAGGCCCAGGACAACGGCTGCGAGGCGATTCATGGCCATTCCTTGTGCATCCCTCTTCAACAGGCCGGCCGAGCTCAGAAAGCAAATTCCGGCGGGCGTGGCGAGTTCGCCAGCGGATCGATCACGGTCTCGAACAGACTTTGCGTCGTCCAGCTCGTGGCCGCGGTGCGTGTTACCAGTCGCGCGTCCATGGTCGGGCCCTCGCCGACCACGATGAACAGCCGGCCGCCGACGCTGAGCATGCGCTCGAAGCGCCCGTCATAGATCGGCAGCGAGCCGGTCACGGCGATGGCGTCGTAGTCGGCGCCGCTTTGCATGCGCATGGCGTCGGCCTCGAGCACGTTCACGTTGCGCACGCCCAGGGAGGCAAGGTTCGCGCGGGCGCTCTCGGCCAGCTCCGGGATAAATCTCGATCGTATGCACCTGGGCCGACAGCAACGCGCAGGCACGCGCTGATGAAGCCGGTGCCGGTGCCGATCTCCAGCACCTGCTCGCTCGCCTGCGGCAGCAGGGCCTGCAGCAGGCGCCCGGCGACACTCGGGCGCAACATGTGCTGACCGCGCGGCAGCGGCACCTCGGCGTCGGCATAGGCGCGGAAGCGCTGCGCCTTGCGGAACGAACTGCTCGCGGGGCGCTCGGCGCATGGCATCCAGGACGCGCTCGTCGAGCACGTCCCAGGCGCGCACCTGCTGCTCGATCATCTGCTCGCTGGCGGTCACGGTTTGCATCCTTACATCGCTCCGATTGGACTTATTGCGCTGTCCCTGAAAAGGCCCGAGAAGTTACGGCTTTTCCGCGCCCCTGCCAAGCTGCGATGCGACGAGATATGGTGAAATACCGACGGGACGTGGGTCGCCCTGCGTTATGCTTCGGGCGTCCGTATTCCGAGGCACGACAAGTCCAATTAGAGTGCCTCGGAGCGCGCGGGAAACCCACGTGCAAGGCTAAGAAGTAAGGTAGATGTCGATCATCGGGCTGTTGTGCCTCCTGTTCGCTCTCATCGCCGCTCTGGCTCTCCGTGCTCTATGCGTTGCAGCGGCGCGACATGCAGAGCGTGGGGGAGCTTTCCCAGCAGCTGCAGCGTATTGCCATCGGCGGGCGGCTCGGCGGCCGCATCGACATCGGCAGCGACCGCCCTGAAGTGGCCGCGCTGGTCACCGCGGTCAACCACCTGCTCACCCGTGCCGGCTCGATCTCCGAGCGCGAGGTCACCGAGACGCCCAAGCTGTTCGCGGACCTGGGCGACCGCATCCACGAGGCGGTGCTGGTGCACCGCGAGGTGATCCTCTACGCCAACCGCCAGTTCGCCAGCTTCGTAGGCGTCGACCGCCTGGAGCTCATCGGCCGGCGTCTTGGCAGACCTGGTGCCCCCGGAGTATGCCGAGCTGGTCGGGCGAGAACATCACGCGCCGCCTCGCCGGGGAGCCCGCCGCCGAGCGCTACGAGATCGACATGGTGGGCCTGCAGGCGCAGGTGAGCCGGCTGGAGATCGCCTCGACCGTGGTGGAGTACGACCAGGAGCCCGCGCTGCTGATCACCGGGGTCGAGATCATCCCGACGCAGACCGTGCAGGCGTTGCGCCTGCCGGCTGATACCGCGGCCCTGGAGCCGCAGCTGCTGGCACTGCAGTCCCTCGCCGAGGCGATCATTGCCACGGACAAGGACGGGCGCATCACCTTCATGAATGCCGCCGCCGAGCAGCTCACCGGCGGTCGAGGCCGCAGCGGCGCACGGCAAGCTGCTCGAGGACATCGTGAGCCTGGTCGACGAGACCGAGCGGCGCATGCTGGGTGACCCGGTGCGCCAGGCGCTCACCAGCGGCTCGGCCGTCAACCTCAGCCGCCGCGCCATGCTGCTGTCGCGTGCCAACGGCAATGAGCGCTCCATCGAGCTGTCCGCGGCCCCGATCCGCAACGGCGCCAAGGACCTGGTCGGAGCTGTGGTGATGCTGCACGACGTCAGCGAGCTGCGCGGCCTGGCGCGGCAGATGTCCTACCAGGCGACCCACGATGCGCTCACCGGCCTGGTCAACCGCCGCGAGTTCGAGCGGCGCCTGGAGGAGGCCATCGGTAGCGGCCACCGCGGCGACGGCCAGCACGTGCTGTGTTACCTCGATCTCGACCGCTTCAAGCTGGTGAACGATACCAGCGGCCACCTGGCAGGCGACAGCATGTTGCGCGAGGTGGCCAAGCTGTTGCGCGACGCGGTGCGCGACAGTGACACCGTCGGGCGGCTGGGCGGGGATGAGTTCGGCACGCTGCTCATCGGCTGCCCGCTGGACAAGGCGCGGCAGATCGCCGATGACCTGTGCCGCGCGGTCAACGACTACCGCTTCGTGTGGAAGGACAAGATCTTCAACATCGGGGTCTCGGTGGGCCTGGTGGAGATATCGCGCGAGAGCGGCGACCATCGAGGAGCTGCTGGCAGCCGCCGACACCGCCTGCTACGTCGCGAAGAAGCAGGGCTCCGGCCGCGTCGTGGTGTACTCCGCGCGCGACGAGGCGCTGCGCGCCACACCGGGGAGATCCAGTGGCTGCAGCGACTGCAGAGCGCGCTCAAGGAGAACCGCTTCCACCTCTACCACCAGGTCGATCGTCCCGGCGCACGGGGCCGAGGGCGGCCCTGCCATGGAGGTGCTGGTGCGCATGCAGGACGAGAACGGCAATGAGCTGGCGCCGGCTGACTTCATGCGCGCCGCTGAGCGCTACCGGCTGATGGGCCTGGTCGACCGCTGGGTCGTGCAGACGACGCTGGCCGCCCTGGGGCGTGGCGCCATCGCCGTGCCCGAAAGTCGCAGCGTCGCCATCAATATCTCCGGCCAGACCCTGGGGGACACGCAGTTCCTGGAGTTCGTGGTCGAGTGCTTCGACAGCACGGGGGCCTCCCCGGCACAGGTGTGCTTCGAGATCACCGAAAGCGCGGTGATCGCCAACCTCGAGCATGCGCGCCGCTTCGTCGGGCGTGCTGCACGGCATGGGCTGCCAGTTTGCGCTCGATGACTTCGGCTCCGGCGTGGGCTCGTTCTCCAACCTCAAGAACGCTGCCGCTCGACTACCTGAAGATCGACGGCTCGTTCATGCGCAACCTCGCGAAGTGACACCGTTAACCAGGCGATGGTGACGGCCATGATCAAGCTCGCGCGCACGCTGAACTTCAAGGTGATCGCCGAGCAGGTCGAGGACACCGCAGCGGTCGAGGCGGCGCGCCAGCATCGGGGTCGACTTCCTGCAGGGCTACGCGGTGGGCAGGCCGCAGCCACTGCCGCTGGCGGCCTGAGGCACGCCGGCCGGGACGATCCTCAGGCCCGGTTGCTCACGCAGGAATGCTTTCGGCCAACTGGCTGAAGGCGGCGCGAACCGCCGCGGGGTTCTCGATCCAGGGGAAGTGTCCGGCAGCGGACACCAGGCAGTGCTGCACGTTCGCACCACGAAACCTCTGCTGCTGCCAGCCGCCCTGCTAGACGATGCGGTCATCCGCCCCGGCGAGCCTGAGCACCGGGATATCCGTCGGCCACCACTGCGCACGGTAGGTGTGGTCGAAGTGGCTGTCGGACCATGCCACGGCCGCGCCGTTGTACGGCATCCTCGCCAGCAGCGCGCGCCCGGGGGGCAGACCCGCGGGGGTGAAGTTCCACGGTGCCGAGGCCACCGCGATGCGTCCGAGGTTGGCGTCGCTCTGGTCCCCCACGTAGCGCGCGGTAGCGGCTTCGACTTCGGCCAGCGGGTGAGCGCGGGTCATCTCGAGGTAGTGCGCAAACCAGCCGGCATCGGGGGCCGAGTCCAGCAGGGCGAGGGCGCGCAGGTGAGGTTGCAGTGCGGGCGTGTCGAGCAGGTACATGCCGCCGGTGGAGTGGCCCGCGAACACGACGTCCGGCAGCGCCTGCGCGGCTTCGCAGACAACCTGCGGCCAGCAGCCGAATGGATCGTCAGAGCCACCCGGCGGCGAGCGGTTGGAACCATCGCCGGGCAGGTCCACCAGCCAAACCGTGCCGGGGACCTCCAGTGCCACGGCCAGTTCCTCCAGGCTCTCTGAGCCGATCCCAGGGCCTCCTGGCAGCAACAGCCAGTTGAGGCGCCCCGGCCGCAGTGAATGCCTGCGCAGGCGCACTCCGGAGGCTGTGTACAGCGTGGGCATGCTGCCGGGCCTGGGGTTGCTGCCGGCGCGCGGGCAATGCCGGCGCCTGGCGGCGCCGGCACGGCCCGGTCAGATCTTCGGTTCGAACTTCAGCGCCACGCCATTCATGCAGTAACGCTCGCCGGTGGGTCGCGGGCCGTCGGGAAAGACGTGCCCGAGGTGGCTGCCGCAGCGCGCACAGTGCACCTCGGTACGCTGCATGAGCAGGCTGTTGTCACTGGTGGTGCCCACCGCCTGTGGCAGGGGCTTGAAGAAGCTCGGCCAGCCGCTGCCGCTGTCGAACTTGGTGTCAGACGAGAACAGCTCCTGGCCGCAGGCCGCACAGGCGAACATGCCGGCGCGGTGTTCCTCGTTCAGGGGGCTGGTGCCGGCGCGCTCGGTTCCGTGAGCGCGCAGCACCTTGTAGGCCTCAGGCGGCAGCTCGCGCCGCCACTCGTCTTCTGACTTCTCGACCGGGAAATGCTCATCCTTATTCATGTCCCGAACCTCCGCATTGTCCAGTCGCGCGGGCACCCGCGCCGCTGCCTTACAGCAGCGGCACCAGCAGCAGCGCGACGATGTTGATGATCTTGATCAGCGGGTTGATGGCAGGCCCTGCGGTGTCCTTGTAGGGGTCACCGACGGTGTCACCGGTCACGGCCGCCTTGTGCGCGTCCGAGCCCTTGCCACCGAAGTTGCCTTCCTCGATGTACTTCTTGGCATTGTCCCAGGCACCGCCGCCGGTGGTCATCGAGATGGCGACGAACAGACCGGTGACGATGGTGCCGATGAGCAGGCCGCCCAGGGCGCGGATACCTGCGCCGGGACCCATGAGCATGTTCATCACGACCACCAGTACGATCGGCACCAGGATCGGCAGCAGCGAGGGGATGATCATCTCGCGGATGGCCGAGCGCGTCAGCAGGTCGACCGCGCGCGAGTAGTCCGGCTTCTCGGTGCCGGCCATGATGCCCTTGATCTCGCGGAACTGGCGCCGCACCTCGGTTACCACCGCACCGGCGGCACGGCCCACCGCCTCCATGGCCATGGCGGCGAACAGGTAAGGCACGAGGCCGCCGATGAACAGGCCGATGATCACTGCCGGATCGGACAGCGAGAACTCGGCAAGCTTTGCCCGCCGCCTCGAGGTTGTGGGTGTAGTCGGCGAACAGCACGAGCGCGGCAAGGCCTGCCGAGCCGATCGCGTAGCCCTTGGTCACCGCCTTGGTGGTGTTACCCACCGCATCCAGCGGGTCGGTGATGTCGCGAACCGCCTTCGGCAGCCCGGCCATCTCGGCGATGCCACCGGCGTTGTCGGTGATCGGGCCGTAGGCATCAAGCGCCACGATCATGCCGGTCATGGACAGCATCGCGGTCGCGGCGATGGCAATTCCGTACAGTCCATCGAGCGTGAATGACCCCCAGATCGCCAGACACACCGCGATCACGGGCAGCGCGGTCGACTTCATCGAGACGCCCAGGCCGGCGATGATGTTGGTCGCGTGTCCGGTCTGCGAGGCTGCGGCCACCTTGCGCACCGGGCTGTATTCGGTCGCCGTGTAGTACTCGGTGATCATGATCATCGCGCCGGTCAGGCCCAGGCCGATGAGGGTGCAGTAGAACAGGGCCATATCGCCCGGCATGATCTTCTGCGTTATGAAGTAGAAGGCCACCGCCGAGACCAGCGCCGAGACGATCACGCCCTTGTAGAGCGCATTCATGATCTTGCCGCCCTCACGGGTGGACACGAAGAACGTGCCGATGATCGAGGAGACGATAGAGGCGGCGCCCAGGGCCAGCGGGTAGATCACCGCGGCATAGGACGCGGTGGCGCCGGCCTTGGCGAACAGCAGGCCGCCCAGCAGCATCGTCGCGACCAGGGTGACGGCGTAGGTCTCGAACAGGTCCGCTGCCATGCCGGCGCAGTCACCGACGTTGTCACCGACGTTGTCGGCGATCACGGCCGGGTTGCGCGGGTCGTCCTCGGGGATGCCGGCCTCGACCTTGCCGACCAGGTCAGCCCCGACATCCGCACCCTTGGTGAAGATGCCGCCGCCCAGGCGCGCGAAGATCGAGATCAGTGAGCCGCCGAAGGCAAGTCCGACCAGCGCGTGCAGCGAGGCGTCCGGGCCCAGCGAGGTGTAGTTGCGCAGCAACGCGTAGTAGCCGGCGACCCCGATCAAGCCCAGGCCCACGACCAGCATGCCGGTGATGGCACCGCCGCGGAAGGCGACCTGCAACGCTGCATTCAGCCCGTTGGTGGCTGCCTGCGCGGTGCGCACGTTGGCGCGCACGGAGATGTTCATGCCGATGTAGCCGGTGAGCCCGGACAGCACCGCACCGACGAGGAAGCCACCTGCGGTCGGCCAGCCCAGTGCCGAGAAGCCGATCGCCAGGAACAACACGATCCCCGACGATGAAGATGGTCGAGTATTGCCGGTTGAGGTAGGCCTTGGCGCCCGCCTGGATCGCCGCGGCGATTTCCTGCATCCGGGCGTTACCCGGTGACAGGCGCAAGATGGCTTGCATGGAAAATACGCCGTAGATAACGGCGAGCACGCCGGCCGCAATGGCGACCCACAACCAACTACTCAATTCCATCCGGAAATCTCCCCAAAAAAGGCCGCGAACTATAGCACGGCAACCCGCCCGCAACGCGGCCCGCCCAAGCTCAGTGCTCGCTATGGGCGCCGCCGGGCCGGACCCCGGGTCGCCTTCTGTTAACCGACCCGCGGCTGGCACCCCGGGCGCCGGCGATGCGGTCCCTAGATCTTGAAGTCGGTCTTGAGCTTGCGCCGCACCGCCACGCCCTTGATGTGCACGTAGTCGGGCAGCCCGTTGCGGTAGGGCGGGTAGGACTCCCCGGCGATCAGGGGCTCCAGGTAACGGCGGCAAGCCGCGGTGATGCCGAAGCCGTCGTCGCGGATGTAGTCCGGCGGGACCTTCTTTTCCTTGTTGGCGACTTCGGCCAGCGGTACGTGCCCGATCACCC
Source organism: uncultured Pseudomonadota bacterium (assembly GCA_963703025.1). Taxonomy (GTDB): domain Bacteria; phylum Pseudomonadota; class Gammaproteobacteria; order Steroidobacterales; family Steroidobacteraceae; genus 13-2-20CM-66-19. The sequence continues at coordinate 964,484 of OY969778.1, read as the reverse complement.
AGCGGTAGGGCTTGGAGGATTTGCGCACGATGGTCGGCATGACCGCGTTCACCCCCTTCACCGCCAGCTCCACGGCCGCCTTGCCCACCGCATAGGCCTGCTCGGCGTCGACCTTGGAGGCAATGTGGCGCGCCGAGCGCTGCAGGTAGTCAGCCACTGCCCAGTGGTACTTGTACCCGTGTGCCTCGCGCACCATGTTGGCCACGACCGGACCCACCCCGCCAAGCTGGGTGTGGCCGAAGGCATCGCGCGTGCCCGCGTCGGCGAGGAACTTGCCGTCCGCGTAGGCGGCGCCCTCGGAGACCACGATCACGCAGTAGCCGAAGTCGGTCACGCACTGGCGCACGCGATCCAGGAAGCGCTGCTTCTCGAAGGGCACCTCCGGGAAGAGGATGACGTGCGGGGTCTGATCTGCGCCGCGGCCGGCCAGGCCCGCGGCGGCGGCAATCCAGCCGGCATGGCGACCCATGACCTCCAGCACGAACACCTTGGTGGAGGTGCGCGCCATTGAGGCGACATCCATCGAGGCCTCGCGCGTGGAGACCGCGACGTACTTGGCGACCGAGCCGAATCCCGGGCAGCAGTCAGTGTGCGGCAGGTCGTTGTCGACCGTCTTTGGCACCCCGACACAGGTGATCGGGTAGCCCAGGGACTCCCCGATCTGGGACACCTTGTGGGCGGTGTCCATCGAGTCGTTGCCGCCGTTGTAGAAGAAGTAGCCGATATTGTGGGCGCGGAAGACCTCGATCAACCGCTCGTATTCCGCGCGATTCTGGTCGAGGCCCTTGAGCTTGAAGCGCGCCGAGCCGAAAGCCCCGGCAGGCGTGTAGCGCAGGCCGCGGATGGTGGCCACGCTTTCGCGTCCGCAGTCGATCAGGTCCTCGGTAAGGGCGCCGATGATCCCATGCCGGCCCGCGTATACCTTGTCAATGCGCTTGGAGCGCAGCGCCGTCTCGATGACCCCGCACGCGGAGGCGTTGATAACCGCCGAGACACCACCGGACTGGGCATAGAAGGCGCTTCTGGACGCGGTCTTTTTCATGGGATTGCGTTTTTAGAGGGTGGCGGGGTGGCAAAGAATAGCGCACGGGGCAGCCCCCGCGCGGGCGGTGTTTGACCTCTCCTGGAGCGGCCGGTAACGTGGCGCACCTTTGTGCTGCCAGCGGCAGCGGATTCGTAGTGCACAAACATGCGCATTGTCCTTTTGGGCGCGCCCGGTTCGGGTAAGGGTACTCAGTCACAGCGTCTGGTGGAGCGGGTGCACATCCCGCAGATCTCTACCGGCGACCTGTTGCGTTCGGCCGTGGCGCGCGGGACCGAACTCGGTCGCCAGGCCCGGGAAGCGATGGAGGGTGGTCGCCTGGTCGAGGACTCACTCGTGCTTGGCATGATCCGCGAGCGCGTGTCCGAGCCTGACACCCGCCGCGGCTTCATCCTGGACGGCTTCCCGCGCAACCTCGCCCAGGCGCATGCACTCGACCATCTCCTTGAGGCGCTCAGGCGGCCGCTGGATGCAGTGGTGCAGCTGGAAGTGGACTACGGGGAGCTGGTGAGGCGCATCTCCGGCCGGCGCACCTGCGCCGACTGCGGCCGCGTGTTCAACCTGCTCACCTCGCCACCCGGACCAGGCACGACGCTGTGTCCGAAGACCGGCCAGGCGCACCGCCTGATCCAGCGCCCGGATGACAACGAGGCGACCGTGGCCGAGCGCCTGCGCGTCTATGACGAGAAGACCCGGCCGCTGATTGATTTCTACAGGGCGCGCGGGCTGCTGCGCGTCATCGACGCCGAGGGAGATGTTGACGCGGTGACGCGCCGGCTTTCCAAGGCGCTCGGTACGCCGGCGCTGAGCGCCACGCCCGCGAAGAAAGCGGTGATGGCGACCAAGGGCAAGGCTGCGGCGAAGAAGGCTGCGAAAATTCCTGCCAGGAAGGTTGCCGCCAAGAAGCTTCCTGCCAAGAAGCGGCCCGCTAAAAAGCTTCCCGCCAAGAAACCTCCCGCCAAGAAGGCCTCTGGCAAGTCCGTCGCTGTGAAGCGTGCCTCGCGAGCGGTGGCGCGCGGCAAGCGCACCGGCAGTAAGCGCCGCTGAGCGCCGCGGCGCGCTCCTAGAGCGCGGCCAAGAGTCGCTTTCCAAGTACCTCGTGGCGCCAGCCACTGAGCACGCTCGCCTGCTCGTGGCCGTCGGCGAGCTGCTCCAGGTCGCGTCGTGTGGCCAGCAGCTCGGGCACCAGGTTCAGCTCCGTCGCCACGGACTGGATGATCCCGGACAGATGCTTTACCAGGGCCACCTTGGCTGGGTCCGGGCGCGCGCGCGCCGGCAATGGAGGCGCCGGATCCGCGACCTGCGCGCAGTTCACGCACTCCAGCAACTCAGCACCGCGACGCTTGGCAAGACCGGGAGGCATGCCCGGTATCGCCTCCAGCGCTTCCTGCGTTCGCGGCACCTGCATGATCAGATCGCGCAGCACCGGTTCCTCCAGGATCCAGCCGCGCGGCCTGTTGTGCTCGATCGCGCTGCGTTCGCGCCAGGCCGCCAGTGCGCGGGCGAGCCGCATACGCCCCGGGTCGAGATTGCTGCAGTCCCTTCAGGCGCTGCCAGGCATTCTGCGGGTCGATGGTAAGTCCGGCAGGATCCGCCAGCCCCGCTAGCTCCTCTGCCAGCCAGGCCGAGCGACCAAGAGCGCGCACCTGCTCCTGCAGCAGGTCGGCAAGCGGCAGCAGGTAGTGCACGTCATCGAGGGCATAGTCGATCTGCTCCGCCGACAGCGGCCGCCGCGACCAGTCCGTGCGCGTGTGCGACTTGGAAAGCTCGTGCCCGAGTAGCCGCCGCACCAGTTCCGCGTAGCCGATCTGCGCCGGCAGGCCGGTGAGGCCGGCGGCGATCTGCGTGTCGAACACCGGGCCGGTGAGGCCCGCCACTGGCAGCAGCACTTCGAGGTCCTGCCGCGAGGCATGCATGACCTTCACGACCGTGGGAGCAGTGAGCACGGCTGCCAGCGCCCCCAGGTCCGGCAAGGCCAGGGGATCGACGCAGGCGGCGAGGTCCACGCCGGAAACCTGCACCAGGCACAGCTGCGCCCTGTAAGTGCGTTCGCGCAGGAACTCGGTGTCCAAGCCCACGCGCGGCTGTGCGGCCAGGCGGGCGGCAAGCGCTGACAGGTCCGGTGCGGTGGTGATGATCGGCTGCAAATTCGACAAGGACGCTTCTGTACAATCTGGCCGGCATTATGCGAGGGAGCGCGGCGGTACCGATAGACATGAAAGAGGTTCTCGCGCTTTTTGTGCAGATCCTGCTGCTGCGCGGCGGTCCCCAGGACCTGCCGGCGTCGGGTTTGCTGCTCACGCGTGACCGTTGCCGCCTACGTGGGGGTCAACAGCGTGATCAGCAGCATCTTTCCACCAGCGCGCAACTGGCCGGCGCTGCTTCTGGTCGATGTCGGCTTCACGCTGCTGTGGACTGCGCTGCTGCTAAGGGTTGCAGGTCGCCGCGAGCGCACGCTGCAGACCACCACTGCGGTGTTCGGCTACCAGATAGTGCTGGCGCCGCTGCTGGTACCATGGCAGTGGCTGGCGCAGCAGTTCCAGGGCAGTCCGGCCTGGGAAGGGCCGCTCGCGCTGATCTGGACTTTGGTGCTGGTCTGGGTGGTGGCAGTCAATGCGCGCATCATCAGCGCGGCACTCGAGTGGTCCTTCACGGCCAGCGCCGCGCTGGTGATCGTGCAGACCTTCGCCGACCAACTGCTGCAGATGTCGATACTCGTCCCCGTCAAGAGCTGAACTGAACCATGCACGTACATGTCCTGGGGATCTGCGGCACATTCATGGGCGGGGTTGCCGCCATCGCGCGCGCTGCCGGATTCCGCGTGACCGGCTCCGACCGCAACGTCTACCCACCCATGAGCACGCAGCTGGAAGCCCTGGGAATCCAGGTCATCGAGGGTTTCGATGCGGCGCAGCTGCAGCCGGCGCCGGACGTGGTGATCGTTGGCAACGTCATGACGCGTGGCCAGCCGGTCGTCGAGGCACTGCTCGAAAGCGGCATCCCCTACGTGTCGGGGCCGGAATGGCTGGCCCGCGAGGTCCTCAAGAACCGCTGGGTGCTGGCGGTCGCCGGCACCCACGGCAAGACCACCACTTCCTCGCTGCTGGCGTGGATCCTGGAACACGCCGGGCTCAGCCCCGGGTTTCTGATCGGTGGGGTGCCGGCTAACTTCGGCCTGAGCGCACGCTTGGGCGATGCCCCGTTCTTTGTCATCGAGGCGGACGAGTACGACACGGCTTTCTTCGACAAGCGCGCCAAGTTCGTGCACTACCGGCCGCGCACCGTCGTGCTGAACAACCTCGAGTTCGACCACGCGGACATCTACCCTGACATCGGCTCCATCCAGCGCCAGTTCCACCACCTCGTGCGCACCGTGCCCGCAAGCGGGCGCATCGTCTGGAACGCGGCTGACCCGTTGCTCAAGGAGACACTGCAGATGGGTTGCTGGACCCCGCTGGAGGGGTTCGCGCGTGCGGTGCGCCCGGATGCCCTGTGGACTGCCCGGGGCAATGCGGATTTCTCGAGTTTCGAGGTGTTCGAGGGCGAGCGGCCGCGTGGCACGGTCGAATGGTCGCTGATCGGTGCCCACAACATGGAAAACGCCCTCGCGGCGATCGCCGCCGCGCGCCACGCCGGGGTGGACGTACCGCAGTCGATCGCGGCGCTCGCGCAGTTCCAAGGGATTGCGCGGCGCATGCAGCTGCGCGGCGAGGTGCGTGGCGTGCGCGTCTATGACGACTTCGCGCACCACCCGACCGCCATCGCCACCACCATCGATGGCCTGCGCAAGCGCATCGGCAAGGCGCGCCTGATCGCCGTGCTCGAGCCGCGCTCGCACACCATGCGCATGGGCGTGCACCAGCAGACCCTGGCGCCCTCGCTCGCCGGTGCCGACCAGGTCTGGCTGTACGCACCGCCGGATCTGGGGTGGGACATCGGCTCGGTTGCAGGTGCGCTGGGTGCGCGCGGGCATGTCAGCGGCGAGGTGGATGCGCTGGCCGGCGAGCTTGCCGCGGCCGCGCGTGCCGGGGACCACGTGCTGGTCATGAGCAACGGGGGCTTCGGCGGTCTGCACGGCAAGCTGCTTGCGGCCCTGGGCGCGGCCGCCTAGGCCATGGCATTCAGCACGCTACCGCTGTTCCCGCTGCACGCCGTGCTGTTTCCGGGCGGCCCGCTGGCGCTGCGCATCTTCGAGCCACGCTACGTGGACATGGTGCGGCGCTGCTTCAGGGAGCAGGGGGAGTTTGGCGTCGTGCTGATCATCGAGGGCGAGGAGACAGGCGCCGCGGGCACGATTGCCAGCATCGGCACCACCGCGCGGCTGGTGGACTTCGATCCGCTCCCGGATGGACTGCTTGGCATTACCTGCCTCGGCGCGCGGCGCTTCAGGCTGCACGGCCGCAGCCAGCAGGGCGACGGGCTGAACGTGGGAGAGGTCGAGTTCCTGGCACCCGAAACCCACTGCCCGTTGCCGATCGAGCTTGCGCACCTGGCCGACCTGCTGCGTGACGTGCTGCCCAAGCTCGGCCGCGCCTATGCCCACATTGATGAGGGCTATGACAGCGCCGGCTGGGTGGCCAACCGCTGGGCGGAGGTGCTGCCGCTTGAACCGGGCGAGCAGCTGCAGCTGCTCGAGCTTGATGACCCGCTGCTGCGCCTGACCCAGGTGGCGGCCTGGTCAACCCGGCAGCCCGCGGCTGCGGATGAATAGGCCCAGGTACTTGCGGCGCACGTAGTTTGCCTCGACCAGCGCGAACACCAGGCCGCGCCAGCCATCCAGAAACCCCAGCCGCAGCAGGTATCCTCTGAAGAATCGCCATAGCGGGTTCAACATCACCGGGGCGATGCCGCAGCGTTTGCCGCGCCGATAGAGCGCCTGCGCCATGAGGTCCGCGTAGCGCTGCATGCGGTTCAGGTGATCGCTGAGGCTGCGATACGAGTAATGCTCAAGATGTCCCGACAGGCGCCGCACCGGCCCGTCGATGCGCGTGTTCTCGTGGATCTCCATGCCGTGCCAGCCGCCGCGCCGCCGATCAAACAGGCGTACCAGGCGGTCGGGGTAGGCATTGCCGTGGCGCAGGAACTTGCCGAAGTAGTCCGTGATCCGCGGCACTGACCAGCCGGCAGCCGCGGGGAACCCGGCGGTGCGCAGTGCCATGACCTCGGCGCGCAACGCGCTGGTGACGCGCTCATCCGCGTCAAGGCACAGCACCCAGTCATGTTGCGCGGCATCCACCGCGAACTGCTTCTGCGAGCGGTAGCCGGGCCAGTCGCGCTCGATGACACGGGCGCCGGCGGCCGCGGCCAGCTCGCGGGTGCGGTCGCTCGAATGGGAATCCACCACGACCAGCTCGTCGCAGAAGTCCAGCGAGCGCAGGCAGGCCTCGATGCGGTCCGCCTCGTTGAAGGTAATGATGCACGCCGACAGCTTGCTGGGACTCACCGCACCATCCATCCCGACACGATCACGCTTAGAATAGCGCGAATGAGTTCGCTGCTGTTCTTTGATCCCGCCTGTCAGCAGCCGTATGACACGGACACGCTCAGGGAGCGCGCCACCGGCGGCACTGAGGCAAGCGTGACGCGCATCGCGGACGCACTGGGCGCCTACGTGATGCAACACAACCGCACCACGGATACGGGACGCTACCGCGCGCCCGGCCGCCTCGAGGGCGTCCGCACCGTGGTGGTGATCCGCGAGTCACGCGCACTGCCGCGGGTGCGTGCCTTGTTTCCGCAGGCACGGGTGTTGCTGTGGATCCACGACCAGCTCAACCCCGGTTCCAAGCGCGCACGCCGCCTGGCCCCCAGCGCAGCGCTGCTGCGCGAGTTGGCGGTGACCTTCGTGTGCGTCTCGGATTCGCAGCGCCGTGGCGTGGAGGCGGTCCTGGCACGCATCGGCGCTAGCGCACCGGTGCGCGCCGTCACGATCTACAACCCGGTGGACGATGCGCTGGTGCCTGACAACACGCCGGTGGACCCGGACAAGCTGGTGTTCTTTTCATCGCCGAACAAGGGGCTGGACTTCACCCTCGATGCCTTCGGCGCGCTGCGCGCCGCCATGCCGCGTCTGCGCCTGGTGGTGGCCAACCCTGGCTACAAGGCGGACCGCGCCTTGCGCGGCGCAGGCGTGGAGTTCCTGGGCGCGCTGCCCCAGGCGCGCGTGCACGCCGAGGTGCGCGGTGCGCTGTGCACATTCTTCCCGAACTTCGCCATCCCGGAGACCTTCGGGCTGGTGTTCGCCGAGTCGCATGCCCTGGGCACGCCGGTCCTGACGGTGGACTGTGGCGCGGCTCTGGAGGTGCTGGGCGACGCGCGTGAGGTGTTGCCGCTCACCGCCGCCTACCGCCGCTACGAATCCGCGGTGCGCATCCTGCCGCGCCGCCTGCGTGGCGCACCTGCGCGCCTGGCTCGCGCGAGTGGGCTGTTCGATGCGTTCGTCACGCGGATCGGCGAGTGGCATGCAGGCTCGCGGCCCCAGGTCAGGCCCGACGCGCGCTTTCACCTGGCGACGGTTGCCGCGCAATGGCGCGCACTGGTGGGACCGTGAATCGCCGCCGCGGCTACTAGGCGGCGGCATGCGCGTCTTTGCCTGGTTCGTCTTTCTCATGGGCCTGTCACTGGCGGCGATGGCCGCCTTTACCTACCCGGCGTGGCTGCTGCTGCACCCGCACTTTGATTTCCCGTTCCACCGCATCGGCGAGCGCATCGGCATGCTCGCGGTGCTGGTGGGGTTCGTGCTGGGCGCGCGCCGGCTCGGCCTTGCCGATCGTGCCAGCCTCGGCTACGGGGTGCGGCGTGCGGACTTCCTGCGCGAGATGGCGCTGGCAGCCGGGCTGGGCATCGTGCTCATGCTGGGCGTCGTCGCGGTGATGCAACTGCTGGGACTGCTGGACTGGAGCCGCGCCGCAGCGCTGCCGGCCGGTGCCTTCGCCAGGCTCGCGGCGCTGAAACTGCTCAGCGCACTGGCGATAGCGTTCATCGAGGAGAGCTGCCTGCGTGGGGCCATGTATGCGGGCGTTGCGCGCGAGTCCGGCGCCCGCGCAGCGGTCGCGCTGACCGCGCTCGTGTTCACCGCGACGCACTTCTTTGCCAGCTACCACATCGCCCCCGGGCAGGTGACACCGGCCAGCGGGCTGTTGCTCGTGACTGGCACGCTGAACGCATTTGCCTCGCCACTGCAGAACGCGGATGCATTCATCGCGCTGTTTGCCGTGGGCGTGCTGCTGGGCCTGGTGCGTACCGCCACCGGCAACATCGCAGCCTGCGTCGGCCTGCACGCCGGTTGGGTCTGGGTGATGCTGGTGGTGCACGAGCTCGCGCTGCCGCGCGCAGGTGCGCGCCTGGGCTTCCTGCTCAGCCACTACGACGGCTTTGTCGGCTGGCTGGTGCTCGCCTGGACATTCCTGCTCGCCGTGCCGCTGTGGCGGCTCTACCGGGCACGCGCGGCGCCGGCGGCGTAGCCGCCTCAGTTCAGCTGCGTGGCGGTGTAGCCGTCCTTGCGCAGCAGCTCGAGCAGGCCACCCTTGCCCACCAGGTGCAGTGAGCCGACCACGACCATCACGTTGTCGGGCCCCTTGAGGAACTGTTCTATCTGCGGCACCCAGCGCTCGTTGCGCACCGTCACCAGCGGGCGGTACAGGGCGGGGAAGGAGTCGTACTCGCTGGACAGCAGCGCGCCCAGGCGCTGCGCATCGCCGCGGCGCCAGGCTGCCAGGATGTCCTTCATCTCCGCGTCTAGGTCCTTGATGTCGTCCATGCTCTGCTCGAGCATGTGCACCTGGTCGGCGCGGGACAGTTCGGCCAGGCCACTGAGTTCCTCGGCTATCGTTTCCAGGCCCGCAGTCGGCTTGCCGTCCGCCTGCACGCGCGCGAGCAATTGCTCCTCCACGCCCTGGTCGCTGCTGTAGCCGGCCTGCTCGTACGCATGTTCGGAGATCTCGATGCCTACCATCCAGGGAGTTTGATGGTCGAGCGCGATCATCGGCAGTCCCACTTGCGCAGCCAGCGCCTTGACCCGCGCGTAGGTGCGTTCGCCAACGATGCTGTCCAGGTGCGTACCTGGGGGCAGCGTGCCGTGCTCGGCCATCCAGGTGCCCGCCTCCATGGGATCGAGCTTTGCGAGGTCGACCTCCATCACGAGCTTTGCGGAGTCCTTGTAGGCGGTGTCAAAAGCCGCCGGCAGCGCAGAGTCGTTCTGCGGCAGTACATGCACCGAACCGGCCAGATAAACGGTGTTGTGGGCGCCGTGGATAGCCCAGACCGGGCCGGCGGCGTGGGCGCCTAGGCAGCCGAGGAGGCCGAGAACGAGGAACCACCGAGAAGCTGTTCGACCCACACGACCTCCGTTTCACAGCGATCCGTCCGCGCGCAGTTCCAGGGTGCGGAACGCCGGGGGCCGGTGATCGATGGCGAAATCATCTGCATTGGGCAGGAACTGGGCGCATGTCGAGGGTGTGGCCAGGAAGCGCACGCCCTTGCGCAGGCCATCATAGGCCTGGTGTACGTGGCCCCATACGACGGCGCGCACATTGCGGTGCGCATCCAGTGTGTGCAGGAATTCTGCGGCGTTGGTGAGGCCCACCCGGTCCAGCCAGCGGCTGGCCATCAGCACCGGGTGATGGTGCAGGCACACCATGCAGTGCCGGCCGTCCGCGCCGGACAGGGCCGCTTCCAGTCGCTCCAGCTCCGCGGCACTGAGGGCGCCGCTGGCCGCCCCCGGGATGCAGCTATCCAGCAGCACGATGCGCCAGCGCCCGATGTCCACGAAGCCGCCGAGCACGAACGGCTCGCGGGCAAGCTCACGCTTCATCGCCCGCGGTTCGTCATGGTTGCCGGGCAGGCACAGTACCGGCATGCCGAGCGAACCGAAGACCCGCCGGAAGTGCCGGTAGCCTGCCGGGTCATCCTGCACCAGGTCTCCGGTTACCAGGACCGCCTCGGGAGGCCAGTCGCGGCGCTGCGCATGGGCCAGCGCGGCCTTGAGCGCCGGCAGTGTCGGCACGCCGCGCAGGGCTTCCCGCTCGTCTCCATAGAGGTGCGGATCGGTGAAATGTGTCAGCCGTACGGCGCTCATGGCAGAAAGGTTAGCAGACGCTTTTTGGCCGCTGCAGTGAACCACGTCCCCCGCATGCCCTGTCGCGCGCCACCGGTTTGACACGGTACCGCTGTGCGTCGCCAATAATGTGAAACAGGCACGTGCTCAGTCGTACCTTCGCGGGAACCTAAGTCTCCCCGCGCAAGGCACTGAGGGGCTTGAGCTTGGGCACATTCGAACCCTTGCGTGCCCCGGTGGCGCAGCTTCCGGGAAGTGTTTTCCCGCTGTCATTGAGCATCGGGCGCGACTGCGGGAGAATGCGCGCCCCTGATGGCGCGCGGCGCTTGAGCGCGTGCTGCAGCTGACGCCCCGGTGTACTTCAACGCGGCCCGACGCGGCCGCTCAAAAAGAGCCCCCATGAGCACCCCCCGCGAACTTGCCAACGCCATCCGCGCACTGTCCATGGACGCTGTGCAAAAGGCTAACTCCGGCCATCCGGGCATGCCCATGGGCATGGCAGACATCGCCCAGGTGCTGTGGCGGGGCTTCCTGCGGCACAACCCGGCCAACCCGCGCTGGATCGATCGTGACCGCTTCCTGCTGTCCAATGGGCACGGCTCGATGCTGTTGTATTCGCTGCTTTATCTGACCGGCTACCCGATGACGATCGAGGACCTCCAGGGGTTCCGCCAGTTGGGCAGCAAGACCCCGGGCCACCCCGAACATGACCCGGCCATGGGGATCGAGACCACCACCGGCCCGCTGGGGCAGGGCCTGGCGAACGCGGTCGGGATGGCCCTTGCAGAGAAGCTGCTGGCGAACGAGTTCAACCGCCCCGGCTTCAAGGTTATTGACCACTACACCTATGCCTTCTGCGGTGATGGTTGCCTGATGGAGGGCATCTCTCACGAGGCCTGCTCGCTGGGTGGCACGCTGGGCTTGGGCAAGCTCATCGTCTTCTATGATGACAACGGCATCTCCATCGACGGCAAGGTGGTCGGCTGGTTCACGGACAACACGCCCGAGCGGTTTGCCGCCTACGGGTGGCACGTCGTGGCCGACGTCGATGGCCTGGACGCCGCCTCGGTCGAGAAGGCGCTGCGCGCGGCGCGCGCCGAGGACAAGCGCCCGTCGCTGATCTGCTGCAAGACGATCATCGGTTTCGGTGCCCCTGACAAGCAGGGCACCAAGGAAGCGCACGGGGAGGCCCTCGGTGTCGCGGAGGTGGCCGCGGCGCGCAAGGCGCTCGGCTGGAACTACCCCCCGTTCGTGGTCCCCGATGAGATTCGCGCCGCCTGGGACCATCGCCAGGATGGAGCTGCTGTGGAGGCCAGGTGGCAGGAACTGATGGACCGCTACACCCAGGCGTTCCCGGACCTCGCCCAGGAACTGCAGCGGCGCACCGCAGGCAAACTGCCGCAGAACTGGCAGGACACCGTCAAGCAGCTCATGGACGAACTGTTGAAGCAGACTGCCCCGCAGGCCACGCGCCAGTCCTCCCAGGCCGTGCTCAACGTACTGGGGCCGGCCATGCCGGAGCTGCTGGGCGGTTCGGCCGACCTCACGCCCTCGAACAACACCCAGTTCAAGGGTGCCGTCACGATTACCCCGGCGGACGAGAACGGCGACTACATCCACTACGGCGTGCGCGAGTTCGGCATGACCGCGATCATGAACGGGATAGCGCTGCACGGCGGTTTCATCCCCTATGGCGGCACGTTCCTGGTGTTCTCAGACTACGCGCGCAACGCGGTACGCCTGGCCTGCCTCATGCACGCGCGCGTGATCCTGGTGTACACGCACGATTCTGTGGGCCTGGGCGAGGACGGCCCGACCCACCAGCCCGTCGAGCACCTGGCCAGCCTGCGCGCCATCCCGCACATGAGCCTGTGGCGACCTTGCGATGCGGCGGAAACGGCCATTGCCTGGAAGCTCGCCATCGAGCGCGAGGGCCCGACCGCGCTGGTGCTCACGCGCCAGCCGCTGGTGCAGCAGCCGCGCAGCAAAGAGCAGCTGGCGAACATCAGCCGCGGTGGCTATGTCCTGATCGACTGCGCGGGCACGCCCGAGTGCCTGGTCATCGCGACCGGCTCGGAGGTTGGCATCGCCGCCGAGGCCGTCAACGCCGCCAACGCTGCCGGACGGCGCGTGCGGCTGGTCTCGATGCCCTCGACCGAGGCCTTCGATGCACAGGATGCCGGCTACCGCGAGAGCGTCCTGCCGCCCTCGGTCACGCGCCGGCTGGCGGTCGAGGCGGCCGTGGCGCAGACCTGGTGGCGCTACGTCGGGCTCAGCGGGCGCGTCCTGAGCATCGAGCACTTCGGTGCCTCGGGCAAGGGGCCCGACGTGTTAGCCCATTTCGGGTTCACCGCCGATAATGTCGGCAAGCAGATCAGCGAACTGTCTGAAGGGATAGAGGCTATGGCAATCAAGGTCGGTATCAACGGTTACGGGCGTATCGGACGCAACGTGCTGCGCGCACTGTACGAGGGCAAGCGCACCGGGGAGATCCAGATCGTGGCAATCAACGATCTGTGCGACCCCCAGGCCAATGCGCACCTGACGCGCTACGACACCGCGCACGGCAAGTTCGATGGCGAGGTGCACGTCGATGGCAACGCCATGGTCGTCAACGGCGACCGCATCCGGGTGTTCGCCGAGCGCGACCCGGCCAAGCTGCCCTGGGGCGAGGTCGGCGCCGACTACGTGCTTGAGTGCACCGGGCTCTTCACGAGCAAGGCCAAGGCCAGCGCGCACCTGAAGGGTGGCGCCAAGCGCGTCGTCATCTCCGCCCCGGGCGGCGATGACGTCGATGCGACCATCGTCTATGGCGTGAACGACAAGGTCCTCAAGAGCAGCTTCACCGTCATCTCGAACGCCTCCTGCACCACCAACTGCCTGGCACCGGTGGCCAAGGTGCTCAACGACAAGCTCGGCATCAGCGCCGGCATCATGACCACCATCCATTCCTATACCAACGACCAGGTCCTGACCGACGTGTACCACTCGGACCTGCGCCGCGCGCGCTCGGCGACCATGTCGATGATCCCGACCAAGACCGGCGCGGCGGCGGCGGTGGGCCTGGTGCTGCCGGAACTGAAGGGCAAGCTTGATGGCTTCGCGGTACGCGTGCCCACGATCAACGTCTCGCTCGTCGACCTCACCTTCACCGCCAAGCGCGCGACCACGGTGGAGGAGGTCAACAAGACCATGCAGCAGGCCGCCGCTGCCGGGCCGCTGCACCGCATCCTCGGCTACACCGACGGGCCGCTGGTCTCGGTGCGACTTCAACCACGACTCGCATTCCTCGATCTTCGACGCGACGCTGACCAAGGTGGTCGAGGGCACGCTCGTCAAGGTGTGCTCCTGGTACGACAACGAGTGGGGCTTCTCCAACCGCATGCTCGACACCACGCTTGCGTGGTCGAAGGCATCATGAAGGTACTGCGGATGACGGATACGGACCTGCGCAACAAGCGCGTCCTGATCCGCGAGGACCTCAACGTGCCGGTGCAGGACGGCGTGGTCACCAGCGACGCGCGCATCCGCGCAGCCCTTGCCACCATCCGCTATGCGCTCGACCAGCACGCCAAGGTCTTCCTGCTATCGCACCTCGGGCGTCCCAAGGAGGGTGAGGCGGACCCGGCGCTCACGCTGGCCCCGGTGGCCGCGCAGGCTCTCGGAGCTGCTCGGCAAGCCGGTGCCGCTGCGCAAGGACTGGCTGGACGGGGTCGACTGCCCGCCCGGCAGCGCCGTGCTGTGCGAGAACGTACGCTTCAACAAGGGCGAGAAGAGCGACGATGAGCAGCTGGCGCGCCGCATGGCGAGCCTGTGCGACGTGTTCGTCATGGACGCTTTCGGCACCGCGCACCGCGCCGAGGCCAGCACCCACGGCGTGGCGCGCTACGCGCCGGTCGCCTGCGCAGGTCCGCTGCTGGTCGGTGAGCTGGAGGCGCTGGAGCGCGCGCTGCAGCAACCGGCAAGGCCGCTGGTCGCAATCGTCGGCGGCTCCAAGGTGTCCACCAAGCTGATGGTGCTCGAGTCGCTGCTGGAGCGCGTCGACCAGCTGATCGTCGGCGGCGGCATCGCCAACACGTTCCTGGCCGCCACCGGCGTCAGCGTCGGCAAGTCGCTGTGCGAGTCCGAGATGCTCGATGTTGCACGGCGCCTGATGGACAAGGCACGTGCGCGCGGCACGGAGATTCCGTTGCCCACGGATGTCGTGGTCGCCAAGGAGTTTGCCTCCACCGCGCACGCCGACGTGCGCCCGGTGGGCGAGGTGCGCGCGGACGAGATGATCCTCGACATCGGCCCGGACACCGCCGACCGTTGCGGCGCTCTGCTGCAGCAGGCGGGCACCATCGTCTGGAATGGCCCGGTGGGGGTGTTCGAGTTCGAGCAGTTCGGCGAGGGCACCCGCGCCATCGCCCAGGCCATCGCGCGCGGCAAGGCCTTCTCTCTGGCCGGCGGCGGGGATACGCTGGCAGCGATCGAGAAGTACGGCGTGGAGGACAGCATCTCGTACATTTCCACCGGCGGCGGGGCATTCCTTGAGTTCGTCGAGGGCAAGACGCTGCCCGCGGTCGCCATGCTCGAGCAGCGTGCGCGTGGCTGAGGACCCGCTGCAGCACCAATTGCGCCGCGCCAAGATCGTCGCCACGGCAGGCCCTGCCACCGACGACCTGGAGGTGATGGCGCAGATGATGCGCGCCGGCGTGGACGTGGTGCGCCTGAATGCCTCGCACGGCAGCGTTGACGATCGCCTGCGGCGCCTGGGGATGGTGCGGCAGGCGGCCCGCGGCGCCGACCGCTCGGTCGGTGTCCTGCTGGACCTGGGCGGCCCTAAGATCCGCATCGAGGGTTTCAGGGACGGCCCGGTCATGCTCCTCGAGGGGGCGCCCTTCCGCCTCGATACCGCGCTGGACCCCAAGGCGGGCACCGTTGAGGCGGTCGGCTGCGCCTACGAGGACCTGCCGCGCGATGTCGTCCGCCGGGGACACGCTGCTGCTGAACGATGGGCAGATCGTGCTGGACGTCGAGCGCGTCGACGGCTACCACCATCGATACGCGCGTGCGCGTCGGCGGCGAGCTGTCGGACCGCAAGGGCGTGAACCGCCAGGGCGGCGGCATCTCGGCCCCGGCGCTGGCCGAGCGGGATTTCGAGGACATCAAGTGGGCCGCGGCGCAGGGCATCGACTATGTCGCGGTGTCGTTCGCGCGCTCGGCCGCGGACATCCATCTGGCGCGCAGCGCTGGTGCGCGAGGCCGGCGGCTTTGCGCGCATCGTCGCCAAGATCGAGCGCCACGAGGCGATCGACAACCTCGGGGAGATCATCGACGCCTCGGATGTCGTCATGGTCGCCCGCGGCGACCTGGGCGTGGAGATGGGCTATGCCGAGCTCACCGGGTTGCAGAAGACGATCATCCAGGAGAGCCGCACGCGCAACCGCGTGGTGATCACCGCGACGCAGATGATGGAGTCGATGATCCAGAACCCGCTGCCGACGCGCGCCGAAGTCAGCGACGTCGCCAACGCCGTCATGGACGGCACCGATGCGGTCATGCTGTCGGCGGAGACCGCCGCGGGACGCTACCCGGTCAAGGCCGTGCAGGCGATGGCCCAGGTCATCGAGGGCGCGGAGAAGTACCAGCTCACCCATCCGCGCTGGCGCCAGCGCGCGGTCGAGGGGCAGCTGTTCAAGGGCACCGAGGAAGCCATCGCGATGGCGGTCATCTACACCGCCAACCACATGAAGCTGCGCGCGGTCGTGGCCCTGACCGAGTCGGGCGAGACGCCGCTGTGGATGTCGCGCATCCGCTCGGATATCCCGGTCTACGCCTTCACCAAGCACGAGGCGACCCGGCGCCGCGTCACCCTGTACCGCGGCGTGTACCCGGTCATCTTCGACGTGACGGCGGTGGGCGCCTCGACCGCCGCGTTGTACCGGGCGCTGTTCACACGCCTGCTGGAGCTGCGCCTGGTGAACTGCAACGACCTGGTCATCCTCACCAAGGGCGAGGCCTACGGAGTGCCAGGGTGGCACCAACTCCATGCAGATCCTCAAGGTCACCCTCGACTGAAAGCCCCGCCCATGCGCAAGCTGAAAGTCATCGCGGCGGCGCTGGGCGCTCATCGTGGTCGTGCTGCTGGTGCTGGGGTTCATTGCCCTGCGCGGCTCGCTGCCACCGCTGGACGGCACGCTCGCGCAGGCAGGCCTCAGCGCCCCGGTGCACATCAGCCGCGACGCGCGCGGGGTGCCGACCATCGAGGCCAGCAGCCGCGCGGACCTGGCCTTCGCCACCGGTTACCTGCATGCGCAGGATCGCTTCTTCGAGATGGACCTGTCGCGCCGCCTGGCCGCCGGTGAACTGTCGGAACTGTTCGGGACCGTGGCGCTCGGGCAGGACCGCATCGCGCGCCTGTTCAGGTTCCGCTCCGTCGCGCGCACGGTGTTGGAGCAGGCCAGCCCCGAACAGCGCGCGGTGATGGATGCGTATGCCCAGGGCGTGAATGCCGGGCTTGCCGCGCTGTCCGCGCGGCCGTGGGAGTACTGGCTGCTAGGCCAGCGCCCCGCGCAGTGGCGCGGCGAGGACAGCATCCTCGTGGTCTACGCGATGTGGTGGGACCTGCAGGCCAGCGGCCTGCGCCGCGCGATCCTGCGCCGCGAGGTCAACGAGCGCCTCGGCGGGCCGCAGTGCGAGGACGGCTGGAAGTGTGCGCTGTCGTTCTTCTACCCACCGGGCACCGGCTGGGACGCACCGGCGGGTGTCGCGCCCGGCAACGTTGCGGCGCAGGTCACTATCCCGGGCCCGCAGGTGCTCAATGTGCGTGCGGCGCCGGTCAGTCACGAGCCCACCCGGCCGCTGAGCGTCCCGGTGGTCGGCAGCAACAACTGGGCAGTCGGCGGCGCGCTGACCACGACCGGCGTCGGCGCTGGTGGCCAACGACATGCACCTGGGCCAGCGCGTGCCAACCATCTGGTACCACGCGCGCCTGCGAAGGTCACCGGTGCGCAGAGCCTTGACCTGAACGGGGTCACGCTGCCGGGAGCCCCGCTACTGGTCGCCGGCTCCAACGGCCACATCGCCTGGGGCTTCACCAACAGCTACGGCGACTGGCTGGACGTCTCGCGCGTGGAGTGCACCGCCGTTACGACGCAGGAAATGGACACGCCCAGCGGGCCGGTGCCGCTGCACAGCGTCGCGCGAGGAGATCCAGGTGAAGGGCGGGCCGACCGCAACGCTGGATGTGCAGTCCGGCGCGCTGGGGGTACTGGTGCGCACGGAGCCTGCCGGCACACGCCTGCTGGTTCGGCGCCTGGCTGGCGCAGCTGCCCGGAGGCCACCAACATGAACCTCATGCTGCTCGAGCACGCGACCACCGTCGACGCAGGCGCTGGCCCTTGCGCCCGCAGGTCGGCATCCCGCACCAGAACCTCGTGGTGGGCGACCGCGAGGGCCACATCGGCTGGACCATCTTCGGGCGCATCCCCGAGGACACAGGCGCGGATCGCGCACGGCGCGAGGGCGCCTGGACCACCACGGCGGACCACCCGCGCATCATCGACCCGCCGCTTAGCGCGCCTGTGGACCGCCAACGCGCGCGTCGCCTCGGAGCCAGCGCCAGCTGGCAGCTGATCGGCGGCAACCTCGCCACCGCTCGGGCGCCGAGTACGACCTCGGCGCGCGCGCCAGCCAGATCCGCGATGACCTGCTCGCGCTCAAGGGCAGCGTGACCCCGGCCGACATGCTGCGGATCCAGCTCGATGACCGCGCGCTTGTTCCTGAGCCGCTGGCAGGGGCTTGCCCTGGCGGTGCTGGATGACCCGAGCCTGCGCGGGCATCCGCGGCGCGCGCAGTTCCGCGCGCCTCGTGGCCAGCTGGGACGCCCGCGCCAGCGTCGACTCGGTCGGCTATCGCCTGGTGCGCGCCTTCCACGAGCGCACGCAGCAGGCGGTCTGGGACATGGTTCTGCAGGGCCTCGGCATGCCGGCCGACGAGGAGCACGATCCGCCGTCGCAGTTCGAAGGGCCGCTGTGGCAGCTCGTGACGAGCCAGCCGCTGCACATGCTGGCGAGCAACTATGCGGACTGGCCGCAGTTCCTGCGCGCGCAGCTGGACGCGACCATCGCGGACCTCGGCGACACGCTGTCCTGCAGCTGGAGCACTGCACCTGGGGACAGCGCAGCCCGGTGCGCATCCGGCACCCGCTCTCCGGCGCGCTGCCCGGACTGTCCGGATTCCTCGACATGCCGACGCTTGAGCTGCCCGGCGATGAAGACATGCCGCGCGTTCAGGAGGGCGCGTTCGGCGCCTCGGAGCGATTCGCCGTATCCCCCGGCCACGAGGACCAGGCATACCTCACGCTGCCGGGCGGCCAGAGCGGCCATCCGCTGTCGCCCTATTACCGTGCAGGCTTTCTCGGCTGGGCGCGCGGCGAGCCGCTGCCGCTGTTGCCCGGGCCTGCCCGAGCACACTCTGATACTGACGCCCAACTAAGCGGTGGGTGGTGCCGCGGCACTACCGGATGGGGTATTCCCGTGCCTGCCGGGTTCGCGGTTAGACTGCGCATCATGACGAATCAACGCTTTACCGGCACCGACCGCTACATCGCCACCGACGAACTGATGATGGCGGTGAACGCCGCCATCACGCTGGCGCGGCCGCTGCTCATCAAGGGCGAGCCGGGCACCGGCAAGACGCAGCTCGCCCAGGAGATTGCCCGCTCGCTCGGCGCGGCCGCTGTACGAGTGGCACATCAAGTCGACCAGCAAGGCGCAGCAGGGCCTGTACGAGTACGACGCGGTGTCGCGCCTGCGCGACTCGCAGCTGGGCGATGCCCGCGTCCACGACATCCGCAACTACATCGTCAAGGGCCGGCTGTGGGAGGCGTTCGAGTCGCACGTGCAGCCGGTGCTGCTGATCGACGAGATCGACAAGGCCGACATCGAGTTCCCGAACGATCTGCTGCGCGAGCTCGACCGGATGGAGTTCTACGTCTACGAGACGCGCGAGCTCATCCAGGCGCGGCACCGTCCGATCATCCTCATCACCAGCAACAACGAGAAGGAGCTGCCGGATGCCTTCCTGCGCCGCTGCTTCTTCCACTACATCCGCTTCCCGGACGAGGACACCATGCGCGCCATCGTCGAGGTGCACTTTCCCGGGTCTGAAGAAGGACCTGCTGGCGGAGGCGCTGGGTGCCTTCTTCGAGGTGCGCGAGACGCCGGGACTGAAGAAGAAGCCCTCGACCTCCGAGCTGCTCGACTGGATCAAGCTGCTGGTGGCCGAGGACATCGACCCCGGAGGCGCTGCGCGGCGGCGACCCGAAGAAGACCATCCCGATCCTGCACGGCGCGCTGCTGAAGAACGAGCAGGACGTGCACCTGTTCGAGCAGCTGGTGTTCCTGAACCGCCGCGCGCGCTGAAGGGGCCACTGCGCGTGCTGGTGCAATTCTTCTTCGAGTTGCGCGAGGCCGGGGTGCCGGTCTCCATCACCGAGTTCCTGATGCTGCTGGAGGCGCTGCGTGAGCGCGTGGCGCAGGTATCCGCCCAGGACTTCTACTACCTGGCGCGCGCCTGCCTGGTGAAGGACGAGCGCCACTACGACCGCTTCGACCGGGTGTTCGCCGCAAGTCTTCGCCGGCGCCGAGAAGCTGCTTTGCGCAGCTGCTGGCCACAGGTCCCGGCCGAGTGGCTGCAGGCCTCGGCGCGCGCATGTTGTCCGAGGAGGAGAAGCGCAGCGATCGAGGCCTTGGGCGGCTGGGACAAGCTGCTGGAGACCCTGCGCGAGCGCCTGCGCGAGCAGAAGGAGCGCCACGAGGGCGGCAACAAGTGGATCGGCACCGGCGGCACCTCGCCCTTCGGCGCGCAACGGCTACAACCCCGAAGGGATCCGCATCGGCCAGGACGGCTCGCGGCAACCGCCGCGCGGTGAAGGTGTGGGACCAGCGCGAGTTCCGCAACTTCGACGACAGCGGTCGAGCTCGGCACGCGCAACATGAAGCTGGCGCTGCGCAAGCTGCGCAAGTTCGCCCGCGAGGGCGCCGCCGACCAGCTGGATCTCGACGGCACGATCGATGCCACCGCGCGCAACGCGGGGCTGCTGGATCTGAAGCTGGTGCCCGAGCGCCGCAACGCCGTGAAGGTGCTGCTGTTCCTCGATGTCGGCGGCTCGATGGACGATCACGTGCGGGTCTGCGAGGAGCTGTTCTCCGCGGCGCGCAGCGAGTTCAAGCACCTCGAGCATTTCTACTTCCACAACTTCCTCTACGAGAACCTGTGGAAGGACAACCGCCGCCGCTTCGCGGCCGTGACCCCGACCGAGCAGGTGCTGCGCACCTACGGGCACGACTACCGCGTGATCTTCGTCGGCGATGCCACCATGAGCCCGTACGAGATCACCCAGCCCGGTGGCAGCGTCGAGCACTGGAACAAGGAGGCGGGCGCGGTGTGGATGCAGCGCGTGTGCGGCGACGCTTCCCGCGCCTGGTGTGGCTGAACCCGGAAGCAGCCGGAGCGCTGGGAGCTACACCCCCTCGGCGCGCATCACGCGCGAGCTGGTGCAGCGGGCGCATGTTTCCCTTGAGCGTCGCCGGCCTTGACCTTGCGATCCGCGAGCTGAAGCAGCCGCTGGCGGCCGCGGGCGTGCCGCCGCCGCCGCCGGGCGCGACGCCCGTCACGCAGCGCACACCCCCGCGGCTCCATAATTGCGCGATGGACGCATGCACCGATGGATCGACTGGCTGAACTCGGCATCGCGCCCCGGGCTGCGGCCAACCGTCGGGCTGGTGCTGACCGGCGGCGGCTCGCGCTCGGCCTACCAGGTCGGGGTGCTCCTGGCGCTGGCGGAGTTCCTGCCGCGCGCGCGCAATCCCTTCCAGGTCATCGTCGGCACCTCGGCCGGGGCGGTCGCCGCCAGCGTGCTTGCCGCCGAGGCGCACCAGTGGCGCCGCGCGATTGCGGGCCTCGAGCGCGTCTGGGCGAACTTCCGCTCGAGCCAGGTGTTCCATGTCGACACCGGCCACA
Organism: uncultured Pseudomonadota bacterium; assembly: GCA_963703025.1. Lineage (GTDB taxonomy): Bacteria > Pseudomonadota > Gammaproteobacteria > Steroidobacterales > Steroidobacteraceae > 13-2-20CM-66-19. Next base: position 943,377 of record OY969778.1, on the reverse strand, counting down.
TGCTGCGCGCCGGTGCCCACTGGGTGCTGTCGCTGCTGTCCGGCGGCCTGGTGCTGGCGCCGCCGAAGTCGATGCTCGACAACTCCCCGCTGCGCGAGCTGCTGAGCGTGCACGTGGACTGCGCCGGCATCCGCCGCAGCATCGCGCGCGGCCATCTGCGCGCCTTCGCGCTGTGTGCCACCAGCTACGCCACCGGGCACTCGGTTGTCCTTCTACGACGGCGTCGATTCCATCCAGGACTGGTCGCGCGTGCAGCGCGTCGGCCGGCGCACCGAACTGTCGCTCGATCACCTGATGGCGAGCGCGGCGATCCCGCTGTTGTTTCCGCCGATGCGGCTGGGCGATGAGTATCTTCGGCGACGGCGCCATGCGCCAGCTGCATCCGCTTGAGTCCCGCGATCCACCTGGGCGCCGATCGCCTGCTGGTGATCGGCGTGCGCGCCCGCGCGCGATGCCGGCGTGCACCGTGAACCGCCGCACCACGGTGCTGCCGAGCCCCGGGGAGATCTTCGGCTACATGCTCGATACCTTGTTCACCGACCAGATCTACGGCGATCTCGAGCAGCTCGAGCGCATGAACGAGCTGGTGCGCTGCGCGCCGCAGGCGCCCCACGGCGAGCGCACCATCGAGACGCTGATGATGGCGCCGAGCGTCGATCCGCGCGAGATCGCCGCCCGGCACATCGCCGCGATGCCGGGCGGCCTGCGGGCGCTGCTGCGCGTGATCGGCGGGCGCGACGCAGTCAGGCTTCCAGCTGGCCAGCTACCTGATGTTCGAGGCCGGCTACACGCGGGCGCTGATCGAGCTGGGCTATCGCGACGCGATGGAGGCGCGCACCGCGCTCATGGCCTTCATGAGCGGCGAGAAGCTGCCGCAGGTGATGACCTCGCCGGGGGTCGCGCAGGCGACCTGAGCGCCTACTTCACCGCTTCCGGTGCGCTGCTGCCGGCGTCGGCGCTGTGCGGCCGTGGCAGGAAGAGCTTCGCGCCAGGCAGGCCGCTGTGGCGCGCGGTGACGCTCGTCGAACTCCGCGGCGAAGATCTCCGCCAGCCGGTCGACGATGTAGACCGAGCGGTGCTGCCCGCCGGTGCAGCCGACCGCCACGGTGAGGTAGCCGCGATTGCTCGCCTGGTACTCGGGGATGCGGGCGCGGATGAAGCGCGCGATGTCGCTCGACCAGCGCTTTGACATGTGGTGTGCGTCTCCAGGAAGCGGACGACCTCGGGGTCGCGGCCGTTGAGGTTGCGCAGCCCGGGCTCCCAGTAGGGATTCGGCAGCGAGCGGGCATCGAAGACGAAGTCGGCGTCGCCGGGAATGCCGTGCTTGAAGCCGAAGGACTCGAAGGTGATGGACAGGCGCCCCGCGGTGCGCTGCTCGACGCGCTGGTGGATGATGTCGCGCAGCGCGTGCACCCCCATGCGCGAGGTGTCGATCAGCAGGTCGGCGATGGAGGCGATCGGCTCGAGCAGCTCGCGCTCCAGCGCCATCGCCTCGCGCAGGTCGATGTTGCTGCGCGCCATCGGGTGCTTGCGGCGGGTCTCGGCAAAGCGGCGCAGCAGCTCCTCGTCGGCGGCGATGAGGAACACCACCTCGCACTGCATGCCGCTGCGCTTGAGCTCATCGATGAGCTTCGGAACGCTGGCGATCTCGGCGGCGGTGTTGCGCGCATCCAGCCCGATCGCGGTGCGCTCGTAGCGCGGCTCGGGGCTGCGCACCGTGTAGGACATGAAGGACTTCAGCAGCGCCGCGGGGATGTTGTCGATGCAGTAGAAGCCGAAGTCCTCGAGCATGTGCAGAGCCACGCTCTTGCCGGAGCCGGACAGCCCACTGAGGATGATGATGCGCACCAGCCAATGGTAGCCGCAGGCGGCAGCGTTGCAAGCCCCGGCCGCCGCGGCTGCGCCAGGGCCTGGAGGCGGTCTTTACATCTTCAGGGCCCGCGCCTCGGCGGCGCGGTGGTCGGCGCGCTTTTCCTTGTGCTTCTTGATGCGCCGGTCGAGCTTGTCGGCCAGGCTGTCGATGGCCGCGTACATGTCCTCCTTGGTGGCGTCCGCATGGATCGCGCTGCCACTCACGTGCAGCGTCGCCTCGGCCTTCTTGCGCAGCTTCTCCACGGTCAGTACGCAGTGCATGTCGATGACCTGGTCGAAGTGCCTGCCGATGCGTTCGAACTTCTTTTCCACGTAGCCGCGCATTGATGCGGTGACTTCTACGTGATGGCCGGTGACGTTGAGCTGCATAGCCGTCTCCTGTTTGTTGTGTGCCATCTTCACTGATTCTTGGACTGTGCTTACATGGGCTTCGTTCCCATGCGGCGTCGTTCGTTTGAGGCGGCGATACCCATCGCCTCGCGATACTTGGCGACCGTGCGGCGCGCCACCGGGATGCCTTCCGCGGACAGCAGTTCGGCGATGCGGCCGTCGCTGAAGGGGCTTTCGGTGTCCTCGTCCTTGACGAGCTTGCGGATCTTGGCGCGGATGGCGGTCGATGAGGTGCCCGAGCCATCCGCGCCCTCGACCTGGCTTGAGAAGAAATAGCGCAGCTCGAACACCCCGCGCGGGGTGTGCATGTACTTGCCGGAGGTCACGCGCGAGATGGTCGACTCGTGCATGGTGACCGCTTCGGCGATGTCCTTGAGGATCATCGGCCGCATGTGCTCGTCGCCATGCTCGAGGAAGGCGGTCTGCCGTTCGATGATCGAGCGGGCCACCTTGATCAGCGTCTCGTGGCGGATCTCCAGGCTCTTCAGCAGCCAGCGTGCCTCCTGCAGCTGCGTGCGCATGGTGGCGTGGCTCGCGTTGCGGCCGATGAGGCTGGCGTAGCCCTGGTTCAGGCGCACGCGCGGCAGTGTCGCGGGGTTCAGCTCCACCCCCCAGCCATGCTCGGTGCGGCGCACGAATACGTCCGGTACGACGTATTGCGCGTTGCCGGCGCTGACGGTGGAGCCCGGGCGCGGATGGCACGAGCGCACCAGCGCGAGCGCGCTGCTGAGCTCCTCCTCGGTGGCGCGCAGCTCGCGCCGCAGCAGTGACAGTTCCCGTCCGGCCACCAGCTCCAGGTGGTGGCGGGCGATCTGGATCGCCGTGGCGAAGCCCGGGGTTGCCGGGTCCAGCTGGCGCAGCTGCAGCTCGATGCACTCGCCCACCGAGCGTGCGCCGACCCCGGGGGGATCCAGCGCCTGCACCACGGTGAGCACGCTCGCGACCTCCTCGGCGGCTGCTCTCCAGCTCCGGCCGCAGGGTGAGGGCGATCTCCTCGAGTGACTCGCTGATGTAGCCGTCATCGCTGATCGCATCCACGATCGCGCGGGCGATGGCGAGCTCGCGCGGCGCCAGGCTCGCCAGCTCCAGCTGCCACAGCAGGTGGTCCTGCAGGGACTGGCCGCCGTCATCGGCGTACTCCTGCTGGCGCTCGTCGTCGTCCGAGTTCCAGGGGGTCTCGGCGGGTCCGGCGCCGCGGGTATCCCAGCTTTCGTCCAGCACCTCGACGCTGCTCTCGGTGCTGCGCTCGGTGTTCTTGGCCTGCTCGGCGGCGGTGACCAGGGTCTCGAAGGTGCCGGTTTGCTCGGAGTCCTCCAGGGGCTCCAGCATGACGTTCTGCTCGAGAAGCTCGCGGATGTGAGCCTGCAGCTCCAGGGCCGGCATCTGCAGAAGCCGGATAGCCTGCTGCAGCTGTGGGGTCATCGTAAGGGTCTGACCCAGCTTTAGCTGCAGGGAGGGTTTCAGCATGGCGAGGTGCGAAAGACTAATGGCAGCCTTTCCGATTTCATTGGGTAATTTACTGAAAAATAAGGGATTAGCGCGTATCTCTTGGGTGGCTCAAAGCTTGAAGGACTCACCCAAGTACACCTCACGGACTTGGGGGTTGGCAAGGACTTCTTCGGCACTGCCCGCGGCGATTACGGTGCCCTGATTGACGATGTAGGCGCGCTTGCAGACCCCCAGGGTCTCGCGCACATTATGGTCAGTAATGAGCACGCCGATGCCGCGCTGCGTCAGCTCGCGGATGATGCGCTGGATGTCGAGCACCGAGAGCGGGTCGACGCCGGCAAACGGCTCGTCCAGCAGCATGAAGCGCGGCTCGGCCGCCAGGGCGCGCGCGATCTCCACGCGCCGGCGCTCGCCGCCGGACAAGGCGATGCCCAGGCTCTTGCGTACGTGGCCGATGCGCAGCTCCTCCAGCAGCTGCTCGAGGCGATGCTCGCGCGCGGCGCGCTCCATGTCCGGGCGCGTCTCCAGGATCGCCATCACGTTGTCCTCGACCGACAGCTTGCGGAATATCGAGGCCTCCTGCGGCAGGTACCCCAGGCCCAGCTGCGCGCGGCGGTGCATCGGCAGCAGCGTCACGTCCTGGTCACCCAGGACGATCCGGCCGGCATCGCAGGGCACCAGCCCCACGATCATGTAGAACGCGGTGGTCTTGCCGGCGCCGTTGGGACCCAGCAGGCCCACGACCTCCCCGTTGGAGACCTCGATCGACAGGTCGTGTACGACCTGGCGCTTCTTGTAGCTCTTCGCCAGGCCTGAAGCTTTGAGAGTGGTCATTGGGGCGGGCTCGCCGCCGGCTGCGCGTCCGTGGCAGGGGGCGCCTTCGACGCATCCTTGCCGGTGGTGGTCTTCGGGGCGATCGTGATGTGGATACGGCCGTCAGGCCCTGGCTGGGCGGGCCCCCCGGGTGCGTCGCCGGGGACGATGGTAGCGTGGGCGCCGCCGCTGCCCAGTACGCGCTGCGCCTGGATGTTGTAGACCAGCAAGGGGCCTGAGATCTCGTTCTGCCCGTCAGACAGCCACGCATCATCGCTCAGGCGCACCGTGGTGGAAGCCACGTCGTAGATGATCTTGTCGGCGTGGCCGCGGGCGACCTGGTTCGAGCCTTCGCGCTTCTGCTCGAACTGGGCCGGCTTGCCGACCACGGTGGCGCGCGCGATGAGGTTGTCCTTGAACTCGACCACCGCGGTGTCCGCGCGCAGCTTGCCGCGCGGCTCGGCATCGATGCGCACGTTGCCGCTGAAGGTCCACGTACTGTTGGCGAAGTTCAGCCCCGTCGCCTGCGCGGTGTCCGCCTGCACGCGCATCGTGCCCTGGGAGATCACGATGTCGTGGTAGATCATCTTCTGGGTCTTGTAGTCGACCTCGGTGTTGGCGGCATCCACGTGCACCGGCTGGCTCTGGTCAATCAGCTGCACGGAATGCGATGACGGTGCTGCCGGCACGGCGACAGGTGCCGCCGGCCCCTCGGCCGGTGTTGCCGCGCTGGCGCCTGCCAGCAGGGCAGCAAGCAGCGCCGTTCTAAGGTAAGTAGGTGCCATGTATCGCCGATTCTAGCTGCACCCGACTCTCCTTCAAGTTTGCGGTCATCCCCGTCGCGTCGAGCTTGCGTCCCGACATCACCAGGGTCACCGGATCGGCGGTCGTGAGCAGCTGTGCGTGGGTGTCGAAGGCCAGGTGCTCGGTCGACAAGTCTGCCGGCTCCGCCGCACCGGGCAGCTTGCCGTTGACGTGCACCGCGCCGGCAAGCTTGACGATGCCGCTGCTCTGGGACAGCTCGCCCTCATTGGAGCGCGCAGTCCACTCGTTGCCACTGTCATCGCGGAAGGCAAACTGGACCTGCTGCATGGTCACGGTGTCCTGGCCGGGCTGCTGCTGGACCTCGGCCGCATCGAGTGTGTACAGCGGGTGCCCGTCGGCGGCGGTCTGCACCATGTGGGCCTTGCGCGCCGAATACCCCGGGTCCGGCATGGATTCCTCGACCGTGACCTGGACGGCGCTCTCGCGCTGGCCGCCGGTCAGCACGACCGCCCCCACCAGCAGGGCCACGAAGGCGAGGATGCCAAGTACCCGGTAGGTCACGTGCGGCGCGCCCGCGGCGCGTGCGCCGCCAGCAGCAGGTCGCAGACCTCGCGGACGGCTCCGGCTCCCCCGGGCAGGCGCGTGACGTGCCCGGCGGCGCGGCGCACCTGCGGGTGCGCGTCGGCGACGGCGAAGCTAAGACCGGCGGCGCTGATCAGCGGCAGGTCGGGAAGGTCGTCGCCGATGCACGCACAGGCGGTCGCGGTGAGCTTCAAGCGCGTGCGCAGGCGCGTGAAAACGGGCAGCTTGTCCGCGACGCCCTGGTACACATGCTCGATCCCCAGCTCGCGGCAGCGCACCGCAACCATCCGCGAGCGGCGACCGGAGATGACCGCCACCGCGATGCCCGCGCGGCGCAGTTGCACGAGGCCGTAGCCGTCGCGCACGTGGAAAACCTTCAGCGCCTCGCCGCGCGGCCCGAAGTACAGGCGCCCGTCCGTGAGGACCCCGTCGACGTCGAGCACCAGAAGGCGAATGGGCGGGCTCATGGCGTGGGTCGGCGCTCACACGACGCCGGCGCGCAGCAGGTCGTGCACGTTCAGAGCGCCGACCAGGCGGCCCTGCGCATCGGCTACTGGCAGGGCGGTAATGCGATGGACCTCCATCAGGTGCACCGCCTCCGCGGCAAGCTCGCGCGCACCGATGCTCTTGCCGTTCACGGTCATCACCGAGCTCATGAGGGTCGTGTGGACGTCGATCTGCCGGTCCAGGGCCCGGCGCAGGTCCCCGTCCGTAAAGACCCCGAGGATGCGCTGCTCGCCATCCACCACGACGGTCATCCCGAGGCCCTTGCGCGACATCTCCAGCAGGCCGTCGCGCAGCGGCGCATCGGGGGCGACGCGCGGGACGGCGTCGCCGCTGCGCATCACTTCCTCGACGTGCAGCAGCAGCTTGCGCCCGAGGGCACCGCCGGGATGGGAGCGCGCGAAGTCCTGCCGGGTGAAGCCGCGCGCTTCCAGCACCGAGACCGCCAGCGCATCACCCATGGCAAGCGTGGCGGTGGTGCTCGCGGTCGGTGCGAGGTTCAGCGGGCAGGCCTCCTCCGCAACGCTCACGTCCAGCACGACCGCCGCTGCCCGGCCGAGGGTCGAGTCGGCGCGCCCGGTCAGCACGATGAGCGGCACTCCCAGGCGCTTCAGGTGCGGCAGCAGCAGCACCAGTTCGGGCGTCTCGCCGGAGTTGGAGAGGGCCAGCACCGCGTCCGCGCGGGTGATCATGCCCAGGTCGCCGTGGCCGGCCTCGGCGGGGTGCAGGAAGAATGCGGGTGTGCCGGTGCTTGCCAGGGTGGCCGCGATCTTGCCGGCGATGTGGCCGGACTTGCCCATCCCGGTCACCACGACCCGGCCCTGGCACTGCAGGCAGATCCGGCAGGCGTGCGCAAAGGCTGCCCCGAGCCGGGGAGCCAGTGCGTCGAGCGCGCGCGTCTCGATCTGAAGCGCACGCCTGCCCGAGGCAAGCAGCTGCTCGTCGGTGCTGCCAAGCGCGGGGGCCGAGGAGGCGGAAGCGGTCGAATCCATGCGCCTCATTATAGGCGCGGCCGCGAGCCGCCCATGTAATATCGCGCCCATGAACCCAGAAGAAGTGGCGCGGCTGATCCGCGCAGGACTCCCCGGAGCGCTGGTGAACGTGCAGTCCCAGGACAACACCCATTTCGCCGCGCGCGTGGTCGCCGGCGAGTTTGACGGCAAGCGCCCGCTGGCGCGCCACCAACTGGTCTACCGCACGCTCGGCGAACTGATGGGCCGGGAGATCCATGCGCTGTCGATCGAGGCATTGACGCCGGCCGAATCCGGGGCGGGCTGACGCACGATGGACAAGCTGCAGATCCAAGGGGGCGTGGCGCTGGAGGGCGAGGTGCGCATCTCCGGGGCCAAGAACGCAACGCTGCCGATCCTGGCCGGCGCGCTGCTTGCCGACGGCCCGGTAGTGGTCGCCAACGTGCCGCACCTGAAGGATGTGACCACGACCGTCGAGCTGCTCGGGCGCATGGGTGCCACGGTCACCATCGACGAACGCATGCGCATCGAGGTGGACGGCACGCACGCTCAAGGAGTGCTTCGCGCCCTACGACCTGGTCAAGACGATGCGTGCATCGATCCTGGTACTGGGGCCGCTGGTGGCGCGCTACGGCCGTGCCGACGTCTCGTTGCCTGGCGGCTGCGCCATTGGCGCGCGGCCGGTCAACATCCACGTCGCAGGTCTGCAGGCGATGGGCGCCGACATCACCATCGAGGGTGGCTACATCCGCGCGCGTGCCAAGCGCCTGCACGGCGCGCGCCTGGTGCTCGACACGGTAACGGTCACCGGCACGGAGAACCTGATGATGGCCGCGACGCTCGCCGATGGCGAGACGGTCATCGAGAACGCCGCGCGCGAGCCCGAGGTCGTGGACCTGGCGAACTTCCTGATCGCCATGGGGGCGAAGATCCACGGCGCGGGCACCGACAAGATCGTCGTCACCGGCGTGCAACGTCTGCGTGGCACAACCTACGAGGTGCTGCCGGACCGCATCGAGGGCGGCACCTATCTGGTCGCCGGGGCGATCACCGGCGGCCACGTGCGCATCAAGAGCACGCGGCCGGATACACCTGGACGCGGTCACCGCCAAGCTCGAGGAGGCGGGCGCGAAGATCGGTATCGGCGACAACTGGATCGAGGTCGACATGCGCGGGCGCAAGCTGAAGTCGGTGGACGTGCGCACCGCCCCGTACCCGGCATTCCCGACCGACATGCAGGCGCAGTTCGCAGCGCTGAACACCGTGGCCAGCGGCGTCGGCACGATCACCGAAACGATCTTCGAGAACCGCTTCATGCACATGCTGGAGATGCGGCGCCTGGGGGCCGAGATCCGTCTGGAGGGCAACACCGCGATCATCCACGGCGTGGAGAAGCTCACCGCCGCACCGGTCATGGCCACCGACCTGCGCGCCTCCGCAAGCCTGGTGCTCGCCGGCCTGGTAGCCGAGGGACGCACCGACGTCGAGCGCATCTATCACATCGACCGCGGCTACGAGGCGATCGAGGAGAAACTGGCGCAGCTGGGCGCGCAGATCCGGCGCGTGCCGAACTAGGCACACCTTGCATACGGTGCCGCCGCGCTAATCAGGAGTCAGACAATGCAGATCGGGATGATTGGACTCGGGCGCATGGGCGCGAACATGGTGCGGCGCCTGATCAAGGACGGGCACGACTGCGTCGCCTACGATCCGAAGGCGGAGGCGGTGCAGGCGGCGGTCGGCTATGGCGCGCAGGGCGTGAGCTCGCTGGCAGAGCTCGCCAAGGCACTCACAGCCGCCGCGCGCGGTGTGGATCATGGTGCCGGCGGCGTTCGTCGACTCGGTGATCGAGCAGCTGCGCCCGCAGCTGGCTGCCGGGGACGTCCTGATCGACGGCGGCAACTCCAATTATCACGATGACATCCGGCGCGCGGATGCGCTCAAGCCCGCCGGCATCCACTACCTGGACGTCGGCACCAGCGGCGGGGTGCTCGGGCTTCGATGACGGCTACTGCCTGATGATCGGCGGCGACAAGTCCGCCGTCGACCTGATCGAGCCGCTGTTCGCAACCCTGGCCCCTGGCGGCAAGATGCCCGCGGGCGGCGCCGGCGCGGCAAGCATGGCGGCCGCCGCCATGGGCTACCTGCACTGCGGGCCTTCCGGCGCCGGGCACTTCGTCAAGATGGTCCACAACGGCATCGAGTACGGCCTGATGGCCGCCTATGCCGAAGGGCTCAACCTGCTGGCGCACGCCGATGCCGGCCTGCACAAGGGCAGCGCCGATGCGGAGACCGCGCCGCTGTCGAACCCGCGCTACTTCCAGTACCAGCTGGACCTCGGCGGCGATCACCGAGGTGTGGCGCCACGGCAGCATCATCTCCTCGCGGCTGCTGGACCTGACCGCGGCGGCGCTGGCCAAGGACGGCAAGCTTGCCGCCTTTGCCGGCCGGGTCTCGGACTCCGGCGAGGGCCGCTGGACGGTGCAGGCGGCGATCGAGGTCGGCGTGCCGGCCCCGGTGCTCAGTGCCGCGCTGTACTCGCGCTTCGAGTCGCGCGGCCAGGGGGAGTTTGCCAACAAGGTGCTGTCGGCGATGCGCCTGGGGTTTGGCGGCCACGTCGAGAAATCTGCTTAGGATCACGACAAGGAGTCGTCAAGTTGGAACGCCGTGACTGCGATGCGATGGTGCTCTTCGGGGCGACCGGGGATCTGTGCTACCGCAAGATCTTCCCCTCCCTGTACCAGCTGGTGCGGCGCAACCTGCTGACGATTCCTGTCGTGGGCGTCGCGCGCCAGGGCTGGAACCTGGGCCAGCTCGAGGCGCACGTGCGCGAGAGCCTCAAGGCGTTCGTGCCCAATGCCGAGGAGGCGGTGATCGCGCGCCTGGCCGCGCTGCTGCGGTACGTCGATGGCGACTATAACCAGCGCTCGACCTTCGAGGCACTGAGCAAGGAGCTGGGCAAGGCGCAGCGGCCACTGCACTACCTTGCGATCCCGCCGAGCATGTTTCCGGTGGTCATCGAACACCTGGCGGCGACCGGTGACCCGCAGAACACGCGCGTGGTGATCGAGAAGCCTTTCGGGCGCGACCTCGCCTCCGCGCAGGCGCTCAACAAGACGCTGCATGCAGCACTTCCCCGAGTCCAACATCTTTCGCATCGACCACTACCTGGGCAAGGAGGCGGTGCAGAACCTGATGTATTTCCGCTTCGCCAACTCCTTCCTCGAACCGGTGTGGAACCGCAACTACGTCAGCAGCGTTCAGGTGACGATGGCGGAGACCCTCGGCGTCGAGGGTCGCGGCAAGTTCTACGACGAGACCGGCGCGATTCGCGATGTGATCCAGAACCACCTGTTGCAGATCGTGGCCCTGCTGGCGATCGAGCCGCCGGTCAACACTGCCGGCGAGTCGCTGCGTGACGAGAAGGTCAAGGTGCTCAAGGCGATACGACCGGTGGTGCCGGCCGAGCTGGTGCGCGGCCAGTTCAAGGGCTACCGCCAGGAACCCGGGGTCGCCCCTGACTCGAAGGTCGAGACCTACGCGGCGCTCACGCTGCACATCGACTCGTGGCGCTGGGGCGGCGTGCCTTTCTACCTGCGAGCCGGCAAGCGCCTGCCGGTGAGCGCCACCGAGGTGGTCGTGGAACTCAAGCGGCCGCCGGTCAATGTATTCGGCGCACTGGGGCCGGACCAGCCGAACCACGTGCGCTTTCGCCTGGGTCCGGATGTTGCCATCGCCCTGGGGGCGCACACCAAGAAGCCCGGATCCGTCATGACCGGCACCGACGTTGAGCTTTACGTCGCCCAGCAGCAAAAGGGCGACATGGATGCCTACGAGGTCCTGATCAGCGAGGCGCTGATCGGGGACACCGCGCACTTTGCGCGCGAGGACGAGGTGGAGGCGGCCTGGGCCATCGTCGATCCTGTGCTGGTGCCAACCGCCGCGCCGCTGGAGTACCAGCCCGGATCATGGGGCCCGGCGCAAGCCGAAGACCTCATCGCCGGACCGTGTGGCTGGCACAACCCGGGTGCGAAACCGGAAGACTGGACGCGCTCGTGTACGCGTGGGCAAGCGGCCCCCTAGCGCACTGGCGACCTGCAGGGCCAATTCCCTGAGGCTGCGCGCAGGCGCTTCCTGTCAGGCACGTGCGCGCACCAGGGCGGACAGCTCGCTGGCGACGCGCTCGAACAACTCGTCCCAGTTCCCCGCCGCACTCTGGCGGAACAGCCGCATGGTGGGATACCACGGGCTGTCTGACCGGTCGGTGAGCCAGCGCCAGTCAGGGATGTGCTGCAGCATGACCCAGACCGGCACGCCCAGGGCCCCGGCGAGGTGGGCGAGCGCGGTGTCCGCGGTGATGACCAGGTCCAGACCCTCGATCAGCGCGGCAGTCTCGGTCGCAAGTTCCGCGGCTCCCATGTGTGACGGCTCGGTAAGCTGCGCGAGCGCGTCAGCAAAGCTCACGCGCTCGCGCTGCTGCGCGCCGTCACCCTTCTGGAGCGAGACCAGGCTGACACCCTTGACTTGCGCCAGCGGCGCCGCGGCCGCCAGCGGGAACGAGCGGGCCTGCAGGGCCGCGAATTTCTCCGCGGCCGGGTTGCCGTGCCAGTTGAGTCCCACCTTGACGCCGGGCAATGCCGCGAGCCGGCCGGCCCAGGTGATCGCTGACTTGGGCTCCGCGCGCAGGTAGGGCACGCCCCCCGGGATCGTTGCGATCTCGGTGCCCAGCGCCAGCGGCACGCTCGCCAGCGGCACGGAGAGTTCAGCCCCGGGTGCCGGCTCGCCGCGCGCGATCAGCTGTCCGCGCATCGGCAGCGACTGCAGCAGCTGTACCAGTACCGGCTGGACGGCGAAGATCACCTGCGCCCCGAGTCCCTCGAGCACCGGTATGTAGCGGCAGAACTGCAGCGTGTCGCCCAATCCCTGGTCGGCGTACACATAGAGCCTCCGCCCGGCGATTGATCCAGCGCCATTCCAGCGCGGCACGTCAGGATGCTGCAGTTGGCTCGCCGGGGGCAGCTCCAGCCGCGCCTCGTACAGCGGCAGGCCCGTGCGGAAGTCACCCTGCGAAAGACTCAGCAAAGCTTGGCTCCAGCGAACGTTCGCATCCTGCGGTCGCAGCTCGCGTGCCCTTTGCAGCGGCAGATGCGCCTCGTCGAACCTGCCAAGCCCGCGCAGCACATTGCCAGTGTTGATCAGGGCGTCAGCGAAGTCCGGGCGCAGGGCCAGCGCACGCGCGAATTCCTCGAGCGCCTCGGAGGGCCGGAACAGGCGCACCAGCACCGCACCGCGGTTGTTGGCGGCCTCAGGTGAGTTCGCCTCGAGGGCGAGCGCGCGATCGAAGCTTGCGAGCGACTCCTCGTGGCGCTCCAGCAGCGTGAGCGCGCCGCCGCAGTGCATGTGCACCTCGAATTCCCCCGGCGCGCACTGGCGCGCAATCTCGAAGGCGGCGAGTGCCTCGGCCGGTCGCCCGAGCTCCAGCAGTGTCTTGCCGCGCCACAGCTGTCGTGCGGCATGATCGGGGGCTGCTTCGAGCGCGCGATCGAAGCTTGCGAGTGACTCCTCGTGGCGCCCGAGGGCGAACAGGGCGAGGCCGCGGTTGTGATGCGTGAGCGCGTCGCGCGGCTGCAGCGCAAGCGCGCGGTCGAAGCTGCGTACGGCCTCCTCGGGCCGCCTGAGGGCGAGCAGCTGGACCCCGTGGTTGAGGTGCAGGATCGGCTGCCGCGGCTGCAAGGCCAGGGCACGCTCGATGCTCGCGAGCGCCTCGGCATGCCGTCCCGCGGTCGCCTCGAGCAGCCCAAGGTTATGGTGCGCCTCGGCGTTTGCCGGGTTCAGCAGGAGGGCGCGCGCGAATTGTTCGCGCGCCTCGTCCGCGCGGCCCATCTGCTCGAGCACCACGCCCAGGCCGTTGCCGGCGTGGTCGTCATTCGGTGCAATCCTCAGGGCCTCGCGGAACCCCGCGACGGCTTCCTCATGCCGATTGAGATGCATGAGCGCCATGGCCCGCCCGCGCACCGCTGCCGGCAGCTGGGGTTCGATTGCCAGCGCCCGCTCGTAGGCGGCAAGCGCCTCCTCGGCGCGGCCGGCGCCGCTCAGCGCGGCGGCAAGATTCGCCTGGATCATGGCACTGCCCGGGGCGATCTGCGCGGCCGCGTCCAGGAGGATCGGGGAGCGCTGGAAGTCCCCCAGGCTTGCCAGGGCGAGTCCGCACAGGTGCAGGGCATCGACATTGCGCGGCTCGACCATCAGCACTTCGCGGTAGAGGGCCACGGCCTCGGGCACCCGTCGCTGCTGGTACAGCGCGAGCGCCTGCGCGAGCTTGAACTGGGTTTCGCTCATGCGCGGCCCATCAGGGCTTCGGGACCTGCGGGTACTGCGCAACAAGGCCGCCCAGCGCGTCCTTCAGCGGACCCAGCCACGGTTCGTAGTTGCGCCAGTGATCCACGCTCTCCGAGTAGAGCGGCTGGCGCACCTGCTCGGAACTTAAGGTCGATACGGCGCGCCGGTTCTCGTGGAAGCGCAGGCACTGCTCCTCGAAGGGCAGGCCGCAGTATTCCAGGAGCCTGCGCAGCTCAGCTTCAGGGTCGCTGATCAGGTGTTCGTAGTGCACGCGGTGGACCCGCCCGGGGAGGATGTCATCGAAGTGCTGCATGAGCGTGGTGTAGTCGCGTGCGAAGAGCCCGACCTCGCGCAGGTCGTAGGTAAATTGCTGGCCGCGGCTGAACAGCTGCTTGTAGCAGGAGAAGCCGCTGGCGAGCGGGTGGCGGCGCGCGTCGATGATCGACGCGCGCGGGAACAGCAGCATCGCGAAGCCCAGCAGTGACCAGTTGCCGGGCAGCTTGTCGACGAAGCGCGCCTTGCCGAGGTGCCGGTGCCCGCGGGTGCTCTGGAGGTAGCGGGCGGCCAGGGTTGCCACCTCCTCGGGGCGCAACGCGTCAAACTTCTCGAACAGCGACGCCTGTGTCGGCTCGGCCACGTTTGCCAGGAGCTCCAGCGCCAGCATCGGCAAATCCGGAAGCTCGCGCGTGCCCTCCGCCTGCGAGTGGCAGGCGAGCATCTGTTCGAGCAGCGTCGAGCCGGAGCGCGGCATGCCGACGATGAAGATCGGGTCGGTCTGCTGGCTGCCCCACCCCTGCCGCTCTGCGAAGAACTGCGCGTTGAACAACGCGCGCGTGCGCTGCACCCGTTCGGTCACGAACCCCGGGTCGTAGAACAGGGTGGAGCGATGCAGGCTGTTGCCGCGCGCATAGTGTTCGAAGGACTGCGCAAACTCGTGGCGGTGCTCGAATGCGGCGCCCAGGGCGAATTCGAGCTGGACGCGATCGGCGCCGCGCACGCTGTCGAGCGCCAGCTGCTCGCGCATGGCCGTGAGCTCCTCGGTGCTGAAGCGGAAGGTCTTGAGGTTGGCAAGACTTGCGTACGCGCTGGATGAGCCGGGGCGCACGATGAGCGCCTGCCGGAACGCCTCGATCGCGCGCGGCTGCTCACCGACCTCGCGCAGCACGGTGCCATACAGTATCCACACCTGCTCCTCGAGCGGATACTCGGCGATCAACTCCTGGACGAGCTTCATTGCCGCGTCGTTGTTGCCCAGTATGCGCAGGCCGTGGGCCTTCAGGCCCAGGTAGTTGAGGTTACGCGGCTGCGCGGCGAGCAGGCGCGCCAGCTGCACCAGCATCTCCGCGATGCGCTGCTGGGAATACAGCAGCCGCGCCAGGTCGTAGCGCGCTGCCGCGTAGCCTGGCGCAAGCGCGAGGCACTGCCCGAGTGAGCGCTCAGCCTGCAGGTCGTCTTCGCGCCGTAGCGCCACCTCGGTCAATAGCCGCAGCGCGGCGACATCGTGCGGGGTGTGCTGCAGGCGCCGTTGCAGGATCTGTTCCGCGGCCTCAACACGGTTGTCGGCAAGCGCGCGCATCGCATCGGCCAGTTCCTGGGGCCGGCGCCACAGGAGCGTGTAGCGCTCGTAGGCATCGTCACCGGCGAGGGTGTCCCCGGCCACGAAGTACTGCGCGGCCAGGTGCTGCCAGCCATCGGCGAACTGCGGATCCGCGGCGACCGCTCGCTGCATGACTGCGATGGCCTCGGCCGAGCGTCCGGCGGCGGCGTAGGCACGCCCGAGTTCCAGCAGGATCGACGGCGACTCGGCATTGCCCGCCACGAGCCCCTCCAGCACGCTTGCCGCGGTCGCCGGCTCGCCGAGGTTGCGGCAGGCGGTGGCCAGCAGCAGGCTGGCCTCGGCGTGCCCGGGGAACTGGGCGAGAATTTCGCTCGCACGTCGCGCTGCCGCCGGCGGGTCCGACTCAAGCAGCAGCGAGGCACGCATGAGTTCCAGGTCGGCGGAAGCGGTGCTCAAGATGGCGACTCCGGGAGTGCAGTGGCACGTTAGTGCCGGCGGCAGGAGCCTGTTCTGGCGCCCCGGTGCCGTGCTCGTCCCCTGGGACGGCGGCGGTATATAAGCCGAGTCCGCCGGGGGAGTCAATTGTGGCCGCCACCTGCGCGGCGGCGCGTTCCGGGCTGCACTGCTACGCGTATAATCGTGCCATTGCCCTCCTACCGGGGACTACCGATTGAATGCCTCAGTGCCCGCTGACCTCGACGACGCCGCAGTCATCCGCACCCTGCAGTCCGCCAAGGCTGCCGCCGTCGCCGGACGTGCCGGCGAATCTGACCAGATCCTGGTGGCGCTCGCGCAGCGCGCGCCCAACCACCCCGCAGTGCTCAACGAGCTGGGCGTGCGCATGCTCGACCGCCGCAATGCCGAGCAGGCACGCGCACTGTTCGAGCGCGCCACGAAGGTCGACCCGAAGCACCCCTCGCTGTGGGCGAACCTGGCCAGCAGCCTGAAGGCGCTCGGGCGCTCCGCTGAGGAGATGGACGCGATCCAGACCGCCCTCGAACTGGAACCACGCCACCTGTCGGCGCTGCTGCAGAAGGGCGCGCACCTTGAGGATGCAGGGGAGCTGCGCGGTGCTGCGCGCGCCTACCAGAGCGCGCTGGCCTGCGTGCGGCCGGGCACCGAACCACCGGCGCACCTGCGCGAGGCGCTGCGCCGCGCACAGCTGTTGGTCGACAAGGATCTGGCCCTCCTCACCACGCAGCTGGAAGCGCCGCTGGCGGCAATCCGCGAGCGCCACGGCGCGGGGGCGCAGCGGCGGGTCGATGCGTGCATCGAGGCGCTCATGGGCCGGCGCAGCATCTACCATTCGCAGCCCACGTGGATGTACTTCCCGGAGCTGCCGGCGATCGAGTTCTTCGAGCGTACGGACTTCCCGTGGCTGGAGGCACTGGAGGGGGCCAGCGACCAGATCCGCGCTGAGCTGCTGCGCGTGCTCGTGGCCGATCGCGACGGGTTGCAGCCATACATCGACTTCCCCCCCGACATGCCGCTCGACCAGTTCCGCGCGCTGAACCGTTCGCGCAGCTGGAGCGCGTACTTCTTGTGGAACCAGAGCGTGCCGGATGCCGGACACATCGCGCGGTGCCCGGCCACCGAGCGGGCGCTGGCGGAGGTGCCGCGGCCCCAGGTGGCCGCCCGCGCCCCGACGGCTTTCTTCTCCATCCTCGATGCCAACACGCGCATCCCGCCGCACACCGGCGTCACCAATACGCGGCTGACGGTGCACCTGCCGCTCATCGTGCCGCCCGGCTGCGGCTTCCGCGTCGGCGGGACCACCCGCGAGTGGGTGCCGGGCAAGGCATGGGTGTTCGACGACACCATCGAGCACGAGGCCTGGAACAACTCTGACACCCCGCGCGCCATCCTGATCTTCGACATCTGGAACCCGCTGTTGACCGCCGTGGAGCGCGAGATGATCGCGGCCGCGACGCAGGTCTACGGCAGCCACTACGCCCAGCCGGGCGAGAAGGCGCTGTGAGCCCGGTGGCCACGGTGTGCTCGGCCATGCTGGCGGGGCTGGGGCTTGCCGGTGCCGCCGCGGCGGCGGCACCGACGGTGAGCGTCAGCGAGCTTGCGCACTGTGCGGCGATCATCGCTGTCGATCAGCGTCTGGCCTGCTACGACACGCTCGCGGTGGCCAAGATGCCGCCGCCGGCTGCGCCTGCTGCCGCGGTCGCTGGCGCGCCTGCTGCCGGCGCCACCGGGTCCGCAGGGGCAGCCGCACCGGTCGCGGCGGCCGGTGGCTTCGGGATGAGCACGCACGTGGCCCCTACCGAGCTAAGTACCCAGGCCATCACGGCCCATGTGGTGGCAGCCAGTGCTGATCGCCAGGGCAACAACTTCGTGAGCCTCGACAATGGCCAGACCTGGACGTACCTGGACGCCGGCGGGCCGCCGCCGACCGGCAGCGAAGTGACCATCAAGCGCGCCGCGCTGGGTTCCTACCTCATCACCACGTCCACGCACCACACGTACCGGGCGCAGCGCGCCAAGTGAGCGCCGCGGCGCGCGCCTGGGTTGGCGCAGCCTACTGGCTGATCCAGCGCTCCAGCACCGCCTGCACCGGTGCAAGCTCGCCCGCGTAATGCCGCCAGTGACCGATCCCTGAAGGGTCCAGGCCGCGCGCCAGCTGCGCGGTGCTCGGGGTGGCACTCTCGCGCGACTGGACGCGGCTTGCGAACTCGCCCATGCCGGCGGTCCATTCAAGGCCGAGGAATGCACAGATGCGCTGTGTCTGTGCGGCGAACTCCCCCATCAGCCCCTCGTAGCGCACGTCCAGCCACGGCAGGCCAAGCACCGGCTGCACGCGCGCGGCGAAGTCCATGACCGCATCGTAAAACCGCGCCGCGCTGTCGAGCGTCAGCATCTGGTACATGGCCGGGTTCATTCTGAAGCGGCGCCGGAAGCAGCTGAACACGACGTCGCGCGGGTCGCGGCGTATGAACAGGATCTTGGCCTCGGGGAACAGTCGCGCGACCAGGGGCAGCTTCAGTGTGTTGAGCGGGTGCTTGTCCACGAACACCTTGCCGTCGAGGTCGGCGCCGCCAGCGCGCGCCCGGGCCCAGTACGCCGCACGCAGCGGTGCCAGCTGGGCCTCATCGGCACCCGCCAGCGCATCAAGCGTGTGCGGGTCGCCCAGGAAGCGCAGCACCCCCTCGGTGAACAGGTCGTGCTCCTCAAGACTCACCACCTGCGGGTGCCCGTCGAGGACTGCCTCGAGCAGCGTGGTGCCCGAGCGCGGGAACCCCATCAGCAGGACGTGCCCCGCGGGGCCGCCCGCGACCGGCTGCGCCGCGGCGCTGCGCGGCCAGCGCGGCGCGAGCGCGCTGAAGGTGGCCGAGAGTGCATGGGTGTAGCTGAGCAGGCTCGGTTCTGCGAACCGGCGCTGCGCCTGCCGCGTCAGCTCGTTGCCTGATGCGTAAGCCTCGAAGGCTTCCGCGTAGCGCCCGGTGGCATCGAGCACGTCGCCCAGCTGTCCCAAGGCCCGCGCCCGGTCGGTCGCCCCCGCACGCGGGTCGGCCAGCAGGGCGCGCAGAGCCGCCTCCGCCCGCGCCGTGGCGCCGCCGGCCAGGTCGGCCGCCGCGAGACTGAGCACCGCATCGGGAAAGCCCGGCATGCGCGCGAGAAGCCGTTCCGCCCAGCGCCGCGCGCCGGCGTGGTCACCGCGGTGGGTGGCGATCGAGGCAAGCGAGCCCATCGCCGCAATGTTGTCCGCGTCCAGCTCCAGCGCCCGCAGGTGGCTGGCCTGTGCGAGCCCGAGTGAGCCCAGGGCGATGAGCGCGTTGCCCTTGCTGGCGTGGGCGAAGCTGAGCTTGGGGTGCTCCTTGAGTATCAGCTCCAGGTGGGTCAGGGCCTCCTGCGGCCGGTCCAGCCGCTGCAGGCACAACGCCAGCGCGTTGCGTACCGGTACGTCCGCCGGTGCCAGCGCGACCCCGCGCTCCAGCAGGCCCAGTGCTTCCTGCAGCCTGCCCTCCTGCTCCAGCCGCGTGGCTGCGATGTTCAGCAGCAGCGGATGCTCGAAGCCCTCAGCAAGGGCCTGTTCGGCGAGCACGGCGGCCCGGTGTATGTCGCGGTTCTGCGCATGCGCCAGGACCTTGCCGAGCAACTCCTGGTCCGCCTTTAGGTCACGTGGCATGGGCGCATCATGCCAGAAGCCGCGCAGCGGGACCTTGGCGCGCGCCTACGCGCACGACAGGCAAAAAAACGGCGGGCCGAGGCCCGCCGTAAATTTTGCTCGTCGAGGAAGCTGGAAGCTTCGCTTAGAACTTCGCGGTCAGGTTCATGTAGATGTACCGGCCGAGCGTGTCGTACGTTCCCACCCACGTGTTGTCGTTGCAGCTCGTATTCGGGCAATCCGAGTACGTGCCGTTCAGGATCAACGGCGGGTTCTTGTCGGCGATGTTGTTCACACCCACACGCGCCTCGAAGTTGCCAAACAGTGGCATCGCGGCCGAGATGTCGATGTAGTTGTACGCCGGGATGTGCGCCGTGTACGGGTAGTACGGGGAAGCCAGCGACGGATCCGAGCTCGAACGGTCGACCGACGAGGTGCCGAGATAGCGCCAGCGCAACGTCAGGTCCAGCCCCGCCCAGGGGGTGCCCCAGGTCGTGCCCAGCACATGACGCCACTTGGGCAACGGTGCGCCGCAGGTCGAACCGAAGTAGCCCGCGCAGTCGTAGTTCACACCCGGGATCGGGTTGACCGTGAAGCTGTTGGTGTACGTGCCCACGAGGTTCACCATCAACCGGCCCATGTGGCCCATGTTGACGTGGTAGCCGGAGGTGAGGTCGATACCCTTGGTCTGCACGGTGCCGATGTTCTGGTACAGCGCCGAGACGTACTCGGAGGTGTTGAACCACAGCGAGCCGTTGGCGCCACGATGGATCGATGCGCACGAGAACGGGTCATCGTTCACTGCGCAGTTGGCGATGATCGAGTTCGAGGACAGCGAGGTGATCGTGTTCTTGATCTTGATATCGAAGGCATCGATCGACACGTTCAGCCCGGGTACGAAGTCCGGCTGCCACACACCACCGATGGTGAAGGTGTCTGCCGTTTCCGGGGTGAGACTTGAAGTACCACCGACCTGGGTGTTGATCTGCGCGGCCCCGTTGACGTCGAGGTGACCGTACTGCGAAGCGGTCACGCCGGTGCGCGCGCACTCCGCCTGGGTATAGATCGGGGTCGTGCCCCAGCACGGGTCGGCCGTGCCGCCAGCACCCACCGCTGCCGGTTGGTACAGTTCGTTCAGGTTCGGCGCCCGGACCGCGCGGTTGTAGCCGGTGCGCAGGCGCAGTGAGCGGATCGGGGCATATTCAACACCGAACTTGTAGGTGTTGGTGTCGAAGCCTTCCGTGTAACTGGAATAGCGGTAGCCGGCGTCCATCGAGAGCAGGTAGATCCCCGGCTTCTCGTCGACCAACGGCAGGCGCATTTCCGTGAAGCCTTCCCAGACGTGGAACTGGCCGTTGATCGGGCCCGCCGGCGCGCCGCCGGCCTGGAAGCCATTCTCGAAGATGTAATCGGGGCTGAAGTCGAACTTCTCCTGGCGGTACTCCGTGCCGACGTTCACGTTCAGGCCGCTGTTCGCGGTCGGCAGCTGGATCCCGTACTTGCCCAGGTCGCCGGTGGCCGAGGCATCCACGATGTACTCCTTCGAATCCGAGCCGTAGCTTGCCGGGACCGTCAGGTAGTTCAGGGCCGCGGCGCTGACGCCGCCAGCCTGCCAGATGTTCCACGGTACGCAGGTCGGCTGCGCGCCGCCGGGCAGTGCCGAACGGCAGACCGGGGCACCGACCGGGACGCCCACGACGCCGCCGACGGCAGGATTCTTGATGACATCCAGGGAGTAGCCGATCTGCTGCGTTCCCAGGAAGTTGCCTTCGAAGTCGGAGAACGTCGTGATGCCAAGCTGGGCGTAGGCGTCGTAGCTCCAGGCGCTGTTGATCTGGCCCTTCATGCCAACCACCTGGCGGATGGAGTTGGACGTGTAGTTGTCCAGACGTCCGCCGCCTTCGACGTTGCGGCGGCCCAGGTATTCGGTGAACTGGTTGCCGGTACCACCAAAGAGGGCCTGGTTCGCGGCGAGGTTCGCCGGGGTACAGATGGTCGACACTTCCTGCGCGGTCAGCAGCGGGTTGTCGCAGCTGGTCGGGACCGGGGTGTAAGCGAACGCGCCGCTTGGCCCGTACTGCGCGGTGTTGGTGTTGTACGCGTACATGGTCTCGGAGTACGTCGTGACGTGGTCGTTCAGGTCGTAATGCAGGAACGCGCCGGCGGTCCAGCGCTCGGCCTGGCGCTGGAAGTAGCTGAGCGCACCATAGTTGTAGGCGTCCGTCCCGGCGTCGTAGTTGCGGAAGGCACCCGTGGTGCGATCAACCGTGTTGTTCAGCAGCGTGACGGTATGGCCCGAAGCATTCAGGCCGAACAGCTTGAAACGACCGCCGGCGCTGGTTGACGAGCCGCCGCAGAAGGGCGGGGCGGACAGCGAGGACGAACTGCCATTGAGCGTGCAGCCCGCGTGGTCGAACTGGTAGCCCACCGCAGGTGAGCTGTTCAGGTAGGTCACGTACGCGGTGGCGTTGCCGCGGCCGTCGGCAAAGTTCGCTCCCATGATGATCGAACCGGTGCGGTTCTGGCCGGTGTTGACCGTGCTCGCGGGCAGCGGGTTACCCGACTCGGACAGGTAGTTCAGGTACGTCTGGTCGCCGTTGTGGTGGTTGTTGAAGCTGTAGGAACCACTGACCTGCACACCCTCGAAGTGGGTGTTCATGACGAAGTTCACGACACCGGCCACAGCGTCAGCGCCGTACACGGCCGAGGCGCCGCCGGTGAGCACGTCAACGCGCTCGATCAGTTCCGACGGGATCTGGTTGATGTCTGCGGCACTGGCGTTGCCACCGGGCACGCCACCGGCACCACCGGGGTTCATGCGGCGGCCATCGATCAGCGCCAGGGTGCGCTGCGAACCTAAGCCACGCAGGCTGACGGTCGCGACGCCGACGGAGCTGATGGAGTTGCCCGAAGCCTGTTCCACTGCGACCTGCGGCAGGTTGTTGAGGATGTCCTCGGTACGAATCAGGCCGGTCTGCTGGATGTCCTGCTGCGTAACGGTGGTGATCGGGCTGATCGACACATCGTTCGGCGCCTGCATCAGGCGCGAGCCTGTGACGACTACCTCTTGAATCTGCCCCGAGGCGGCGGCCGGTGCGGTCTGCGCAAACGCGAGCGGCGCCGAGGCGCTGGCAGCGGTCGCCAGGGCAAATCGGACGGCGTTTCGCAGAGCGCGATTAGTCTTCGTCATTCGTTTATCTCCCCAAGGTCCAAGGTCCGTGAAAAGCACGTGCAACAGCGGCGCAGTTGCTGGAATGTTGCGCTCGCGGTGGCTATGGCGGAAAGACTACACGCGAGTAAGGAAGTGCGCAAAAGATTATCGAAAAGGCCGCTAGGCGCTCGTACGCGGCAGGCAAATGTGCGCCGGCGCTGTATCTTTCGAACCACAAAAGGGGCGGTAATGGCGGGTGTGGCCTATTGGGCAAACCAGCAATTGGTGGCCACGGTGATGCGGCGGTCGCCGCCGAAAAAGGGTGCAACCTCGTGAAACACGTACGAGGGGAAGACCACCAGCTGGCCTGGAACGAGTCTTAGCTCCAGCGGACGCAGCTGAAACTGCCCCTGCAGGCGCGCGTTTGCCGGATCCTGGTACGCAGCGGCGCCGCTGCGTGGGTCACGCAATCGCAGGAGGCCGCTGTCGGGCTGGCCGGGGACTGACTCCCCGGCACGCACGCAGTACACGGCTGACCAGGAGGCCATCGGGTGGTTGTGGGCCACGAAGGAGCCCGCGTGCCGGGTGATATGGAACCAGGTGTGATTGTGGAACTGCAGGCGGCCCAGTTCCTGCGCGGACAGGTCCGTCGCGCGCAGCACCGCCTGGGCGACACCCTCCAGAACGAAGGCGCGCAGCTGCTGGATACATGCCTCAGGCCAGCGGAACAGGTTGAAGCGACTCTCGAACAGCTCCTGCTGGGGCCGGTGGCTGGGCATCGGGTTGCGGTACTCATCGGTCTCCCGCGCCAGGAAGAGTGCCTCAAGCTCGTGGTTGAGCGCCTCGCAGGGCGAAAGGTGTGCCTCGGCGACCGGGACCGCGAAGCGGGGGTGGAGGGTCAGGGCAGGGGCTACCACGGGGGCATCCACGGTTGGTTTGCGCCCACGAACCGGATCCGCAGGGTGACCAGGATCAGGGGCGATTCTGCACGTAAAAGTGCGACTTCATGGGTGATCGTGGCAGGAAAAACCGCCATCTTGCCGGGAACGGGTCGCCAGATGACGTGTCCTGGGCGGTAGGGCATTCGCGCGGTGCCGTGGGCGGAGTCCACGAACATCGCCCCCGGGCGGAACTCGTGCAGGCGCAGCACGCCGCTGTCATGCCGCATAGCCGACGGCGGGGGCGCCGCGACACAGTAGATGGCGACCCAGGAGGTGTTCGGATGGCTGTGGGGCGAGACATAGCCATTGTTGGCGATGACCGTGAACCGGCCGCGTGCCTGCAGCTGCAGGCTGGCCCACTGCTCGGTTGTCAGTTCGCTGATCGAAGTCGCAAACGCGCTCACGCCGGCCAGCATCTCGCGGCTGAGCTGCACCACGGCCGGGTCTTGCCACTCGAGCAGGTCCTCTGGGCTGCAGAAGCTGGCGTGCGCGCCTGCAGTCGCGGCTTCCCCCGGGGGCAGTGCGCGGGCGGTGAACACCGCGGCCAGCGCCGCATTGGATTCCCGCGCCACGGGCAGGCTGACCACACCGAAGGGTGTGGCGAAGACCGGCACGACCTCGGGCGAGTCGCTCACCGGAGCCCTCAGCCGGTGTCGTCTGCAGGCGGCAGGCCGAGTTCCCTGCGCAAGGCCCCCAGCTCGCGCGCGTAGTGCCGCGCCCGCCCCGAGGAATGCTGGTACAGCGGCTCACGCACCTGCCAGACACTGGCCGTGCGCACGCTGCGTGCGGTGCGCGGGAAGTCCAGGAAACTCGCATCCCAGGTCATCCCGAGCGCGCCGAATAGCTGCGCGGCAGTGGGCTCCGGGGACTGCACGAACCGGTCGTAGTCGAAGTCGATGATCGAAGTCCCGAAGAGCTGCTTCCAGTGCGCCATCAGGCGCTGGTACTGGCGGTAAAAGTGGCCAATGTCAGAAAGATCAAGGGCGTAGCTGAGGCGATGGTCCAGGTGCAGGAAGTACACCGAGAGGCAGGTGTCCAGCGGATCGCGCACCGTGTGCACGATCCGGGCATCCGGGAAGAGGGTCTTGATCAGGCCGATGCAGAAGAAATTGTCCGGACGCTTGTCGGTCACGAAGGCCGCCGAGGGGAACAAGGTGGCGATGCTCGCGCGGTAGCTGGCGGCCAGGCGCGCCAGGTGCGCCGCGGATGCGCGTGCCAGGGCTGCCGGGAAGGGCACCAGCTGATCGCTGATGAGGCGTGACAGCAGCGGCAGCTCCCCGCCCGCGCCGACCTCGGGATGTCCGGCCAGCAGGTGCTCGGTCAGGGTCGAGCCGGAGCGGTACATCCCGCATATGAAGACCGGCCGTCGCCGCGACGGGGTCACCGACTCCACCGGCGCAGGCAGTGGGGTTGCGATGAGTTCATCGACCACCTGCTCGTGCGCGGCGCGGTCGTAGTGAACCGGCAGCGCGGTGCCGGCACGGCTGGCCTCGTTGGCCGCCTGGTAGGCGGCAAAGGCCGCCGGGTAGTCCTTCACCCCGTCCAGCGCCCGTCCCAGGGCAAAGCCCACGTGCGCGCGGTCCGCCGCCGAGGCTTCGGCTCGGGTGAGCGCGCCGCGCAGCCGCTCGATGAGCTGCGGATCGTGCGAGCCGCGCGGCATCAGGTTGGATAGGCGCGCAAAGGCGAGGAAGTCCAGGGGATTGAGCGTCAGGATCTGGCCGTACAGCGCTCGGGCGGCCTCGCGCTCGCCGCGATCCTCGTGCAGGTTGGCAAGATTGAGCATCGCCGGCAGGTAGGTCGGGTTCAGCGCCAGCGCGGCGCGCAGCTCAGCCTCGGCCTCGACGGCGCGCTGCAGGACGTCGTTGAGTATCACGGCGCGGTTGAGGTGGACCTCCTCGGGCCGCGAGACGCCATGGTTGAGTGCCTCGCGGTACGAGGCGAGCGCTGCCTCGCCGCGGCCCTGCAGGCGCTGCACCACCCCTAAGTTGAACCAGCAGTTTGGCAGCGCCGGCCACCGTGCCAGGACTCGCGTGTAGGCCTGCTCCGCCTCGACCAGGCGTCCTGCGCCCTGCAAGGCCTGCGCGTGGCGAATGTGTGGTTCGGGGGAGTTTTCGGGGGAGCCGTTGATGTCCATCTATATATGAGTGCAGCCGGGGCAGTTTGGCGCCAGTTAAGTTGAGCCGGCGTATTCAGCCCATTGTCACCGGCGCTGCCTGCGCGGCTGCTGCGCCTGAGAAGTCACCGAAGCATACGTGAGGCTGGCGACGACGTCAGTGTTCACCAGTTGGTCATGGAGATACCCACAGCTCCACCTTCGCGCACCCCTGCACGGCGCGCCACGCGATCAGTGTCGGGTCCTGCCGCAGCAGGCGCTCGAGCGCCTGCTTCTTGTCGGGACCCGCCAGCACGAACACCGGCTCGGCGATCGTGGCAAGCAGCGCGGGCGTGACGCTGACCGCCGACATCCCGTCGGGGCGCTGCACCGCGATCGCGTAGTGATCGGAAGCGCGCTCAAGATCGGCGCTGCTGAACAGCGAGGCGGTGTGCCCGTCGGCGCCCAGTCCGAGCAGTCCCAGGCCGATGCGCACGCCGGCACTGAGCAGCGCGGCGAGCTGGCGGTCGTAGTCCACGGCGGCCTGCTCGAGCGGCAGCTGCGTGCGCACCCGCAGCAGCGACTCGTCCGGGAGGTCGAGCGCCTCCAGCAGCGCTGTGGACTGGAAGAAATTGCTGGCAGCGGCATCGGCGGGCACATAGCGGTCATCGCTGAACAGCACGTGCAGGCGGTCATCGTGCGCGCCCAGGGATCGCGCGGCAGCACGGTAGGCGGGCATGGGGGTACTGCCGCCAGAGAGCATCAGTGCGGACGGGCCGCGCACCTCCAGGGCTGTGAGCAGGCGCTGCGTGAGCGCCGCATCCAGCTGCGCGCGCGAGTCGAATCTGAGCAGGGCAAGTTTTGTCATCAGGAACGGGGCCTTTCGCTGACCTGGGCCACAACCTCAAAGGTACGGCCTGCGCGCAGCGCGCGCACGCGCGTCGTACTGCCGGGCTTGTGCGCGGCGATCCGGCCAAGGGCATCCTGTGCACTGTGCGGGGCGACGCCGTCGATCATCAGCAGCAGGTCCCCGGGCAGAAGTCCGGCCTTCTGCGCCGGGCTGCCCACATAGAGGTTGCCGATCACCACGCCGGACTGTGCCAGGCGCAGTTGCTCGGCCTGCTCCTGGGACAGGTCCTCCGGGATGATCCCGATCCAGCCGCGGATGACGCGGCCGTGGGCGATGATCTCATCCATGACCCCGCGCACCATGTTCACCGGGATCGCAAAGCCGATCCCCTCGACCCCGATGTTCTTGGCGACGATGGCCGTGTTGATGCCGATCAGCATGCCGCTGGAGTCGATCAGCGCACCGCCGGAGTTGCCGAAGTTGATCGGCGCGTCGGTCTGGATGAAGTCCTCCAGGGGCGCGATCCCCAGTTGCTGGCGGCTGGTGGCACTGACGATGCCGTGGGTGACCGTCTGCGACAGGCCTACCGGGTTGCCGATCGCCAGCACCACGTCGCCCACCTTTAAGAGGTCCGAGCGGCCGAAGTCGGCCACCGGCAGGGGCGTCAGGTCGATCTTGAGCACCGCCAGGTCGGTGTCCGGGTCGCGTCCCACGATGCGTGCGTCCGCCACGCGCCCGTCGGCCAGTTGCACGCGCACCGAGTCGGCGTTGGCGATGACGTGGTGGTTGGTGACGATGTGGCCGGCGGTATCCACGATCACCCCGGAGCCCAGGCTGCGCTCGATCCGCTGGCGGTAGCGCGGCATGTAGTCCCCGAACAGCTCCCCGACCGAGGGGGCCACGCGTTCGGTCACCAGGCGTGCGGTGTACACGTTGACCACCGCGGGGGCTGCATGCTGGACCGCCGCCGCGTAGGTGACGCGGGCAGGCCCGGGTGCCGTGGCGACCGCGGCGGCGGCCACCGGCACCGGCGCGGTGCCCGTCGCCGGGCGGATCAGGTCCGGGCGCACCGCGATGATCAGGAAGGCGAGGGCGAGTCCCCCGACCACCGAGCCGGCAACGAAGATCAGGCCGCGGCCCAGGCGGTTCAGCATCCTTAATGTCTCCACGAATCCCTGGCGCGCGAGCGCTCAAGCGCGCCTGAGAGGGGGTATTCGTATGTGTATAATGCGCCGCCCCCCCGCAAGGTACGAAATCGCGCGTGTCCCGGCCAAAGCGCTGGAGGCGCCGAGGACGCGGAATGCGCAGTGGTGGGTGAGCAGTCAAACGCAGCGAGGGTTGGAATGGCGGATCACGCAGTCGTCGCCGACGAGCAAGTCGACTTGAGCCGACGCAAGTTTCTCACCCGGGCGACGATCGCCACCGGGGCAGTCGGGGCCGCATTGGCGGTGGTTCCCTTCATCGAGTCCTGGGCACCCTCCGAGCGCGCCCGCGCGCAGGGTGCGCCCACCGAGATGGACCTCTCCAAGCTGGAGCCCGGACAGATGGCCACCACCGTGTGGCGCCGCTCACCGATCTATGTCGTGCGCCGCACGCCGGACATGGTGAAGCGCATCGCCGGCCACGACGGCGACCTGAAGGACCCGGAATCCAAGGATTCGGACCAGCCCGCCGTACGCCAAGAACGCGGTGCGCGCGCGCAGCGACGAGTTCCTGGTGCTGGTGGGTACCTGCACGCACCTGGGCTGCCTGCCCAAGCAGCGCTTCGCCGCGGGCGACCTCTGACCCGAGCTGGCCGGGTGGCTTCTTCTGCCCGTGCCACGGCTCGCGCTTTGACCTGGCCGGTCGGGTGTTCCAGGGTTCGCCGGCCTCGATCAACCTGCGGGTGCCGCCGTACTCCTATCCGAACGAGCGCACGCTCGTGGTGGGCAGCGACGGGAAGGGAGCCGCCTGATGGCCACGAACAATGTCAGTGGCGCAACGCCGGCTGCCACGGCGCCGGCCAAGAAGGGCCTGTGGGGCTGGATCAACAAGCGCCTGCCGGTCGATGAGTTCATCGCCGAGCAGTTGACCGGCTATTACGCGCCGAAGAACTTCAACATCTGGTACTTCTTCGGCTCGCTCGCCCTGGTCGTGCTGGTGCTGCAGCTGGTCACGGGCATCTTCCTCACGATGTTCTACAAGCCGGGCGAGCTGACCTCGTTCGACTCGGTCGAATACATCATGCGCGAGGTCAACTTCGGTTGGCTGATCCGCTACCTGCATTCCACCGGCGCCTCGGCGTTCTTCATCGTCGTCTACCTGCACATGTTCCGCGCGCTTCCTGTACGGCTCGTACAAGACGCCGCGCGAGCTGCTGTGGATCGTCGGCATGCTCGTGTACCTCGCGCTCATGGCCGAGGCCTTCATGGGCTACGTGCTGCCCTGGGGCAACATGTCGTTCTGGGGCGCGCAGGTGATCGTGAACCTGTTCGGCACCATTCCCGGCCGATCGGGCCCGCGGCCTGGTCGAGTGGATCCGCGGCGACTACGGCATCGCCGATGCCACCCTGAACCGCTTCTTCGCCCTGCACGTCGTGGCGATTCCGCTGGGCCTGCTGCTGCTGGTGGTGCTGCATCTGGTGGCGCTGCGCCGCACCGGCTCGAACAACCCCGACGGCATCGAGATCAAGGAAAAGCTGGGCACGGACGGCAAGCCGCTCGACGGCATCCCCTTCCATCCGTACTACACGGTGAAGGACATCTTCGGCGTGGGGGTGTTCTTCATCCTGTTCGCGATCGTGGTGTTCTTCGTGCCGACCTTCGGCGGGTTTGTTCCTCGAGGCGCCGAACTTCGATCCGGCCAACCCGATGTCCACCCCCGAGCACATCGCGCCGGTGTGGTACTTCACGCCCTACTACGCGATCCTGCGCGCCGTGCCGGATCAGCGCCTGGGCGCGCTGCTGATGGGCCTGGCGGTGGTGCTGTTCCTGTTCCTGCCGTGGCTGGATCGCTCGCCGGTGAAGTCCATGCGCTACCGCGGCTGGATCTCACGCACCGCGCTCACGCTGTTCGTGGTGTCCTTCATTGCGCTCGGCTACCTCGGCCTGCAGCCGGCGGAGGGACTGTACGTGTGGCTCGCCCGGGGCTTTGCCGTCGATTTACTTCCTGTTCTTCTTGCTCATGCCGGTTTACTCGAGCATAGACAAGGTGCGCCCGTTCCCGAGAGAGTGACCTACCATGCGCACTGAGATGCGGACCATGCAGGCCTGGCGCAGCGTGGCCCTGGTGGCCGCCGTGCTGATCACCGGCGACCGCCTGGGCGGCGGAGGCCCCGGTCGAGGGTGAGGCGGGTGCCAAGAGCGGTGCCGACTGGCAGCACTGGCACGCCAACAACAATGTCACCGACTTGCGCCTCGGCGCAGCGCGGCGCGCGCAACTTCGCCAACTATTGCCTCGGCTGTCACTCGCTGAAGTACGAGCGCTGGTCGCGCCTGGGCGCCGACCTTAAGATCCCGCCGACCCTGCTGCAGAAGGACCTGATGCCCGCCGGGGGACAAGGACACGCAGTACATCCTCACCACCATGCCGGCGGCGGATGCGGCGAACTGGTTCGGCAAGACCCCGCCGGACCTGTCGCTCATGGCGCGTTCGCGCGGCCGTGACTACCTCTACCAGTTCCTGAAGACCTTCTACATCGACCCGACGCGCCAGACCGGGGCGAATAACCTGCGCCTGCCGACGACGGCCATGCCGCACGTGCTCTCAGAGCTCGAGGGCGTCAAGCGTGCGGTGTACAAGAACGTCGAGAAGAAGGGCGAGGGCGGTGAGGTCGCGCACGAGCAGGTCTTCGATCACTTCGAGACCGTGGCGCCCGGGCGCCTGTCGCCCGCGGAGTACGATGACTTCGTGCGCGACACGGTGAACTTCCTTGACTACGTCGGCGAGCCGACCCAGGCGGCGCGGCGTGATCTGGGCGTCTGGGTCGTGCTGTTCCTGCTGGTGTTCACCTGGCTTGCCTGGCTGGTGAAGCAGGAATACTGGAAGGACGTCCACTAGGGCGTCGGCCGGGGCGCAGGAGGCGCGCCGGCGCTTTCAGTCCGGCCGGTCGCAGGAGCGCAATTTGTCGAGCAGACGATCCATCATGACGCTGTTCTCCGCGCCGAATGACCCGTGGAGCCATCGCACGCGCATCGTGCTGGCTGAGAAGGGCATCAGCATCGACATCGTCAGTGTCGAGGCGGCGAAGTTCCCCGAGGACCTGCTGGACCTCAACCCGTACCACAGCGTGCCGACGCTGGTGGATCGCGACCTCGTGCTCTACGACTCGCGCGTGATCATCGAATACCTGGATGAGCGCTTCCCGCATCCGCCCGCTGATGCCGGTGGACCCGGTGACGCGCGCGCAGTTTCGCCTGGCGCTGTACCGGATCGAGCGCGACTGGTACGCCTGGTCGCAGCCAGATCGACACCGAGCCGGACAAGAAGCAGACGGTGAAGCTGAAGAAGATCCTGCGCGACACCATCCTGCAGAGCACCGAGCTTGTTCAAGATCAAGCCGTACTTTCTGTCCGACGAGTTCTCGCTCGTGGATGCGACGCATCGCGCCGGTGCTGTGGCGGCTGCCGTACTACGAGATCGACCTGCCCCCGCAGGCGCAGGCGATCGATCAAGTACGCACAGCTGGTGTTTTCGCGCCCGGCCTTCCGCGAGGCCCTCTCGGAACGCGAACAGGAGATGCGACTCCTGTAGTCGTATGCTAGGAACGGTGAGCAAGGCCCTGCCCAAACGTCCCTACCTGTTGCGTGCCATGCATCGATGGATCTCCGACTGCGGCAACACGCCGCACGTGATCGTCGATGCCGCGGCCGGGGCATCGAGGTGCCGCGCGCCTACGTCAAGGAAGGCAAGATCGTGCTCAACCTCAGGTTGAGCGCCACGCAGCGGCTGGCCATGGGCGCGGACGAGGTGCAGTTCGATGCGCGCTTCGCCGGCCTGGTGCACCACGTGCGCTTCCCGGTGAGCGCGGTGCTGGGCATCTACGCACGCGAGACCGGCGAGGGCATGGTGTTCTCCGAGCAGGACCTAGGTCCCGAGCCGCCGAGCCGGCCCACCAGCACCGATGAGGGCGCACCGCGCCGTCCGCAGCTCAAAGTCGTCAAGTAATGCGCGCCGGTGGCGCGTGGGTGCTGCTGGGCGTGCTGTGCGCCACTGCCGCCGGTGGTGCTGAGCGCGTGGACGTGCTGGTGCGCCACGCAAACGTGGTGGACGTCGTGGCCGGACAGGTGCTGCCGGACCAGGACATCGCCGTGCGGGCCGGCCACATTGTGGCGATCAGGCCTGCGGCCGTGCACGCCAGGTGGCAGGCGGACACCGTCGTCGATGGCGCCGGCAAATTCGCCATCCCCGGCCTGTGGGACATGCACGTGCACTTCGGCGGCGGTGACGCGCGCGGCGCGGATGCGGAGCTGATCGAGGAGAACCGCAACCTGCTGCCGCTGTATGTCGCCCATGGCATCACCAGCGTGCGCGATGCCGCCGGTGACATCGCCGCCCGCGTCTTCCAGTGGCGCGCCGAGGTTGCCGCCGGCGAGCTGCTCGGGCCGACCATCTACACCTCCGGGCCCAAGATCGAAGGCCCCGGCACCATGTGGCACGGCACGCAGGAGGTCGGCACGCGCGAGCAGATGCTGGCGGCGCTGGACCGCCTGCAGCAGTGGCAGGCCGACTTCGTCAAGCTCACCGATGACAAGCTTGCGCCGGACCTGTTTCTGCAGGCCGTCGCCGAGGCGCACGCGCGCGGCCTTAAAACTTCCGCGCACGTGCCGCTGGCGGTGACGATCGATGAGGCGAGCGCGGCGGGCCTCAGTTCAATCGAACACCTCGACTACGCCTACAAGGCCGGCTCCACGCAGGAGTCGGCGATTGCACAACAGGTGCGGGCAGGATCGCTGACCCGCGCGCAGGCCTGGGCGCAGCTGGCAGACACATTCGATCCGGCGACTGCCCAGGCCGCGTACGCGCGTCTGGCGGCGCGCGGCACCGCGGTTACCCCGACGCTGCACATCAGCCACGTGATCGCCTACCTGGATGAGGACACGCACGCGCGCGATGACTACCTGAAGTACATCGGCCCGGAACTTGAGGCCACCTATGCCTGGCGCGTTCAGCGCGCTGCCAGGGACGATGCGGCGGCCGTGAACCGGCGGCACGCGCACTACGAGCGCATGGCAGCGACGCTGCCGATGCTGCAGCAGGCGGGCGTGCTGCTGCTGGCCGGCACCGACTCCGGTTATCTCAACTCATACAATTACCCCGGCATTGCCCTGCACGAGGAACTCGCGCTGTTCGTCGGTGCCGGCCTCACCGCGCTGCAG
The DNA here is from genome assembly GCA_963703025.1 of uncultured Pseudomonadota bacterium. Classification (GTDB taxonomy): domain Bacteria; phylum Pseudomonadota; class Gammaproteobacteria; order Steroidobacterales; family Steroidobacteraceae; genus 13-2-20CM-66-19. The sequence goes on along the minus strand of OY969778.1, from coordinate 910,629 downwards.
GCTCTGCGGGCGGCGACCATCAACGGTGCGCAGTTCCTGGGTCACGCCGCCACCACCGGCAGCCTGGCCGCCGGCAAGACTGCGGACCTCGTGCTGCTGAATGCCAACCCGCTGCAGGGCATCCGGGCGACGCGCCAGATCGACACGGTGATTCTGCGTGTCGCGTGTTCAGGCGCCCCGCGCTGGATGCGATGCTCGAGGATGTGGCCCGACGCGTGGCCGCGGAGCGCGCGGCATTGCCGCTCCACTGAGGCGACCCACCGGCACGGGCCGGTGGGTCGCGGTGGACAGAAAATGAGTCGACCTGTAAGCCGGGTTCTGTCGAGGGCAATCATTCCTCTGGGATCCGCGTCACCACGGACCTCTAGCGGCCTACCCGGAAGCGCGCGCGGATCAACGCTGCCCTGCACCCGTGAGGGTCAGGGCTACTTCCCTATTTGGCCTTGCTCCAGGTGGGGTTTGCCATGCCGTCGAGTGTTACCACCGACGCGGTGCGCTCTTACCGCACCGTTTCACCCTTACCGGTCCCGTTAAGGACTTAGGCGGTTTGCTTTCTGTTGCACTTTCCGTGGGCTCGCGCCCCCCAGGCGTTACCTGGCACCCGATCCGCCGGAGCCCGGACTTTCCTCCACCCTTCTTGGGTCTGAAGCAGCGATTGCCCGGTCGACTCAGCGCGAGAGCCTACGGGGGCGGGGCCGTAAGTCAACCGAAAGCGCCGCAGGCTCGCCCCGAAGGGCTCTAGGGCGGCGATTCGGGCTCCTGCGTGGGTTCGCCGCGCCTGAGGGCAAGGGCATAGGCGCTCGCGCGGGGCGCACCGGTGAGCTGTGCGGCCACGGCCGCGGCACGCCCCGGCGGTAGCTCGCGCAGCAGCACCTCGACCGTGCGGCGCAGCTGTGCCTCGTCCACGCCGTCGGCGGCAGCCTCGGGCGCCCCGTGCACCACCACGGTGATCTCCCCGCGCGAGAAATTCTCTTCCGTCGCTGCCCGCTGCACCAGCTGCGCGAGCGTGCCGCGATAGAACGTCTCATGCATCTTGGTCAGTTCGCGCGCGACCACCGCGGCGCGCTCGCCGCCGAACTCGGCCGCCATGTCGGCGAGCATCGCCGCGATGCGGTGCGGGGCCTCGAAGAACACCAGCGTCCGCGGCTCGCGCGCCAGGGCGGCGAGCACGGCACGGCGCTCACGCTCGCGCGCGGGCAGGAAGCCCTCGAAGCAGAAGCGCCGCGCCGGCAGTCCTGCCGCCGCCAGCGCGGTGGTGATCGCCGACGGTCCGGGAATGGCATTGACCTCGTAGCCTGCCGCGCTTGCCTGGCGCACCAGTTCGAAGCCCGGGTCGGACAACAGCGGCGTGCCCGCATCACTCACCAGGGCCACGGTCTGCCCGGCGGCCAGGCGGGCCAGCAGCTCCGGGACGCGCTCCAGCTCGTTGTGATCGTGCAGCGACACCATGGGGCGCGCGATGCCCATCGCCTGCAGCAGCACCAGAGTGTGCCGCGTGTCCTCGGCGGCGATCACGTCGGCGCCGCTCAACGCCTCCTGTGCGCGCGGGCTCAGGTCGGCGAGGTTGCCGATCGGGGTGGCAACGACTTGCAGCCTGCCGCGCGCCTTGCCCACTATAATCCCCGACCTCATGCCGCAGGCATTGCGGCGCCCACGCATCCTGCCCGCCAACGAGAGGCTCTTCAACTCATGCTCCGCGTACGCTGGCTTGCCCGTCTGTCCGTGCTCCTGATTGCCATGGGGCTGGCTGGCTGCCCGAGCGTGCCGCCGCAGGCGGAAGTGCCGCCATCGCAGGATCGGGTGCAGCAGCTGGAGCACTCGGGCGATGCCGCCGCGGCGGCCCGCGTGCTCGAGCAGCTGGCCGGCCAGACCACCGGACCGGACCGCAACACTTACCTGCTGCACGCCGCGCACGACTACCTCGCGGCCCACCTGCCGGAGGATGCGGCGCGCGTGCTGGCAATGACCCAGGGAGCGCTGACCGAGCCCCAGTCCACGGAGAAGGCACTCCTGGGGGTCTCACTCAGCCTCGAGCGTGGCCAGTCCCTGCAGGCCTCCAGGCAGTTCGCGCAAATTCCCGTACCGGGCGACCCGGCGCTCGCGGCCCAGTACCACTCCCTGCAGGGGCAGATCGCCCAGCCGGCCGCCCGTCCCGCGCCTGCGGCCGAGCCGCCGACGGGCACCGGTTCGCGCGGCGGCGCCATTGCGTTGCTGCTGCCGGTCACCGGGCGCGCCAATGCGGCCGCCACGAGCGTGCGCGACGGCTTCATGACGGCGCTCTACCAGCTGCCGGTGGCGGAGCGGCCGGAGGTGCGCGTCTACGATACCGGTACGCTCAGCGTGGCGGATGCCATGAAGCAGGCAATAGCGGAAGGCACGATGTTCATCGTCGGGCCGCTGACGCGCGAAGAGGTCACCGCCGCGGCCGACCTGCCTGGCACCCGCGTCGCGGTGCTCGCCTTGAATTACCTGCCCGCGGACCGCCAGGCGCCGGCGGATTTCTACCAGTTTGCGCTCTCGCCGGAAAACGAGGCACGCCTGGCTGCGCGGCGCATCCTCGAGGATCACCACCATCGCGGTGTCGCCTTCGTGCCATCCGGCGAATGGGGCACGCGCGTACTGGCCGCATTCAAGCAGGAGTTGCTCGCCGGCGGTGGTGACCTGCTGGCCGTGGGGCAGATCGATGCGGCGCGCACCGACTTCTCCCCGACCATCACCGAGGTGCTGCGCATCAGCGAGAGCAATGCGCGCCACAAGCGCCTGGAGTCGATCCTGGGCACCAAGCTGAACTTCGAGCCAAGGCGCCGCGGGGACATCGAGTTCATCTTTTCGCCCGCGCAGGCGGCCCTTGAGCGACAGCTGCGGCCGCAGCTGCGCTTCCACTACGCCGGGGACATCCCCGCCTACGCCACATCCGATGCCTTCGAGCCTGACATGAAGGCGAACGAGGACCTCGACGGGCTGATGTTTCCCGACATGCCGTGGATGTTGGGGGGCGACCTTGCCGACGCGGTGCACGCGAAGGCCAATGAGGCGTGGCCGAGCGGCGGACCCAACCGCGGCCGGCTGTTTGCATTCGGTTTTGATGCCTTCCGGCTTTCGCAGGCACTTGCGCATCGCGGCGTCGCCGGCAACGTCAATGTCGATGGCCTCACCGGGCGCCTGAGCCTGGATGATGAGCGTCGGGTGCACCGCGAGATGGGCTGGGCGCAGCTGCACAACGGCGAGCTGCGCGTGCTGCCTGCCTCTGCGCAGTAGCGCGCTCGCGCGTTGAGCGTGTCTGCGCCTGGCCAACACGCCAGCGTTTGCTCAGTGTTGGTTTGAGCCGATCAGCGGCGCGACGCTGCACTGAAAGCCAACACGGGATGAGTTCTTGACGACCCCTGCCGCGGCTGCGTTGTCGTCTGCGCACTTCGTGCAATGCATGTGCGAAAGCCGCGCTGTTCAGTCACGGCAACCCGCCGCGGTGCGTCGAGCAATTCGCGCCGCAACTGAACCGTAAGCCAACACCACACTCCGGCCCGCGCTGCCGCGCTGCCGCGGTCACTTGCGGGCGTGCCGCAAGGTGCAGTCGCGCGCGGACCGCGCGGCGCGCAACCGCGACTGAACGGAGGTTGCGGGGGCGCGGCCTGGGAGGGCGCTGTAGCGCATGTGCGGCCCAGGTGTGGTTCCAGGTTAGATCTGCAGGCCACCAGCTTGACTGATAACGACAGACATTATGTTAAATGTAAGCCGAAATGGAACAGAATTGGCAATACAGGGGTGCGGAACGTGAACCACTGGATAAGGTTAGTCGGGCAACCTGCTGATTGCTAAGAATCATTGTCCCGCCACATTCTGGCGACACTGTGTTTTTTCACATAAGTCGTTGTGACTGCGACGAATTTCTCACTATTTCAATTGACATAGATCGCCCCCGATTTCTATAGTGGCAGCCGGTGGGAGAGAGTGGGGGGAAATGGGCGAGTACCTCGCTCACAGGTCATGTTTCGCGGTGCAACAAAAATCACCCTGGACGACAAGGGACGGATGGTCATGCCTACCCGGTATCGGGAGCAGATCAACGAGCTCGCCCAGGGAAAATTGGTCGTCACCGTCGATAAGGACCAGTGCCTGCTCATTTATCCCCTGCCCGAATGGGAGCAGATCGAACGCAAGCTGATGGCGCTACCCAGCCTGAACGCGACAGCGCGCAGGCTGCAGCGACTGATGGTTGGCCACGCGACTGATCTGCCTCTGGACGGGCATGGCAGGGTCCTGCTGCCTCCTGAACTGCGCGAATTCGCGCGGCTCGGGCGGCACGGAATGCTGATCGGCCAGGGTAATCGCTTTGAGTTGTGGGACGAGGGGCGCTGGAACGAGCGGCGCGACCTGTGGCTGAACAACGAAGAAACCGGAACCGATCTGCCGTCCGAGCTCGAACAACTGTCGATCTAGGGGTCTCGGGGCGGGGTTGGCTGGGCGGAAGTCCTTGGTAAGAGCACTCAGGGAGGCGGGTCACCGCTTCGACCGTGGATGAGCACATACCGGTGCTTGCCGCTGAGACGCTCGAAGGGCTGGCCCTGGAAGCGGGCGGTTACTATGTCGATGCGACGTTCGGGCGTGGCGGCCATACGGCACTCATACTCCAGGCCCTGGGTCGAGAAGGCCGCCTGCTCGCGCTCGACCGGGACCCGCAGGCCATCGAGGCCGGCCGCCGCCGCTTTGCCGACGAAGTGCGGCTTACGCTCGTCCATGCGCCGTTTGCCGAGCTCGGCGCACTCGTGCAGACACACGCGCACGATCGTCCTTGTCCGGGGCGTGCTCTTCGATCTCGGGGTCTCCTCACCGCAGCTCGACGATCCGCAGCGCGGCTTCAGCTTCCGTGCCGACGGTCCGCTCGATATGCGCATGGACCCGACGCGCGGCGCTCCGGTCTCGGCCTGGCTCGCTCGGGCGGGCATCGACGAGATTCGCCAGGTGATCGCCACCTTCGGTGAAGAGCGTTTTGCGCGCCGCGTGGCGCAGGCCATCGTGCAGGCGCGTGCACAGGCGCCCATCGCCACGCACGGCACAGCTCGCCGACGATCGTCGCCGGCGCGGTACGCACGCGCGAGCCGGGCAAGCACCCGGCCACGCGCACGTTCCAGGCGCTGCGCATGTACATCAACGATGAGCTCGGCCAGATCGGGCAGGGCCTTGCCGGCGCGCTCAAGGTGCTCAGCCCCGGCGGGCGCATCGCCGCCATCAGCTTCCATTCCCTCGAGGACCGGGCCGTGAAGCGCTTCATGCAGCGCGAGTCGCAGGTCGATCCGGCGCTGCGCCACCTGCCGATCGTGCCCGCGCAGGCGCGGCCGCGCATGACGCTGGTCGGTCGCAAGGTGCGCCCGAGCGCAGGCCGAGGTCGAGCGCAATCCCCGCGCCCGCAGCGCCCTGCTGCGCATCGCCGCCCGGCTGCCATGATCAGCCGCCGCGTGCTCTTCATCGCCGTGCCGGTGCTCTGGCTGGCGGCCCTGGGCTCTGCTGCCGGGGCGATCTACTGCAAGCACCGCGCGCGCACGCTGTTCATCGAGCTCGAGGCTCTCAACGGACGTCGCGACAACCTGGAAATCGAGTGGGGCCAGTTGCAGCTGGAGCAGAGCGCCTGGTCGACCCACGCCTTCGTTGAGCGCGTCGCCAACGCCAAGCTGCACATGGCGATGCCGCCTCCGAAGGAGATCGAGATCATCGCGCCATGAGGTCCCGCAGCCCACGCCAGGACGCACCAGGTAGCTTCCGCTGGCGGGCCTACCTGCTGCTGGGACTGCTGGCCTGTTGCGCGCTGGGCCTGGTCTACCGGGCGGTGAACCTGCAGCTGGTCGACCACGGCTTCCTGGCGAAGGAGGGCGAGGCGCGCTTCTCGCGCGTGCTCGACATCGCCGCCCACCGCGGCACCATCACCGACCGCTACGGCGAGCCGCTCGCGGTCAGCACCCCGGTGGACTCGATCTGGGTGAATCCCAGCGAGCTCGCGCCCTGGCGACCGACCAGATCCCGCGTCTGGCGGCGGCCCTCAAGACTCGATCGCCAGGAGCTGGCGCGCACGCATCACGAGCAACCTCGATCGCGAGTTCCTCTACCTCGCCCGCCATCGCCAGCCGGCCGAGGCCGAGCAGATCAAGGCGCTCGGCATCCCGGGCGTCTACAGCTCGCGCGAGTACCGGCGCTACTACCCGGCAGGGGAAGTGACCGGGCACCTGCTCGGCTTCACCAACGTCGACGATGCCGGCCAGGAGGGCCTGGAGCTTGCCTTCGATCACTGGCTCGCCGGCGAGGATGGCTCCAAGCGGGTGATCCAGGACCGCTACGGGCGCATCGTGCAGAACGTCGAGAGCATCCGCCCCGCGCGCCCGGGCCGCGACCTGGTGCTCTCGATCGACCTGCGCATCCAGTACCTCGCCTACCGCGAGCTGAAGGCGGCGATCCGCGACGAGCGCGCCAAGGCCGGCTCCGTCGTGGTCATCGATGTCGACGACCGGCGAGGTGCTCGCCATGGTCAACCAGCCCGCCTACAACCCGAACGACCGCGACCAGATCCAGGCCGCCACCTACCGCAACCGCGCCGCGACCGACATCTTCGAGCCCGGCTCCTCCATCAAGCCGTTCTTCGTGGCCGCCGGGCTTGCCTCGGGCAAGTACGACGTGCGCAGCATCATCGACACCTCCCCGGGCTTCATCAAAGTCGGCGCCGAAGATCTTCGACGACGAGCACAACTTCGGCGCCGTCGATATCGCCACCGTGCTGGCCAAGAGCTCCAACGTCGGCATGGCACACATCGCCCTGTCGCTGCCGCCGCAGGAGATCTGGAAGACGCTGACGCACATCGGCTTCGGCCAGGTGACCACCAGCGGCTACCCGGGAGAATCGGCAGGCCTGCTGCCGAACTACTCGCAGTGGCGCCCGATCGGCATCGCACTGATGTCGCACGGCTACGGCCTGTCGGTCACCCCGCTGCAGCTGGCGCACGCCTACGCGACGATCGGCGGCTTTGGCATCTCGCGGCCGGTGTCGTTCCTGCGCGCGGATGGCCCGCCCCAGGGCGAGCGCGTGCTCGATGAACGGGTGGGACGTGAGCTGGTCGGGATGCTCGAGTCGGTGGTCGCCGCGGAGGGCACCGGCAAGCTCGCCGCCATCCCCGGCTACCGCGTCTCGGGCAAGACCGGCACCGCCTTCAAGGCCGAGCCGGCGGCTACTCGACCGATCAGCTACATGGCCGTCTTCGGCGGCGTCGCGCCCACCACCGCGCCGCGGCTGGCGGCGGTGGTGGTGATCGATGAGCCCAGCGCCGGCCAGCACATGGGTGGCCAGGTGGCCGCGCCGGTGTTTTCCCGGGTGGTCGGGGGTGCCCTGCGCCTGCTGGCCGTCGCCCCCGATGCGCCGGTCAACGGCCCGGAAGAGCTGCCCGCAACTCCGGCCATGGGCACGATGCACACGGCGGCCCTGCCATGAGCGGCGCGACCGCCACGGCCGCGCGCCCGCTGGCGCAGCTCATCGGCGCGCTGGTGCCCGTGCCTGCGGACCTGCTGGTGAGCGATGTCACCCTGGACAGCCGCGCCGCGACCCCCGGAGCGCTGTTCCTCGCCTGCAGCGGGCGCACGCACCATGGACTTAAGTTCGCCGCGGAGGCGGTCGCGCGCGGTGCGCGCGCGGTCCTCTACGAGCGCCAAGGGCGCAGGCGCTGCGCCGCAGCTGCCGCCTGGCATCTTCGCCGCCCCGGTGCCGGAGCTGGGTGAGCGCATCGGGCTGATCGCGGACCGCTTCTTCGGCGCGCCCTCGCAGGCGCTGACAGTCGCCGGCATCACCGGGACCAACGGCAAGACCACCTGTGCCTGGCTGCTGGCGCAGGCGCTCGAGCACTGCCGGCGGCCGGCGGCCTACATGGGCACGCTCGGCTACGGCCGCCCGCCGCAGGTGACCCCGACACTGCACACCACCTCCGATGCCGTCACCGTGCAGCGCCACCTGGCACAGCTGCGCGACCTGGGCGCCGAGTGCGTGTGCATGGAGGTCTCCTCGCATGCGCTCGACCAGGCGCGCGTCAACGGCGTGCGCTTCAACACCGCGGTGTTCACCAACCTCACGCGTGACCACCTGGACTATCACGGCACCATGGCAGGCCTACGGTGCCGCCAAGGCGCGCCTGTTCGCCTGGCCGGGGCTGGCGCACCGCGTGATCAACGTCGATGACGCCTTCGGCGCGCAGCTGGCGGCCGCCGATTCCGATGGCGCCGCTCATCATCACCACGCGCGCCCTGGCAGCGGCGGTGCCCAGCGGCGCGCGCTTCGTGCGCGCGGCGCGCGTAACCCCCGACCCGAGCGGCCTGCTGATCGAGGTGCACTCCAGCTGGGGCGCACGCGGAGCTGGCCGGTGCGTCTGGTCGGGGAATTCAACGTCGACAACGCGTTGACCGTGCTCGCGGTGCTGCTCGCCTGGGACGTGCCGCTGAAGGATGCGGTGCGTGCGCTGGGCAAGTGCCGCGCGGCCAGCGGCCGCATGGAGATGTTCGGCGGGCGCGGGCGCACGCCGCTGGCGATCGTTGACTACGCGCATACCCCGGATGCACTGGCCAACGCGCTGCGCGCCGCGCGCCTGCACTGCCGCGGCGAGCTGCGCGTGGTGTTCGGCTGCGGCGGCGACCGTGATGCGGGCAAGCGCCCGCTGATGGGCCGCATCGCCGCGGAGCTTGCCGACGACATCATCGTCACCGACGACAACCCGCGCAGCGAGGACCCCGCGCGCATCGTCGCCGAGATCGTCGCGGGCATGCGGCACGGCACCCCGCACGTCATCGAGCACGACCGGGCGCTGGCGATCCGCATGGCACTGGAGCGCTCCGGGGCCGACGACGTCGTGCTGGTCGCCGGCAAGGGCCACGAGGACTACCAGATCGTCGGCAGCGAGCGTCGCGCAGTTCCAGGACCAGGCGGTGGTGAGCGCGCAGCTCGCCAGGCATGCAGTCATGAAGCGCACGCTGGCAGAATTCGCGCGCGCCTGCGGTGGGCGCCTGAGCGGGGCCGACGGCGCGTTCACGGACGTGGTGAGCGACTCGCGCAGCGCTCGGCGCGGGGCAGCTGTTCGTGGCGCTCGCGCGGACCTAACTTCGACGGCGCCGACTTCGTGGCCGCGGCCGCCCAGGCCGGCGCCGCCGGCGCGCTGGTGACGCAGCGCGCAGCCGGTGCCGCTGCCGCAGATCGTCGTGCCGGACACGCAGGCGGCGCTCGAGCGCGCCGCGCGCGCCTGGCGCGCAGCAGTTCACAGGTCCGCTGGTCGGGGTCGCCGGCAGCAACGGCAAGACCACCGCCAAGGAGATGACCGCCGCGATCCTGGCGCAGGCAGGGGAGTGCCTGGCCACGCGCGGCAACCTCAACAACCACATCGGCGTGCCGCTGACGCTGCTGCGCCTGACCGCGGCGCACCGCTTCGCGGTCATCGAGATGGGCGCCAACCACGCCGGCGAGGTGGCCGCGCTGGTGGCACACCGCCAGCGCCCGACCATCGGCATGATCACCAACGCCGGCGCCGAGCACCTCGAGGGCTTCGGTTCGCTCGAGGGCGTGGCGCGCGCGGAAGGGGAGATGGTCGCCGGCCTGCGCGCCGATGCGACCGCGGTCATCAACGCCGACGATGAGTTCGCACACCTGTGGCGCGAAGCTCCACCGCGGCGCGCGTGGTCACCTTCGGCGTGCGCGCGCGCGGCCGACTTCCGCGCGAGCGAGCTGCGCGTGCGCCGTGGGCGCCGACGGCTTCCGCACCCACTTCCGCCTGGATGCCCCGGCCGGGCAGCACCGCATCGAGCTGCAGCTGGGGGGCGCGCACAACGTCGCCAACGCGCTTGCCGCCGCGGCCGCCGCCGGCAGCGCCGGCGCGACGCTTGAGCACATCGCCGCAGGCCTGGCGGCGGTGCGCGCGGTGCCCGGGCGCCTGCAGTTCAAGCAGACCCGCGGCGGGGCGCTGGCTCATCGATGATTCCTACAACGCGAACCCGAGCTCGGTGACGCGCGGCGATCGAGGTGCTGGCCAGCTTGAGCGGGCGGCGCTGGCTGGTGCTCGGTGACATGGGCGAGCTGGGCGAGCACGCCATCGATGCCCACGCCGCGGTCGGGGAGTTCGCGCGCGCGCAGGGCGTCGAGCGGCTCTACGCCACCGGTTCCCTGATGGCAGGGGCGGTGGAGAGCTTCGGCGCGGGCGCGCAGTGGTTTGCCGATGTCGCCGGCGCTGACCGCGGCCCTGCTGCAGGCACTGGGCGCTGCCGGGCCGGACGTGCGCCTGCTCATCAAAGGCTCGCGCTTCAACCGCCTGGAGCGCGTGGTCGATGCCCTGACCGGCGACACCGCGGCCGCGAGTGCCCACTGAGTGCTCTACTGGCTCACACAACAGTTCGCCGGCCGCATCAGCGGCCTGCACGTGTTTTCCTACCTCACCTTGCGCGCCATCCTGGCGATGGTCTCGGCGCTTGGCGCTCTCACTGCTGGTCGGGCCGACCATGATCGAGCGCCTGTCGCGCTACCAGATCGGCCAGGTGGTGCGCAACGACGGCCCGCAGACGCACCTGCCCAAGGCCGGCACGCCCACCATGGGTGGCGCGCTCATTCTGGTCGACCACGCTCGTCAGCACCCTGCTGTGGGCGGAGCCTGCCAACCGCCTGGTCTGGACGGTGCTCGGGCGTGACCTTCGCGTTCGGCCTCATCGGCTTCTACGACGATTACCTGAAGCTGGTCGTGCGCAACTCCGCGCGGCCTGGTGGCGCGCTGGAAGTACTTCTGGCAGTCGGTCGCGGGCCTTGCCACCGCCGGCGACCCTCTACTACACCGCCACCGAGCCCGCCGAGACGACCCTGTTCCTGCCGTTCTTCAAGACCTTCGCCGAGCCGCTGTCCGCGTTCGGCTTCATCACGCTGCGCCTACCTGATGATCGTCGGCATGAGCAATGCGGTGAACCTCACCGACGGGCTCGATGGTCTGGCCATCATGCCGGCGGCGCTGGTGACCGCCGCGCTGGGCATCTTCGCCTACGCCAGCGGCAACGCGGTGTTCGCGCACTACCTGCAGATCCCGGAGATCCGCGGCGCGGGCGAGCTGCTGATCTTCTGCGCCGCGCTGGCCGGCGCGGGCCTGGGCTTCCTGTGGTTCAACTCCTATCCCGGCGCAGGTGTTCATGGGCGACGTCGGCGCGCTGGCGATCGGCGCGGCCATCGGCGTGATCGCGGTGATCGTGCGCCAGGAGCTGGTGGCGCTGGTGATGGGCGGCGTGTTCGTGCTCGAGACCGCCTCGGTCATCCTGCAGGTGGCCTCCTTCAAGCTCACCGGCAAGCGCATCTTCCGCATGGCGCCCATCCATCACCACTTCGAGCTCAAGGGCTGGGCGGAGCCGAAGGTCATCGTGCGCTTCTGGATCATCTCGCTGCTGCTGGTGCTGGCCGGCCTTGCGACGCTGAAGCTGCGATGAATACGCCACCGCCAAGCCACCCTACGCTGTCATCGTCGGCCTCGGCCGCACCGGGCTCTCCTGCGCGCGCTACCTGCACGCGCGCGGCTGGCGCCTGGCGGTGACCGACACCCGCAGCGACGCCGCCGCAGCTGCGCGCGCTGCGCCGCGCTCGATGCCGCGCATCCCGGTGCGCCTGGGCGGCCTGGACACCGCCTGCTCGGCCGGCGCGGATTGCGTGGTCGCCTCCCCGGGGGTCTCGCTGCAGCGAGCCGTTCTTCGCCGAGGCGCGCCGCCTCGGGCTTGAGATCGTCGGCGACGTCGAGCTGTTCGCGCGCGCCGCGGATGCGCCCGGTGGTCGGCATCACCGGCACCAACGGCAAGAGCACCGTGACGACGCTGCTGGGCACATGGCCGCGCGCGCGGGCTCAAGGTGCGCGTCGGCGGCAACCTGGGCGAGCCGGCGCTGGACCTGCTGGCCGCCGGCACGCGAGCTGTACGTGCTCGAGCTCTCCAGCTACCAGCTCGAGACCACCGCGACGCTGCACCTGCCGCGCGGCGACGGTGCTGAACGTCAGCGCCGACCACCTTGACCGCTACGCGGACCTGGCAGCCTACGCGGCGGCCAAGGCGCGCATCTTCGCGCGCTGCGACACCGCGGTGATCAACCTCGATGATCCGCTGGTCGTGGCGATGCCGCGCCCGGCGCTCGCGCACGCTGAGCTTCTCGCTGCGCGCCGAGCATCGGCGCCGACTACGCGGTGGCCCAGCGAGGCCGGCCAGTGGTGGCTGACGCGCCGCGGCGAGCCGCTGCTGGCGCTCGCGGCGCTGAAGATCAAGGGCTTGCACAACGCGGCCAACGCGCTGGCGGCGCTGGCGCTCGGGGAGGCGCTCGGCGCTGCCGCTGCCGGTCGATGCTGGCGGAGCTTGCAGAGCTTCACCGGTCTGCCGCACCGCTCGCAGTGGGTCGCCGACGTCGCACGGCGTCACCTACATCGACGACTCCAAGGGCACCAACGTCGGCGCGACGCTCGCGGCGGTCGCCGGCATGGCAGGCCCGCTGGTGATGATCGCCGGCGGGGATGGCAAGAGCCAGGACTTCGCGCCCGCTGGCCGCGGCCTTCCGCGGCAAGGTGCGCCACGCGTGCTCATCGGGCGCGACGCGCGCGCAGCTCGCGCAGGCGCTCGCCGGGGTGTGCACGCATCGAGCATCGCGCGACCGCTGCCGGAAGCGGTGCGCGCGGCCGCGCAGGCCGCGCAACCCGGGGACACGGTGCTGCTCTCCCCGGCGTGCGCGAGCCTCGACATGTTCCGCGACTACGCCCACCGCGGCGCGGTCTTCGCCGCAGAGCGTGCGGGAGCTCGCGGCATGAGCGCCAGCAGCGCCTCGCTCATGGGCTTCGCCCGCTCCAGCGCCAAGAACGGCGCGCGTGCACCTGGATCCGGTGACCATCGCGCTGGTGCTGGGGATCGTGCTGCTCGGGCCTCGTGATGGTGACCTCGGCCTCCATGTCGATCGCCGGGCAGGAGAGCGGCCAGCCGTTCTTCTATCTCGAGCGGCAGCTGCTGCTGACGCTGATCGGCGCCGGCTGCGCCGCGCTTGGTGTTCTCGCGTGCCGACGGAGCTGCTCGAGCGCGCCTCGCTGCCGCTGCTGGCCATCGGCATCGGTCTGCTGCTCGTGGTGCTGGTGCCGGGGCTGGGGCACTCGGTCAACGGCAGCCGCCGCTGGCTGCGCCTGGCGGGCGCGAACTTCCAGGTCTCCGAGCTCGCCCGCGTGCTGGTGCTCATCTACGTCGCCAGCTACGCGGTGCGCCGCGAGGAGGAGCTGCGCGAGACGTTCATGGGGCTGGTCAAGCCGCTCGGGCTGCTGTTGTTCGTCGGCGCGCTGCTGCTGCTCGAGCCGGACTTCGGGGCCGCCACGGTGCTGTTCGCCACCGGCTTCGGGCTGCTGTTCCTCGCCGGCGCGCGCCTGCGCTACGTGATCGCCATGACGGTGATCGCGGTCGCCGGCTTTGGCGCGCTGGCGGTGAGCTCCAGCTATCGCATGCGCCGCCTGACGGCGTTCCTCGATCCGTGGGCCGATCCGTTCAACAGCGGCTTCCAGCTGACGCAGTCGCTGATCGCCATCGGCCGCGGCCAGTGGTTCGGCGTCGGGCTCGGGCGACAGCGTGCAGAAGCTGTTCTACCTGCCCGAGGCGCACACCGACTTCCTGTTCGCCGTGCTCGCCGAGGAGCTCGGGCTCGATGGGCGTCGTCGCTGACCCTGGCGCTGTTCCTGGCGCTCGTCTGGCGCAGCTTCTACATCGCGCGCCTCGCCGCCAACGCGGGACTCAAGTTCCCGGCCTACCTCGCGGCGGGCTTTGGCCTGTGGATCGGCATCCAGGCGTTCATCAACATCGGCGTCAACATGGGCGTGCTGCCCACCAAGGGCCTCACGCTGCCGCTGATGAGCTACGGCCGCTCGAGCCTGATCGTGGCGCTGGCGTGGGTCGGCCTGCTGCTGCGGGTCTACCACGAGGCGATGCGCGAGCAGCGCGGCTCGGCGACCGTGCGGGGCGCCGGCATGAGCCGGCCCGATCCTCATCATGGCAGGCGGCACCGGCGGCCACGTATTCCCGGCGCTCGCGCTGGCGCGCCTGTTGCGCGAGCAGTCGCTCGAGGTCGTCTGGCTCGGCACCGAGCGCGGGCTGGAGTCGCGCGTCATCCCCGCCGAGGGCATTGCGCATCGAGCGCCTCTCGATCGGCGGGCTGCGCGGCAAGGGCGTGCTCGCCTGGCTCGCGGCCGCCCCGTTCCGCCTGGCGCTACGCGCTGCTGCAGGCGCTGTCGCGTCATGCGCCGCCACCAGCCGCTGATCGTGGTGGGCCTCGGGGGCTTCGTGACCGGCCCGGGTGGGGTGGCCGCATGGCTGACGCGCCACCCGCTCATCATCCACGAGCAGAACGCGATCGCCGGCTTCACCAACCGCTGCCTGGCGCACCTTGCACGCGCAAGTGCTCGAAGCCTTTCCCGGCAGCTTCGGGCGCGAGGTGCACGCGCGCGCCATCGGCAACCCGGTGCGGCGCGACATCAGCGCACGTGGCGCCCCCGGCGCAGCGCTTCGCCGGGCGCAGCGGACCGATCCGCATCCTGGTCATCGGCGGCAGCCAGGGCGCGGCGCGGCTCAATGCCATCGTGCCCTTTGCGCTCAAGCGCCTGGCCGGCGCGGTTACCTTCGACGTACGCCACCAGGCCGGCGAGCGCTGGCTCGAGGCCGGCCGCGCCAGCTACGCGCAGGCCGGCGTGCGCGCCGACGTGCGGCCGTTCATCGATGACATGAGCGAGGCCTACGCGTGGGCGGATCTTGTGATCTGCCGCTCCGGGGCGCTCACGGTCTCGGAGCTGGCGGCCGCGGGTGTCGGGGCGATCCTGGTGCCGTTCCCCGGCGCGGTGGATGACCACCAGGCGCACAACGCGCAGTACCTGGTGCGCGAGGGCGCCGCGGTGCTGATCGCCGACCGCGAACTCACCGCCGAGCGCCTGGCCGGCGGAGCTGCAGCGCCTGTGCGCCGGGCGCGGCAAGCTGCTGGCGATGGCCGAGCGCGCGCGCCAGCTCGCCAAGCCGCGCGCGGCGGACGAGCTGGCCGCCTCGTGCCTGCAACTTGCAAGGAGCGCGGCATGAGCCGCGAGCCACGCCCCCTGCCGCAGCGCCGCAGCGCTCGAGCGCCGCAGCAACCCGGAGCGTCGCGACCGCATGCGCCGCATCAACACCATCCACTTCGTCGGCATCGGCGGCAGTGGCATGTGCGGCATCGCCGAGGTGCTGCTGAACCTGGGCTACACCGTGCAGGGCTCGGACGTGCGCGCGAGCGCGATGACGCAATGGCTCACCGGCCTGGGCGCGCGCGTGACGCTCGGGCATGCGGCCGAGAACATCGCCGGCGCCGACGTGGTGGTGGCCTCGGGCGCCGTGGCGCGCGACAACCCGGAAGTCGAGGCCGCGCTCAGGGCGCGCATCCCGGTCGTGCCGCGCGCGGAGATGCTCGGCGAGCTCATGCGCTTCCGCTACTCCATCGCCGTCGCCGGCACGCACGGCAAGACCACCACGACCAGCCTGGTCGCCAGCATCCTCGGCGAGGGCGGCGAGGACCCGACCTACGTCATCGGCGGCCGCCTGAAGAGCGCCGCCAGCAACGCGCGCCTGGGCGCCGGGCGCTACCTGGTGGCCGAGGCCGACGAGAGCGATGCCTCGTTCACGCACCTGCAGCCGCTGATCGCGATCGTCACCAACATCGACAACGACCACCTGAGCGCCCACGACGGGGACTTCGGCCGCCTCAAGCACAGCTTCGTCGACTTCCTGCACAACCTGCCGTTCTATGGGCTGGCGGTGCTGTGCCTGGACGACGAGCACGTCGCGCAGCATCGTGCAGGAGGTCGGCCGCCCGATCATCTCCTACGGCCTCGGCGCAGGCGGCCGACGTGCGCGCCATCAACATCCGCCAGGCGGGACTGAAGACCCACTTCGACGTCGAGCGCCCCGCCGCGGCGACGCTGCGACGTCACCGTGAACCTGCCCGGGCCTGCACAACGTGCGCAACTCCCTCGCCGCGATCGCGGTCGCGATCGAGCTGGGCATCGAGGATGCGGCGATCCAGCGCGCGCTGGCGGCCTTCCAGGGCGTCGACCGGCGCCTGCAGCACATCGCCGACGTCGTGACCGCGGTCGGCAAGCGTCAGCATCGTCGATGACTACGGCCATCACCCCACCGAGATCAGCGCCACGCTCGAGGCGGTGCGCCAGGGCTACGCCGGACCGGCGCGTGCTGCTCGCCTTCCAGCCGCACCGCTTCACGCGCACCCGCGACCTGATCGACGACTTCGGCAAGGCGCTGTCCGGGCGCTGACGCTGCTGTGCGTCACCGAGGTGTACGCCGCGGGCGAAGCGCCCATCGCCGGCGCCGACGGCCGCGCCATCTGCCGCGCCGTGCGCAGCCGCGGGCTGCTCGAGCCGCTGTTCGTCGAGAAGGTCGAGGAACTGCGCCGAGGCGCTGCAAGGACTGTCATCCAGCGACGGCGACGTCATCCTCGCCATGGGCGCGGGCAACATCAGCGCGGTCGCGCACGCGCTGCCGGAGTCGCTCGCGGCACCTGCTGCCGCCCGGGCAGGGGCGCAGTGATGGCGCTGGCATCGCCAGAATTCGCCCCGCGCGTGCGGCGTGACGAGCCCATGAGCCGCCACACCTCCTGGCACGTCGGGCGGCCTGCGGAGGTGTTCTTCAATCCGCGCGACCGCGCGGACCTGGCCGCGTTCCTGGGCAGCCTGCCCGCCGGCGTGCCCATGCACCTGGGTCGGGCCTGGGCAGCAACCTGCTGGTGCGCGACGGCGGCCTCAAGGGCGTCGTCATCAGCACGCACGGCACGCTCGATGCGCTCGACGCGCGTCAGCGAGACGGTGGTGCATGCCGAGGCCGGCGTCGCCTGCGCGCGCATCGCGCGCCAGTGCGTCAAGTGGGGCCTGGGGCCTGCGGAGTTCTTCGCCGGCATCCCCGGCACCCTCGGCGGTGCGCTCGCCATGAACGCCGGCGCCTTCGGCGGGGAGACCTGGCAGCACGTGCTCGAGCGTCGAGACCATCGACCGCGGCGGCCGCACCCAGTTGCGCGCGGCCGCGGAGTACCAGGTCAGCTACCGGCACGTGATCGCCCCGGTGCCCGACGAGTGGTTCGTCGCCGCGGAACTGAACTTCGAGCAGCGCCCGGCCGCTAACGCGGGCGAGGTGCGCATGCTGCTGGAGCGCCGCAAGGCGAGCCAGCCGATCGGCGAGTGGAGTTGCGGCTCGGTGTTCACCAACCCCCCCGGCGACCATGCCGCGCGGCTGATCGAGTCGGCCGGACTCAAGGGCTACCGCATCGGCGACGCCTCGGTCTCGGCGAAGCACGCCAACTTCATCATCAATCACGGCGCGGCGAGCGCTCAGGACCTCGAGCGCCTGATCGAGCACGTGCGGGCCACCGTGCGCAGCACGTGCACGGGGTGGACCTGCACCCCGAAGTCCGCATCGTGGGGGAGTCTTAAGACCGTGCGCCTCAACTACGAACCCGCAGGCGCTGCGCCGCGTCAAGGACCCGCACGCCTTCGGGCGCGTGGCGGTGCTCTTTGGCGGGGACTCCAGCGAGCGCGAGATCTCGCTGCTCTCGGGAAACGCCGTGCTCGAGGCACTCAAGCGCCGTGGCGTCGACGCCCACGCATTCGACCCGCGCGACCGTTCGCTGGGCGAACTCGTCGCCGGGGGCTTCGAGCGTGTGTGGATCGCCCTGCACGGGCCGGGCGGGGAGGACGGCACGCTGCAGGGCGCGCTTGAGTACCTCGGCGTGCCCTACACCGGCAGCGGCGTCATGGGGTCCGCGATCGGCATGGACAAGCTGCGCACCAAGCGCCTGGCGCTGGCCGTCGGCGTGCCCACGGCGGACTTCGTGGTGCTGCGCGGGCCGGAGGATTTCGCCAGCGCCCTCGAGCGGCTGGCGCTGCCGATGATCGTCAAGCCCGCGACGCAGGGCTCAAGCGTGGGCATGAGCAAGGTGGAGCGCGCCGCGGACCTGCCGGCCGCCTACGCTGCCGCCGCGCAGCTTGAGACCCTGGTGTTCGCCGAGCCGTGGATACCGGGCAAGGAGTACACCGTCGTCGATCCTGCAGGACCAGGCGCTGCCCTCGATCCGCATCGAGACGCCCAAGACCTTCTATGACTACGAGGCGAAGTACTTCCGCGACGACACGCGCTACTTCTGCCCCTCGGGCCTGGCGCCCAGCGCCGAGGCGCACATGGCGGCGCTGGCGCTCGCCGCCTTCGACGCCGCGGGCGCCACCGGCTGGGGCCGCGCGGACTTCATGCTGGACGCCGAGAAGAAGCCGCTGCTGCTGGAGATCAACACCATCCCGGGCATGACCAGCCACAGCCTGGTGCCCATGGCCGCCCGTGCGGTGGGCATCGACTTCGAGGAACTGGTGTGGCAGGTGCTCGAGACCAGCTTCACGCGCCGGGTCGCGCCGGCCTCGGGAGGCAAGGCATGAGCGTGTGGGGCCGTCCGAAGAACCGCCGCAGGAAGACCGAGGCGCGCCGCTTGCACTGTGCCGGCGATCAACTGGCGCTACGTCGGGATCTGCGCCGGGGTGCTCGCCGCCTGCGGGCTGGGTGCGGTGGGGGTTGCATGGGCCTTCAACCAGCCGATCGAGACCGTGGCCGTGGAGGGGCGCTTCCAGCGCGTGGCTCCGGTGGATGTCGAGCGCGTGGTGAAGCAGCGCCTGCACGGGGTGGGCCTGCTGTCGGTGGACCTCAAGGCCGTGCGCGAGGCCATCCATACGCTGCCCTGGGTCGATGCGGTGAGCGTGCAGCGCGCCTGGCCGCGCGGGCTCACGGTGCTGGTGATCGAGCAGACCGTCGCGGCGCGCTGGGGCGAGCGCGGCCTGCTCAACACGCGCGGCGAGCTGTTCGACGCCGACGAGCGCCACATGCCCCCGGAGCTGGCGCAGCTGCAGGGGCCGGACGGCAAGGAGTCGGTCGTCGCGCAGCGCTACCTCGCCGCGGAAGGACGCCTGGCGCAGGCCGGCCTGCGCCTGACCGCGCTGCGCCTGGATGCGCGTGGCGCCTGGGAATTTGATCTTGCCAATGGAGTCACCGTGCGCTTAGGAAGGCGCCAGGTGGATGAACGATTCGAGAAATTCATGAATACCGCGCTGAAGCTCGTGTCACAGCGCGGCGAGGACATCGACTACGTGGATATGCGGTACACCAACGGATTCGCCATCGGCTGGCGCGTCAGCCCCGGGCACGGCACCGCACATGAAGGCGGTGGCCACGATGCCTAAGCGTTCAGACCGCAATCTCATCGTCGGCCTGGACATCGGCACCTCCAAGGTGGTGGCGCTGGTGGGCGAGGTAGGCGCGGATGGGGTGATCGAGCTGCTCGGCCTGGGCTCGCAGCCCTCGCGCGGCCTCAAGAAGGGCGTCGTCGTGAACATCGAGTCCACGGTGCAGTCGATCCAGCGCGCCGTGGAGGAGGCCGAGCTCATGGCCGGCTGCCAGATCCACTCGGTGTACGCAGGGATCGCCGGCAGCCACGTGCGCAGCCTCAACTCCCACGGCGTGGTGGGCGTGCGCGACAAGGAGGTCAGCCATGGCGATGTCGAGCACGTCATCGATGCGGCCAAGGCGGTCGCGATCCCGGCGGACCAGAAGATCCTGCACGTGCTGCCGCAGGAATTCATCGTCGACGGCCAGGAGGGCATCCGCGACCCGATCGGCATGTCCGGCGTGCGCCTGGAGGCCAAGGTGCACATCGTCACCGGCGCGGAGTCCGCTGCGCAGAACATCGAGAAGTGCATCCAGCGCTGCGGGCTCACCGTCGAGGACGTGGTGCTCGAGCAGCTGGCCTCCAGCTACGCGGTGCTCACCGAGGATGAGAAGGAGCTGGGCGTGTGCCTGGTGGACATCGGCGGCGGCACCACCGACCTGGCGGTGTTCTCGCATGGGGCCATCCGCCACACCGCGGTGATCCCGATCGCCGGCGACCAGGTCACCAACGACATCGCCGTGTCCATGCGCACCCCGACCCAGTACGCGGAAGACATCAAGATCCGCTATGCCTGCGCGCTCTCGCAGCTGGCCAATCCTGACGAGAGCATCGAGGTGCCGAGCGTCGGGGATCGCCCGGCGCGGCGCCTGGCGCGCCAGACGCTCGCCGAGATCGTCGAGCCGCGCTACGAGGAGCTCTTTGGCCTGGTGCGCGAGGAGCTGCGCCGCAGCGGCTTCGAGGAAGTGATCGCCGCGGGCATCGTGCTCACCGGCGGCAGCGCCAAGATGGAAGGGGCTATCGAGCTCGCCGAGGAGGTATTCCACGTGCCGGTGCGCCTGGGGATGCCGCAGACCGTGCGCGGGCTCACCGATGTCGTGCGCAACCCGATTTATTCCACGGGCGTGGGGCTGCTGCTCTACGCCCGTGACAACGCCTTGCCCGCAGGCCGCGGGCGCTCCCTGGGCAGAAGCGCCAAGTCGGTCTTCGACCGCATGCGCTCCTGGTTCCAGGGGAACTTTTGAAGCTGACAGCAGAAGAAAATGACTCAACCAACCGTTTGTATTTGTGTAAGGAGCGACAACCATGTTTGAACTGATGGACGCATACAGCCAAAGCGCCGTCATCAAGGTGATCGGGGTGGGCGGCGGCGGCGGCAACGCCGTTGCCCACATGGTCACCGCCGGCATCGACGGCGTGGAATTCATGTGCATCAACACCGACTCGCAGGCCCTGAAGCACGCCAAGGTCAAAACCGCGCTGCAGATCGGCAGCAACATCACCAAGGGCCTGGGCGCGGGCGCCGACCCGGAAGTCGGCCGCCAGGCGGCGATGGAGGACCGCGACCGCATCGTCGAGCTGATCGAAGGCTGCGACATGCTCTTCATCACCGCCGGCATGGGCGGCGGCACCGGCACCGGCGCCGCCCCGGTCGTGGCCCAGGTCGCCAAGGAGCTGGGCATCCTCACCGTCGCGGTGGTGACCAAGCCCTTCGAGATGGAAGGCGGCAAGCGCTCGCTTCATCGCCGACCACGGCATCGCGGAGCTGGCAAGTACTGCGACTCGCTCATCACCATCCCCAACCAGAAGCTGCTCACGGTGCTCGGGCCGCAGACGACGCTGCTGGATGCCTTCAAGTCGGCCAACCAGGTGCTGCAGGGCGCGGTGCAGGGCATCGCCGAGCTGATCACCCGCCCGGGACTCATCAACGTCGACTTCGCCGACGTGCGCACGGTGATGGCCGAGACCGGCATGGCGATGATGGGCTCGGGTGCTGCCAGCGGCGAAGGCCGCGCCCGGGCGGCGGCCGAGGCGGCCGTCTCCTCGCCGCTGCTGGAGGACATCAACCTGGCCGGCGCGCACGGCATCCTGGTGAACGTCACCGCCGGCATGGACCTGTCGATCGGGGAATTCCAGGAGGTCGGCCAGATCGTCAAGCAGTTCGCCTCCGAGGATGCAACCGTGGTGGTGGGCACCGTGATCGACCCGGAGCTGAGCAACCAGGTGCGGGTGACCGTGGTGGCCACCGGCCTCGGCCGTCCGGCGGCCGCGGCGCGTCCGCCGGTGCCGCGAACGGATGCGCCGGCCGCGACGCTCGCGTCGCGGCTCGCGAGCACCGGCATGCGGGTGGTGCCCAGTGCGGCCAGTGACTTCAACGTCTATGACCGCCCGACGCACCAGCGCCAGCATGGCGGTCGGCGACGGGCTCCGCCCGGAGACCACGGCGGAGGATCTGCTGGACATCCCGGCGTTCCTGCGGCGGCAGGCCGACTGATGTGATACGGTAACGACGCGCCTTACACGCACCTGTGGGGAGGGGCCTTCCGAGGCTCGGACGGCCTCTCCCCAATGGCGCTTAAGCTGCGCCTGTCATCCGCGATACGCTTGCGGACGTTAACGGCAAGAAGCGGACAGCATGGTCGGACAACGGACGCTAAAAAACACGATTCGCGCCACGGGCGTCGGGCTGCACACGGGCAAGAAGGTGCTGATGACCCTGCGCCCGGCGGACCCGACCAGGGCATCATCTTCCGCCGCACCGACCTGCCGACCGATGGTCGACATCCGCGCCACTGCCGAGAATGTCGGCGACACCATGCTCGGCACCACGCTCGGCAAGGGCGAGGCGCGGGTCTCCACGGTCGAGCACCTGCTGTCGGCGTTCGCGGGCCTGGGCATCGACAACGCGATCGTGGAAGTCTCGCGCCCCCGAAGTGCCGATCATGGACGGCAGCGCCGGCCCCTTCGTGTTCCTGCTGCAGTCGGCGGGCATCGAGGAGCAGCGCCGCCCAAGCGCTTCATCCGCGTGAACAAGCGCGTGCGGGTCGAGGACGGCGACAAGTGGGCGCAGTTCGATCCCTTCGATGGCTTCAAGGTGAACTTCGAGATCGAGTTCAATCACCCGATCTTCAAGCGCCGCGCGCAGAACGCCTCGATGGATTTCTCCACGACCTCGTTCCTGAAGGAAGTCAGCCGCGCGCGCACCTTCGGCTTCATGCGCGACCTGGAGACCCTGCGCTCGCGCAACCTCGCGCTCGGCGGCAGCCTCGACAACGCGATCGTGCTCGATGAATTCCGCGTGCTGAACGAGGACGGCCTGCGCTACGAGGACGAGTTCGTCAAGCACAAGATCCTCGATGCGATCGGCGATCTGTACCTGCTCGGACACAGCCTCATCGGCGAGTTCAGCGGCTACAAGTCAGGCCACGCGCTGAACAACAAGCTGCTGCGCACGCTGCTCGCGGACACGTCCAGCCTGGGAAGAGGTCGTGTTCGAGCGCCACGCCGACGCGCCGATCTCCTACATCGAGGCCCCCGCTGCACGCCTCCGGCTGAGGCGCCGCGCGTAAAGGCGGCGGCCTTCAGGTTGCCCGTGGCAGTACCCGCACGCTCACGCTCGTGACCTTCGCCGGCCGCGGACCTGATCTGCGCCTCAAGTTCCGCCACGGCAAAGCGCAGTCGCGCCGACCAGGCGGCGGACTCGGCGAAGATCACGAGCGTGCCCTCCCGCTCGCTGATGCCGCAGATCTTGCCGTGCAGCTCCGCGCCAGGTGTTGCCTTGAGCCAGCCTCCCCAGAACTCCTGCCGGTGTAGCCTGGTCTGAGACCCGGGTGAGGGCAAAGCCGGGGCGGCCAGCAGGTCCTCGACAGAATGGACTGGGTGCGCAGATTTTGACTTAAGACCTGCGCGAGTCCTCATTGGGGGTTTCCCGCGCTTGTCTCGGGGGGGCTTCTTCGGCATATTGACCTTGCTGCCCGAGCAAACCCGCCGAAAGGCGGGGACGCAAAGCCACCGGTCTAAAGCGAGGAGCTATGACAGCGGGGTTGCCAGCATCGTACAGGTTTTCTGAACGAAAACAGGGCCTTTCAGGGCCGGGTACCGGTCCAAGCGCCAGCCTGGGTCGCAGCTGTTGATTGCCTCCCGCGCCATCCCAGCAAGGCCGCAATGAACGTTATTTTCCTCTCCAAGCGCGAAAGGCAGTGCGCGGCAGCTGAACCTCGCGCACCCGCTGACGTTAAGTCTCGTCGCCGGCCTGGTGCTGGGCGTTCTGGGCAGCGCTTTCGTGCTGGGCGTGCAGCTGGGCCGCGGCGCACACGGCACGCTCGCCCTGGGCGAGTCGGCCGGATTCGGCAACGTTCTGGCCCAGCAGAAGCAGCAGATCAGCGAGCTGAAGTCGCAGCTGCAGGTGCGCGTGGATGCCATGGCCATGCGCCTGGGCGAAGTCAACGCGCACGTCATCCGCCTGGATGCGCTGGGCAAGCGCCTCACCGAGATGGCCGACATCGACAGCCGCGAATTCGACTTCGACCGCGACCCGCCCGGCGGGCGGCCCGGAGTCCGAGGGCGAGGGCGTCAGCGCCCAGATCCCGGACCTGTCCAGATGCTGGTGCAGCTGGAGCAGCGGGTGAGCCTGCGCGAGTCGCAGCTGGCAGCGCTCGAGAACGTGATCCTGGCGCGCGAGCTCAAGGAGGAGATCCACCCGGAAGGGCGCCCGGTCGCCAACGGGCTTCATCTCCTCCTATTTCGGCGAGCGCGAGGATCCCTTTGATGGCCGCGAGGCCTTCCACAAGGGCGTGGACTTCGCCGGCGACAAGGGCTCGAGCGTGGTCGCGGTCGCCGCCGGCGTCGTCACCTGGGCCGGCGAGCGCTCAGGCTTCGGCAAGCTGGTCGAGATCAACCACGGTGACGGCTACGTCACCCGCTACGGCCATAACGAGCGCACGCTGGTGGCGGTCGGCCAGACGGTGAAGCGCGGCGAGCCGGTGGCGCTGATGGGTTCCACGGGCCGCTCCACCGGCCCGCACGTGCACTTCGAGGTGCTGCGCAACGGCCGCCAGGTCGATCCGCTGTCCTTCATCGGGCGCTAGCCCCAGGCCTTCCCCGCACTTGATTTCAGCGCCCCCGCGAACCAATTGGGCGGGTGAGGCGTCTATTGCGTACAATACGCCGCTTTCGCGAGCCTGCAGTCACGGTAAGTGCTTGTCGAGTAAAGCCATTTTTCCCTTTCTATAGAGTCACGTTCTGCGCCAACTCCTTACGCGTGTTTTCGGCAGCCGCAACGAGCGGATCGTCCGGGGCTATGGCCGCTACGTGCGTGCCGCCAGCCAGCTCGAGCCCCAGATCCAGGCGCTGACTGACGAGGCAGCTCAGGGCCAAGACCGACGAGTTCCGTGCCCGGGTCAAAAGCGGCACCAGCCTCGATGACCTGCTGCCCGAGGCCTTTGCCGTGGTGCGCGAGGCGGCACTGCGCACGCTCAAGATGCGCCACTTCGACGTGCAGCTGATCGGCGGCATCGCGCTGCACAAGGGCATGATCGCCGAGATGCGTACCGGCGAGGGCAAGACCCTCATGGCAACGCTGCCGGCGTACCTGAACGCCCTGCCGGGGAGGGCGTGCACATCGTCACCGTGAACGAGTACCTAGCGCAGCGCGACTCGGACTGGATGGCCCCGGTGTACCGCTTCCTGGGCCTCACGGTCGGGGTGATCAAGAACTCGCAGAGCCCGGCGGAGAAGCGCGCCGCCTACGGCTGCGACATCACCTACGGCACCAACAACGAGTTCGGCTTCGACTACCTGCGCGACAACCTGGCCTACCGCCTCGAGGAGCGCGTGCAGCGCGCGCTGACCTTTGCCGTGGTCGACGAGGTCGACTCGATCCTGATCGACGAGGCGCGCACGCCGCTGATCATCTCAGGTCCGGCGGAGGAGAGCACCGAGCTGTACCTGAAGATCAACCAGCTGGTGCCGCGCCTTGCCCGCCAGAAGGAGGAGGACGGCCCGGGCGACTACTCGGTCGAGGAGAAGACCAAGCAGGTGCACCTCACCGAGGCCGGCCACGAGCACGTCGAGCAGCTGATGCTCGGCGCCGGCCTGCTCAAGGAGGGCGAGAGCCTGTACGACCCGGCCAACATCCGCCTGATGCACCACCTGAACGCCGCCCTGCGCGCGCACGCGCTCTACAAGCGCGATGTCGAGTACATCGTGCGCGGCGGGGAAGTCATCATCGTCGATGAGTTCACCGGGCGCACGATGCCCGGACGGCGCTGGTCCGACGGGCTGCACCAGGCGGTCGAGGCCAAGGAGAACGTGCGCGTGCGCGAGGAGAACCAGACGGTTGCCTCGATCACCTTCCAGAACTACTTCCGCCTCTACAAGAAGCTCTCCGGCATGACCGGCACGGCCGACACCGAGGCCCCGGAGTTCATGCAGATCTACGGCCTGGAGGTCGTGGTGATCCCGACGCACCGCCCGATGATCCGCAAGGATGGCGCGGACTTCGTCTACCTCACGCAGACGGACAAGTTCAAGGCCATCGTCGAGGACATCCGCGACTGCGTCACGCGCGAGCAGCCGGTGCTGGTCGGCACGACCTCGATCGAGACTTCCGAGTTCCTTTCCGGCCTGCTCACGCAGGAGCAGGTCCCGCACGAGGTGCTCAACGCCAAGCAGCACGAGCGCGAGGCGCACGTCGTCGCCCAGGCCGGCCGCCCGGGCAGCGTCACCATCGCCACCAACATGGCTGGCCGTGGCACCGACATCGTGCTGGGCGGCAACCTCGAGGCCGAGCTCACCCAGCTCGGCGAGATCGACGAGGCCACCCGCGCGGGCGTGCGCAACAGCTGGCAGGCGCGGCACGACAAGGTGCTCAGCGCCGGCGGCCTGCACATCGTCGGCACCGAGCGCCACGAGTCGCGGCGCATCGACAACCAGCTGCGCGGCCGCTCGGGCCGCCAGGGCGACCCGGGCTCGAGCCGCTTCTACCTGTCGATGGAAGACAACCTCATGCGCATCTTCGGCGACCCGCTGCGCACGCAGCGGCTGCTGAAGATGGCGGGCATGAAGGAAGGCGAGGTCATCGAGAGCGGCATGCTCACCCGCCAGATCGAGAAGGCGCAGCGCAAGGTCGAGTCGCACAACTTCGACATCCGCAAGAACCTCCTGTCCTTCGATGACGTCGCCAACGACCAGCGCAAGGTCGTCTACCAGCAGCGCACCGAGATCATGGGCACCGAGGATCTCTCCGGTGCCATCCACGGGCTCATGGCCGACTCCGCGACCACGCTCATGGACCAGTTCATGCCCAAGAGGCGGTGCAGGCGGACTGGGACCTGCAGGGGCTCTGCGACGCGCTGCAGAGCGACTTCGCCGTGACGGTGGACCCGAAGGCCTGGCTGGCCGCGGAACCTGAGCTCGAGGAGGCGGTGCTGCGCGAGCGCATCGTCGCCGCCGTGCACGAGGCCTACGACGCCAAGGTGGCGCGCACCGGGGCACCGATGATGCGCCAGATCGAGAAGCAGGTGATGCTGCAGAAGGTCGACCACCACTGGCGCGAACACCTGGCGGCCATGGACTACCTGCGCCAGGGCATCCACCTGCGTGGCTACGCGCAGAAGGACCCGAGTTCGAGTTCAAGCGCGAGGCGTTCGAGCTGTTCTCCGCCATGCTCGACCGCATCAAGTTCGAGACCGCCTCCCTGATGGCAACCCTCGAGGTGCGCACCCAGGAGGAGATCGAGCGCGAGGAGGAGGAGCGCCGCGAGCGACTGATGCGCGCGTTGCAGGCGCAGCACCCGGATGCCGGCTCGATGCTGAACCCGGGCATCCCCGCGCAGACACCAGACTCCGCTTCCGGCCTGCCCGCAGGACTGCCCCCGGGTGCAGCTGGTGCCGAGGCGGCCGCGCCCTTCGTGCGCGAGGAACGCAAGGTCGGCCGCAACGAGCCGTGTCCGTGTGGCTCGGGCAAGAAATTCAAGCACTGCCACGGCACGCTCTAGCAGGATCCGCGCGCATCCCCCGCCAGCGCATCCTCGTGGTCGCCGCGGCGCTCTATGACGCCCTGGGGCAGGTACTGATCACCGAGCGCCCCCCGGGCAAGCACATGGCCGGGCGCTGGGAGTTTCCCGGTGGCAAGGTCGATGGCATCGAGACCGAGCGTGCAGCGCTTGAGCGCGAGCTTCGCGAAGAGCTCGGCATCGAGGTCGAGGCCGCCGAACCGCTGATGCGCCTCGCCCACGCCTACGACGACCGCGACGTGGAACTGTCGCTGTGGGTCGTCGGCCGCTACCGCGGCACGCCCGCCGCGCTGGAGGGACAGCGCCTGAAGTGGGTGCCAGCCGCCAGCCTCGCCGGCGAGGACATCCTGGAGGCGGACCGGCCCTTCGTGGCAGCCCTCGCGGGGCGCGCAGTCCCCTAGGGTCGCAGGCCGCGCGTGTACAATGCCTATTCACCCGTTGAGGCAGGAATCCCATGGCAGCGCAGGAAGAACTTCCCGAAATCCAGCTCGACCCGACCACCCTGTACCGCGAGGACGTGTTCACCGACCGTCGCGCGGGCAGCATCCGCAGGCTGACTCCGGTCACCGCCGACGGGGCTGACGATAGTACGCGTCACGTGCTGTACTCTGGCCAGACGCAGCTGCTGACCCCTGCGGGGGTGCTGCCGCTGGGCTTTGAGATCGAGGCATTCTCGCTGAAGGAAGCGCTGGAGAAGTTCCCGGCCGGGGTGAAGGTTGCCCTCGAGCAGGCCATCGACGAGGCGCGCGAGATGCGCCGTGAGGCCGCCTCGCGCATCGTGGTGCCCGATGGTGGCGGCGCCGCAGGTGGCGGCAAGATCAAGTTTCCCTGACGCGCGTGCGCAGCGGTGCTGCAGTGGCGGTCGCCGCCGCGGTCATCACGACCTGCCTTGCCGCCTGCGCTGACACCCAGCTGGGACCTGCGCCGTTTCCCGGCGCGGGGCCGGGTGGGCGGCCGATGGCCACCGCGACCGACACCGCCGTGGGCCGCCCGCCGGCTGCCAACCTTGCGATCTACCCGCTCACGGTGCGCACCGATACCACCGACAACTACTTCGGCACCAAGGTCGCAGACCCTTACCGCTGGCTCGAGAACCTCGACTCACCGCAGGTGCGTGAGTGGGTGACCAAGGAGAACGCGCTGTCCCAGCCACTGCTGGCGGCACTGCCGCAGCGGCCGTGGCTCAAGAGGCGCCTGGGGGAGCTGTGGAACTACGAACGCTTTGACGTGCCGGTCCGGCGCGGCGACCACTACTTCTACCTGCACAATGACGGCACGCAGAACCAGAACGTCCTGTTCGTCACCGGGCGCATCGATGCGCCGGGGCGGGTGCTGTTGGATCCCAACGCCGAAAGCGCGGATGCAACCGTCGCCCTGGTGCAATTCACCCCGTCCGAGCAGGGCGAACTGGTCGCCTACGCGCTGTCGGACGGCGGCAGCGACTGGCAGGTCTGGCACTTCCGGCGCGTCAGTGATGGCAGCGACCTGGGCGACACGCTGCGCTTCACCAAGTACTGGGGCGTCTCCTGGGCGCGCGACGGCTCTGGGGTCTATTACAGCCGTTACCCTGTGACCGCCGCAGGAAGCGGCGACGATGCCGGCCGGCCGGCGGTGTACTTCCACCGGCTGGGGACGCAGCAGGACGGCGACACGCTCGTTTACCAGGTCACCAACCACCCCACGCACGTGCCGAGCGCTGCGGTCAGCGAGGATGGGCACTACCTTGTCGTCACGCTGCACGAAGGTTCCCTCACCAATGCGGTGGAGCTGATCGACCTGCGCAAGCCGGCAGGCGCGGCGCAGCCGCTCTTTAGCGCCTGGGACGCGCGCTACGACTTCATCGGCTCACGCGGCAGCGAGCTTTACTTCCATACCACCAAGGATGCCCCCCTGGGGCGCGTCATCGCGGTCAATGGTGCACAGCCCGGCATCGCGCGCACCGTGGTGCCCGAAGGTGCCGCTGCGATCGAGGAGGCCAGCTACGTCGGCGGCCGCATCGTTGCCAACTATGTCGAGGACGCGCACGGCGTGGCGCGCATCTACACCCTGGACGGCAACCTCGCCGGCATCGTGCCTCTGCCCGGACTGGGCGGCGTCGAGGGCTTCCGCGGCGAGGGCGCGCAATCGGAGACCTTCTTCTCCTACACCGATTACCTGACGCCGCGGCGCATCTACCGCCTGGACGTGCAGGCCAACCGCGCGACGCTGTGGCGTGCCGCCGCGGTACCGGCAACGGCGGCTGAGTTTGTCACCGAGCAGGTGTTCTACCCAAGCCGCGACGGCACGCGCATCCCGATGTACATCACCCATCGCCGCGACCTGCCGCGTGATGGCAGCGCGGCCATGCTGCTGTACGGCTACGGTGGTTTTGACATCTCCCTCACCCCGACCTATCGCCCGCAAGTGCAGGCGTGGCTGGAAATGGGTGGCTCCTACGCCGAGGCGAACCTGCGTGGCGGCGGTGAGTATGGCGAGGCGTGGCACACGGCCGGCACGCTCACCAACAAGCAGCGCGTGTTCGATGACTTCATCGCCGCGGCGGAATTCCTGGTCAACGAGCACTACACGCGCCCGGCGCGCTTGGGGATCCATGGCCGCAGCAACGGAGGGCTCTTGGTCGGGGCCGTGCTCACGCAGCGGCCAGATCTGTTCGGTGCCGCCCTGCCCGCGGTGGGTGTGCTGGACATGCTGCGCTACCACACCGCCAGCGCCAACGCGCGTCAATGGTCTTCCGACTACGGACTGGCTGAGGATCCGCAGCAGTTCCGAGCGCTGTATGCCTACTCACCCGTGCAGAACGTGAAGAAGGGCGTCTGCTATCCCCCGACCCTGATCACCACGGCCGATCACGACGACCGGGTCGTACCCTGGCACAGCTACAAGTTTGCAGCCGCGCTGCAGGCCGTGCAGATGTGCGGCGATCCCATATTGATTAGGGTCGAGACCCGTGCCGGCCACGGTGCTGGCAAGCCGGTGTGGATGCAGGTGGACGACTTCGCCGACCAGTGGGCGTTTCTTGCAAAAGCCTTGGACGTAAGCTCGCCCCAGAATCATTAGTGAAGGCTCGTCTACGCGACGATGCGCTCTCTGGTACGACTTGGGCACGCTCCAGCGGCCAATGCTGAGCAACCTCGCCGGGCGATGGGGCGTAGCTTTTGCTCCGGAACATCGATGGGATCACGGACTGTGACCCCGCTCCCTGCAACACTTTACTTAACTTAGCGGAGCCAGCCGAGCCTTCGATCTATGTTCTCAGCTTCCCTGACAATCCTGCTGTCCTCTTTCCTGTTATTCCTGGTGCAACCCATCGTGGCCAAGCAGGTACTGCCATGGTTTGGGGGCTCGGCAGGTGTCTGGACCGTATGTCTGGTCTTCTTTCAGACCGTTCTGTTACTCGGCTACGCCTATGCGCACTGGCTCACGCGCCGCGTGGGCGCACGCCAGTTTGCGGTTCATATCTTCTTGCTACTGTTGAGCTGCCTCACCTTGCCGATCATTCCAGGCTCCTTCTGGAAGAGCCCACACGGCGGCGCTCCTGAGTTGCAGATACTGGGTCTTCTCGCTGCAACCGTTGGCTTGCCGTATTTCCTGCTCGCATCTACTTCTCCGCTTCTGCAGAGCTGGCTGACCGCGGCCTCCGGCAGTCCCTCCCAACAGCGCTCCATCTATCGGCTGTTCGCACTATCGAACTTCGGCTCACTCGTCGGCCTGCTCAGTTACCCGGTCGCGATCGAGCCATTTGCCACCCTGCAAGTGCAAGCGTGGGTTTGGACTGGCGCTTACGCGCTGTTTGTTGCGTGCGGCATCGCCTTCGCCTGGCGGTGTCGCAGCACCCCACGAGCGGCCAGCGCAGTCGCCAGGAGTGGAGCCTGCGCCGAAGCGGCCCCGACCCCAGCGCGCTACGCGTTCTGGATAGGCTGCGCGGCGCTGGGATCCGCGCTACTGCTGGCGGGCACAAATCAGATCACGCAGAACGTCGCCTCAATCCCGTTGCTCTGGATTGTCCCGCTTGGGTTGTACCTTCTTAGCTTTGTCCTGTGTTTCGAAGGACGCGGTGGTCGCGGCTGGTACGAACGCCGTGCATTCTTGGCGCCGGTCATGCTGGCTACCGGGGCAATGGCGTGGGCGCTGACCGCAGACAATGCGAGCCTGTCTGCATACGTGGCGCTGCCGATATTTGTGCTAGGAATCTTCGGCGGCTGCCTGATGTGCAATGGCGAACTCGCCCGCAGCAAGCCCAGCCCCGCTTATCTTACAAATTTCTACCTGAGTTTGTCTCTCGGTGGCGCGCTCGGCGGCCTGCTTGTGGGAATAGTGGCTCCCCAAGTCTTCGACGGCTATTGGGAAATGCCGATCGTTCTCGCCTGCCTGGGATTGCTAGGAGTCTATTGCGGTCTCGACAGGTCGCGCGTGCACGACGCAGTTTCGTGGGGCGCCAACATGGTTGCGGCGCTGGTTGCCACGGCTGTGATACTGCTGTTACTCGGCGCACTACCGGATTCCGGTAACCAGTTTGTCGCCGAGGTTGCAAAGGTCATGGAGGGCAACGCGCGCTGGGGCTGCATCGCACTTCTCGCCGTGTGCGCACTATTGTTGCAGCGACGGGGTCTTGCGTGCAGCCTAGGGCTTGCGACATTGTTCTCCACGATCGTCCTGAGCGCGATCTACTACCACGGGATTGCCAAGGATGCCGAGTTTGCGGGCCGTAATTTCTACGGAACGTTACGTGTGGTCGATTCGGCCACGTCCGGGCGTCCGATACGCCGCCTGAAACATGGCGTCATCGAGCACGGCACGCAACTCATCGGCAGTTCGGGCCGCTTTGAGCCGACGACTTACTACGGTGAGAGCTCCGGGATTGGGCGCGCGATCCGCTCCCAGCAGAAACGCGGCGCGCTGCGAATAGGCTCCGTAGGGCTGGGCGCCGGGACCCTCGCAACGTATGGCAGGCCAGGGGACCTTTTTCGGATATATGAACTCAATCCGATGGTGCTCGATGTCGCCAAGGCCCACTTCACTTATCTGCAGGACAGCAAGGCGCGTATTGAGTCAGTCCTTGGCGACGGGCGACTCTCGCTCGAGCGCGAGGTTGCCGCCGGGCTCTTCACCGCTGAGGAGCAGCGCTTCGATATCCTGTCGTTGGATGCGTTCTCCGGTGATGCCATTCCGTTGCACCTACTTACGCGTGAGGCGTTTGCCACGTACGTCCGTGTGACCAAGTCGGAGGGGATCATCGCCTTCCATTTGTCCAACCGCTATCTGGACCTTGCTCCGGTCGTGCAACAAATAGCGCAGGACGCAGGCTTCCACGCACTTCTAATCTCCGACCGGCCTGCGCCGACCGCGCTGACCTCACCGTCCGATTGGGTGCTGGTGGCCCGTAGCGTCGCGCTGCTGCAGACACCGGAGCTTGCAGGTAGCGGCACTGCGATGGTGATAAGGTCCGGCCAGCCCGTGTGGAGTGATCAGTTCAGCAACCTGTTACAAGTGCTTAAGTAAGCCAGCGCTAGCGGCGACCTGGGACCTTCAGCATGGTCTGGACTTCCAGCGACTTGGGATCGAACACGACTACCAGCGGCAGGGTGCCTTGTTCTCCCCACATCACCATCGCGTTTGCGTGCGTTGAGGAGATGTTTTGGCGTGCCATCTGCTTGGCGAGCAGTGCCTTCTCCGGCGTCGAGAGGTACTTGATCTCGCCAACCGGCCGCAGGTGTTTGCCCAAATCGGGAAGCCCTTGGGCCCAGGGTTTGAAGTACCGCGGCATGTCGACCACGTCCTGCCCGCCGAAGATTGTCCCGGTTGCGATCTTCGTAGCGACTTCCGGGTCTGTAGGCAGGGGCGCCCAGACCCAGCGTGCGCGGCTGAACAAGTGCGGCGCGAAGGTGGGATTTTCCTTCAGTGCTCGTGCGATTTCATCTGCCTGCAAGTCAGACGCCTGCACCATGTCGAGGCTGTCGTAAGAGTACGCGTAATAGAGAGGTCGCCCAAGCCAGAGCGTAATTGCGCCGTAGACTAGAGCTGCCGCCTGCACAATGACGATAATTGCGATGTCGCGCATGAGGTCGCGGCGCGGCTTCTTTGGATCAGCGATGATCAGGGTGAGGGTAGGTCCGAGTGCGAGATCAACCAGGCACATGATGGCAACTACGCTGAGGACTCCGCTTAAATACCATCCCGGCCACCGGTACCAGCCGAAGTAGAAGCCACCGAGAACCAGCGCGAGCGAACAGGCGCTGCCGGCAATGTGCAAACCGAAAGCTCTGAGGCGGAACCTCACAATTCGCCGTCCGTGTCCTGCGTTTCGGCAGCAGAGGGCGGCATCAGATCCGAGTTCGCTTCAGCGGGAATGCCGCGCTGCTCCGTCAGCCATGCGCCTAGGTCAGCCAACCTGCAGCGCTCGCTGCAAAACGGCCGTGACCCATTGCCATCCCAGTCTGCCTCACGCTTGCAGGTGGGGCACTTGACGCGCAGGGAACTCATCGCGGCCCTCAGCATTCAGGCACAGCAAGTCAATACAAACGGGACGTCCGCGTCTGCTTGCGTGGGGCGCGTGGTAAGCCCGTTCCAGGTGAGGAAGCGGACGCTGCAACGGTGATGACTGCCGCTGATCTCTGGGTAGATGCCCGCCGCACCCGGGAGCGTGATCCGCAGCAACTGCAGCGGGTTGTCCCGCTCGAAAGTGATTGCGAAGCTGCCACCCTTGGCCACTTCATTTCGACTACGGCCATTCTGCCGTGTGAGCCACAGCAGTTCCGCAATGGCATCGCACAACGGGCGCAGCAGCGCGAGCCACTGGCTGAAGGTGCGCATGCGCGCCTCCTCAGACTGCGACAACCAGAAGTAGTAGTCCGGCAGGTCAAACTCGCAGGTGCCTCCCGGTATCGCACTGCGGTGTTTGATGGCGCTCACGAACTCCGAGTCGCGCAGCGGCTGCAGGAACGCGGACCCGGCGTTCATCAGGTCAGCGCGCAAGCGTCCAAGGTTCGAAGTGAGGGACTTCAGCCGGTTGGTATCCACCCCCGGCTTGGACTGAAAGTCATTGAGCGCGCTCAGCTGGCTTTCCAGCTCCTTCAGGACATCCGAGCGGACGTCGCCGCGGGTGGCAAGGGCGAGGATGTCAATCAGGCTCGCCATCGCCGCCCGGCTCCCCCAGGGGCTCGCGCGTTCGTTGTGGTGCAGCGCCTGGTTGTAGAGGAAGTCGAGCCTCAGGAACGTGCGCATGCGCTCGTTGAGCGGCTGCTCGAACACGAGCGTGTCCGTGGCGGTCTCAACGGAGGCCGACATCGGCAGATGCGCTTCGGGGGAATCGTTCATGGGGCTATTGTGCTTGAGGCGTGCACCGCGCGTAAACGGTGTGCTCGCCGGATCGCAGTGGTCCTGACGGCCGGCGCGACTCGGTTCAGGCGCGCGGCTGGGCCGCGAGCTCTAGGTAACGCGTGTGCAGTGCTACCACCTGGGCCTGAACCGCACTCATGTCTGCGTCGTTGCTGATCACATCATTGGCGGCCTTGAGCCGCGTCGCGCGGGTCGCCTGTGCGTCTAGGATCGCCTGTGCCTGCCGCGGCGTTGAGCCGTCGCGCGTGCTCAGCCGACGGATCTGCAGGCCTTCGTCGCAGTCGATCAAGAGCACCCGGTCGACATGTGCACCCAGGTTCTTCTCCACCAGCAACGGGATGACCAGTATCTGGTACGGGCCCCCGGCGCTTGCCGAGCGGGCCTCCAGGGCCGCACCGATTGCAGGATGAGTCAGCGCTTCGAGATCAGCGCGCGCCTTGGGGTCCGAGAAGACGATATCGCGCAGGGCGGGCCGGTTCAGATGCCCGTCTGGGGTCAGGATGGTCGATCCGAACCGCGCGACCAGCCGCTCGAGCGGAGGCTGTCCGGGTTCGACGACATCGCGTGCGATCTGGTCGCTGTCCAGAATGGGCACCCCGAGGGCGCCGAAGAACTTCGCGGCCGTCGACTTGCCGCTGGCTATGCCGCCGGTTAGCCCGACGCGGAACACGCGTTCGCTCATGAGTGGGTGTACAGGCCGAGGTATGCCGCGACCACCGGTCGGCCCCACATCATGACCGCCCAGCCGGCAACGGCAAGGAAAGGGCCAAAGGCGATGGGCGTGCCGCGATCCTTGCCGCGGACCGCCAACATCAGGATGCCGAGGATCGCGCCAGATGTTGCGGCCAGCAGGATAATCGGCAATAGCATCTGCCAGCCGAGCCAAGCCCCGAGCGCGCCGAAGAGTTTGAAGTCGCCGTACCCCATGCCGTCCTTACCCGTAACGAGCCGGAACAGATGATAGACGCTCCACAGGCTCACGTAACCCGCCATCGCCCCGATAAGGCTCGAACGCAGGTCCACGGGCAGGTCCGCGGTGCCGGCACCACCTCCCCAGAGACTCGCCGCCAAGCCCAGCCATATCAGCGGCAGGGTGAGGTCGTCGGGTAATAACTGGTGATCTATGTCGATGAAGGTGAGGGCTATCAGGAACCAAGTAAGCACTAGCGCCGCAAGGACCGGCCAGCCAAAGCCGAACTTCCACGCTACGGCGAGCGTCAGCAGTCCGGTCAGCGCTTCCACGAGCGGGTAGCGAGCGGAAATGGGGTTGCCGCACCTAGCGCAGCGTCCCTTCAGAGCAAGCCAGGAGACTACCGGTATGTTCTGCAGCGCAGTGACTGGCTCCTTGCAGGACGGGCAGGCTGAGCGCGGGACGACCAAGTTGTACGGCTCAACGAGCGCCGGCACCGTCGCCGCTGCATTCGGGTCGGCCGCGAGTTCCATGCACTGCGCGCGCCATTGCCGATCGAGCATGATCGGCATGCGATGGATGACCACGTTCAGGAAGCTGCCAACCAGCAGGCCGACGATCATGCTCGTCACGAGGAACGCACCAGGAGATGAGGCCAGCAGGTCAATCACGACATGAGTCCCTGGTTCAAAAAAGAAAGTGCCGCGCAATGTGCGCGGCACTTGTTATCAGCATCAGCGCCTCGGAGCGGTCAGACCACCGATCCCAGCTTGAAGATCGGAAGATACATCGCGATCACGAGTCCGCCGACGACTACGCCCAGAAAAGCCATGATTAGAGGCTCGAGCAGACTGGACATCGCGTCCACTGCATTGTCGACCTCGGCCTCATAGAACGTGGCCACCTTGGCGGACATTTCGTCCAGCGACCCTGATTCCTCTCCCACGGCAATCATCTGGATGACCATGTTCGGGAACAGACCCGTCTGTTCCATCGCGCGCTGCAGCCGCTGGCCGGTTGCAACTTCGTCGCGCATCTTCAGCACAGCGGTCTCGTAGACGATATTGCCGGTAGCGCCGGAAACCGACTCAAGCGCCTCGACCAGCGGTACGCCGGCTGAGAACATGGTGGATAGCGTGCGCGCATAGCGCGCGATCGCCGCCTTGACCAGGATCGGACCGATGACTGGCGTCTTCAATACGGCCCGATCCAGGAACTCTCGCATCGCTCTGGAGCGCTTCTTGAAGTAGAAGAATGTCCAGAACACGCCAACGACCGCCATAAGCACGAACAAGCCGTTGTGCTGGAGGAAGCGCGACAGGCCAATCACGAACTGCGTGAATGCTGGCAAGTCTGCGCCAAACCCCTTGTACAAACTTTCGAACTCGGGAATAACGAAGATGAGCAGGATGCACGTGACGATGATGGCCACGACTACGACCGCGGCTGGATAAAAGAGTGCCTTCTTGACCTTCTTCTTCAGGGCCTCTGTCTTCTCCTTGTAGGTCGCGACCTTGTCCAAGAGGGTTTCCAGCGCTCCGGCTTGCTCGCCCGCCTCGACGAGGTTCACGAACAAATCATCAAAATAGAGCGGGTGCTTGGCAATCGACTCGTGCAGTGAAGTACCACCCTCGACATCGGCCTTAATGTCTAGGATGAGCTTCTGCATCGCCGGCTTGTCATTTCCATTGGCGACGATCTCGAACGCCTGCACCATCGGGATGCCCGCGCCGAGCATGGTAGCCAGCTGGCGGGCGAAGACGGCGATGTCGCCCGCATTTGGCTTCCCGCCCTTGGTGCCTTGGCGCTGCTTGCGGACTTTCGACGGGGCGATGCCCTGCCGGCGCAGTTCATTGCGCAGGGTCTTCTCATCGGGCGCCAGGCTCTTGCCCTTGATGCGCCCGCCGCGTTTGTCGCGGCCCTCCCAAGCAAACGGGATGTCACGCTTGAGCGCCTTGACTGTGGTAGTTGCTGATGCGGTAGCCATGAGTTACTTCCGTGGCATCACTCGACCGTGATGCTGTTGACTTCCTCGAGACTCGTAAGCCCATTCCTCACCTTCTCCAGACCCGCGCGACGCAGGTCCCAGACTCCGTCTTTGGCTGCCTGGTCGCCTATATCTACGGCACTGCCGAGCGCGAGGATGATGCGGGCGATGGAATCGGTTATCGGCAGCACCTGATAAATGCCCACGCGGCCCTTGTAGCCGTCAGTGCAGTTGGCGCACCCCTTGGGGCCGAAAATCTTGATCCCCCCGGCGACGTCGGTGTCCGAGAAGCCCTCCTTGAGCAGGGCCTCCTTTGGGACATCAACGATCTGCTTGCAGGTGTTGCATAGGCGGCGCGCCAGGCGTTGCGCGATGATAAGACTGACCGAGGTTGCTATCGCGTAGGGCTTGACGCCCATGTCAATCAGGCGGGTTAGTGTCTGCGGCGCATCATTGGTATGCAGCGTGGAGAGCACTAGGTGCCCGGTCTGGGCGGCCTTGATGGCGATCTCGGCGGTTTCCAGGTCACGGATCTCACCGACCATGATGACGTCGGGGTCCTGGCGGAGGAACGCGCGCATGGCGGCCGCAAAGGTCAGTCCGACCTTGTTGTTCACGTTGACCTGATTGACCCCCGGCAAATTGATTTCGGACGGGTCCTCCGCGGTGGAGATGTTGGTGTCCTCGCGGTTGAGGATATGCAGTCCGGTATAGAGCGAAACCGTCTTGCCACTGCCGGTAGGGCCGGTGACGAGGATCATGCCCTGCGGCTTGGCCAGATACTTCTCGTATAGGGCTTTCTGGAAGGGCTCATATCCCAGTGAGTCGATGCCAAGGCTGGCTTGGGCGGGATCTAGAATACGCATCACAATCTTCTCGCCGAACAGCGTTGGGCAAGTGCTGACGCGAAAGTCGATGGAGCGGTTCTTGGACAGCTTCATCTTGATACGGCCGTCCTGGGGCACGCGCCGCTCGGCGATATCTAGCCGGGACATCACCTTCAGACGCGCCGCGAGCTTCTGAGCCAAGGCCACCGGCGGCTGAGCGATTTCCTTGAGTACCCCGTCCATGCGAAGGCGCACGCGGTAAGTCTTTTCGAACGGTTCGAAGTGGATGTCCGAGGCGCCGCGGCGGATGGCGTCGAGCATCACCTTGTTGACGAAGCGCACGATAGGAGCATCTTCGACATCGTCACGGCTGATCTTCTCGTCGAGTTCGTCCTCGCCGCCGCTGGTCTCGAGTGAATCGAGGTCGACGTCACCCTCGTCGGTGAGCGCAGACATCTGGTTGTCGACCTGCTCAAGGGCCTTGTCCAGGGCCTTCTGCAGCTTGTCGTCCTCGACGACGATCGCCTCGATGCCAAGGCTGGTAGCGAATTTCACCTCATCGATGGCGTGCAGGTTGGTCGGATCTGCGACGGCCAGGAACAGTCGCTTGCCGCGGCGGAACAGTGGCAGTACACGGTGCTTGGCCAGCAGCTTGTCGCTGACGAGGCGGACGGTTTCGATGTCCAGATTGACCGCGTCCAGATCGAACAACGGTGCGCCAAATTCGTTCGATGCAGCCAGGGCAATGTCACGGGCACTTGCTGCCCCGGTGGTCACCAACTGGGTGACTACGCTGACCTTGCGCTCGCGGGCGCCGTTCACCGCCTCGAGCATGGCCGCTTCTTCGACAACGCCGTCCTGCACCAGCCGCTGGGGCAGGCCGCCGAAGCCCGTGCGCGTGGCACCGAGCGCTAAAGAGGCGTTGTCATTCATGGACTTACGATCAGCAGGCTCGATGGATAAGGGAGTTTAACCGAGTCATTTGGCGCAATTGTCAAATCTACGCCGATTTTGAAGGACAAGGTGCGGGTGGCGGCGGGTTGCGCGTCACACTTGAATGATGGGTCGGCCAAAAAGAAAGGCCCCGGCTCGAACGCCGGGGCCTTGCAGTCGAACAAGCCTAGATTACTTGCACTGCGTCGGGACGTACTTCGACAGAACCGTACCGGCGGTCACCGGCAGCTTCTGGGCAGTCGCCGTGGCCGTGCCGGTCGAACCGCACGCCCAGTCGATGTTGCCCGGGGTCGCGTCCACAAGGACGGCGCCCTGAACCGAAGGCTCAAGGATCAGCGTGTTGGCACCGCCAAGCTGCGGGATGCCGTTAGCAGTACCGTCGAACTGGATCGTGATCAGGCCCGGAGCAGCAGCAGCGCCGTTGGCCAGGGTGATGTTCGTCACGTACTTGGTCTTCACGAAGGTCCAAGCAGCCTGGGCTGCAGTAACACCGGCCAGACCGTTGGACTGGAAGCCCTCGGCGATTGTGGTCTTGGCAGCAGCGGCCAGGTTCAAGCCTTCCGTCACCTTCGAACGCACGGTGTAGTCCTGATAAGCCGGGATCGCGATCGCGGCCAGAATGCCGATGATCGCAACCACGATCATCAACTCGATGAGGGTGAAACCCTTTTGCACAGACTTCATTGTCGTAACTCCTAAGATTTAAAGTTCCAAAAGTGGGCGCAACGAGGCGCCTCGAGCGGGAACAAAGCAAGCCCTGTGCCAAGCTGCTGATCTGTTTGTAAGGCGCTGATATAACGGCAGTTATTAGTTTTATTAACAGATCGCCTTTGACTTAGATCTGTCGCGGACTGACGCCACCGTTGGAATGTTGCGTCACAAGATGACGCAGCGCGTCACATCGGCGGGCCGGTTACTCGATTCCCAGCTTCTTGATCCGGTAGCGCAGCGCGCGAAAAGTCATACCCAGCATCTTGGCGGCGGCGGTCTTGTTGTAGCGCGTTTTCTCGAGTGCCTTGAGGATGGCATCGCGCTCGATGCCTTCGAGCTGGCTGCCCAGCGCACTGCCGGCGGTCTGCGGCGGAGCGGCCGTCACCGGGATCTCTTCCGCAGGACGCCCGGTGGTGCGCAGGCGAATGTGCTCGGGCGTCACGACGCCGTTGGTGCTTAAGGTCAGCGCACGCTCCAGCACGTTCTCCAGCTCGCGCACGTTGCCGGGAAAAGGATAGGTTTCAAGCAGGCGTACCGCCTCGGCCGAGATTTCCGGCGCCTCGGTGCCCGAACGGCGCGCCAGGCGCTGCAGGATGGCCTCGGCGATCTCCGCGATGTCGCCGCTGCGCTCACGCAGGGCAGGCACGCGCAGCTCGATGACGTTGATGCGGTAGTAGAGGTCCTCGCGGAACTGCCCCTGAGCCACGAGGTTCGCGAGGCTCTTGTGGGTCGCAGACAGGATGCGGACATCGACGGTTTCCTCGCGCGCCTCGCCGACCGGGCGCACGGTCTTTTCCTGCACCACCCGCAGCAGCTTCACCTGCATATGCAGCGGCAGGTCGGCAACCTCGTCGAGGAACAGAGTGCCGCCTTCGGCGCTCTGCACGAGTCCTTTCTTGTCCGCGACCGCGCCTGTGAAGCTGCCGCGCTTGTGCCCGAATAGCTCGCTCTCCATGAGCTCGGTGGGGATGGCTCCGCAGTTCACTGCCACGAAGGGCCCGGAACGACGGCCGCCGCTTTCGTGGATCATGCGCGCGACCAGTTCCTTGCCGGTGCCCGATTCGCCGCAGATGTGCACGGGGGCCTGGCTGCGCGCCACGCGCGCGATCATGTCGCGCACCTGCTCCATGACGGCCGAGGTGCCCAGCAGGCGCGGCCCGCGCAGCGTTGCGGCGGTTTCCTCGTTGATGCCGGCGCCGAGCTTGATCGCGCTGCCCACCAGCTTGCGCAGCACGCCCAAGTCCAGCGGCTTGGAGACGAAATCAAAGGCGCCGAGTTTCAGGGCCCGTACGGCCGATTCGACATTGCCGTGCGCGGTGATCACCGCCACCGGCACGTTGGTGCGGTTTTCCTGGATCCAGGCCACGAGGTCGAGGCCGTCCCCATCAGGCAGTCGCATGTCGGTCAGGCACAGGTCGAACTGCTCGGACTTCAGCAACTTTTTGGCACTGGCAACGTCGGCGGCCGTGCGCGTACGCAGGCTCATGCGACTCAGGGTGAGGCTGACCAGTTCAAGCAAATCCGGCTCGTCGTCCACCACGAGTACAACGGGCTGGTCGGCGGATCTTAAGCCTGCTGGCGCGTCGCTCATCAGTGCTCCCAGCGGCGCGGGTCGGCGAAGATCAGCCGGAACACGCTGCCGCCGCCGGCGCGCGGCTCGTACAGCAGGGTCGCGCCGTTGGACTGCGCCAGCTCACGCGCCAGAAACAGCCCCAGGCCGGTGCCGCGGCCGCCGCTGAAGAACGGCTCGAAAATCTTCTCGACGTGCTCATCCGCGACCCCGCCACCGCGGTCGGCGACTTCAAGGTATGGCCGGGCACTGCTGTTCATACGGCCGTATCGTATCTCGACCTGCTGTCTGAGCGTCGGCACCGACAGCGTACTTGAGAGCGTTCTCACACAGGTTCCACAGGATCTGGCGCAGCTGGTTGGGGTCAACGCGCACGTCCAGGTCACGCTGTCGGGCCTGCGAGCGTCAAGCGCGCGCGTGGCCACTGCATGGTCTCGCAGAACTCCTCGTGGAACTGCTCGGTCCAGCTGGGCAGCGACAGCCGCTCGATACGTGCCTGCTCGCGGCGCGAGAGGCGCTGGACATTGTCGATGATGCCGCTGACCCGGTCGGCGTTGTTGCGGATGATCTGGTGAGGCGACGGTCCTCGTCCGCAAGATGCGGGCGACTCGGCCAGCAGCTGCCCGGCGTGGCTCATGGCGCCCGACCGGGTTCCTGATCTCGTGGGCGATGCTCGCGCTCAAGCGCCCGAGCGACGCGAGCTTGGACTGCTGGACACTCTCGTCGAGCAGGCTGGTGTCCTCGAGGAAAATGAGGACGGGCCCGGGGTCGCTTGCGCCCAATGGTGCGAAGTTGGCGCGGATGACGCGCGCGCCGTCGGCGGATGCAAACGTGTACTCGGCCGAAGCGACCGCGCCGCTGGCCCCCGCGGCCTTGCGCCACGATTCGAGCAGGTACAGCAAGCGCGGTGAGGCCTCGCCGACCAGTGCATCGGGGTAGGCGTGCTGGTCTCCCAGAATCAGGGCGGCCGACTCATTGATGAGCCGGATGCGGTCCTCGGTGTCGACCACGAGGAGGCTCTCACGCAGGTGCTGGACGATGTACTGCGACAGCTGCGCCATGTTCGCCAGGTCCAGCTCCTGGCGGCGCACCAGCGCCTCGCTCTCGCGCAGCCGGTTGGCCACCGGCCAGGTCAGCAGCGCGACGAGAAAGAGCACGCCGCCGAAGAAGCCGGCGGTGGTGTAGTCCGTGGTCGGCGCGCCGTCGACGAAGTTGACGAACACCTGCTGTGCCAGCACCGCAAGTGCGGCTACCGCGGCGATGAGCAAGGCATCGCGACGGCTCGACAGCACGGTGAGCGCCAGCACCGGCAGCACCAGCAGGATCCCCAGGCCGCTGGCGATGCCGCCACTGGCATAGAGGATCAGGCCCATGGCCAGCGCATCGACGGTGGCATTGACGAGGGCGATGATGCGCAGGCTCGACCAGCGCAGCCGCCGCGCGATCACCAGCAGGACAGCGGCGGTGAAGTAGGCGACGCAGGCGCCCACGAACAGCGATGGGCGGGCGGTGGCCAGCGCCCAACCGGGACCGGCGAAGGCGAGCATCGCCAGCAGCACCAGGGGCACCGCAGGCGGTACAGGCTCAGCAGCCCAATCACGCGCCAGGCCAGATCGCTCGGTGTTCCGGACGAGGCGGCGGGGTGGCGGGCGTGGCAGACAAGGGTGGCGTGGAGCCCGTTGAAGTTCGTGCCGA
The DNA here is from genome assembly GCA_963703025.1 of uncultured Pseudomonadota bacterium. GTDB lineage: Bacteria > Pseudomonadota > Gammaproteobacteria > Steroidobacterales > Steroidobacteraceae > 13-2-20CM-66-19. The sequence goes on along the minus strand of OY969778.1, from coordinate 867,356 downwards.
CTGTAACATCTTAGGTCACACCCGAGCGCGACGCGGATCGCACCTCGAACCGGCTGGTCACGGGCAGCGGTTATCCATCAGAATGCGCGCCTTACGCGCGGCCCAAGGCGGTGGTGATGAATCTTCACGAGTACCAGGCGAAGGACGTATTTCGCACCTATGGCATCCCGGTGCCCACCGGCAAGGTGGCAGCCACCGCGGAGGAGGCCGTCGCGGCCGCGCGAGGCGCTGGGCGGCGCGCTATGGGTCGTCAAGGCACAGGTGCACGCGGGTGGCCGCGGCAAGGCCGGTGGCGTCAAGGTGGCGCGCGACCTCGATGCCGTGCGCACCGCTGCCGCGGCCATGCTCGGCACGCGCCTGGTCACCCCCCAGACCGCAGCCGAAGGCCTGCCGGTGGGCAAGGTGTACGTCGAGACCGGGTCGGAAATCGCCCGCGAGATCTACCTGTCGCTCACGCTGAACCGTGAGCGCGGTCGCATCGCCCTGATCGCCTCCTCCGCCGGCGGCATGGACATCGAGGAGGTCGCCCACAAGACCCCGGAGAAGATCCTCTCGGCCACGATCCACCCGGCGGCCGGGCTGCAGGCCTACCAGGCACGCGAGCTGGCCTTCGGCCTAGGTCTCACCGGCACGCAGATCAGCGAGTTCCGTGGTCCTGACCGCGGCCTTGTACAAGCTGTACATGGACAAGGACCTGAGCCTGCTCGAGGTCAACCCGCTGATCGTGACCAAGTCAGGCACGCTCATGGCGCTGGACGCCAAGATCAACATCGACGCCAATGCGGTCTTTCGCCACCCGGAGCTCGCCGCGCTGCGCGATGCCATCGCAGGAAGACCCGATGGAGCGCCGCGCCAGCGAGCACGACCTCAACTACGTGTCCCTCGACGGTGACATCGCCTGCATGGTCAACGGTGCCGGACTTGCCATGGCCACGATGGACCTGATCAAGCTGCACGGCGGCGCGCCGGCGAACTTCCTCGACGTCGGCGGTGGTGCCACCAGCGAGCGCGTCACGGCGGCCTTCGAGCTGATCCTGTCCAACGAGCGCGTGCGCGCGGTGCTGGTCAATATCTTCGGCGGCATCGTGCGCTGCGACATCATCGCCGACGGGGTGATCAAGGCGGTCACCAAGGTCGGCGTCAAGGTGCCGGTGGTGGTGCGCCTGGAGGGCACCAACGCGGAAGCCGCGCGCGACATGCTCGCCAAGAGCGGGCTTACCATCACACCGGCAGAGGACCTGACGGATGCGGCGCGCAAGGTCGTTGCGCTGGCGAAGAAGGGCAAGGCATGAGCATTCTGGTCAACAAGAACACGCAGGTGATTTGCCAGGGCTTCACCGGCAAGCAGGGCACCTTCCACTCCGAGCAGGCGCTGGCCTACGGGACCAAGCTTGTCGGTGGCGTCACCCCCGGCCGCGGCGGCCAGAAGCACCTAGGCCTGCCGGTCTTCGATACCGTCAAGGATGCGGTCGCGAAGACCGGTGCCACCGCCAGCATGATCTACGTGCCCCCGGCAGGAGCTGCGGACTCGATCCTGGAGGCGATCGATGCCGGCATCGAGCTCATCGTGTGCATCACCGAGGGCGTGCCGGTGAATGACATGGTGCGCGTGAAGGCGGTGCTCGCCGGCTCCGCATCGAGGCTGGTGGGCCCGAACTGCCCCGGGGTGATCACCCCGGATGAGTGCAAGATCGGGATCATGCCCGGGTTCATCCACAAGAAGGGCAGCGTCGGCATCGTCTCGCGCTCCGGCACGCTCACCTACGAGGCGGTCTTCCAGACCACCCGCATCGGGCTGGGCCAGAGCACCTGCGTGGGCATCGGCGGCGACCCGGTGCGCGGCATGAACTTCATCGACGTGCTGGAGCTGTTCGAGCGCGATCCGCGCACGGAAGGGATCATCCTGGTCGGCGAGATTGGCGGCAGCGACGAGGAGGCCGCGGCCGCCTACATCCGCCGCTTCGTCACCAAGCCGGTAGTCGCGTACATCGCAGGCGTGACGGCCCCCCCGGGCAAGCGCATGGGCCATGCCGGGGCCATCGTGGCCGGCGGCAAGGGCACCGCGGCGGACAAGTACGCCGCCTTCGCCGCCGCCGGCGTACGCACCGTCAAGTCCCCCGCCGAGCTCGGCTCGGCGATGAATGACCTGCTGCGCACGCGCCGTGCCAGCCGCCCGGTCGCGCGCGCCCTGGCGCCGCTGCCGGCGCGCATCGGGACCGCGAAGCCGGTAAAGCGCTCGCCGAAGAAAAAGTCGGTACCGGCCCGGACGAAGGCGCCCGTGAAGAGGAGTGCGCCAGCCAAGAGGAAGGCGCCGGCCAAGAGGAAGGCCTCTGTGGCGCGCAAGGCGAAGCCTGCGCCGCGGCGGGCCGCCCGGCGCGCGCGCGGCGGCCGCTGACTCGTGAAACAATAGCTCCGCAGGCGAATCCCTAAGGGACCGGCAGCGGCGGCTGCCGGTCGGTGACGCGTACATGAGTGATTCTTTGCGGATCGCGCTGGCACAGCGCAACTTCCTGGTCGGGGACGTGCAGGGCAATGCTGCGCAGGTGATCGAGTGCGCGCAGCACGCCCGCCGTGAGCTCGCTGCCGATCTGGTGCTGTTCCCGGAACTTACCCTCTCCGGTTACCCGCCCGAGGACCTGCTGTTCCACAGCGGCTTCCGCCGCCAGGTGGAGGCGGGACTTGCGCGCGTGTGTGCGCAGGTGCGCGACGTCGATCTCATGTTCGGCTTTCCCGAGTACACCCAGACCGCGATCTACAACTCGGCCGCGTACGTGAGTGGCGGCAAGGTGGCCGCCATCCACCGCAAGGCAGAACTGCCCAACTACCGGGTGTTCGACGAGAAGCGCTACTTCCAGCCCGGCTCGCAGCCAAGCATCACCGACTGCCACGGGGTGCGCGCGGGCCTGCTGGTGTGCGAGGACATCTGGGCGCCGCAGGCTGCGCAGCTGTCGCGCGCCGACGGGGCGCAGATACTGCTGGTCATCAATGCCTCCCCCTACGAGATCCACAAGCAGCGCGAGCGCGAGCAGGTGGCGCGCACGCGCGCGCGCGACGTCGGGCTGCCGCTGGTGTACGTGAACCTCGTGGGTGGCCAGGATGAGCTGGTGTTCGACGGCAACTCCTTCGTCATGGACGCACAGGGCGAGGTGGTCATGCGCGCGCCGGCCTTCGCCGAGGGCACCTACGTGGTGGAGTTCGCGCGCACCGCCGCCGGCGCCGTGGTGCCGCGCGCCGGCACGATTGCCCCTGAACTGTCCGACGAGGCGAGCGTGTACGGGGCGCTCGTACTCGGGGTGCGCGACTACGTGCGCAAGCACGGCTTTCCCGGGGTGGTCATCGGGCTGTCCGGCGGGGTGGACTCGGCGCTGACGCTGGCGATCGCGGTCGACGCGCTGGGCGCACGAGTGCGTGCAGGCGGTGATGATGCCCTCGCGCTACACCTCGCAGATGAGCCTGGACGACGCGAAGGCGCAGGCGCAGGCGCTGGGCGTGCAGTACAGCGTGCTGTCCATCGAGAGCATGTTCGAGGCGACGCTCGCGACGCTCAAGGGCGAGTTCGCCGGGCGCCCGGTCGATGCCGCCGAGGAGAACATGCAGTCGCGCTGCCGCATGCTGCTGCTCATGGGGCTGTCCAACAAGACCGGGCGCATGCTGCTTGACCACCGGCAACAAGAGCGAGATGGCCGTGGGCTACGCCACCCTGTACGGGGACATGGCGGGCGGCTTCGCGCCCATCAAGGACTGCAGCAAGCTGCTGGTGTACCGCCTGGCGAACTACCGCAACTCCCTCGGCGCCGTGATCCCGCAGCGCGTGATCGAGCGGCCACCCTCCGCCGAACTGCGCGCGGACCAGAAGGACTCCGACTCGCTGCCGCCGTACGAGGTGCTGGACCCGATCCTCGAGGCGTTCATCGAGGAGGACCTGTCGGTCGATGAGATCGCAGGCGCGCGGCTTTGACCGGGCAACGGTCGGCCGGGTGCTGGACCTGGTGAAGCGCAACGAGTACAAGCGCCGCCAGGCCCCGCCGGGCGTGCGCGTCAGCCGGCGCGCCTTCGGCCGCGACTGGCGCTACCCGATCACCAGCGGCTACCGGCGCTAGGCGCCGCTACGCAGGGGCGCTACCAGAACTTCCACCAGGATTTCTTCGGCGGCGCATCGCCACCGACCCCGTAGTTCGCCGTGTAGACCTCGCGGGCCTGCGCGGCCAGCTCGGTCAGGTGCAGCTGGTCGTAGGAGTCGATGAGGATCTGCAGCGCCTCGCGCGTGGATGGGGCGCCGTCGTACTGGTCGAGCGCGGACTTCGCGCGCTGCGCGGCGGCGACGTACGCGCCGCGCTTGTAGTAATAGCGCGCCACGTGCACTTCGTAGTTGGCCAGGCGGTTGCGCAGGTAGACCATGCGCTGCAGTGCGTCGTGCGCGTACTCGCTCTTGGGGTACTGCTCGACCACGGTCTTGAACGAGGCGTACGACTTGCGGGCGTTGATCGGCGGGCGCTTGGACAGGTCGGCGCGGAACAGCGACTCGATGGCATTGGGGGGCTTGTCGAAGTCCACCAGCCCCTTGATGTACCAGGCATAGTCCACGCGCGGATGGGTCGGGTTCTCGCGGATGAAGGTCTCGGCCGCGTCGGTGGCGGACTCGTTCTCCCCGGCGCGGTAGTATGCGTAGATCAGGTCCAGGCGCGCCTGGCGGGCCTCATCGGTGAACGGGAAGCTCGCGGTCAGCGCTTCGTACTGCTTGATCGCGGCATTGAAGTCGTAGGACTCCAGGGACTTGTGCGCCTTCTTGTACATCTGCGCCGGGTTCTGCAGCACGTTGGCCTTGTTCCGGTGGGAACAGCCGGCGACGGCGAGCAGGGCGAGGCACAAGGCGAGCACGGCACTGCGCGCCGGACGGGACAGGGACATCTGGAAGGGGCCTTTCTTTGGCATCGCGCCGTGTGAACCCAGCAAGTATAGCGAATCCCCCGGCTGCACTTCCGACCACGGCAGGCGGCACGGAGTTCCGCTCGCACCGCCTGCAGCTGCCCCAGGGCAGCGCCGGGATGCGCTTTGACCAGGCCCTGGCGCGCTGCCTGCCGCAGTATTCGCGCGCCCGGCTCAAGGATTGGATCGATTCCGGAGCTGGTCCAGGTCGACGGCCGCCCCCTGCGCGGCAAGGACAAGGTCCTGGGCGGGGAGCAAGTGCAGATCGAGGCGCAGCTGCCGGTGCAGAACGCAGGGGTGGACGCCGAGGCGATGCCGCTGGAAGTGGTGCACAAGGACCGCGCGCTGCTGGTGATCAACAAGCCTGCGGGCCTGGTGGTGCACCCGGGGGCCGGCAACCGCCAGCACACGCTGCAGAACGCCCTGCTCGGGCTTGACCCCAAGCTTGCCGTGGTGCCGCGTGCCGGGCTCGTCCACAGGCTCGACAAGGACACCAGCGGCCTGCTCGTGGTCGCGCGCACCCCCGAGGCGCATACCGCCCTGGTGGCGGCCATGGCGGCCCGCGAGATCACCCGCGAGTACTTAGCGATCGTCATCGGCGTGGTGACCGGCGGGGCGACCATCGATGAACCGATAGGCCGCCACCGCACCCAGCGCACGCGCATGGCGGTGCGCGCGGACGGCCGGCCCGCGGTGACGCACTACCGGGTGCTGGAGCGCTTTCGCGGGCACACGCTGCTGAAGGTGGTGCTGGAGACCGGACGCACGCACCAGATCCGCGTGCACCTCGCGCACGCGGGCTACCCGGTCGCCGGCGACCCGGTGTACGGCAGCCGCCGCCGCCTCATCGCCCATTGTTCGCCACGCCTCGAGCAGCAGTTGCGCGGCTTCACGCGCCAGGCGCTGCATGCCGCACGACTGTCCCTGGCGCACCCGACCACCGGGCGTGAGCTGTCCTTCGAGGCGCCGCTGCCGCAGGACATGCGGCGGCTGGTGGCGGCGCTGCAGGCTGACTGCGCGTGAGCGAATCGGGACCTGCCTGCCTGGTCCCGCAGTGGCCCGCACCGCCGGGTGTGCAGGCCGCATTCACGCTGCGCGGCGGCGGTGTCAGCGCCGCCCCTTTCGACACGCTGAACCTCGGCACCCACGTCGGGGATGCCCCCGCGGCGGTCGCGGCGAACCGCCAGCGGCTGCGCGCCGCGCTCGGGCTGACCACGGAACCGATCTGGCTCGAACAGGTGCACGGCACCCGCGTGCTCGAGCCGGGCGATGCGGCCGGAGGCAGGACCACCGCTGATGCGATCGTCGTGCGCGCCTGCGGGGTCGTGGCGGCGGTGCAGGTGGCCGACTGCCTGCCGGTGCTGTTCGCCGCGTGTGATGGCTCGGTCGTCGCGGCGGCCCACGCGGGCTGGCGCGGTCTTGCCGCGGGGGTGCTGGAGGCCACGGTGCAGCGCGCCGGCGTGCCACCCGGGCAATTGCTGGCCTGGCTCGGGCCTGCGATCGGTGCGACGCATTTCGAGGTGGGCGCGGAGGTGCGCAACGCCTTCATCGCGCACTCGGCGGCTGCCGCGGGCGCGTTCGTACCCAACGCGCGCGGCCGCTGGCAGTGCGACCTTGCCCTGCTGGCGCGCCAGCGCCTCGAGGCTGCAGGCGTGGGCGCGGTGTTCGCCGAGCAGGCGTGTACCTACGCCGATGGCGCGCGCTTCTTCTCGTACCGGCGCGATGGCCAGTGCGGACGCATGGCGGCGCTGATCTGGCGCGCCTGAGGCCCAAGCGCCCCGCGGCGGTGCGCTGTGTGCTGCGTGCTACGATGAATTCAAGTCATCGCCCAAGAAACTGACGCCGTGCCCCTGCTCGTCCCCATACTCCTGTGTGCCGCACTCGGCGGCATCGCCAGCGCGGCGTTCGCCGTGGCGCTGCTGTGGATCCCGGCCGACCGCCAAGCACGGCTGCTGCCGCACTTCGTCAGCTTCGCAACCGGTGCGCTGCTCGGGGCAGCATTGCTGGCGCTGCTGCCCGAGGCGATCGAGGCGGCAGGTGCGGACAGTGCGCACGCGGTGGGCGCAGCGCTGCTGGTGGGTCTGGGGGTGTTCTTCGTCATCGAGAAGCTCGTGCTTTGGTGGCACTCCCACGATGCGGCCGAGGCGCACGCCCACGGACATGCCCACGATCATGAACACGGCCACGCTCACGGCCACGCCTCGGGCGTGCTGGTCCTGGTGGGCGACAGCATCCACAACGCCCTGGATGGGTTGCTGATCGCCGCGGCGTTCCTCAAAGATCCCTCGCTCGGGGTGCTCACTACATTTGCAGTCGCCGCCCACGAGATTCCGCACCGGGTCGGGGACTTTGCCCTGCTGGTGCATGCGGGGTTCTCCCAGCGCCGGGCGCTCTTTCTCAACATGGCCACCGGGATGGCCGCATTGGCCGGCGCCCTGGTGGCCTACTTCGCGCTGCAGCGCGCCATGGGCGCATTGCCTTACGCGCTGGCCTTCGCCGCCGCGGGATTTCTCTACATCGCGGTCGCAGGCCTCATCCCCGGGTTGCACCGCCGCTCGGACCCGCGCACCAGCGCGACCCAGGTGCTGCTGATCGGCCTGGGGATCGCCACGATTGCCATCGCCGAGCGGTTGACTCACGCCTAGCGGCGCGCGAGGCTGCCGGGGGCGGCGCGGCGCCGCGCGCCCGCCGTGACCATAAAAAGAGCATGCCTTGGGGGTCGCAGCCCCTTGAATGCATAGCAGAAGTCCCAACAAACCGGGCATCCCGCCTACGTAAGCTGCAAGGCACATTCCCATGCGCATGGACAAGCTCACCAGTCGTTTCCAGCAGGCCCTAGCGATGCCCAGTCGCTGGCAGCTGGGCCGCGACCACCAGTTCATCGAACCTGCCCACGTGCTGCTGGCGCTGGTGGACGGCTCGGGGGGTTCGGTGCGTCCGCTGCTGATGAAGGCAGGCGTGGACGTCAACAAGCTGCGCGCAGGCCTCCTGGGCAGCCTGGACGGGCTGCCCAAGGTCGAGGGCACCCCCGGGGAGGTCCATGTCTCGAACGACCTCAACCGCCTGCTCAATGTCACCGACAAGCTCGCACAGCAGCGCGGCGACCAGTTCATCTCCAGCGAGCTGTTCGTGCTGGCCGCCTTCGACGACCGCGCCCTCGCCAAGCTCCTGAAGGACGCCGGCGCGGTGCGCGGGCGCCATCGAGAAGGCGATCGAGGAGGTGCGCGGCGGGGAGAAGGTCGCCGATGCCAATGCGGAAGAAAGCCGCCAGGCGCTGGAGAAGTACACCGTCGACCTCACCGCGCGGGCCTCCTCGGGCAAGCTGGATCCTGTGATCGGCCGCGATGACGAGATCCGCCGCACCATCCAGGTGCTGCAGCGGCGCACCAAGAACAACCCGGTGCTGATCGGCGAGCCGGGCGTCGGCAAGACCGCGATCGTCGAGGGCCTCGCGCAGCGCATCATCAACGGCGAGGTCCCGGAGGGACTGAAGAACAAGCGCATCCTCGGCGCTGGACATGGGCTCGCTGATCGCCGGCGCCAAGTTCCGCGGCGAGTTCGAGGAGCGCCTGAAGGCGGTGCTCAACGACCTGGCCAAGCAGGAAGGCCAGATCATCCTCTTCATCGACGAGCTGCACACCATGGTCGGCGCGGGCAAGGCGGAAGGCGCCATGGATGCGGGCAACATGCTCAAGCCCGCGCTGGCGCGCGGCGAGCTGCACTGCGTCGGGCGCGACCACCCTCGATGAATACCGCAAGTACATCGAGAAGGACGCAGCCCTGGAGCGGCGCTTCCAGAAAGTGCTGGTCGATGAGCCCTCGGTCGAGGACACCATCGCGATCCTGCGCGGCCTGAAGGAGCGCTACGAGGTCCACCACAAGGTCGAGATCACCGATCCTGCGATCGTCGCCGCGGCGACGCTCTCGCACCGCTACATCGCCGACCGCCAGCTGCCTGACAAGGCCATCGACCTCATCGACGAGGCCGCCGCGCGCATCCGCATGGAGATCGATTCCAAGCCCGAGGCGCTCGACCGGCTCGAGCGGCGCATCATCCAGCTGAAGATCGAGCAGGAGGCGCTGAAGAAGGAGAAGGACGAGGCCTCGCGCAAGCGCCTGGCGACGCTGGAGGACTCCCTGGGCACGCTCGAGAAGGAGTACGCGGACCTCGAGGAGATCTGGAAGTCCGAGAAGGCCTCCCTGCAGGGCACCGCGCACATCCGCGAGGAGCTCGACCGCGCGCGCCTGGAGATCGATGCGGCGCGCCGCGCGGGGGACCTCGGGCGCATGGCGGAGCTGCAGTACGGCAAGATCCCCGAGCTTGAGAAGCGCCTGGCGACCGCGGCGAGCGCCGAGGAGAAGGCCCCGACGCTGGTGCGCAACAAGGTGACCGAGGAGGAGATCGCGGAAGTGGTCTCCAAGTGGACCGGCATCCCGGTCACGCAGATGCTGCAGGGCGAGAGCGAGAAGCTGCTGCACATGGAAGACGCGCTCGCGCGGCGCGTGGTCGGCCAGGAGGAGGCGCTGCGCATCGTCTCCAATGCCATCCGCCGCTCGCGCGCGGGACTGTCGGACGTGCGCCGCCCGAACGGCTCGTTCCTGTTCTTAGGTCCCACCGGCGTGGGCAAGACCGAGCTGTGCAAGGCGCTGGCGGAGTTCCTGTTCGACACCGAGGAGGCCATGATCCGCATCGACATGTCGGAGTTCATGGAGAAGCACTCGGTGGCGCGCCTGATCGGGGCGCCGCCGGGCTACGTGGGCTACGAAGAGGGCGGCTACCTCACCGAGGCGGTGCGCCGCCGGCCGTACTCGGTGATCCTGCTGGATGAGGTCGAGAAGGCGCACCCGGATGTCTTCAACGTCCTGCTGCAGGTGCTCGACGACGGGCGCCTGACCGATGGCCAGGGCCGCACCGTGGACTTCCGCAACACCGTGATCATCATGACCTCGAACCTCGGTTCGCAGGTCATCCAGGAATACGCCGGCGAGAAGAACTACGCCCGGATGAAGAGCGCGGTAATGGAGGTCGTGCAGCAGAGCTTCCGGCCCGAGTTCATCAACCGCATCGACGACATCGTCGTGTTCCACCCGCTGGGCACGCGGCAGATCCGCTCGATCGTGGACATCCAGCTGAACTACCTGCGCAAGCGCCTGGCTGAGCGCAACATGGACCTCACCCTCGATGACAGCGCCCGGGACCTGCTCGGGGAGGCCGGCTTTGACCCGGTTTACGGGGCAAGGCCGCTCAAGCGCGCCATCCAGCAGCAGATCGAGAACCCGCTGGCGCAGCGCATCCTGCAGGGCGAGTTCGTGCCCGGGGACCGCATCCAGGTGAGCACCCAGGACGGTGAGCTCGGCTTCGCCAAGGGCAAATGACACCCCGGCGGCGGCGGTTGCCGCCGCCGCTGGCTATAATCACGAACAACCCCAACAGCGCGAATCCTCATGCCGTTCTACGAATACGAGTGCCAGGCCTGCAAGTTCTACACCGAGGTGATGCAGAAGATCACCGATGCGCCGCTGGTGAAGTGCCCCTCCTGTGGCAAGCGCAAGCTGAAGAAGCTGGTGTCCGCACCGGTGTTCCGCTTGAAGGGCGGCGGCTGGTACGAGACCGACTTCAAGGGCGAGGGCGACAAGAAGCGCAACCTCGCGGGCGCCGACAAGGACGAGCCGAAGTCCCAGGGCAAGCCTGACGCGAAGGCCGATGGCAAGGCCGATGCCAAGCCCGCGGCGGTCGATGCCAAGCCTGCCAAGGAAGCCAAGGAGGCCAAGCCTGCCCCCGAGAAGGCCGCCGCGGCCAAGCCGCGTGCCTCGACCCGCAACGTGCGGGCCAAGCCGAAGAAGACCGCAGGCCCCCGCAAGGCGCGACGCTGATGTCCGCGGCGAGCCGGTGGGTGGCGCTGCGACGCTACCTGGTCGCCGGCGTGCTCGTGTGGCTGCCGATCCTCGCCACCATCTGGGTGGTGAGCTTCATGCTGCACATCATGGACCGCACCTTGCTGTGGCTGCCGCCCTCCTGGCGGCCACAGGCGCTGGTGGGCTTTGCCCTGCCCGGGGCCGGGCTGGTGCTGGCATTCGTGGTGGTGCTGCTCACCGGCCTCCTGGTCACCAACCTCATCGGCCGCCGCCTGGTGGTGTGGGGCGAGGACCTGCTCAACCGCATCCCGGTGGTGCGCACCGTGTACGGCGGGGTGAAGAGCTTCGCCGAGAGCGTGCTGTCCCAGTCCAACTCGTTCCGCACCGTGGTGATGCTCGAGTACCCGCGCCCCGGGATATGGAGCATCGGCTTCCTCACCGCCGAGGACGTGCCGGAGGTCAGCGCCCGCCTGGGAGAGCCGCATGCGGCCGTTTACCTGTCCGCCGCCCTCAATGCCACCGCCGGCTACCTGGTGATCGTGCCACGCCGCCAGCTGGTCGTGCTGGACATGTCCGTCGATGCGGCCATGAAGATGATCATCACCTGCGGGGTGGTGGTACCGCCCCTGGGCGGGGGTGCCAGTCACCCGGTGCTGGAAAAGCCCGCCGCCTGAGGCTTTTTTAAGCCTTGCGGGGGCACCGTCCCCTCCGTAACATCGCGCGCCTCATGCGCTCACACTACTGCGGACAGGTTAACGAGAAGCAGCTGGGCCAGGCGGTCACGGTCGCCGGCTGGGTGCACAGGCGTCGCGACCACGGCGGGGTGATCTTCGTCGACGTGCGCGACCGCGACGGCCTGCTGCAGGTGGTGTTCCACCCGGAGGCCGCGGCGCTGTTCAAGGAGGCCGAAAGGCTGCGCAACGAGTTCGTGGTCAAGGTGACCGGCGAGGTGCGCGAGCGCCCGCCCGGCACGGTCAATGCCCACCTCGCCTCGGGCAAGGTGGAGCTGTTCGTGCGCGAGCTTGAGGTGCTCAACCGCTCAGAGCCGCTGCCGTTCCAGCTCGACGAGCACGTCGGGGAGGACGTGCGCCTGCGCTATCGCTACCTTGACCTGCGGCGCGAGGTCATGAACCAGCGCCTGCGGCTGCGCCACCGCATCACGCGCGCCATGCGCGCCTACCTCGATGCCCATGACTTCGTCGACATCGAGACCCCGATGCTCACCAAGGCCACCCCGGAAGGGGCCCGCGACTACCTGGTGCCCAGCCGCACGCATCCGGGCAAGTTCTTCGCGCTGCCGCAGTCCCCGCAGATCTTCAAGCAGCTGCTGATGATTGCCGGCTTCGACCGCTACTACCAGATCGTGCGCTGCTTCCGCGATGAGGACCTGCGCGCGGACCGCCAGCCGGAATTCACCCAGCTGGACATCGAGACCTCGTTCATGGGCCAGGCGGACATCATGGCGCTCATGGAGGGTCTGATCCGGGAGATCTTCAAGGCAGTGCTCGGGGTTGCGCTGCCGAACCCCTTCCCCAGACTCACGTATGCACAGGCCATGCGCCGCTACGGCTCGGACAAGCCGGACCTGCGCCTGAAGCTGGAACTGGCCGACGTTGCGGACCTGGTCGCCGGCTGCGACTTCAAGGTGTTCGCAGGTCCTGCGAAGGATCCGGACGGGCGCGTGGCGGCCCTGCGCGTGCCCGGCGGCGCCGGCATGCCGCGCTCGCAGATCGATGAGTGCACCGCGTACGTGGCGCGCTATGGGGCCCGGGGCCTGGCCTACATCAAGGTCAACCAGCGCGCCGCTGGCCGCGAAGGCCTGCAGTCACCCATCACCAAGTTCCTGAGCGACGAGGCGCTGGCGGGGATCCTCGAGCGCACCCAGGCCGCCGACGGCGACCTCATCTTCTTTGGCGCCGACAGCGCCAAGGTGGTGAGCGATGCGCTGGGCGCGCTGCGACTTAAGATCGGCACGGACCTGAAGCTCACCGAGGACGGCTGGCAACCGCTATGGGTGGTCGACTTCCCGATGTTCGAGTGGGACGCGGAGGCCAAGCGCTGGAGCGCCATGCACCACCCGTTCACCGCCCCGCAGGACGATGATGCGGCCGCCCTGCGCGCCGCCCCGGTGGCGGCCACTGCCAAGGCCTACGACATGGTGCTCAACGGCTCCGAGATCGGTGGCGGCTCGGTGCGCATCCACCGCCAGGAGATGCAGTCGACCGTGTTCGACCTGCTGGGCATCGAGGCCGAGGAGGCGCAGAAGAAGTTCGGGTTCCTGCTGGATGCCCTCAAGTACGGCGCCCCGCCGCACGGTGGCATCGCCTTCGGGCTCGATCGCCTGGCCATGCTGATGGCAGGTGCCGACAGCATCCGCGAGGTCATCGCCTTCCCCAAGACGCAGACCGCCGCGGACCCGCTCACCGATGCCCCGACCGAGGTCAGCGAGGCGCAGCTGCGCGAACTGCACGTGCGGGTGCGCGTGCCGCAGGCATAACGGGCCGTGCCCGGCGCGCCATCCTCACGGGGCGCACCTGCCAGGGGGCACGTGGTCTACGTGCATGGCCTGTGGATGCCCGGGGATGAGTCGCTGATCCTGCGCCGCCGCCTGGCGGCTGACTTCGGCATGACGCTGCACCCGTTCCGTTACCTCGCCACCGGCACCATGAGCGCCATCACCGCGCGCCTGGCCGGCTTCGTCAGCAGCCTCGACCTGCCCGCGGTGCACTTCGTCGGCCACAGCTTGGGCGGGCTGGTCATCCACCGCTTCCTCGAGCAGTACCCGGCGCAGCCGCTCGGCAACGCGGTGTTCCTGGGCACCCCGTGCGTGGGCAGCCTCGCCGCCGAGCGTGCCGCCCGCTTCGCACCGGTCGCGCAGATGATGGGCCAGTCGGTGGCCGAGGAGCTGCTGCAGCCGCAGGAGCGCAACTGGACGCACCCGCGCCCGCTGGGGATCGTCGCCGGCACGCAGCCGATCGGCGTGGGGCAGCTGCTGGCGAATTTTGCGGAGGAGAATGACGGCACGATCAGCGTCAGCGAGACGCGCATGCCGGGGGCCACGGACCATATCGCGCTGCCGGTGAGCCACCTGGGGATGCTCATGTCCGCCCGTGTCGCGCGCGAGACCGGCACCTTCCTGACGCACGGGCACTTCTCGCTGCGCTAGCCCTGCCCGAGCAGTTCCTTGAGCCGGTAGAGCGCCTCGTGCGCGGACTTCGGGGTCAGCTCGTCCGGGTTCAACGCGGCAAGTGCCAAGCGCAGCTGTGCATCGCGCGCCCGCTCGTCCGGCAGGTACAACGGCAGCTGCGCCTGCGGTGAGCCGCTGCTGCCCTCGGCCGCGCGGTCGCGCTCGGCCTCCAGCCCCTCAAGGTACGCGCGCGCCTGCGCGATCACCGCGCGCGGCACGCCGGCGAGCTGCGCCACCTGCAGCCCGTAGCTGCGGTTGGCAGGCCCCTCCTTCACCGCGTGCAGGAACACGATGCTCTCGCCGTGCTCGGTCGCATCCAGGTGCACGTTGGCGCAGCCCTCGACCTGCGCGGCCAGGGTGGTGAGCTCGAAGTAGTGCGTCGCAAACAGCGTGAAGGCGCGCACGCGCGTGGCGATGTCGCGTGCCATCGCCCAGGCCAGCGACAGGCCGTCGAAGGTGCTGGTGCCGCGGCCGATCTCATCCAGCAGGATCAGGCTGCTGGCGGTGGCGTTGTGCAGGATGTTGGCAGCCTCGGTCATCTCCACCATGAACGTCGAGCGGCCGCCGGCGAGGTCATCCGCCGGCCCCGATGCGGGTGAAGATGCGGTCGATCGGCCCGAGCACCGCGCGCGTCGCCGGCACGAAGCTGCCGACGTGCGCCAGCAGCGCGATGAGCGCGGCCTGGCGCATGTAGGTGGACTTACCGCCCATGTTGGGGCCGGTGATGATCAGCATGCGCCGGCCGGCACCCAGGACGAGGTCGTTGGGGACGAAGGGGTGCTCGGCGAAGCGCTCGACCACCGGGTGGCGCCCGCCGGTGATCTCCAGCCGTGGTTCCTCGGCCAGCTGCGGGCGCACTCCAGTCAAGCGCGGCCGCGCGCTCGGCGAGCGCGGCCAGTGCATCCAGCTCCGCCAGCGCAGTGGCGGTCCCTTGCAGCGGCTCGAGCTCTTCGATCAGGCGTGCGAGCAGTTCCTCGTAGAGCTGCTTCTCGCGCGCCAGCGACTTCTCGCGTGCGCCGAGCACCTTGTCCTCGAAGCTCTTCAGCTCCGCGGTGATGAAGCGCTCGGCGGACTTGACCGTCTGGCGGCGCACGTAGTCCGCCGGCACGCGCTCCGCATCGCGCCGCGACAGCTCGATGAAGAACCCCTGCACGCGGTTGTAGCCGAGCTTCAGGGCCGCGATCCCGGTGCGTTCGCGCTCGCGCTTCTCCAGGTCAAGCAGGAACGCGTCGGTGTTGGTCGCGATGCGCCGCAGCTCATCCAGTTCGGTGTCGTAACCGGGGGCAATCACGTCCCCGTCGCGCACCATCGCGCCGGGTCCTGCGCGATCGCCTGCCGCAGCACGGCGACGACCGGCTCATGCAGGCTGGTGCGCGCGTGCAGTTCCTGCAGCAGCGGCGCCTCCAGGGTGGCGGTCGCCGCGCGCAGCTGCGGCAGCACCGCCAGCGAGGCACGCAGCGCGGTCAGGTCGCGTGGCCGCGCCGAGCGCAGCGCCACGCGCGCCAGGATGCGCTCGACGTCCCCGACGCTGCCCAGGTGGCCGCGCAGCTCATCGAAGCGGCGCGCCTGGGTGAGCGAGTCCAGCGCGTCGTAGCGCGCGCGCAGCAGGCCGTGCACGGCCAGCGGCCGGGTCAGCCAGCGCCGCAACTGCCGCGCACCCATGGCGGTGGCACACACATCCAGCACCGCCAGCAGCGTCGCCTGCGCGTTGCCAGTGAGGCTCGCATCGATCTCCAGGTTGCGGCGGCTGGCCGCATCCAGCAGCAGCGCCTCGCCGCGCGCCTCGACCTTCAGCGCGCGGATGTGCGGCACGGCGGACTTCTGGGTATCGCGCACGTACTGCAGCAGGGCGCCGGCGGCGCAGACCGCCAGTGCCAGCCCGTCCGCCCCGAAACCCTTCAAATCGCGCGTGCCCAGCTGCTCGGTCAGCAGCCGCGCGGCACTGTCGTACTCGAACTGCCACGGTGGCCGCGCGCGCACGCCGACGCGCAGCCGCGCCAGCTGCGGGTCCTCGGGGCCCTCCGCGGCCAGCAATTCCGCGGGCTTGAGCCGCTCGAGTTCCCCGGCAAGTGCACTTGCGCCCTCACCCTCGAGCACGCTGAAGCGCCCTGCGGCCAGGTCCAGCCACGCCAGGCCAAAACGCTCCCCCTGGCGTGCCAGGGCTGCGACCAGCGTGTCGGTGCGCTCATCCAGCAGCGCCGCGTCGGTGACGGTGCCGGGGGTGACCACCCGCACCACCTGGCGCTCCAGCGG
This sequence comes from uncultured Pseudomonadota bacterium, assembly GCA_963703025.1. Lineage (GTDB taxonomy): Bacteria > Pseudomonadota > Gammaproteobacteria > Steroidobacterales > Steroidobacteraceae > 13-2-20CM-66-19. The sequence goes on along the minus strand of OY969778.1, from coordinate 851,134 downwards.
TCCTTTGGTCTTGCCCGGCTCGCCCATCTGCTCGCAGATGGCCACGCTCTCGCCCCTGCGCACCAGGCGCGCCAGGTAGCTGTCGGCGGCATGGAAGGGCACGCCGGCCATGGGGATGGGGGCACCGGCTGACTGGCCGCGGGCGGTGAGGGTGATGTCCAGCAGAGCTGCCGCGCGGCGCGCGTCCTCGAAGAACAACTCGTAGAAGTCCCCCATCCGGTAGAACAGCAGGGTGCCCGGGTACTGCGCCTTGATGCGCAGGTACTGCTGCATCATCGGGGTATGGCCTAAGTTATTGTCCGTCAAGAGATTTATTCGGGCTGTCTATTAGACTGTCTAAAACGTCCCGTCAGCAGACGGGTAGCTCGGGCCTTCGGCGACCACTTCCTCCAGGTCTCGGAGGTATCGCTCGGTCTGGGCCGGGCTGGTGTGTCCGAGTAGCGCTGTGGCGTCTTTACCCTGCTTACGGGCGGCTGTGGCCGCTACCGCCCTCAGATCATGCAGGGTGGCATCAGGGACCCCTGCGGCCTTGCGGGCCCTGTCCCACTGGATCTTGATCGTTGAGTAGTCGGGAATTTTGCCCTTGCGATTGTGCAGCAGCGTTAGGGCCACCAAGTTGACGTGCAGGCCCTTCGCTCTCGCCACTACCGCCCTAAGCTCCGGCGTCCAGGGGACGATGCGCTTAGCCCCAGTCTTCATCTGCTCAAAGCGGATGCCCTGATCTTCGAGGAGATCGGCCCGGCGAATCTTGAGTACGTCCGAGATGCGCTGCCCGGTGCGGATGCACAGATCCATGATGACTTGAAGGCGAGGGCCTGCGTTGGCGTAGATGGCTGCGTATTCCTCGGCACTGACGAGCCTGCCTCGCTTAGCCTCCTTGTGCCGCTTGATCCCAAGCGCAGGGTTGCTGTCGATCAACTGCTGCTCTAGGGCGTAGTCGAATACCTGGCGCAATAGGGACAGGCAGCGATTGGCCATGTTCGGAGTAGTGGCCATGTCTTTTTTCAATTGCGCTACGTGCTTACCCTGCACCTGCTGAGGCGCGAACTGCGCAAACTTGCGCTTTAGGGTCTTGGCTGCCTGTGCGTACTGCCTGGCTGTCGAAGGCTTGATGGTGCGGCGGATCTGTATCAGCGCTTCATCTATCAACCCCGGCATGCTGCCTTCTGGGGTGGCCTGCATAGCCGCGTAAGCGATGAGTGCCTCCTGCAGAGTGACGCCTATGCGGGTCCACTTGCCCGCCTTCACGTACCAGTAGCTCCCGTGCTTTTGATAGACGCAGGGAGGCAAGTGCATACCTTGCTTTCTAGGACGTGCCATAGGGGGGCCTGCTTATGGTTGCAGTTGAGGCAGGGACGCCCTGCCGTTCTGCATCAGTCTAGCCGAGGCAACTCCGGTTTCGCCCGAGCCGGAGGATTCCCCGCCCTCTAGACGCACTCGCAGTACTACAGGTGAGCCATCTGGCCGTGTGCGATATGGGATCCCCATGTGGGCCAAAGCACGCCCCTGCGCTTTGGAGCGTTCTTTGCCGGTGAGCATCACCAGCTCTTCCTTACTTAGACACAGGCCGTTCATGGGTAGGCCCAGCATACCGTGCCCGACTTAAGTCAAGTCCCACGAGCCAGCTCGCCTACTTAAACGCCTTTGGCGGAAATCCATGATTCCAGCAAGTACCGCAGGTAGGCGGATGCTTGGTCTAACGTCATAGGATTCTTCGGTGGCTGCGTGTTCTCTTTGCCGTGACGCGCCTTATCACCCGCTACCCGCACCGAGTTCGCCGAGTGCTTAAAGCGGTCCAAGTCGTCCGGTAACGACCAGGCTTCCTTCTCGATCTTCTTCATCCCACCGACATCCGCCTCAATCACCTCGTAGATGCGATATAAGCCGACCCAAGAGATCGCGTCTCCATAAGAAAACAGCCTGAGACATTTCTCTGCTGCCTTGTCTTTTAAGACTAGGTTCGCGAGTTGAACGGTTCTTAGTGGTGGGGTCGGAACGGCATTGCCTTGACTGTCTTTTAGAACCGAATTCGTATCTCCCACAGTCATCCGCATGATTGCCGGCTGCGGGAAAACCCAATGGTCAAATCCGCCTTTGTCGTCGCGCCTCAAAACAGATCCTGTGCAACGAAGTGGTTCGGGTGAATCCCGGAGAAGCCTCAAGACTCCTGCAAGCGACGCGATCTCCAATGCTGCCTTCGCCAAGACGTCACGAGCATCCGTGCAGCCACCGAAGGAATCGGATGCATAGAGCACTCCTTGCTTCTCGTCTTTGGTGACGAACCGAGGCGGAGTTGTGAAATTGCGAATCAGGTGTTCCAGATCGGAGGCATAGCCTTGGATCGGAACAAGCCAGGCACCAGTCAGCGCGGGAAGAGAGGATGGCGTCATGATTCGTCTAGAGGCGAATAAATCTCAATTTCAGCGTCTTCTGATCTTCGACGGCTCTGAAGACCTGCACATGTTCCAGCCCGTGCTGCAAAAGCGCTCTTACAATACCCTCATCCTCTGGCCGCATTCTGGCACCGATAAATACCGCCTCTATCTCTCGAGGATCGAATGGGAAATCCGAGTAGAGACCAGTATCACCGGGTCGTTGATTGGCCGACCCGTCATCGCGTCGGTTTAAGTCGTGTACGTCCAAGTCGGAGCCGCTACGTTCAGCCCCACGGCTGTGCCTGAGGTTACAAATAGCAGTACCGCCAGGGAGTGTAGTGTCATAACCGACCTATTGGCCGCTGCCTATGGAGGTGGGCCAATGTGTCACGCTAGAGTTTTAACCGCCCTTGGCGCCTACGAGCACCGCAAACTAACTAAGCAGGTGAAGCTATCCCGAGGAGCCCGTGCAAGTCGTTGCCCTTGATAAGCCGGGTGTCTGGAAGACGGCGATGGGGCCGCCGCTAAAGCCCGTTCCAAATCAAGTTCCACCGCTGACATTTCCTACAGACTCCGTGTCGCTCTGCAGATCACACGCACCGGAGCCCGTCATATAAACTTTCTCTCCCGCTGTGTGAGCGGCAAGCAAATCAGCGAACATGGCCTTGCCCGCATCGGTGGTCACACTTAGTGCGTATCGGTAGAAAGTCCCACCATGATAGGTGGCGCACGCCGGCGGAGTTCCTCCTCTCGTGGACCATAAAAAGTAGACGAGAACTACGCCGTTGCTCGCGGGGGTGAGAAACGCGGGTACGCCGGGGCCACCCGTACTCGCCGCAAAGGAGGCACTGGATAGGCACAGAGCAACCGCAAGAAGAATTATTCGTTTCATGGTCTTTGTGCTTCTTTAAGATTTACTGCTGAACTGTTGTAGCCGGGCTGCCGCTACTCGGCGCGGGGACTTTTGGTGGAGACATGCCAGTTCCCATCGCACTCGAGTTCTGCGGACGTTTATCTTCGCTCGAAATTACCGGAATCGACTTGATATTTAATATGTAGTGTTGCGCTCCTGCGTCGTATAACAGTCTCCATGTCATGCGAGAATTGACCTGTGCAAGGGTGCGCATCAATACGGCTCTCGCCGGCTCATTTGCAGCATAGGAGATGCCCTTGACTGACTGGAGCGGTCCAAGCGGTACATTTCCGATTTCAACGGGGCCCACCTTTGCCTGAATACCCAACAGTGCCGTTATCAGCGCTATAGTCTCCATGCATGACCGCGTCTGATTTGGGAACTCGATTGGATAGTCGAGGATTGAACCGCCTTCGATCCAATTGCCCTTGGCGTCCTGAACAGCCACGGGAACAGCGTGGAAGACGTTCTCACTTTGTACGACACTGAACCTGCCGCCCCTAGAGGTTGAGTTGTGCACTGCTGTGATCTGAGAAAGAAGCGCAGCCATCGCAGTAGGATTCATTGCCGTTCTCGGCGGTTCCGCAAAAGTGAGAGTTCCGCCAATAGGAACCAACATGCGCCTCGTGTGTCGTCGCGCCTGAGCCTGCTCGGCATCAGCACCATCCAATTCGCTCGTGCGATCCTCCACATCGCCCTGGTATGAAAATGGAGGGTCCTCATAAGTAATAACGTATCCGTAAGTGGTCTGCAGTGCATCTACTGCGGCAGCTAAGGGCCTAGGATCGTCCACTGTAATCGACTGGGACGATGTACTGGCCTGCGCGTGAGCCGCGGTGGTGAGCATTGATACGCTAGTGGCGACTGCGCAAAAAGCCGCTAGCGTTCTCCACGAGGTTTTCAGATTGTTTATTTTCATGGGCTAATTCAATAGCATCATCATTGCGGCTAACGGGGCCACGACTACCCCTGGAGAACCGTTTAAGTATGTGCGTACTTGCGCGCCCGCCGCTCCGCGCTGAGAGGTAATGGTTGTATTCGACAGGGTATAGATGAGCGTATTAGTCGCGTACGGAGGGCTATTAGACGAACAGTCTATGGAAAGGACCTGAGTGATTGTCGAGCCACAGGGAGTCGCCGCGCGCTGGTGCAACCGATAGTAGGTGATTTGTTTGGACGGCATCCCTATAAGATCGTCGTAGGTGTCACTGACGGGCGTGACATCTGCACCATTGCCAGTAACTGACGTAAACGGGTCATAGGGATCGCCGCTTCGCCAACAGGTGTCGGTGCCGCTGCCTTCAGGCGAACTTTCGGAGACTGACCGCCCGCCGAAATCGATCGACGTGGATGCAAGCGTGGCTCTCCAGTGCGCGAATCCAGGGTTGCCGTCCAAGTCGTCCCAAGTCACGAACGTCGACGTTTCTCCCGTGGGCACATCGCACTGCTTGGTCATCGTAAAGACGCCGTTCGCACCACCATTGTTGTACCAGGTTCCATGTGCAGCGTTACAACCCGGTTGGTCAACGGTTCCTGAGTAGTTGACGACAGTCGCACACAAATAATAGGAATACTGTCCGGTCATGGTGAGGCCAAAGGCGCCGCCGCCGCCGCCGAACGCCCCGCTGATGCTATAGACCTGTTGGTTGTTACATCCGTATATGACCGGGTAATTCACATAATTGCCAGATACGTTTCCAGTCCCACTCTGGGCCATAGTGAAGGAATCACCGTAGTTATCCACCCATGGGTGTCCGTTTGATGCCACGCTTGAACAAGCGCTCTGGCCAAAAACTTGCGTCGGGATGGACACGATCGCGAGTGCAATTGCACCAAGGAAAGGACCCGTACGGAGTTTCAAAGCAATTCTCCCACCTGATCGCGCAAGCTGTTCCAATCTTCCCGAACATACAGCAGGAATCTGACGTTAGCCATTGTTGCTTGCTGCTGTGGCGCAGCATCGGATCGTTGCAGAGTACTTGTGAGTCGATGCGTCGGGGACGCGCTGACAGGCTGTTGTGTTCTAGCACAACGGTCATTAGCCTTCTCCCGCATGAATCAACATCCATTCAATGCGGCTATCGTAGCCACAGTGGCAGCCGGTGCTATAGCCGGTCCCATCGTTACCGAGGCCAAGGGAAGCTGCGAACAGAGTGAGCCGGTGGTTTGCTCGCTCAAGGCACCTCGAGAAGAGGATGCTCGCGAGGAATTGGACACGGCCTCCGAACAGGCTCCGGTAGTGGAGGAGCAAGCCCCTCCCGGCACCGTACTTAAGATTCCGCCCGGGCAGATCGCTATGACGACCCCCAGCCCAGCTATCTATCAGATCCCCACTGTCTGGATTAGCGGACCAACTTTGCCGCTCCTAGAGCACAAGCCCTGACTCTCGTCGCCCGAGGCGCGATTGCTAGCCCGCTTCGCGTGGTCGAAGCGCCCCTGCTTCTTTCAGAAGCTCATTCTCAAGTGCCACCTTGCCTAATACGCGCTGAAGGTCCCGGACCTGTTGCTGCAAAGCCTCGTTGGCTTCCAGAGCGAAGCCTCGACCAGCGAAGCCTTCGACCCAGGGCACTTCGCTCTGGCTCCGTTACCCGCTCTCGCGAGCGGGATTAGCCTGGTATAGCTTCCGCCACTTACCCAACAGGGTAGGGTTGATTCCCTGCTGCTGAGCGCATGCCGCTCGGGTAACGTAACCCCTGACCGCAAGTTACCTTTGACTAGTCGTTGCTTCTCTGCCGCTGAATACCGGCGTCGCCGCCGAATGGGCAAAGGTCCCGATTTCTCTCCCCCGCCCTAATAGGGGAGGGATGCGGGGTTCGGGCAAGTCTGAAACTGCCGCCGTGTGGGAATGAGGGTCTGAATTTATTTAAAAGTAATTCGGGAGGGTGGGGGGTGGCCTGCGGGCTAGGCGCACTTGTGCGAAATCGATTGGAATTTGGACAGCGCTGCGCCGAAAGGCGTCGTTCGAAGCCGAAGCGCGCTAGCTAGCTAATCGAAGAGAGGTTTGCTGCTTTAGCTCCGGCTATGGCCAGAGTAGTTCCTGCTACGGCCAGAGCTTCAGATGCTGAAGGCGGCGGACAGTGGCAGCGACACTGCGACGCTCCCAAGGCTTGCCTTCGGCTGAGCGATGGCCACCATCATTCAGTGCGGTAGCGGCGGCTGTAAGGTTGTTGTTATTCATCTGCATCGCGCCTGATACCACTAGCCGATTGTCCCGGGCGAACTGATCGGCTCGAGCAGCGCTAGCTGCGCCAGCCCTTACCAACTGATCCGGCGTAGCTTTCCTAGCTGCCGTACCGAGCTTCACCTTACGTTGCTTGGCTGCTGCTAAGCCCGCCTTGGTGCGACTGGAGATCAACTGCCGTTCCTTCTCCGCCAGGGCTGCGAACAAGTGCAGCACGAAGGGATCAGCTTGCTTACCTAGCTCGGTCACAACGAACTCAACTCTCTGGGCCATAAGCCCTGAGATGAAGTGGACGTCACGAGACAGGCGATCCAGCTTGCTAACTACCACCGGAGCCTTGATCGCCTTGGCGGCTTGCAGGGCCTCAGCGAGCCTTGGGCGACGCTCGAGCGCGTCACTACCCTTGCCAGTCTCAACCTCGGTGAACCACTGGTGGATCAACATGCCTTCGGCCTTGGCAAAGGACTCGATGGCAGCCCTTTGGGCCTCAAGCCCCAGGCCAGAGCGGCCTTGTTCCTGGGTACTGACTCGGAGGTAGGCAATCGCGTTCATAGGCCATTGTGGCCCGGCTACCCAATGCCGTCAATCCCCTCAACGGTCGTTGGAGGCTTTGACAGAAGTCGTTAGAGCCGATTTGGTCTACCCCGCCCCGGCAGAGCCTTGGCTGGAGATCGCCTCTCCTGGGCTCGCCCTGTGGGCTAGGGACGGGGCTCCGAGTCAGGGGTCAGTCGGCCGTGCCGTGACGGCCTGACACTATATGTTCCTCAGGCAATCTGTCGTTTTGAGATAAATGTGAGTCAATGGGACACCATTTTCTATTTATCGTATCTCCATTGAGACAAGCTAAGCGTTGACCCTTCGGACAGGGACTGTATATCTATACAGTTCCTGTAAAGATCAGAGTTCGAGGGCCTTTAGGCCCCGCTTCAGGCTACGGAACACATCTGTTCGTCCACTGATCCGGGCCTGATCCCAGGCAAGAGGGGTTACACCCCTTACCCAAGGTCGATCTGTTACCATTCAGCGGTATTAACTCTTTATAGATCAAGGAGTTACAGGCGATAAAATAGCCACCCTAGGTCGGTCTGAAGTCGAATTGTCAGCCTACTAGCTTAGTGAGTCCTGGCGCTCGGCTTGGGCGAGCCCAGCTTAGGGGTAGAGCGGGGATGATCGGGCTCGGTTCAGTTCGCGAGGACCTAGTTTCCGACCCGTTACCCGCCCTGAGCGTTCACTTGCTGTCCGTTTGCAGCGAGGGCTCCGGAGTTTGGCCTCCGATATCCATCGATGCTTCGCATCTAGGACCATTGGCTCCCAGAGGGGGATGCCGCTTAGCACCAGTCCTGCCCCGAGGGTCTGGTACAGCTTGGATACCTTGGCGTAGGCCAACCCGTAAGAGTCATGGTCGATCAGGCACCCGACATTCATCCCGAACAGCAGCTTGGTCCGACTCGCGACGTACTGAATACCGGCATGCGCATGGTGGTGGCCGAACACAGTGGACTGGCCATTGACCTGCACAGCCTGCCTCGTTGCGGCTGCTCCACCGAAGCGGTCCCCGTGCTCATACATCACGTCGTCGATCACTGCGAAATCGGAGTACTTCCACCCTTTCGGGTGTTTCATGATTTCCCGATAGGGCTTCATGAAGCCTGACGGGATACCTGAGTCACTCGCTTTCCGTTGGTAACGGGAGTTGTGGTTGGAGGCCACCTCGTGGGCAGTCGGGAAGCGCTTGTACAGCTGCTCGAGGAATGCCAGGGCTTGCTCATGTTCCTGGGCTGGGCCAGGGGAGTCAGCTACAGGGACGAATTTAGCCATCCTGTGGAAGTCCACGCTGTCCCCGATGCACACAACCTTTGTGGGTTGGTACTTATCGCTCAGGTAGTCGAGGAAGGCCAAGGTGTCTGCGTGGTGATAGGGAGCCTGAATGTCAGGCAGTACGAGCACGCGCTCTTTGCCGGTGGATAGGATCATTGTTTTCTTCTTTCAAAGCGCCTTGGGTGCGCGTATATGGGTTGCCCCGCATAAAAAGACTAGTACTGGGGTCAGGTGTAAGAAAATGGGCAAGCACGCACTCGCCTTAGTTTTGATAACGATGGTCGCTGGAACAGCCGACGCGTATACGCGGGAAGATCAGGCCGACGAAGTCTGCGCGGCAGCCGCTAACGTGTTTTACCAACTGGCCGAGGAGTCCAACTGGGAGGTAAGCGCAATGCGTACCGCTGAGTCGAAAGAAGCTTTTCTTGTCCGCTTCAGTACAGCATGGGCGCGCTTTTACTCGCGCTCCGGAAGCAGTTCAGTTCTGCCTTCCGCACTGAAATCCTTGCTCTTGGAGTCTTATTCAGTCGGAATCTCGGTGATGGGTGTGCCGGCATCTATAACTACCGACATGACAGAGGCAGAACGCAAGAAATTGAACGGTAATCTGACCGGCGTTGCCCAGGACGGTGTGGTCAGCCATTGCATGTACGCGCTCGGCAGGCTCGATGGGCAGGGACGATTTTTGGAAGTCATCGGAGCGCCGAAGACGCACTAGGGAAGGATTGCCGTCAGTCGTCGCCTTCGATAGCAGAAGAGCCTGAGCGCGCGACAGAGCCTCTAGGCGGCATCTTGTCGAGATCGCGGACTCGAGCAGATCCAGTCCGTTTAGGGGCTTGGGTTGAGCCGGGGGCGTGGGCAGGGCCCGTGGCCGCTAAAGCAGGCATGACGGACAGCAGCGTTACTGCTGCCGTGAGCACTACCAGCGACGGGTTACGCCTCGTCCGGTCCATACCAAGTCTCGGTCATGAGATCTGATCCGTGATTGCGCGAGTTCTCGAGGGCATAGCTCAGGGCCTGTCGTTCGCTGGCCTTGGCTTTTTCAGCCTCCGCGAAACTCTCAAACGTGCTGCCAACTGACCAAATCAGCATGCAGATCCCTGCTGGCCAAACCAAAGGGGACAGCATTGAGCCAGACAAGAGCAACAGCAGGACACATCCCGCGATTACCAACAAACTTTTAATGTCATCGCTCATGAGACCTCCTTGGCACTAATCTACCCCGGTGTCGCAACTTGGTGACACTAGTCGGGCAAAGTGTGATCGGGTTCTCTGTCTCGGTTCGGGTTAGGGCTACCCCTATTCTACTGGCACGCACTTAAGTCATATCGCGCCGGTCCAAGAAGTAACGGAGCATCTCGGGGTCCCCTTGCTGGGCCGTATCTAAGCCCTTAGTGACAAGCTCAGGCATCTGGGCCTGTATCTGCTCGCGCAACTCGCGTTCTAAGGACAGCTTTGCAAGATCGATAGAAGCTCGCACAGCGGCAGGTTCAGTGAGAGGCGTATCGGTAGTCATCCGGCTGCACTCGAGCTGTCGTAAAGCGCTGCTGTCTGAAGCGCCTGGTAATCGTCGAAGGCGTTCCGGATCTCGTTCAATCGATCATCATAGATATCCCAGGTGCGCGGGCTTTCCCAGCCTTTGCCTTCTGCATAGCCCTCTACGAAGCCGTCGTATTCAGCTGCACAAAGGGGGCAAGACCCGTGGCGGTACAGTGGGATATCGGTCGAAGTCATCATGGTCATCATTCCTGAGTTACCCGCCTTGGCGGCGGGAGGTGGTTCTTTACTGAAGGGTCGGAGTGCTGGTGGCAGCGTTGTGATTAGCCGGTGCGTAGACTCGGGCAATCGAGGTGATGGCATTGTTTGCCAGGTCACCTGAGATCCGAGCTAGAGCCTTTGCGGTTTGAGGGTTCGTAAGAGCGAGCGCCAAGGCCTTGTTCGCTCCGTACGTCGCGCCCAGCGTCTTGAACCCCGCCACGCCGTGAGCCATGGCCTCTACAATCGCTGCGGTAGTGGCAACGTTGCCGAGGCCTGTGAAGACAGGGGACTTCGTCCCGAGGACTTTGCCGTATGCCTTCAGGCGGCCGACATTGCTAACCAGATCGTTAATGCTGTTCGTATACCCGTTAGGCAGTGAACCGAAGAGACTTTGCTTGGCCTCTGGACTGATCCTGTTCCAGTTGGTGAGGAACTGGTCTGCACTGAAGACCTTCCCGGCTGCGTTCTGCGCTCCAGCCGTCGCTGTGCCCATCCGTTCAAGCACCGAAGCCGCTAGAAGCCGCTGGGCAGACGGACTGCTGTACTTCATCACTGCATCGAGAGTTGAAGAGCCGTCCTTAGTCGTGTTGTAGACGGCGTTGTAGACCTTCTCCGGTCCTCCGACCTTGTCCATGACGCTGCCGAGAGTGTTACGAGCAGCTGCGGCCTTGGCGTATGAGGCGTTTGTGTCAGAAACAGCTTTGGCGACATCAGGACCGAAAGAGCTAGCACCGTCATTTAAGTCACGGGTGAGCGCGCCATATACCGTCTTCAACATGCCGTTAGAAGGGTTAGACGTGAAAGGGGACCAATCAATCTTCTGGCCTACGGCCGTGCGGAGCTTCTGCACCGCTTCGTAGGGCAACTGGCCGGATAGCCCTGCGTCCTTCTCGAGCGCCTGGTAGATCCCGCGAATATCACTCGGGACTACGGCCTCTGCTGTCGCGGGAGCGCCGTCGATCTTGGTGAGGTTCCCGAGGATTGACCTGGCGTTGGATACCGGGATAGTTGCCCCGTCCGGCAGCATGTCCTGGATAGCCTCGTAGCCCTGTCTGCTGCCCTCTTTGGCTGCATCGGAGGCAGCTTTAACCTGATCCTGAAGCACCCTGCCGACGTTCTGCGCCGAGGTGTCTGCGCCATCGGCCAGGTTGCTGACTATCTCATTGGCTGTAAGCCCCAGCTTAGCGTTGCTCTGCTCAATCGCACTCTTCAATCCGGTGCCGAGTATTGGAGTGCTCGCAATCTTCTGCTCAACAGCCTGGATGGCGGGATTGCCAGAGGCGAGGCCAGCAGTACCCAAGCCTGCATCTCGAGCGGCTTGATCTGCCGCCTTAGCAGCTACCAGAGAGCCAGTGGCTGCGGGCGCTTCTGTTCCGAGGATTCCCTTAACAGCGGCCATAGGCGTCTTGAGGCCAAGCACAGACAGGGCATCCATCACCGCAGGTACGTTGTCGTTGCCAACCACGGCACCAACCGTGCTGCCGATTGCCTTTCCTACTGGAGCAATAGCACCGCTAACGGCGTTGCCTACCCCTTGTCCTGCATCGCTCTGGGGGTGATAGGTGAGCCGGTTCTGCAAGTTGTTAATATCGGCTTCCGTCTGGGCACCAGTGCCTGCTCCAAATAGGGCATCGGGCAATAGCCTGTTGGCTGTACGAGCTATCGAAGCTCCCGTACCCACGACAAGCTGATTGGCTCCCGCTACTCCGGCGTCAATCAAGCCGAGGGCTCTCGCACCCAGACTTGGTGAGTCGTCTACGAGCTGAGCGCTTGAGGGATCGAAGGTTCCACCACCAGTTGGGGCGTCTACGGGCGTAGCGCTTGAAGGGTCGAAGTTACCCATTACTGCCACTTCCCGTTGCCAAGATACGTAGCGGTGTTGCCGCTCTTATCCTTGTACTGTTTGCCCGGCACGAATCCGCCGCTATCGGGCGCTGGGGCTCCCGCCTGGGGCGGTGCGGCGTTAGCAGCCGGAGCAACTACAGGAGGCGTATCGGCAGCGGGGCCATCTGTTCCTGCACTATCAAGAGGAACCCCCATCTTGGCCGCTACCTTCGCGAGCGCCGAATACCTGCGAGAGTTACGCGCCATTTCAATTGTGGCATCGCCCGCGTTTTTTGCGGCCGTAAGCTCGCGATTTACTATCTGGTCGATTACACCTTTCACAGCGTCGGGGCCTTGCTGCTTGGTCAGGATGCTGTAGGCGTCGGTACGCGCAGCGTCTGAGCTTTGCCCGGTCGCACCCGCGATGAGGAGCGAGTAGGGCGTGAGAAGACCCTGTATGGCAGTGGCGTATCTGGCCTCGCCCGGATCTGAGAAGGCCGTCTTGCCTCCTGCAATGGCGCTGTTCAGCGCTTGCACCTTCGTGCGGTCTACTCCATTGAGCGCGTCTAAGACGTTCTGGGCCTGCGCCGGGATCTCATTGGCCAGGAATGCCACGCGACCGGCGCGTGCTGCGCCAGTGTTCACAGCGTGCGCCAGAGCGCCGTACTGGAGGCGAGCTTCAGCGGCGTCCTGGAATGTCAGCCCGTGAGTAGTCAGGTTCTTGAGAACAGCCGCACGGTCCGCGCCTGTCATACGAGTGAGCGCTGCCGGACCGTTCAGGGCGTAAGCACCTGTGGCCTGGTCAAGTGCATCAGGATCATTGGCAAAGGCTCCGCCTCCCCCGGCTTGTGCCTTAGCTGCTGAGGCTGCTGCTCTTATGGACGCGGCATTGGCCTTCGAGCTTTCGAGATCCCCGACACTCATCACACGGGCATTCGGCGATCCGTTCTGCTGAGCAGCCGCGAGAGCTGCTTGCACCTTGGAACCAAACATCGGGTCTCGTGTTGCGCCGTCATCGCCTCCGTATAGCGAGATCGGCTGACCAATCGTCTTGTACTGGGGAATGCCGTTCTTATCAGGGGTCGTATCGACGAGCACATACTGGGCCTTGGCCTGAATGTCCGCCGTTTTCGCATCTTCCTGCTGGCTTCGGCTCTGCTCCTGCGCTGTGAGCGCTGCCTGCTGCTGCGCTTTTGCGCCAGCGGCCATAGTGGCGAGAGATGCCTGATGGAACTGCATCGCGGCATTCGGATTACCGGCGGCTAGGAATGCACGCGCTTTCGACGCGTAGTCCGCTGCCTGCTGCGCATACGGATCTGAAGCGGGCGCAGAGACTCCAGTCGGTCCCTGCGAGCCTCCAGAGGGTGCCTGAGAGTCCGGGCTCGACGGATCTGGTGCCGAGCTGTCATTCGGGGCCGTAAGGATCGCCTGATTCTGAGCCGCGATGCGGCCGAGAGTGCTCGTATCCGGACCAAGAGATGCCAGTCCACCGCCTAGGGCGAGGCCCGTAGTGCGTGCTTGCCCAATGATGGCCCCGATAGGACTGTTGTTAGAGTTTGCGTCCTGCATCTGCTGCTGCTGTTGCAGGGAGCGCATTACCGCAAGATCTTGGGGGGTAAAGGCAGCGCTGAGGTTATCAAGGGGATCGTTGCTGGGCATGTTGGGTCTCGTCTAAGCGCAGGCGGCGCTGGGGTGGAATGGTTTGAGAATGTTGGCAGCACGCGCGTAAGTTCGAGCGCGGTGGGCGTTCGTTGTATCCCGGTCAATGGAGTCGGCGAGGTGAGCGTGTTTCCCGCCGTAACAACGTTTCAGCTCCTGCAAGAATTGGTGGCCGAGATCTTCCTCCTCGTGTCGCTCACATAGGTGGCTAGCGCTAGGGGACCGATGTTCTGAGGTGTCGAGAGCCCCAACAGGCGCTCGCTTCGCCGCGTGGCGGTGCTCATTGCGAGCGAGGCTAAATGCCTGCTGTTGCACTAAAAGTCCAACCCAGCTGCGAAGTTTCCTCGCGCCGGTCGGGTCCCACTTCTTCTTGGTCTCTTTTCCGTCGTGGCCAACTCCCATGATGGCTTCGCGGGCTATTTCGCGGCCACGCTCTGTAGCCATATCCCACAATCCATTCGGGCTTTCCGGCTTGATGAATGCGCGTTTCACGGCCCCTCCGATTACATCTCCTAGCTTGCCCACGAGGGCTGCCAGTTCACGGCCGCAGGCAATACGTTCTGCCAACGAAGCTCTCGGGCCTCGAAGGCGCTCAACAAGTCGCTCTAGCTCCCGGTCCTTAGGCCAATCACTTAAGGTCAGGCGCTGAAGGTCCCGTTCTCCGTCAATCCCTCGTGCAGTGAATGCTAAGGCCTCTGCGGAGGCGTGCTGACGCTTCAGCCGCTTGTAGTTCGTCTTGAGCGCTCCGATGAGGTCTGCGGCGCTGTCCCGGCGAGAGTAGTTGTTGTTGGGCATCGGTTTGTTTTTCTTGTTCTTGAAAGCCAAAAGGTGAGTTACGCAACTCGCGTGATCGAGAAGCCTGAGCCCGCCCGCAGAAGCAGCGCGGTGGCACTCGAACTGGCCTGAGACCAAAACAGCCCTACGGTAGCGGCAACCGTAACGGTAAAGGCTCCTTGAATTGACCACGAATATTTTGTATCCGTCGTGTTAGCGCTATAGATATTATTTGCGAAGGATGAAGTCGCAATGTTGGTAAGTGCGCTTTGATTCACTCCGATACCCTGAAGCTGCGACACACCAACAGTTCCGGCTGAACTATTAAATCCGGCAGCCACTCCGATAGACGCTGCCCCTGCGGTGAACTGTCCGTGTCCTGTGATTCGATAAGTGCCTACCGGGAGGTTCGTAAACTGGAGGACTGAATCGATTGCGGGGGTAGCGTTGCTAGTAATACTTCCGTCGGCGGACCGCTGGACTGTGTAGGTGTCTCCTACCGTGATGGCCGCGCAGTTGAGCGATGCAGTGCCGGAATTGAAAGCGTTGTTGCGGATGGTGGGGAGGACTACTCCGTTCAGGTACAGCGCTGTTGCGTTGATTGTTCCAGCGCCCTGACCTCCGCCAGTGGCCCCGGTAGTTGCAAGGCTTCCCAGTACGGCGTTACCGCCCGTGTCTACCTTAGTGGCAACTGCTACTGCTAGATTGTCAAACTCGAGCCCGAAGTCCACGCCTTTAACGGCCTTGGCAGGGTTGCCGGACGCCAGGGCGTCTGCGGCTGCGAAATCTTTGGTCCGTACGTAATTCATTGAAATTATCTTTTAGTGATGTGGAATGAGTGATTGGGGAGGCGCGCTCTTACGAGCGACGCTGCCAAATATCGACACCGAGCTTTAGTTCGAAGACTTCTCGGGGTGCAGGCGAGCCATCGGTGCCCTGGAAGGAATAGCCCTCGCTAACCTCTCCGAAGAACCGACCGCGCGACCACCGGGCAGCAAGGCCAAGTTCCGTGCGGCCGTAGTTAGTTGGGTGGTCCGTCAAAGGTTCGTGCTGGGTGGCGTGTGATTCGTGGGCTACCTCAGCCGTGATGGCGTCAGGTTCGAGAGTTGCGCAGGCAGTCAGGAAGCAAAGGGTCACAGCGGGCATCAAGGCGGCGAGGGGGAGTTTCATAGGGGCTGGTTCTTTTTAGGTCGAGGGCTTTAGGTTGCGGCGGAGGGATGTGAGGCCCCGGCGAGCGGCCCTGCTGGCGAATATCTGTTGTGCCTGGTCTAGATCGCGATGGGAGTAGAGGCGGACCCCATTGGCGCTGCGACGGATGTGGAGAAGGCCATCCTTCTCATACCGACGCAGGCAATCGGCAGAGAGGCCCGAGTAGAAGATTGCCTGGGTCAACGGAAGCAGAGCTTCTGGAGGGGAGGTCGTATCGGTCATAGCGCTGGCGGAGTGCATGGGTGATGACAGGGAAGGTCAAAAGGACCGCCTTATGGGCGGGGAGAGCGGGGCGTAGTCGAGGGGCGGACTACCTGCTGAGGAAACTGCGAGCCTTCTGGCGAAGGTGCAGCCCTCGGACACTCTCGAAGGAATCCAGAGCCAAGCTTGATGCTTGGCGAAGAGTTAACTAATCCAATTCAGGACTAGTCTCTAGGGCGGAGGCGAAGACGAAGCCCAAGATCTATCTTTTTAAGATTCAAAAATCCGAAGCTCAGAGTTAAAGGGTTTATGAAATGATGTTAGGGGAGACGACGCCTACAGCGTCTTGGATTGCAGAGTCGAGGCGAATAGCCCCCTAAGGGGCTTAGATCTTATTTGCTGATGTAATTTAATCCCTGCTTGCCCCGGCCCCCAAAGGGGACGGGTTTACCGAGTCAGGGGAACGATACGAGGGGAAGTACTCCGTGCTACGTATCGCTTACACACTCTCGCCAGCCACATGTCTTGGGGCGTCTTGCTGGCGCTTTTCTATTGGGTCTCGATTCGTAGGCCGACCGGTTGCATTTCTAACCCGAAACCTACGTACCGGCTGATCACCGCGACGGGTGCATCATTTCATCGAGTGGCATCACCTAAGCCCCGCTGGGGACTACACCATTGCCCTCGAGTTAGCGCCTAAGCGCCTGGTGTCCTCCTGATCGGCTCCCCAACAGGGAGCCCAGCGCAGAGGTATAGCTGGTCAGGACCGAGGAGCTAGCACTTCACTACTCACTCGCGCCTAAAGGTTCCGTACTCGAAACCTTGCGGTACCCACCCTGACAAGGCTTCGTTCGGAAGCCGAAGAGGGCACCTTTGCGGTTTCCCTGGAGGAACCCTTTCAATCCTTACCTATAGTCATACCCCGCAGATCGCTCAGATTTGCTCCAACTTGAAAATAAAGTTGTGAGCGAAGCGCCCGAGCGTTGGAACAGGCAAAGCAGGGGCGGAACAGATCTGATAACCGATGTCCGTGGGTGACGGAGCCTGGGACCAACGAAAGCCGAGCGGGACCCGGCATATGGGCGGAGAGAATTTCTCGATCCAAGCGCTAACTTATACTCTCTTTCGCCTAGCACGTCAAGCCCACTCTTGTCAACTGAAATTTCCGACGCAGCAAAAACAGAGCGTTAACAGGGCGCGATCAGTAACGGATCAGAGCAGAAAATCCTTTATTAAGAATACGTTAGGAATGCCACAAACCGAGGTCTGAAGTCTCCTATTTAACACTTCGGCCAAGAACGCAAACTAATATCCAAAGAAAACCGTGTAAGCCTTTGAATATAATATAGATAATCAAGCGAAGATTAGGAGATGTCAGCCTAGGCAACCAATCTTGTGCGAACTGATAACCGCCGCGTTTGGCCTGTTCTTGCCTGATGTTTGCCCTGATCTCGCGTGCAGATTATTGCTCCTGGGGGTTCCACTAGACCCTCCACTAGACAAAATAGTAAACGATATCATCAACTTGCGTACATTCACGGGTCGCTGTAGGCTGCTCCCATCCCATAGCCAGCTGGAGATCCCATGAACCGCAAGACCTCAACTAGCCGCCCCAAGACCCCCTCGCAGGCCGAGGCCACGATGGCCCAGGAACTCCGCGACTTCACGGCGCTGGGCCGTCAGATCCTCTTGGAGATCGACGCGACTTACCTGCCCAGGTTTGACTCCCTGATGGAGCAGGTGGGTCGGGCGGTGGCCCTCCGAAGCTGACCCTCAGGCCCGCCGTGGCAGCATCTCAAGACCTCTCGGCTTGGATCGAGGACGGCGCCAAGTACGCCTTCGTCGGCCTAGAGGTGAAACTTGAGGAAGGGCTTTCGCCGGGCCCTATCGCATCCGGCCTGTGGGTGATACCCGAGGCCAAAATCCAGATAGAGAGCCATTGGCGGGAGTGGTTAGGCACCATCCGGTCCAAGGAGATCGGGCGCTGCAACCTCCTGCTGCTCACCAAGCTGCGCTCCTCAACCCCCGACGTTCTGGACGCCGAGAACATCCAACTGACTGGCGCTGCTTGGGGCTTTTATGTTGGCCTTCTCTTAGCGAGCGCATTCGCGCCGGCAAATAGGCCGGTCATGCTCACAGGCTCCCGCCGAGACGGGGTGATAGGCATACGGCAGCAGCAAGACTTCGAATCCCCGACACCGTCGGTCATTCGACCTTACCCGCCGGTGCTGGCAAGCGAGGTTCAATTAGCCGCACGCCTGGCAACAAGCCTGGCTGCTCTGCCCAAGGCGCAAATACCCGGTGGCCAATGGCGCTTCTTCCGCACCCTGAACATCTACATTCAAGCCCGTACTACTGGGGACTTGCTCGAGCGCATCCATCAGTTCGCCCGTTGCATCGACGGACTAATCGCGCCGGATGTCGGTCAGACCAAGAGGCAATTCAAGAGCAGAACGGAGCTATTCATTGGCCCGAGGCATCACGATCTGATGGGCGACATCTACGAGGCACGTAGCGCCTCAGAACACCTCAACGACAATCGTTACCTCGAGCGCTTTGACCGAGGGACACGCCTGGACCTGGTGAAGAAAGAAGCAATCATTGAGTACGTAGCCCGAACGTCGCTTGCGCGGGTGCTCGGAGAGCCGACTCTCTGGCCGCACTTCGTCAATACGTCAGGCCTAGACCGTTATTGGGAGTCCGATCCTGCAAATCGTAGACGAATCTGGGGTAGCCCTGTAGATCCGCAAGACGCCTTGCTTGAGTTCGATGAGCGCTACATAAGCGACGCGGATTTGGGCGCGAGGCCAGAGCCTCCTGCTGTCTAAAACCCGCGAAGCGGTATCTGAATTCATTGAAGAAAACCGATGCAAATTTCGGCTTTCGTATTAGACAGGCGCTCTGATCTTCTTCAGGTCAAACAGCTGCTTAGTGTTGGTTCGTAGTAGTACTGCTGCATCATCGGGGTATGGGCGGAGGTGGCGCTGCTGGGGATGTCCACTGTTTAAGGATCCAGCACGGTCTTGGGCGCAGGCACTGAGGTTCCTTGGGCAACAGGCGGACTGGGGCTTGCGCGGTGGCGGCCCTGCCAGATGATATCGCGGTGCGCACTGCCCGGGGGCTGCGCGATCTCAAGGCAGGCAGCGCCGCGGCTGGGTGTCCGCGGCCTGAAGGTCAGCGCGTTACGCGCTCGCCTGCGTAGGTGTCACGGCCTGGCAGCCGCTCGGGCGTGGCTGCGGGCCGGAACTTGCGGCGCAGCGCCGGCGGCCAGTCCCGGATCACCCCCGGGAGCGAGGCATCGATGCCCCCCAGCGCGTAGGTGCGGTAGCACAGCTCGCGTGCCAGCATCGTGCGGTCGGCAAAGCGCGGCAGGTCGGTGAAGAGGATGGGCTCACCGACCACCATGCGCACCGGCTTCTTCAGCAGCCGTACGTTCTCACCGATGAGCATGCCCCAGCGCAGCGCGAGGCTCACGTGGCTTGCCATCTGGAACAGGCGGCCGTTCTGGCCGCCGAACCACACCGGCAGCACCGGCGCCTGGGTGCGCGTGACCAGCTGGGCGGCGAAGGGGTGCCAGTCGACATCCATCGCCGGGGTGCGCCCCAGTGGGTCCGCGGAGGTCGAGATCCCGCCGGCCGGCAGGATGATGAACACGCCGCCGTCCTCGAGCGTGCGGCGTGCCTGCGCGCGTGCGGCGACGTTGTTCCGCTGCGCGCGGCGGGTGCCCGAGAAGTCCACGGCGATCGCGTGGCGACCCATCTCCGGGATGTAGCGGCCGTCGCTGAGCATGATCTTGAAGTCCTGGCGCACCTGGCTCACCAGCCAGCACAGCAGCAGCCCGTCGATGATGCCGAACGGGTGGTTGGCCACCACCATGAGCGGGCCGTGGCGCGGCACGTGCGCCAGCTGCGCCGCGTCCAGCTCCGGCGTGATGCCGAACAGGCGCACCGCATCGCTCCAGAACGCATCCTTGTGGCGCGGCTGGCTGCGGTACTCGTTGTAGCGGTCCTGCAGGTGCTGCTGCCCGGACAGCCGCTCGATGAGCCGTATCATGGCCCGCTGCGGCAGGTTCACCGTCGTGTCGGACATCGAGTAGGGTCTGGTGGTCAACGGCCTCATCCTTGTGCCTGCTGCCGCGGTGCAGTTGTCGACATTAACCATGAGAATCACTACGATTTTATGAACATGCCCAACCGGTGTGTTGGTGGTCGCGATGCGCGCGCGCCCGCGCCGGGGGCGATGGGGGTGATGTGTGGTCCATGACCCGGAGCTGTACGAACTGAGCGCGCGCGTGGGCCAGAAGCTGCGCGCCGCCGAGCGGCGCGTGGTGACGGCGGAGTCGTGCACCGCCGGCTGGGTGGCCAAGGCGCTCACCGACGTGCCCGGGAGCTCGCAATGGTTTGAGTGCGGCTACGTGACCTACTCGGACGCCGCCAAGCAGCGCGACCTGGGCGTCGCGGCGCGCACCATCGCAAGCTTCGGTGCGGTGAGCGAGCAGACGGTGCGCGAGATGGCCGAAGGGGCGCTGCGCGTCCCCGGGGCGAACGTGGCGCTGTGCGTGAGCGGCATCGCCGGCCCCGACGGCGGCAGCGCGGCCAAGCCGGTCGGCACGGTGTGGTTCTGCGCGGCCGCGCGCGCCGGGGCGCTGATCGACATCATCGCCGAGGAGAAGTTCTTCGATGGCGACCGCAGCGCAATCCGCAGCCAGGCGGTGCGCCATGCACTGCGGATGATCCTGCGCCTGGACCTGCCGGTACGCCACGAAACCGCAGCGCTCGCCGCACCGCCGTGAACGAGGCGGGCGCGGCGGGTGCGCTGCCGCCGCTGCGGCTGTTCTTCGCGCTGTGGCCGAGCGCCGCAGAACAGCACTCGCTGGCGCAGGCAACCGCGGCCTGCACCGCCGCAAGCCCCGGGCGGCCGATTCCGGCCGCCAACCTGCACGTGACGCTTGCCTTCCTCGGCAATGTCGCGGCGGCGCGCCTGCCGCGGCTGCGCGCGCTGGGTGAGGGCATCAGCGCTGCGCAAGATGCCCGGGAGCACGTGCTGCCGCTGCAGTTCCGTACCGTCGAGCACTGGGCGCGACCGCAGATCCTGTGCGCAACGGCCGGTGCACAGCCGGTGCGCGGCGCCGCCGCGCTGGCCGAGCGCATTAGGCAGGCCGCCATCGCGGCGGGATTTCTTCCGGATCTCAAGCCCTTCCATGCACATGTCACCGTAGCGCGCAAAGTCGTGCACGCACCGGCACAGCAGCCGATGCTCGCAGTGACATGGCGACTGGATGCGTTCGCGCTGGTGGCAAGCGCCACCACTGCGGCCGGCTCGCTATACAGTGTCATCGAAACCTACCCACTGGATAGATCGGAAAATGCACGCAAATAAGCAGGAAACATCGCGTGTGCCGTGCACCAGCGGGCAATTCTTTATGTGATAATTACGCGAGCGAAAATTCTCCTCCCCGCCCGCCAACCCTGGGAAAAAATGCAGATGGAAGACAACCGCAAGAAGGCGCTCGCAGCCGCACTGGGCCAGATCGAAAAGCAGTTCGGCAAGGGCTCGGTGATGCGTCTGGGTGATGCTGCCGCCACCTACGACGTCGAGTCCGTCTCCACCGGTTCACTCGGCCTGGACATCGCGCTGGGTATCGGTGGCCTGCCGCGCGGCCGCGTGGTGGAAGTTTTCGGGCCGGAGTCCTCCGGCAAGACCACGCTCACCCTGCAGGTCATCGCCGAAGTGCAGCGCTTGGGTGGCACGGCCGCGTTCGTCGATGCCGAGCATGCGCTCGACCCGGCCTATGCCGAGAAGCTCGGCGTGAATATCACCGAGCTGCTGGTCTCGCAGCCGGACACCGGCGAGCAGGCACTGGAGATCACCGACATGCTGGTGCGCTCAAGCGCGGTCGACATCGTGGTGATCGACTCGGTCGCGGCGCTTACGCCCAAGGCCGAGATCGAGGGCGAGATGGGGGAGATGCAGGTCGGCCTGCAGGCACGGCTCATGTCGCAGGCCTTGCGCAAGCTCACCGGCAACATCAGCCGCTCGAACACCATCGTGGTGTTCATCAACCAGATCCGCATGAAGATCGGGGTGATGTACGGCAACCCGGAGACCACCACCGGTGGCAATGCGCTGAAGTTCTACTCCTCGGTGCGCCTGGACATCCGCCGCATCGGCGCCATCAAGAGTGGCGAGGAAGTCACCGGCAACATGACGCGCGTGAAGGTCGTGAAGAACAAGGTCGCCCCGCCGTTCCGCGAGGCGGAATTCGAGATCATGTACGGCCAGGGCATCTCCCGCGAGGGCGAGATCATCGAGCTCGCCAGCACCCACGGGATCATGGAGAAGTCCGGCGCCTGGTACTCCTACAAGGGCAACCGCATCGGCCAGGGCAAGGACAATGCGCGTGCCTTCCTGCAGGCGAACAAGGAAATCGCCCGGGAGATCGAGGACCAGGTGCGCGCCAAGCTGCTGCCGGTCAAGGAGCGCCGCCCCGGCCCTGAGGCGGTAAAGTCAGCCTGAGCCGCGCGGCGGGCTTGCGGCGCCGGTCGCGCTAATGGCTGTTCACGGGCATGCGCTGCGCGCGCTCGGTGAGTTCCTTGGCGTTCTGCTGGTCGACAGCTAACTGGTCGGCGGTGGCACAGACCCTCTTGCCACCCAGCCGGCTGCCGAGTTCCTGTTCCGTGTGGCAGTACATCTTCTGGTCCCCGAACATGACCGGCTTGTAGCCCTTGGCCATCAGCTGCTTCTCCCACACCGTGGGCGCAGCGCTCGCGGCCGGGGCTGCCTCGGGTTTCGTGGCCGGGGCCGCCGTTGAGGCGGTTGCCGCAGTGGCGCCCACTGCCGGCGCGGCAGGAGTCGCCACCGGCGCTGCAGGAGTCGTTGCCGGGGCTGCAGGAGTCGTTGCCGGGGCTGCGGCAGGGGCCTCCGGGTCCGCCAGCGCCACGCCGGCTGCAAGGCATTGAGGCAAATCACCGTGGCAAAAGCGCGCATGCATATTCCTCGCGGCAGAATGACCCGCTCAGGGCCGCACCACTAATGAGCAATCGGCCCAAACTATACTGAAGAACATGGCATTTCGCAGGTCACCCAAATCACCGATGGAGTCCGGGCAATGCTGCGATCCGGCTGGCGTCCACCTGGCCGCCGTCACGCTGCTGGCCAAGCGTGACTTTGGCAGCAAGGAGCTGTGCGAAAAGCTGGTCGGGCGCGGTTTTGACAAGAATGTCTGCCAGAGCGTGCTGGCGCAGCTTGCGGGGGAGGGGTTGTTCAACGAGGCCCGCTACGTGGAGAACTACGTGAGCGCCCATGCCGGCCGGGGCCAGGGTCCTGCGCGCATCGGCGCCGATCTTCGCCGAAATGGGGTTCCGGATGCGCTGATCGAGCAGGGATTGAGCGTGCCAGACTGGGTTGAACTCGCCCGCAAGGTGCGGCGCGGCAAATTCGGCGCCGAATCGCCGCTGGACTGGCCCGAGAAGGCCCGGCAAGCACGCTTTTTGCAGTATCGGGGGTTTTCAGCGGATCATATCCGCGCGGCCACGGGTGCCGATCCCGACCTCGACTGAAGGATCCCTTGAGCAAGCCCACTTACATGAGCGCGGCGGACGTGCGCGGCGCATTCCTGCAGTTCTTCCAGGCGAACAACCACATCATCGTCCCCTCCAGCTCCCTGGTGCCCGGGCAACGATCCGACGCTGCTGTTCACCAATGCCGGCATGGTCCAGTTCAAGGACGTGTTCCTGGGCAAGGACCAGCGCGACTACCTGCGCGCGGCCACCAGCCAGCGCTGCGTGCGCGCCGGCGGCAAGCACAACGACCTGGAGAACGTCGGCTACACCGCCCGCCACCACACCTTCTTCGAGATGCTCGGCAACTTCTCCTTCGGGGACTACTTCAAGCGCGAGGCGATCCACTTCGCCTGGGACTTCCTCATCTACAACCTGCGCCTGGACCCGGCGCGGCTGTGGTGCACGGTGTACCGCGACGACGACGAGGCGGCCGACATCTGGCTGAAGGACATCGGCATCAGCCCGCAGCGCTTCACGCGCCTGGGCGAGGCATCGAACTTCTGGTCCATGGGCGACACCGGGCCCTGCGGCCCATGCAGCGAGATCTTCTACGACCACGGGCCGCAGATCCCCGGCGGTCCGCCGGGCTCCCCGGACGAGGACGGCGACCGTTACGTGGAGATCTGGAACCTCGTGTTCATGCAGTTCGATCGCGGCGCCGACGGCACGCTCACCCCGCTGCCCAAGCCCTCGGTCGACACCGGCATGGGACTCGAGCGCATCACCGCGGTGATGCAGGGCGTGCACTCCAACTACGACATCGACCTGTTCAAGACGCTGATCGCCGCCGCGGGCAAGCTCGCGGGCACGACCGTGCTCAGCTCCAATTCGCTGCGGGTGATCGCCGACCACATCCGCGCCTGCACGTTCCTGGTGGTCGACGGCGTGTTGCCCTCCAACGAGGGGCGCGGCTACGTGCTGCGCCGGATCATCCGGCGCGCGATCCGCCACGGCTACAAGCTGGGCATCCAGGAGCCGTTCTTCTACAAGCTGGTGGCGGTGCTGGTGCAGGAGATGGGCGAGGCCTACCCGGAGCTCGTGCGCGGCCGGGCGCATGCCGAGCGCGTGCTCAAGCAGGAGGAGGAGCGCTTCGCCGAGACCCTGGCCAATGGCATGGTGCTGCTGGAAGGGCGCGATCCGCAGCGCTGCGCGGCGCGAAGCGCGATCGACGGCGATACCGTTTTCAAGCTCTACGACACCTTCGGGTTCCCGATGGACCTGACCGCCGACATCGCGCGCGAGCGCGGGCTGTCGATTGACCAGGCGCGCTTCGAGACGGCAATGGAGGAGCAGCGCCGCCGCTCGCAGCAGGCCAGCAAGTTCGGCGTCGAGCAGCGCGCCGGGGCGAGCATCGATTCGCGCACGCTGTTCCAGGGCTACGAGCGCCTGAGCGCGAACGGCCGCGTGGCGACGCTGCTGCGCGACGGCAAGCCGGTCGACGTCGCTTGCCGCCGGCGAGGAGGGCGAGGTGGTCCTCGACCGCACCCCGTTCTACGCCGAGTCCGGCGGCCAGGTGGGCGATGCCGGCGAGCTCAGCGCCGCCGGCGTGCGCTTCGTGGTCACCGACACGCACAAGCGCGGTGCCGCGCACGCGCATCGCGGCACGCTTGAGCGAAGGCGGCTATCCGCGTCGGGGATGAACTGCTCGCCGAGGTCGACGGCGCGCGCCGCAAAGCCACCGCGCTCAACCACAGCGCGCACGCACCTGCTGCATGCGGCGCTGCGCAAGGTGCTGGGGACGCACGTGCAGCAGAAGGGCTCGCTGGTCGCCCCGGACCGCCTGCGCTTTGACTTCGCGCCACTTCCAGGCGCTGACGGCGGCGGAGCTGCGCGAGATCGAGCGACTGGTCAACGAGCAGGTGCGCGAGAACTGCGCGACCGAGACGCGCGTCATGGACTACGACGGCGCGGTGGCCGCCGGTGCGATGGCCCTGTTCGGCGAGAAGTACGACAAGGACGTGCGCGTGCTGCGCATGGGGGACTTCTCCATGGAGCTGTGCGGCGGCACGCACGTGCAGCGCACCGGCGACATCGGCCTGTTCAAGATCACGAGCGAAAGCGGCGTCGCCTCCGGCGTGCGCCGCATCGAGGCCCTCACCGGCGACGGCGCGCTCGAGTACGTCGAGCACAACGATGCCCTGGTGCGCGACCTCGCCGGCCTGGTCCGCGGCTCGCGCGATGACCTGGCGGAGAAGGTGCGCGAGCAGCTGGAGCGTACGCGGCAGATGGAGCGCGAGATCCGCACGCTCAAGGACCGGCTGGCCTCGGGCAAGGGGCTGGACCTGGCCGCAGGCGCGGTCGAGGTGAACGGCGTGAAGGTCGTGGCCACCAGGGTCGATGGCGCCGACGCCGGTGCGTTGCGCGCAGCGGTGGACGAGCTGAAGGAGCGCCTCAAGGCGGCTGTCATGGTGCTGGCGAGCGTCGAGAGCCCCACCAAGGTGGTGCTGGTGGCCGGGGTGACGGCCGCGGAGACCACGCGCATCAAGGCAGGCGAACTGGTCGGGGCCGTGGCCGCCCTGATCGGCGGGCGCGGTGGCGGCCGCGCGGATTTTGCGCAGGCCGGTGGCAACAAGCCCGAGGCACTCGATGCGGCGCTGGCCTCGGTCGAGGAGTTCGTGCGCACGCGCCTGGGCCGTGTAGGCGTCATTCGCTTTGCCGGCCGTGCCGCCGTTCAGTATCATGGCCGCCCGCGTTACCGGCCGGCTCCTGCAGGACCGGTTAACTCACTGAAAAAACAGTGTTTTTCTTAAAGCGGAGAGATGGCCGAGTGGTCGAAGGCGCACCCCTGCTAAGGGTGTAAGGGTCAAAAGCCCTTCGAGGGTTCGAATCCCTCTCTCTCCGCCAGTTTCCTGAGGGAGTTTTCTCTGTCGCCGCCGGAACTCCTGCCGCTGTTCCCTGTGCCGTTCAGCATGAGCCGACACCCGGACGCCGTGCGGCTGAACGCGGCGCTTACGCAATACGTCCTGATGCGTGAGGCGAGCGGTACGGCGGCCAATCCCAGGCCTCACACGCTGCGCAACGACAAGCTGTTTGAAAGCGCGTTTAGCCTCTTCAACGAAGACAACCCCGCCATTCAGGAGTTGCGGACCTTCTGCTGGGAACAGTTGCTTGCCCTGGTCGGCCATTTGAACGGCTACGATGCGGCGACGCTGCAGCGCTTGCGGATATTCAACGAAAGCTGGTTCCACATTACTCGGCGCGGCGGGTTTTTCGGGCTGCACAACCACCCCAATGCCTCCTGGAGCGGCGTTTACTGCGTGGATCCCGGAAAGCGCGACCCAGGCAGGAAGGAGAGCGGGCTGTTGGCGTTCGTCAATCCTGCAGTCGGCAGTGCCATGTACGTGGACGCCGGCGTAGCGCGCCTGCAGCCGCCCTTCGGACTCGCCGGGGCGACCTTCGCGCTCGAGCCGGGTCAGTTGGTGATGTTCCCCTCGTGGGTATTGCACGACGTCAAGCCATTCGAGGGCGAAGGCGCCCGCATCACCATTGCATTCAACTGCAGTTTCAGACTGATGGATCCCGGGCAGGGAGCCGGCGCTTCGTCCTAGCCGGCGATGCCGCGCGCGCCGCCTCGCGGCCCTCGGTCGCCGAGCCCGATCTCAGGCACCGGCGGCGCGAGTACCCAATCCCAACAGTCCGCTTTCGGCCTGACTCCATCCGTCAGTCGATGATGAGGTCGTCATACTTGAACGGCCCGCCGGTGACGGGCCGTAGGGAATTCGGTGAGTTGCCATCGAGATCGTGTACGCCATATTGGCGGGCCTGCTCCGCGCCGATTATGGTGTGGCCCGACAGCGCCATCATGTCCGGATCGTTGTGGATCGCCGCGATAATGCGCCCGGTAAAGTCCGGCGTTTCCATGTACGGCAACAGGAAATCGAACTGGCCTGGCTTTTCCGCCATGGCAGACGCCGACCGCGCAGTCTTCAACAGGCCCATCCAGATGCTGACCGACGCCACGCCGAAGGGGCGCAGTTCCACCGCCATGTCGGCCGACATCTTGTCGGTCCCCGCTTTCTGCGCGCCATAGGCGGGACCGTGGGCATAGTTCACCGCGCCCGGCGCGGAGGTGAAGACCAGCAGACCGCCGGGCTGGGCGATGAGCAGGGGTGCCGCCGCGTGCGCCGCGATATAGCTGGATCGAAGGCCGACGGTGATGATGTCGGCCATGGCCACCGGCCTGGTCCAAAATCCGCCGCGCTGGATCAGATCGCTGCTGATGGCCGCGGCGTTGTTGACCAGGATGTCCAACCGACCTTCATCGCGCCCAACGGTGGCGAACAGGCTGCGCACCGCTTCGTCGTCGGCGTGATCGCAGGCGTACGCAACGCCGCGCCCACCGGCGGCGGTCACCTGCGCCGCGGTTTCATGGATCGTACCGCCCAATGGCGATGCATCCGCAGTCTGGCTGCGTCCGGTGACATAGACCGTATATCCCGCCGCCCCCAGTGCCCGCGCGATGCCCTGACCTGCGCCCCGGCTCGCACCGGTCACCACTGCGACACCGTTCTTCATGTAACCCTCCTTTTTGACCGGCCGACGCCCGGTCAGCCGATGTGCGCAAACAAAGGCAACCGCAAAGTACGAGCGCCAGTTCGAGCTCGCCGGCCTCCTTGATGGTACTTGAACCTACACCCGCAGCACGCGCCGCTTAGGTTTGCTTCGTCGTGTTGTCAGGCAGTTTCACGGTAGCTCACGAGGCGGCCACGGCGACGGGCGCCCCGCTCTTCACCGGAGCGGTCTCCGGTAGCTGGAGCAGCACCACCAGCCCGATCAGAATGCCGCAGAACATGTACCACGCAGGCGCCAGTGGATTGCCCGTCGCGCGGATCAGCCAGGTCACCAGGAACTGCGTGGAGCCCCCGAACACCGAGATGGCCAGCGCATACATCAGCGCGATCCCCGCGGCGCGCACGCGCTGTGGCAGCGCCTCGGTGATCGCCACGATGATCGTGCCGGAGGAGAGCGTCGACAGGCAGGCAAGCACTGCGCAGGCGGCATAAAGCGCCGGCCCGCTGCGCAGTCGCTCCAGCAGCCAGAACGCCGGGAAGACCGCGGCGGCCAGTAGCAGCCATGGCACGATCATGATCGGCTTGCGGCCGAAGCGGTCCGACAGCCAGCCCCCGAGTGGATCGCAGATGACGCCGCTCAAGCCGATGACCGCGGTCGCACCGAAGGCGATGCCGGCGGACATGTGCAAAGTCACGCTTGCGTAGGTCGTCATGTACTCGAGCAGATAGTTGGTCGTGGTGGCCGCGCCCAGCAGCAAGAGCCCCAGCCACAGCAGGCGCAGGTAACCCTCGGGACGCGGCGCGGGATGCTCTCGGGCAGGCTGCGGCAGCGTCTCAAGGAGTGTGCGCCGCAGGACTAGCCCCACCGGCACGATGACCGCGCCCAGCAGCAGCGCGACGCGCCAGCCCCAGGCGTCGAGCGCGTGCGCATCGAGCACGCTTGCCAGGCCCATGCCGACCAGACCGGCCACCAGCACCGCAATATCCGCGCTCATGGCCTGGAACGAGACGTACAGACCGCGCCGCCGGGCGGGCGCCGCCTCCATCAGGAATGCGGTGCTCGGCCCGACCTCGCCGCCGAGTGCGAAGCCTTGCAGCAGGCGGAAGGCTATCGCGATCAGTGGCGCGGCGATCCCGATGGCCGCGTAGGACGGGGTCAGCGGCAGCCCGACGACGCCCACGCCGATAAGCGCAAAGGACAAGAGCATCGCCGGCTTGCGACCGGCGCGATCTGCGTAGCGGCCGATGAAGAAGGCCCCCAGCGGGCGCGTCAGGAATCCGACGCCGAAAGTGGCGAGCGAGGCGAGCAGGCTGGTGCCCGGGTTTTCCGACGGAAAGAAGGTGCGGCCGATCTGCGCGGCGAAGAAGGCGTAGGTGACGAAGTCGTAGAACTCAAGCCCGTTGCCGACGACGACCGCGAGCACCTGCCGCCTCGGGAGTCCCGTGCAAGCCGTGCCACCCGGCGCGGATATCGACTGGTCTTTTACGGCCCGCTCTTGCTCCATGCTGCGGACATGGTACCGGCGCCCGCGTGCGCGGGCGCCGGTAGTTTCACTGGGCGGTGATCTGGCCGACCGCGACCTGGATGTCGGGCATCGTCGCCTTGGCGATGACGGCCGGGGTGAGCTGGAAATCCATGCCGCCGATGTCGTCCGGCACGATGCGCGCCTTGATCACCTGCAGCGCATACGCATCGGCGCCGGCACCTGCCGGGGCGCCGGGGGCCAGCGCGATCGCGATCTGCACCAGCGGCTGCGTGAGGTCCTTGGCCGCGTTGGTGCGGTCCTTCTGGAAGATGCCCGTGGACAGCACGTCGCCGGAGGCCAGCGGCGCCGATACGAACAGCACCGGGTCCGCATCCGTGCCCGCATAGGACTCGAAGTTCGGGTTGGTGCCCTTCAGCTGGAACACCCCGGTGTCATGCGCGTAGGCGCCGTCGGCGAACGTGCCGAACGCCAGGCTGCTTCCACGCTTGAGGTTGAAGCCCACGCCACGGGCCTTGAGCGTTGACGGCCCGACCAGGTTCAGCACCAGCAGCGTGTCGGTGGAAGTGTAGTCGCGAACGAGCTTCCAGCCGTCGCCGGTCGGATCGGTGTAGGACAGGGTCGTCGGCGCAGTGGCCACCGGGGGTGGGGGAGTCGAGCCGCCGCCGCCGCCGCAGGCGTTCAGGAGGCCAAGCAGCGCGCAGCTCAGAAGGATACGGATTCTCATGTTCATCTCACTTACCGCCAAAGGCGTTCTTGAAGGCTTCGACGATGGCGGTCACGTCCAGACTGTCGGTGAAGCCGTCACCGACGATGCTGTGGGTCTGGTTGACCCAACCATTGAGGCCCCAGGACAGCGATACGGCGCCCAGATCGATGGCATCGAACTGGGTATCCGCGTCCGCATCGCCATCGACCACCCACGCGGCGCCCTCGGCGTACTCCAGCGGGTCGGCCTTGCTCACCACGGTCATGGAGTGATAACCCCAACTGTTGTCCGGCGACCACTGGCCGTCATCGGTCACCAGGCCACCGACGTGCAGGAACCCGGGATTGTTGAAGGCTCCCGGGGCGTTGCCCAGCTTCCACACGACCGCCGTATTGGTGGTGTTCTGGACGTCCGCCTGCAGCTTCACCGTGGTCGTCATCGCCACGATCGGCATGCGCGCGAACATGCTGTCGCCGTAGGCGTCGAGCGGCGTCCCGGCCGGATGGACCAGGAGGAAGTTGATCGACACGCGCGGCTGGTCGGTCGCGCTGCCGACGTTCATCGCCGCAAACGCGTTCTTCACCGCGGTGACCTCCGCGGAGCTGGCGCCATACAGGTCCGCGGCAGCGCTCAGCGCCCCGGCACGCGCATCGGCATAGAGGCTGTCCGGGGCCAGGTACTCGGTCATCGCCTTGAACCAGATGCGGGCGGCGTGATCATTGCCGATACCGGTCATCCCGCCGGGCAGGTACGGGCTGTAGGCCGGGTCGGTGGTGCTGGTCGGAGCACCCTGGGAGAGGTAGTAGAAGAAGCGGTTGATCGGGCCGTTGCTGTAGTGCACGTCCAGGTACTGGATGCCGGCATACCAGTTGTCGGTGCTCAGGCCGTCACTGCTGGGCTTGATCATCGAGCGCAGACCGCCCGGCCGCACCGCGTCACCGATGATCCAGTTGGTGCCGGTCAGCGGGATGAGCGTGTCCGTGCCCGGGGCGCGCGTGCGGTATACCTGCACCATCTAGCCCATGATGTCCGAGGTCCCCTCGTTCAGGCCGCCGGTCTCGCCGTCATCGATCATGCCGGCGGTGTTGGCTGTCACGCCGTGCGTCATCTCGTGGCCGATGATGTCGATGGCGGTGAGCGAGGTGAAGCCGTTCGGGTTGGCCGGCGTCGGCAGGCCGGTATTCGGGATCGACGCCCGGGTTGAGGGTGCCGTCGGAGTAGTACATGCCGAAGGAATAGTCATCCCAGAATGCATTGTCCCAGTAGTAGCCGAGCGGGTCGAGGGTATGCACGACGGAGATCGGCGATGTGCCCTGGTTATCGATGCCATCGCGGTCGAAGACGTTCTTGTAGAAGTCCCAGACCGTGGCCATCCCGTAATGACGCGTCGACCGCGGCGGTCTGGCCATTGACGGTGGTCTCGCCGCCG
Source organism: uncultured Pseudomonadota bacterium (assembly GCA_963703025.1). GTDB lineage: Bacteria > Pseudomonadota > Gammaproteobacteria > Steroidobacterales > Steroidobacteraceae > 13-2-20CM-66-19. The sequence continues at coordinate 819,727 of OY969778.1, read as the reverse complement.
TACGGGAACATGACGAATTGCTGCGAGTCACCCCAGATGTTGGTGGAATTCAGGTCGAACCACCAGTTGCTCTCGTTGAAGGTGAAGTCGTTGACCGTGCCCTCGTGGTCCTCGGTCAGGGTCTGCAGTCCGATCGCGTGGATAGGGTTGCCGTCGGCGTCGAAGATCTGGTTGCCGTCGGAATCGGTGTAGCAGCACTGCAGGTAGGGATTGGGCAGGCTGGCGCGGGTAATGTCGATGAGCGCAAAGGTGCCGTCCTGGTGCTGCGTGGTGTCGAGTGCGACCACGCCACTGTACTGGCTGTTACCGCTGCCCACGGCGGCAGCATCGGTCGGGCGCTGCGTCGGCGGATTGACCGGCGGCAGGTCGCCCTGCAGCCCGTTGGTCACCCGCATGACAGCACCGGTGCGAGCATCCACGACGTACAGCCGGTCCTGCAGGCCGTCAATGCCGTTCTTCGCGAAAATCTGCACCTCGTAGGCCCAAACGTACGGGTCCTTCGGCACGTTCGTCATTACGCTGCGCGCGTGATCGAACGTGTAGGTCAGCTTGACGGGATCGAAGCTGAACACAGGTCCGCCGTGAAACTTGGTGGGGAAAACCACCAGTTCGGCGCGCGGGGGTGCGGCACGGCCTTTGAGCGCCATGGCCTTGACGGCGATGCCCACGGCCTGTTCGCTGCTCAGAATCGGCGAGCCGGCCGGGGTGGGATTGTCGGACAGGTTAGAGGCCTGCAGGTGCGCAGAGCCGAGGGTGTCGGTGCGAATCGTGGCAGAGCTGCCCCAGACGCGGTGCCCCTGGTAGCGCTGGTAGACGCGCACCACGGTGGTCCCGCGCTCGTTTACCAGGTAACTGCGTACCGCGAGGTCCACACCGCTGGCTGCGTGAAGCGAGGAGCTGACCCGCGCAGCTGCGAGGTCGGCGCGCTGCCGCGCGAGATCGGCGCCGGCCGGCGCATCGGCGCCGAGCATCAGCGTGCCGAGCAATAGGCCGGCGGTGATCAAACGGATCGCCCGGGCGCGCGGAATCGGGGTTGTTGTGGTTTTCATGACACCTTTGCAATGGCGAAGTAGTTTTTCGGTGACTCAATGTTTCTTGGATCAGCGCGGACGCATGCTGGCCTGATGCAATCAGCGTGCGATCGAGTGCGGCTGCACGTCGGGCGCGGCGCATTGGCCATGCGTTGCGCGCTGTTCCGCAAGCGAGGTCTGCATCTGTAGAAGTAACTCCCCAATCTCCCGACGTCCCCTCACGATGCAGTGATCGTGGCGTCGAGTTATTTGTGTGCCAATGTAACACCCTGACGACGAGTCAGACATTGGACTCGGGGCCAATGTTGGGTTAGAACGGATCTAGTGCGACACGGTCTAAATGTCGCGAGCCGACAATCTCCGCCCCACTGTGAGCGCAGCAGTTGGGTGCGTTTGCGACGCGCACCGTAACCGTGAAGGCGCCGCTGGCGAGGCGCTCGCGGCGAGCATCTAACTTAAGTGATGTCCGGCTACCGGGCGATCCGCCGCTAACTGTGCGGTCGGCTGCGCAGCCAGTCCGGCTCCGGCAACTGCACGAAAACCTCGCGCAACGCCTCGCTCCAGCGCCGCCGGATGCTGGCGAAATAAGCATTGTCGTCATCGATGCTTACGTGACGGGCAACCTCCAACTGGTCGCGCTTCAGCAAGACCAAGTCCAGCGGCAGTCCCACCGAAAGGTTGGACCGGATCGTGGAATCCATGGATACCAGCGCGGCCTTGGCCGCCTCATTAAGGCTGCTGCTGCGACGTACGACGCGGTCGATGATGGGCTTGCCGTATTTCGACTCGCCGATCTGGAAGTAGCTGGTCTCGGCAGTTGCCTCGATAAAGTTGCCTGCGGAGTAGATGCAGAAGAGCCGCGGCATCTCCCCCTTGATCTGGCCACCGAGGATGAGGCTCGCGTTGAAGTCCACCCCGAACTCCTTGAGGGTCTCGGAATCGCGCCGGTGGGCCTCGCGCAGCGCAGTCCCGATGCACTGCGCGGCCTCGAACATGTTGCGGCAGTTGAACAGAGTGGCGCCGGCATCCGGTGCCTCGAGGTTCTCGCGTAACACCGTGGTGACCGCCTGGGTAATCGCGAGGTTGCCGGCACTCTGCACGACCATGACCCGGTCGCCCGGCTTCTGGAATACGGTGGTCTTGCGGAAGGTGCTGATCTGATCGACACCCGCGCTGGTACGCGAATCGGAAAGAAACACCATGCCGGTGTCCAGCAACATGCCTACGCAGTACGTCATGAACCTTAAGTCCTCGTCATTGCTCGCCGGAGCTCATGGCGGCCACCTTGACCTCCATGACCTCCTGGCCACCGCCGCGGCGCACCCCGCGCACCGGCGCAGCATCCATATAGTCGCGCCCGACCGCAAGGCGGCAATGCTTCGGCCCCATCGGCTCGAGGTGGGTCACGTCGATTCCCAGCCAGCCCTGCGCATCCTCCAGCCAGGCGTCCACCCAGGCGTGGCTCGCCGACTCCGCGCCGTCCACGCTGCACAGGTAGCCGCTGACGTAGCGCGCGGGTATGCCCGCGGCACGGCAGCACGAGACGAACACGTGCGCCTGGTCCTGGCACACGCCCTGGCCGCGCGCGAAGACCACCGCGGCGGAGTCCTCGACTGTCGTGGTGCCGGGCATGTAGCGCACGCGGTCGTAGACACCACGGGCCAGCGCGTACAGCCTCTGGCGCGTGTCACCGGCACTGCTGAGGGCGCTGCGGGCGAGATCGACCATCTCGGGGCTGGCCGAGGTCAGCGGGGTTGGCGCGAGGTAGGCCAGGGGCGAGAGCACGCCGTCAAAGCGCACGAACTCGAGGTCACCGGCCATCTCGACGACGCCGCGCACCTCCAGCTCGATCTCGCGATGGGGCTGCTCGAGAGTGAGCAGGTGCGTGACGTTGCCGTGCGCGTCGACCTGCTCCGTGCGCCGCCCCGGTGTGCGCAGGTTCCAGGAAAGGATCCGCTGGTTGCCTTCGCGACGCGGCGTGAGTCGCAGCATCTGTGCCGTGTACTTCACCGGCTCCTCGTAGCGATAGGTCGTGCGATGGACAATGTCTAGCTGCATTGCGGTTCCTTCAGCGATGCCGGAGAGTTCAATGCGTGTTCGAAGGGACCAGGAAGTCATTGGCTATGCGCTGGCCGAGGTCGCGCAGCCGCCCCTGGAAGCGGTCGAGGAACAAGGTGACACCCTCGGCACACAGTTCCTCGAAGCGACCGAAGTGAAACTGGGCGTGCAGCTCGCCGACCCGCCGCAGCGTTTCACTCGACTGGTCGTTGGCGACCGAGGCAAGGTTCGCCTGCAACTCGTCCAGGCAGCGATGCACGCCCTGCGGCAGGTCGTCGCGCATGAGCAGCATCTGGGTTACGCGCTGGGGGGTGACGCTGTCACGGTACAGCCGCCGGAACACCTCGAAGGCGGACATGGCACGCAGCAGCACGGCCCACTCCGACGCCTCCTCGATCAGGCGTTCGCCCCGGCCTCCCGGATCGCGCCAGCGCGCCTCAAGCATGCGCGTGGTGTTGTCCGCACGCTCCAGGAACGTGCCGATGTGCGTGAAGTGCGAGGCCTCGTCGCGCAGCAGCGTACCGGAGGTGATGCCGCGGGTCAGGTGAGCGCGGTATTTGACCCACTCCAGGAAATCCGCGCGCGCGGCGTCGGGCATCTTCGAGTTGAACGACATGGACTCCAGGTAGGTCTCGTTGAGCGTCTCCCACATGTCGGAAGTGATCGTGCCGCGCACGGCGCGGGCGTTTTCGCGGGCCGAGCGCAGGCACTGCAGGATGCTGCCTGGGTGCTCGCGATCGAACGCCACGAAGTTGAACGCCGTGCGCGGCGTGACATGGTCGTAGCGCTCAAAGAACGGCTCATCCATGCCCAGCGAGATCAGCGTTGCGTGCCAGCCCTGGCGCACCGCCTCCGGCGGGCGCGGCAGTAAGGCCAGGCGCTGGTGGGCGTCAACCATGCGCGCAAGATTCACGGCCCGCTCAAGGTAGCGTGACATCCAGTAGAGGTGGTCAGCGGTGCGGCTCAGCATCAATCCGCTTCCGCGCCGTGTTCGGCGCCGAACCGATCGTCGCCCAGAACCCAGGTGTCCTTCGTGCCGCCGCCCTGGGAGGAATTGACCACCAGCGAGCCATCCGTGAGCGCCACGCGCGTCAGCCCGCCCGGCACCACGGTGATCTCGCGTCCGGACAGCACGAACGGGCGCAGGTCGATGTGCCGCGGTGCCAGTCCCTGTGCGACCAGGGTCGGGGAGGTGGAAAGCGCCAGCGTGGGTTGCGCGATGTAGCGCTCCGGATTGGCCTTGATGCGACCGCGGAAATCATCCAGCTGCGCGCGCGACGCCGCCGGACCAATCAGCATGCCGTAGCCGCCCGCGCCATGGACTTCCTTGACGACCAGGTCCTTGAGGTTGGCGAGTACGTGCTCGCAGTCATCCGGGCGCCGCAGCGTCCAGGTCGGCACGTTGGCCAGCAGCGGCTCCTCGTCCAGGTAGAAGCGCACCATGTCCGGCACGAAGGGGTAGATCGACTTGTCGTCGGCGATGCCGGTGCCGATGGCGTTGGCGATGGTCACGTGGCCGGCGCGGTAGGCCGTGAGCAGCCCGGGTACCCCGAGGGTTGAGTCCGCCCGGAACGCCAGCGGGTCCAGGAAGTCATCGTCGATGCGCCGGTAAACCACGTCGACGCGTTCGGGACCCTGGGTGGTGCGCATGTAGAGCACCGCGTCGCGCACGAAGAGGTCCTGCCCCTCGACCAGCTCGATGCCCATCTGCTGGGCGAGGAAGGCGTGCTCGAAGTAGGCGCTGTTGTAGGCCCCGGGGGTGAGCAGTACCACGGTGGGATCGCTGACGCCCCGGCCGGCGCGACGCTCTTGAGGTTCTCGTGCAGGACGTCCGGATAGTGATCGACAGGCTCGATGGCATCGCGGGCGAACAGCTCCGGGAAGAGCCGCATCATCATCTTGCGGTTCTCGAGCATGTAGGACACGCCGGAGGGTACGCGCAGGTTGTCCTCCAGCACGCAGAGCGTGCCGTCGTGGTCGCGCACGATATCGACGCCGCTGATGTGCGCGTAGATGCCGCCGGCGACGTTCACGCCCTGTACCTCGAGCCGGTACTGCGGGTTACACAGGATCTGCTCGGCCGGAACCACCTTGGCCTTGAGGATGCGCTGCTCGTGGTAGATGTCAGCAAGGAAGGCGTTGAGCGCACGCACGCGCTGCTTGAGTCCCAGTTCGAGCCGGCGCCACTCGTCCGCAGGCAGTATGCGCGGCACGATGTCGAACGGAATCAAACGCTCGGTTCCCTCGTTCTCCCCGTAAACCGCAAAGGTGATGCCGACCCGGTGGAAGAGCGCGTCGGCCTCGGCGCGCTTGCGGGCGAGATGCTCTGGAGGCTGATCGCGCAGCCACTGGTAGTACTGCCGGCAGTGCTCACGCGGCGAGCCTTCGGCGTCGAGCATCTCGTCGTAGGGTGCGGGCATGGCGGGCATGGCAGGATATTAGACCAAGGTGACCGGCGCGGCGGCAGCGGCCTCGATGGCGCGGATCCTTGCACTCTTAATGGGCGGTGTTGCCTCAATAGAGGGCAGCTACGCGTGGCGCTTCAGCTTCCCGGGGCGGGCGCGCCCAGCTGTTGTTCCAGTTGCACCAGGCCGCGTGCCAATACTGGGTCATCTGCGCCGCCGGCCGGCTCGGTCACCAGAATCGGTGGCAGCCAGCTCTGCCGCAGTGTGCCGTTCAAGTGGAAGAGCTGCTCGGTGGGGAAAGCTACGTCGATGCCGCTGTGCGCCAAGTGGAAGTCGCTTACGGCTCCGGCAAGCTGTGCCATTTGTGTGCCGACCACGACGCCACGCTGCATCGCGTCCAGGCCGATCGCCATGCCCTCACCCATGCTGCCGGTCCAGTGGTCAACCAGCACCACGAGCGGGGCGTCGTATGTGAAGGGCCCGCGCGGGGCTACCAGCTCCAGCCAGTTGCGCTCCACGTCGCTTTGCCCATAGTCCGGGATCCGGTGCCGCTGGTACGGCAGCATTCGATGTACCAGCCGCCCCATGATCCCCAGGGCCACCGAGCTGTCGCCGCCGCTGGGAACGTCGCGCAGGTCCAGGATGAGGCCGCGGGTGGCGCGTAGCTGTTCGAGCGCGGTATCGAAGGCGGCAACCGTCGATTGCTCGCCAATGGAGTTGTTGAACCGGATGTACCCGATGTCACCGGGAAGCTGGCGTGCTACCAGCGCTCCGGCCGGCCGGTCGAACTGGCGCTCCACCGGGAGTACCACCTCACGAGTGTGGCCAGCCGCGTCGCGTACCGTGAGACGGCGCGCCTCTTCGCTGCGCCCGGCCAGCAGCGAAAGCAGCGCCCAGTCCCTGGCGGCCGCGTCCGTGACGCCGGGGGCTTTGCCAAGGCGCGCGGTGATCGCCGCCGCGACGGGCTGGCCGCCGATGTGGGTCAATTGCTCCCCGGCCACGATCCCTGCCCGTTGAGCATCACTGCCTGGGCGTACCGCGGTTACCCGGGCGAGGCTGCCGTCCGGCACGGCCCACAGGTCGGCAAAGGTCGGGACCGGGAGCCAGCGATCCGGATTGCGCGAGCGCACCTCCGCGTGGAAATCGTGCAGTTCATCAAGCGCCGCCGCGATGGCTGCCGCCAGCGACTCCTTGGTGTCAGCCGCGTTCACGGCGGCGGCATAGCGGGACTGCCATGTCAGCCAGGGCTTCTGCGGGCGATCAGCCCACGCGTAGTTCTCGGCGACGTCCGTTACGAATTCCTTGAAGTCCGCCTGCCGGTCAGCAGGCGAGGGCGGTGCGGCCCCGGTTGCGTTGCCCAGCACCACAGTTGCGCAGGCGAGTACTGCTGCGCGCCGTCGCGCGTGCATTCCGGCCCTGAGTCGGCGGTGCGTCGCATCCCTGGAGCGCGGCGTGGTCATGCGGTCGCCCCCGCCTGGCCGCTCAAACCCCGGGTACGCGACCAGTCGATCAGGGCCACCTTGGGGATGACCCACAGCCAGGCCACGAAGCCGATGAAGCTCACCGCTGCCGCGACGACGAATGCTGCCGCGAAGTGGCTGGTGTCCGGGATGAGGCGCCCCGTTAATGCCGCTGCGGCGACGCCAGAAAGATTCGCGAAGGCATTCTGGATTCCGACCCAGCGTCCCGATGCCTTCGGGCCCGCGAGAATCTGCGCCGCGGCAAAGGTGCACGGGGAGGCCATCCCGCACAGCACTTGGTAGCAATAGATGGCGGCGAGACCGATGGCCTGAGAGGTCCCGGCGATGCACAGCATGCACGCGAACGCGCCGACCTGTGAGGTCGCCGCCAGCGACTTGTAGATCAGGTTGGTGCGTCCGGTCCTACTCACGACCCGGTCAATGAGCCACCCGCCCAGCAGAGCGCTGCAGGCATTCACCAAGGCGGCGCTGCCGGCAATGCCCGCCATCGCCGCGGTCGAGTAACCACGTTCGCGCACCAGGAACAGCGGCAGCCAGCTCAGCGTGAAATACCAGGTGTAGTTGGCCGCGAAGTGGGCGATGCTCGTACCCCACAGCGAGCGCTGCCGCAGAATCAGCCATAGCCCGGGGGAGTCTGCGCTGTCCGAGCTTCGTACGGCTGCCGTGGACGCGCGTGGCTTTGTGGCGGCCCACGGAATCAGCCACAACAGCGACAGCGCCCCGAACGTCCAGAACATGGCGCGCCAGCCGTAGCTCACCAGCAACCAGCCGCCCAACGATGTGCCCACCGCGGGACCGAACAGGTAGCCGAACGCTATCAGTCCGTTCGCACGGCCCAGGTCGACCACCGGTACCTCGGCGGCCAGCAGCTTGGAGACGCACGGGAATGCCACGCTTTCGCCGATCCCCAGCATCAGGCGCAGTCCAAGCAGAGCTGCGAATGAGTGCGCAAAGCCGGCGAGCGTGGTGGCCGCGGCCCAGATGACGAGCCCGGCAGCGAGTACCGGCAACGCGCCGATCCGTTCGGCGAGGTACCCGGCCGGGATCTGCAGCAACGCATACGACCAGAAGAACGCGCCCAGCAGCATGGCGAGCTGGTCCTTAGTCAGCGCCAAGTCGTCCTCCAGCAGGTGTGCCGCAATGGGCAGGGCGCCGCGATCGACGTAGGTGATGAACAACGCGCCTGCGAGCAGGAACACCAAGGACCAGCGCGTCGTGGCGCCGCGGTCAGTCGCAGCCGGGGTCAACTCGCATAGTCCGCGTCCTCACGATCGAGGAGGCGCTTGAGGGCTGCGAAGTGCAGGTCCACGCGAGCGTTCCCCTCGATGCTCGACTCCGCCTTGAACTGCACGGCGGTGGCGCGCACGACCGCTTCGGGCAGGAGCGCCAAGCGGGCGCCGGTGGACTGAGCGATCACTTGCGCCTGGCAGGCGCGCTCCAGGAAGTACAGGCGCTCGAAGGCTTGCGCCACCGAGTGGCCGGTGACCAGCACACCGTGATTGAGTAGCATCAGGGTGGACTTGTCGCCAAGGGCGCCGGCCAGGCGCTCACCCTCGGAGTAGTCCAGTGCCAGTCCGTTGTACTCGACGTAGGCGATGTCGTCATGGAAGCCGAGCGCATTCTGGCCGGCCATCTGCAGCTGCGGTTGTTCGAGCATGCCGAGCGCCGTGGCGTACGGCATGTGCGTATGCAGCACGCATATCGCCTGTGGCGCGGCCCTGTGGACCGCGAGATGGATATAAAGAGCGGTAGGTTCCACCAAGCCATGGCCGGTAACGACCTTGCCGCCGAAATCCAGTTCCATGAAGTCACTGGCGGTGACCTCGGACCACAGCAGCCCGAAGGGTGCGAGCAGGAAGCGCTCGCGCTTGCCGGGCACAAGAAGGGTCATGTGGTTGTCGATGCCCTCGTTGAGGCCGAGCCGGGCAGCGAGGCGATGGCAGGCGGCGAGGTCTACGCGCGCGGCCCACGCCGGATCCGTCTTCTTCCAGGCAGTGTTTCCCGGCATGCTCATGGATGGACCTGCGGGTGAGCCAGCGACATCCAATGCAGTATAGCCCGCATGACGCCGGACGGCTCCAGTGCAAGCGGCCGCCGTGGCGCAGGTTGAGAAGGGCCATCGGCGCCGCTAGTCTCGCCCAAAGATGCGCGATAACCACAGGTGGCTGCATGAAGATCAGTGCCCGTAATACCCTGCCGGGGATAGTCCGCAAGGTCGAGGAAGGCGCGGTGAATGCCGAAGTCACGATCGAGCTCGCCCCGACGCTGAGCATCGTGTCGATCATCACGCTCGATGCTGCCCGCAGCCTGAAGCTCAAGCCCGGTGATCGCGCCTATGCCGTGATCAAGGCCTCGAGCGTCATGGTCGGGGTGGACTGACCCTCGCGCGGCTGTCGGCCAGCCGCGCGAGGGGTCCTAGGGTCTATTTCTGGTCGGCGTAGATCTTGACGAGGCGATAGAGGAATTCGCGGCCCTGCATCAACGCCTTGACGTTGATGTATTCGTTCAAGCCGTGGATGTTGCCCAGATCCTTGCCGATGAATATCGGTTCGAATCCGTACGTCGGAATCCCAGAGGCATTCAGGAACTCACCGTCGGTAGCCCCGGGTTGCAGGATCGGCAGCACCGGCACACCAGGCCAGTACTCCTTTGCCAGCGCTTCCACCGGACCCATGATGCGCGGCGTCAGCGGCGGGGGCGGTGAGCTCGGGCCGCGTGTTTCAAGCGTGATCACCTTCACTGCCGGGTCTGCGATCACTTCCTCCAGCTTGGCGCGCACGGTCTCAGCCGAGACACCCGGAAAGATACGGCAGTTGATGTTGGCGCGTGCCCGCTGCGGCAGGGCGTTGGTCGCGTGCCCGCCATCGAGCATGGTCGCCACGCACGTGGTACGCAAGGTCGCATTCCAGCTCGGATCCTTTTCCGAGACCAGCGCGATCGCCTTGGTGTCGTTGGGATCCTTGAGGAACGCATTCATGGCAGCCGCGGTGGCCGTTTCTCCCTTGGCCACCTGGAGCTTCGCCATGCCCTGGAAGTAACCGCGGTTGCCGTCGGTGAACTGCGCGGGGAACTCGTAGCCTTGGATGCGCGTGAGCGCGGCCGCCAGGCGGTAGATCGCGTTTTCCTTCACGGGTCGCGAGCTATGGCCGCCGGGATTGGTGACTTCCAATCGGAAATTCTGCGGAAACTTCTCACCGGCCTGGACCTCAAGTGCGACACGCTTGCCACTGGCATCCAGTTCCCCGGCCGCGCCCTCATTCAGCGCGAACTCCGCGTCGATCAGCTCGCGGCGGTTCTCGGTGAGCCACTGGGCGCCGTTGAACGCTCCGGCGGTTTCTTCGCCGCAGGTAAGCGCGAGCTTCAGGGTCCGCAGCGGACGGTATTTCTCGGCGCGATAGCGCGAGAGCGTATCAACCCAGATCGCAGCTTCAGCCTTGTCGTCCGAGGCGCCGCGTGCGTAGAAGTTGCCGTTCTCCTCCACCAGCGTGAAGGGATCCCTGGTCCAGTCCTCGCGCTTAGCCTCCACGACATCGATATGCGCCAGTAGCAATATCGCTTTCAGGTGCGGATCGCGGCCGGGATAGACGGCAACAAGGCCGCCCTCCTTGGGGTGGTCGGGGGCAGTAAAGAGGTGCAGCTCGGAGTCCGCAAAGCCGGCCGCCTTGAGGCGCGCAGCCATGCGCTCCGCGGCCAGCGTGCAATTTCCCGCCGACAGCGTCGTATTGGTCTCAACCAGTTCCTTGTAGAGGTCGCGAAACTGCGCCTCGCCATCTGCAGGCGCCGCCGAAAGCGGTAGCGAGAAAACCAGCAGTGCCGCGGTGGCCGCGGCTGTCAGTACTTTTTTCATTTTTTCCTCCAAGGGGTCCGCGGATTAGACGTGCCTTCGAAATGCTGCGCAAGAGCGAGTGCTGGGCTCGGCGCCTGAACGCTGGATCGCGCCGTGGGTCCTGCCCTCGTTGCAGGCGTTCGCCGGGGCGGCGGGTAAGGCCAGTGCTACCTACCTCCGCTTTGCGGTATTGCGTGCCGTTACTGCCAAGACAGCGCTAGAATTGACCACGGTAAGGACCTACGCCGCACCAATAACAAAGGCATCGGCATGACCGATAGCCACAAAGCAGGAGTACGTTTATGCATTACGTCTGGATGTTCATTGTCGGCATCATTGTCGGGGCGATTGCGCGCTTCGTGATGCCTGGCGTCGATCACATGAGCCTGATCATGACCGGCGTGCTGGGCATCGTGGGCTCGTTCGTCGGCGGATTGATCGTCCGCCTCTTAAGCAAGAGCGCACCGGCGGATTCCTCCAAGATCCAGCCTGCCGGTATCCTCATGTCGATCGTCGGAGCCGTGATCGTCCTGTTCGTGTACAACCGCTTCGTCGCCTGATGCACTGCACCTCCGGTGGTGCCGTGATCTCGGCGCCACCGGAGGGATGCTTCAGGAGACCAGCGATGCCGCGCCGATCAGCCCGCAGGCACCGACCAGCAGCGCAATGCGCAGCGGCGATGCACTCTCGTTGTAGGCGAGAACGCCGATGGCGATGACCCCGAGAGGTATCACCGCGGCGAGCAGGGGACTCATGATTCCCAGCTTCGCCCCGCTTACGTACATGCGGGCGACGACACCGATGCCGCACACGAAGAGCACCGCGCAGATCAGCGTCGGGAACGGCGCGGTGAAGCCGCGCGTTCGCGGCAGCATGAACATGGCGGCGAGCTGGAACGCGACCGAAACGAAGAACAGAACGTAAACGCGGGCTGGGATGCTCGACATATGGTTGTTACCCCTTGTGACCGCTTCATTCTGGGCGGGCGATACCTGCATGGCAAAGCGCCGGGCCTCCTGGCCAGGGGGCTTGGAGTGCAGGTTTGGCGATATGGTAGGATGCGCGCCCCCAGCGCAGGCCACCGGTCGCACAGACCCGCAAGTTTGGTCAATCTGGGGCAGTGGAAGCGGTTTTGTAATCAGTAAGTTACTGATTTAAAAGCTTCTTCTGGTCATTAAGTATCACGCGCCCGTAGCTCAGTTGGATAGAGCGCCTGGCTACGAACCAGGAGGTCGGGAGTTCGAATCTCTCCGGGCGCGCCACTAAATCAATGTGTCTATTCCGATTGGATGGGTGACGGTTTATACCGGAGACATGGGTAAGGCGGTCTCAATAGGTCAGCGAAACACCTCGGCTAATCTTAGCTCAGGAGGTGTTCTGCATGAGACGGGGACGGCCCACAGTGATCACGGGCGAACAGCGTCAGGAGCTCTGGCGACGGTATAAGGCCGGCGAGACGATCCTGGGGATCGGACGCGCCCTGGGTCAAGTCCAGACCACGATCCACCGCGTGTTGCAAGCTAGCGGCGGCATAGCTCCCGCAGCGCGTAGGCGATCTGCAAGGGTTCTCAGCTTCAACGAACGTGAGGAGATATTGCGCGGGATTGCCGCGGGTGCTTCCTTTCGTGCCATCGCGAAGACCCTCAAGCGAGCCGTTTCTACGGTAAGCCAAGAGGTCGGCCGTCACGGGTGTTGACCGGCGTCGACGGTTGACCAGTTTCGGCGTCCAACGTTGACCATGCGAAGGTGATGCAAGCTCAAGATTCTGATTGAAAAATGCCCTGCGACCCTTGATTAGCCTTCGACGCCGGTTGGTCCGAAATCCTGGTCAAAGTTCAATGCCCGTTTACAGTCCAAGGCTCTCTCATTACTCGAATCCGCTATAGCCGATGTGCTGACGATGGGAGTAGCAAAGGAAGCGCTGCTTCAGGCCGCAAGCCGAAGTTCGGGCTCCAGGCCCGCGCGCGCAGCCAGTGTCAGCAGCATGTCCAGGCTGAAATCCTGCCATCGGCCCTTGATGAGCCGCGACACGCGCGGTTGTGTAATGCCAAGGCGCTTGGCCGCTTCGGCCTGGGTCCAGCCCTTGGCCTTCAGGTGCTGTTCCATGCGGATCATCACCTCGGCGCGCAGCGCCATGACCTTGGCCTCGGCCGGATCGAAGCCGAGATCCAGGAACACGTTGCCACTGCCCTTGATGCGGCGGGTGTCAGCGAAGCGTGGGTCGGTCTTCTTGCTCATGCCTTGCCTCCAATCATTTTGTAGCGGACTTTGGCCAGTTCAATGTCCGTCTTGGCTGTCTGCTGAGACTTCTTCTGGAAGGCATGTAGCACATAGACAGCGCGCTCGAACTTAGCTACATAGACCACCCGGAACGCGCCCGACGTATCTCGGACGCGAATCTCATAAGCACCAGCACCCACCGTGGACATAGGCTTGAAGTCCGTGGGTTGGCCACCGAGCTGCACCCGCATCAGCTCCAGGCCGATGTCATGACGGACACCAGCTGGCATAGCTGACAGGTCGTCACGGCTGGAGCCCAGAAATTCCAGCGGCTTCATCGGCGGCGCTGCCAAGGGCACCTTGAAATCCCCGGGCTTCACTCTGCGCAATATATCAATATCTGCATAATAATGCAAGTACTTGCATGATGCGCGGCCACGTATTTGACACAGTTTGCGGTACGAAGACTTTACTTTGCTTATTGGCGGGAAATCAGCAACGGAGGCCCGCAGCAAGTGATTGATTTGCTGCCGCTTCACAAAATGATCGCTCCGCAAATGCTAAGGTCGTCGCGCGTGCACGGAGTCGTGGCCTGCCTGTAAAGTCCCGACCTCCTGGCATTTCACTGATGATCGGAGCTTTCGCAAAGACCATGAGGTTGCGGGAATTTTGCGGGGTTGGGGGCTGCTCAACGCTGCCAACTCGTGCCAAATGCAACGGACGTCACGCGAACCAGTCTATGTGGATCAATGACTTGGCAATGCTTAAAAGTGGCGCCAAACCCTCTCTTCGAACTACGAACCAGGAGGTCGGGAGTTCGAATCTCTCCGGGCGCGCCAATTTCCCTGCGTCACGGCGGCGGCTCATGCAGCCCAAGACCGCCAATCTTGCCGTCTTCAGGATTAGTTTCTGATCAGCGTGGTCCAGAGGGGCGGGCGGTGCAGACCTGCCCCTGTACACGCCTCCAGCGGAAGCGCCCTGGCGTGCTCGACAAGACGGCGTACCTTGCCAGTGCGATGCTGACACGCTCGCCGCAAGCGAGACCAACTCGGCGCGCGCAGCGCGCAGACTTCATCAGGGGTGCGTGCATGCAGTACAAACGGATGCCAATCGAGGTCGAGTCCCCCGAGGAACTCGGTTACGCGACGATTCGCTATAACCTCGCGGAAAGTTCGGTTGCCGACCAGTCGATCGGCGGCTTGGGCCTCGTCGTACCTGACCTAACACTCCTGTACGGGGATCACCGCGGCAGCCACGCATTGCGCGCGATGGTCGTGGCAGGGGCGGACGGGCTTGGCGCCGATGACGTTCTGATCACCGGCGGTGCTGCCGGCGCGTTGTTCATCGTCGCTACCTGCCTGTTGGGCAAGGAGGACCACCTTGTCGTAGTCCGTCCCAATTATGCGACCAACCTTGAGACTCCGCGCGCCATCGGCTGCAGCGTGAGCTTCGTTGATCTGAGCTTCGAGGATGGCTTCCGGATGGACCTGGATGCGTTGGAGGCGGCGATCACGCCGCACACCAAGCTCGTGAGCATTACCTGCCCGCATAACCCGACGGGCACCATGCTGCAGGAAGCGGAACTGCGCGAGCTGTCCGCGCGCGTGCGCAGCAGGGGATGCAGGCTTCTGGTTGACGAGACCTATCGAGAACTCGCCTACGACGGGCCCCTGCCGATCGCCGCATCGCTGGGTGCGCATGTCATCAGCGTCTCCTCGCTTTCCAAGGCCTACGGGGTGCCCGGGATCCGCGTTGGCTGGCTCGTGAGCAAGGATGAGGCGCTGCGCGAGCTGTTCCTGGCCGCCAAGGAACAGATCAATATCTGCGGCAGCGTGGTGGATGAGTGGATTGCGGAGCAGATCCTGAGCAGGCGCAGCCAGTTCTTGCCGCCGACTCTTGCCGAGATGCGCGCCCGGCGCGAGCGCGTCGCCGAGTGGCTCGACAACGAGGAAATGCTGGAATGGGTGCGCCCGGCAGGCGGGGTGGTCTGCCTGCCGCGCATGAAGTCGGAGCCGGCCGGCGGCACGGCTGCGTTCTACCGCCGCCTTCTCCAAACCCACGGTACTTACGTCGGCCCGGGGCGCTGGTTCGAACTCGACGACCGGTACTTTCGGCTTGGCTACGGCTGGAGTACGCCCGAGGCACTGCAAGGTGGGCTCGCCGGAATCTCCGCCGCCTTGCGCGGGTAACGTTGGCCGCGACGGCCAGCGCAGGGGCGACGCCTGCTAGTTGGCCCTGCGGCAAGGATACGTAGTGGTTGCCAGCTTGGCGACGAAGCGGGCGGCGTCAAGGTCCTTGTCCTTGGGGGAGGAGGTGAGCGACCGGTCAATCCGCGCCTTGACCGAGTCGGCCAGGGACTCACCAGACAGGCTGCTCGGCACGCACGGCCGGCTGAGAGTGTCCTTGCCGTCGGCGATGTTCAAGCCGATGGCCAGGCCCTGGGTCACCCCGAGGATGTACACGCGACACACGTTCTTGCTGGTCGTATCCGAGGCCAGGCAGAGCTGTTGCAACTCCCCTGCCGTCATGACCGGCTGCGCTGGATCCGCACGGGTGGCCTGCGCCAGCGTGGTGCCAAGAAGGATCATTGCAATGGCGGACTTCATTGACCAGGATCTCCTGCGGGGAATGGGTGCCGCCGACACCTTGCCGGGCAGCCAACACACCGCGTGTTCAGTCACAGCATATAAGAGGTGCCGCGCCACTGCGCAAGCGTGCGCAGCGCGCGGCCTTGGTTTGGGTACACTCGCTATAGCACCACGTAGCCGGAGCACTTTGCTCATGACCCAAACGGCGGCATGCTCCAGCGCCCCGGCTGATGCGCGTCCACGCACGCGCCACCTCTCGCCCTGGCAATGGACCTGCATCGGGGCGCTGGCGATTCCGCTATGGGCCATGTGGCCATCGCTGGCATTGCGAACCGTGCCGGTCCCGCCGCTTGAAACGCTGACGCTCGCGTTCGCCTGCGGCTGGGTCAGCTTCAAGATGCTGCACATGTTCGCCGGCGGTACCTCCGGCCAGGACTCTCAAGGATCGCTTCGGGCGTGGATCCCGGCGGTGGTTTACGCGGTGGCACTCTCCGGCGGCGATCTGTCCTTTCTATTGGCCCTGCATCGCATCCCCGCGGCGCAGGCAAATCTGCTGTCGTATCTGTGGCCTGTGATGTTCGTGGTGATGGGAGCCGCGGCGGGCGTCTTCGTCCTCGGGTTGCGCCAGCTCGTGGGGCTGGCTTTGGGCTTCGCCGGGGCGGCGATCCTCATCTGGGACGGGCATATCAGCTTCTCCGCAAGTGGCATTGCGCTGGCCCTGCTGAGCGGTGCCCTGTGGGCCGCCTACTGCGTCTTTCGCCTGATCTGGAAGGGCTCCACCGGCAACCTGCTCGCACGCGGCTGCGGCATATCGATGCTGCTGTGTGCCGTTCTGCATCTGCTGCTGGAGCCTACCGTTGTGCCCAGCACAACCAATCTGCTGGCGATGGCGATCGCGGGGTTCGTCGCGCTGGGCCTGGGAACCTTCCTGTGGGACCTGGGGTTCAGGCAGGGCGACGGTCACCTGCTGGCGGTGATGGCTTACGCGACACCGCTGTGCAGTGCGCTGCTGCTGGCGGCCTTCAGTGGCGCGCTACTGACATGGAACCTGCTGCTCGGCGCACTGGTGATTGTCGCCGCGGGACTGTTCTCGCGAACGGCTCCGGCCAGTGGCGGCTGACGCAGCGATCCTGGTTCAGCTTCTGCTGCGTGCGAACAGCGCATCCCACGAGGCCAGGGCAGGCTTGGCACTGAAGTCACTGTTGGTGAGCCCGATGTCTGCAAACGGCACCAGGCTGTCCATCAGAGAGGCGGGCAGGGTGGACAGGTCCAGGTCGGCAAACAGCGTCTGGACAACCGCTGTGGCTGACACGCTGTCTAGCAGGCTGCCCTGCACGTCAATGTAACGGGCCTGCAGGTCTGGCGAGGAGTTGAGGCCGCCCGTGCTGGCGCTTGACCAACCGCCCTCGGCCACCATGACCGGCAGCTGCTGGCCGTTCAACAGACGGCTGTAGTAGTCGGCAGGAAGATCCTCCGGCTGTGCATTCACGAAATAGGGGTACGAGGAGAGCCCGAGCATCTGCAGGAAAGGGAAGTCGGCAAGATCGGTCGCGATCCCCTGGTATGCGCTATCCGCGCTGGCCTCGCCCCAGGCGACTTCCACCTGAACACTGATCATCAGCGGCACGCCGATGCCTGCAGCCTTCAGGTCAGCGGCCGCTGCATTGGCCGCCTGCACCGAGGCGGCGTACACGGCCGGGGTTGCCTGCAACCGCACGAGGTTCGTCTCGGCATTCAGGCCGACGTAGTCAGGCTGCACCACCTGCGCCATCGCCAGTACGTAGGCGCGATAGACCTGCTGCACGGCAGGCTCGGTGATGCTGCGTCCGAGGGCCACCAGTTGTGGGGGTTCCTGGGAACGGTCCAGGCCGTTGGTGAGGTCTGCCATGAAGCCCATGCGCATTCCCTTGGCCCGTACCGCGTTGGCCAGCGGCACCTTGGCGTTCGCCAGGTCCAGCGCAGAGGTTCCCGCCAGAAGATCGGTCCAGGGAAGCTCCTCGTGGATGTGGATCAGCTCTGCACGGGTGCTGACCTCGTCGATCAGCTGGACCACCGAGTCTGTACTGTAGAGCGGGGGATTGGGGTAGAAACCCATTTTCCAGCTGCGCGTTGGTGCGGCAGGGGCGTTGTCGGAGCTGCCACCCCCGCAGGCGCTCAGCAGGCTCCCCAGCGGAAGCAACGCCGCTGCCGCGAGTAGTCGACGCCGCAACAAGTCGGTCGGGGCGCCGGCGTCGTCGGGGATAGGTGCTGCGCTGCGCGCAATGCGGGCGTTAGCGGGTGTGAAAGGACGGTTTCGCACGGCTGAATCCTATGCCTGGGGGCGAACCTGGCGAGCGGACGAGCGTCTCAGTATGCAGGGGCAGAACGCCACGGGGTAATCGCCGGGGGCGCGCTATGCTTCTGCTTGTCACCATCCGCAGGGGCCCAGCACCGATGCCGACACCTGAACCCAAGATCCGCCTGCACGAACTGGTGCTCGAGAACGGCCGCTCCGCGAGTCCTTACGTGTGGCGAACCCGCTATGCACTCGCACACAAGGGTCTGCGCTTCGAGTCCGTGCCGCTGGGCTTTACCGACATTCCCGGCGCGTTCGCGGGGCGGTTCAAGACCGTCCCGGTCCTGGAGGTGGGGGATGCGATGCTGGCCGAGAGCTGGGACATCGCAGACTACCTCGACCGCGAATTTCCGGATACGCCCCGGCTGTTCTCGGGGCCCGCCGAGTACGCCATGGTTCGGCTGTTTGAGTCCTGGTTCCTCAGCGAGGTGGTGCGCCGCATGTTCGGCCTGTACGTTCTGGACGTGCACGAAGCGGCGCGGCCCCAGGATCGTGGTTATTTCCGCAAGAGCCGCGAGGCGCGCATCAACGGCACGACGCTGGAGGAATTCACCGCGGCGCGCGCATCGCGGCTGCCGGCCGTGCGCGAGGCGCTGAACCCGTTGCGCACGCAGCTTGCGCGCTTTGCGTACCTGGGCGGCGCTACCCCCAACTATGCCGACTACATCGCGCTGGGCGCGTTCTACTGGGTAGCCAGCGTTGGCACCCTGCCCTTGCTCGAGCGCGGTGACGACGTGTTGCGCGCATGGCTCGAGCGCTCGATGGAGCTCTACGGCGGTCTGGGCCGGGATCCACGGCTTAAGCCGCTGTTCGAGTAGTCCACGCGCCGCTCAGACCGGCTCGTCCAGCGACTTGGCGAGCGGGGTGAATAGCTTCGGACCGCTTTCGGTCATGTACCAGCAGTCTTCGAGGCGTACCCCGAACTGGCCGGGAATGTAGATTCCCGGCTCATCGGAGAAGCACATCCCAGCTTCAAGGGCAGTCGTGTCATTGCGCACCAGGTATGGCGGCTCGTGACCGTCCATGCCGATGCCGTGCCCGGTGCGGTGGGACAGGCCGGGAAGGCCGTAGTCCTTGCTCCATCCCTTGCCCTCGTAGAACGTGCGCACCGCCCGGTCGATTTCCCCGACCGGGGTGCCCAGCTTGGCGGTCTCGAGCGCGACCTCCTGGCCGCGCTTGACCATGTCCCATACTTCTCGCTGGCGCGCCGAGGCCTCACCGTGGACCCAGGTCCGCGAGATGTCCGACTGGTAGCCAAGGACGCTGCAGCCGCTGTCAATGAGGATGATCGAGCCGCCACGTACCTTCTGTGGCGTCACCGAACCATGAGGAAACGCGCTCGCCTCGTTCAGCAACACGAGCGAGAAGTCATGGTCGCCGCCGAGTTGTCCGGTCGCCTCGATCAGCATGTTCATGATCTGGGTGGAGGTCATGCCCGCCCTGACCGCGCCGTGCACATGCCGTATCGCGGCCAGAGTGACGTTATTGGCGATCTGCATGAGGGCAAGCTCTGCCGGTGACTTGTGGATGCGGCAGGCGCGCACCAACTCGTCGCCGCTGACTGCGGCGCGACCGCCCCCGGCAAGCTTGAGGACGCGATCGCTGATGAAGAATCGCGTCGTTGCCTCGACCGCGAGCGCGCCGGCTGGCTGCTTGCGCAGGGCCGCTGCGAGAAGTTCGAACGGGCTTTCGTCTTCCTTCCAGGGTTGCACGTCACCTGCGACCTGCAGGGTCTCGCGGATCGAGGGCTCCTCGAAGAAAGGCGTCACGATGACCACGCGTCCGCTGGCCGGGATGAGCGCCGCGGTGGTGCGCTCGGAGCGCCACCAGCGCACCCCGGTGAAATACTCGAGCGAAGAGCCGGCCTCGACCAGCAGGGCGGCGACGCCGCGCTTCTGCATCAATGCCTGCACCTTTGCCAGGCGTTCCTCATGCTCCTTGGCGGTGATGGCCAGGGCCCCGGCGGTCAGCGATGTCAGTGGCGCGCCGCTGCCCGCGCCGGCGGCGGCTGCCGCGGTGCGCACCACAGCTGTACCGGCGACGGCGACCCCCGCCGACAGCCCAAAGAATGTGCGTCTGGAAAGCTGGTTCATGTCGTCCCCTGCGTCAGTATTGTCGTTTTCTATCGTCAGGATATCGGACCGACCCCGGCCGATCCATCTGTGCGCGCCTGCCAGTAAAACCCGCGCGTCGCGGATCTGGCCCTGCTGCACCCAAATGGCCACGGAATTTTGTGACGGTAGTCACTTACCGCGGCACCACGGCGTGGCGCGGCGGTCGATTCTGAGAGGCTGGGACACAATAAGAAAGGCGTTTCACTTTACTTTACCGGGGTGAAAATTCGCTCCAAAGTCATCGCCCTGGTTGCCGGGATCTTTGTGATCCTGGGTGTTGCCGCCGTGCTGATCGGCAAGTTCGTCATCATGCCGAGCTTTGCTGAACTCGAGCGCGCCGATGCGCGCACCGCCATGCGCCGGGTTGGCTTCGCGTTGGACCTGACGCTCGAGCGGGTTGCCCTGTCGTCGATTGACTGGGGGAACTGGGCTGACACGTACAGCTTTGTCAGCGACCATAACCCCAACTTCGCCAAGGCGAACATCACCGACGTCGCCCTGAAGCAGCTCAACGTGAACCTGCTGCTGGTGGCCGACCTCGATGGCAACGTGTTGCTCGCCACCGACCGCAACCTGAGCACGGACGCCGCGCTGGGCCTCGACCTAGCCACGCTGAAGAGATTGCCGGAGGCATTCCCCTGGCATGCTGCCGACCTCATCGGCAAGTCCGCCCGCGGGCTCGTACAGACCAATCGCGGCCCGATGATGCTGGCTGGCGCGCCGGTGCTCGATGGCAACGGCCGCGGCCCCGCGCGCGGCATGGTCATCATGGGCAGGCTCCTGCCCGGTACCGCCCTGGCGGCGATCGCAGCCCAGGCGCAATTCCCCGTCGCAATGTCGCCGCCCGGTGCAGCTGGCGAGACCCTGCGGGTCGGTGACACGGTTACCACCGTGGACCGCACCCTCACCGATATCTATGGGCAGCCACTGCTTACCCTGGGCGTCGAGGTGCCACGCGAGGTGTCGTTGCGTGGCAAGAGCGCGGTGAAGGTCGCCGCCGCCTGCATGGCGGCCGCGGCCATCATGGTCCTGGTACTGCTGGTAGTGGTCCTGAACCGCGTGATCCTCAATCCGTTGGCCCTCATGACGCGGCACGCGGTGGAGATGGGCAAGGGCACCGACCTCACTACCCGTCTGGACCTGCACCGGCGTGACGAGATCGGGGTGCTGGCACGCGAATTCGACTGCATGGTCGAGCGCGTGGCCGAGTCGCGCACTCAGCTTGTCGATCAGTCATTCCAGGCCGGCTTCGCCGAGCTTGCCAAGGGCGTGCTGCACAACCTGGGTAACGCCATGACTCCGATCGGGGTGCGTCTGGCCAACTTAGGCGAGCGCCTGCGCACTGCCCCCGCGGAGGATGCGGAGCTTGCCACCACCGAATTGAGCCAGGGCAGCGCCGACCCGCAGCGTGGCGCCGACCTGCAGGAGTTCCTGCGCCTTGCCTGCCGCGATCTGGCGGGCACCGTGCGCGCGGCCCGTGAGGACGTGGCAGTGATGAGCCGCCAGGCCACCGTCATCCAGAACGCCCTCGCCGAGCAGTTGCGCTCGGCCCGCAACGAGCACGTCATCGAGCCGGTCAAGCTCACCGAGCTGGTGGCCCAGTCGCTTGAGATCGTCCCGGATTCCTGCCGCCAGCGCCTGACCGTGGACACCGATGAAACGCTGCGCGGGCTGGGAGTAGTGCGCGTGGCGCGCACGGTGCTGAGGCTGATCCTGCAGAACCTCATCATCAACGCCGCCGATGCGGTCCGCGACGCTGGCAAGGAGCGCGGGCGGCTGCGTCTGAGCGCGCAGATCGTAATCGATGCAAGTGGCCAGCAGCTGCACCTGCAGTGCAAGGACGACGGCGTAGGCATCCCGCCACAGAACCTGCAGCGGGTTTTTGAGAAGGGCTTTTCGACTAAATCGCCGGAAACCAACCATGGCATCGGTCTGCACTGGTGCGCGAACGCGATTAACGCGCTCGGCGGCCGCATCTGGGCAGCCAGCGACGGGCCGGGTCGTGGCGCCTCGATGCACCTGATCGTGCCGCTAGCCGCCAATTGATCGGTGTACCAGCGAAGGCTTGACTGAGGATTCTTTATGGCTGACTCGAAGACACCGAACATCCGCGTCCTGGTCGTGGACGACGAACCTGAGGTTCGCGACGCGTATCGGCAGATTCTGCTCGAGAACGAGGTCACCCAGGAGATGGTCGGCTTCCGTGAACTGCGCAGCCGGCTGTTCAAGAAAGACCCTGCGGATGTGGCCCGCGAGCGCTCGGCCGCGCGCGCCGGCCACTTCGAGCCGGTGTTCTGCGACAGCGCGGAGGCGGCGGTGCGACTGGTCAAGGAAAGCATCACGCGCAACGAGCCCTTCGCGGTGGTTTTCCTCGACGTGCGCATGCCGCCCGGACCCGACGGGGTCTGGGCCGCAACCCACATCCGCGAGGTGGATCCGGCAGTGGAGATCGTCATCTGCACGGCGTACTCGGATGCAGACCCGGGGGAGATCGGCGGCCTGGTGCCGCCAGAGGACAAGTTGTCCTACCTGCAGAAGCCATTCCATCCGCACGAGATCCGCCAGATGACGATTGCGCTCAGCAGCAAGTGGCGCGCCGAGCGGCGCATCGTGCGGCTGGCTTACTTCGACACGCTCACCGGGCTGCCCAACCGCGAGCAGTCGCGTAGTCGTCTGGAGGGAGCGCTGCAGGCTGCCAAGGACAACAAGCGCCTGCTTGCGGTGCTCTACCTCGACCTGGACAACTTCAAGCGCGTCAACGACACCCTCGGGCACGCAGTAGGTGACGAGCTGCTGTGCGTAGTCGCCGACCGCCTGCGCAGTTCACTGCGCTACGGGGGCGACTCGGCGCCGGCGGGGACCGCGGACAGCGCCCGTCCGGGGGACATCGCGCGCCTGGGTGGTGACGAGTTTCTCGTGCTGCTGCCGAACCTGCGTGCCGCCGCGGACGCCGGCACGGTTGCCGAACGGCTGATCGCCTCGCTGCGCGAGCCGGTACAGCTGGCCATGAATTCTCTCGTGGTCACGCCCAGCGTCGGCATCGCAGTATTCCCCAGGATGGGGAGGACGCAGAAACGTTGCTGCGCAATGCGGACCTTGCGATGTACTTCGCCAAGCGGCGTTCCCCTGGCACGCACGCATTCTTCGATGCGGCAATGAATTCCAGTGCGTTGCAGCGCTTCACCATCGAGGAACAGCTGCGCAGCGCGCTGCAGCGCGACGAATTCACGCTGCACTACCAGCCGCAGTTCGACGTGCGCAGCGGCTCGGTATCGGGTATGGAGGCGCTCTTGCGCTGGACCAACGCTGCGCTGGGCTCCGTGAGTCCGGTGGAGTTCATCCCGGTGGCGGAGGAGACCGGACTGATCCACGCGATCGGCAAGTGGGTGCTGCTCACTGCCTGCCGCCAGGCGCACCAATGGCGCGAGCAAGGCTTGCCCTTCGGGCGCATCGCCGTGAACGTCTCGGGACGGCAGTTTGCCCTTGCCGAGTACCCGGCGGAAGTCGCCGCCATCCTGGAGGAAACCGGCCTCGAGCCTGCGGCACTTGAGCTTGAGATTACCGAGTCAGTCGTCATGGCGGACGAGGCCTGGGCGCAGAAGGCGATCAACGAGCTGAAGCAGCTGGGCATCTCGTTGGCGATCGATGATTTCGGCACCGGATACTCCAGCTTCGGCCGCCTGCGCCACTTTGCGGTCGACCGGCTGAAGATCGACCGCTCCTTCGTCAGCAGCGTCACCGAGTGCAACGACGATCGTGCCATCGCCGCGGCGATCATCGCGATGTCCAGGTCGCTGCGCATCAATGTGACGGCTGAGGGGGTTGAGAACTTCCCGCAGCTGGCGTTCCTGCAGGAACAGGACTGCCAGGACGCGCAGGGGTTCCTGCTCAGCAGGCCGCTGCACTCGGAGGCCGCCAGCGAGCTGCTGCGTCGCGCGAACGATCTCAGCGACGAGTCGCGCACGCAGCGCCTGAAGGTGATCATCGGCTAGCTGTGGCGGCCCCGGCGCCGGCTGTGCCGCGACGCTGGGCGATTGTGCGTAGAATCATCCGGCCTTCACCCCTGGTGGACCGGATCATGAAGACCGCACTTGACCCTGCCATCAGGAACACAGCCGAAGGTGCAGCGGCCGATGCGATCTTGCGCAGCTGCGTGCACTGCGGCTTCTGTCTGCCAGCCTGCCCGACCTACCAGCTGCTGGGTGATGAGCTCGACAGTCCGCGCGGCCGCATCTACCTGATGAAGCAGTTGCTCGAGGGTGAGCCAGTCACCGCGAGCACGCAGCTGCACCTGGATCGCTGCCTCGGTTGCCGCGCCTGTGAGAGCGCGTGCCCCAGCGGGGTGCAATATGGGCGCCTGCTTGACCTCGGGCGATCTCTGACCGAGGAACGCGTCAGCCGACCTGCGGCGGTCGCGGCCAAGCGCGGCCTGCTCAACAAGATCGTCCCGCACACCGGCCGCGCCCGCTCTCTGCTGCGTGCCGCGCGGTGGCTGCGCCCGCTGCTACCCAGGGTGCTGCATTCGCAGCTGCCGCAACTGCCGCCGCGGCTGGCCGCGGCAGCCCTTAACTGGCCGGCGGCGCGGCACGCGCGACGGGTGGTCATCGTCCCGGGCTGCGTGCAGCCGCTGCTGGCAGGTGGCATCGATCCGGCCGCCGCGCGCGTGCTCGACCGCATCGGCATTTCCGCCGTGGCCGCGACTGGCACCGGTTGCTGCGGGGCCGTGAGCCAGCATCTCGCCCAGCACGGCGATGCGCTGGCCCAGGTGCGCCGCAACGTCGATGCGCTGTGGCCTCAACTTGAGGCGGGTGCCGAGGCCCTGGTGTTCACCGCCAGCGCCTGCAGCGCCATGCTCGCGGACTATGGTGGGCTGCTGCAGGACGACCCGCGCTACGCGGCGCGTGCGGCGCGGATCAGCGCCTCGGCACGGGACATCACTCAGGTCTTGAGCGCGGAGTCCGGGGAACTGGCAAGGGCGCTGCGCACCAGCGCCCACGCGCGCCCGCCGGTGACTTCGCAACGGGTCGCCTTCCAGGCGCCCTGCAGCCTGCAGCACGCGCTGAAACTCTCAGGCATGGTCGAGCCGCTGCTGCTCGCCGCTGGATTCACCCTGACAGCGGTGACAGACGGGCAGCGCTGCTGCGGCTCTGCAGGCACTTACTCGATCCTGCAGCCCCAGCTGTCGCAGCAGCTGCTGCGCGCCAAGGTCGAGGCCCTTGAGGCCGGTGCGCCGCAGGTGATCTCCACGGCCAACATCGGTTGCCTGCACCACATACGCGGCGCTACCAGGATTCCGGTGCGTCACTGGGTCGAACTTATCGCGGAGCGGCTCGTCGATGGCTGACCAATGGGGCGAACGCATGCCGCGCTCAGTCGGCCTGCTGCAGACCGTCGCCGTATCGGTCGGGGTTGCGATTGGCAGTGGCATATTCCGCGTGCCGGCGACCGTGGCCGGCCAGCTCGGTGCGCCGGGCCCAATCCTCCTGTGCTGGGTACTGGGTGGGGTCATCGCCCTGTGCGGTGCCCTGACGGTTGCCGAGCTTGCCGGTGCAATGCCGCGCTCTGGCGGCATCTTCGCGTACCTGCTCGAGGCCTATGGGCCGCTGCCGGCATTCCTGTTCGGCTGGACCGAGCTGGTGGTGATTCGCGCCTCGGCCCTGGGGGCGATCGCCACCATATTCGCCGAGTACCTAGGCTACTTCGTGCCTCTGAGCGCGCTCCAGGTGCGTTACGTGGCGGCAGCGGCCATCGTCTTGATCGCAGCGATCAACTACGTCGGTGTGCAGCGCGCCGCCGTGTTGCAAAGCGCCACCACCGTGCTCAAGTACGCAGCGCTGCTCGCGCTGGGCCTGCTGGCCTTTACCGCCACCGGCGGTAGCGGCCGCCATTTCACCCCGGCATGGCCTGCGGGCATTTCCATGTCGTTGCTGGCCACCGCCCTGATCCCGGTGTTGTGGACCTATGACGGCTGGGCGGACCCTGCGACGATGGCTGGCGAGATTGCCGATCCGCAACGCAACTTGCCACGCGCGCTCATCGCAGGCGCGCTGTGCGTGACACTGGTGTACCTGGTGGTGAACGTCGGCTTCCTGTACGCGCTGTCCCCGTTGCAGATGGCCGGCTCAAGGCTCATCGCGTCGACGGTTGCCGCACGGGTGCCGCTGCTGGGCAGCGCCGGGACAGCGGCGATCGCAGTGGCGGTGATCCTCTCAGCCTTCAGTGGGCTGAACGCCTCCATGATGACCGGCTCGCGGGTGTTCTTCGCGATGGCCGACCGCGGCATGTTCTTCAAGAGCGTCGCACGCGTGTCGCCACGCTTCGCCAGTCCCTCGGTGGCGATCTGGCTTGCCTGCGTGCTTGGGGTTGCCTACGTGCTGGCGAATGACTTTGCGCAGCTCGCCGACAAGTTCATCCTGGGAATCTGGCCGTTCTACGCGCTCATGGTCGCCGCGGTTTTCGTGCTGCGCCGGACGCGGCCAGACCTGCCACGGCCCTATCGGGTCTGGGGCTATCCGGTCGTGCCTGCGATATTTCTCCTCGCCTCGCTGTTCATGGTGGTCAACGCCCTGATGACCGATCCGCGCAACACCGGCGTGACGATGCTGATCATCGTAGCCGGCGTGCCGGTGTACCTGGTATGGACGCGCCTTGGCGCACGCCGCGCGTGAGCCAGGTCTTGCGGGCCCGCGCCGTCACCTGTGCTGTGCGCATTTAAGATGACGCCATCCGCTGGAAAGAGACTGTGAAGCCGTCCGGTTCTGCCAAGCGCGCCCTGGCGTTCGTCTTCGTTACGGTGCTCATAGATTCGATCGGGTTTGGCATCATCCTGCCCGTGCTGCCGAGCCTGATCATGCAGCTGACAGGTGTCACGGTCGACCGCGCCGCAACCTACGGCGGCCTGCTCGCCAGCATCTATGCACTGATGCAGTTCTTTTGTGCACCGGTACTGGGCAATCTAAGTGACCACTTCGGGCGTCGGCCGGTGCTGCTGTTCGCGCTGTTCGCACTCGGCTGCGACTACTTCATTCAAGGCTTCGCGCCGACCATCGGCTGGCTGTTCTTCGGGCGCATGGTCGCCGGGGTCGCCGGGGCATCGTTCACGCCTGCCTACGCGTACGTAGCAGACATCACGCCACCTGAGAAGCGCGCACAGAGCTTCGGCCTGATGGGGGCGGCGTTTGGCATCGGCTTCATCGTCGGTCCGGCGATCGGCGGGCAGCTGGGCCACTTCGGGCCACGCGCGCCATTCTTCACCGCTGGCGTCATCGCCCTGCTGAACACCGCGTTCGGTTACTTCGCGCTGCCAGAATCGCTACCGCCGGCTGCACGGCGGGCGTTCCGCTGGATGCGTGCCAATCCGCTGGGGACGCTTGCGCAGGTCGCCAAGTACCCGGGAGTCCTGTGGATGCTCGCGGCATTGTTCCTGTGGCAGCTTGGCCACCAGGTGCTGCCGAACGTGTGGTCGTTCTACACCATCCTCAAGTTCCACTGGACCAGCGACCAGGTGGGTTACTCGCTGACCTGGGTGGGATTGGTCATGGCGATTGCGCAGGGAGTCTTCACCGGACGACTGGTGCCGTGGTTCGGCGGCGAGCGCCCCGCAGCCCTCGCCGGGATGGCAGCGGCTGTGCTGGCATACATAGGTTACGCATTGGTACCGCAGGGCTGGATGATGTACCCGGTCTCCCTGCTCACGTTCGTATTTGCCCTGGCGTATCCTTCGATGAATGCGCTGGCTTCGCAGCGCGCACCCGCCGATGCCCAGGGAGAGCTGCAGGGCGCGGTCGCAATGCTCTACAGCCTTAGTTCCATCCTGGGGCCACCGCTCATGACGCAGGTCTTTGGCCATTTTTCGCACCACGCGGCGGTCGTGTACTTCCCCGGCGCGCCGTTCATGCTCGCGGCACTGCTCACCGTTGCGTGCGCGGTGCTGTTCATCCGCGCGCTGCGGATGCCCACTGCCGCGCCGGTCGCCGCTGTCGAGGGCCGCTAGTGACGCGCCGGACAATCCGCACCGCGGGGTGGCTGCTGGCCCTCAGCGGGCTGGTGGCACACGCCGGCGCACAACCAATTGCCGTACCGGCGCCTCTGCCGCCGATCCGTCATGTTTTCGTGTTGCTGCTGGAAAACCAGTCTGACGCGGGCGCGTTCGGCAAGGCTTCGCCGGCACGTTATCTCGCGCACACGCTGCCGGCACAGGGCGTGCGCCTGCCGCAGTACTACGGCATCGGCCACGCGAGCCTCGATAACTACATCGCCTTGATCAGCGGGCAGGCGCCGAACCACGACACGCAGCTCGACTGCGGGATATTCACCGATTTCAAGCCCAGCGCTGACGGGCTAGACGACAACGGCCAGTTGCTCGGGTCCGGTTGCGTCTATCCGCCGCTGGTGCGCACGCTGCCGGACCAGCTCGAGGCCGCCGGGCTCACCTGGCGCGCCTACATGGAGGACATGGGGAACAACCCGGCGCGCGAGTCGGCGACGTGCGCGCACGTGCCGGTGGGGGCGCCTGAGACGACTGAGCAGGCGCAGATCGGTGACCAGTACGCGACCAAGCACAACCCATTCGTGTACTTCCATTCGATCATCGACGACCAGGCGCGCTGCGACGCGCATGTTGTGAACCTGGGCCACCTCGCGCGGGACCTCAAGAGCGTGGCCACCACCGCAAACTACACTTTCATCACGCCCAATCTGTGCAACGACGGTCACGACGCACATTGCGTCGACGGCCGGCGTGGCGGCCTTGTGGCCATCAACGCCTTCCTGCGCAAGTGGGTGCCGTTGATCACCAGTTCACCGGCCTTCCACAGCGATGGCCTGCTCGTGATTACCTTCGACGAGTCAGATCACGCGGGTGCTGAAGGCGCGGCGGCCTGCTGCGGCGAGCGCCCGTTGCCCGGGGCGGTGTACCCGCCGGGCATGTCGGGCCCCGGCGGCGGTCGCATTGGTGCGCTGGTGCTGTCCCCGTTCGTGCGTGCGGGAACGGTCTCCCAGGAGCAGTACAACCACTACTCACTGCTGCGCACGGTGGCGATGCTGTTCGCGCTGCCGCCACTGGGCTATGCGGCCGATCCTGACCTGAGGACCTTCGGCGCGGACGTCTTCAGCGCCGGCGCGCGGCGTCTACCCGCTCGATAAGCTCGTCCACTAGCGCGTTCCTGCGTAGCAACGGGCCGAGGAATGTCTGTGGGGGCGAGAAGGTCACTTCGCGCCCGAAACGACCGGGGGTGCTCAGTGTGAGCGTGATGCGCTGCGGATTCGTCATCCCGGCATAGCTGATGTTGATGATGTTGGCGAGCGGGATCCTTTCCTCGTCGCTCCCGAAACGCACCTTCAGTGCATCCCCCTCGTCGTAGACCACGTCTGCGAGGTCCAGTACCAGGCGGCGTATCACGAAATAGCCGATGCCAAGAGCCAGGGCCGGCACGATGAAAACAATGAGCGGCGGCGACGGTCCCCGGCGTGCACTGGTCAAGGCAATGGCGGCAAACAAGACGACGATGCCCACCCACATGACCGGAAACATGCGCTTATAAAAGAACGTGTTACCCGATGAAATGCGCTTGCCGGGCTGCATTAGCGCGTTCCCAGGCGAATGCAGCCGTACTGCCGCAGCGCTGGCGGGGCCTGAACAGGGCGGATGAGCGGCATAGGCGTCCTTGGATCGACAATTACCTGCCGAGGCAGTAATATCGTCGGCAGTGATCGTTCCGGCAGCGACTAGGATAGCAAGCAGCGCAGATGGCCCGCAGGAGTGCAGTCAGGATTGAGCGCGTGGTCACACCACCGGCCCCGGAGGATGGGCTGAGCGTGGGCTACCTGCTGGGTCGCGCACGCGCCTCGCTGCTGTCCTCGCTGGATGAGCGCTTGGAGCGCTTCGGCCTGACTGGCATGCAGTTCGCCGTGCTCAAGCACCTGGCCGAGGGCAGTGCGCAGACGGCCGCCGGGTTGTGCCGTTTCATGCAGTACGACACCGGTGCCATGACGCGCATCCTTGACCGGCTCGAGAAGCGCGGCTTGGTGAGCCGCGAGCGCAGTCGCACGGATCGTCGTGCGGTGGTCCTCAAGCTCTCCACCAGTGGCCGCACGCAACTGCCGCGGTTCGCCGGGGTCGCCGGCAGCGTGCTCGAGGCCCACCTGGCCGGCTTCAGTGGCGGGGAGGTGCAAGCCCTGAAGAGCTATCTCGGAAGGATGATCGAAAACGGACAGAGCCAAGGGGACAATCCGGCCACCCTTGCAGGCAGCAAATCATGATCTCTCGAAGCGTATTTATGGTGTCAGCCGCGGCCCTCGTGCTCGCCGGTTGCGTGGATCGTGGCGGCTGGAAGGCCGTCCCGAAGGTCGAGCCGAACTCGCTCACCGCGCAGCACACCCTCGAGGGCACGAAGCTTGATGTCGCTGCCTGGCCGAGCGACCAGTGGTGGCGCAGCTACGGCGACCCTCAGCTGGATGCCCTGGTCGAGGAGGCCCTGGCAGGCAGCCCGTCGCTGGAGATCGCCCAGGCCCGGCTGCGTGCCGCACAGGCGCAGGCGGTGAGGGCCGGAGGTGCGCGTTTCCCATCCGCAGCGGTCAATGGCGAGGTGACCCGGCAGCGCTATCCCGAGCATGGCCTGTACCCGCCTCCGTACGCGGGCAGCTGGTCGACCGATGCGCGCGCGGCGGTGGATTTCACCTGGGAACTGGACTTCTGGGGCAAGAATCGTGCGCTGCTCGCGCAGGCGCGCTCGGGCGTTGCGGCAGCGCAGGCGGACCAGGAAGCCGCACGCCTCGCCATCAGCGTCGCGGTCGTGCGTGCCTATATCCAGCTTGCGCTGAACTACGCGCTTCTGGATGTCACCAACGACAACCTCAAGCAGCAAAACTCGATCCTCGATCTCACCAAGGAACGCGTCAGCGCCGGGCTGGAGAACAATGCGCGGGTCAAGCAGTCCGAGGGCACCGTGGCACTCACGCGCGCCGGGGTGGTCTACGTGCAGGCAAGTATTGATCTGACCAGCAACCAGCTGGCCGACCTGGTCGGCGCCGGTCCCGACCGCGGCCGCGCGCTCACGCGGCCGAAGCTGACCGCGCCGGCCGACATCGCCCTGCCATCCACGCTGCCGTCGGACCTGCTGGCACGACGCCCGGACGTGGCTGCGGCTCGTGCGCAGGTCGAGGGCGCCGGGCACGGCATCGCCGCCGCCGAGGCCGAGTTCTACCCGGACGTCAATCTGGTCGGCTTCGCCGGCTTCCAGACCATCGGCCTGTCGCAGCTGTTCGACTACTCCGATCGCATCGCCGGCATCGGGCCGACGGTGCGCCTGCCGGTGTTCAACCGTGCCGCACTACGCGGCAACCTGTACGCGCAGCAGGCGGCGCTGGATGCCGCAGTCGGCCAGTACAACCAGACCTTGCTCGATGCGGTGCGCGAGGTCGCCGATGTCGTCACCAACTGGCAGGCGCTCGAGGGTGAGACCACCCAGCAGGTTGCGGCTCTTGATGCTGCACAGAGTTCGTACGATCTGACCACCCAGCGCTACAAGGCCGGGCTTGATAACTACCTGAGCGTACTTTCGGCCCAGAATGAGGTGTTGCTCGCGCAGGGCCTGGGTGCGGAGCTCGCCGCGCGGCGCCTGACTTTCAGTGCCGACCTGGCACGCGCGCTCGGGGGCGGGTATGGCGTGCCGCCACCGCCCAGCGCTCCTCTGGCTTCCCACTGAAGAGTAATTTGCAATGGATGCTGCCGTAGAAACCGCACCCCAGGCCCAGACACAGCGCGCGCAACGCAGGAAGTGGCTCGTCATCCTGACGGTCGCCCTGATCGTGCTCGCGGTGCTCGCTTTGGTGTGGTGGCTCGTGTTCGCGCGCGGCTACGAGACGACCGACGATGCCTACGTCGCCGGTGATGTCGCGAACGTCATGCCGCAGGTGGGTGGCACGGTCGTGAGCATCGGTGCGGACGAGACCGACCTGGTACAGGCCGGCCAGGAGCTGATCCACATCGATGACACCGACGCGCGCATTGCGCTGCAGGACGCCGAGCAGCAGCTGGCGCGCACCGTGCGCCAGACGCGCACGGTGTTCGCCAACCGTGACCAGCTCACGGCGGTCGTGGGTCAGCGCCGCAGTGATCTCGCCCGTGCCCAGTCGGACTTCAATCGCCGCAAGGACCTCACCAGCACCGGCGCGGTGTCGACCGAGGAAGTCGGCCACGCCCAGGACGCGCTCAATGCGGCACGCGACGCACTCACGGCCGCCGAGAAAAACCTCGCCGCCGGCATCGCGCTGGTCGGGCACACCAACGTGGCCGAGAATCCGGACGTGCGCGCGGCGGCGACCCAGGTCGAGAAGGCCTGGCTTGCGCTGCAGCGCACGAGCGTGAAGGCGCCGGTGTCGGGCTATGTTGCCAAGCGCAGCGTGCAGCTGGGCGACCATATCGCCCCGGGCGCCCCGTTGATGACGATCGTGCCGCTGGAGCGGCTGCGCATCGAGGCGAACTTCAAGGAAGTGCAGCTCGATCGCATGCGCATCGGTCAGCCGGTGACGGTGGTCTCGGACCTATACGGCGGCCACGTCGAGTACCAGGGCACGGTGGTGGGCCTGGGGATGGGGACGGGGGCAGCCTTTGCGCTGCTGCCGGCGCAAAATGCGACGGGCAACTGGATCAAGGTGGTTCAGCGCGTGCCGGTGCGCATCGCGCTCAAGCCCGAGGAACTCAAGGACCATCCGCTGCGCATCGGGCTGTCGACGCGCGTGAAGGTCAATGTCCACGACGACTCGGGCCACCAACTGGCGCAGAGTCCGCCACAGCAGCCGGTGATCAAGACCAGCGCCTATGACGTGGACCGCAGCGAGGTCACCGCGCGCATCGCACAGATCGTGCGCGAGAACTCCACCGAGGGCTCAGCGACCACCGGGCACTAGGTGCCCGGGCCGTCCAGCTTCAGGTAGCGCAGTGGCAAGGCGGTGGTGGACTTGATCGTCTCCAGCGCGAAACTCGCGCTGACGTCCTGGAACTCGACCGCCGAGATCAGCCGCTTGTAGACCACGTCGTAGGCGTCGATGTCCGGCACCACGATGCGGATCAGGTAGTCGACGTCGCCGCTCATGCGGTGGATCTCGGTGACCTCCGGGATGTCGTGCACCGCGCGCGCGAAGCGCTCGAACCAGGCCTCGCTATGGTTGCCGGTCTTGAGCGTGACGAATACCGTGGTACCCACGTTCAGAGCGCGCGCATCCAGCAGCGCCACGGTTCTCTTGATGATCCCCTGTTCCTGCAGCTTCTGGATACGGCGCCAGCACGGCGCCTTGGACAGCCCGATGCGGTCGGCGATTTCCGCGGCGCTCAGTGAGCCGTCCGCCTGCAGGAACTCGAGGATTTTGGCGTCCAGCTTATCCATGGTATATCGTTTCTTGATTATACTAAAATAAGCAACATTGTTGCTCATTATGCGCCGCCGGGAGCCATGTTCGCAACCGCGTAGCGCGACCGTGGCCATACGATAGTTGCATGGACCTGACGAGCCGTTTCACCGCGCATCCACAGTCCGTAGGGGAGACCTATACGGAGCATCTGGCCGTGGCCGCCTGGTTTGGCGTGCGCATGGTGCTCGCAGGGCTTGCCTGCCTGGTTCACGCCATCCTGCCCTTCATGTTCGTGTGCACCGGCAGCCGGGCGATCACCGAACTCAACGATCGCATGGTCGCCAACCGGCGGCGCTGCCCACCGCAGCCGATCGCAAGCGACGCGCGGCTTCCACAGTAGCCGTGCGGGCGCTCCTGCGGGCGTTCACTCCCGGCTGGGTCGCGGTGCGCCAGGCGCTGCCCGGGGTGCTGGTCGCCGTAGCGCTGGCGGCTGTGGCGCGCGGCATGGCACAACAGTTCGCGCAAGGCGCGATCGGCCTGCCCAAGGTTCCCTTGAGCCCCGTCATGTG
The DNA here is from genome assembly GCA_963703025.1 of uncultured Pseudomonadota bacterium. GTDB lineage: Bacteria > Pseudomonadota > Gammaproteobacteria > Steroidobacterales > Steroidobacteraceae > 13-2-20CM-66-19. Next base: position 785,750 of record OY969778.1, on the reverse strand, counting down.
CGCGGTGCTGCTGGGGATGCTGTGGCGTAACAGCGTGGGTGTGCCTGCCTGGGCCACCAGCGGACTTAACTGGACGATGCACCGGCTGCTGCGCGTGGGTATCGCACTCGTGGGCCTGCGCCTGACCCTGGGCGGTGCCGGGGCGATTGCCATCACCGCGCTGCCGGTGGCTCTGACCTGCCTCACGGTGGCGCTCGTGGCCGGCATCGGCATCTCGCGCCTGCTCAGGGTGCCACGCCGCCTGGGCCTGCTGCTGGCGATCGGCACCGCGGTGTGTGGCTGCACCGCGGTGGTGGCGATGTCCCCGGTGATCAAGGCGCGCCACGCGGAGACCGCCTTCGCGGTGACCTGCGTGGTGCTGTTTGGCTGCATCGCGATGCTGCTGTATCCGTGGGTGGCCGCGCACTTCTTCGCCGGTTCCCCGGTGCACGCGGGCATCTTCCTGGGCACCGCGATCCATGACACCTCGCAGGTCATCGGTGCCTCGCTGATCTACTCGCAGCAGAACGCCGCGCCTGCGGCCCTGGCGGCGGCCAGCGTCGCCAAGCTGCTGCGCAACCTGTCCATCGCCGTGCTTATCCCGGCAGCGGCCTGGCTTACCCGACGTGAGGAGGCCCTGGAGGCAGGCCCCGCAGCTGTCGCTGCAACCCCTGCCGGTGGGCGTGCTGCACTGGTGCCTTTCTTCGTGCTGGCGTTCCTGGGATTCATCCTCGTGCGCACGGCAGGGGATGCGCTGTTCCACTCCGCCGGCGGCTGGCTGGCGGTGGTCAACACCGGCTACACCGCCTCGGACCTGTTCCTGACCTGCGGCATGACGGCCGTGGGCCTGTCGGTATCGTTTACCGACATGTGGCGCATCGGCTGGCGCCCGTTGGCCGCCGGCTTCGTCGTGGCGATCCTGGTGGGCGGCTGCAGCCTGCTGCTGAATTACGGCATGGTGCACTGGCTGGGCTGAGGGGCGCGCCACACGCTGCGCCACGCTAGACTGGTGCTTCACCAGGGGCGGTTGGTCACCACCGCCCCTGTTACCTGAAGGACGCGCCATGCCCGCACCCCGACCCAAGGTTTCCCGCCGTGCTGCCGAGAACGCGGTGCGCACGCTGCTGCAGTGGGCCGGCGAGGACCCCAAGCGCGAGGGCCTCAAGGACACCCCGCAGCGGGTGGTTGACGCCTATGGGGACTGGTTCTCCGGCTACCAGATCGATCCTGCGGCCTACCTGCGCCGCACCTTCGAGGAAGTCGGCGGCTATGACGAGCTGATCGTGCTGCGCGACATCTCCTTCGAGTCCCACTGCGAGCACCACATGGCGCCGATCATCGGGCGCGTGCACATCGGCTACCTGCCGGACAACAAGGTGGTGGGCATCAGCAAGTTGGCGCGCGTGGTCGACGGCTACGCGCGGCGCTTCCAGGTGCAGGAGAAGCTCACCGCCCAGATCGCCAACTGCATCACCGATGTGCTCAAGCCGCGCGGCGTCGGGGTCGTGGTGTCGGCCGTGCACCAGTGCATGACCACCCGTGGGGTGCACAAGCGCAACGTCTCGATGGTGACCAGCAGCATGACCGGTGTGTTCCGCAGCGATGCGCGCACCCGCGCGGAGTTCCTGCGCTTCGTCGACATGCCCGGCTCGCGCGAGCCGTGAACCGCCCGCGCGGGCAGGCTCGCTAGGCGATCAGTGCGGAATCGCTGCGCGAGGAGCGCTTGCGGTCCTGTTCCTTGAGGTAGCGCTTGCGGATACGGATCGACAGCGGGGTGACTTCCACCAGCTCGTCATCGGCGATGAACTCCACCGCGAACTCCAGGGTCAGCTGGATCGGCGGCACCAGCAGGATCGCATCGTCCTTGCCGGCGGCGCGCACGTTGGTGAGCTTCTTGGTCTTGATCGGGTTCACGACGAGGTCGTTCTCGCGGCTGTGTATGCCGATGATCATGCCCTCGTAGAGCTTCTCGCCGTGGCTGACGAACATGCGGCCGCGCTCCTGCAGGTTGAACAGGGAATAGGCGACCGCCTCGCCCTGTTCGCTGCTGATCAGCACGCCGTTGTGGCGGTCCGGGATCTCGCCCTCGACGGCTGCGAAGCCATCGAAGATGTGGCTGATGAGGCCGGTGCCGCGGGTGAGGGTCATGAACTCGCCCTGGAAGCCGATCAGCCCGCGGGCCGGGACGCGATATTCCAGGCGCGCGCGGCCGTTGCCGATCGCCATGTCGGTGAGCTTGGCACGGCGGCCGCCCAGGGCCTCCATCACCGCCCCCTGGTTGCCTTCGTCGATGTCGACCGTCAGGGCCTCGTAGGGCTCGTGGACCTCGCCGTTGACGATCTTGGTGAGCACCTGAGGGCGCGACACGGCCAGCTCGTAGCCCTCGCGGCGCATGTTCTCGATGAGGATGGTCAGGTGCAGCTCGCCGCGGCCCGAGACGCGCATCACGTCCGGTTCATCGGTGTCGTCCACGCGCAGCGCGACGTTGCTTTGCAGCTCGCGGTACAGGCGCTCGCGGATCTGGCGACTGGTGACGTACTTGCCCTCGCGCCCGCACAGCGGCGAGGTGTTGACCTGGAAATTCATGGCGAGCGTGGGCTCGTCCACGCTGATCGGCGGCAGGCCTTCGGCGTGCTCCGGATCGCAGATGGTGAGCCCGATGTTCACATCCTCGATGCCGGTGATGGCGACGATGTCGCCCGCGCTTGCCTCCTCGACGCTGCTGCGCTGCAGCCCGGTGAAGGTCAGCACCTGCGCGATCTTGGCCGTGCCGCGATCCTCGTCGCCGTAGCGCAGGACCACCTTCTCGCCCGGGCGCACGACCCCGCGGCGGATGCGGCCGATGCCGATGCGTCCGACGTAGGAGTTGTAGTCCAGGGTCGAGATCTGCAGCTGCAGCGGCAGGTCGGCCTGGGCTGCAGGTGGCGGCACGTAGGTGAGCACGGCCTCGAACAGCGCGGACATGTCCGGACGCCGCTCGGTGTGGTCGGTGCTCGCCCAGCCCTGCAGCGCCGAGGCATAGATCACCGGGAAGTCCAGCTGCGCATCGGTCGCGCCGAGCTTGTCGAACAGGTCGAAGGTCTGGTCGACGACCCAGCCCGGGCGGCTGCCGGGGCGGTCGATCTTGTTGACCACTACGATCGCCTTGAGGCCCAGCGCCAGCGCCTTGCGGGTGACGAAGCGTGTCTGCGGCATCGGGCCCTCGACCGCATCCACCAGCAGCAGCACGCCGTCGACCATGGACAGCACGCGCTCGACTTCGCCGCCGAAGTCCGCGTGCCCGGGCGTGTCGACGATGTTGATGCGCGTGCCGCCGTACTCGATGGCGCAGTTCTTGGCAAGAATGGTGATGCCGCGCTCACGCTCGATGTCGTTGGAGTCCATGATGCGTTCGCCCATGCGCTCGTGCGCGGCGAAGGTACCGGACTGCTTGAGCAGGCAGTCGACGAGCGTCGTCTTGCCGTGGTCGACGTGCGCGATGATGGCGATGTTGCGAATCGGACGGTTCATGGTGATTTCATGGCCCTTGGGCCCGGATGTTCCGGGGGCCGCGGGAGGCCGCCCCAGGATCAGTCCAAAAAAGGGTGCGCAGGGTAGCAGATCCGCCCCCGAGCCGCTCGTCCGGGCGCCTCAGGCCCCGGGGGGCTAGATATGGGGTTCCCCGATGCGCAGCGAGGCGGTGGCATGGCGCACTTCCACGAAGAAGGCGATGAAGGCGGCGCTCAGGCACAGCATTGCACCGACAAAGAGCAGGGCGATCTCGCGGGTCAGTTGCACGCCCAGGAAGGCGTTGGCGAACAGGGTGACCACGACCAGCGCCACCAGCAAGGCGGCGATGGTGCACAGGGAGATGGCGACGTTCACGTAGCGGGCGCGGCGCGCGAGCACCTTGAGGTCTCCCAGGAGCCTCGGCAGCGCTTCGGGCTGGCCCTCCAGGCGGTCCTCAAGAGCACGGGCCCGGTCGACGATGCGCGCCAGGCGATTGGTCAGGACCCCGAGCATGGCCGCCACGCCCGACAGCAGGAACACCGGGGCGATGGCCGCCTGGATGAGGTGGGCGATATCAGTGGTCTCGTTCACGGCGGGATTGTTTTATCACACCCGCAGGGACTGGCTCGCCGGGCTGCGCGCGCACGAGCGGGCTTGCCCGCTCGCATGGCTTGTCGTACGATCGTTCAACAACGCCACCACACCCGGATAACCGCCATGAAGTCCACACACCTGAAGAGCGTCTCGGCGACCCCCCAGGATGATCTGGAGAACCAGAGCCTGCCCGGATGGATCTACCACGACCGGGAGTTCTTCGAGGTCGAGAAGCAGGCGATCTTCCGCAACAGTTGGCAGATCGTGTGCCACGTCAACGATATTCCCAAGGTCGGTGACTTCCATACCTTCGAGTTCTTCGGCGAGTCGGTGGTGGTGGTGCGCGCGGAAGAGGGCGTGCGCGCGTTCCACAATGTGTGCCGGCATCGCGCCGCCCGGCTGGTCGACGGGCCGACCGGCAACTGCGGCAAGCGCATCACCTGTCCGTACCACGCCTGGACGTATGGGCTCGACGGGCGCCTCGTGGCCCTGAGCCGCGAGACCTTCAAAGGGCTTGATACTTCCAAGCACGGCCTGGCGGTGTGCGAGCACGAGATCTACCACGGCTTCGTGTTCGTGCGCTTCGCGCCGGGGCTGCCGAGCGTGCGCGACATGCTGGCCCCCTACGAACATGAGATTGCCCCCTATCGCTTCGAGGAACTGGTGCCCATGGGCCGCGTGTCGATGCGTCCGCGCGCGGTGAACTGGAAGAACGTGACTGACAACTTCTCCGACGGGCTGCACATCAACGTCGCACACCCGGGATTGACCCGGCTGTTCGGTCGCGGCTACGGCATCGAGGCCAAGCCGTGGGTGGACAAGATGTGGGGAGCGCTGCGCGACACGCCGTCCAGCAACTGGTCCGAACGCGCCTACCAGAGCTTCCTGCCCAAGATCGAGCACCTGCCGGCCGAGCGCCAGCGCCTGTGGATCTACTTCAAGCTGTGGCCCAACGTCGCCTTCGACATCTACCCGGACCAGATCGACTTCATGCAGATGATCCCGGTGTCGCCCACCGAGACCATGATCCGCGAGATCGCCTACGTGCACCCGGCTGACGTCAGCCGCGAGATGAAGGCGGTGCGCTACCTCAACTGGCGCATCAACCGCCGCGTCAGCGTCGAGGACAAGGCCTTGATCGCACGCGTGCAGCAGGGCATGGCCTCGAGCAGCTATTCCTCCGGGCCCCTGAGCGACGGGGAGGTCTGCCTGCGCAGCTTCGGCAAGCACATGCGCAGCCTGATTCCGCAGAGCAAGCTGCCGTTCGCGCCGCCGAGGGGCTGGAGCAATGGCTGAGCGCGGCGACGGCTACTGCGATGCGCTGATCATCGGCGGCGGCCACAACGGTCTGGTGTGCGCCGCGTACCTCGCGCAGGCGGGCCTCAAGGTCACCGTGCTGGAGCGGCGCGACGTCGTCGGTGGCGCGGCGGTCACCGAGGAGTTCCATCCCGGCTTCCGCAACTCGGTCGCCGCCTATACCGTCTCGCTGCTGAACCCGAAGGTCATCAAGGACCTGGACCTGCATGCGCACGGCCTGCGCATCGTCGAGCGGCGCGCGGCGAACTTCCTGCCGACCGAGGACGGCCGCTACCTGCTCAGCGGTGGCGATCGTACGCACGATGAGGTGGCGCGCTTCTCCACGCGCGACGCCGCGCGCCTGGCCGAGTATGGGCAGCGCCTGGAGTCGATCGCCGATGTCATGCGCGACCTGGTTCTGACCACACCGCCGAACGCACTCGAGGGCAGCTGGCGCCAGGTGCTGCCGGAGCTGATCAGCGCCGCGCGGGTCGGTGGCCGGCTGCGCAGGCTCGACATGGGCCTGCGCCGCGAGCTGCTGGCGCTGTTCTCGATGTCCTGCGGCGACTACCTCGACAACTGGTTCGAGAGCGACCCTATCAAGGCGACCTTCGGCTTCGACGGCGTGGTGGGCAACTATGCCAGCCCCTACAGTCCAGGCTCCGCCTACGTGCTGCTGCACCATGTATTCGGCGAGGTGAACGGCAAGCGCGGCGCCTGGGGCCATGCCATCGGTGGCATGGGGGCAATCACCCAGGCGATGGCCAGGGCTGCGGCCGCCCGCGGCGTGGTGATTCGCGTGGGCACCGCGGTGCGCGAGGTGCTCGTCGAGGGTGACCGCGCCGTGGGCGTGGTCACCGACTCCGGCGAGACCCTGCGCGCGGCGGCGGTGATCTCCAATCTCAACCCGAAGCTGCTGTACCTGAACATGTTCGCGCCCGGGGCGCTGCCGGAGCCGTTCCGCGAGCACATCAGCCACTGGCGCTGCGGCTCGGGCACCTTCCGCATGAACGTGGCGCTGAGCGAGCTGCCGGACTTCACCTGCCTGCCGGGCAAGGCGGTTGGCGATCACCACACCGCCGGCATCATCATCGCGCCGACGCTGTCCTACATGGAGCAGGCCTACTTCGACGCGCGCACCAGCGGCTGGTCGAAGAAGCCGATCGTCGAGGTCTGCATCCCCTCGACACTCGATGATTCGCTGGCCCCTGCCGGGCAGCACGTCGCCAGCATGTTCTGCCAGCACGTGGCCCCGCAGCTTCCCAACGGTGCCAGCTGGGACACGCACCGCGACGAGGTGGCGGACCTGATGATCGATACCGTCAACCAGTACGCGCCGAACTTCAAGGCCTCCGTGCTCGGCCGCCAGATCATGAGTCCGCTGGACCTCGAGCGCACCTTCGGGCTGGTCGGCGGGGACATCTGTCACGGGCAGCTAAGCCTCGACCAGCTGTTCTCGGCGCGCCCGATGCTCGGCTACGGCAACTACCGCGGCCCGCTGCAGGGCCTGTACATGTGCGGCGCCGGCACGCACCCCGGTGGTGGGGTGAACGGGGCGGCTGGCCACAATGCGGCGCGCGAGATCGTCAGCGACTTCCGCCGCGGGCACCTGCGGCGGGTCGCGTGAGAGTACCGCGCGCAACGGTTCAGACGTGGCGGTGAGCAGCGCGCGCGCCACGCGCCCGCGTTACGAGCGGCAGCTGCCCGAGCAGCGCCGCCAGGAGCTCATCGAGGCTACCATCGAGTGCCTGAAGCGCCATGGCCACGAGGGCCTGTCCATGCGCGCCATCGCCGCGCAGGCCGGGGTCTCGCTCGGGCTGATCAACCACCACTTCCCCAACAAGGACGAGCTGATCGCGGCGGCCTACCGCTATTTCAACAGCGAGCTGGTGGGGGCCCTCACCGCGGCGGTGCAGCGTGCCCCGGCCGCCCCGCGCGCGCGCATGCATGCCTTCCTGCACGCTTCGTTCTCGCGCCCCAACCTGGACCCGGATGCCCTGGCGGTGTGGGTGGTGTTCTGGGGGATGTACCGCCACTCGCCGCTCATCCAGGGCGTGCACCGCGAGTCGTACCAGGGGTACGTGCAGCTGCTGCGCGACATGCTCACGCAGCTGGTGAGCGCCGACGGCCCGCAGGCACCCCCGGTGGACCTGCGCCTGGCGGCGATCGGGTTGACCGCGCTGCTGGACGGGCTGTGGCTGGAGTGGTGTCTGGAGCCGGCCAGCTTCCGGCCCACCGAGGCGATCGCGCTGTGCGAGGCCTGGATCGACAATCTCATCCGCCCCTAGCGGTGGCCTCGCACTGGAATTACGGGCAATCATCCCCCATTTCAGGGTTTTGGCGGATGGCGGAGGCGCGGCTTGAGCAGCCCCGGTCGGGTGCAGATCGTTATCGTGGGCTGCGGCTTCGGCGGACTGTTTGCTGCCAAGCAGCTGCGCCGTGTGCCCGCCGACGTGCTGGTCATCGACCGCAACAACTACCACCTGTTCCAGCCACTGCTCTACCAGGTCGCCTCGGCGGCACTGACCCCGGCGGACATCGCGCAGCCGGTACGCACCATCCTGCGCACCCAGGCCAACGCCCGCGTCATGCTGGCCGAGGTCACCGGCGTCGACCTTGCGCAGCGCACCGTCACTGCCTCGGGTCGTGCAATACCCTACGACTACCTGATCCTGGCGCCCGGGGCGGTGGACAACTACTTCGGCCACGATGACTGGCGCGCGCTGGCTCCCGGGATGAAGGATATCGAGGAGGCAACGCTCATCCGCTCGCGGCTGCTGCGCTCGTTCGAGCGCGCCGAGACCGAGGCGGACCTCGCCCGGCGGGCCGCGCATCTGACATTCGTGATTGTCGGCGGCGGCCCGACGGGGGTCGAGCTCGCCGGTGCCATCAAGGAGCTCGCCGTGGACGTCATCCCGCGCGACTTCCGCAACGCGGACACCCGTCGTGCGCGTGTCATCCTCCTGGAAGCCGGCCCGCGGCTGCTGCCGGGGCTGCACGTGGATTCCTCGGCCCGGGCACTTACCCAGCTTGAGCAACTGGGCGTCGAGGTGCAGCTGGACCGCCGCGTCACCAGCATCGATGTGGACGGCGTCCAGGCAGGCAGCGAGTTCATCAGCAGCCAGAATGTCATCTGGGCGGCAGGTGTGCGCCCGGCGCCTCTGGTGGGGGTGCTGGGGGCCTCGAGTGCGCCCGGCGGCCGCGTGGCGGTCGCCCCGGACTGCTCACTGCCCGGGCATCCGGAAGTTTTCGTGATAGGCGATGCCGCCTATCTCGTGGACGCCGCCGGGCGCGCCGTGCCGGGGGTGTCCCAGGGCGCACTGCAGATGGGACGCTACGTGGCGCGGCTGATCGCCGCGCGGATCGCCACGGCAAGGGCCGCACCGGCTGAGCCGTTTCGCTATCGTGACCTGGGGTCCATGGCCACGGTTGGCAAGTCGCGCGCGGTGGTGGAGATCGGTGCGCTGCGGTTCGGGGGCCTGCTGGCCTGGTTCGCGTGGATGGCCCTGCACGTCACGACCCTCATCGGCTTCCGCAATCGCCTGGCGGTGCTCGCCTCCTGGGTCTACAACTACGTGTTCTTCCGCCGTGGCTCGCGGCTGATCATCCGTCCCCAGGCCGTGGCGGGCGCCGTGCCGCAGGATCGCGAGCGCTGATGGCTGAGCCTGCCAATCCGCCGCGCCAGCGCCCCGTGTTCACCCCCACGCGTGACCCGACGACCGTGCGCGGCTTCTTCGGTGTCTTCAAGTACAGTCGCCGCGCACTGGAGCTGGTGTGGAGCACCAACCGCCAGCTCAGCCTGACGCTGGCCGCGCTTACGCTGCTGGCTGGCATCCTGCCAGCCGGCGTCGCCTATGTCGGCGCCCTGATCGTCGATGCGGTGGTCGCGGCGATGCGCAGCGGCACCGGCGCCCGCCACGTGGTGGACCTCGTGCTGCTCGAGGGCCTGCTGGTGATCGGGATCTCCGCCGTGCAGCGCGGCATCTCACTGTGCCAGTCCTTGTTGCGGGCCCAGCTCGGCCAGCGCGTCAACGTCATGATCCTCGAGAAGGCGCTGACCCTTGAGCTGCAGCACTTCGAGGACTCGGAGTTCTACGACAAGCTCACGCGTGCGCGGCGCGAGGCCTCGACGCGGCCGCTCAGCCTGGTGATGCGCACCTTCTTCCTGGTGCAGAACGGCATCTCGCTGGTGAGCTACGGCACGCTGCTTGCGCACTTCTCGCCTTGGGCCGTGGCGGTGCTGCTGCTGGCAGGGCTGCCGTCGTTCATCGCCGAGGCCAAGTTCTCCGGCGACGCGTTCCGCCTGTTCCGCTGGCGCTCCCCCGAGACGCGCATGCAGATCTATCTTGAGACGGTGCTCGGGCGCGAGGACCACGCCAAGGAGGTCAAGCTCTTCGGCCTGGGCGAGCGCCTGCTCGAGCGCTATCGCGCCATCTTCCGCCGGCTGTACACGGAGGACCGTGAACTGACCCTCCGCCGTGACGCCTGGGGCTTCGGGCTGGGGCTGATCGGCACGGCCGCCCTCTACGGTGCCTACGCCTGGATCGCGATCACCACCGTGCGCAGGCTGATCACACTCGGGCAGATGACCATGTACGTGGCCCTGTTCCGCCAGGGGCAGGCAACCGTCTCGGCCATGCTGACCGCGGTCGGCGGCATGTACGAGGACAACCTCTACCTGTCCACGCTGTATGAGTACCTGGAGACCGATGTCGCGTTGCCCACGGGCACGCAAGCGCGCGGACCTGAGCCGAAGGACGGGGTGCGCTTCGAGGACGTCAGCTTCACCTACCCGGGCGCCGACGCCCCGGCGCTCGAGCACATCACGCTGCACCTGGTGCCTGGCACGAGCCTCGCCCTGGTGGGCGAGAACGGCTCTGGCAAGACCACGCTGATCAAGCTGCTCACCCGCCTGTACACCCCGACCGCGGGGCGCATCCTGCTGGACGGGCTGGACCTCAAGGACTGGGACGAGCGCGTGCTGCGCGAACGGGTCGGGGTCATCTTCCAGGACTTTGCCCGCTACCAGATGCTGGTCGGGGAGAACGTCGGTGCCGGCGACGAGCAGCATTTCGAGGACGAGGGGCGCTGGCGCACCGCCGCGGCCAAGGGTCGCGCGAGCGACTTCATCGAGACCCTGCCGGCCGGCTACCACACCCAGCTTGGCAAGTGGTTCAAGGACGGTCGTGAACTGTCCGGCGGCCAGTGGCAGAAGATCGCGCTGTCACGGGCATTCATGCGCAGCCGCGCCGACGTGCTGGTGCTGGACGAGCCGACTGCGGCCATGGATGCGCAGGCGGAAGCGGAGGTCTTCGAACACTTCCGGCAACTGGCGCGCGAGCGCATCACGATCCTGATCTCGCACCGGTTCTCCACGGTGCGCATGGCGGACCAGATCGTCGTGCTCAACAGTGGCCACATCGTCGAGCGCGGCAGCCACGAGGAACTCATGCAGCTCGACGGGCGCTATGCGCACCTGTTTACCCTGCAGGCGCGCGGCTACCGCTGATCAGGTGGCCGGCTTGCCGGCCGCCTTGGCGGCCTCGGCCTCCTGGCGCATGTCGGCGCGCATGCGCTGGTAGTCGACCTTGCGGATCTGGGCGATCGGGCAGCGCCACTTGTTGACGATGACCGAGTCCAGGCGCGCATAGATTGTGCTGCCGGTGGAGGTAAGCCCGATGTGCTGCACGAACGGCAGGTCGGTGCACGGCGGGGTCACCGCCAGCAGGTAGGCATCGCTCGGGGTGGTGAAGATCAACAGCTGGTTGTCGCCCAGGGACTCCCAGCTGTCGAAGCGCCCGAGCCAGGTGACGCGATCCACGGGCGCCCCGGCGTAGGTGGCGTAGCGGGCGCGCACCGCCTGCGGATCCTGGCGTGGCGGCATGCCGCCACATGCGCACAGCGCGCCGACCACGCCCAGTGCGAGCAGCCTGTTGAAATGCATCGCAACCCCCGTTGGTGAGCACAGTGGCGATTTTGCCCCGGGCCGCGCCCGCATGCCAAGGCCGCGCAAGGCTACGCTGGCGTCAGGATGACCAGCGCCAGCGGCGGCAGCCGCAGCTGCAGGGACTGCGCGTGACCGTGCGCTGCGGTGGGCTGCGAGTCGAGCGCCCCCAGGTTCCCCTGGCCGCTGCCGCCATAGTCGGTGGCGTCACTGTTGAGCCGCTCGCGCCAGCGCCCGGCGTGCGGAACCCCCAGGCGGTAGCTTTCGCGCGGCACGGGGGTGAAGTTGCAGACCACCAGCGCGACCCCTGCGGAGGCATCACGGCGCAGGAACGCCACGACGCTGACGTCGGCGGCCTGGTGGTCAAGCCACTGGAAGCCCGCCTCGCTGAAGTCCACCTCGTACAAGGCGGGGGTTGACCGATACAGGCGGTTGAGGTCGCCCACCCAGCGCTGCACGCCGGCATGCAGCGGGTACTTAAGTACATGCCACTCCAGCGCCTCGTCGTGTTGCCACTCGCGCCGCTGGCCGAACTCGCCGCCCATGAACAGCAGCTTCTTGCCCGGGTGCGCCCACATGTAGCCCAGCAGCAGGCGCAGGTTCGCGAACTGCTGCCACTCGTCACCTGGCATCTTGCCGATGAGGGCGCCCTTGCCGTGCACGACCTCGTCGTGTGAGAGCGGCAGCACGAAGTTCTCGGTGAACGCGTACCAGATGCCAAACGTCAGCCGGCTGTGGTGGAACTTGCGGTTGACCGGGTCTTGCTGGAAGTAGCGCAGCGTGTCGTGCATCCAGCCCATGTTCCACTTGAGTCCGAAGCCCAGGCCGCCCTGGTGGACCGGGCGCGACACCATCGGCCAGGCGGTGGACTCCTCGGCGATGGTCTGCGTGTCGGGGTAGTCGCGGTAGACCGCAAGGTTCAGCTGCTTGATGAACTCGACCGCCTCCAGGTTTTCGTGGCCGCCGAAACGGTTGGGAATCCAACCGCCCGCGGACCGGCCGTAGTCGAGGTAGAGCATCGAGGCCACCGCATCCACGCGCAGCGCGTCGATGTGGTAGCGGTCCAGCCAGAACAGCGCATTGCTGATGAGGAAGTTGCGTACCTCGGCGCGCCCGTAGTTGAAGATCAAGCTGCTCCACTCCGGGTGGAAGCCCTGGCGCGGGTCCTCATGCTCGTACAGGTGCGTGCCATCGAAGCGCGCCAGGCCGAAGTCATCGGTCGGGAAGTGCGAGGGCACCCAGTCGAGAATCACCCCGAGGCCGCGGCTATGCAGGTGGTCGACGAAGTACATGAAGTCCTGCGGCGTACCGTAGCGGGCGCTGGGCGCGAAGTAGCCGGTGATCTGGTAGCCCCACGAGCCGAAGAACGGATGCTCCATCACCGGCATCAGTTCCACGTGCGTGAAGGCCAGCGCGCTCGCATAGTCGGCAACCGCGTGCGCGAGCTCGCGGAAACTCAAGGAGCGGTTGCCATCCTCGGCGACCCGGCGCCACGAGCCGACGTGCAGCTCGTAGATCGACCAGGGCGCGCTGAGCGAGTTGACGCGCGCCCGCGCGCGCAGCCATTGCGCATCCCCCCAGCGGTAGTCAAGGTCCCAGACCACCGAGGCGGTGCGCGGCGGCACCTCCGAATGGAATGCATACGGGTCACACTTGTCGGTGCGGCTGCCGTCGGCGGCGGTGACGCGGTACTTGTAGAGCGCACCGGGGCCGACACCTGTGACCGTGCCTTCCCAGATCCCCGAGGAATCCAGCCGCGGCTTGAGTGGGTGCGCCGTGCCGCCCCAGCGGTCGAAGTCCCCGACGACGCTCACGGCGCTGGCATTGGGTGCCCAGACCGCGAAGTGCGTGCCGGCGGGCTGGTCACCCGCGGCGGCGCACGCGTGCGCGCCCAGCTGCTCGTAGGCGCGTACGTAGGTACCCTCGCGGAAGTGATAGATGTCTTGTTCCGTGAGGGGCACGCTCGAAAGTCTAGCAAGTCGGGCATTGCTGTGCTTGGATGCCCCCATGAGCATCGCGCCGATCGTGATAGGTCATCGCGGGGCAAGTGGCTATGTGCCCGAGCACACGCTTGCCTCCTACTTCCTCGCCATCCAGTACGGCGCGGATTTCGTCGAGCCGGACCTGGTGATGACGCGCGACGGGGTGCTGGTGGCGCGGCACGAGAACGAGATCGGCGGCACCACCGATGTGGCGACGCACCCCGAGTTTGCCGGCCGGCGCGCCCGGCGCAGCATCGACGGCGCCGAGGTGGAGGGCTGGTTCACCGAGGACTTCACGCTCGCGGAGCTCAAGACGCTGCGGGCGCGCGAGCGCATTCCGCAGATCCGCCCGGCCAACACACGCTTCGACGGCCAGTTCGAGATCCCGACTTTCGAGGAGATCCTGGTGCTGGTGCACGCCGGCGACGAGCAGCGCGCCGCGCGTGCCCGTCAGCTAGGGCTGCCGCTGCCGCCACGCATCGGCGTGTACCCGGAGACCAAGCACCCTACCTACTTCGCCGGCCGCGGCCTGCCGCTCGAGGCCGCGCTGGTCGCGATGCTCGCCCGCCACGGCTATCGCGAGCGCACCTCGCCGGTGTGGCTGCAGTCCTTCGAGGTTGGCAGCCTGGTCACGCTCAGCCACCTCACGCAACTGCCGCGGGTACAGTTGATGGACGACACCGGCGCACCCTACGACTTCGTCGCCAGGCACGATGCGCGCACCTACGCGGACATGTCGACGCCGGCCGGCCTTGCGGAAGTTGCCCGCTACGCCCAGGCGATCGGCCCCAACAAGTCACAGATCATCCCGCGCCGGGCCGACGGCTCGCTCGGCACCCCGACTGAGCTGGTGGCGCACGCACACGCGCATAACTTGGCCGTCCACCCCTGGACCTTCCGTGCCGAGAACTTCTTCCTGCCGCTGGAGTTTCGCCGCGGCGCGGTCCCCGCGGACCGCGGTGACCTCAGGGGCGAGCTGCTCGCGTACCTGCACTGCGGGATTGACGGGTTCTTCACCGACCAGGCGGACCTGGGCGTCGCGGCGCGGACGGCATTCCTGCAGGAACAGCGCGGCTAGAGCCGCGCGGCGTGCACGCTACGGCTGGCGCCGCCTGCCGGAGCTACCGACGAACACCACCGCATCGGTGGCCTCGAGCCTGTCTGACGGGGAGGCGAGCACAAGGCGCGCGCGCGCGCTGGCTGCCTGGGACTCGCTCGGGGTCGAGGATGCCTCGACCGGATGCGCCAGCAGGTAGCCCTGCACGCTGATCGGGCCGCAGCCTTTGAGGAATTCCAGTTGCTCGGGCCGCTCGACGCCCTCGGCCACCACCTGCAGTCCCAGCCCGTGGCACAGCGCGACGATGGAACGCACGATCGCGGCCGAGCGCGGGTTGCTGTCCACGCCCGCCACCAGCATGCGGTCAAGCTTGACCCGGGTGATAGGCAGCTGCTCGAGCGAAGTGAGCGATGAATAGCCGATGCCGAAGTCATCCAGCGCCACCGCCACGCCAAGCGCACGCAGGCGGCGCAGCGACTCGATGGTGGCGGGACCTGTCTGGAACACCGTCTCGGTGATCTCAAGCTCCAGCGCACTGGGCGGCAGCCCGGTGAGCTCGAGCGTGCGGGCAACATGCTCGACGAAGTCGCTCTCGAAGAACTGCGGTGGGGAGACATTGATCGCCACACTCGCGCGGTGCCAGCCCTGGGCGCGCCAGGCCGCCGCCGTGGTGGCCGCCGTGTGCAGGATCCACCCGGTGAGTTCGTGGATGATGCCGGTCTTCTCGGCGATGTGGATGAATTCGGAGGCGGTGGCGACGCGGCCATCGGGCTTGCGCCAGCGCAGCAGCGCCTCCACCGCGTGGGCCTCGAAGGTGTGCAGCGAGACCTGCGGCTGGTACATCAGCAGCAGCTCACCGTTCTCGACCGCGCGGCGCAGCGACTGCTCGAGCCGGAAGCGCTGCGCGGCCGCGTCGTACAGCGCCGGGCTGTAAAGCGTCATGCGGTTGCGGCCGAGCTCCTTGGCGCGGAACAGCGCGACGTCGGCGGCGCGCAGCAGGCCTTCCGCGTCGGTGGCATGGTCCGGGTACAGGCTCGCGCCGACACTCGCGCTGGTGGTAAGCACGCGGCCGTCAACGGTGAGCGGCTGCTGCAGGGTGGCGACGATCTGCGCGGCGTGGGCCTCGACCTGGGCATGGGAGGAGACGTTCTCCAGCAGCACGGTGAACTCATCGCCCCCCAGGCGCGCCAGCATCCCGTTGGCTCCGGTCGCCGCGCGCAGCCGCGCGGCGATGTGCTGCAGGACGCGATCGCCGAAGCTGTGGCCGAGGGTGTCGTTGATGGACTTGAAGTTGTCGACGTCGACGAACAGCAGCGCCAGGCGCTGTTTGCCACCAGCGCGCGCCAGCGCTGCGGCCAGGTGCGCGGAGAGCTTGCGGCGGTTGGGCAGCTGGGTGAGCGGGTCGTGGTAGGCGAGGTGATGCAGCTGGCGGGTACGCTGCGCCACGTTGCGTTCGAGCTCGGCCTGGTGGGCGCGCAGCTCCGCCTCGGCGTGCTCGATGCGGTCGGCCATGGCATTGAATGACTCTGCCAGCTCGTCGATTTCCGCGGAGCCGCCGCGTGGGGCGCGTGCCGTGCGGTCGCCGGCGGCGATGCGGCGCGTGGCGGCGGTCAGGCGGCGCACCGGGACACTGATGCTCACCGTGAGCAGTACCGAGACCAGCAGCAGCAAGACCAGCACGGCCGCGGCGCTGGTGCGCAGGGTCTGCTCGGCAGCCTCGGCGGAACGCGCCGCGTACTGCGCCGCCTTGATCAGCCCGCGCCGCGCCGGCTTCTGCAGTTCTTCCTGGACCCCGGCGGTGAGGGCTGCGCTGTCCTCCAGCACCGCGTGCCAGTCCGGCCCGCTCATGGCGTCATAGCGGGCGATGTCGTTACGCAGGTGCACCGCGTCGGCAAAGTCCGAGCGCACCAGCGATAGCCAGGCACGCCCGGGGGAGACCTGCAGTTCCGCGGCATCCTGCTCCAGCAGTGTCCTGAAGGCCTCCTCGGCGCGCGCGGTGGCCTTGTCTGCCCCACGCACCGCCTCGATGGCTGCCTGCAACTCGACGAACGAGCGCCGGCCGATGATCTGCGCGCCGCCACCGGGTGCACCCGTGCCGGCCGCCGTCGCCAGCAGGTCGTGGATCTGGGCAAGGTCGGCCTGGCGCTGCGCCGCCCACTGGCCCCGCTGGGCGGCGCGGCCGGCAAGCTCGCGCGCGCTGGCGATGTGCCGGCTGAGCCGCTCGCGCAGTGTCAGCGGCGCATCAGGCCCGGCAGGCAGCTGCGGCAAGGAGCCAAAGTAACGCGTTACCGCGACCTCAAGCGCATCCCCTGCAGTGGTGATGGCGCCAAAGTCAGTGGCGTTGCCCGAGCGCATGAATTCGCTGACGATGCCGTCGAATGCGACCAGCTTCTCCAGCACCGCGTTGGCGCTGCTGGCGAGCGGCTCGTGCTCGTTCTGCATGACCCGCACCGCGTCCAGCGCCTCGCGCGTGGTGCGGGTCGAGAGGATCTCGCTGGCGACCAGCACGGCGGCGACCGCGGCCAGTCCCAGTCCCAGGCGCCAGCCGATGCTCAGGTACGGACCCCCGCGCCACAGCCGCAGTCGCCGCGGGGCGGCGGTAAGCGGCTTCGGAAGGGCTGGCGGGTGACTGTCCATTTGTCTGCATGCGACATAAGCCGCAGCCGAAGCGTGCAGTGGTTCTCGGTTATTGCGAGGTCTGCCCGCATGATGCGCGCCGCTGCAACTTATCTTCCGAGGCGGCCATCGCATAAAAAGCACGCCGTCCCAGACCCGGTCCAGCGCGGCGGCGGGCCCGCACCAGGCGCAGCCGCGGGCGCTGCAGCACGAACGGCGGGAAACCGGCACGGGCGGCCGGTGGCCCTCGATGCTTTATACTGGGGACAACGATGAAGGGCGGCTAAAAGCAATGACCGAGCTTGCTGATACTTTCGATGCAGCCTTCTCCAAAGCCGTCGATTTGGGCAACCGGATCGCGGACAAGGACAAGGATGCGGACCTGTGGGACATCGCCGATGGGCTGCTCGCGGGGGCAATCCAGTACTGGCTGTACTCGCGCCAGCCCTGTGGCGACCCGCGCTGCCAGGACTGCATGCCCATCAGCACCGCACAGGGCCGCATGGCCGAACTCAAGCGCCTGATCGAGCAGCTCGCCTCCGAGAGCGAGTACTTCCACACCCCGACCGACGCCAACGCCGGACGCGCCTGAGCGCCTGCGGAGCCGGGCCTCAGCCGGCGGCCGCCTTGGCCGCCAGCGTCGTGCCTGCAACCTCATCCAGGGCCGCCTCGAGGAGGTTGAAGCCCTCCTTCAGCAGCGCATCGGTGATGGTCAGCGGCGCCAGGAAGCGGATCACGTTCGCGTAGACCCCGCACGAGAGCAGCACCAGGCCATGGCGTCCGGCAGCCTGCACCAGTTCCTTGGTGAGCTCGGCATCCGGTGCGTCGGCGCGGCCACCCTTCACCAGTTCCATCGCGACCATCGCCCCGAGGTTGCGCACCTCGCCGATGGCCGGGAAGCGGGCCTGCAGGCCCTTCAGTCGCGAGCTCATGAAGCGGCCGATCTCCACCGAGCGCTTGAGCAGCTGCTCTTCCTTCATGACCTTGAGCACCGCCAGGCCCGCGGCGCAGGCCAGCGGTGAACCGGCAAAGGTGCCGCCGAGGCCGCCCGGAACCGGTGAGTCCATGATCTCAGCCTTGCCGATCACCGCCGACAGCGGCACCCCACCGGCGACGCTCTTGGCGATCGTGATCAGGTCCGGCTCGACGCCGGAGTGCTCGATGGCGAACATGCGTCCGGTGCGCCCGAAGCCGGACTGGATCTCATCGGCGATCAACAGGATGCCGTGCGCGTCACACAGCGTGCGCAGCTTGCGCAGCAGCTCCGGGGGTGCGGCGTAGAAGCCGCCTTCGCCCTGCACCGGCTCGATGATGATCGCTGCGACGCGCGCCGGATCCACGTCCGCCTTGAACAGCAGCTCCAGGGCGGCAAGAGAATCCTCCGTGCTCACCCCGTGGTACGCCATGGGATAGGGCAGGTGGTAGACCTCCGGCAGCATCGGGCCGAAGCCGGCCTTGTACGGGGCCACCTTGCCGGTGAGCCCGATGCAGGCGAGGGTGCGGCCATGGAAGCCGCCCGAGAAGGCAATGACCGCCGAGCGCTTGGTGTGGTAGCGGGCGATCTTGATCGCGTTCTCGACCGCCTCGGCACCGGTGGTGAGGAAGATGGTCTTCTTCGGGCCGGCACCGGGGGCGAGCGCGTTGAGCTGCTCGGCCAGGGCGATGTAACTTTCGTAAGGCGTCACCTGGAAGCAGGTATGTGTCAGCTTCTCCAGCTGCTGCGCGATCGCCGCCTGGACCGTCGGGTGCACGTGGCCGGTATTGAGAACGGAGATGCCGCTGGCGAAGTCGATGTAGCGCCGGCCCTCCACGTCCCAGATCTCCGCGTTGCTGGCGCGCTCGGCATACACCATCAGGGAGTTGGAAACACCGCGGGGAACGGCTTTCTGGCGGCGGGCGTTCAATTCGGCGTTGGTCGTCACGGGTGTTCCTTTGGCCAGCTGGGGCACGGCGGGCGGTAGACAGGCTGCGTACTATACGGGCGGCCCACGGGGGAGCGCATCTTCCACCCCTTTCGGGTGAGCCGGCATGCGGGGCTCGGGCGGACCCACTACAATGAAGCCCCCTGAATTGCCTGAGAAAGCGACGCTCTTGAGCCAGACGACACCCAGCGCCACCGGCGCGCCTGCCATACCAGCCGAGGTCGTCATCATTGGCGCCGGACCGTGCGGACTGTTCCAGGTATTCGAGCTCGGGCTGCTGGGGATCAGCGCCCACATCGTCGATTCGCTTGCCCATCCGGGCGGGCAGTGCGCGGAGCTGTACCCCGAGAAGCCGATCTACGACATCCCGGCGATACCGGTGTGCGGGGCCCAGGAACTGGTCGACCGGCTCATGGAACAGATCAAGCCGTTCAAGCCGACGTTCCACCTGGGGCACGAGGTCATCGAGTTCGCGCGCCAGGACAGTGGCCGCTTCCACCTGCGCACCAGCGGTGGCGTCACCTTCGATGCCGGGGCGGTCGTCATCGCCGCCGGGGTCGGCTCGTTCCAGCCGCGGCGCCTGGGGATCGAGGGCATCGACGCCCACGAGGGCACCGCGATCCACTACCGCGTCAAGACGGCCGCGGATTTCGCCGGCAAGCGCCTGGTGATCTTCGGCGGCGGCGACTCGGCACTGGACTGGGTTCTGGAACTGCTGCCGCGCTCCGCCACGCTCGACCTGGTGCACCGCCGGCCCGAGTTCCGCGCCGCCCCTGCCACCGTGGCGAAGATGCACGAGCACGTGGCCGCCGGTCGCATGCGCGTCTTCGAGGCACTGCCGCACTCGCTGGTGACCGACGGTGCCCGGTTGCGCGGCGTCAACATCAAGACCGCGGACGGCTCGCTGCAGGCGCTCACTGCCGACCAACTGCTGGTGTTCTTCGGCCTGCACCCGAAGCTTGGTCCCATCGCCGAGTGGGGACTGTCCCTGGAGAAGCGCGCACTCACGGTTGACACGGAGAAATTCCAGACCAGCCTGCCGGGGGTCTTCGCGGTAGGTGATATCAACACCTACCCGGGCAAGAAGAAGCTGATCCTGTCCGGGTTCCACGAGGCGGCCCTGGCCGCCTTTGCGATCCAGCACCACCTGTTCCCGCAGAAAAAGCAGTTTCTGCAGTACACCACCACGAGCCCGGTCATGCACCAGCGCCTGGGCGTGCCCGACTGAATGTTCATCTACGGAAGGAGCCGACCCATGAAGTCCCTACACCTCACCCTCGCTGCAACCGCACTGCTCGGCAGCCTCGCACTTGCGCCGCGCGCGCACGCTGCGGAGGCCTGCAAGGTCGAGATCAGCGGCAACGACATGATGCAGTACGACAAGCAGTCGCTCAGCGTGCCGGCCAGCTGCAAGGACATCACCGTCACGCTGCACCACAGCGGCAAGCTCGCCAAGGAAGTGATGGGGCACGACTGGGTGCTGGTCAGCACGCCGGACCTGGCCGCGGTGGCCAACGATGGCATCAGTGCCGGGATCGCGGCCAGCTACATCAAGCCGGGCGACAAGCGCGTGCTTGCGCACACCGGGGTCGTCGGCGGTGGCGAGACCACGAGCGTCACGTTCCCGGCCGCGCTGCTGAAGGCCGGCGGCAGCTACTCGTACCTGTGCACTTTCCCCGGGCACAGCGCGATGATGCACGGCACGTTCAAGATCGGCTGACGATGGCCCAGGCGGCGATGGACCAGCGGCTGGCGGATCTTCTGGAGCTGCTCGAGCTTGAGCAGCTGGAGATCAACCTGTTCCGCGGCGAGAGCCGCGACATCGGCAGCCCGCAGGTGTTCGGCGGCCAGGTGCTCGGGCAGGCCCTGAGCGCGGCCGCCGCCACCGTGGACGGCGGGCGCACCGTGCATTCCCTGCACGCCTACTTCCTGCGTCGCGGCGACTGCAACGCGCCGATCGTCTACCAGGTCGACCGCAGCCTGGACGGGCACAGCTTTTCCAACCGCCGCGTCGTGGCGATCCAGCACGGGCAGCAGATCTTCAACATGACCGCCTCGTTCCAGGTCGCCGAGGCCGGCTTCGATCACCAGATCGAGATGCCCAAGGTGCCGCTGCCGGAGACGCTGCCGGACTACGTAGGGCCGCCGCCGGACCTTCTGGAGCACATGCCAGACCGTCTCAAGCGCTTCTTCGAGCAACCGCGCCCCTTCATGTTCCGCATGGTGCAGCCGCCGGACTATCGCCACCCGCAACCGCAGGCACCGCTGCGGCAGATCTGGTTCCGCGCCGTCGGCGCCCTGCCGGACGGGGAGATGCTGCACCGGCGGCTGCTCGCCTACGTCTCGGACTTCTTCCTGCTGGATACCGCGACGCTGCCCCACGGCACCTCGTTCACGCAGCCGACCGTGGTGCTGGCGAGCATCGACCACGCCATGTGGTTCCACCGGCCGCTGCGCGTGGACGAGTGGCTGCTGTACGCGATCCAGAGCCCCAGTGCCTCCGGAGCCCGCGGCTTCACCACCGCCAGCATCTTCTCGCAGGACGGACGGCTCCTGGCCAGTGCCGCCCAGGAAGGCCTGGTGCGGGTGATCAAGGACCGCTAGGACTGCGCGCGCGGCTGCGCCGCGGCGGCCTCAGTGAGCCTGCGCGCGCGTGCCGATCGCCGCGAGGTCCTTCAGCAGCAGCGCATTGAAGCGCGCCGGCTGCTCGAGCATGGGGAAGTCGCCGGTATGCTCCATGACGTCCAGGGTGAAGTCCGGCAGCGATTTCCTGATGCGCGCCGCATCGGTCGGGGCAAGGTCTGAGTTGATCGCATAGACCGGCACGTGGATCGCCGCCACCAGCGGGGTGAGGTCGACCGACAGCAGCGCCTGCATGCTGGCGATGCCCACGGCGGGGGGCTCGAGCGACATGTCGTAGGCGACCTTCTGCACGAGGCTCTTGTCCGCACCGCGCGGGAACAGCGAACCGGTCACCAGCTTGCGCGTCTCGCCCACGAAGTCCGCGCGGAACGGTGCGATGTGCTTCTCGATCTCCTTGGCCGGCAGCGGCGGCAGCCCGACCGAGCGCAGCGCATCCACCGCCACGATGCCGGTGACCCGTGCGCCGATGAGCGGCGCGGCGGCCAGCGCCACGGTCGCCCCCATGGAGTGTCCGACCAGCACGATGTGGGCGTTGGGGATCTGCTTCGCGACGGCTGCGACATCCGCGGCGTAGTTGGCGATCGACCAGTCGCCGCGATTGGCACTCGAGCCGCCATGGCCTGCGAGGTTCACGGCGACCACGGTGTACAGCGGCTTCAGCGCGTCCAGCTGCATGTTCCAGTAGTTGGCATCACAGGCCCAGCCATGGATGAGGATCACGGCCGTCTCGCCCTGGCCGAAGACCTGGTACTCGATGTGCACGTTATCCGGGGACATCACCAGGCGCGGGCCGACCGTGGGCACTGCGGCCGGCGCCGCGGCCGGTGCAGGCGCCACTGCCAGCGGCGCGCCGCCTTCGGGCGGCGCGGCCGTGCGTCCGCAGGCGCACAGCGCGGCAAGGGACACAGTCCACAGCAGGTTTCGGACCTTAAGCATCGGCATCCCCCCAGTCCGGCCGCAGGACCTTGCCCGGATTCATCGTGTTGTTAGGATCCAGCGCCTGCTTGATCGCGCGCATCACTGAAAGCTCCACCGGCGAAGTGTAGCGCTCCAGCTCATCCACTTTCAGGAGCCCGACGCCATGCTCGGCACTGAAGCTGCCACCGAAGCCGGCCACCATGTCATGGATGGCGCGCCGCACGGCCTCGGTGCGGGCCATCAGCGCGGGGGCGGCGGCGGCATTTAGCGCGCTGATGTTGAAGTGCAGGTTGCCATCGCCGGCATGCCCGTAGGCGATGAGCCGGCCCTCCGGAACATGGGCGTCAACCCAGGGCACCGCCACCGCCATGAACTCGGCAAGCCGGCCGACGGGCACCGAGATGTCGTGCTTTACCCCGGCGCCCTCGCGGCGCTGCGCCTCCGGGACCGAGCCGCGGATCTTCCACAGTGCTTCGCGCTCGCGCCCGCCCGTGGCGAGCGTGGCATCGAGGATCGCCCCGGCATCCAGGGCACCGGCCAGGCAGTCCTGCAGCAGCACCTGCAGCCCATCACCGGGCGCCGAGCCGGACAACTCGCACAGCAGGTACCACGGGTAGGGACTGCCCAGCGGATCGGCGGTGCCGGGAATGTGGCGCAGCACCAGCTCCAGCGCCGCGCGTGGCAGCAGCTCGAAGGAACTGACGCGATCGCTGCTGGCGCTGCGCACGCGCGCCAGCAACGCGACCGCGGCGGCCACGTCGGCCACCGCCACGAAGGCGGTGGCGCGCTCGCGCACCATGGGGAACAGCTTCACGCTCGCCGCCGTGATGACCCCCAGCGTGCCCTCGGCGCCCGTGAACAGGGATTTCACGTCGTACCCGGTGTTGTCCTTGCGCAGTGCGGACAACAGCTCCAGCACGCGCCCGTCGGCGAGCACCACCTCAAGCCCGAGCACCAGGTCGCGCGCCATGCCATAGCGCAGCACGCTCGTACCTCCGGCGTTGGTCGAAAGGTTGCCGCCCAGCTGGCAGCTGCCTTCCGATCCCAGACTCAGCGGGAACATGCGTTCGGCCTGCGCCGCGGCGGCCTGCACCTGGGCAAGAGTGCAGCCGGCCTCGGCCACAAGCGAGTCGTTGGCGGGGTCGACGCTGCGGATACGGTTGAGACGCGACAGGGCGACGACCAGCTGGCGGCCGCTGCCATCCGGGGTTGCCCCGCCGCAGTAGCCGGTGTTGCCTCCATGGGGCACCACGCCGATCCGCTGCGCATCGCACAGCGCCAGCACGCGCGAGACCTCTGCCACCGTGCGCGGAAGTGCCACGGCCAGGGCTGCCCCCTGGTAGAGGCGCCGGTGATCGCTCAGGTAGGGGGCAAGGTCGCCCGGCTCGGTCAGCAGGCCCTGCGGGCCGAGGACCGTGCGCAGCGTGCTGCGCAGGTCCTCACCGGCGCGGGTCAATGCGTGCCGGGCGCGCGCAGCGCCGCGATGCGCTCGTCCAGTGGCGGGTGGCTCATGAACAGGCGCCGCAGCCCGCCTGAAACGGGGCCATCGGCGATCCCGAAGGCGGCGAACTGCTGCGAGGGCAGCGGCTCGTTGCCGCGCTTCAAGTCCTCGAGGGCCGCGATCATGTTGCCGGTGCCGGCGAGCTTGGCGCCGCCCGCGTCGGCGCGGAACTCACGCCGGCGCGAGAACCACATGACGATGATGTTGGCGAGTACGCCGAACACCAGCTGCAGCGCCATGTACGACAGGAAATAGGCGCCGCCGCGGCCGTCCTCGGAACGGCTGATGACCCCTGCGATGAGGCGCGACAGAAAGATCACGAAGGTATTCACCACGCCCTGCACCAGCGTGAGTGTGACCATGTCGCCGTTGGCAACGTGGGTCATCTCGTGGCCGAGCACCGCTTCGACCTGCGGCCGCTGCATGGTTTGCAGCAGTCCGGTGCTGACGGCTACCAGTGCCTTGTTACGGCTCGCCCCGGTAGCGAAGGCATTGGGTGCGGGCGAGTTGAAGATGCCGACCTCGGGCATGCTGACGCCGGCATTGCGCGCGTGCTGGGCAACCACTTGCAGCAGCCACTGCGAGGTCGGGTCGGTGGTTCTGGGGTCAATCACCTGCACGCCCATTGTGCGCTTGGCCATCCACTTGGACATGCCAAGGGAGATGAAGGCGCCACCGAAGCCGATGAACGCGGCGAACACCAGCAGGCCGAACATGCTCTGGCCGTGGATCGCCAGCCAGGCATTGAGTCCGGTCACCTGGGCCACGATGGACAGCACCGCAAGGACTGCGAGATTGGTGAGCAGGAACAGGAAGATACGTTTCATGGCGGTGGCCTGTGATGAGTGAGGTCAGACCGGTGTGCCCGGTCGCTAGAGCGTGTGGAAGCACTTTACCCAAAGGCGGGGCACGCTAGCCAGCGTGGGGCCGGGACCGCGGTTTTCAAGGCGCCTCGCCGCCGCCTCAGCCGACCACCGCGCCCAGGGCCCTGTCTACCAGCAAGCTCACCGTGCCCGCTGCACCCCCGATCACAACCATGCGCTGCGCGCGCAGCGAGGGTGTGAATTGCAGAGCGTTGGGTCCGGGCGCTGCCACTTATCTGCCTGCTGCTCGGCCGCCGCCGACAGCTTCAGGAACAACTCACGCTTTCTGGGGTCCGGTCCCGCCTTGGCGACCCGGCGGTACAGCCAGGCTGATTCCGCGTGTTACCAGTTATCGACCCCAGGGATGGTCAATAGCTAGCGCTCCTCGTCGAGGTCGTCCTCGTCCTCATCGAGGTCATCGTCATCCTCGTCCTCGTCATCTTCGTCGTCCCAGTCATCGTCCTCATCTTCATCGTCGTCCTCTTCGGACTCCGACCAGCCCTCAGGCTGCTCAATGCGATCCAGATCCATCTCGTGCCATGCCTCGATATCGAGTTCCTCGATGTCACCGTCGAGATACTCGATCTCGACGAGCTCGGAGTCCTCGTCCACCGTCAGGACGCGAAACTGCTCTTCTTCCTCTAGGTTCTGGTACCACTGGCCCCGAACCGGTTCGTAGTCTCTGCTCACCGCGCAAGCCACCCTAGTATTATTCGCCGCCGATAAGTGTAGGGGCTGCGATCGGGTTGGGCAACGCGGCCCGAATGCGTGTAGGTTTCTGTTCAATGAACGCCCGAGTTTCAGACCCCGCAATGCCCCTGGGCAAGGCGCGCCGTATCGTGGTGAAGGTCGGCTCGGCGCTGCTGGTCGAGGGCGAGAGCGGGCGGTTGAACCGCAGCTGGCTCGAGACCCTGGTGGCGGACCTGCTGCGCCTGCGCGCGCGCGGCCAGCAGGTGCTCCTGGTGTCCTCCGGTGCGATCGCGCTGGGTCGCCGCCGCCTGGGGCTGAAGCCCGGCCCCCTGCGCCTGGAGGACAGCCAGGCCGCCGCAGCCGTGGGCCAGATCCGCCTGGCGCATGCCTACAAGGAACTGCTGGAAGCTAAGGACGTGACCGTTGCGCAGGTGCTGCTCACGCTGGAGGACAGCGAACGGCGGCGACGCTACCTGAATGCACGCGCGACGCTCGAGTCACTGCTGGCGCTGGGCGCGCTGCCGGTCATCAATGAGAACGACACCGTGGCCACCGCGGAGATCCGCTACGGCGACAACGATCGCCTGGCCGCGCGGGTGGCCCAGATGACCAGCGCGGACTGCCTCGTGCTGCTGTCGGATGTCGACGGACTGTTCAGTGCCGACCCCAGCCAGGATCCCGGCGCACGGCTGATCCGCGAGGTTCGCCACATCAGCCCCGAGATCGAGGCCATGGCAGGGCGCGCCAACTCTGTGGTGGGCACCGGCGGGATGCGTGCCAAGATCCTCGCCGCGCGTATTGCCGTGTCCGCCGGGTGTCACATGTGCATCGCCGCAGGCGCCCATCCGCATCCGCTGCGACGCATCGAGGAGGGCGCGGACTGCACCTGGTTCGTGCCCACGGCGACCCCGGCCGCGGCGCGCAAGCAATGGATCGCCGGTACGCTGCGCCCGACCGGCGCCCTGGTGATCGATGCCGGGGCGTTGCGCGCCCTGCTGGAGGGCCGCAGCCTGCTGCCGGCCGGCGTCACCGCGGCCCGCGGCCGGTTTGACCGCGGCGACACCGTCAGTGTCTTCACGGTCGAGGGGGCCGAGGTGGCGCGCGGGATCGTCGCCTACTCGGACGCGGATGCGGCCCGCATCATGGGGCGACGCTCGGGCGAGATCGCCGAACTGCTCGGCTTCCGTGGTCGCGACGAGATGATCCACCGCGACGACCTGGTGCTCATGCAGCAGCCGCGGGCGGGTCTGCCGTCCAGCATCCCGCAGCCGAGCGCGTAGCGCGGTGGCCTCCCCCTCGATCGACCGTTTGATGGACGGCCTCGGGCGCGCCGCGGTCGAGGCCGCGGCAGTGCTCGCGCTGGCGAGCTCCACACAGAAGGATGCCGCGCTTGCCGCCGCGGCCGCGGTCGTGCGCACCCGCCGCGACGCGATCCTGGACGCGAACGCGCTCGACATGACGGCCGCGCGCGAACATGAGACTACCGCAGCGCGCCTGGACCGCCTGTACCTGGATGCGCGCGCGCGTCGAGGCGATCGCCACCAGCATCGATGCCGTGGTCGCACTGCCTGATCCCATCGGCAATGTCACCGCGCAGTGGCAGCGCCCCAACGGGCTGACCATCCGCCGGGTGCGCGTGCCGCTGGGGGTCATCGGCATCGTCTATGAGAGCCGGCCGAACGTGACCGCAGATGCCGGGGCGTTGTGCCTTAAGTCCGGCAACGCGGTCATCCTGCGTGGCGGCTCAGACAGCACGCACTCCAGCCGCGCGCTGCATGGCTGCCTGGTCGCAGGCCTTGAGTCAGCGGGGCTGCCCGCCAGTTGTACACAGCTGGTGCCCACCGCCGATCGTGCCGCGGTCGGCTACATGCTTGCCAGCATGGGCGATTACCTGGACGTCATCGTGCCGCGCGGCGGCAAGAACCTGGTGCGGCGCGTGCAGCAGGAGGCGCGCGTGCCGGTGATCGGGCACCTCGAGGGCAACTGCCACGTCTATATCGACGAGGATGCCGATCTTGCGATGGCGCGTGCGATCGCACTGAATGCCAAGATGCGCCGCACCGGCGTGTGCGGTGCCGCCGAGACGCTGCTGGTGGATGCCGCGTGCGCCGCCACGCACCTGGGGCCCATCGTGCGCGACCTGCTCGAGGCCGGCTGCGAGGTGCGCGGCGATGCGCTGGTGCAGCGTGCCGATCCGCGGGTGCGGGCGGCGCGCGAGGAGGACTGGGCGACCGAGTACCTGGACGCGATCATCGCCGCGCGCGTCGTGGCGGGGGTCGACGGGGCGATCGCGCACATCGCGCGCTACGGCTCAGCGCATACCGAGGCGATCGTGACGGCCAATGAGGCCACCGCCGCGCGCTTCCTGGCGCGCGTGGACAGCGCGATCGTGCTGCACAACGCCTCGACGCAGTTCGCCGACGGCGGGGAGTTCGGCATGGGCGCTGAGATCGGCATCTCCACCGACCGCTTCCACGCCCGCGGCCCGGTTGGGGTCGAGCAGCTCACGAGCTACAAGTACGTGGTGAGCGGCGCGGGCCAGGTGCGCGGCTGATCAGCCCGCTGGGCCGTGTGCGTGCGCACCACTGGAAGGTGGCGCAGCGCAGCGCTCGCAGTTGACCCACCCGGAGTCACCGCTCACGTAGTGCTCCTTCTTCCAGATCGGCAGGCGGTGCTTGAGCTCATCGATGATGTAGCGGCAGGCAAGGAAGGCCTCGTTGCGGTGTGGGGAACTCGCGCCGACCCACACCGCGACCTCGCCGATCGCAAGTGAGCCCACGCGGTGCACGCACGCGGCCCGGGTGACGCCGAAGCGGGCCACTGCCTCGGCGAGGATGCGCTCCCCCTCGCGCACCGCGAGCAACTCGTAGGCCTCGTATTCCAGGCGCTGCACGCGCGCGCCCTCGTTGTGGTCACGCACCCAGCCTTCAAAGCAGGCAAACCCGCCACAGGCAGGATCGGCCAGCCCGGTGCGCAGCGCGGGGATATCGATCGCCTCGGCGGTGAAACGGAAGGTGTGCATGGGCGCGGCCTCAGCCGCCGGCCACCGGCGGGATGAACACCACCGCATCGCCATCCTTGAGGGGCACGGACCACTCGCAGAACTCCGCGTTCACGGCCACGCGCAGCACCTCGGCGGGTAGCGTGAACCGGTAGCGCGCGGCCAGCTGCAGGTACAGCTCCTGCGCCGTGCGTGCCGTGGTGGCAACGGTCTCCTCGCGCCGCCCGGCCTGCTCGCGCAGCAGTGCGAAGTACTGCACGTTAACCCGCTGCGGTGCCGTGCCGGTCGCCAGCACCGCCGTGGCCGCGCTGTACTCCTCTGGCGTGTTGATGTTGTCCAGTGCGCGCGGGTTGGGCTCCTCGATGAGCTTTACGTCCGCGGCGGTAAGAAACCTACGCGGGCAGATCTTGCCGGCCGCCAGGTGGGCGGTGAGGGCTGCGGCGCTGGCCGGCTCGTAGATCGCGCACAACGGCTCCGGCAGGCCGTCGTGGCTGGAGCGGTAGGCGGTCGCCAGTCGCGCCGGGTCACGCGCGCGCAGCAGGTGCTCGAGCGAGGCCGCATCCAGCAGCGGCAGGTCGCAGGCGAGCACGAGCCATGCCGCGTGCGGGTGCGCCGCCTGGGCGGCCAGCACGCCGGCAAGCGGGCCGATGTCCTGGTGGCGGTCGATGATGCGCTCGAAGCGCGCGCGTAGCGGGTCATCGGCCTGGTCGGCGCGCACCGAGACGAACGAGCGCGGCAGCAGGCCACTGAGCAGGCCCATGGCGCGCTCGAGCTGGCTGTGCCCATGGTAGGCGAGCGCGGCCTTGTCGGTGCGCATGCGCGTGCTGCGACCGCCGGCCAGCAGCAGGCCGTAGACCGGGGCGTCCATCAGCCGCGCGCCCGGGGCCGGAACGGCCGGCGCCCGCCGGACTTCTCGACCAGCCGCACGTGCTCGATCTCGATCTCGTGCGAGAGTGCCTTGCACATGTCGTAGATCGTCAGCGCCGCGACGGTGGCGCCGGTGAGCGCCTCCATCTCGACCCCGGTGCGGTGGTGCACCGACACCTGGCAGCGCACCACGATCGCGACGCTGCTGCGCTGCCTGATCTCTATGGCGCAGTTCTCGATGCCCAGCGGGTGACAGAAGGGGATGAGCTCGTGGGTGCGCTTGGCGGCCATGACTCCGGCGATTACCGCGGTGTCAAACACCGGGCCCTTCTTGGTGCGGTGGCCGCTGGCGCGCAATGCCGCACCAACCGCGCGCGGCAGGCGCAGCCGCGCTTCTGCCACCGCGCTGCGCAGCGTCACGGCCTTGGCGCCGACGTCCACCATCGTCGGACGGTTGCGCTTGTCCAAATGCGTAAGCTTGGCAGTCCCCATCTAGCCTCCGATGTAGAACATCTCGACCTTCGGCTGCTCGTGAGCTGAGTCGGACAGTTGCGCGCGCTGCTCGCTGTAGCGGTCGGTGCGCTTGAGCCAGGTGTTGCGGATCTGCTCCAGCAGCACCTCGTCGCCAGCCCCGCCGCGCAGCGCATCGCGCAGGCTTGTCCCGTGGGTGGCGAACAGGCAGCTGTACAGCACCCCGTCTGAGGACAGCCGCGCGCGCGAGCAGTCCCCGCAGAACGGCTGCGACACCGAGGAGATGAAGCCGACCTCCCCGGCGCCGTCGGCGTACGCGTAGCGCTCGGCTACCTCGCCGCGATAGGTGGGGGCGATGGGTGTGAGCGGCCAGCGTGCGGCTATGTGCTCGGCCAGTTGCGCCGAGGGGACCACGAGGTCTGAGCGCCAGTGGTTGCGGTTGCCTACGTCCATGTACTCGATGAAGCGCACGATGACGCCACTGCCGCGGAAGCGCTCCAGCAACTGGAGCACCGTATGGTCATTCACGCCTCGTTGCACCACGGCGTTGATCTTGATGGGGGTGAGCTCAGCGCGGCGGGCGTACTCGATGCCCTCCAGCACCTGCTCGACGGCGGCGAAGCCGCCGCTCATGCGGGCAAACACCTGCGGGTCGAGGCTGTCCAGGCTCACGGTGATGCGGTGCAGCCCCGCGGCCTTCAGCTCGGCCGCGTAGCGGGCGAGCAGCACCCCGTTGGTGGTGAGCGCGACGTCCTCGACGCCGGCGATGGCGGTGAGATCACCGATCAGGTCCGGGAGGTTGGCGCGCAGCAGCGGCTCGCCGCCGGTGAGGCGCAGCTTGCGCACCCCCAGCTGCACGAACAGGCGCGCCAGGCGCACGATCTCCGCAAATGACAGCCGCTCCTGGGAGCCCAGGAAGCGGTACTGCTCGTGGAAGGTCTCGCGCGGCATGCAATACGGACAGCGGAAGTTGCAGCGGTCCATCACCGAGATGCGCAGGTCGCGCATCGGGCGCGCGAAGCTGTCGCGCGGCACGGCGCGGGTATTGAGCGGGACGATGACTTCGCGGGCGGTCATGGTAGTTGCAGTATGGTCACCGGGCCGGGTACGTGGCTATCGCCCAAATGGCAGCCGTGCGGCCGGCCACCCCGGGCCTGGGCGCACCGCCTCAGGTCCAGCGAAACAGGCGCGTGACGAAGCCCTTGGGGTAGGTATTGGGGCCGGGGGGCAGTTCCACAAAGCCGTCCGTGCCGGCCAGGGCGGTGTAGTCCCCGGAGCCATTGGTGGGGGAGGGTTGTGCCCACAAACGCCCCCAGTCGTCCTGTTCGAGGCGTACCGGCAGGAAGTAGCTGAGCGCGGGGTTGAACGTTACCGGGGCGGCCAGCGCAATGCGCTCCACCGGGCGCGGGCCGTGGCCCAGGCTCGCCAGCAGCCCCGGCAACACGTAGCGCGTAAAGCACACCAGGGTCGATACCGGGTTGCCTGGCAGCCCGAATACCGCCGTGCCCCCCGGACCCACGCCAAACCACAGAGGCTTGCCGGGACGCTGCGCCACGTTATGAAAAACCGTGCGCACCCCCAGCTGGTTGAGCACCCCGGGCACCAGATCAAACTTACCCATCGACACGCCACCTGATAGGACCAGCACGTCGTGGGTCTTCAGGTGAAAGCCCAGCCGCTCGCGCAGCTCCTGGGCGTCATCGCGCAGGTGATCATCCGCGACGCGCTGGAAGCCATGCTCGCGCAGGGCGCTGACGATGGCGTAGGCATTGGAGCGGCGGATCTGGTGTGCGAGCACCGGCTCGCCGGGCTCCACCAGTTCGTTGCCCGTGGAGATGACGGCCAGCATCGGCTGGCTGCTGACACGGATGCGCGCCATGCCGGCAGAGGCGGCGATGGCGATCTCCGGGGCGCGCAGCTTGAGGCCGGCACTCACCAGCAGTGCCCCCTGGCGCGTATCCGTGCCGCGCCGGTGCACGTTCTGCCATGGCTCGGCCCTGACGCCTTCGGCAAGGCTGGCGCGGCCTGCGGCTATGTCGAGCTGTTCGACCGGGATTACCGCGTCGCAGCCGACTGGGAGTACCCCGCCGGTCATGACCTCGATGCAGTCGGCGGCTGAACCTAGTGTCAGTGGTGGATCGCCGGCCGGCTGGATCCCCTGGATGCGGAAGGCTCGAGTCCCGGCCTGCACCGTGCGGCTGGCCAGCGCAATGCCGTCCATGGCTACCCGGTCGAACGGCGGCTGGTCACGCTCGGCGTAGATGTTCTCGCGCAGCACCAGCCCGGCGCACTGGGCAAGCGGAAGCGACTCGATCGGCAGGCACTGCAGGTTCTGCCCGATCAGCAGGTCCGCCTCGGCCGGCGTGATCAATCAGCTCTTCGGTGCGGCGGTACGTGCCTTGTAGACCTTGACCTGCTCGTTGAAGCGGTCGGCAATCGCCTGCTCCTGGTCGATGGCGGCGTTGTGCTTCTGCGCCTCCACGTTCTGCATGTCCTTCTTTTGCTGCGGCTTCAGCGAATCGCCGGCCTTGGCGATGGAGTCGTCGAGTTCCTTGTCGATGCACGCAACATAGTCCTTGACGGACTGGTCGTAGGCCTTCACCGCCTTCTGACCGGCCACCATTTCCTCCAAGGTCGCGGTGCGCCCGTCCGGGATGTTGGTCGGCGCGGCCGGGTAGGGGCAGTCGGCAAAAGCCGGCGCGGCAAAGGCGGCAGCGGTGAGAACGAGCGCAAGGGATGCCTTCATACGGGTAATCCTGGGGCCAATGAAACGGATGGCTATCTTAAGAGGGTGGTGGCGGTGAGGCTACTTCAACGTGCGCCGGCGGGCCGGGGGGCACAGGAAGCACCCCCGCGCGTGGTCGTTCACCACCCCGACCGCCTGCAGGTAGGCGTAGATGATGGTCGACCCTACGAAACGAAAGCCACGCTTAAGCAGGTCCTTGGAGACCTGGTCGCTAAGGGCGGTGCGCGCCGGCACTTCCCCCGGTCCTGGGCGATTGACGACCGGTTTGCCGCCGACGAAAGTCCACAAGTAGCGCTCGAAGGAGCCGAACTCGCGCTGCACCGCGAGGAAGGCTTGGGCGTTGGTCACGGTAGACTCGATCTTCAGACGATTGCGCACGATGCCAGCATCGCGCCGCAGCGCCGCCCGGCGGCGGCCATCCAGGCGTGCCACCCTTGCCGGGTCGAAGTTGGCGAAGGCATGGCGGTAGCCGTCGCGCTTGCGCAGCACCGTAAGCCAGGACAGGCCCGCCTGCGCCCCCTCAAGTGTCAGCATCTCGAACAGCAACCGGTCATCGTGCACCGGGCGGCCCCATTCCTTGTCATGGTAGAGCACGTAGTCCGCGTCGGCGTTTGCGACCCACTGGCAGCGGCGCCGTTGACTGACCTTGCGTCGCTGGCGCGTGGGAGCTTTCTCGGCCATCAACAATCCTCCCGGCGCCGCCTGCCGCAGCCCTAGAAATGATAGGTCATCTTGCCGTTCTCCTCACCAAGCTGCCCGGAATCCACCAGCTGGTCGATCAGCACGTGCACGTCAGCTTCCGGGATCTTCTTGGAAAAATGCGAGAACAGGTGAGCTGTCAGCGCCTTGCGCGTGCGCGGGCGCCGCGCCTTCGCGCCACCGGCGAGCCAGCGCAGGGCGTTCTCCGCCACACTCGCGGGCGCGGTTTGGGTCGGCGCGCGCGAGCTCGCGGCCGGCGGCCGGCGGTTCGCGCCCTGGGGGCGACGAAGCTCGACAGCACCGCCGGAGAAAGCCTCGCGCAGGGCGTTGGCGCGCCGCACCGCAAAGCCGCGCGACACGAGGTGCTTGACCAGCGGGTCAAAGCCCTTGTCCTTCGAGAGAATCACGCAGGCGGCCTCGGGCGAGCGCGTCAGGTACTCACCCATGTAGTAGGCGATATGAAAGTCGAGGGCATTCTTTCCCTGCCCCTCGATGTCGATGGGGACGAAGCG
Organism: uncultured Pseudomonadota bacterium; assembly: GCA_963703025.1. GTDB lineage: Bacteria > Pseudomonadota > Gammaproteobacteria > Steroidobacterales > Steroidobacteraceae > 13-2-20CM-66-19. The sequence continues at coordinate 751,960 of OY969778.1, read as the reverse complement.
CTCACGCAGGTTCAGCGCCGCCTTGAGGAACTCCTTGGGCACCGATTTCTGCGAAGCGCCGAAGAAAAACGGCACGAGCACGCCTTCGGGTATTTCACCCAGCTCGATCTTGCCGATGTTTTCGTAATCGACCAGGAGGATGGTTTGTTTCATAGGAAGTACCGCCACAAAGCATGATCAATGCGCTGCAAGCGCGGGTCGGGCTAAAGCGGCCCGTACAGTTTCTGGACCAGATCGAGCACCATCGTCCTGACCAACTCCGCATCGACTTCGGCGATCGTGTGGTCGCCCACCGCGCTGGCGCCGCGGCTATCGGAGGTATTTCGCTCAAAGCGGATCCGCCGGGTCTGGCGATCTGGCCGGGCCCGCAGGTACGGGTAGCCGCCATGGCCATGGCCAAGGCGCACGTGCTTGCTGACGGGGATGTCAATCCGCACATCGTTGCCATCGCGGGGCACTCTTGCGGCCACACCACGCTCGTTGAGCGCCCGCGCCATCTGCTGAAGGGCCGGCGTAATCACGGTGTCCAGGCAATCGGCAGCGTCTTTATTGAAATTGTCCGCGTCCGGGCCTTTGCCAGCCGCCTCTTTGCGAGCCTGCGCCACCTGCGCTTTGTGATGGGCAAAAATGGCGTCAAGCTCCTGCTCGATATCTTTGGCCACGCCGGCTCCTCCCGCGTCAATGCTTCACAGGCAGGTTGCTTGGAGACATCCCGAGCGCACTGAGCCTGGTGAGGAAATTCAAGCGCGCCCGGAGAGATTCGAACTCCCGACCCTCAGGTTCGAAGCCTGATGCTCTATCCAGCTGAGCTACGGGCGCGTATCGGCGAGAGAATACACCGCGCCGGGCAGCCCGGTGCCTAGGATGTCAGCGCCGGGCGCTGAGTGGCGACGATTTTCTGGAACCCAGGGAACTCGCGCAACGAAGCCGGTTCGGCATCCTGTTGCGCACCGGCCCCGGCAACCCGGCTGCCGCGGCGAGCTGCGCCTGGTAGCCTATCGGCAGGCTCCCTCAGCCGGCACAATGCAGCGGTCCAAGCAGGAGCCGCCATGTCGTTATTCGACCTCTCGGGCAAGGTTGCCCTCATCACCGGCTCCAGCCGTGGCATTGGCAAGTCGATCGCCGAGCAGATGGCCGCGCACGGCGCGCGCGTGGTCATCTCCAGCCGCAAGGCCGAGGCCTGCGAGGCGACCGCCGCGGCCATCAATTCCGCCGGTGGCACCGCGTTCGCCATGGCGTGCAACGTCGGGCGCAAGCAGGAGTTGCAGGGGCTGGTCGATGCGACGACTGCGAAATGGGGCCAGATCGATATCGTGGTGTGCAACGCGGCCACCAACCCGACCTTCGGTCCCTCGCAGTCCACCCCCGACGAGGCGCTCGAGAAGGTCATGCAGACCAATCTCTACGCCAACGTATGGCTGTGCAAGATGACGCTGCCAGCCATGGCGCAGCGCAAGGACGGCGCCATCATTATCGTGTCCTCGGTCGGCGGACTGATCGGCAGCGGGCTGCTGGGCGCCTACTGCATCTCCAAGGCCGCCGACATGCAGCTCGCGCGCAACCTGGCCGTCGAGTGGGGGCCGCACAACATCCGCGTCAACTGCATCGCCCCGGGGGTGATACGTACGCATTTCTCCCGCGCCCTGTGGGCTGACGAGGCACGCGGCGCGGCGGTTGCCCGTGCCTATCCGTTGCGCCGGCTGGGCGAGCCGGACGACGTCGCCGGCGTGGCGGTATTGCTGGGCTCGCGGGCCGGCAGCTTCATCACCGGCCAGACCATCGTGGTGGATGGTGGCGGGATCATCAACGGCGAGGCTTCGATCTAGCCTTAAGGCGGCTCACCGCTCTTGCGCCCCCGCAGCACATAGCTGATGCCGAGCAACCCGAACCAGAACGGTGCCACGTACAGGGCGACCCGCGTGTCCGGGTCCCGCCACAGCATCGCGGTGACTCCCACGAGGAAGGTGAGGACCACGTAGTTGGCCAGGGGCGAGTACGGCATGCGGAAGGGTGCCGCCGCCACCGTGCGTGCCTGGATCGCGCGCCGGTAGTTGCGGTGCGCCACCATGATGATGCCCCAGGTCCACAGCGTGCCGATGAGGGTGATGCTGGTCACCCACGTGAATGCCTCCTTGGGTACCACGTAGTTGAGGACCACCGCGATCAGCATCACCGCGGCCGAAGCATGGATGCCCGCGGCGGGCACGCGCTGGGCATTGAGCACCCCGAACCTGCGTGGCGCCTGCTGGCGGTGCGCGAGCGACCACAGCATGCGCCCGGTGCTGAAGATGCCGCTGTTGCACGAGGAGGCCGCCGCCGTGATGACCACCAGCGTGATGATGCCCGCGGCGCCGGGGATGCCGAGCTTCTGGAACACGAACACGAACGGACTCACGTCCGGGCTGAGCTCGTTCCATGGCACGAGCGACATGATGATCACGAGCGCGCCGAGGTAGAAGATCAGGATCCGCAGGATGATGCCGTTGGTGGCGCGCGGTAGCACCACGGCGGGGTTTTCTGCCTCCCCTGCAGTGACACCGATCAGTTCCACCCCGGCGTACGCGAACATCACGATTTGCAGGGTGGCCAGCACCGCGCCGATGCCAAAGGGCAGGAAGCCGCCATGCGAGGTGAGGTTGCCGAAGCCGGCGGTGGCGCCGAAGCTGCCTACGTGGAACACGATCACCGCCAGCCCCAGCACGATGAGGGCAACGATGGTGACCACCTTGACGAGTGCGAACCAGAACTCCAGTTCGCCGAAGACGCGCACCGCGAGCAGGTTAGAGCCATACAGCAGCACCAGTGCGACCAGCGCGGGCAGCCACTGCGGAATGTCCGGGAACCAGTAGCGCACGTAAATGCCGATCGCGGTCAGTTCCGCCATCGCGATGACGACCCACATGAACCAGTACGACCAGCCGGTGACAAACCCCGCGAACGGCCCGCAGAACTCCTCCGCGTAGCTGGCGAAGGAGCCTGCGACCGGCCGGTAGCTCAACAGCTCGCCCAGCGCGCGCATGATGAAGAAGATGGCGACGCCGCCGACCGCGTAAGCAAGCAGCAGGCCAGGACCTGCGTTGTGTATCGCCTTGGCCGAGCCCAGGAACAGCCCAACACCGATGGTGCCGCCGATGGCGATGAGCTGGATGTGTCGGTTGGCAAGATTGCGCGACAGGCTGGCGTCCGGGGTTGTCATGCGTGGCGTCCCGTGGTGAGTAGGCAGGAAGGGCGGGTCATGGCGTCGGCGGTCCGAGCAGTGCGTAGCGACGCCCCTGCGGCAACTCGTAGCGATGCACGAGCCGTGCAGCACCGGCGTCCACGAGGGCGCCGGCGGCACCATCGCCGGGGTCTGGATCGTGATGGAAGCGCGCAAGCCACGCCCGCAGCTTGCCACTGGCATGGCCGGGCAGCAGTACCAGGATCCGCGCACTCCCGGGGTGGGAGGCGAACCAGTCGCGGACGGCGCGTTGCTTGCCGTCCGCGCCGCTGGCCAGCGCCGCAACCGGGGCGGCAAAACCGTGGTCGAACATGGCAAGCGTGGTCTCATCAGGGTCCAGCAGCACCAGTTGCTGCGAGTCGGTGTCGCCGCGCACGTGGCGCGCCAGCGAGCCCAGGTCCTGCCAGTGGTCGATCACAGGCAGCATGATGAGCGCGGCCAGGCAAAGCGCCGCTGCATAGCCGCTGTACGTCCACAGCAGGCTTGCGCCCGGTGCGGCGTGCCGCTGCGCCTGCACCGAGCGCAGCCACGCAAGCGTGCCAGTACCCACGATCGCAGCCCCCAGCACCACGCACGCCGGGGTGGTCACCGTACCGCTGAGCCCGAAGACGGCAACGGCCATCAACACGATCATGCCCATGATAGCCGCCAGCACACGCGTGCCGGTGATGCAGCCGCTGTCAAAGGCGTCAACTGACACCTGCAGCTGCTGCAGCCACAGCCCCGCGAGCACGGCGATTCCCAGCAGCACCGGCGCGGCATACACGTCACGCGCGGTTGCCGCCACCGAAAGCACCACCAGCAAGGGCACGCAGGCGCAGATGGCAAAGCGCCATGGCCGGCCGGCATGGCCTGGCGTGCGCGCCTGGTGCCAGGCGCAGCGCACGGCCGCGAGCGCCACGAGTGTCCAGGGCAGCAGGTAGTACGGCAGTTCCACCAGGTACTTTCCAACCTTGTTGTGGTGTCCGGTGGTGTAGTCCAGCGCTGCGGGGGCCTGTACCTGGACGAAGCGCCCGACGACGTTGTTCCAGAAAAGGGTGCGCAGTGCCTCGCCTCCGTGCGCGGTCGCCGCGACGCAGGCAACCCAGGGACCGATGATCGCCGCCTGCAGCAGCAGACCGGCATACAGCTCCGGACGGCGCAGTTCCGACCAGCGCCGCTCCCACGCAATGAGTGTCAGCAGCGCCAGCCCCGGCACCAGCCAGCCAGGGGCACTCTTGGCCATGAAGCCCAGTGCGGCCCCGGCATGCATGAGTGCATAGCCGCGCAGCTTTGCTGCTCCCGGCGCGGCGCTGTAGCCGCGCCACAGGCCCAGCAGCGCCAGCGCATTGCCGGCGACGAGGCAGGCATCGGGCGCAAGCCAGATCCCCACCCGCAGGCACAGCAGTGCGCTGCCGGCCACGACCGCTGCGAACACTGACGGGAGCAGTGCCAGGTCCATGGCAAGCGCCAGCGCGCCCACGGCCAGCACGGTGGTGAGAACGTAGAGGATGTTGGGGACGCGCACGCTGCGCGGCGAGTCACCCAGTACCGACAGCGCAGCGGCGGACATCCAGTAGGTGAGCGGCGGCTTCTCGAGGAAGGGCGTGCCGGCCAGTTGCGGCAGCGTGCGCTCACTCTGCTGGCTCATGCGCCAGGCAATGTCCGCCTCGCGCGGCTCGTCCGGCGTCCACAGCGTACGACCCAGGATGCCGACCAGCCACAGGGGCGCGAGCGCGACGATCACGAGCACGGCCATTTGCCGCGCGAGCGTGCCGCCGCTGGCGCGGCGGCCGGTCAGTGCGCCCCCGGCAACAATCCGTGCGCGGGCGTCGTGACCGCAGCCGCGTGTTCCTGCAGCCAGCGCTCCAGCGGGCCCAGGTCCACATCCATCAGGTGCAGACCCAGCTTGCTGCGGCGCCAGAGGATGTCCTCGGCGCTCACCGCATACTCCTCGCGGCACAGGTATTCGAGCTCACGCTCGTACAGCTGCGGCAGGACCTGCGCGCCCAGGCCAGCCATGTCGGTCGCGTTGCCGAGGACCCGGGTGATGCGCGTGCCATAGGCGTGCGCGTAGCGCCGGCGCAGTGCAACGGGCAGCCAGGGGTAATTACGCTCGCAGGCGCGCAGGAATACCGCGAAGCTTCCCTCCGGCATGTCCCCGCCGGGCAGCTGGGCGCTCGCGGTCCAGGCCGGCGCACGGGTGCCAAGTACGCCCCCCAGCAGGCCGACGGCGTCCTCGGACAGCTTGCGATAAGTGGTGATCTTGCCGCCGAACACGGACAGCATCGGCGCCGGCTCGCGGTCCAGCTCCAGCGCGTAGTCACGCGTGACGCTCATCGGGTCGTTGGACTCGTCGCGCAACAGCGGCCGCACCCCCGAGTAGCTCCACACGACGTCGGCCGGGGCGATCTGCTGCTTGAAATAGCGGTTCGAGAGCGCGCACAGGTAGGCGATCTCGGCGTCGTCGATGCCCACCTTCGCCGGGTCACCGCTGTAGTCGACGTCGGTGGTGCCCAGCAAGGTGAACTCGTGTTCATAGGGGATGGCGAAGACGATGCGTCGATCCTGGTTCTGGAAGATGTAGGCATAGCGGTGGTCGAACAGCCGCGGCACGACGATATGGCTGCCCTTGACCAGGCGCACCTGGTGGGCCGCGCGTATCGGCGTCGAGCGCGTGGCGAACTCGCTCACCCATGGCCCGGTGGTATTGACCACCACGCGCGCCCGCACCTGACGTTCGCCGTCGCGGCCGCGCAGCAGCGCGCGCCACGCGCCCGCCTCGGCGATGAGCTTCTCGCAGCGCACGCGCGTGAGGATCGTAGCCCCGCGTGCCTGGGCATCGAGCGCGTTGAGCACGACCAGCCGTGCGTCATCGACCCAGCCGTCGGAGTAGACGAAGCCGCGGCCGTAGCCTTCCTTGAGCGGCTCGCCGGCGATGTGCTCATTCAGGTCGATCGACGACGATGCGGCCAGGTGCGCACGCCTGGCAAGGTGGTCGTACAGGAACAGTCCCGCGCGGATCATCCAGGCCGGCCGCAGGTGCGCATCGTGCGGCATGACGAAATGCAGCGGCCGCATGATGTGCGGGGCCGCGCTCAGCAGCACTTCGCGCTCACGCAGAGCCTTGCGAACCAGCGAAAAGTGGAACTCCTCGAGATAGCGCAGGCCGCCGTGGATCAGCTTGGTGCTCGCCGAGGAGGTGTGCGAGGCGAGGTCGTCCTGTTCGCACAGGATCACCCTGAAGCCGCGTCCGGCCGCATCGCGCGCGATGCCCGTGCCGTTGACGCCGCCGCCGACCACCAGCAGGTCGCAGTTGTCAGCCGGGCTGTCGCTCACACCTGACGCGGGGCCTCCCGCGCGTAGAAGTCCGGATAGTCGTCTGAAAGGCCCTTGAACCGGCGGTGGATCCAGAGGTATTGCTCCGGCGCTCGGCGGACCTGCGCCTCGATCAGGTGGTTGAACCGCTCCGCATCCGCCACGGGGTTGTCCGTCGGGAAGTTCTCCAGCGGTGGATAGATGGTCGTGAGGTAGCCGCGGGTACCGGGCAGGCGCTGGATGAAGTACGGCAGCACCGGCGCGCCGGTGATCTGTGCCAGGCGTGAAGTGAGGGTGTTGGTCGCCGCAGGGATGCCGAACATCGGCACCATCTTTGCCCCCTTCTTCCTGAAGCTCTGGTCGGGCGCGTACCAGACCGCCTCGTTCCCCTTCACCGCGGAGATGAAGGCGCGGATGTCATCGCGCGGGATCGCGTTGCCGCCGTGGGTGGAGCGCACCTTGCCCAGCACGTACGCCAGTACCTCGTTTTTCGGCGGGCGGTACAGGAAGCCGGTGCGGGTGATCGAGGCCACCGCGCGCCCGGAAAGCTCAAGGAGCGTGAAGTGCCCGGTCAGCAGCAGCGCGCCGTGCCCGCGCGCGAGGGCCGCGTGCACATGCTCCGCACCCTCGATGTGGATCAGCTTGGCCATCCGTGCCTTGCTTCCCCACCAGGCAAGAGGGGTTTCCACCAGAGCCATGCCGAGGCTTGCAAAGTGATCGGCCAGCAGGCGCTTGCGGGCTGCCGCATCCAGCTCCGGCAGGCACATGTCGATGTTGCGCTTGGCAATGGCGGCAAAGCGCAGCGGCAGGCGGCGCATCAGCGCGCCCAGGCTGCGGCCCACGACGCACAGTGCCGGGAATGGCAGGAACACCAGCAGGCGCAGCACTCCCAGACCGATCCAGGTCGGCCAGTAACCGGGCGCGAATAGGCGCAGACGCATGGGGTTCCCCGAGCTCCAGCTGCAGGCTTGTCCGCTCGCGAGAATAACCGATTCCGGTCAGGCAACTGTGGTCCAATGCCGTCGATGTCGCGTTCCGTCCCGAAGCTGCCCGCCCTGGTGGGTACGCTGCTGTTACTGCTGGTCGTCGTTGTCCTCGGGCCGCCCGTATGGAGGCGGTACCTTGCGGCGCTGTCGCAGCGCAGCGCCGTGCTCTACCAGCCGCGCGAGAAGGTCGGCGGCGGTAACGAGCCGCCCGCACCCCACGTGCTACCCAGCACCGAACTGCTCGATCCGCGTGCACTGGACGAGGCTGCCCGCTACGCAGGAGAGCACGGTGCGCAGGCGCTGATCGTCAGCCGTCACGACCACATCGTGTTTGAGCGCTACTGGCGTGGCAGTTCCTTCAACACCCTGATCGATGCCGGCTCGTTGACCCCGCTGCTGGCGGCGCTGGCGACCGGCCACGCCATCGCGCACCGCCAGGTGGGCTGGCCTGACGAGCCGGTCGGCGTGCTGCTGCCACAATGGGCGAACACTCCGCGCGGCTCGATCACTGTGCGCAACCTGCTGCAGTTCTCAAGCGGCTTGGCTCCTGCAGGGCCCGCTGACAATCCCTACGACATCGCCGGTTCCCTCATGGGACGTCCGCTGGCGGCGCCGCCGGGGTCGCGCCGGCTGGAGCAGCCTGCCGACCCGCAGCTGCTGGCGCTGGCGCTCGAACGCGCCACCCACCAGCGCTACGCCGACTACCTCGCCGCGACCATCTGGCGGCCGATTGGCGCCGGGGACGCATGGCTTTGGCTCGACCGACCCGGCGGCAGCGCGCACGCGGACTGCTGCCTGATCAGCCGGCAGGGGGACTGGATCCGTGTCGGGGAATTGTTGCTGCGCGACGGTAACTACCGCGGCGACGAGCTCATGCGCCCGGGCTGGATCGCGGTGATGCGCTCGCCGGCCCAGAGCGACCCGCAGTTCGGGATGTTCGTGCGCGTTGCCAGCCGCCCGGCTCCGGGACGCGAGACTTACGCTGCACGCGACGTGTTCGTCGCCGGGGGTCCGGATGGCAACCGGCTGTGGATCGTGCCGTCCATGGGTATCGTCGTGCTGCGCACTGGCAGCGCAGCGCAGAGTGATGCAGGCTGGGACGATGCGCGGGTGCCGAACCTGGTGATCCGCGGCGCGCGCGACTACCTGCCACCGGCGGCACTGCCAGGGGCTGACCTGTCCGCCATCGTCCCCGGCCACTAGCTGCCCCACGCACGGGAGTTCAGCCAGTTGCGTCGACAGCTCGCAGCATTATTCACCTTCTGTGTCATAGATACGCTGGGCTTCGGCATCCTGATCCCGCTGGTGCCGTACATGGCTGCCCGCTTCGAGGTGACCCCGCAGTTCATCACCCCGGTGCTGGGCAGCTACGCGCTGTGCCAGCTGATTGCCGCGCCCCTATGGGGGCGCCTCAGCGATCGCTACGGCCGCCGTCCGATACTGATGAGCAGCCTGGCGGGTGCCTTTGGCTCCTACGTGGTGCTGGGCTTCGCTCAGAACATCTGGTGGCTGCTGGCGTCACGCATGCTGGCCGGCCTCATGGCCGGCAATATTGCGGCCGCCTTTGCTTATGCCGCCGACATCAGCCCGCCAGAGAAGCGTGCCGGCGTGCTCGGCATGATCGGCGCGGCCATCGGCATCGGCTTCACGCTCGGCCAGCCCGTGGGCGGGCTGCTCGCCGGCAAGGACGCGGCCACGGCAAATTTCGTGCTGCCCGCTGTGGTATCCGCGTGCACCAGCCTGTGCGCCATCCTGCTGGTGCGCTTCGTATTGCCTGAAAGCCACGCCGCCTCAGCGAGGGCGCCGGGCCAGGCGCGGCGTGGCTCCTGGCGGCTGCTGCGCGAACGACCAGCCCTTGGGCTGCTGGCCGGTTCAACGCTTGCCGTGACCTACTCGCAGGCAGTCCTTGAGTCGATCTTCGCGATCTGGGCGCTGCATCGCTACGGTTTCGGCCCGCGCACGGTGGGCCTGCTGCTGCTCATCGGCGCCGTCCCGGCGCTGCTGATGCAGGGTGGCATCGTGCGCATGCTGGCGCCGCGTGTCGGGGAGTCGCGCCTGGCGATGTGCGGCGTGCTTTCCTATGTCGCCGGACTGCTCGCGATTGCCCTGGCCCCGACGATCCCTGGCACCGTCACCGGACTTGTCCTGTGCGGGCTCGGACTGGGCGCCTACAACCCCAGCGCCTCGGCGCTCGCCTCCCGGCAGTCCGGGCAGCACGACCGCGGCGCGGTGATGGGCGCCTATATATCCAGCGCCAGCCTGGCGCGCGTGCTCGGTCCGTTTACCTCCGGGCTGCTGTACGCGCGGCTGGGAAGCAGCGCCCCGTTCCTGGTCGGAGCTTGCGTGACACTGCCGGCGGCGTGGCTGGTGCGCCGCGCAGTAGCGCCGCTCAGACGCTGAGGGCGACCTCGACCATGCCGTCCACGATGCGCACGCTGTGCGTCGGTAGCGGCACGTCCGCTGGAGGTGCGAGCACGCGCCCGTCGCGGATATCGAATGAGGCGCCATGCAGCGGGCACACCAGCCGCGTGGCGCGCAGGCGCCCCTCGCACAGGCGCGCTTCCGCATGGGTGCACATATTGTCGAGCGCGAATACGCCCTCGCGGGTGTGACAGACAACGATCTCACGGCCGCCGACCATGCAGGCGCGCATCGCGCCGACGGCAAGCTCCTCAAGCCTCATGACCGCCTGGAATTGCGCGGCTGACATCAAAGCACGATTTCGGTTTCAAAGATCGATACCGCCTGTCCGCTGATCCAGACCCCGGACAGTTCCTTGCCCACGAATTCCAGCTCGACCTCGACGCGCCCCGGGCGATGCATCGACTGACCCTGGATGCCGCTGAAGCGCGCGCGTTCCGCGCTTCGCTGCAGCAGGCCGAGATCGGCAAGATAGGCGCCCAGCAGGCCATGCGCGTTACCGCTGACCGGGTCCTCCATGATGCCCAGCGCCGGGCAGAACATGCGCGACTCGCTCAGGTGATCCGGTTCGTCCGGTGTCAGGGTGAACACAAAGTAGCCTGCGGCGCCCAGCTGCGCCGACAGGGTCGTCAGGCGCTGCATGTCCGGCTTCAGGTGTTTCAATGGCTCCGGTCCGCGCACGCCGATCATCAGCCTCGTGCCGCTGGCCCCGACGATGCGCAGCGGCATGCGCGTATCGAGGCTTTCCGAGGCGAGGGCAAGTGCGTCGAGTACCGCCAGTCGCTCGCGGTCGTTGAGTTCGCGTCCCAGCAGCGGCGGCTCGCGTCGTATTGCGATGGTCCGCTCGGCACCGCTGCCGCGCACCTCTATGTCAACGATCCCGGCCTTGGATTTCTGACGTTGCCAGCGCGGTGCATCGTGTCGCCGCGAGAGCACGTACTGGGCTGCGACCGTGGCGTGGCCGACGAAGCCGACTTCGCTGCGCGGGGTGAAAAAGCGGGCACGCACGGTATGGTCGTCGCCGTCGGGGGCCAGGATGAAGGCGGTCTCGGAGTTGTTGAGTTCGCGCGCGATGGCGAGCATCTGCGACTCGGCGAGGACGTCCGCATTCAGAACGACCCCGGCAGGATTGCCCGTGAAGGGTTCGTGGGTGAACGCATCAACCTGGTGCACCTGGATCTTGCGCTGCATCGTTCCTATCCGCCTTTCACGCCGCCGCGGTCCTGTCCGCGCGCGATCATAGCCGCAGCGCGGTCCGGCAGCGTGCAATACTCTGCCATTGCCGCTTTCGGGGACCGCGAACATGGAAATCGGAGTCGAGATCAGTCTCTACCCGCTGCAAGACCAGTACGTGCCCGACATCAAGGCATTCATCGGCCGGCTGCAATCGCAGCCGGGACTGCGCGTGGTCACCAACAGCATGAGCACTCAGGTTTTCGGGCCCTATGACACGGTTATGGATGTGCTTAAGGGCGAGCTGCGCGCCAGCTTCGAGCAGCTGGGCAAAAAGTCCGCCAAGGCCGTGTTCGTCATGAAGCTGCTGGGGCCGCTGGCACCGGCCTGAGCGCTGCGTTTTGGGCTGGCGGGTCGCAAAGCGAACCGGCAAACTAGCCGGCCCCGGGGCACGTTTGCCCCAAGATAAAGCTTCGGTTGTAAGAGGTATTAGATGGCACTGCTGCGAGTCGTGGATCGGGACGGGATCGAACATGAGGTCGACGCCAAGACCGGTCTGAAGGTGATGGAGAACCTGCGCGAGCTCGACTATGGCGTGGCCGCCATATGCGGGGGGATGTGTTCCTGCGCAACCTGCCATGTATACGTGGACCCGCAGTGGCAATCACGGCTGCCGGACATGATGTCAGACGAACGCGAACTGCTGACCGAATTATCTCACTACCAGGAAGGTTCGCGCCTGTCCTGCCAGCTGGAGTTTACCGCGGAGCTTGCCGGGCTGCGTGTGACCATCGCTCCGGACGAATAAGGGGTAGCCGATGTCCACACCCAGCGTACAGGTCGAAACCCGCGGGGCGGTTGCCCTCGTCACGCTCAATCGCCCCGACAGTGCCAATACGCTCAACCTCGAGATGGCGATGGACCTGCTGGCCGCCGCCTTGGCCTGCGCCCGCGACTCCGCCGTGCGCGCGGTGGTGCTTACCGGCGCCGGCCGCAACTTCTGCTTCGGCGGGGATTTGCGTGCCATGGCATCGCGCGAGACCGGCGCCGACGACTACATTCGCGAGCTGACCACTTATTTGCACTCGGCCATCGCGCATTTCACCCGCATGGACGCCCCGGTCGTCGCCGCGGTCAATGGCACCGCAGCCGGTGCCGGGGTGGGCCTCATGGCCATGACGGACCTCGCCATCTGCGCGACAAACTCGAAGTTTAACCTTGCCTATACCGCCGCCGGCCTCACCCCCGACGGCGGCACCTCATTCCTGCTGCCGCGCATCGTGGGTGCGCGGCGTGCGATGGAGCTGCTCATCCTCAACCGCACGCTGCTGGCGAGCGAGGCCCTCTCCTGGGGGCTCGTGAACGAGGTGGTTGCCGAGGAGCTGCTGCTGCCGCGCGCGCTGGCAATCGCCGAGCAGCTGGCGCAGGGCGCCGCCGGAGCCTACGGGGCGACCAAGCGACTGCTGGCCCACTCACTGGGTGCGTTCGAGTCGCAGATGGTCCTCGAGAGCGAAACCATCGCGCGCCACGCGGTGGGCGCCGAGGGCGCCGAGGGCATTGCCGCGTTCCTGGCAAAGCGCAAGCCGCAGTTTCCGGGAAATCCTCCCGCTGAGTCAGCAAGGAATGAGATCGTGAAGAGCTGGTTCTTCGTCGCGCTGCTGGCGGCGCTCGCGCTCATTGTCGTGCGCGTGTACTTCAAGCTGCGCACCGTGAAGGGCTCGCGCGCCGAGACCTGGGACGAGCAGATGATCGGGACACTACGCGCGCAGGGCTATGCGCCGTTCAATGACTACCGCGTGGATTTCTTCCTGTCGCTCCCCGATGAGGCGATCTGCACGCAGGCGCGTGCGCGCCTGGAGCCGGAGTTCAGCGTGGACGTGCAGCCGATGAAGGAGGGCGCGGGCTTCAGCCTGCACGCCTCCAAGACCATGCGCCTCATCGTCCCGGAGATGCAGGCAACCAGCCGGCGCCTGACCGCGCTCGCCACCGAGCTCGGCGGCCGCTACGACGGCTGGGCCGCGTAGCCTTCAGCGCTTCTCGGACTGGCGCCGCACCGCCTCGGCGGCCGCAGCGATGGCGGCCGGGTCACCCAGGTAGCGACTGCCCAGCGGCTGGAGCTTGGCGTCAAGCTCGTAGAGCAACGGTACGCCGGTGGGGATGTTGAGCTCGGTAATCTCGTTCTCGCTGACGTCGTCGAGCATCTTTACCATCGCGCGCAGGCTGTTGCCGTGTGCAACCACCATGACATTGCGGCCCGCGCGCAATTCCGGCGCAATGCGTGCCTCCCAGAACGGCAGCACCCGTGCCAGCGTCTCCTTGAGCGATTCGGTGGCAGGCAGTTCGCGCGGGTCGATGCCTGCATAGCGCACGTCGAAGCGCGGATGGCGCTCGTCATCGAGCGCCAGCGGCGGCGGTGGGATGTCGTAGCTGCGGCGCCAGATCTTCACCTGCGCCTCGCCGTGCTGCGCGGTGGTCTGCGCCTTGTCCAGCCCCTGCAGAGAGCCGTAGTGACGCTCGTTGAGCCGCCAGGAGCGCTCCACCGGCAGCCACATGCGTTCCATCTCATCGAGCATTATCCACAGCGTGCGGATGGCGCGCTTGAGCACTGAGGTGAAGGCGATATCCACCGCCAGCTTTTCCCTGAGCAACTCACGCCCGGCCCGTGCCGCCTCCTCGCGGCCCAGCGTTGAGAGCTCCACGTCGGTCCAGCCCGTAAAGAGGTTCTCGACATTCCAGGTGCTCTGGCCGTGTCGTACGAGGATCAGCTTGCCGGGCACGGGGGTTCCTTTGCATGCATGGGAGGGGTTGTCAGATCGCCAGCTTGCGTACGGCCTCGACGCCGACGTTCAGCGTCGCAAAGTCACCGGCGCCAGCGGCGCGCATGTCCGCCAGGGTGCGCTGCCAGTGAGCCAGATCCTTGCCAGCTGATTCCACCCAGGCATTCACGCGCGTCTGCGCATCGCCGCGCTCCTTGCGCGACAGCACTCGCTCGGTGAGCCGGCGCTGCACGCGCAGTGCCGCGTCGCGCAGCCCGGTGCGGGCAATGGCCTGCCACGGACCGTCCACCTTCAGCTTCTCGATGCGCGCGCGCAGCCAGTCGAAGCCGATGCGCGTGCCAACCTCGAAGTAGACCCTCGCCGTGTCGGCCACGCTGGCATGGTGCGCGCGCGAGATCTCGGCGATGTCGAGTGCGGCGTTCAGGGCCTCGAGGCTGGCGATGCGGGTCGCCAGCGGGCCGGGCAGCCCACCGTCGGCAAAGCGCTTGCGGCTTTCCTCGAAGCGCGCCAGTTCCGTGCCGGTAAGCACCGCGTGGACCTCCTCCTCCAGCCTGGCTACCGGCGCGCGGAACTCCGCGACCGCGGCGTCCACCTGCAGCTTCGTGCGCGCGGTCAGCAGCCAGTAGGTCACGTGCCGCAGCAGCCTGCTGGTCTGGAAGGCCGCCTCGTACTGCAAGGTGGCGGTCACCTTGTTGTCGAGCGCCTCGATGTGTTCCCAGACCTCGCGCATGGCGAATATCTCGCGCGCCGCGGTGTAGGCGCGCGCGATCTGCGCAGGCTCGGCACCGGTGTCGTCCTGCACGCGGGTGACGAATGTCGGCCCCATGCGGTTGACGACACTGTTGGTCGTGGCCGTGGCGATGATCTCGCGGCGCAGGCGGTGCCGGGCGATGGCCCGTGGGAAGCGCTCGCGCACCGGACCGGGGAAATACCGGGCCAGTTCGGAGGACAGGTAGGGATCCTCGGGCACATCGGAGCCGAGCAGGTGGGTGTTCAGCCAGATCTTGCTGTAGGCCAGCAGGATTGCCAGCTCCGGCCGTGTCAGCCCCGAGCCGCGCTTGCGCCGCTCGGTCAGCTCATCGTCCGTCGGCAGGAATTCAAGGGCGCGGTTGAGTTCCCCGGAGCGCTCCAGCGAGCGGATCAGATGCTGGTATTCCGGCAGCCGCGCGGCGGACTGCAGCTCCATCGTGCTGATCGCCTGGCTCTGCAGGTAGTTGTTGCGCAGCACCAGCGCGGCGACCTCGCCGGTCATGCGAACCAGCAGGCGGTTGCGGTCGGCGCGCCGCAGCTTGCGTTCGTGCACCAGTGGGTTGAGCAGGATCTTGATATTCACCTCAAGGTCCGAGGTGTTGACGCCTGCGGAATTGTCGATGAAGTCGGTGTTGAGGCGGCCCCCGGCAAGCGCGTACTCGACCCGGCCGCGCTGGGTGAGCCCGAGGTTGCCGCCTTCACCGACGACCCGGGCGCGCAGCTCGCGGCCGTCGATGCGCAGCGTGTCGTTAGTGCGGTCGCCGACTTCGATGTTGCGCTCGTCGCTTGCCTTTACGTAAGTGCCGATGCCGCCGTTCCACAGCAGGTCGACCGGCATGCGCAGGATGGCGCGGATGATCTCGGTGGGCGTGGCGGCAACACCCTCAAGCCCGAGCATCACGCGCGCCTCCGCCGGCAAGGCAATCGACTTGGCGGTGCGCGCAAAGACGCCGCCGCCGCGCGAAAGCTTGGTGCGGTCGTAGTCATCCCAGCTGGAGCGCGGCAGGGCGAAAAGGCGCGTGCGCTCAGCCAGGCTGGTGGCCGGATCAGGCTGCGGGTCGATCATGATATGACGGTGGTCAAAGGCGGCCTGTAGCCGGATATGCGGCGAGAGCAGCATGCCGTTACCAAAGACATCCCCGGACATGTCGCCGATACCGGTGACCGTGAAGTCGGTCTTCTGCGTATCTATGCCGATCTCGCGGAAGTGCCGCTTGACGCATTCCCAGGCACCGCGGGCGGTGATCGCCATCTTCTTGTGGTCGTAGCCCTCCGAGCCACCCGAGGCGAACGCATCACCGAGCCAGAAGCGGTAGTCCGCGGAGATGGCATTGGCAGTGTCGGAGAAGGTGGCCGTGCCTTTGTCCGCGGCAACGACCAGGTAGGTGTCGTCACCGTCGGCACGTACCACCTGCGGTGGCGGCACGATCTTGCCGGCAACGATATTGTCGGTCAGATCAAGCAGGCCACGGATGAAGGTTTGATAACAGGCAATGACTTCAGCTTGTGTTTCCTCGCGCGTTCCGGTCGCCGCAAGTCGCTTGGCGACGAATCCGCCCTTGGCGCCTACCGGTACGATGAGGGTGTTCTTGACGTTCTGAGCCTTCATCAGGCCCAGCACTTCGGTGCGGAAGTCCTCGCGCCGATCGGACCAGCGGATGCCACCACGCGCCACGTACCCCATGCGCAGGTGCACGCCTTCGACGCGCGGGCTGTAGACGAAGATCTCAAACTTGGGCTTCGGCAGCGGCAGGTCCGGGATCTTGGACGGGTCGAACTTGAAGGAGACGTAGGCCTTGGGCAGCCCCTCGGCGTTGTGCTGGTAGAAATTGGTGCGCACGGTGGCCTGCACCATGGTGAGGTAAGCGCGCAAGATGCGGTCGTCGTCGATGCTGGCGACCGCGTCCAGTGCAGTGCGGATCTGGGCAACGATCCCGAGCGCCTTGCGATCGTTGCCGCGTTGCTTGTGGGCGGCCGGGTCGAAGCGCGTCTCGAACAGGCGCACCATGTCACGGGCGAGCGGGGCATTGGCCGCGAGGGTGCGTTCCATGTATGCCTGGCTGAACGGCACGCCGGTCTGCAGCAGATAGCGGCAGTACGCGCGCAGTATCACGATCTGGCGCGCGTTGAGCTCAGCTGCCAGCAGTAGACGATTGAAGCCGTCATTCTCGATGGTGCCGACCCACGCTTCCGCGAAAGCGTCGCGGAAGATGGCCTCGATGCGCCCGATGTCGACGATCAGGCCCTCGCGCTGTTCGAGTTCGAAGTCCTGGATCCAGGCGGCGCCACCTTCCGGCCAGCCAAGCTCATAAGGCCTCTCGGAGATGACCCGCAGTCCGAAGTTCTCCAGCATCGGCAGTACGTCCGAGATGGGCACCGGCTCGCCGAGCTTGACGATCTTCAGGTGAACGCGCTTTTCGGTCTGGTCCGGCGGCCGGTAAAGGTTCAGCCGCAGGGCGCGCGGATAGGCGCGCAGCAACTCAAGGTCGTCCAGATCCTCGAGCACGTCCTGGGGAGCCACGTCTTCCTGGTAAGCGAGCGGGAACGCGTGCAGGTAGCGATTCACCAGGGCGAGCCCCGGGGCCTCGCCGCGCCGCTCATTCAGTTCCGCGCGCAATTGGTCGTGCCAGCTGAGCGCCGCCGCGGCAATGCGCTGCTCAATCTGCGCGAAATCTGGCTTGAATTGCCGGTCGGGATTGGTGCGCACGAGCACGTGCACGCGCGCATGGTTGGACCCGGAGATGAGCGCCTGGCTTTCAACCGCGGAGCCGCCGAAGCCCTCGCGTACGATCTGCTCGATGCGCTCGCGCACCTCGGTGTTGTACCGATCGCGCGGCACGTAGACCAGGCAGGAGTAGAAGCGCCGGTACGGGTCGCGCCGCACCAGCAGGCGCACGGTGCGGCGCTCGTACAGGTTCACGACGCCGCGCACGATGCGGATCAGTTCGGGCACGCCTGCCTGGAACAACTCGTCGCGCGGATAGGTTTCCAGTGCATTCAGGGCGGCCTTGCCGTCATGGCTGGCCGGATCCAGCCCGAAATGTTCGATGACGTCATCGACCTTGCGGCGTAGTACCGGGATATCGCGCGGGCTGCCGTTATAGGCGGTCGAGGTCCAAAGTCCCAGGAAGCGGTGCTCACCGGTCACGCGCCCGCGGGCATCGAAGGTCTTCACGCCCACGTAGTCCAGGTACTCGCCGCGATGCACGGTGGCGGTTGAGTTGGCCTTGGTGATGACCAGCAGTTCCGGCTCGCGCGCCTTGGCACGCACGTCGCCGCGCAGCACCGTGGCGCTGTTCTTCTGTCGCTGGCGGCGCGCGGTACTGAGGATGCCGAGGCCGGAGCTGCGGTCGGGCACCAGACGGTCTTCACTCGGCCCGCGCTCCAGGCGGTAGCGGCGGTAACCGAGCAGGACGAAATGGCCGCCCTCCATCCACTCGAGCAGATGGCCAGCCTCGGCCAGCTCGCCGTGCGGCAGCGCCGGCGGGTCAGTGGCCAGGTGCGCAATCACCTGGCGCATGCGCTCGCGCATTGGCAGCCAGTCGCGTACCACCACCTTCACGTCGGCAAGCGTCGATTCGAGGTTCTCCTGCAGCGCGCGCAGCTGCTCAGGGTCGTTGATGCGATCGATCTCGTAGAGTTGCCACGACTCAGCCTGCGCCGCGCGCGCGCCGCTGGCGCCCAGCTCGAGGAGCCTTCCGGCGCGGTCGCGCCGCACGTGCAGGACCGGGTGCACGATCAGGTGCACCGCAAGCTTGGCGCGGCTGAAAGCCATGCCGAGGGAGTCGACGAGGAATGGCATGTCGTCGGTGACGGTCAACACCATGGTGTGCGCGCACTCGAAACCATCCCGGGCAAGCGTCGGGTTGAAAACGCGCACCAGCGGTCGGCCGGCGGACCGGCGCATGGCGAATTGCAGATGCGCAAGCGCTGCCTTGGCGAGGTCAGCCGGCTCACGGGCGGCGAGGTCCTCCTCGGCGACCCCATGGAAGTAATTGCGCATGAAGCGCTGAGACGCTTGCTTCGGGCCGCCCGCGCGGCCGGCGGCACGCGTGATCTTCTCGATCAGCGCCACGCGTGCAGCGGGGATGCTGCGAAGCAGCCGGCTATCCTCGATGGCAACTGCGGCCATACGCCTCATCCTAGTCAGGGGGAAATGGCGGCAGCGCCTGCGCCACGGCGCGCAAGAGGAGGTGCGGCTACAAGTCCCCACGTTGTTGCGGCGCGCGATTATACATGCCCGCACCCTGCAAGGACTGCAAGGCACCGCGCCGCCGGCCGCGCGGCCGGAAGTCCGGCGGGAGGTCTATAATGACGCTAATACGTAAGGCCCGTTCACACGGAGCGGCAGGTGAGGGTATGAGCGACCTGTTTGACAACCCCATGGGGACCGACGGGTTCGAGTTTGTCGAGTACACCGCGCCAGACCCGCAGCTGCTGCGCACGCTGTTCGAGCGGCTGGGGTTCCCGGTTGTGGCGCGCCACCGCTCGAAGAACGTCACACTGCACCGGCAGGGTGAGATCAATTTCATCATCAACGCGGAGCCGGAGTCTTTTGCGCAGTCGTTTGCCCGCGCCCATGGGCCATCCGCGTGTGCGATGGCATTTCGGGTGCGTGACGCCGCGGCCGCCTACAGTCGTGCCTTGTCTCTGGGGGCGAAGCCTGGCCCACGCAGCGCAGGTCCCATGGAACTCAACATTCCATGCATCGAGGGGATCGGCGGATCACTCATCTATCTGGTGGACCTTTACGGCGAGCGCTCGATCTACGACGTGGACTTCCGCCCGATCGCAGCCGGCTCGCCCCCCGAGAAGGCGGGACTGCAGCTCATTGACCATCTCACGCACAACGTCGGGCGGGGACGGATGGATGTCTGGGCGGGCTTCTACGAGAAGCTGTTCAACTTCCGCGAGATCCGCTACTTCGACATCGAGGGCCAGCATACCGGCTTGTTCTCGCGCGCCATGACCAGTCCCTGCGGGAAGATCCGCATCCCGATCAACGAGTCCCAGGATGACAAGAGCCAGATCGAGGAATACCTGCGCGAGTACCATGGCGAGGGTATCCAGCATATTGCCCTGTCCACGGGCGACATTTACCGCACCGTCGACGTGCTGCGCTCCCATGGCGTGGCCTTCCAGCAGGCGCCTGAGACGTACTACGGCGGAGTGTCCGCGCGCGTGCCGGGGCACGGCGAGGCGCTCGCCGAGCTTGCCCAGCGCGGCATCCTGATCGACGGCAACCCGCAGAAGGGCGAGGGCGTCCTGCTGCAGATTTTTACGCAGAACGTGATCGGCCCCATCTTCTTCGAGATCATCCAGCGCAAGGGCAACGAGGGCTTCGGCGAGGGCAACTTCCGGGCACTGTTTGAGTCGATTGAGCAGGACCAGGTGCGCCGCGGCGTGATCTAGCCGCGTTGCCAGGACAGGCGGGCGCCGAAAGACCGGCTAAGGACGGTGTTCGCGCGCGAGGTACGCATGGCCCTGCATCTCGATAAGCCGGCTCGCGGTGCGCTCGAAGATCGCGCCCAGGCGCGTGCCGCGATACAGCTCAAGCGGCGGGGCTGCGGCAGCCACGACCAGTTTCACGTTGCGGTCGTAGAACTCATCGACCAGGGCCACGAATCGCCTGGCAGGATCCTCGCGCAGGGAATCGAGCACGGGCACCCCTGAGACGAGAACCGACTGGAACTCACGTGCGATCTCAATGTAGTCATCCTGGCTGCGCGGTCCAACGCACAGGTCGGTGAAATCGAACCACACCGCCCCGCGCCCGACGCGCACCACGTTGATCGGGCGTCCCTCGATCTGGATCGAGCCACCGGACCGTGCGCCCGTCCCGCCCAGTTCGCCGAACAGGGCCTCGAGCCGGCTATGCGTATCCGGCGCCGCGGAGTCGAGGTAAATGCCCGCCTGCGCCAGGTGGCGCAGGCGGTAATCCGTGCCGCCGGCCAGTTCCAGCACCTGCAGGTGCTCCTCCAGCAGCCGGATGGCCGGCAGGAACCGCTCGCGCTGCAGTCCGTCCTTGTACAGGTCCGACGGGCGCACATTGGAGGTCGCGACCAGCGTGACGCCGCGCGCGAACAGTCCAGCGAACAGCCCGCCGAGAATCATCGCATCGGCGATGTCCGAGACGTACAGCTCGTCGAAGCACAGGACACGCGTATCGCCGGCGATCTGTGCGGCGACCTGCTCCAACGGGGATTCCCGTCCCTTCAGCTGCGCCAATTGCGCGTGCACCTCATGCATGAAGCGATGGAAGTGCAGGCGGCGGCGCTCGGCAAACGGCAGGCTTTCGAAGAACAGATCCATGAGCCAAGTCTTGCCGCGGCCCACTCCGCCCCATAGGTAAAGGCCGGTGAGCGGCTCCCCATGGCGAGTTCCCAGCAGGCCGCCGAGCCAGCGCGGCAGCCGCGAGCCGGCTTGGTGGGCGGCGATGAGCCTGGCGCGCAGCTGGCCGAGGCTAGCCAGCGCCTGCAGCTGGGCGGGATCCGAGTCGAAGCCGCGCTCGCGCGACTGTCGGTCGTAGGAACGCGCGAGCGCGGACGAGGACTCCTCGCTCACGCGCTCAGGCCTTAAGTTCGGGCAGGTCGCGGAAGTGCTCAAGGGCGCCCGGGTTGGCGAGCGCGTCAATGTTCTTCACCGGTAATCCATGCACGACGTTGCGCACGGCAAGCTCGGTGATCTTGCCCGAGAGTGTGCGCGGGATATCAGCGACCGCAATGATCTTTGCCGGCACGTGGCGGGCGGTCGTCTGCGCGCGGATCGTTGCGCGGATCTCGCGCCTGAGTGAATCGTCAAGCTCGTGCCCGGCCTGCAGGCGCACGAACAGCACGACCCGCACGTCGCCTTCCCAATCCTGGCCGATGGCCAGCGCCTCGGCGACCTGCGGCATGTTCTCGACCGCCGAGTAGATCTCCGCCGTGCCGATGCGCACGCCCCCGGGGTTGAGTACGGCATCCGAGCGCCCGTAGATCACCACGCCGTCGTGCTCGGTGATGGCCGCGTAGTCCCCGTGATACCAGACCCCCGGGAAACGCTCGAAATAGGCGGCGCGGTACTTGGCATCCCCCGGATCGTTCCAGAAGCCCACCGGCATCGAGGGGAACGGCGCGGTGCACACCAGCTCGCCACGCTTGCCACGCACCGGCGCGCCCCTGGTCATCGACCACGTCCACCGCCATGCCCAGGCCGCGGCACTGGATCTCGCCGCGGTACACCGGGCGTGTCGGGCAGCCCGAGCGCGAAGCAGGACACGATGTCGGTGCCACCGGAGATCGAGGCCAGCTGCACGTCGTTCTTGATGCAGCGATACACGAAGTCGAAGCCTTCCGGCAGCAGCGGCGAGCCGGTCGACAGCAGCGTGCGCAGTCCGCTGAGGTCCAGGTAGTCCGCAGTCTGCAGATTGTGCTTCTCCAGTGCCGACAGGTACTTGGCGCTGGTGCCAAAGATGGTGATGCGCTCCTGGTGGGCCAGCGTCCACAGCGCGGTCGGCTTGGGGTGGAACGGGCTGCCGTCGTACAGCACGAGCGTCGCCCCGGTGGCCAGGGCGCTCACCAGCCAGTTCCACATCATCCAGCCGCAGGTCGTGAAGTAGAACAGCCGGTCGCTGCGCTTGAGGTCCACGTGCAGCAGGTGCTCCTTCTGGTGCTGCAGCAGCGTGCCGCCGGCCCCATGCACGATGCACTTGGGTACGCCTGTGGTGCCGGACGAGTAGAGGATGTACAGCGGGTGGTTGAAGGGCAGATCGGCGAACGCCAGCGCCTTGCCCGCGCGTGCCGAAGGCGTCCCAGAGGCGGGTGCGCGCTGCAGCGGCGCCCAGGCGCTGCACGTCCGGCTGCGCGTCGACATAGGGAATCAACACCACCTGGGCGATCGTTGGCAGTTGCGCCAGAACCTGGGCCATCTGCTCCAGGGAGTCAGGCTTCTTGCCAGCGTAGAAATAGCCGTCGGCTGTGAACAGCACCTTGGGGCCAATCTGGCCGAAACGGTCCAGCACCCCGTGGACCCCGAAGTCCGGCGAGCACGACGACCAGATCGCCCCCAGGCTCGCGGTGGCGAGCATGGCGATCACCGCATCGAGGGATATTGGGCATGAAGCCGGCGACGCGGTCGCCTTCGACTACGCCTGCGTCGCGCAGTCCGTCGGCAATACGCGCCACCTCCTTGCGCAGCTCACGATAGGACAGCGTGCTGCGGGTGCCGCGCTCGTTGCGGAACACCAGTGCCGGCTGCTCGTCATCGAACTTGAGCAGGTTGGCGGCGAAGTTCAGCCGTGCGCTAGGGAAGAAACGCGCCCCGGGCATGGCGTGCGCGTTCTCCAGCACTGGGCCTGTGCCCCACTCGGCGCGCACGTCGGCAAAGTGCGCCAGCTCGCTCCAAAAGTGCGCAGGCTGCGCCACGGACCAGTCATAGAGCTGCGTGTAGTCACGCAGCTGCAGGCCGCACCGTGCGTTCAGGCACTTCATGAAGCGCGTGAGATTCGCATCGGCAATGCGTGCCGGGGAAGGTCGCCAGAGTTCGCTCATGAGGTAGTCCGCGCTACACCCGCTAGAGGGATTGGTAGTTAGGCCCCGAGCCCCCCTCGGGCGTGGTCCAGGTGATGATCTGGTACGGGTCCTTGATATCGCAGGCCTTGCAGTGCACGCAATTCGCCGCGTTGATCTGCAGCCGCCGGCCGCCAGCACCGTCGTCCACCATCTCGTAGACGCCCGCCGGGCAGAAGCGCTCGCAGGGGTTGCCGAACTCCTTCGTGCAACGGTCCGAGCAGATGCTGGTGTCCGCCACTTTCAGGTGCACCGGCTGGTTCTCATCGTGTGCGTTGCCGGCGAAGAACACGAACGAGACGCGGTCGCGTGGCGGCAGCGTGCGCTCCACCCAGTGACGGTCGGGCGAGGTGAAGTCATCGAGCTTTGCCAGGCGTGACCAGTCGGCGGTGTTCTTCAGCGTCCACGGCGACTTGCCGCATGTGAGCGTCTCCCACGCGGAATTGATGAGCCCGAACCACATGCCGCGCTTGAATGCGGGTTTGAAGTTGCGGATGCGCTTGAGTTCCTGCCCACCCGGTGAGGCGCGCCACCTGGCATCAAAGCCGCTGCAGCCGCCGCTTTCGGCGATGTGCTCGGCGGCCAGGGCGCCGCTGCGGATCGCCTGGTGCACGCCCTTGATCTTGGCGAAGTTCAGCGTGCCGCCGGCGTCACCGATCAGAATCGCCCCTGGCATCTCCAAGGTCGGAGTCGATTGCCAGCCCCCGGCGGCGATGGTGCGCGCCCCGGCGGAGACGATCTCCCCGCCCTCGAGCAGCGCCTTGACGCTGGGGTGGTTCTTGTACTGCTGGAACGCCTCGAACGGCGCCAGCCGCGGGTCCTGATAATCCAGGCCCACGATGTAGCCCACGTACACCCGGTCATTGTCGAGGTGATAGAGGAAGCTGCCGGCGTAGGTGTGCGGATCGGCAGGCCAGCCCAGTCCGTGCTCGATGCGGCCGGGCTTCACGCGCCCGGGAGGCAGCTGCCACAGCTCCTTGTAGCCCAGCGCGAAGGTTTGCGGGCAATGGCCCTCGGCGAGGTTGTACTTGGCGATGAGCTGCTTGGAGACCGAGCCGCGGCAGCCTTCGGCGAGCACCGTAACGCCAGCGTGGATCTCTATTCCCGGGGTGAAGTTCGGGCCGGGTTTGCCGTCCTTATCCAGCCCCATGTCACCGATCTGTACGCCCCTGACGGCACCTTGCTCGTCGTAGACCGCAGCGGCTGCGGCAAAACCCGGGAATATCTCGACGCCCAGGCCTTCCGCCTTCTGCGCCAGCCAGGGTGTGAGCTGCCCGAGCGAGATGATGAAGTTGCCGTGGTTGTTGAATGGGGTGCTGTAGGTCATCGAGTGCGGCAGCAGGTTCACCGCGAAATCAGGCACCGGCTTGTAGGAGCCGGTCTGGGTGAGGACACGGAAGTCGTCCTCGAGCGCCGGCACCTTCATGCCCGGGTACTCGGTCGCCCACTCGGGCAGCAAGTCGAGCAGGGGCCCGGGTTCCAGCACGGCGCCGGATAGAGACTGGGCGCCGACCGCGGAGGCCTTCTCCAGGACGCAGATGTTCAACGACGGCTTCTGCTGCTTCAGGCGGATGGCGCACGCGAGCCCTGCGGGGCCTGCCCCCACGATGACGACGTCGTACTGCATGACGTCGCGCTCGACGGCCTGCGGATCACTCACTTCGCTTCCCCTATCAAGATCAATTGCGGTGGCCGCGCTCTTGGACGCGTATTACTTCGGCTGCATGCGGATTGCACCATCCAGGCGGATGGTCTCTCCGTTGAGCATCGGTATCTCGAAAACCGTCGCGATGAGCTGCGCGAATTCTTCCGGCTTGCCGAGGCGCGCAGGGAAGGGTACCTGGGCTGCCAGGGACGCCTGCACCTCCGCCGGCATGCCATCCATCATCGGGGTGTGGAAGATGCCCGGTGCGATCGACACGCAGCGGATGCCGACACGCGCCAGTTCGCGGGCGATTGGCAGCGTCATGCCGGCCACCGCAGCCTTGGTGGCCGAGTAGGCGGCCTGGCCGATCTGGCCCTCGAAGGCGGCAACGGATGAGGTGTGGATCAGCAGACCGCGCTCCCCGTCAGGACCCTCCGGGGTGTTGTTCTGCATCAGCGCGGCCGCGGCCTTGTCGCACAGGAAGGTCCCGATCAGGTTGATGTGGATGACCTTGGTGAAGAACTCCCCGGCCATCGGGCCGTTCTTGCCCAGGACGCGACCTGCGCCGACGATGCCGGCGCAATTGACCAGCAGGTTCAGGCCCCCGAGGGCTGCATGCGCGCTGTCCATCGCCGCATTGACCTCCGCTTCGGAGGTCACGTCGCAGCGCACAAAGGTCGCGGTCTTGCCGATGGCTGCGGCGGCCTCGCGTCCCGGACCCTCCTGCACGTCCAGCAACGCAACCCGCCCGCCCTGTGCGCTGATGTAGCGCGCTACGGCCAGGCCCAGACCCGAAGCGCCCCCGGTAATGACGGCGCGTGCATCTTTAATCTTCATGTAGTTCTTCCGAGGCTCAGCCTGTTAAAGCAATTCTACGGCGACAGCGACCGCTTCGCCGCCTCCCAGACACAGCGCGGCGATCCCGCGCTTGCCGCCGCGCTTGCGCAGCGCGTACAGCAGCGTTGTCAGGATGCGTGCGCCGGTCGCACCCACCGGGTGGCCGAGCGCGCACGCCCCGCCGTTGACGTTGATGCGCGCGTGCTCGATGCCAACATCATGCATGGCCGCCATGGTCACCGCAGCGAACGCCTCGTTCACCTCATACAGGTCAACGTCCTTGGCCTGCCAGCCCAGTTGCGCGAGCAGCTTATTGATCGCCCCACCGGGGGCAGTGGTGAACCACTCCGGCTCCTGTGCGTGGGTGGCGTAGCCGGCGATCCGGGCCAGCGGCTTCAGCCCCCGACTGCTGACTGCCGCGCCGCTTGCCAGCACCAGGGCCGCCGCGCCGTCGGAAATCGAGGAGGAGCTGGCCGCGGTCACCGTGCCGTCCTTGGCAAAGGCCGGCTTGAGCGTGGTGATCTTGCTGACGTCGCAGGCACCGGGGGTCTCATCGCGCGCCACGGTCACCTCGCCCTTGCGGCCCTTGACGGTCACCGGGGTAACCTCCGCATCGAACTCCCCGGCCTCCAGGGCGCGCATCGCGCGGCGCACGGACTCGGTCGCGAAGGCGTCCTGGTCTGCGCGCGTGAAGTTGTACTTGGCCGCGGTGGCGTCCCCGAAGCAGCCCATGAGCTTGCCGTCAAACGGGCTTTGCAGCCCGTCGAAGAACATGTGGTCGAGCACTTCCCCGTGCCCCATGCGGTAGCCAGTGCGCGCCTTGGGCAGCAGGTAGGGGGCGTTCGACATCGACTCAAGTCCTCCCGCCAGCACCAGCTGGGCGGAGCCTGCGCGGATCTGGTCCGCCCCCAGCATCACCGCCTTCAGCGCCGACCCGCACATCTTGTTGATCGTCGTGCACGGCACGCTGACCGGGGCGCCAGCGCCCAGGGCTGCCTGCCGCGCGGGGCCTGGCCCAGGCCTGCTGGTAGTACGCAGCCCATGATGACCTCGTCCAGCTCGGCCGCCTTCACGCCGGCACTTTCGATCGCCGCCTTGATGGCCGCGCTGCCCAGTTGCACGGCCGTCATGGGCGCAAGGGCGCCGAGGAATGCACCGATGGGCGTGCGCTTGGCGGAGACGATGAACACTTCGGTGCTGGAGGACATGGTGAGAACCCTTGGTGGTGAATCGGTATTAGCGTGCGGGGACGACGGCTGACTTGCGCGCGCGGCGCCGCGGCGCGGCCTGCGCCGCTGGCGTGGCGCGCGGGCGCAGGCCGGCGTCGAAAATTGCGACGAACGCGGCGGCTATCTCGGCGCCGGACATGGACTGGTCCTCGCGGTACCAGTGGGCAATCCAGTTCAGGGCCCCGGCCAGCGCGAAGGCCGTCATCTTCGGATCGCACGGCTGGATGGAGCCGTCCTGGATCCCCTCACGAATGAGCCGGCGGATGCTGTGGTCGATCTCGGACTTCAGGGCCTTGACCTGGCGGCTCATCGTCGGTGAGAGGTCATCCTGCTCCGCCCGGACCATGCACCAGCCGAACTCAGAGGCGACGGCCTCCCCGTACTGGCGCAGCACCGCGTTCAGGCGCTCGCGCGCGGGCAGTTCCTGGCGGCGCACCTCGCGGCAGGCGGCACGTATGCGCTCCACGCCTGTCACGAAGCACTCAAACAGCAGTTGCTCCTTGCTGGTCACGTAGTAGTAGACGGTCGGCTTGGTCACTTCCAGGCGCGCCGCGATGTCATTGAGCGAGGTGTTGTGATAGCCCTTGAGGTTAAATTCAAGCGCCGCGGCCCGGATCACCGCGTCGCGTTTGAGCTCACGATCGCGCTGCCGTTCGTGGCTGGCACGCCACGGGGAGGCCGGCGCCGGGGTCTTGCCGGCGGCAGGCGGGCTGGATCGGTCGGGTAGTCATTCGGGTTTAGGGCGTACTATAGCTGTCAGACGCGGTTTGCGAGGCCGGCGGCCCAGCCGACCTTGACCGGCCGCAGCCGTCTCCATCATACTCACGGGTATAGATCCTACCGGTGAGTAAACAGGTTAGTCCACCGGTCTTTTTTCGGGTTAGGTACTGCCAGCGAGAATCAGCACATGAACGCCGGTCTGAAGGGTGGGGTGGCCGCGCACAGCGAGGCGAATCCTGCCCAGCCTCCCTTGCGCTTCGTATCCGCGGCCTCTTTGTTCGACGGGCACGATGCCGCCATCAACATGATCCGGCGCCTGCTGCAGATGCGCGGCGCGGAGGTGGTCCATCTCGGCCACAACCGCAGCGTTGCCGACATCGTGCGCGCCGCGATCGAGGAGGATGCGGACGCCATCGCCGTGAGCTCCTACCAGGGCGGGCACAACGAGTACTTCACCTACATGGTCGATATGCTCCGCGAACTCGGCTGCGAGCACATCCGCGTGATCGTCGGCGGCGGCGGCACGATCGCCCCGTTCGAGATCGAGGCGCTGGAGCGCCATGGCGTCGAGAAGATCTACACCCCCGAGGACGGCCGCCGGCTCGGACTGGCCGGGATGATCGATGACGTCTTCACAGCGCCTGGGCGCGCGCAGCGAAGCCGGCCTACGAGTTCCGGCCCCTGAACGCCCGCGACCATGGCCTGATTGCACGCACGATCTCGGTGCTCGAGGGCGCGGAGCCACGGCCGCGGCACACCGGGTCGAACTGATCCGGCGCGCCCTGGCGCGGGCGCGCCACAACGCGCCGGTCATCGGCATCACCGGCACCGGCGGTGCGGGCAAGTCGAGCCTGACCGATGAGCTGCTCGCGCGCCTGGTGCGCCACTTCCCGGACCCGCAGATCGCGGTGGTGGCGATGGACCCGACCCGGCGGCGCAGCGGCGGCGCGCTGCTGGGCGATCGCATCCGCATGAACAGCCTCGCGGCCGAGAGCGTCTTCATGCGCTCGCTGGCGACCCGCCGCGCAGAATCTCGGCCACCGTCCGCGGTGCTGAAGGATGTCATCGGGCTGTACAAGGCGGCTGGCTTCGATCTGATCATCGTCGAGACCGCGGGCATCGGCCAGTCGGACACCGAGATCGTCGATCTCGTGGACCTGTCGCTGTACGTCATGACGAGCGAGTATGGCGCGGCGAGCCAGCTCGAGAAGATCGACATGCTCGACTTCGCCGATCTCGTCGTGCTCAACAAGAGCGAGAAGCGCGGCGCCGAGGACAGCCTGCGCGATGTGCGCAAGCAATGGCGCCGCAACCATCCCCGATCCGCGCAGCTGCCGGACGCGGAAGTGCCGGTATTCCCGACGATCGCCAGCCGCTTCAATGACCCGGGCGTGAACCGGCTGTTCGCGGCCGTGTGCGCAGCCTTGGATGCCAAGCACATCGGCAGCTTCTCCTGGGCCGTGGGCGACCCGGGCCCCACCGCGCTTGCGGAACGCACGCCGCTGATTCCCGGCTCGCGCACGCGCTACCTGGCCGAGATCGCGCAGTCAGGCCGCGAGGCGCGTGCGCGCATCGAGGCGCAGGTGGAGGCCGCACGCCGCGCGTACGGGGTATACGGGGCGCTGAAGTCGCTGCACGATGCGGCGCTGCCCGGGCCGCTGGATCGCTACCCGGACGCAACCCTCACGGATGACGGCGCCGATGCGACGCGTCGGGCGCTGCGCGTCAGCTACAACGGGCTGCTGGACCAGATGGGTGCGGAAGCCGTGGCGCAACTGAAGGGATGGCCGGAACGGGCCCGCTCGGCCACGGACAAGACCTACCGCTACCGGGTACGCGAGCGCGAGGTCTCCGGTGAGAACTACACCGAGAGCCTGGCACGCTCGGCAATCCCCAAGCTCGCGGTCCCGCACGTGAAGGACTGGGGCGAACTGCTGCACTTCATCCTCACCGAGAACCTGCCGGGTGCGTTCCCGTACACCGGCGGTGTCTATCCATACCGCCGCGAGGAGGAAGACCCGACGCGCATGTTCGCCGGCGAGGGTGGCCCGGAGCGCACCAACCGCCGCTTCCACTATGTCGCCGGCGGCCATGGTGCAGCGCGGCTGTCGACGGCCTTTGACTCGACGACGCTGTACGGCGAGGACCCGGACACCCGGCCCGACGTCTACGGGCGCACCGGCAATTCGGGGGTGTCGATTGCGACCTTGGACGACATGAAGAAGCTCTACTCCGGCTTCGACCTGTGCTCCCCGACGACCTCGGTGTCGATGACGATCAATGGGCCTGCGCCGATGATCCTTGCGATGTTCATGAATACCGCCGTCGACCAGCAGGTCGAGCGCTACCTCAAGGCGGAAGGTCGCTGGGAGGCCGCGCAACGCCGGATCGCCGAGCTGCACGAGCACAGCAGTGCGCGCGGCGTGCCGCCGCCGACCTATAAGGGCCCGCTGCCGCCGAACCATGATGGCACCGGTCTTGCGCTGCTCGGGGTGACTGGCGACCAGCTGCTGGAGCGCGAGACCTACGAGCGCATCCGCGCGCACGCGCTGCATGCGGTGCGCGGTACGGTGCAGGCGGACATCCTCAAGGAGGACCAGGCGCAGAACACCTGCATCTTCTCGACCGAGTTCGCGCTGCGCATGATGGGCGACGTGCAGCAGTACTTCACCGAACAGAAGGTGCGCAACTTCTATTCGGTGTCGATCTCCGGCTACCACATCGCCGAAGCCGGCGCGAACCCGGTTTCGCAGCTGGCCTTCACGCTTGCCAACGGCTTCACCATCGTGGAGTACTACCTCGCCCGCGGCATGAAGATCGATGACTTCGCGCCGAACCTGTCCTTCTTCTTCTCCAACGGCATGGACGCGGAGTACGTGGTCATCGGCCGCGTCGCGCGCCGCATCTGGGCGCGCGCGATGCGCGACCGCTACCGCGGCGGGGCGCGCAGCCAGATGCTGAAGTACCACGTGCAGACCTCCGGGCGCAGCCTGCATGCGCGCGAGATATCGTTCAACGACATCCGCACGACGCTGCAGGCGATGTACGCGCTGTTCGACAACTGCAACAGCCTGCACACCAATGCCTACGACGAGGCGCTCACGACCCCGACCGAGGAGAGCGTGCGCCGCGCGGTCGCCATCCAGCTGGTCATCAACCGCGAGCTGGGGCTCAACAAGATCCAGAACCCTTGGCAAGGATCGTTCGCGATTGACTACCTCACCGACATGGTCGAGGAGGCGGTCTACAAGGAATTCGAGGCACTCTCCGAGCGCGGCGGGGTGCTGGGCGCGATGGAGACCATGTACCAGCGCGGCAAGATCCAGGAGGAGTCGCTCTACTACGAGACCAAGAAGCACGACGGCTCGCTGCCGATCGTTGGTGTCAATACCTACCTGTCGGGGAACGATGCGTCGGAGGAACTCAAGTCAGCGCAGCTGATCCGCTCGACCGAGGAGGAGAAGCAGGCGCAGGTAGCGGCGGTGCGGGCGTTCCAGGCGCGCAATGCCGAGCGCGCGCCGGCAGCGCTTGCGCAGCTGCAGCAGGCCGCCTCCAGCGGTGGCAACGTCTTCGCCGCGCTGATGGAGAGCGTCAAGGTGTGCTCCCTGGGACAGATCTCGCAGGCGCTGTACCAGGTGGGTGGCCAGTATCGCCGGAACATGTAAGGTCCGGTTCCCCCAGGGCGGCGAGGATTGCCGAGCGCGCCTGCTCGCGCAGGCCTGAGACCGACTGCTCGGCCCCATCGCTCGGCACCAGCGCCGGCAGGATCTCAAGTTCGATGCGCCCCGGCAGGGGCAAGCCACCGGCTGGTGGCAGGGCGCGGCGTGTGCCGCGCACCACCGCGGGAACCAGCGGGCAGCCCACGCGCGCCGCCGTCACGAATGCACCCGCATGGAACTTCAGCAGGCCTGGGGAGGGGGTGAAGGTGCCCTCGGGAAAGAACACCACTGATTCCCCCTGCGAGGCATTGCGCAGCACGCGGCGCGCGTCCGCCGCGCTCTTCTGCCGGTCGAAGCGTTCCACGAAGTGTGAGCCCAGACGGCGCAGCAGGGCCCCGACGAGCGGGATGCCGGTGACCTCCCGCTTGATGACGAACGCAAAGCGCGGCGGCAAGGCGGCGGTCAGCACGATGCCGTCGAGGTAGCTGGCGTGGTTGCACACCACCACGCACTGTCCGGCCGGCAGGTGATGCGGGGATCGAACCTTGAGCGGCATCCCGGCCACGGCAAGGTAGATGCGCGCCATGCGACGGGCGGCGCGGCGGCGCTGGGTTTCACGCGGCAGAATGACCAGCAGCAGCAAGGCGGCGGCGCCCACGACCAGGAAGGCGACCGCGGCCCAGATGGCGTAGCTCAGGCGCAGCGGCGCCAGGACGAGCCGACGCACGGAGAACTGTGTCTTCACAGGCACTTAGCGGATGTGGCGGGAACGTGGCAGGGGTGTGACCTAGTTCTCTTTATGTTAATGCGAATGCGGTGATGTGAAGATCATCACGTCGATGGAGGGGGCCGGCTCACCATACTGGGGTCACCACATTACTGGGAAGTCGAGGCCCGCACACTGCACCCGCGGTGACCTCAGCCTCCCGCAGCGAGACCAGGCTTGTCCAATACCGCGATCGCCATGACCACCAGCGCCGACTCGGCAGACCCGGCGGTATCCCGCTTCCTGGACGCCGTCTGGATGGAGCGGGGCCTGTCGCCGAACACCCTCGCCGCCTATCGCGCCGACCTGACCGCGCTCGCCCGCTGGCTCGCCGAGCGCAATGTCGAGATCATGCGTACCTCGCGGGCCGACCTGCTCGACTTCATTGCCTGGCGCGTGAAGGCCGGCGCCCGGCCACGTTCTACCGCACGGCAGCTGTCCAGCTTCCGGCGCTTCTTCCGCTACTTCATGCGCGAGGGGGTGCTGCGCGAGGATCCGACCGCGCAGATTGCCATGCCGAAGATCGGCCGCTCGCTGCCGCGCTCGCTCACGGAGGAGGAAGTCGAGTCGCTGCTTTCGGCCCCGGTACTGACCGATCCGCTGGGCAACCGCGACCGCACGATGCTCGAGGTGCTCTATGCGACGGGGCTGCGCGTCTCGGAGCTGGTGAACCTGCGCCAGAACCAGATCAACCTGAACCAGGGGGTGATCCGCATCCTGGGCAAGGGTGACCGCGAGCGGCTCATACCGCTGGGCGAGGAGGCGATGCGTGCGCTCAAGGAGTTCGCGCGCGCGCCGCGCGGAGAGATCCTGCTGGAGCGGCAGACCGACTACCTGTTCCCGACCCGGCGCGGGGATCGCATGACGCGCCAGGCCTTCTGGCACATCATCAAGCGCTACGCCCGCAAGGCGGGCATCGCCAAGGGGCTCTCGCCGCACACGCTGCGCCATGCCTTCGCGACCCACCTGCTCAATCACGGGGCCGACCTGAGGGTGGTGCAGATGTTGCTCGGCCACAGCGACCTGTCGACCACGCAGATCTACACCCACGTGGCGCGGGAACGCCTGAAGGAATTGCACGGCCAGCACCACCCGCGCGGCTGACCGGCGCTCACCCGCCGCGGTCCGCGCCGCAGCCCCCGCCTCTGCTAGACTTATCCTCAAGCCAGGCGCCTGGCGAGCGGCAGAACTTTTTCCCGGTACGGCGCGCCAAAGGCCCCGGGAAGCATGCAAATGGATTTCCAATGACAGTTAAGTGGTTGCTTGGCCTGTTGGCCGCATGCGCCGTGGCCGTGCCCGTCGCGGCGCAGGCTCCGCAGGCGCCCGCAGCTGACGCGCGCATCGAGATCGCCAAGAAGATCCCCGGTGCCCACGCGGAGGACCTGCGCGCCTCGCCGATTCCCGGGCTGTACGAATACACGCATGGGACCGAGATCATCTACGTGACCGCCGACGGCAAGTACGCGATCTCCGGGGACCTGTACGACCTGAAGTCGAACGCGGACCTGACCGAAGCGCACCGTCGTGAGGTGCGACTGAACATGCTGGCCGCATTCCCAGAGGATCAGATGCTGATCTTCGGCCCGAAGGATCCGAAGTACACCGTCACGGTGCTCACCGACGTCGACTGTGCTTACTGCCGCAAGCTGCATAGCCAGATCGCGGACTACAACCGCCTTGGTGTGCGCGTGCGCTACATGCTGTATCCGCGCACCGGACCCAACACGGTCTCCTGGACGAAAGCGGAGCAGGTGTGGTGTTCGCCTGACCGCAACGATGCGTTCACCCGTGCCACACAGGGCCAGGAGCTCAAGGCCAAGGCCTGCCCCAACAACCCGGTGGCCAGCTCCTACGCCATGGGCAAGGACTTCTCGCTGCAGGGAACTCCGTCAATCGTACTGGCGGACGGGGAGATGCTGGATGGCTACCTGCCCCCGGACGTTCTCGTGCAGCGCCTGAAGGACCAGACTCAGCACCACTGAGGCCGGGGCCGGCCTCAGCGCTCCAGTAGCTTGAGCTTGTCCGGCTTGCCTTCCCATTCCTTGGCGTCGGCGGGCGGGTCCTTCATCTGCGTGATGACCGGCCATTGCTTGGCGAGCTCGGCATTGAGCTGCTTGAAGTGCTCCTGGCCGGCCGGCAACTCCTCTTCGGAAAAGATCGCCTCCACCGGGCACTCCGGCTCGCACAAGGTGCAGTCGATGCACTCATCCGGATCAATGGTGAGAAAGTTCGGACCCTCGTGGAAGCAGTCCACGGGGCACACTTCCACGCAATCCATGTACTTGCACTTGATGCAGTTTTCAGTGACGACAAAGGTCATGCAGTTTCCTCAGCGGATGCGCCCGGTTGCCATGGAGGCGGCGGCCCGGGGGCCGGCGGGCGCATTGTGCCACGGTGCCGTGGCGCGGGTGAATCACTCGTCCTTGGGAGGCGGGGCGTGCCGGTCGAGCGTCTCGAAATAATGCAGCTCCCTGCCGGCGGCCCGGTCCTCGAGGTAGCGGCGCAGGGTGAAGTCGGTGCTGCGGAACGCAAGGTCCGACCAGGGGATCTCCTGCGGGTCGACCAGCGCCACCTCCAGGCTTTCCGGGCCGGCGCCAAACTGCGCAAGCGGCATCTGCGCGCGGAAGAACACGTGCACTTGTTGTGCGTGCAGCACGTGGACGACGCTCAGCAGTGAGCCGATCTCAACTCGCGCCAGGGCCTCCTCGTGGCACTCACGCGCGGCGGCCTCCTGAAGCGTTTCTCCGTTCTCCATGAATCCGGCCGGAACGGTCCAGTAGCCGCGCCGCGGCTCGATGGCACGCCGGCACAGCAGGATCTTGCCCTGGTGCTCGGGCACGCAGCCCAGCACCAGGCGCGGATTCTGGTAGTGGATGGTGCCGCACGCCTCGCACACGAAGCGCGGCAGATGATCGCCGGGCGGTACGCGCAGCTGCACCTTCGCGCCGCAGTGACTGCAGAAATTCATGGTATGCGCACGAGGATACGGGCGGGCAGGCGCCTTGTCGACGCTTCACGGCGAGCCACGTCCGGCCGCTCGCCCCGGCGAAGCAACACCAAGTAGTCGCCGCTTGATTCGCAACACCGCTTGCGCGCGTTGCAAGCAGCCCGTGCCCAGCACGCCAGCGGGGTGGCTGGCGGTGTTGTCTTGACTGCCGCGCTGGTGCCCGAAGAGGGAATCGAACCCACACTCTGTTGCCAGAACCGGATTTTGAGTCCGGCGCGTCTACCAGTTCCGCCATTCGGGCGCGGGGCGCGAAGTATAAAGAGGTCCGGGCCGCTTTGCCGAGAGCGCCGTGGATTCACATGCCCCAGGGGCGCGCCGAGGGTAAACCCCACATGGGGGCCTTACGTCACTGGCCTCGCGCTGCCGGGGCGCTGCGCGCGTGTAACATGCGCGCGTGCGCCGCCAGGACTTCGCCTATGACCTTCCCCCCGAGCTCATAGCCCAAGTCCCGCTTCCCGAGCGGTCCGCGAGCCGGATGCTGGTCCTGGGCGGATCCCCGGCGCCGGGGCTGGCGGACGAGTCCGTGCGCGATCTGCCGCGACACCTGCGCGCCGGGGATCTGCTGGTGCTCAATGACACCCGGGTCGTGCCGGCGCGCCTGCTCGGCAGCAAGCCCTCCGGCGGCCGGGTCGAGATCCTGCTGGAGCGTGACCTGGGTGCCGGCGAGGCACTTGCGCAAATCAGTGCCAGCAAGGCAATTCGCGAGGGGCTAGAGATCAGTACCGCGGGCGGTCCGGTGCGGGTGATCGCGCGCGATGAGGGGATGTGGCGTATCGGCCTGCCGGGCGCGGCGCTCGAGTTCTTTCAGCGCTGGGGCTCGGTCCCGCTGCCGCCGTACATTCATCGCCCCGCCGAGGCGGCCGATCGCGAGCGTTACCAGAGTATCTTCGCCCGTGCCCCAGGCGCGGTGGCCGCACCCACGGCCAGCTTGCACTTCGACCAGGAGCTCAGTGACGCGCTGGGTGCACGCGGCATCGAGCGGGCGTTCGTGACGCTGCACGTGGGTGCCGGGACCTTCCAGCCGCTGCGCACGGACGATCTCGCCGCGCACACGATGCACGCGGAGTATGCGGCCGTCAGTGCGGCAACCTGCGCGGCGATCAAGCGCACGCGCGCAGCAGGCGGGCGCATCGTCGCGGTCGGAACCACGGTAGTGCGGGCGCTGGAGTCGGCCGCTCTGGCCGCGGATGGCCAGCTTGCGCCGTGGGCCGGGGCGACACGTCTTTTCATCACCCCGGGCTTCAGCTTCCGCGTCAGCGATATGCTGCTGACCAACTTCCACCTGCCGGAGTCGACGCTGCTGATGCTGGTGTGTGCGTTTTCCGGCCAGCAGGCGGTGCTGGCGGCCTACGCTCACGCGGTGCGTGCGCGTTACAGGTTCTTCAGCTACGGGGACGCGATGCTGCTCACGCGCGCTCAGTCATGAATCCGACGTTCAGCGTTGAGGCGGTCGACGGCGCGGCACGCAGCGGACGGCTGGTGACCGCGCATGGGGTCATCGACACCCCGGCGTTCATGCCGGTCGGTACCTACGGCACGGTCAAGGCGATGACCCCGGAGGAACTGGAGGGCCTGGGCGCACAGGTCATTCTGGGTAATACGCTGCACCTGCTGCTGCGGCCAGGGCCGCGGGTCATCGCAGCCCACGGCGGGCTGCACGGCTTCATGCACTGGCAGCATCCGATCCTCACCGACTCCGGCGGCTTCCAGGTGTTCAGCCTCAAGAGCCTGCGGAAAATAACCGAGGAGGGCGTGCGCTTCCGCTCGCCGGTGGACGGCAGTGAGGTGCGCCTGTCGCCTGAGGACTCCATGGACATGCAGCTGGCGATGCGCTCCGACATCGCCATGGCGCTGGATGACTGCACTGAGCATCCGGCCACCGAGGCCCAGGCGCGTGCCTCGATGGAGCGCTCGATGCGCTGGGCGGCCCGCAGTCACGCGCACTACTACGCGGCAGGCTCGCCTCCCGGGGGCCTGTTCGGCATCGTGCAGGGTGGCATGCACCCGTCCCTGCGCCTGGCATCACTGGAGGCATTGCTGCGCCTCGACTTTCCAGGTTTCGCACTGGGGGGGCTGGCGGTAGGCGAGTCAGAGCAAGAGCGGCTGGGCATTCTGGAATCAGTCGTGCCACACATGCCCGCCGGGCGACCGCGGTACCTGATGGGCGTGGGGCGTCCGCAGGACATCGTGGCCGCGGTGCTGCGTGGCATCGACATGTTCGACTGCGTGATGCCGACCCGGCATGCCCGCAACGGGCACCTGTTCACGGCCGCCGGGGTCATCAACATCCGCAATGCCGCCCACCAGGAGGACCTAGGACCGGTGGACCCGGCCTGCGAGTGCTATACCTGCCGCAACTACAGTCGCGCCTACCTGCGCCACCTCGACCGCTGCAACGAGATCCTCGGTTCGCGCCTCAATACCATCCACAACCTGCACTTCTACCTGGCCCTGATGCGCTCGTTGCGCGCGGCCATCGCGCAGGGCCGGCTGGCAGCCTTTGCCGGGGCCTTTCTGACAGCCCGGCGCGGCGGCGACGCTGTGGCATAATGCCGCCCTTTTCGCTGCCCGGAATAAATACATGAATGGCCTGATTTCCGATGCTTGGGCGCAATCCGCCCCCGCCGGTGCCGCTGGGCCCGGACAGCTGCCGCTGCTGATGGTGGTGGCGTTCTTCGTAGTCTTCTACTTCATCCTGCTGCGACCCCAGCAGAAGCGGGCCAAGGAACACCAGAACCTGGTGTCCAAGCTGGCCGCGGGCGACGAGGTGGTCACCTCAGGTGGCGTGCTCGGCAAGGTCACCGATGTGGGCGACACGTTCGTCACGCTGGAGATCGCCGATGGCGTGCGCATCAAGGTGCAGAAGGTCCAGATCACCTCGTTGATGCCCAAGGGCACGCTGAAGAGCGCCTGAGATGCTCGAATACGCCCGCTGGAAATACGTGCTTGTCGCGGTGGTGCTGGTACTGGCGCTGCTGTTCGCGCTGCCGAACTTCTTCGGTGAGGATCCGGCCCTGCAGGTGGCGCGCAAGGACCACAACCCCGTGGCAGCCGATGGCACCAAGACGCTCGAGGATTTCCTCAAGCAGCGCGGCGTGCCCTTCGGCAAGAGCTACGCCGACAGCGGGCGGCTGATGCTGACATTCGCCAACGTGCCGAACCAGCTGGCGGCGCGCGATGCGATCAACGACAGCGCGCAATTCAACGGCACGTTCATCACCGCGCTCACCAACGCGCCGCGCACGCCGGGGTTCCTGCGAGCCATCGGGCTGCGGCCGATGCCTCTCGGCCTGGACCTGCGCGGCGGCCTGTACCTGCTGTACCAGGTGGACGTGAACTCCGCGGTCTCCCAGGCCCTGGAGGGCTACGCCCAGGATGCGCGCCGTGCGCTGGTCGGCGCCAACGTGCCGCTGAAGGACGTTGCCAGCTTCGCCACGACCCCAGGTGGCCGTCCGGATGCGATCCGCGTGCAGCTTGCACCGGGGGCCGACGTGGCCGCCGCGCGGGCCGCGCTTACCACCCCGCTGCAGGGTCTCAGCGTCACGGTGGACAACTCCAGTGGCGCCCCGGTACTCATCGGCGCGCTGAGCGTGGCGCAGGTGCGCGAGCGCCAGGACTACGCGATCCAGCAGAACATCACGACGCTGCGCAACCGCGTGAACGAGCTCGGGGTCTCCGAGCCGATCGTGCAGCGCCAGGGCGTCGATCGCATCAACGTGCAGCTGCCCGGAGTGCAGAACTCCGCCGAGGTGAAGGACATCCTCGGCCGCGTGGCGACCCTCGAGTTCCGCCTGGAGGACATGCAGAACAACGCGCAGGAGGCAGCGCAGCTGGGGCGCGCGCCGCTGGGCTCGAAGCTGTACACGCACACGCGTGCCGGCCGCCCGATACTGCTCAAGCGCGAGGTCATCGCCACCGGCGACCAGCTCACCAACGCGACCACGGGCAATTCCACCGAGGGCCCGGCGGTCAACATCCGCCTGGACGCGCGCGCCGGGGAGAACATGCTCAAGACCACGCGCCAGAACCTGAACAAGCGCATGGCGGTGGTGCTGATCGAGAAGCGCCGCGAGGTCACCGAGGTCGACGGCAAGAAGGTCACCCGTGACGTGACCGACGAGCAGGTCATCAACGACGCCACCATCCGCGGCACCTTCAGCAACAACTTCGAGATCACCGGCCTGGGCGCGGGCGAGGCACGCGAGCTGGCACTGCTGCTGCGCTCAGGGTCGCTCGCCACCAGCATCTACCCGATCGAGGAGCGCGCGGTGGGACCCACCCTGGGCGCCAAGAACATCGACCAGGGCGTCACCGCGCTCATCGTCGGCATGGCCGGCGTATTCCTGTTCATGGCCATCTACTACCGCACCTTCGGGCTGGTGGCGGACCTCGTGCTGCTGGCAAACGTGGTGCTGCTGACGGCGCTGCTGTCGATGATGCGTGCTTCGCTGTCGCTGCCGGGTATCGCCGGCATCATCCTCACCGTCGGCATGGCGGTGGACGCGAACGTGCTGATCTACGAGCGAATCCGCGAGGAGATTCGCAAGGGCGTCTCGCCGCAGGCGGCGATCCGCGCCGGCTTCGAGAAGGCCTTCTCGGCCATTGCCGACTCCAACATCACGACGCTGATCGCAGGCGTCGTGCTGTGGATATTCGGCACCGGTCCGATCCGCGGCTTCGCTATCGTGCTGACGCTGGGCATCGCGACCTCGATGTTCACTTCACTCATGGGCAGTCGCGCCTTGCTGACCCTCATGTACGGCGGCCGGCGCAAGATCGCCCGGCTGAACATTTAAGGCCGCGCGGCCCGCAAGACCTTAAGGATTACTCAGTGGAATTTTTCTCCCACCAGACCAGCTATCCGTTCATGGCCACGCGCAAGGTGTGGTACACGCTCTCGGCCGTGCTCATGGTCGTGGCGCTCGCGGCCTTCTTCACGCGCGGACTGAACCTTGCCATCGACTTCACCGGCGGGGTGAGCGCCGAGGTGAACTTCCCGACGGCGGTTGATGTCGACGCGGTGCGCGCGCAGCTGGCGTCGGCCGGGTTCCACGAACCACAGGTGGCCAACTTCGGTTCCTCGCGCGACATCTCGATCCGCCTCCCCCCCGACACCAAGCAGACAGGACCTGAGACGCGGGCGCGGCTGGAGGCGGCCCTGAAGAGCGTCAACCCCGGCGCGCAGGTCGTGCAGCTGGACGTGGTCGGCCCGCAGGTTGGCAACGAGTTGAAGTCGAGCGCGATCACCGCGCTGGCCTGCACGCTGGCGCTGATTTTCGTGTACATCATGGTGCGCTTCCACACCTGGCGGCTGTCGCTGGGCGCGATTCTCGCGGTGTTGCACGACCCTATCCTGGTGCTGGGATTCTTCGCCATCACGCAGATGCCCTTTGACCTGGCGGTGGTCGCGGCCATGCTCGCCGTGATTGGCTACTCGCTCAATGACACGGTGGTGGTGTTCGACCGTATCCGCGAGCGCTTCGAGACCAACCGGCGCTCACCGCCGGACGTGGTGCTCGACCAGTCGATCAACCAGACGCTCTCGCGGACGATCATGACCAAGGTGGTCACCTCGATCGTGGTGGTGGCGCTGCTGTTCCTTGGCGGCCCGGTGCTCAAGGGCTTCTCGGTCGCCTTGCTGATCGGCATCATCGCTGGCACCTATTCCTCGATCTACATCTCCAGTTCGATCGCCCTGGATTGCGGCCTGACCGCGGAGCACGTATTCCCGAGTGTGAAGAAGGCGGCGCTGGACCACCTGCCCTAGGGTCAAGTGACGGCGCTGCTCACCGATCCGCACACCTGGCTGGCGTTTCTGACGCTGGCCCTGCTGGAAATCGTCCTCGGCATCGACAACCTGATCTTCATCTCCATCCTGGTGGAGCGACTGCCGGCTGAGCTGCAGAACAAGGCGCGCATCAGCGGGCTGGCGCTGGCGATGGTGACCCGCATCGCGCTGCTGTTCTGCCTGGTCTGGCTCACGCACCTGACCCAGCCGCTGTTCGAGGTTGCCGGCCAGGGGGTCTCCGGACGCGACCTGGTGCTGCTCGGTGGTGGCCTGTTCCTGCTCGTGAAGAGCGTGCTTGAGATCCACCAGACCCTGGAGGGTGCCACGCACGGCGCAAAGCCCACCGTGCGCGGCAGCTTCCTCGGCGTGATCGTGCAGATCGGCCTTATCGACATCGTGTTTTCGCTCGATTCCGTATTCACCGCCGTGGGCCTGGTGAAGAACGTCGTCGTCATGGCGGCCGCCATCGTGGTGGCGATCCTGGTGATGATGGTGGTGTCGCGCTCGATCGGCGCCTTCATCTCGCGCCACCCGACGATCAAGATGCTGGCGCTGGCATTTCTGATCCTGATCGGTTTTGCGCTCGTGGCCGAGGGCATCCACTTCGAGATCCCCAAGGGCTACCTGTACTTCGCGATGGCCTTCGCGGTCGGGGTCGAGCTGATCAACGTGCGGCTGCGGCGCCGCCTCGACCGCCGCCGCTAGGCGAGCGTCAGGTGCCGGCGCGGTGCAGGCGGCTGTTGCGGAAGCCGTACAGCACGTAGACCGCGACTCCCAGTACCGTCCAGATAGCCAGCCGCCACCAGGTCTCGCTGCCGAGGGAGGCCATCATCAGGCCGCAAACGCCCGCGCCCGCGAGACAGGTGAACCAAGGCAGGGGCGTGCGGAACGGGCGCGGCAGGTCCGGCCGGGTCCTGCGCAGCACCAGTACGCCGATGCATACGGTCACAAAGGCAGCGAGCGTACCGATCGACACCAGGTGCCCCAGTACTCCGACGGGGAAGAGGCCGCCGATGATTGCCGCGGTGACTCCGGTTACCACCGTTCCCGTCGAGGGCGTACGGAACTTCGGGTGCACCTTACCGAAGAACTTCGGCAGCAGGCCGTCGCGGGACATCGCGAAAAAGATGCGCGCCTGAGCGATGGTCATCACCAGCATTACCGAGGTCATGCCGGCCACCGCGCCAAGCTTGACCGGGATGCCGAGCCAGTGCAGGCCCTCGTACTTGTCCAAAGCGAGTGCTACGGGGGCGGCAACGTTGAGTTCCTTGTAGCTGACCATGCCAGTGAGCACGAGGGCGACGATTACGTACAGGATCGTGCACACGACCAGGCTCGCAAGGATGCCAATTGGCATGTCGCGCTGCGGGTTCTTCGCTTCCTGAGCGGCCGTGGAGATGGCATCAAAGCCGATGTAGGCGAAGAAGATGACACCCGAGGCCTTCAGTACCCCGCTCCAGCCGTAGGTGCCGAATTGGCCTTCGTTGGGTGGCACGAACGGGTGCCAGTTGGCCGTGTTGATGTAGCTCATGCCGAACACGATGAACAGCACGATCACCGTCACCTTGATGGTGACGATCCAGGAGTTAAAGGTTGCCGACTGCTTGATGCCGACGTAGCAGATGGTCGCTATTGCCGCGACGATCAAGATAGCCGGCACATTGATGATCGCGCCGGTGCGCATCATGTGCCCGGTGACCTTGTCCTGGTCGAACGGCGCGTGCGAGAGCGCTGCGGGGATGTGTACGTGCAACTGCTCCAGCAGGCTCACCGCGTAGCCGGACCAGCCAACCGAGACGGTGGCGACGGCGAAGAGGTATTCGAGGATCAGGTTCCAGCCGATGAACCAGGCGATGCCCTCGCCCAGGGTCGCATAAGAGTAGGAATAGGCGCTGCCGGAGACCGGGATCATCGCGGCGAACTCGGCGTAGCACAGGCCGGCAAACATGCAGCCGATGCCGGCGAAAATGAACGACAG
Source organism: uncultured Pseudomonadota bacterium (assembly GCA_963703025.1). Taxonomy (GTDB): domain Bacteria; phylum Pseudomonadota; class Gammaproteobacteria; order Steroidobacterales; family Steroidobacteraceae; genus 13-2-20CM-66-19. The sequence goes on along the minus strand of OY969778.1, from coordinate 709,164 downwards.
GGCCAGGGCCGGGCCGGCATTTTGGGCCGCGGCTACTCCGGTGAGCACGAATATGCCAGTGCCGATGACGCCGCCAATGCCAAGCAAGGTCAGCTGGGTGGCAGTGAGCGTGCGGCGCAGCTCATTGCCGGAGGCCTCCTGCGCTTGCATCTCGTCGATGGACTTGGTGGCGAGTAATTGTGAGCCCATGAAAAACCTCGGGGAATTTCGCTGGGACTGTACACAAGCACCCCTGCGAAAGCGAGCCAGCGGGTGCGGCGCGCGCTCACCCCCGGGCGCTGCGCGTTATGTGGCGCGCAGGTCCTCGGGTACGTGCGGCCCGAGCAGTTCCACGAGGGCGGCATACACCTTCGGGCTGCCGGCGATGATGTTTCCTGCCTGGCGGTACTCACCACCGGTGAGCGTGCCGATCATCCCGCCGGCTTCCTGGATCAGCAGCGTGCCGGCCGCGGTGTCCCACGGTGACAGCCCGATTTCCCAGAATCCGTCCACCCGTCCGGCGGCGACGTAAGCGAGGTCCAGGGCCGCAGAGCCCGGGCGGCGCACGCCGGCGGCCTGCTCGGTCACGGCACGCAGCATCGCCATGTAGCCATCGAGGTGGCCTGAATTGGCCTTGTACGGGATGCCGGTCGAGATGAGCGAGCCTTCCAGGCCACGCGCCTTGCTCACGCGGATGCGCCGGTTCTCCAGGTGCGCGCCGCTGCCGCGCGTGGCGCTGAAGATCTCCCCGCGCATCGGGTCGTACACTACGGCGTGCTCGAGCCGGCCCTTCACCTGGCAGGCAATCGAGACGGCGAATACCGGGAAACCGTGCAGGAAATTGGTGGTGCCATCCAGCGGGTCGATGATCCACACCGTGTCGCTGTCGCCACTCACGCCGCTCTCCTCGGCGAGGAACGCGTGCTGCGGATAGTGGCGCTTGATCACGCCGATGATCTCAGCCTCGGCGGCCTGGTCGACCTCGGTCACGAAATCATTGCGCCCCTTGCTGGTGACCTTGAGGGACTCCACGCGGTTCAGGCTGCGGATGATGACTTCGCCGGCGCTGCGGGCGGCCTTCACGGCAATGTTGAGAAGCGGCTGCACGGTAACTAAGCTCGTGTGATTCAAATGCCCGGCGGCGGCCGGCGGCACTCTGGCCGGAAACTACGAACGCTAGGGTAACAGATGGACTCCCCCCACATTCGCATCGTGCTGGTCGCACCCTCGCACCCGGGCAACATCGGGGCGGTGGCACGCGCCATGAAGAACATGGGACTGAGCGAGCTGGTGCTGGTGCGGCCGCGGCACTTCCCCGATCCGGAGGCCACCGCGCGCGCCTCCGGGGCCGACGACGTGCTCGCCAGCGCGCGCTGTGTCGCCACCCTGGGTGAAGCCCTCGAGGGCTGCGGCTTCGTCACGGCCACCACGTCCCGGGACCGCGACCAGTACTTCCGCGTCATCGACGTGCGTGAGGCGGCGCTGCGCATCGTCGCGGAGGCGCAGCGCTCGCCGGCGGCGGTGGTCTTTGGCGCCGAACGCAGCGGCCTTACCAACGAGGAACTGGAGACCGCCCACGCGCTGATCCGCATCCCGGCGAACGAGGTGTATCCCTCACTCAACCTCGCAATGGCCGTGCAGCTGGTCACGTACGAGATCTTCCGGGCGCGCGGCACCGCGGCGGCCCCGGTGGCCACGGGGGCCGCCCCACTGGCCTCCGCACAGGCGCTGGACCGACTCTACGTGCACCTGGGCGCGGTGCTCGAGGAGATCGACTTCCGCGATCGCACGCAGAAGGGCACGGCCCTGATGTCGCGCATCCGCCGCTTCCTGCAGCGCGCCGAGCTGGACGAGAACGAGGTGAACATCCTGCGCGGCATTCTCACCGCCGTGCAGAGCAAGCGCCGCCCGGCCGGACCGCGCTCGTGAGTGCACAGGCGGCGGTCTACCTCGACTACGCGGCAACCTCACCGGTGGATCCCCAGGTGGCCCAAGTGATGGCCGACTGCCTCACGCGACACGGGGATTTCGGCAACCCCGCATCGGTGCATGCCTTCGGCCCGCGGCGGCCGCGCGCGTCGCGCGCGCGCGCGCCCAGGTCGCAGCACTGATCGGAGCTGCCAGCGAGGACCTCGTGTTCACCTCCGGTGCGACCGAGTCCAATAACCTCGCCATCCTGGGGCTGGCGCGCGCCAACGCCGACCGCGGCCGGCACATCGTCACCCTGCGCACCGAGCACAAGGCGGTGCTTGACCCGTGCCGCTCGCTGGAGCGTTCGGGGTTCACGGTGAGCTACCTGACGCCCGCACGTAGCGGGCTGCTGGACCCGGCGGCCCTGGCGGCCGCGCTGCGCCCCGATACCTTGCTGGTCTCGGTCATGTACGCCAACAACGAGACCGGCGTGCTGCAGGACATCGCAGCACTTGGGGCTGTGTGCAGGGCGCGCGGTGTCACCTTCCACAGCGACTGCGCGCAGGCGGCCGGCAGGGTGTCCCTGGACGTAGGCGCGCTCGGCGTCGATCTGCTGTCCCTTACCGCGCACAAGCTGTGCGGTCCCAAGGGGGTCGGCGCTTTGTACATCAGGCCCGCGACGCGGCCGCTCATGCGCGCGGTGAGCTTCGGTGGCGGCCAGGAGCGTGGTTTGCGCCCAGGGACGCTGCCCACGCACCAGATCGCCGGCTTCGGGCTCGCCTGCGAACTGGCCGCACGCGAGCTGCCCGCGGAGCAGGCGCGCCTGGCGCGCCTGCGCGAGCAGCTGTGGGGCGGCCTGGCCACCCTGGGTGACGTGCACCTCAATGGCGAGGGGGCGCCGCGGGTTGCCGGCATCCTCAATGTCTCCTTCGGCGGCGTGGACGGGGAGGGCCTGGTCAGCGGGATTCCTGAAGTCGCGGTATCCACCGGCGCCGCCTGCAACTCAGAAACTCAGGAGCCCTCATACGTGCTGCGTGCCCTCGGCCGCGACAGCCGGCTGGCAGAAAGTTCGCTGCGCTTCAGCCTCGGGCGCTTCACGACGGCCGCCGACGTGGACGTCGCCATCGCCGCGGTGCGCGCCCAGGTGGCGCGATTGCGCGCGCTGTCGCCGGCCTTGCCACTGGCAGCGGGCGCAACGGCGGCCTGGCCACCGGCTGCCGCCAGGGACGGCAGCCATAGGGTGGTCGGCGAGGCCGGCGGGCCGGACCAGGGGACCTGGGTGCGGTTCCACCTGCTGGTGGCCGGTTCGCAGGTGCAGGACGCCCGTTTCCAGGTGCTCGGCTGCCCCCATACAATGGATACCGTCGCCTGGCTGGGTGAGCAGCTGCCCGGCAGGTCGCTCGAGGGCCTGATCCCGGGCACCCCAGCCACCTGGGCCGCTGCACGCTCGGTTCCGGTCCAGAAACTCGGGCGGCTGCTGATTGTCGAAGATGCGCTGCAGGCATGCCGCGCGCACTGGCCCGGAGGCGCTACAATGTGAGGGCAAATGGCCATATCGCTGACCGATTCTGCCGCTACCCGGGTTAAGAGCTTCCTGCTGGCCCGCGGGCATGGCATTGGCCTGCGCCTCGGGGTGCGCAAGACCGGCTGCTCCGGCTTCGCTTACGTCATCAACTACGCCGACGGACCGGAAGCCGGGGACGCGGTATTCGAGGACCGCGGTGTGCAGGTATTCGTGGATACCGCCAGCCTTGGGCTCATCGATGGCACCGTCGTGGATTTCGTGAAGCAGGGCCTGAACGAGGCATTTCGCTTCCGCAATCCGAACGTCAAGGGCGAATGCGGCTGCGGAGAGAGCTTCTCGGTCTGACGGGCCCGGCGCGGCGCTTGCGCGCCGGTAGTTGCAAAAAAGCCTTACCAAACGGGCACTTCCAGTCCATTTTGAATTGCCCGGAACACCTAGCCCAAGGTACACTTTGCGGCTGGCTCGCGGCCGGGATACCGGTTGCTGCGGCTACTCCCGTCACATCCTGATTTTTTCTGAAAGGTACCCGCATGGCGCTCGAGCGCACTTTGTCCATCGTCAAGCCCGACGGCGTGAGCGGTAATCTCATCGGCGAGGTTTACCGTCGATTCGAGAAGGCCGGCTTGTCGATCATCGCCGCGCGCATGCGCCGCCTGTCGCAGCTGGAGGCGGAAGGGTTCTACGCGGTGCACCGCGAGCGCCCGTTCTTCAAGGACCTCGTCAGCTACATGACCTCCGGACCTGTGATCGTGCAGGTGCTGGAAGGCGAGAACGCGATCGCGCGCCACCGCGAGATCATGGGGGCCACGGACCCGAAGAAGGCCGCCCCGGGGACCATCCGCGCGGACCTGGCCAAGAGCATCGAGCAGAACGTGGTGCACGGCTCCGACGCGCCCGAGACCGCCGCACAGGAGATCGCCTACTTCTTCAGCACGACCGAGCTGCACCCGCGCGGCTGAGGGCGCGCGGGCCGCCACCATGAGCGCGACCTCCCCAACGCACCAACCTGCTCGGCCTGCCGCGGGCAGCGACTCGAGGGCGTTCGTGGAGGCAGCTGGGCAGCAAGCCCTTCCGTGCGCGGCAGCTGATGGACTGGGTCTACAAGCGCGGCGACGGCTCGTTCGCGGAGATGACCGACCTTGCCAAGGATTTCCGCGCCCGGCTGGCCGAGGTCGCGGAGATCCGGCCCGCCGGAGATCGTGACGGTGCACCGCTCCGCCGACGGCACCCCAAGTGGCTGCTGCGCGCCGACGCCTCGCAGGCGTTCGAGATGGTGTTCATCCCGGAGACCGACCGCGGCACGCTGTGCATCTCCTCCCAGGTCGGCTGTGCGCTGGACTGCTCGTTCTGCTCGACCGCGCAGCAGGGCTTCAACCGCAACCTCACCACCGCCGAGATCGTCGGCCAGGTGTGGCTCGCGGTGCGCGAACTGGAGCGTGACGCGCTGGCGCGCCCGGCGGCTGCCGCAGGCGCGGACCAGGCGCAGAGCTGCGCGATGGGCGCCACGTCACCAACGTCGTGCTCATGGGCATGGGCGAACCGCTTGCCAATTTCCGCAACGTGGTGCCGGCACTGCAGATCCTCATGGATGACTTCGGTTTCGACCTGTCGCGCCGCCGCGTGACGCTGTCGACTTCCGGGCTCGTGCCGCAGATCTACAAGCTCGCCGAAGAGACCAACGTGGCGCTGGCCGTCTCGCTGCACGCGCCCGATGATGAGCTGCGCAACGAGCTGGTGCCGATCAACCGCAAGCACCCGATCGCGGAGCTCCTGCACGCCTGCTGGCACTACCTCGACGAGCAGAACGGCCGCAGTGTCACGTTTGAGTACGTGATGCTCGAGGGCGTGAACGACTCCCCGGCGCAGGCGCGGGCGCTGGCGCGCCTGCTCAAGGGCCATCCGGCCAAGGTGAACCTCATCCCCTTCAATCCCTTCCCGGGCACCAAGTACCGGCGCTCAGCGATGCCGGTCATCCAGCGCTTCCGCGACGAGCTGCTGCAGCGCGGCGTGCTCGCGACCATCCGCCGCACGCGTGGCGACGACATCGACGCGGCCTGCGGGCAGCTGGCCGGCCGCGTTATCGATCGCACCACGGTGCGACTGGGAAGCAAGGTCATCGGCGTGGCGGTGCAAGCATGAAGCGATTCCGGAACTGCGTGGCCGTGCTGCCGCTGATCGTGGCGATTCTGCTGACGCCTCTGGGCGGCTGCCAGAGCGCTGCTGCCAAGCACGACGGGGTGAAGATGCAGGATGCGGCCGTCTACAACACGCAGCTGGGCATCAACTACATGCACCAGGGCGAGCTGTCGGTGGCCAAGGACAAGCTGGACCGCGCGGTCAAGCAGGATCCCAACTACGCCCCGGCACATAGCGCGCGCGCGATGCTGTACGACCGCCTGGGCAACCCGGAGGTCGCCGACGCTGAGTTCCGCACCGCGCTGCGCCTCTCGCCAAACGACCCGGACATGGTCAACAACTACGCGGTGTACCTGTGCCAGAACGGGCGCACCGACGAGGCGGTGAAGAAGTTCCAGGAAGCCGCCGCGAACCCGCTGTACCGCACTCCCGAGGCCGCCTACACGAATGCAGGGGTGTGCCTGCGCGCGGCCAAGCGCGACGACGAGGCGCGCGCGCTGTTTGCGAAGGCGCTGCAGGTGAAGCCCAGCTATGGCGAGGCCGCCTACCAGCTGGCGAACCTGATGTTCCAGCACAAGGACCTCACGCAGGCGCGCGGGCTGATCGATGCCTTCCTCGGCAACTTCCCCCAGACCGCGGACCTGCTGCTGCTGGGCGTGCGCGTGGCGCGCGCGCAGGGCGATGCGCAGGCCAGCCAGAAGTACGCGCGCAAGCTGCAGCTGGACTTCCCGGGATCCGACCAGGCCCGCAGCCTGGCCGCCTTCGATCACCCTTCCGGCTGATCCGATGGCTACGCAAGAGGGCAGCGCTGATATCGGCGCGCGGTTGCGCGCCGCGCGCGAGCGCAAGGGCATGACCGTGCTGCAGTCAGCCGAGAAGCTGCACGTGGATGCACGGCTGCTGGAGGCGCTGGAGGCCGGCAACTTCGCCTCACTGGGTGCGGACGTGTACGTGCGCGGCCACCTGCGCCGCTACGCGGACCTGGTCGGGGAATCGGGGACCGAACTGCAGGCGCTGTATTCCGGCGCGACCCCGGCGAGCACGCCGGACCTCACCCGCATCCCGCGCGCCGAGCACAACCCGGAGTCCTCGCGCCTGGTGTTGCCGGCGGTCGTGGCCGTCGTGGCCCTCGCCCTGACCGGGGCGGTGTGGTGGCTGGTCAGCCTGCCGCGCTCCAAGGCGCACCCGGTGGTGGTGGCGCAGCAGGCCCCCGCTGTGGCAGCCCCGCTGCCGACAGGTCCCGAGCCGGCCCCGACCCCTGACCTTGGCGACGGCGGGCAGGCGCTGCCGGCCGCCGCGCTCCCGGCCGCGGTGCCCGGTACCGTGGCCGATGGCCAGGTACACCTGGCACTGAAGTTCGCGGAGGCCAGCTGGGTCAAGGTCTGGGACGCCCACGACAAGGCGCTGGTGGACGGGCTGATGGCCAGTGGCACCTCGCGCACCGTTGATGGCACCGCGCCGCTGCGGTTGGTGATCGGCAACGCGCGTGCGGTGGGGCTGGCGGTCAATGGCCAGGTCGTGAACCTGGATCCCCTGGTGCGCAAGCGCGGCGACGCGCATTTTGCCGTGGATGCCAACGGCCAGGTGGCCCCCAGCGCGCCATCGGCCCGCGGGGAATGACGTGAGCGAGCAGCTGCAGGCGATCCGCGGGATGAACGACGTGCTGCCCGGGCAGATCGGCGCGTGGCAGCACTTCGAGACGGTCACCGGGGAGCTGCTGGCCAGCTACGGCTACGAGGAGATCCGCGTCCCGGTGGTCGAGCGCACCGAGCTGTTCAAGCGCGCCATCGGCGAGCACACCGACGTCGTTGGCAAGGAGATGTACACCTTCACCGACCGTGGTGGGGACAGCCTGACGCTGCGCCCGGAGGCCACCGCCGGGATCGTGCGCGCGCTGATCGAAAACGGCATGCTGCGCGGCCAGCGCCACAAGCTTTGGTGCCTGGGACCGATGTTCCGCCACGAGACACCCCAGGCCGGGCGCTACCGGCAGTTCTGGCAGGTGGACGTCGAGGCGGTCGGTTGCGCAGGCCCGGACGTCGATGCGGAACTGATCGCCCTGAGTGCACGCCTGTGGCAGCGCCTGGGGATCAGCGGGCTGAAGCTTGAGATCAATTCCCTGGGGACCCCGGAATGCCGGCGCGAGTACCGCAACCGCCTGACCGACTACCTGCGCGGCCATGAGTCCAAGCTCGACGCCGACAGCCAGCGCCGCCTGGCCACCAACCCGCTGCGCATCCTCGACAGCAAGAACCCGGCCATGCAGGAGCTGATCCGCGGCGCGCCGGCGCTGGTTGAGCACCTGGATCCCGAGTCACGCGAGCACTTCCAGGCCCTGTGCGAGATGCTGCGCGGGATGGGGATTGCCTTCGAGGTCAACCCGCGCCTGGTGCGCGGCCTGGACTACTACAACCGCACGGTCTTCGAGTGGATCACGCAGTCCACCGGCGCCCAGAATGCCGTATGCTCCGGCGGCCGTTACGACGGCCTGATCGCGCAGCTGGGCGGCGATGCGACCCCTGCGATCGGGTTCGCGATGGGCGTCGAGCGGCTGCTCACCCTCCTGAGTGCCGCAGGCCAGGTCCCGCCGCCGGTGCGCCCGGACCTGTTCGTGGTGGTCAGTGGCGAGCAGGCTGCCGGCCAGGCGTTGCAGCTGGTCGAGGGGCTGCGCAGTGCGCGGCCGAAGCTGCGGATCGAGCTCAATTTTGGTGGCGGCAACTTCAAGGCCCAGTTCCGCCGCGCCGACAAGAGCGGCGCCCCGCTGGCGCTGATCGTCGGCGAGGACGAGCTGGCCCGCGGCGTGGTCGCCATGAAACCTTTACGCGAGCAGTCGGGTCAGACCGAGTGCCCGGTCGGGGAACTCGCCCCGGCTGTGGATGCGGCGCTTGCGCTGCTCGCCCACCCGGGCAGTGCGCCTGCCGGATGACTCTGGGGAGGATGTGTGGAAGATTACCTGTCCGAAAAAGAACGCTGGGAATGGGTCCGTGCACAGGTGCGCGAGAACGCTCCGGCCGTCATCGCCGCGGTCGTCGTGGTGCTGGGGGGGCTTGCCGGCTGGCGCTGGTGGCAGGAACGCCAGGATGCTTCGCGGCAGGCCGCTGGCACGCGCTACATGAACATGGTGGAGGCCATCGATCACGGCGACCGCGCCCAGGCGATGGTGCTGCTGGGCGAGCTGGAGCGCGATAGCGCCGGCTCCCCCTATACCGACCAGGCCAAGATGCTTGCCGCGCGCGCATACGTGGACGGTGGTGAACTGGACAAGGCCGCCAACGAACTGGGCGCGGTTGCCGCGCAGTCAAAGGACCGCCAACTGGCGAGCATCGCGCGCCTGCGCCTGGCGCGGGTGCAGATTGCGCAGGGCAAGGCCGATGCTGCCCTGGCGACGCTCGGGGCGACCGACGCCACCGCCTTCGCCGGCCGCTCACACGAGACCCGTGGCGACGCCTACCTTGCCAAGGGCAGCAATGCCCAGGCGCTGGTCGAATACCGCGCCGCCAAAGCCGCCGATGCCGGCATGTCCAACCCGCTGCTGGACCTGAAGATCGCCGACCTGTCCGCGGAGGCCCCCGCCGCGGCCCCGGCCGCCGCGGCGGTCACGGCAGCACCTGCCAAGTGAAACCTATGCCCCACCTGACACGCTCGCTGTGCCTGCTGACCGTACTGCTGGCGGCCGCATGCTCCACTGACAAGGTCATCGACCAACCGGCCAAGCTCACCGTGTTCACCGCCGAACTGCGCGTGCAGCGGGTGTGGGGGGCTTCGATCGATGACAAGAAGGCGGCGGACCTGCGCCTCGGGCTCGGGGTCTCGGTATATGACGGCCACCTGTACGCGGCCGGCCACAAGGGCGACGTGAAGGCGTTCGACCTGCAGACCGGCAAGCTGCTGTGGCACAAGAACCTCAAGGCGCCCCTGTCCGGTGGCACCGCAGCCTCGGGTGACCTGGTGCTGATCGGCACCACCAGCGGCCACCTTTTTGCGCTATCGGCGGCCGACGGTCAGCTGCGCTGGAACGTAGCGCTCAACGGCGAGGTGCTCGGGCCGCCGGCGATCTCCGAGAAGATCATCGCCGTGCGTACCGGGGACGGTAAGCTGCGCGCGCTGTCACCGGCGGACGGCCACGAGCTGTGGCAGCAGCAGCAGCAGGTGCCGCGCCTGTCACTGCGCGGCACGGCCAGCCCGATCATCCTGGGCGACACGGTCCTGTGCGGCTTCGACAACGGCAAGGTCATGGCCGTCAACGGCAGCGACGGTTCGGTCCAGTGGGAGGTCACCGTCACCCCGCCGCACGGGCGCACCGAGCTTGAGCGCCTCGACGACATCGATTCCAAGGTGATCGTCTCCGGGCAGGATGTGTACGCGGTCGGCTTCCAGGGCAAGGTCGCCATGCTGGCGCTGGACACCGGCCAGGTGTGGTGGTCGCACGAGGCCTCCAGCTCGCGCGGCATGGGCATCGATGAAGACACGCTGTACGTGTCGACCTCGGACGGGGAACTGATCGCGCTGCGCACCAAGACCGGGGCTGAGCTGTGGCGCCAGAACGTGCTGCTGTACCGGCGCCTGTCGGGCCCTGCGGTCATGGACGAGGGCATCGTGCTGGCCGACTTCGAAGGCTACGTGCACTTCTTCGACAAGGCGACCGGGGCGATCATCGCCCGCACGCGCGACGGCAAGATGCGCGTGAGCACCACACCTGTGGTCGCCGGCAACCTGGTGGCCGTGATCAACGACCGAGGCCAGCTCGATGTCTACCGGGTGAGCCCGCTGGCTGCCGGCAAGAAGTCCGCCGCCGCCGGTGCCACGCCCGAGCCCGCGCTCGCGCAGGACCACTGAGCGCGGCCGCGCGAGCGGTGCGCCCCTAGCCCATGCTGCCGGTCATCGCACTGGTCGGACGGCCGAACGTCGGCAAGTCGACGCTGTTCAATGTCCTCACCGGTACGCGTGATGCGATCGTCGCGGACGTGCCGGGGCTTACGCGCGACCGCCAGTACGGCTTCGGCCGCGTCGGGCCGGTGCCGTACATCGTCATCGATACCGGCGGCCTGGTCGAGAGCCCGGTGGGGATCGAGGCGCAGATGCGCGCCCAGACCGAGCGCGCCATCGCCGAGGCCGATCGCCTCGTGTTCATTGCCGACGCGCGCGCCGGGCTTTCACCGCAGGACCACTTCGTCACGCGCGAGCTGCGCCGCTCCGGCAAGCCGGTAACGCTGGTGCTGAACAAGGCGGAGGGCCTGGACGAGGACGTCATTGCCGCCGACTTCCATTCCCTGGGTTTTGGCATGCCGCTGGCCATCGCCGCAAGCCACGGCCAGGGCTGCGAGACCTTGATGGAGCACGTGCTGGAGGGCCTTGAGCCGCAGCCAGGGGAGCACAACGAGTTCGGCGCCATCCGCATCGCGATCATCGGCCGGCCCAACGTGGGCAAGTCGACCCTGGTCAACCGGCTGATCGGTGACGAGCGGGTGATCGCCAGCGACCAGCCCGGCACCACCCGCGACAGCATCATGGTGCCGTTCGAGCGCGACAGGCGCTCGTTCATGCTCATCGACACCGCCGGCATGCGGCGCCGCTCCAGGGTCGAGGACGTGGTCGAGCGCTTCAGCGTTGCCAAGACACTGCAGGCGATCGATGAGGCGCACGTGGTCATCATGGTGCTGGATGCCCACGAGAACATCGCCGAGCAGGATGCGAGCGTACTGGGCATCGCCCTGCAGCGCGGGCGGGCGCTGATCATTGCCATCAACAAGTGGGATGGCATCGAGCAGGAAAAGCGCGACGAAATCCAGCGCCAGCTGGGGCTGAAACTGGACTTCGTGCCGTTCGCGCCGCTGCACTTCATCTCGGCGCGCCATGGCACCGGGGTCGGGGAGTTGATGCAGTCGACGGTGCGTGCCTACGAGTCCGCCTTCAAGACCCTGCCGACACGAGACCTGACCAAGACGCTGGAACACGCCCTCACGGTGCACCAGCCGCCGATGGTGAACGGACGGCGCATCAAGCTGCGCTACGCGCACCAGGGCGGCCGCAACCCCCCGCGCATCATCATCCATGGCAACCAGACCAACTCGGTCCCGGATGCCTACACGCGCTACCTGGCCAACGTGTACCGCAAGCACTTCGACCTGTACGCGACGCCGGTGTTCGTCGAGTACCGCACCGACTCCAATCCGTTCCTGCGCGAGCAGCGCGTCAAGCCGCGTGCGGACAACAAGTCGCGCCGCGGCGGCCCCGGCGGCACGCGCAAGCGCCGCCCGGGCGCGCGCTGATACCCAAGCCGCACGCATGAGCAACCGGCGCGCCGCATGCTGCGCGCCGGACCTGCCGCGGTGACATCAGCCCCTTGCCAGCTTCCGGCGCACGCTGCCGCCGGTGGCTGGCGGCACAAGGAGCACGCCCGGTGCTCGGCAGGCCCAAGGCAGGTGAACACCGCCTGACGCACGCAGGCTCGGCTCCGTGCACCCAGCGACGGGCAGCCTGGGTACGGTCGTCACGTGCGCTGCCGCGCAGAAACACGGGTGCGCAGTGCGGTACTTCAAGCGCAGCGGCTAGCCTTGCGCTCGCGCGCGAGAGTGTGGGCATTTAGGGCGCGGCGCTGGGTGCGCGCAGGTCCGGGCGTGGCGGCCCCAGCAGCGCCGCTGGCACGCTTGCTGAGAAGCACCAGCGCGCCCAGCCCGCCGCTCGAGCCGGCGCCGGCGGCCAGCCACGCAGCCGTGGCGATGCATACAGGGCACATGGGCGTCCTTTCCGGTCTCATCGCCCGGGGCGATTGGCTGAGCATGGTGCGCCCGATAACGCACCTGTGCACGAAGTTGTCTGTGCGCGAGGCAGCGAACCTGCAGACCCGCGGGGCCCACGTACCCGACCCCGGCCGCTGCACAGCTTGAGCGCATTCCACTACGATAGGGGTTGATGAGAACCATTAAAGCCAGGCGCCACACGAGGCCGTGCTCGTGCCAAGCTTCGCGCCTAAACTCCTGAATTGACGAACGAAGTCTCCCGCGCGGTCTTTCTGAGCTACGCATCGCAGGATGCCGCGGCGGCGCGGGGCATCTGCCAGGCCCTGCGCAGCGCCGGCATCGAGGTTTGGCTCGACCAGAGCGAGCTGCGCGGTGGCGATGCCTGGGACCAGACGATCAGGCGACAGATCCGCGACTGCGCGCTGTTCGTGCCGATCATCTCCGCGAACACGGCCCTGCGGTCGGAGGGCTACTTTCGCCTCGAATGGGCGCTTGCCGACGAGCGCACCCACATGATGTCGCGCAACAAGACCTTCATTGTGCCGGTGTGTGTGGACGCGACTGCCGAGGCCGGCGCGGATGTTCCTGACTCGTTCCTGCGCGTGCAGTGGACCCGCCTGCCAGCCGGGGAAACCCCGCCGGCATTTGCCGAACGTGTGAGGAGCCTGCTGGACCGGGCAGCCCCCGCGCCCAGGGCGGATGCGGCTTCGCCCGCACCGCCGCGGCCCGCCGCGATGATGCACACCGGCCGCAGCCGGCGGTGGTACGCCGGGATCACGCTGGGCGTAATCGCGGTGGCGGCGTTCGCGGCGCTGCGGCCCTGGCACCTGCTGGCGACAAGGCAGGATGCGGCGCGCCAGGAGCCATCCGTGAGCGAGGCGCCGCAGAAATCCGTGGCCGTGCTGCCCTTTGCCGACATGAGCGCGAAGCACGACCAGGAATACTTCTCCGACGGGCTGTCGGAGGAGCTGATCGATGTCCTGAGCAAGATACCCAACCTGCGCGTGCCGGCGCGCACGTCCTCGTTCTCCTTCAAGGGCAAGTCGGCGACCATCGGCGAAATAGCGCGCGCCCTGGGCGTGACCCACGTGCTGGAGGGCAGCGTGCGCACATCCGGGGACCGCATGCGCATCACCGCCCAGCTGGTGCGCGCGGACACCGGCTTCCACCTGTGGTCGCAGACCTACGATCGCCAGGTGCGAGATGTCTTCGCGGTGCAGGACGACATCGCCCACGAGGTCGCCGAGCAGCTCAAGGCCGCCTTGTTGATGTCGGCCAGGCCGGCGGAGGTGGCCAACCAGACCACGAGCGTCGAGGCCCACGATCTGTACCTGAAGGCGCGCTTCATGATGGCGCGCGATAGCGCGCCTGAGCTTGAGCAAGCCGTGGCCCTCTACCAGCAGGCACTGAAGCTCGACCCGAGCTACGCGCAGGCCTGGGCGTGGCTTGCCTATGCACGCATCAGGCAGATCGCCCAGGGCGGGGAGCCGGATACTTCCGAGAACCACGAGCAGGTGGTCGCCGCGGCTAAGCGCGCCATCGAACTCAACTCCAACCTGCCGGAAGGCTATTCGAATCTGGCGACCGCGAACCTGCAGTTCGAGCGCAACTGGCTCGCCGCTTCGCAGGCGCTGGACAAGGCTGCCGCGCTCGATCCGAACGACCCGCTGGTCAACCAGGTCAAGGGGCACCTCAGCGCGGCGATCGGGGCCGCGGACGAGCCCGCCAAGCACTTCCGCCGCGCGGTCGATGCCGACCCGCTCAACATGCTGCCAAGGAAGTACCTGGGCCGTGCGCTGTACTACCAGCGAGAGCCCGCCGAGGCGGTCGCCGGGCTGCGGCGTGCCATCGAACTCAACCCGCAATTCCCAGGACTGCACTACGAGCTGGGGCGCGCGCTGCTGCAGCAGAACCAGACGGACGGAGCCGTCGCCGCTTTTGAGGCCGAGCCGGACCCGGTATGGCGCCAAAACGGACTGGCGCTTGGGTACTTCGCCGCACACCGGCTGAAGGATGCACAAGCCGCGCTCGCATCGTTGGTGGCGCACCCGAACGGGGGCGAGTTCCAGATTGCCGAGACCTACGCGTTTCTCGGGCAGCCTGACAAGGCGTTTGAATGGCTGGAGAATGCACGCCTCCAGCACGACCCGGGGATTATCTGGACGCGCAACGATCCGCTACTGGACTCGATTTCGGCGGATCCGCGCTTTAGCGCATTCCTTCAGTCCGTGAACATGCCCGCGCAACTCGCGCACGACTAGCGAGTGTCGCCGCACGGGATTGGCGTCACAGGGATCGAACTCGCCACAGTCGTCTCGCTCGCGGAAACTGGTTCTTGGAGGGGGGGCTGAGCGCCCTGGTCGCACATCGATCATTGCTGCCTTGCCGGCAGCAATCCGATGCGGCGGAACTCGATTTTATCGAGTCATAATCAACCAGCCTCGGTTGCCGCGGCTAGTGGCCGCCCAGGTGTTCAATGAGTTTCGACATTGACCCTAGAATTCCCGGAAAATTTCCGCTGATATGCAGGATGGGCAGAAGCGTCGCGATAGAACCAAGCGACGAGCCGCTCAGCTGCATGAAAGAGCGAAGATCGAAAGGCACGACGCGCATGCCCTGGATCCGCGTAAACATGTTTCCCAAGGTGGTCAATTCGGCCAGATAGCGAATCTCCTCGGCTGAAGTCTCAGGAGTCCTCGCCGCCGACAGCCACGTTGTCTCGATCTTGCGGCTGTGATCCGTGACCCGCTGGCGAAATATCGCCAGTGCGCGCCTCTTGCTGCGGTAGAGCTGCCTTGTGAACATCAGGAGTGGCAGCGTGAACAGCAGCGGGGCGCCAACCGCGAATGCAGCCAGTGGCCCCCATACCGGAAGCTTGCCTAGATCGTAGTGCAGGATAGCGACCTCGTATCCCACGGTGGCTGCCACGTTGCTGATGCCGTAGGCAAGAATGAAGATCGCGAATTGACCCTGTGTACGGCTGATGAAACCGATACCGCCGGTGAGATCGACGTGCGTTGGATGCAGATCCAGCCTCGTGCGGCTCAGGCGCTGCAGGTAGTAAATCCACAGGAATATCTTCCACATCAGGCGCAACCAGATGTAATTCATCAAGGGAATCGCAATCACAAATTCCCACCAGCCCGGCAGGCTTAAGCTGCGACCCAGGGGCCAGTTCTGAACATGCCAGGTCGGCAGTGGCGCGGCGCCGAACTCGGGTACCAGGATGACGGCCGACATGGCGCAAGCCACGGCAACGCAGACCACATCCGGCCAAAGCGACGTGCGCCAGCGCTTGACCTGCGCATTTAAGCGCTCGAGTCGGGGCCAGTCTTCGGCTCGAACGATGCCATCGGCGCGGAATTCGCGCGCTGCGCTGCGGGTGCTCGTGTCGATGATCAGCTCCGCGAGCATGAACAACGGCAACCCGATCAAGAACTGAGCGTATGCGGCAAAGTCGGCGAAGAAGTTGGTTGCGACCAGCCCACCGCCGTAATTGCCGCCCAGCCACGCGAGCAGCGCAACCGGCACCCAGGTCAGCAGCACCATCAATGCGCAGCGCTTCAGCAGGCGAAACCGCGAAAATCTCGACAGCCCCAGCTTGCCGTACAGGCGCTGCAGGCCATCTCCCTCGAACAGCGAGAAATGAACAGCCGCGGACGGGGCGTTCAAGACAGCGCTCCCGAGTGAATGTGTGTCATTGCTGGCCGGCCTGCGGTGGCGCGCCAAGGTGCTCCTGCCATTCTCGTTGGGCGTGAAACTGCCGATCGTGTTCTAGCGAGATCTCCAGCTGACGCAAGGCGCCAATCGGCGGGTCCGGCCGGTTGGCAGCGGCGATCGCATCTTGCAGGCGTTGGTAGTTGGCCCGGCCGGCCTGATCTCCCAGTGACGCTGCGCGTTGATAGTCGTTGAGAGCGGCTTGCGTGTTGCCCGAGCTGGCCTCAAGGGCGCCCAGATTGTTCCAGACAGCCGGGTAGCCGGGATTGACCTGGATCGCACGCCTATAGGCCGCCGTCGCATTCTCATAGTCGCCCATGGCGAAAAAGCCGTTGCCAAGGTTGTACCACTCGGCAAACGACGATGACGACGCCAACGCACGCTGCTGGTTCTCGAGCGCGTCCAGGGTGGCGCTGAGCTTGTTCTGGAATGAAAGCGCCGCCGCGAGGTTGCCCCAATAATGCGGATTTCCCGGCGCCTGCTGCGCGGCGTTCGAGAATGCCTTCGCTGCATCGTCGGGGCGCTTGAGCTCGACGTAGACGAACCCGAGCGCATTCCATGCTTGCGGCCAAACGCGTTGCATCGCTACGGCCTTTTCCAGCGCCGGCAGCGCTTGTTCAGGCTGCTTGAACTGACGGTCTAACGTTGCACCGAGATAGAACCACGCCATCGGCGTGTTCGGCTCGGCCCGCGTCCACCCCTGCGCATAACTAAGCAACCCTTGCCAGTCCTGCTTGCGGACGAACTCGTTGGCTTGGGGGATGTCGTAGGCCCCCACCGCGACGGCGGAGCCGGTGAAGCTCACCAGAAAAAGCAGGAGTGCAGCGGTACCGCTCGCATCATGCAGGCGTCTGACGCGTTCTGGAGAGTCGTTCAATCGAGTGTTGCGCAGCGCGCTCAGACTGGGCCTTACAGTGGAACCGGAGGCTTAGGTTGGAATTGCGACTGAGACCGATTGAGCGACGGGTATGCTGCTATTCCCACTCTATGGTCGCCGGCGGCTTCCCGGAGATGTCGTAGACGACGCGCGAGATGCCGTCGATCTCGTTGACGATCCGCCGCGACACGAGGTCAAGGAAGTCATACGGCAGGCGCGCCCAGTGCGCGGTCATGAAGTCGATCGTCTCCACGGCGCGCAGCGCGATCACGTAGTCATAGCGCCTGCCATCACCCATGACGCCCACCGAGCGCACCGGCAGGAAGACCGCGAAGGCCTGGCTGGTCTTGTCGTACAGGTCGTACTTGCGCAGTTCCTCGATGTAGATGGCATCGGCGCGGCGCAGCAGGTCGGCGAACTCCTTGCGCACCTCGCCCAGGATGCGCACGCCCAGACCCGGGCCGGGGAAGGGGTGGCGGTAGACCATCTCGCGCGGCAGGCCGAGCTCCACACCCAGGCGGCGCACCTCGTCCTTGAACAGCTCGCGCAGTGGTTCCACCAGCTTGAGGTTCATCTTCTCCGGCAGGCCGCCGACGTTGTGGTGCGACTTGATGACATGTGCCTTGCCGGTGCGCGTGCCAGCGGACTCGATGACATCAGGATAGATCGTGCCCTGCGCAAGGAACTGCACGCCGGTGAGCTTGCGCGCCTCCTCGTCGAAGACCTCGACGAACAGGCGACCGATGATCTTGCGCTTGGCTTCCGGGTCGCTGACGCCCTTGAGCGCATCGAGGAAGCGCGCCTCGGCATCGACGCGGATGACGCGCACCCCTAAGTGCTGCGCGAAGGTGGCCATCACCTGGTCGCCCTCGGCGAGGCGCAGCAGCCCGTGGTCGACGAACACGCACACCAGCTGCGCCCCGATTGCCCGGTGCAGCAACGCTGCCACCACGGAGGAGTCCACGCCGCCTGACAGCCCCAGCAGCACCTTGCCGGTCCCGACCTGGGCCCGCACGCGCGCAATCGCGTCCTCGATGATGTTGCCGACGCTCCACAGCGCCTCGCTGCCGCTGATCTCACGCACGAAGCGCTCGAGCACGCGCGCCCCCTGGGTGGTGTGGGTGACCTCCGGGTGGAACTGCACGCCGTAGAAGCGGCGGCGCTCGTCGGTCATCGCGGCAAAGGGGATCGCGCTAGTTGCAGCCGTGGCGACGAACCCGGCAGGCAGCCGGTCCACGCGGTCGCCATGGCTCATCCACACGTCGAGGACGGCATTCCCGTCAGCGTCGCGACGGTCGGCGAGCTCGTCCAGCAGGCGCGAACCGCCCGTGACTGTGACTTGCGCATAACCGAACTCGCGTTCGCTCGACGGGGCGACGCTGCCGCCGAGCTGCTGTGCCATTGTCTGCATGCCATAGCAGATGCCAAGCACCGGCACGCCCATTTCGAATACCGCAGGCGGCGCACGCGGCGGATCCGTGTCGGTAACCGACTCAGGTCCGCCCGAGAGGATGACCCCGCGCGGGGCGAAGGCGCGCACCTGCGCATCGGTCACGTCCCAGGGATGGATTTCGCAATAGACGCCCATCTCGCGCACGCGGCGGGCGATCAGCTGGGTGTACTGCGCGCCGAAGTCCAGGATCAGGATCCGGTGCGCGTGGATGTCGGGGTGTGCGGCGGCCGTGGCTACGGCCGTGTCGGCGGTCTTAGGAACGCTTGCCATGTCGCTTGCGGCTCTAGGACACCCGGTAGTTGGGTGCCTCCTTGGTGATCGTCACATCGTGCACGTGGCTCTCGCGAACCCCGGCGGTCGTGATGCGCACGAAGACCGGGCGGGTGCGCATCTCAGTGATGCTGCGGCTGCCGGTGTAGCCCATCGCCGCGCGCAGCCCTCCGGAGAGCTGGTGCAAAATCGTGACGAGGCTGCCTTTGTAGGGAACGCGGCCCTCGACACCCTCGGGGACGAGCTTCTGCAGCTCGGTGGCGGCGTCCTGGAAGTAGCGGTCCGCGGAGCCATGGCGCTCGCCCATGGCGCCCAGCGAGCCCATGCCGCGATAGGACTTGTAGGAGGCGCCCTGGTAAAGCTCGACCTCCCCGGGGGACTCCTCGGTGCCGGCGAACAGGCCGCCGATCATCACCGCATGGGCACCGGCGGCGATCGCCTTGGCGATGTCCCCGGAGAAGCGGATGCCGCCGTCGGAGATCACCGTGACGTCGGTGTCACGCAGCGACTCGGCCACGTTTGCCACCGCGGAGATCTGCGGGACGCCCACGCCTGCGACGATGCGCGTGGTGCAGATGGAGCCTGGGCCGATGCCGACCTTCACCGCATCGGCGCCCGCATCCACCAGCGCGCGCGCAGCCTCGACGGTCGCAATGTTGCCGGCGATGACCTGGCAGTCCTCCCAGCGTGCCTTGATCCTCTTGACCGTGTCGATCACGCCCTTGGAGTGTCCATGCGCGGTGTCGACCACGACCAGATCGACTCCGGCTTCGCGCAGTGCGGCGACGCGCTCGATCGTGTCGGGCGTCGTGCCGACCGCGGCACCCACCCGCAGGCGCCCGCCATCGTCCTTGCAGGCGCGCGGGAATTCAGTGGCCTTCTGGAAATCCTTGACCGTGATCATGCCAACCAGCTCGTTGGCCTTGTTGACCACGAGCAGCTTCTCGATGCGGTGCTTGTGCAGCAGCGTGAGCACTTCATCCTTGGGCGCGTCCTCGCGCACCGTGACCAGTCGCTCCTGCGGGGTCATGACGATCGAGACCGGGGAATCGAAGCGATCCTCGAACCTCAGGTCGCGGTGCGTGACGATGCCGACGGCCTTCCTGCCGACCACGACCGGGACGCCGGAGATCCCGCGCGAGCGCGTCAGCTCGAGCACCTCGCGGATGCTCATGGTGGGGGGCACCGTGATCGGGTCCTTGATCACGCCGCTTTCGAACTTCTTGACGCGGCCGACCTCGTGCGCCTGCGCCTCGATGGTCATGCTCTTGTGGATGATCCCCATGCCGCCTTCCTGCGCGATGGTGATCGCCAGGCGAGCCTCGGTGACCGTGTCCATGGCGGCCGAGATCAGCGGGACGTTCAGGCGGATGCGACGCGTGACCCGGGTGGAAAGATCGGCCTCGCGGGGAAGAATTTCCGAATAAGCCGGAACCAGCAGGACGTCGTCGAAGGTGAGAGCTTCTTCGAGAATGCGCATGCGCAATTATATGCGCCCGGACCGCTGCGGTAAACCTCATGCTATCGTGCCTTATGCCCGCAATTCCTGAAGTTAGCGGCGCTGCGGCCCCGGCGCGGGACCTGTACAGCGTCGCGCGCCTGACGCGCGAAATACGGCAGCTGCTGGACCGCAACCTGGGGGTCGTGTGGGTCGAGGGGGAGCTTTCCAACTTCTCGCAACCCTCTTCCGGGCACTGGTACTTCTCCCTAAAGGATAGGGAGGCGCAGCTGCGCTGCGCGATGTTCCGCACCCGCAATACCGGGGTGGCCTTCGTGCCGCGCGCTGGCGCCCAGGTCATCGCGCGCGGCCGCATCAGCGTCTACGAGGCTCGCGGTGAGTACCAGCTCATCGTCGAGCACCTCGAGGAGGCCGGAGTCGGTGCACTCAAGCGCGAGTTCGAGCGACTGAAGGTCAAGCTTGCCGCCGAGGGCCTGTTCGCGCTCGAGCGCAAGCGCTCCCTGCCACGCTTCCCGCGGCGCATCGGCGTCATCACGTCCCCGACCGGCGCGGCGTTGCGCGATGTGCTCAATATCCTCGCGCGCCGCTACCCGCCGGCGGATGTGCTGATCTACCCCTGTCCGGTGCAGGGCGCCGCTGCCGTGCCGGCGCTGGTTGCGGCGCTGCAGGCAGCCTCTGCGCGGGCCGAGTGCGACGTGCTGATCCTCGCCCGAGGCGGTGGGTCGCTGGAGGACCTGTGGGCCTTCAATGACGAGCGGCTGGCGCGGGCGATCTACGAGTGCGCGGTGCCGGTCATCAGCGGGGTGGGCCACGAGATTGACTTCACCATCGCGGACCTGGTGGCCGATGTGCGCGCCCCGACCCCCTCGGGGGCAGCGGAGCTGGTGGTTCCGGACCGGCTGGCCTGCCTGGAGGCGGTCGGCCGCACCGCACAGCGGCTGGCGGCGGGGATGCGCCGCGAGCTGCGTGTCTGCGCGACGCGGCTTGAGGCCGCCGAGCGCAGGATGGCGCTGGCGCACCCTGGCGTGCGCCTGAATCAGCAGGTCCAGCGGCTGGATGACATCGCCCAGCGCCTCGGCGGGGCCATGCGTACCTGCGTCGACCGTGACCGCATCCGCCTGGCAAACGCCGGAGCCCGTCTCGAGCGCAGCTCGCCGCGGCACCTGCTGCGCGATTACCGCGCACGACACGAGGCGCTGCAGCTTAGGCTGCATAGTGCGCTCGGCCAGCGCATGGCGCTGCTCGGCCACCGCCTCGCGCTGGCACAACGCGCGCTCAACACCGTCAGTCCGCTGGCCACGCTCGGTCGCGGGTTCGCGATCGTGACGCGCGCCGATGGCTCGGTGCTCACGAACGCGGCGGCAGTTGTCCCGGGGGAGCAGATCAACGCGCTGCTCGCGCGCGGCTCGCTCGAGGCACGCGTGGTTGCCAAGAAGGAGGAAAGCTAGGGTGTGCAGTCTTCAGCAGCGCCCACGCACGGGTGGACGGTCCGTATCGATGCTCGTCACGGCGCTCGCGCTGGGCGCCGCAGCGTGGGCTTGGGCCGACGCAGTACCGTCGCCGCTGCCGCAGGAAGAGCTGGTCCCTGGAGGCGTTGCGATCTTAAGGTTCGCAGCCTCTGCCGCTGGGACGCCGCGCGTTACTTTCAACGATCACCGGGTGCTTGTGATTCGCGAACAGGGCCAGTGGGTCGCCGTGGTTGGCATACCGCTTAACCAGACCCCCGGTCCCGCCGTCGCGCGCGTGCAGGACGGCTCGACCGCCGGGAGGGCGCTTGAATTCTCGGTCGTGGACAAGAAGTACGTGACACAGAGCCTCACGGTGGCACCCAAGCAGGTTGACCTCTCGAAGGAGGACCTGGCACGCGTCAACCGCGAGCAGCCGCTGATCCGCCAGGCCGTCGCGGGCTACTCGCAGGAGGCACCCGCCAGCCTGCAGCTGCAGGCGCCGGTTCCTGGCATACGCTCCAGTTCCTACGGGTCGCGCCGCGTCTTCAATAACCAGCCGCGCAGCCCGCACTCGGGCATGGATATCGCCGCCGAACTGGGCGCGCCGATACACGCCGCTGCGGCAGGGCGTGTCGTGAACACCGGCGACTATTTCTTCAACGGCAACACGGTGATCATCGACCACGGCGAGGGCCTGGTGACCATGTACTGCCACATGAGCGCGATCGACGTGCACCCTGGCCAGCAGGTGCAGGCGGGCGCGGTGATCGGCAAGGTGGGTGCGACCGGGCGCGTGACCGGGCCACACCTGCACTTTGGCGTCGCACTGAACGCAAGTTTCGTCGATCCCGCGTTGTTCCTGCCGGCGCCGCCGCCGCTCAGCGAGTCCCATGGCGGACCTGGCTGAGGGGCGCGACGCGGCCTTCATGCGTGCCGCCCTGGAGCACGCACGCCAGGCCGCAGCATGCGGCGAGGTGCCCGTGGGGGCGGTGCTGGTGCGCGGTGAACAGATCCTGGCCGGTGCCGGTAACCGCCCGATTGCCAGTCACGATCCGACTGCGCACGCAGAGATCCGGGCGTTGCGTGCTGCAGGGGAGGTGCTCGAGAGCTATCGCCTCACCGATACGACGCTCTACGTGACGCTCGAGCCATGCGTGATGTGCGCCTCGGCGATCGTCCATGCGCGCGTGCGCCGGCTGGTGTTCGGCGCCTGGGATCCGCGCGCCGGCGGTGCCGGGAGCATCGCCAACGTCTTTACCCTGCCCGGACTGAACCATCGCGTGGACGTGTTCGGCGGCGTGCTGATGCAGGAGTGCGCGGCGGCACTGCAGGAGTTCTTCGCCCGGCGTCGCCAGGGGCACCAGGCGGACTAGCGCGCGGGTGGCACCTGCCCCGGCGGGCCTGCTGCGGGAGCTGCGCTCGGGGGCGCCGCCGGCGCCGGCGTGCTTTCCCCCGGCTGCCACTCGAGCAGGGTGAGATGGCGCTGAATGCGATCGACGAATTGCACCGGCTCCCAGCCGCGTGCGTAACCGCGCTTGGCACTGTCGGACCAGCGTTCCTGCGCCAGCAGCGGCAGCGCGTCACGCACGTCGGCCCAGGAATCCGGGTTCTTGCCACGTGACTGGGCGATCACGCGCGCGTCCTCCAAATGACCGAAACCCACGTTGTACGCTGCCACCGTGAGCCAGGTGCGGTCAGGCTCGGCAATCCGCTCCGGGATCATCGCGCGCACCTGCGCAAGGTAGCGCGCCCCGGCAGAGATGCTCTGCTGCGGATCGGTGCGGTCCTTGATGCCCATGGCCTGCGCGGTATCGGCGGTCAGCATCATCACCCCGACGGCGCCATCGCCGGAGGCCGCGCGCGGCTCCCACTTGGACTCCTGGTAGCCCACCGCTGCCAGCAGGCGCCAGTCGAGCGCGGTCTGCGCGGCGGCCTCCTCGAACAGCGCCCGGTAGTGCGGCAGCCGCTCGTTGACGTGCGCCTGGAACTCGCGCGATTCCTCATACTCGAAGCGGCGCGTGTCGCCGGAGGATTCCTGCACCATCTGCGGCAGCTTCCCGGAGGCGGCCAGGTTGTGGAAGTAGCTGTTGACGCTTGCCAGCAATCCGGGGGCCCGGTGCCGCACCATCCACTGCACCGGGCGGCGCTCTGGCAGGGCGAAGCCGACCAGCACGTTCGGGTACAGGTGGTGTGCGAAGGAGAACTCACGCTCGTCGACGATGGCGTACTGCGCGGCCCCCGAGTCGACGTCATCCACCGGGTCGGCCGAGCTCGGGGCGGTCTCGACCCACTGCAGGCTCGGGGCCACGGTGCGCTTGAGTCGCTGCAGGATCAGTTCTTGCGGGCTGCCGGCACGCACCGCAAGCTTCGCGGACTCCAGCTGCAGGGTGTCGCGGGGCTTGGTGCCGTTGCGCTGGTAGACGACCAGCTGCGGGATAAGCGAGTAGGGATCAGCCGCGTCCGCCACTCGCGCCCAGTCCGGGGTGTTGGTCAGCGACGCGGCGGCGATATCGGCACGCCCGGCGGCCAGTTCCGCCTGCAGCGCATGCTCGTTCGGCAGCGGATAGATGGTGAGCTTGACGCCGATCGAGGCGGCGTACGCGCTGGCGAGTGCATATTCCAGCCCCTCGGTCCCCTGGGCTCCCAGGTAATAGCAGGTGGGCAGGTTGAGGGTGACCACGCGCAGTTCCCCACGGGCGCGGATCTGCTCGATCGCGTTCGGCTGGAACAGGGCCGTCGGGTCGAACTGGCCGCAAGCGGCGAGCCCGGCCAGGAAAAGCACGACGGCGGTGAGAGTCAATGCGCGCACGAAGCTCCCCCCACCGCACGGCCTTCCGCTAGAATACCAGCCCGCAAAACTCACAGCGGAGCCGGAGAGGTACCGAAGTGGTCATAACGGCGCCGACTCGAAATCGGATGGTCGGGTAATTCCGGCACGTGGGTTCGAATCCCACCCTCTCCGCCATGAGTGGCGCGTGCGCGCCTCAGGATTGCGGCTTTTTCAGGGCCTCGCGATAGGCGGCTGCAAAGGCCTCCACGAATGTGTGGGGCAGGTGATCGGCCGGCATCTCGATGAGATTGCGGTAGAAGGAGGTAAACAGCTCCCAGTACTGCGCCTTGTCGGCGGCGCGGGCCTTGCCGCGGCGGGCAGCCCGCTCAAAGCGGGCCTCAAGCTCTGCCGGATCAAGCCGGTCCAGAAATTCCACGAAGGCGGCGCGGGTTGCCTGGGCGACGGCCTGTTCGTGCGCCTTGGCCTCGCCAATGCTCTCGCGCAGCCATTGAACCGAGTCAAGCCTGCGACCCTCGTGCTGCACGAACAGCGCAATCAGCAGTTCCTCGACCACGCAGCTCGCCAGCGAGGGTCGCGGGTCATCCGCCTCCTGGGGCTGCGGTTCGATGCGATGGCGGTTGCGCGTCTCGCTGCGCGTGCGCTCGAGGTCCTTCAGGCCCACGAAGGCCTCGCGGAACAGCCGGCCTGCAAGGTGCAGCAGGCGCCCCTGGGCATCCGCAGGCAGCGCCTCGGGGGCGATCCCGGCCCCCCGGCAGAACGCCTCCAGCCCAGTGCGCATGTCCTCCAGGACCACCGGGCTCGTGCCGATACGCGGTTCGCGCGCCACCGCCTCTGCCAGGCGCGCCATGCGCTGGGAGATCGATTCCGAGGTCACGCTCGCCGGCAGCTGCGCCTCCATCGCGGTGCTGTCACGGGGCGCGTCCGAGGGCAGCAGTGCCGGGATCGACTCCTGCATGCGCGCCAGCGCCTTTACGGAGCCGGAGTTGACAACCTGGCCGTAGGCGCTCACGGGCAGTACCGGGTCCATGTCGATGACCGGAACCAGCAGTTCCTCGAGGTTCAGGCGCGCGCCGATGTCCCGGTCACCCGTGCGGCGCAACGGCCGCAGGCTGTGAATGGTAGTGGGCACGGCCGGCAGCGGCTCGTCCTGCTCCTTGCGCGCCTCGACCGCGGCGACGATGTGATACTCGCCCATGCGCAGCACGTCGCCGTTGCCCAGCAGGTAGCCGCTCGAGCCGCGCTTGGCCAGCGGCTCCATGTCGTCATTGACGTAGACCCCGTTGGTGCTCACGTCCTGGAGGTAGAAATTGCCCTCGCGGAACTGCACCCGGGCATGGTGGGCGGAAAGGTAGCGCTGCGGGTCGGGCAGGACCCAGTCGTTGTCGGCCGAACGGCCGATAGTGCCGCCCTCCACCGAGAATACGGCGCTGCTGCGATCGGCGAGGTTACGCCGCTGATCGCTGACGATGCGCAGTCTGAGCATGGTTCCCCGACTCAAGAGCAATCCGTCCGTGTGCCAGTACCTGCCAGCCAATGCGGGCGCGGCAGCGTCCCCGGCGCGCCCGGACATATAATGTAGGGATCCACGCTAGCAGCGAGCCCCCAGCCGAACCATGGCAATCAGTCACATTTTCCGCATTATGTTCGTGAATCAGGGCAAGATTTACGAGGTCTACGCCCGCAAGGTTAACCACGGCGAGCTGTTCGGCTTCATCGAGGTCGAGGAGTTGCTGTTCGGCGAGCGCTCCTCGGTGGTGCTCGATCCCAGCGAGGAACGCATCAAGGCCGAGTTTGCCGGCGTCAAGCGCACCTTCCTGCCCATGCACTCGGTGCTGCGCATCGACGAGGTGAAGAAGCATGGCCCCAGCAAGATCCTGCCGCTGGAGGGCGCGGCCAACGTCACGCAGTTCCCGATGCCGATGTACTCGCCACCATCGGGCGACAAGAAGTGAGGCCGCGGTAGCATGTTGCAGATACCAGGGCCGCCGGCGCTGTCCGCCTTCCGCGTTGCAAAACTACTCGAGCGACTACAGGCCGTCGAACCGGGCGTGCGCGGGCTCGAGGCGCGCTTCGTGCACTTCGCAGACCTGGCGCAGCCGCTGTCACCGGCACAGCAGGCGGTGCTCGGCCAGCTGCTGACCTACGGGCCGCGGCTGCCCGGCGGCGCCGGGCTCGGGCAGAGCATCCTGGTGGTCCCGCGTGTTGGCACGATCTCGCCGTGGTCCAGCAAGGCCACCGACATCGCGCAGGTGTGCGGACTTGGCGCGGTCAGGCGTCTGGAGCGCGGCCTCGAATACCACCTGCAGGCCGAACCTTCACTCAGCCGCGCGGCGCTGACGCGCGTGGCCGCTACGCTGTGCGACCGCATGACGGAAACCGCGCTGCTGGACGGCGCCGACGCCGCGCAGCTGTTCGCGCACGCCGCGCCGCGGCCGCTCGTCGCGATTTCGCTGCACAGCGGGCGTGCGGCCCTGAAGGCGGCTGACGCGCAGCTCGGTCTTGCGCTGTCGGCACAGGAGATGGACTACCTGCTGGAAAGCTTCCGCCGTCTGGGCCGCGACCCGACCGACGTCGAGCTGATGATGTTCGCGCAGGCAAACTCCGAGCACTGCCGCCACAAGATCTTCAACGCCGACTGGATCATCGACGGGCGCGCCCGGGAGGAATCGCTGTTCGCGATGATCCGCTATACGCATGCCAGGAGTCCCGGCGGGGTGCTGTCCGCGTATCGTGACAACGCCGCGGTCATCGAAGGTTCTGCCGGCATTCGTTACTTCCCTGACCCGGTCTCGGGAATCTACGGCTCGAGCGCCGAGCCGGTCGACATCCTCATCAAGGTCGAGACGCACAACCACCCGACCGCGATCTCGCCATTCCCCGGGGCGGCCACCGGTTCGGGCGGGGAGATCCGCGATGAAGGCGCCACCGGCCGCGGCGCGAAGCCTAAGGCAGGACTGACAGGCTTCTCGGTATCCAACCTGCGCATTCCAGGGTTCGTGCGCCCGTGGGAGCAGGAATTCGGCCGCCCCGATCGTATCGCCTCGGCGCTGGAGATCATGCTCGACGGCCCGATCGGCGCGGCGTCATTCAACAACGAGTTCGGGCGCCCGGCGATCTGTGGCTACTTCCGCACCTTCGAACAGCAAGGCGCGGGGGACCCACCGCAGCGCCTGCGCGGCTACCACAAGCCGATCATGATCGCCGGGGGCATGGGCAACGTGCGCCGCGGCCACGTGGAGAAGTCCGAAGTCCCGCTGGGGGCGAAGATCGTGGTGCTGGGTGGACCGGCGATGCTCATTGGCCTGGGCGGCGGGGCCGCCTCATCGGTCGGCAGCGGCGGCTCGAGCGCGGACCTCGACTTCGCCTCCGTGCAGCGCGGCAACCCCGAGATCCAGCGCCGCGCCCAGGAGGTGATCGACCACTGCTGGGCGCTCGGGCCGGCGAATCCCATCGCGCTGATCCACGATGTGGGGGCGGGCGGGCTGTCGAACGCGGTGCCCGAGGCGGTGGCGCACAGCGCGCGCGGCGCGCGCATCGACCTGCGCAGCATCCCGAGCGCGGAAAGCGGCATGTCGCCGCTGGAGCTGTGGTGCAACGAGGCCCAGGAGCGCTACGTGCTGGCGCTGCAGCCGCAGGCGTTGCCGCAGTTTGCCGCCATTGCGCAGCGCGAGCGCTGTCCGTTCGCGGTGATCGGCGAGATCGATGGCAGCGGCCAGCTCACCGTCGCCGACCCGCTGTTCAAGAACGAGCCGGTGGACATGCCGCTTGAGATGCTGCTTGGCAAGGCGCCGCGCCTGACGCGCGACGTGAGCAGCGTGGCGCCGCGGCCGCGCGCGTTCGAGCTGCGCGACATCAAGCTGGACGAGGCCGCCTACCGCGTGCTGCGCTTCCCGGCGGTCGCCGACAAGGGTTTCCTCATCACCATCGGCGATCGCACGGTCGGTGGTCTGATCAGCCGCGACCAGCTGGTCGGGCCGTGGCAAGTGCCCGTGAGTGACGTCGCCGTCACGCTGGTGGATTTTCACGGCAACGCCGGCGAGGCGATGGCCATGGGCGAACGCTCGCCGGTGGCCGTCCTGGATGCGCCGGCGTCCGGGCGCCTCGCCGTCGCTGAGGCCATTACCAACATCCTGGCAGCGGACATCGATTCGCTGTCACAGGTACGGCTGTCGGCGAACTGGATGGCCGCCTGCGGGGAGCCCGGCGAGGACGCCGCCCTCTACGCGACCGTGCAGGCGGTGGGCAAGCAGCTGTGCCCGCAGCTGGGCATCGCGATCCCGGTGGGCAAGGACTCCCTTTCCATGAAGACCGCGTGGCGCGACGGTGACCTGGACAAGAGCGTGGTCGCGCCGGTGTCGCTGGTGATATCGGCCTTTGCGCCGGTGCGTGACGTGCGCCGCACGCTCACCCCCGCGCTGCAGCTGGATGAACGCCCCACGTCGCTGTGGCTGATCGACCTCAGTGCCGGCAAGAACCGCCTGGGTGGCTCGGCTCTGGCGCAGGTCTACGGGCAGCTCGGGCAAGAACCGGCGGACCTGGACGTCCCGGCACGCCTCACCCAGCTCGCCGCGGCCCTGAAGGAACTGCGTGCGGAAGGGATGCTGCTTGCCTACCACGACCGCTCCGACGGGGGCTTGTTTGCCACCTTGCTGGAGATGGCCTTTGCCGGCCATTGTGGCCTGGACATTGCGCTGCCTGCCGCGCGTGGTCCTGCGCTCGCGCAGCTGTTCGCCGAGGAGCCCGGCGTGGTCGTGCAGGTGATGGCCGGCTACGAGCCGCTGCTGCAGCAGGTCCTCGAGCGCCACGGCCTGGGCGAGGCGGCGCTCTACCTCGGGGCTCCGGTGGCGGAAATGCGGGTCCAGATGCGCATCGGCGCCGTGGTCCTCGACGAGTCATGGGTGGAGCTCAGGCGCGCCTGGTCGGAGACCTCCTGGCGCATGCGCCGGCTGCGCGACGACCCGCAGTGCGCCGACGAGGAGTTCGTCGCCGTGACCGCCGCGGATGACCGCGGACTTGCCGTGGCGCTCAGCTTTGACCCGGAGCAGGACATCGCCGCCCCGTACGTGTCCCGCGGTGTGCGCCCGGCGGTGGCGATCCTGCGTGAGCAGGGGGTCAACAGCCAGACCGAGACGGCGGCCGTGTTCGATCGCGCCGGCTTCACGGCGCACGACATCCACATGACCGATCTTTTGAGCGGCCGGCGCTCGCTGGCGGAGTTCAAGGGCGTGGTCGCCTGCGGTGGCTTCTCCTACGGGGACGTCCTGGGCGCCGGCGAGGGTTGGGCCAAGTCCATCCTGTTCCATGGGGCAGTGCGCGAGGAGTTCGAGCGCTTTTTCGCGCGCACCGACGCCTTCGCATTTGGCATCTGCAACGGCTGCCAGATGTTTGCCGCCCTCAAGGAGATCATTCCCGGCACCGAGCACTGGCCACGGTTCGTCAAGAACCGCAGCGAGCAGTACGAGGCGCGCTTCACGCTGGTTGAGGTGCTGACCTCACCCTCCGTGCTGTACGCGGGGATGGCCGGTTCGCTGCTGCCGATCGCAGTGGCCCACGGCGAGGGACGCGCTGAATTCGCCTCACCGGCCGCCGCGGCGGCGTGCGCCGGCAGCGGCCTGGTCGGACTGCGCTACGTGAACCACGACGGCTCGGTCGCAACCGGCTATCCGCTGAACCCGAGCGGCACGCCATTTGGCATGGCCGCGCTGGCGAACGCGGATGGGCGCGTCACGATCACAATGCCGCACCCGGAGCGCTCGTTCCGCTACGTACAGAACTCCTGGCGGCCGCGGGGGGCGGGTGAGTACAGCGGCTGGATGCGCGTATTCCGCAACGCCCGGCGCTTCGTCGACTGAAGGATCAGCTGGCCGAGACGATCGGCGTCACGTTGTCGGTGCCGGTCTCATCCAGGAAGAAGCGCCGCACCATGATCGCCTGCTGCAGCCGGCCCTTGCGCACGTAGGCCTCGTACAGCAGGTCCTTGACGACTTCGAGCATGATGCCCGCCTCGTAGCCATCCAGCAGCGGTGGCGCGGAACGGGCGTCGAACTCCGCGCCGAACAGCACGTTCTTCATCTTGGTGAAGATCTCAGGGGAGATGCTGGCCAGGTCGCGCACCGCGTTGAGCTCATCAAACAGGCGCAGTCGGCCGGACTCGCCCAGATCGGTGAACACCGCCTGCGCGGTGCGCCGGCACATCGAGGCGAAGGCGTTGAAGGCGTTGCTGCTGAAGCAGTTGAGCGCCTCGCGGAACAGCAGCTCCACGTCCTCCGGGATGTAGGTGAAGCTGAATTTCTCGCGTGCGCGCTCGACTTCGGCAAACTGCGGTGACAGCTCGATGCGTGCAGCTCCGTACACGCGCACCATGAAGCGCAGGAAAATGGGTGCGTGGCACGCATCGCACTGGTAGACGATCCCGGCCTGCTTGGGCCGGTAGAGCTGCAGGTCCTCGAAGCGCGGCACGGCCATCACCGTGATGTGCGCGACCGCCTGGCAATGCGGGCAGGTCACGACCAGGTTCTTTTCCAGGTCGTGGTGCAGTCGGCTTGCGGAGTCGATGTACAGGGACATAACCGTTAGGCGCCAGCGGCTCGTGTTGTTATGTCTGGCGCGCGCCTTATCCTACCCCAGCGGGCGCCATCACAGCGCATTCCGTCGCGCGTTGCGCGCTGATCGCCCTTGCGGTGGGCGCGTTATGTAATGGGGCGGGGCAGGCGCGCGAAGGCGAGGATGCGCTCGGCGAGCATGGCGTACTCGCCGCCGAAATGGTGGCCCGTGCCTACCTGTTCGCGCGTGGCCATCCCCGCCGGCAGGCCAGGACAGATCGAGTCCTTCTCGCCCTCGCCGTACAGGCACAGCACCGGCAGGTGCGAGATCCGGCCGAGCTCAGGTTGCGTGGGGCGCTCGCCGCCGCCACTGCCGACCCACTCGGTGACACTCACCTCGAAGGCGGCACTGGAGTCGATTCCGAGCAGGCTCACGCTCGCCACCCGCGCGCGCAGGTCCGCCGGCAGGCGGTTGACGACGAAGGGCAGTACGTCAGCACCGAAGGAGTAGCCCACCAGCAGCACGCGCTGCTTGTTCCACGCCGCGAGGTAGTGCCGCAGGATGCGCGTGACGTCCTGCGCGGTCTGCTCCGGCGTGCGCGCGCTCCAGAAGTACTTAAGCGAGTTGAGGCCCACCGTGGGCACGCCGCTCGCGGCCAGGCGTGCCGCGAGTTCCTGGTCCAGGCCTGCCCAGCCGCCGTCCCCGGTCAGCAGCAGCGCAAACTCGTTGGAGGTGCCGCTGGCGTGGACTTCCTGCAGCGGCAGGTCGCCGATATCGGCGGTCGCCGCGACCGGCGCGGCCGGGCGGGCGCTCAGGCGCGCATAGGCGTCCAGGAACTGCGGCATCCAGTTGCGCTCGACCGAGAATCCGTGGCCGACGGTTGGCAGCTGGACGATCTGGCCGTTGGCAACCTTCGCGGCGAATACATCGGCCGCGTGCGCGTTGCAGACCTCGTCCTTCTGGCCCTGGAATGCGATCCACGGCTGCTTGAGGCTGGTCGCCGGCTCGAACACCAGTTCGTGCTGCTTGTTGGTGCTGTAGTGCAGGCCAGCCCCCGGACACAGGCTCACGCCGACGAAATCCTGGTCAGCGCAGAAGCCCAGGCTCAGGGCACCGGCGAAGGTGCCTGGCGGCGACTGCACGAGGGTTGCGTAAACAACGGTTGCGCCCGAGGAGTAGCCCACCAGCACGGGCACCGTGTACTCGGCCAGTCCGATCTGCTTCTGCACCTGGTGGCTGAGCGTCTCGAAGTCCGCGGCAATCATCTGGCACGGTGCATCACCGCGGGCTGCGACCTTGCCCAGGCTGGAGAAGTACTGCCGGATATCAACGCCGATGACCACCGCCCCGGTGTGCTCGAGCGCGCGCGCCATGTTGATCACGCCCAGTTCCCAGCCGCCGTCGCCGGACAGAAATATCGCTACGCTCCTGGGCTTGCCCGGCGGAATGTATACCGCGACCGTGCCGAAGCGGCCTGCCTCCAGGTGCTGCGTGGCGCCGTCATCCGGCGCCGCCGGCTTAGTGGCGGCCTTGGGCTTGTGGTGCGTGGGCGCTGCGCCGGCGGGCGGGTCGGCGGTCCCGGCAGCGCCGGCGGCAAGCGCTGGACAGGCGATGACGAGCAGGAGGACGGTCAAGTGGGCGTGCAGTGCGCGCCGCGGATGTACAGTCATCTTACGAAGATCTCCTTCACGCCCCCGGCGATCAGCACCGAGACATCCACCAGCACGCGCGGCAGCGCAATTCCGCCGCGCGCGACCAGGTAGCGTGGTTCCCACACCGGATCGAATTTCATCTTGTAGCGCCGCAGTCCCTCGAAGTTATAAAAGTGCTCGCCGTGGCGGAAAATGAAGTTGCCGACACGGTGCCAGGCCGGAGCCAGCGGGTGCGCCTCAAGCCCTGACAGGGGCGCCATGCCGAGGTTGAACCAGCTGTAGCCCTGGGACTTGCCCCACAGCATCAGTTCGATGAACAGGTAGTCCATCGCTGCCTTCGGGGCCTGCGGGTCAAAGCGCATCAGGTCCACCGACAGCTCGGCCTTGGTGTCAGTGGTCCACAGGTTGGCAAAGGCCAGCGGCACACCCTGCACGCTTACCAGCGCCAGCGGGAACTGGCACAGGTACTGCGGCGCGAACGCGCCGACTGAGAAGCCCTTCTCGCCGGTCGACTTGCTGGTCAGCCAGGAGTCGGAGATCTTCTGCAGCACCGGCATGAGCGCCTCGACACCCTCCGGCGGGATCACCTGGAACTGTGCCCCATCGCGCTGTGCGCGCTTGTGCGCCTGGCGAAGGTCGGCGCGCTCCGGGCCCTCGAGCGAGAAGCTGTCAAGCTGCACGCGCGCTTCCTCGCCGATCTTGAGCGCCGCAAGGCCGAGATCAACGTACAGGCCGAGGCGCTCGCCGCATACCTGGTAGAAAACCGTCTGGCCGCCGTGGTGATCGGAGATCTCGCGCAGGCGCCACACCAGCTCCTCCGCTCCGGCCTGCGAGCCGACCGGGTCGCCCAGGGCGATCCAGCTGTGCCCGGCGATCTGGTACATGACGAAGGCGTCGCCAGCCTCGCTGAACAACAGACGCTTGTCCCCGGTGAGCGCCGCGTTCGGCAGTGTCAGATCGGAGGCAGCAATGAGCGGCCGTGCGCGCGCCAGCTCCTGCGGGCCGGCGACAGCCGGCTCTGGGCGCGCGGGCCGCAGCATGTTCAGCAGCAGGTAGGTGATTCCCAGCACGACGACGGCGAGGGTTGCCCGCAGCATGCGCGGCGCGTTGCCATGCAGGGCAAACGTCCACCACAGCTGGTCGGAATAACCGATGTGCCGATAGGAGATGATCCCGATCCACACGGCCATCACGACCACGCCGACGATGCTGACCACCCAAACGGGCGTGAACGGCTCGGAGAGGATGGCCGTGGGCCGGTAGAACGCGCGTCTGCCCAGGACCAGCACGCTAAGTACCAGAGCAAGCAGGCAGGCCTCCTCGAAGTCCAGCCCCTTGAGCAGCGAGGCCAAGATACCGGCCACCAGCAGCCACACGGTGATGTGGTACGCCGCCTGCACGCGCCGGAACAACGCGCGCGCCAGGACCAGCAGTCCCAGACCCACCACGCTGCCCACCAGGTGCGAGGCCTCAAGTACGGCAAGCGGCAGGAACTGGTCGAGGAACGCGAGACGTTCCTCCACCCCGGGGGTGGCGCCGGAGAACAGCAGCAGCGCGCCGGCCAGGAAAGTAAGAGCGCCGGCGATCTGTGGCACCACCGGGGCGACATAGATGCTGGCAAGTTCCTGCGCCCAGGCCAGCCGGCCGCGCTGCGCGGCGAGTTCCTTGGAGCCAAACAGCAGCGTGCCGAACACCAGCGGTACGACGTAATAAACCGCGCGGTAGGCCAGCAGCGAGCCGACCAGGGCGTCCGCGGGGATGTTGGGCATGGTGTAGATGATCACCGCCTCGAACACGCCGACGCCGCCGGGCACATGGCTGACAATGCCGGCAATCACCGCCGCGGCATACACCCCGATGAAGGTGACGAACGGCACGTGCGCGCTCGGGGGCAGCAGCGACCACAACACCGCACACGACAGCGACAGGTCGAGCACCGACAGCAGCAACTGCGGCACCGCGATAGCGGCCCCCGGTGCGCGCAGGGCCCAGCCACGGATCTCAAGCGTCCCGCGCGTCAGGCAGGCCCACAGGGCGTAGACGGCCACTGCGCACAGCAAGAGGCCGCCCAATGCCAAAGACCAGTTGGGGTTCAGGTGCAGGATGTGCGCGACATGCCCGGGACTGACCAGCAGCGATACGCCCAGCACCGTGGCAAGTCCGAGCGCAAAGGAGAAGCTGCAGAAGGCGGTGACGGTGGCGACGTCGATCGCGGTGATGCCGGCACCCACGTAAAGCCGAAAGCGGATCGCGCTGCCAGTGAACACCGCGAACCCCAGCGCGTGCCCGAAGGAATAAGCGATGAACGAGGTGAAGAGGATGCGTGCGTAGGGAATGGCGCGCTGCAGGTAGCGCAGCGCCAGTACCTCGTAGGTGGTCAGCAGCCAGTAGCTAAGCGCGGTGAAGCCAAGCGCTGCCAGGATCTGCCGGCGCGGGATCGCATGCAGGTGCGCGAATCCTGACGTGCAGGTGCGCAAGCTGGTGGTGCAGGACCAGGCCCACCACCGCGAACACCACGAGCGCGGCCAGCGGCCCGGCCCAGCGCCACAGGGTGCCAGGCTCGGACCGCGCCGCCGCCGCTTTCGGAGGAGGTGGCAAGGGGTCCTCAGCTGCCTCTAGCGCGTCAGCGGCTTGTACCTGATGCGATGCGGCTGCGAGGCGTCCTCGCCCTTACGCCGCTTGTAGTCCTCGGTGTACTCCTGGTAGTTGCCCTCGAACCAGGTCACCTGCGAGTCGCCCTCGAAGGCGAGGATGTGCGTGGCGATGCGATCCAGGAACCAGCGATCGTGGGAGATGACCACGGCACAGCCTGGGAAGTTCAGCAGTGCCTCCTCGAGTGCACGCAGCGTCTCGATGTCCAGGTCATTGGTCGGTTCGTCCAGGAGCAGCACGTTGCCGCCGGAGCGCAGGACCTTGGCGAGGTGGACGCGGTTGCGCTCGCCGCCGGACAGCTCCCCGATCGGCTGCTGCTGGGCGGTGCCCTTGAAGTTGAAGCGTCCGACGTAGCCGCGCGAGGACGTTTCGTAATTGCCCACCTTGATGATGTCGAGGCCGCCGGAGATCTCCTGCCAGACGGTCTTCTTGTCGTCCAGGCTCTGCCGGGACTGGTCGACGTAGGCCAGCTGCACGCTCGGGCCGATGCGGATCTCGCCCGCGTCGGGTTTCTCCGCGCCGGTAAGCATGCGGAACAGGGTGGTCTTGCCGGCCCCGTTCGGGCCGATGATGCCGACGATGCCCCCGGGAGGCAGGCTGAACGACAGCTTGTCGATCAGCAGCCGCTCACCATAGCCCTTGCGCAGGCCCTCAGCTGCGATCACCAGGTCACCCAGGCGCTCGCCCGGGGGTATGTAGATCTCGTTAGTCTCGTTGCGCTCCTGGAACTCGCGCGAGGCGAGTTCCTCGTAGCGCTGCAGACGTGCCTTGCTCTTGGCCCGCCGTGCCTTGGGGTTCTCACGCACCCACTCCAGCTCGTGCGCCAGGGTCTTGCGCAGTGCCTCGTGCTCGCGCTCCTCGAGCGCGAGCCGCTTCTCCTTCTGCTCAAGCCACGAGGAGTAGTTGCCGTGCCACGGAATTCCGTAGCCGCGGTCAAGTTCCAGGATCCACTCGGCGACGTTGTCGAGGAAGTAGCGGTCGTGGGTCACCGCGATCACCGTGCTCGGGTACTCCTCCAGGTAGCGCTCCAGCCACGAGATCGACTCTGCATCCAGGTGGTTGGTCGGCTCGTCCAGCAGCAGCATGTCAGGGGCCGACAACAGCAGGCGACACAGCGCGATGCGGCGCTTCTCCCCGCCGGACAGCTTGGTGATTTCCGCGTCCCAAGGCGGCAGGCGCAGCGCGTCGGCGGCGATCTCGAGCTTGCGCTCCAGCTCCCAGCCGCCAGCTGCATCGATGGCGTCCTGCAGCTGGGCCTGGCGCTCCAGCAGCGTGTTCATCTGCGCATCGTCCATGGGCTCGGCGAACTTGTCGCTGATCGCGTTGAACTCCTCCAGCTGCCGGAAGGTCTCGCCGACGCCTTCCATGACGTTGGCACGCACGTTCTTGCTCTCATCCAGCAGCGGCTCCTGCGACAGGTAACCCACGCGGATGCCATTCTGCGGCCGCGCTTCCCCGTCAAAGCCGGTGTCGATGCCGGCCATGATCTTCAGCAGCGTCGACTTGCCCGAACCGTTAAGGCCCAGCACCCCGATCTTGGCTCCAGGGAAGAATGAGAGGCTGATATCGCGGAGGATGACCCGCTTGGGCGGGACCATCTTGGAGACGCGATTCATCGTATAAATGTATTGGGCCATGCCGATCCGTAGGTGAGGTGAGCGCGGGGGGCGATTATCGTTGAGCCGGCCGCGGATGGCGATGGCCGCCGCGCACCTGGCAGCGCGGACCGCTGTGCTAGGCTGAGCCCAACCTGGGAGATTTGCCGTAAATAGCAGTACGAAACCTGCCGATGTCGCGGTAGTGACCAGCGAGCGTCTGGCGCGCTACGGCTTCGGTGACGGTCACCCGTTCGGCCCCGACAGGCACGCGGCCTTCGTGCGCGAGTTTGCCGCCCGCGGGCTGCAACGGCGCGTGCAGGTGCTCGAGCCGCGCTCGGCCTCGGACGAGGAGTTGCGGGCGTTCCACAGCGTGCAGTACCTGGAGTTCGTGCGCGAGCGCTCGGCAAGCGGCAGCGGCTACCTGGACGGCGGCGACACACCGGCCTTCCGCGGCTGCTACGAGGCTGCCGCCGGGGTGGTCGGCGCCACCGTGAGCGCGATGGAGGCGATCATGCGCGGGGACTGCCGCCGTGCATTCGTGCCGATTGCCGGGCTGCACCACGCCGCGCGCGATCGCGCGGCGGGCTTCTGTGTCTTCAACGACTGCGGGGTTGCCATCGAGCTGCTCAAACGCCGCGGCCTGCAGCGCGTGGCGTACGTGGACATCGACGCCCATCACGGCGACGGCGTGTTCTACGCATTCGAGGAGGATGCCACGGTGGTGTTCGCCGATGTCCACGAGGACGGCCGTTACCTGTATCCGGGCACCGGGGCCGCCGAGGAGACCGGGCGCGGGGCGGCCGCGGGCACCAAGCTGAACCTGCCGTTGCCACCGGGCGCGGACGACGCGGCTTTCGATGCCGTCTGGCCGCGCGTGACTGAGCACCTGGAGAAGTTCGACCCCGAATTCATCATCCTGCAGTGCGGGGCTGACAGCCTCGAGGGTGACCCGATCACCCACCTGCGCTTCACCGCGGCCTCGCACGGTCGCGCGGCGCGCGAGCTAACCGCGCTGGCCGAGCGCTCAGGCCATGGGCGGGTGCTCGCCCTGGGGGGAGGGGGCTACAACCGCAGCAACCTCGCGCAGGCCTGGAATACGGTGGTCGAAAACCTCATGTAGCGCCGATTCCGCGCGCCAGGCCGCGCGCGCCATAGCTGTCGGGAACCTTCTGCCGCCGCGGCGCCCGCGAGAAGGGCGCCTGCGGGGTCGTTCCGGTACAATTCGCGCCCCCGCAAACCACTCACCCGTAAGGCGAAAACGCTCATGTTCCGGACGACGATGACGATTGAGGGCTTTGACCCCGAACTGGCGCGCGCCATCGCAGGCGAGCGGCAACGGCAAGAGGACCATGTTGAGCTAATCGCCTCGGAGAACTACGCGAGCCCGCGCGTGCTCGAGGCGCAAGGTTCGGTGCTGACCAACAAGTACGCGGAAGGCTATCCGGGCAAGCGCTACTACGGCGGTTGCGAGTACGTCGACATCGCCGAGCAGCTGGCGATCGACCGTGCCAAGCAGCTCTTCGGGGCGGACTATGCGAACGTCCAGCCCCATTCCGGGTCGCAGGCCAATGCGGCTGCCTATTTCGCCCTGGTGCAGCCAGGCGACCCAATCCTGGGCATGAGCCTGGACCACGGTGGCCACCTCACCCATGGCGCCAAGGTCAACTTCTCGGGCAAGTTCTTCCGCGCAGCCCAGTACGGCATACGCCCCGACACCGGCGAGATCGACTACGAGCAGGTGCAGAGGCTTGCCGAGGAGCACCGCCCGAAGATGATCATTGCGGGCTTCTCGGCGTACTCGCGCATCGTTGACTGGGCGCGCTTCGCGCAAATCGCCAAGAGCGTCGGCGCCTACTTCGTCGTCGACATGGCGCACGTCGCCGGGCTGGTGGCAGCGGGGGTCTACCCAAGCCCGATCGCGCACGCCGATGTCGTCACCACGACCACCCACAAGACGCTGCGTGGGCCGCGCGGCGGCTTGATCCTGGCGCGCGCCAACGACGAGATCACCAAGAAGCTCAGCTCGCTGGTGTTCCCGGGCACGCAGGGCGGTCCGCTCATGCACGTGATTGCCGCCAAGGCGGTCGCGCTGCTCGAGGCGCTGCAGCCGGAGTTTCGCGAGTACCAGAAGCAGGTGCTCACCAACGCACGCGCCATGGCGGCGCGCCTTGCCAAGAACGGCTACCAGATCGTGTCTGGCGGCACGGACAACCATCTGTTCCTGCTGAGCCTTGCCGACCGCAAGATCACAGGCAAGGACGCGGACGCGGCTCTGGGCCGGGCCAACATCACCGTCAACAAGAATGCCGTGCCGAACGACCCGCGCCCGCCGATGGTGACCAGCGGGCTGCGCTTGGGTACTCCGGCATCCACGACCCGTGGCTTCAAGCAGGCCGAGATCGAACAGGTGGCGGACTTCATCACGCAGATCCTCGATGCGGAAGGTGCCACGGAGGCCATCGAGCGCGTGCGGCCGCAGGTCGTCGAGCTGTGTCGACGCTTCCCGGTCTACGGACCCTGAGCGCGGGCGCGCGCACTCCAGATGTACTGCCCGTTCTGCGGTCACGAAGAGACCAAGGTGAACGATTCGCGCCTCGCCGGTGAGGGGCGGCAGATCCGCCGGCGCCGCGAATGCCTCAAGTGCGAGGAGCGGTTCACCACTTTCGAAACCGCGGAGTTGGTGATGCCACAGGTCATCAAGGGTGACCGCGGTCGCGAGGCCTTCGATGAGGCGAAAGTGCGTGCCGGCCTGCACAAGGCCCTTGAGAAGCGCCCCGTCTCGCAGGAACAGATCGATGAGGCGCTCAGCCGCATCGTGCACAAGGTGCGCAGCCTGGGCGACCGTGAGGTCTCGTCGCGGGCGATTGGCGAACTGGTCATGGAGGAGCTGCGGCACCTGGACGAGGTGGCTTACGTGCGCTTCGCCTCCGTCTACCGGCACTTCGAGGACGTGGAGGCCTTCCACGAGGAGATCCAGAAGTTGCGCAACGCGCGCCCGGTGCCAGCGGCTGCACACGGTCGAGGCCATAAGCGTGACGTGGCGCGCGCCCCGAACCGCGAACAGCTGCCACTCTTGCCTCAGGAAGAGCCGGTTCCAGCGCCGGACAAGTCCGGCAGCCGAGGCACCAAATGAGTCGCACGATGGGTCTTAACTGACATGTTCTCGAACTTCGACCGCACCGCCATGCAGCGGGCCCTTGCTCTGGCTGCGCGTGGCATGCAGACGACCGACCCGAATCCGCGCGTTGGCTGCGTGATCGCCCGCGGCGAGCGCATCGTCGGGGAGGGCTGGCACGAGCGCGC
Organism: uncultured Pseudomonadota bacterium; assembly: GCA_963703025.1. Lineage (GTDB taxonomy): Bacteria > Pseudomonadota > Gammaproteobacteria > Steroidobacterales > Steroidobacteraceae > 13-2-20CM-66-19. Next base: position 669,110 of record OY969778.1, on the reverse strand, counting down.
CGGGGAAGCGCATGCCGAGGTTGCGGCGCTGCGCGCGGCGGGCAACAACGCCACCGGGGCGACGGTATACCTCACGCTGGAGCCGTGCTCGCACCAGGGCCGCACGGCCCCGTGTACCATGGCGCTCACCGCCGCACGTGTGGCGCGCGTCGTGTACGCGATTGCCGACCCGAATCCACTGGTAGACGGCCGTGGCGCCGCAGCGCTGCGCGAGGCGGGCATCACCGTCGAGGCAGGCTTGCTGGAGGCGGAAGCACGCGAGCTCAATGCGGGCTTCGTGAAGCGCATGCAGCAGGGCCGGCCGTTCGTGCGGGTCAAGCTCGCCATGAGCCTGGACGGACGCACTGCGCTGGCCAATGGGCAGAGCAAATGGATCACCGGCGAGCTGGCACGGCAGGACGTGCACGGTTGGCGTGCGCGCAGTTCGGCGATCATGACCGGCATCGGCACGGTCCTTGGTGACGATCCACGCCTGGACGTGCGCCTGCCGGCCGAGTCCGGTACCACGGCGCCGCGCCAGCCCATGCGTATCGTGCTGGACTCGCAGCTGCGCACGCCACCTGCGGCACAGATGTTCAGCGTCGGTGGCGAGGTGCTGATCCTTACCGGGCTTGCCGCGCTGGATGCAACACGCGCCGCAGCGCTCAGTGCACGCGGCGCGCGCGTGGAGTCGTTGCCCGCCGGAGCGGATGGCATAGACCTCACCGCGGTGCTCGATCGCCTCGGCGAACTCGAGGTGAACGAGCTGCTCGTCGAGGCTGGCGCCACGCTTGCGGGCCGGCTGCTGCGGCAGCAACTGGTGGACGAGCTGATCGTGTACGTCGCCCCCAGGCTGCTGGGCCCGACCGCGCGCGCCCTGGTCGAGCTTCCCGAGCTTGGCGTCCTGGCCGACGCTCCGGGCTTTGCCTTCGTGGAGGCGACCCCGGTGGGTCAGGACCTGCGGCTGCGCCTGCGGCCAGCACCTGCGGCCGGCGGCTGATCGTTCCCAGGCCGTTTTCCTGAAGGTCCTTCCGCGGGACACCGCGCGCAGGCACGCTCGCGGACCGCTGAGGCCCGGGTTCGGGCACGGGCCCTGCGAGGCAAGACTCGACGGTGGACTTGAGGCAGAATGCCTCGCGCGGTGCGGTCACCGCGCGGCGCTGCCCGCTGCGGCGGAAGGCACCGGCCCAACCACTCAAGCTGCGGGGAGCGAGCGTCCTGTTTACCGGGATCGTCCAGGATGTAGGACGCATCGCGGGGGTTGAGGCCCGCGGCGGCGACGTGCGCCTGGTGGTTGCCACCGAGCGCCTCGACCTGAGGCAGGTGCACATCGGCGACAGCATCTGCGTGCAGGGCTGCTGCCTGACAGCGACCGAGGTCGGCGCCAACACCTTCGCGGCAGATGTCTCGCGCGAGACCTTGGCCCTTACCACGCTTGGGACCTTCGCGCCGGGCACCCCGGTCAACCTCGAGCCTGCGCTGCGTGCCGGAGATGCACTGGGCGGACACCTCGTTTCCGGGCATGTCGATGGCGTCGCCGAGGTGCTCAGCGTGGCCGGGGATGCGCGCTCCACTCGCGTAGTGATCGGCGTGCCGGCGGCACTGGCGCGTTTCATCGCCGCCAAAGGTTCCGTCGCGGTCGACGGCGTCAGCCTCACGATCAACGCGGTCGAGGCCACGAGCTTCGGCGTCAATCTCATCCCGCACACCCAGGCGGTGACGACCCTCGGCAGGCTTGCGGTGGGTACGCACGTCAACCTCGAGGTCGACCAGGTTGCCCGCTACGTCGCGCGCCTGCTCGCGCTGCCCGAGGCACGCTAATGCGTCGTGCAGGCAGGGTCTCGCTGAATCCGCTGCGCGCCCGCTCGCGTGCACTGCTGGCTGTGATCCTGCCGGCACTGGCGCTGCGCGCGCTCATACCGTTCGGGTTCATGCCCGTTGCCGCCAGCGGCGGGCCGGCCATGCAGCTGTGTCCCGGAGTGGCGGCCATGGCTGGCGCACATGGCGGCCAACACCAGCATCCGGCCGGCGGCGCCGCGCATAACACGCTGTGCGTCTTCGCAGCGAGCGCAGCGCCAGCGATTGCCCCTGTTGCCGCTGCGATCGCGCTGCGGGCAGCCACTGTGAGACTTGCCGAGCAGCCCAGCGGCGATTGCCTGCGGCTGCCCTCGATCCTGCGCACGCAGTCCGCGCGTGCGCCTCCCGCGCGCGCCTGACGTCCCAACGCAACCCAAGCGGGGCGCACGCATTGCCGTGCAACCGCCTGTGCCGACTGCACGGGCGGACCCCTACTTCCCGGATGCGCGCGCTACTGCCTGTGGCAGCCGTCGCGGTCCGCAGGACCCAGATGAGAGAGGGATCGAATGGACTGCAAGATCAAGTGCGGAACACGGGCGCGGCGCAGGCGCCCCCGTGCCCAGCTGTGCGCGGTGGCGGTTATGGCGTGCGCCGCCGGGGCTGTGGGACTGTGGCCACGCAGCGCCGCTGCCTGCGCCAGCTGCGGCTGCACGCTCAGCGCCGATGCGGCCATGGGTTACTCGGCCAGCGCCGGCTGGGACCTGAGCCTCGAGTACGACTACATCCACCAGGACCAGTTGCGCAGTGGCACGCATGCGGCCTCAGTGGTGCCGGCGGGCACGGAGCTCGAGCGCGAGACCCTTAACCGCTACGTGACCGCCGGGCTCAGCTACAGCCCCGACACGCAGTGGAACCTCAAGCTACTGCTTCCCTACGTGATCCGCACCCACTCGACTTACGGGGACTACGACCCGGCCGAGCCTCTGGGAGAACTGAGCAGTTCGCGTAGCTCGAGCATCGGCGACCTGCGCCTGATCGGCAGCTACCAGGGATTCCTGCCGACCCGCAACCTGGGCGTGCAACTGGGGGTGAAGCTTCCGACCGGGCGCTACGGAACCGCGGTGGACTTCTACGCCGGACCTGCCGCCGGCACGCCCTTGGATGCCAGCCTGCAGCCCGGGACCGGTAGCACCGACGTCATCCTGGGCGGCTACTACTACAGGCCGGTCAGCCAGAACTTCGATTTCTTCGTGAATGGCCAGTTCCAAAGTGCCCTCACTCATCGCATGGACCAGCCGGGCAATGACTACCGGCCGGGAAACTCCACCGCCGTAAGTCTGGGGGTGCGCTACGAGCGTGACCCGGGCTGGGTGCCGCAGGTGCAGTTGAACCTGCTGCGCAAGACGCGCGACCAGGGTGCGCTGGCGGACGTGCAGAACACGGCCGGCACGGTGGCCTACGTCAGCCCGGGTCTTACCGGCCGGGTCACCGACCGGCTGCACCTGTTCGGGTTTGTGCAGGTGCCGCTTTACAGCAACCTCTACGGATACCAGCTCTTCCCACGCTACACGCTCACTGCCGGAGCGAACTATGCATTCTGACAATCCGCCACCCTCGCCCGGGCGACGCGCGTTACTGCGCGGCGCGCTCGCCGGGTGGGTTGCAGCCGGGCTGTGGCGCGCGCCGGCCGTGCATGCCAATGACCTGCGCGTCGGCTCAGCCGCACCGGTGGCGACGCTGGTCACGCTCGAGGGCAGGAGCATCTCCACGAACGAGCTGCTTGGCCAGGTGGTCATCCTCACGTTCTGGGCCACTTGGTGCGTGCCGTGCCGCGAGGAGTTGCCGCTGCTGTCCGAGTACGCGGCAAAGCACGCGCAGCGCGGGCTGACAGTGCTCGGGTTCGGCCTGGACACGCCGGACCGGATTGCCGACGTGCGCCGGGTTGCCGAGCAGCTGAGCTTCCCTGTCGGGTTTCTCGCCAGCTCCAGGGCACCAGGTTATGGCCGTATCTGGCGCCTGCCTGTGAATTTCACGATCGACCGGGCGGGTCGTCTGGTGGAGGATGGCTGGAAGGAGAAGGCCCCCAGCTGGACCGCGGAACGCCTGGACCAGCTGGTGACACCTCTGCTGGACTGAGTGCACGGCACCAGGCTCGGTTCGCCGACCCGGCACGGGTATACTTGCCTGCCGTACCGGATGACCCTGCGACCATGCCAAACGTGTTGCCCATGCCTGGAAAGCCCGGGCCGGCTCCCGGAGCCGCCTTCAGCCCCATCGACGAGATACTCGCCGAGCTGAAAGCCGGCCGCATGGTCATCATCCTGGACGATGAGGACCGCGAGAACGAGGGCGACCTCATCATGGCCGCCGAGCATGCCTCCCCTGAGGCCGTGGCCTTCATGATCCGGCACACGAGCGGGATCATCTGCGTGCCCATGCTGGAGGAGCAGCTCGCCCGCCTGGATCTGCCGCAGATGGTGCCGGTCAACAGTGAGTCGCATCGCACCGCTTTCACCGTTTCGGTCGACCTGCGCGCCGGGACCACGACCGGGGTGTCCTCCGCCGATCGCGCAGCGACCATCCGCGCGCTTGCCGACGCCACGACTCAGGCGGCCGATTTCGCCCGCCCCGGACACATCTTCCCGCTGCGCGCGCGCCGTGGTGGGGTGCTGGTGCGTGCGGGGCACACCGAGGCCTCGGTGGACCTGTGCCGCCTTGCCGGCCTGAAGCCTGCAGGTGTGCTGTGCGAGATCATGAACGACGACGGCACCATGGCACGGCGCCCGGAGCTGCAGGAGTTCGCGCGGCGTCACCACCTGAAGATGGGCACGATTGCCGAACTGATCCGGCACCGGCTGCGCAACGAGCGTTCGGTTGAACGCCTGTCCGAGCAGAGCGTGCGCACCGAGCTGGGTGAGTTTCGCCTCTATGCCTACCAGGACAGCGTGAGCATGGAGGTGCACCTGGCCCTTGCCCACGGCCGCCTTGACGGCGCTCAGGCGCCTCTGGTGCGCGTGCACGTCACCGACACTTTGCACGACCTGTTCGGGGTGCAGGGCGCCGGGCGGACCTGGACGCTGCGTGCCGCCATGCAGCGCATCATCGAGGCCGGCAGCGGCGTCGTGGTCGTGTTGCGCCAGCAGGAATCCCCGCGCGAGTTGGCCGATGCCGTGCGCTCGTTCGCCGCAGCAGTTGCCCCGGCGGCGAGCGGCCCCGAGAGCGCCAGCACCGAGGCGGAGGGTGCGGTGCTGCGCACCTTCGGGACCGGCGCCCAGATACTCAAGGACCTTGGGGTCAAGCGCATGCGCGTGCTCTCCGCGCCCAAGCAGATGCACGGCATCTCCGCCTTCGGGCTAGAGATCGAGGGCTACGTCGGGGAAGAGGGGTGACGCAGGGCGAGGTGAGCGAGAGTGCAGCGACCGCCCGCGGCCGCAAGGTCGCGATCGTCGCTGCACGCTTCAATGAATTTATCGTCGCAAGCCTGCTCACCGGGGCACGTGCCTCATGGGAACAGCGCGGCGGCCAGGCCGAGGATCTGCTGGTGGTGCGCGTACCGGGGGCCTTCGAGCTGCCGGTGGTCGCGCGCAAGCTGGCCGGCAGCGGCAGCTTCGATGCCGTTGTGGCACTGGGCTGCGTTATACGCGGTGACACCCCGCACTTCGATTTCGTGGCTGGCGAGTGCGCACGCGGCCTGCAGCAGGTGAACCTCGACAGTGGCGTGCCGGTCATCTTCGGCGTACTCACCGTCGAGACGGTGGACCAGGCACTCGAGCGCGCCGCCACGAGCGCCATGAACAAGGGTGGTGAGTCGATGGACTGCGCCATCGAAATGTCCGCCGTGATGGCCAGACTGTGAGGAACGCGCGATGAGTTCAGCCAATGCGCGCGCATACAACGGCAATCGCAGCGTGGCCCGCAAGCTGGCACTGCAGGCGCTGTACCGCTGGCAGTTGAACGCGGCACCCTGGCAGGACCTGGTGCAGGAATTCGGTGACGCCGAGGACATGCCGAAGGCCGATGCTGAATACTTCCGCATCCTGGTCGAGGGAGTGTGGCAATCGCGCGCGCAGCTGGACTTGAAGCTCACCGCGCTGGCTGACCGGGTACCCGAGCAGCTCGACCCCATTGAGCACGCGATACTGCTCATGGGACTGTATGAACTGATCGCGCGTCCGGAGGTTCCCTACCGCGTCGCGATCAATGAGGCGGTGAGCCTGGCCAAGCGCTTCGGCGCCACCGACGGGCACAAGTTCGTCAATGCCGTGCTGGATCGCGCGGCACGCGAGCTGCGTCCCGCCGAGCACTGAAGTCAGCCGCGCGGCATGGCGCTCTCCGAGACCGGGCTCATCGAGCGCTATTTCCGCGCCTGCGGGGCGCAGCGCCTGGACGTGCCGCTGGGCATCGGCGATGACGCAGCGCTGCTGGCGCTGCCTGCCGGATGCGAGCTGGTGGCAACTACCGACACCCTGGTCGCAGGCGTGCACTTCCCGCACGGCTCCCCGCCAGGTTCCATCGGGCACCGCGCGCTGGCAGTCAGTCTCAGTGACATCGCCGCGATGGGCGCGCGACCTGCCTGGGCACTGCTCGCGCTGACGCTGCCCGAGGCCGACGACACCTGGCTGTCCGAGTTTGCCGGCGGACTTGGTGCCCTGGCGCGGGATCACAAGGTCGCCCTGGTCGGCGGAGACACCACGCAGGGACCCTTGTGCATCACGGTGCAGCTGCTCGGCAGGGTGCCGGTGGGGGAAGCGCTGCGGCGCAGTGGGGCCCGCGCCGGGGATGCGCTGTTCGTGTCAGGTACGCCCGGGGACGCCGCGGCAGGCCTGGCGCTGGAGCAGTCACGGCTGCAGGCCCCCGCGGATGTGCGCGGCTACCTGCGCGAGCGCTTCCTGCTGCCTACGCCACGCCTGGCCCTGGGCGAGCGCCTGCGTGGATTTGCCAGCGCCTGCATCGATGTGTCCGACGGGCTGCTGGGGGACGCGGGCAAGCTTGCGCGCGCGAGCACGGTCGCCGCCTGTGTAAAGTTCGAGGCGTTGCCGGTTTCCGAAGCGCTGGTGGGCGCCGTCGGCGATGAGCGCGCGCGCATGCTCGCGCTCACCGGCGGTGACGACTACGAGTTGTGCTTTGCCGTGCCGCCGGGGCAGCTGGCGCGCCTGGCAACGGACCTGCCGCCGCAGGTGTGGGGTTACACGCGCATCGGCAGCATCATCGAGGGTGCGGGCGCCACTGTCGTGCGCGCCGGTACTGTGATGGAGTTCTCGCATTCCGGTTACCAGCATTTTGCGTAGGCACTGAGCTGCCACCGGCCGGCGCGCAGCGCTGGCCTGCCCGAATTGCGTGAGGCCTGCATCACAGTCCGCCGCTGCGGCCAGACTTATCCTGCGTTGACGTCTTGTCTAGCGCCGCCCCATGTCAGCATCGGCTCCCAAAACCATGCCCTCCGCGAAGCCTGTCGCGCGTATGCCGGATAAAATCGGCAAGTACGTGGTCATTCGCGAAGTCGGCCGTGGCAGCACCGGGGTCGTCTACCTCTCGCACGATGCGTACTACGGACGCGACGTCGCCATCAAGGTGTACAACATGGACACCGGCGGTGACGAGGAGCGTACGCGCATCGCGCGCAAGATGTTCCTCTCCGAGGCACACCTTGTGGGCATGCTGCAGCACCCGCATATCCTGCCCATCTACGATGCCGGTGAGGAAAGTGGCCACTGCTACATCGTCACCGAGCACGTGCATGGCGCGCGCACCCTCGCGGCGTACTGTCGCCCCGACAACCTGCTGCGCATCGATGACACGGTCGAGATCATGTTCAAGTGCGCCAAGGCGCTCAACTACGCGCACTCGCGCGGCGTGATCCACCGTGACATAAAGCCCTCCAACATCATGCTCACGCAGGACAGCGACGTGCGCATCATCGACTTCGGCATCGCCCTGGTGTCCGACTCCGACATATCGCGCATCGAGGGCATTGCCGGCAGCCCCTCCTACATGTCGCCCGAGCAGGTGCAGAGCTTCGAGCTCACCAACCGCTCTGATCTGTACTCACTCGGCGCTGTGATGTACGAGCTGCTCACCGGCGCGCGCCCGTTCCGCGCCGGCAACCTGCAGAAGCTGCTGCACCAGATCGTCTATGCGACGCCGCCGCCGATCCACACCCTGCGCCCCGAGGTGCCGGAGGAACTGGAGACTGTCGTGGCGCTCGCCATGCAGAAGGAGCCGGAGAAGCGCTGCAAGACGGGGGTGGATCTGGCCGCGGAGCTGACCCGCGTGCACCAGCGCCTGCGCGAGGCCAACTCGCGCATCGACCGGCAGGAGCAGTTCGGGGTGTTGCGCCGCCTGAAGTTCTTCCACGAGTTCTCGCACGCGGAGATCTGGGAGGTCCTGCGCGCCAGCAGCTGGCAGGACTATGCGGACGGGGAGGAGATCGTCAAGGAAGGCGAGATGGACGACCGCTTCTACATCCTGGTTTCCGGGGGCTGCGCCGTCGAGCGCCACGGCGGGCGCATCGGCGCGCTCGATACCGGTGACTGCTTCGGCGAGGCCAGCTACGTGCCCGGCGCCAAGCGCGCGGCGACCATTCGCGCCGCCGGGGCAGTGACCGTCCTCAAGGTGAGCTCCACCTTGCTCGAGCAGGTTTCCGCCTCCTGCCAGTTGCGCTTCAACCGCGTGTTCCTAAGTGCGCTCATCGCGCGCTTGCAGAGCGCTGAACGCACCCCGGTGGCCGCCTCCTAGCAACGGCCTGCTCGTTTCGCGCTTGCGCAGCGGCGGGGTGCCTCATACTCTGTCGCCCCGTGCACGTACTCCTCATCGAAGATGACACCGAGGCTGCGCATTTCCTCGTCAAGGGGCTGCGCGAAAGCGGCTGCACCGTCGAGCACGCCGCCGATGGCCGTGCCGGACTGCAGCAGGCCACGACCGCCACCTTCGACGTGGTCATCACCGACCGTATGCTGCCGCACGTGGACGGCCTGGCGATCATCGAGGCGATGCGTGCCAAAGGCATCGGCACGCCGGTGCTGGTGCTGTCCGCGCTGGGTGGGGTGGATGACCGCATCCGCGGACTCAAGGCCGGCGGCGATGACTACCTCACCAAGCCATTCGCCTTCGGCGAGCTGCTGGCGCGCATCGAGGCGCTGCTGCGCCGCCACTCCAATTCCCTGAGCGCGACCCGCCTGAAGGTCGAGGACCTCGAGCTGGACCTGCTGGCGCGCACGGTCACGCGCGGCGGGCGCGAGGTTGACCTCACCGCGCGGGAACTGAAGCTGCTGGAGTTCCTCATGCGCCGCGCCGGCCAGGTCGTAACGCGCATGATGCTGCTGGAGGGCGTGTGGGACCTGCATTTTGACCCGCAGAGCAACCTGATCGACGTCCACATCAGCCGCTTGCGGCAGGCGATTGATCGTGGCACCGACACGCAGCTGATCCATACCGTGCGCGGGGCCGGCTACGTCCTGCGCAGCGACGGCTAGCGCGTGCGCCATGACCTGTTCAACACGACGGCGTTCCGCCTGTCGGTTGGCTACACGCTGCTGGTGCTGCTGGCGGTCAGCGTAACCCTCGGCAGCGCCTACCTGCTGACCGAGAGCCTGATCACCGACGAGGTGGACCTCATCATCGACACCGAGATGAAGAGCCTGCAGGACAAGTACGCGCAGAGCGCGATCGCCGGGGTCACCGATGAGATCAACCTGCGCATCGACAGCTGGGGCCGCATCGGGGCGGTCTACATGCTCGCCGACGCCAACTTCGAGCGCATCGCCGGCAACGTGACCGACTGGCCTTTCGACGGTGTACCCACTGAGCGCTGGCCGGAGTTCGAGATCTCCACTATCGAGCCAGGTCGCCGCGCGGTGCACCCGGTGCGCGCCGCGGTGTTCCGGCTGCCCGGCGGCGACCTGCTGCTGGTGGGCACCGACATCTCACAGGGGCGCAGGTTCGCCGACAAGTTCCGCCGTGCGATGCTCTGGGGCATCGGGTTGTCGACGCTCGCCGCGGCGCTGGCGGGGTTCTGGTTCAGCTACCGCCTGGCGCGCCGGGTCGGCGAGGTGGCCAATACCTGCCAGCGCATCCTCGCCGGCGAATCCGGCCGCCGCCTGCCGGTGGCCGGATCACGCGACGAGTTTGACTCATTGGCCGTGTCGGTGAACCACGTGCTCGATCGCCTCGAGGAGCAGGCCGGCACGCTGCGCGCCACGTTCGACAGCGCGGCACACGACCTGCGCGCGCCGCTGCAGCGCCTGCGCACCCGCATGGATGCGCTGCTGCTGCGCATGCCGCCGCTGGAGGGGGCGGTACACGAGTCAGTTGAGTCCGCGCTGCGCGAGGTTGATCACCTGCAGCGCACCCTGACGACGCTGCTGCAGATCGCCTTGGCCGAGAGCGGCACGCCGCTGGCATCCCCGGCGCCGGTGGACATGGCCGCGCTGGTGAACGAGATCGGCGAGCTGTTTGAGCCGGTGTACGCGGCGCAGGGGCTGGATCTGTCGTGGCAGACGCCGCCGCGCGCGCTGGTACAGGGCAACCGCCAGCTGCTGGCGCAGATGCTCACCAACCTGATCGAGAACGGCCTGAAATACGTACCCGCCGGTGGCCGCGTCGAGGTCCACGCCACGCAGCGCGGTGAATATGTGCACCTTGTCGTCGCAGACAATGGTCCGGGCATCGACGCGGCGCAGCGCCAGCGCGCGGCGCAGCCGTTCGTGCGCTTCGCGGCGACTTCTCAGGAGGGCAGCGGGCTGGGCTTAAGCCTGGTCGCGGCGATCGTGCGATTGCACCGCGGCCGCTTCGCCCTTCAGGACAACGCGCCGGGCCTGAAGGTGGTCATCGAGTTGCCTGGGTAGGGGCGCCGGCGGCAGGCGCCGGCGCGTGCGCACTCACCGTCTGGCCCTGGCAATGCTTGACGAACTGGGTGCGCGTCGTACCGCTGAGCTTCTTGGCATCGGCCTGCTGGTTGCAGACCTTGAGCGAGTTGTGTCTGACCGGGGTCGCCGATGGGTACGCCGGTGGTTCCGCTGCCGTGCACAGGCTGCAGGCCAGGAGGCCCGTCGCCGCACACATCGCCAGCCACCCGCCCGCCCGCATCTGCCGCACACCCATCCCCAGCCGTCGTTCAGCGCACGACGTTAGAGGCCCGGTGGGGCGGCGCGCAATCGGTGCGGCATTAAGAATGCTTCATCCGCAAACGCCGGCGGCGCTGTGGCCACGCGCAGCGCGCTCAGGCGTCCTTGTCGCGCTCGATCAGGGCGTAGGCGGAGTGGTTGTGGATCGACTCGAAGTTCTCCGACTCCGCCACGTAGGCGGCGATGCGCTCGTCGTTGTTCAGGCGCGTGGCCACGTCGCGGACCACGTCCTCGACGAACTTCGGATTGTCATAAGCACGCTCGGTCACGTACTTCTCGTCCGGGCGCTTGAGGATGCCGTACAGCTCGCACGAGGCCTCGCTTTCGGCAATCTCGATGAGCTCCTCGATCCACATGTGGCTGCGCAGCTTCGCCCTGATGGTCACGTGCGAGCGCTGGTTGTGCGCGCCGTAGTCGGAGATCTTCTTCGAGCACGGGCACAGGCTGGTCACCGGCACCACCACCTCGACCCACATTTCCGTCTGGCCGTCGCGGTGCTCGCCGATGAGCTTGGCGTGGTAGTCCATCAGGCTCTCGACACCCGATACCGGAGCCTTTTTCATGACGAAGAATGGGAAGCTCATCTCGATGTGGCCGGTGTCGGCCTCAAGGCGGCTGGTCATCGTGCTCAGCATGCTGCGGAACGACTCCACGGAGATCTCACGCTCGGCGTGCAGGATCTCGACGAAGCGCGACATGTGCGTGCCCTTGAAGTTGTGCGGCAGGCTCACGTACATGTTGAACTTGGCGATGGTGTGCTGCTCGCCGGCCGAGCGGTCGCGCACCTTCACCGGGTGACGGATGTCCTTGATGCCGACGCGGTTGATCGGCAGCTGGCGCGTATCGGCACGCGCCTGCACATCCTCGACCTCGGTCGAGGTGGCGCGCGCGATCTTGGCAGTCAGGGCAGGGGGATTCATCTGTGAAAGCCTACAGGAATGTCCGGAAAACCCGTAATGGGGATTGTCCGCGGCATTGCAACCGCGCGGGAATACCCCGATTTGAGGACTTAAGTCTAACCACTAGGCACGGCGCGGCCTGCGCGGCGCGTTGCGGGGGCGGGCCGGTAACGTTTCAGGCACCGAGCGCGGCACGCACGCGCGCCTGCGGCTGCAGTGCCCACCAGCGCTCGATGCTCGCGGCAAGTCCAGCCGCATCCAGCCCGGCCGCCGCAAGGCAGCTTTCGCGCGAGCCGTGCTCGATGAAGCGATCGGGGATCCCTAGCTGCAGCAGCGCGATCTGCACGCCCTCGGCGGCGAGCAGTTCCCCGACCGCCGAGCCCGCACCACCCTGGGTGGCGTTCTCCTCGATCGTGACAAAGGCGCGATGGCGCGTAGCCAGCGCCACCACCAGGTCCTCATCGAGGGGCTTGATGAAGCGCATGTTGACCAGCGTCGCGTCCAGCCGCTCGGCGATCTGCTGGGCGCTGCTCAGCAATGCCCCGAACACCAGCAGCGCAAGCCCGCTCTTGCCCTCACGACGCAGCTGCGCCTTGCCCACCGGCAGCGCGCTCATGGCGCTCACCAGCGGCACGCCCGGGCCGGCGCCGCGAGGGTAGCGCACGATCGCCGGGGCGTTTACGGTACTGGCGGTATAGAGCATCTGGCGACACTCATTCTCATCCGCCGGCGCCATGATGATGGTGTTGGGAATGCAGCGCAGGAATGACAGGTCATAGCTGCCCTGATGCGTGGCGCCGTCGCTGCCGACCAGGCCGGCGCGATCGACCGCGAACACCACCGGCAGGTTCTGCAGCGCGACGTCATGGATGAGCTGGTCGTAGGCGCGTTGCAGGAATGTCGAGTAGATCGCCACCACCGGCTTCAGGCCCTCCACCGCCAGCCCCGCGGCGAAGGTGACCGCATGCTGCTCGGCGATAGCGACGTCAAAATAACGCTCGGGGAACCGCTTGGAGAACTCGACCATGCCGGAGCCTTCGCGCATGGCGGGGGTGATGCCGATGATGCGCGGGTCCGCTTCGGCCATGTCGCACAGCCACTCACCAAAGACCTGCGAGTAGCTCGGCCCGGTGCTCTTTTCCTTGAAGATGGTGCCGCTGGCCGGATCGAAGGGTCCCGGGCCGTGCCACTTGATCGGGTCGGCCTCGGCCGGGGCATAGCCCTTGCCCTTGCGCGTAACCACGTGCAGGAACTGCGGGCCGCGCAGCTTCTTGAGGTTGCGCAGCGTGCTTACCAGCGCCTTGACGTCGTGGCCGTCCATGGGGCCGATGTAGTTGAAGCCCATCTCCTCGAACAGCGTGCCGGGCAGCACCATGCCCTTGAGGTGCTCCTCGGAGCGCCGCGCGAGTTCCCATACCGTGGGCATCTGGCGCAGCACCTTCTTGCCGCCCTCACGCAGGTGCGCGTACACGCGGCCGGAGAGCGCGCGGGCGAAGTGATTGGAGAGTGCCCCGACGTTCTCCGAGATCGACATGTCGTTGTCGTTGAGGATCACGAGCAGGTCGTTCGGCAGCGAACCGGCGTGGTTGAGCGCCTCGAATGCCATGCCCGCCGTCAGCGCGCCGTCACCGATGACCGCGACCACGCGCCGGTCCTCGCCGCACGCGGCAGCCGCGACGGCCATGCCGAGCGCTGCGCTGATGGAAGTGCTGGAGTGCCCGACGCCAAAGGTGTCGTACTCGCTCTCGCCGCGAGTGGGAAAGGGCGCCAGGCCGCCGTCCTGCTTGATGGTGTGCAGCGCCTCGCGCCGGCCGGTGAGCACCTTGTGCGGGTAGGCCTGGTGGCCCACATCCCAGACCAGCCGATCGCGTGGGGTCTGATAGACATAGTGGAGCGCGATCGTGAGCTCGACCGTTCCGAGCCCTGCTGCGAAATGCCCGCCGCGGGTGCTGACGCTGTGGATGAGGAAGTCGCGCAGCTCCGCGGCAAGCGCGGGGAGCTTGCCGACCGGCAGGCGGCGCAGGTCAGCCGGACTGGCGATCTGGGCGAGCAGCGGGTACTTGTCCATCGCAACGGTCATCGCGGTAGCAGTTTACACACTCGCCCGTGCGGGGCCGAAAGTTAGGGCGCGGGCATTCAACTGGCGCGGTTGACCACGAAATGGGCCAGCTGCGCCAGCACCGCTGCGCGTTCGCCCAGCGGGGCGAGGGATGCGATGGCCGCATCACGCAGCTCGTCCGCACGGCGCTTGGCGACGGCGAGTCCCGTGGTGCTCGGGTAGGTGGGCTTGGCGTGCGCGGCATCCGCGCCGGTGGACTTGCCCAGCAGCGTCGCGTCCCCCTCGACGTCCAGGATGTCGTCCTGGATCTGGAAGGCGAGGCCGACCTCGGCACCAAAGCGCTCAAGGCTGGCCAGCTGCGGCCCGGCGGCGACGCCGGCGGCAAGCGCGCCCAGCAGTACGCTGCACTCGATCAGCGCGCCGGTCTTGCGGCGATGCATGTCTTCGATGCCCGCGATGCTGAGCACCTGGCCCACGGCTGCAAGGTCGATGGCCTGCCCCCCGGCCATGCCACCGGTGCCGATCGCGCGGGCCAGCACCCGGATCATCTGCAGTCGAACCTGTGCGCTGCTGTCGCGCAAGGGTTCGTTGGCGAGCACGGAAAATGCCAGGGCCTGCAGCGCATCCCCGACCAGCACCGCGGTGCCCTCGTCGTAGGCCTTGTGGCAGGTCGGCCGCCCACGGCGCAGGTCATCGTCATCCATGGCCGGGAGGTCATCGTGTACCAGGCTGTATACGTGGATCAGTTCCACCGCCGCGGCAGGGGCGTCCAGGCTCTCCAGCGGGGCGCCAAGGGACTCACCGGTGAGGTAGACCAGCGTCGGGCGCAGGCGCTTGCCCGCCCCGAGGACGCTGTAGCGCATTGCCTCGCGCAGCCGCTCGGTGCCGGGGTCCGGCAGCGCCAGCGCGCGATCGAGCACCCCCTCGATGCGCGCCTGGCAGCTGGCGACCCTTGCGGCGAAGGCGGTGGGCGGCCGTGCGGTGTTCACTGCGGGTCCTGGCTGCCGGCAGGCCCTTCCTCCTCGGGCTCCTCGAACGGCGCAGCCTGCAGTTCGCCGCCGCGCTTTAGCAGAATTTCCACCTTCTGCTGGGCGGCCTGCAGCGAGGCTTGGCAGTGGCGCGTGAGGGCCACGCCGCGCTCGAACAGTTTCAGCGCCTCATCCAGCGGCAGGTCGCCGCGCTCGAGCCGCTCGGTGAGGGCCTCAAGCTCAGTCAGTGCCTGCTCGAAGTCGGGAACTTTGCTGTTGCGTGCCAAGGGCATGGGGTCCTGTATGCGGGGGGCGGGCTGCGGGGGCGGGCAACGTTACACAGCACGCTGCACGAGGGTCAACGCGCGGTTGACGTCCCCTATACTGCGGCATACATTCAATGGCTCGATTGTTAGACCCAGTCTAAGTGAGGAACGCGATGAATCTCAAAGGCAGCAAGACCGAAAAGAATCTGAAGGACGCATTCGCCGGCGAATCGCAGGCGAATCGCCGCTACCTGTATTTTGCGCAGAAGGCTGACGTTGAGGGATTCAACGACGTCTCTGCGGTATTCCGCTCCACCGCCGAGGGTGAGACCGGCCATGCCCACGGGCACCTCGAATATCTCGAGGCAGTCGGTGACCCGGCCACGGGCCTGCCGATCGGTGAGACCAAGAACAACCTGAAGGCTGCCATCGCCGGCGAGACGCACGAGTACTCCGACATGTACCCGGGCATGGCCAAGGCGGCCCGTGAGGAAGGCTTCGCGGAGATTGCCGACTGGTTCGAGACGCTCGCCAAGGCGGAGCGCTCGCATGCCAATCGCTTCCAGAAGGCCCTCGACGGTATCTGAGCGTCGACCCTGCCACCGCACGACCCGGCCGCAGGCCCCGCGCCTGCGGCCGGCTGTCGTTTGAAAGTCCCCGACGCGCATGAGCACGCCGCCGCCTGAAACGGGAAAATCCGCTAGCGGGCGCGAGGGCAGCCTCGAGGCCCCGACGCGCCACCCGCTGGAATGGCGCTCAGAGGCGTTCTACGACACAGCGGCGCTCGACAAGGAACTCGAGCGCGTATTCGATATCTGCCACGGCTGCCGGCGCTGCTTCAACCTGTGCAATTCCTTCCCCGTGCTGTTCGATGCGGTGGATGCGACCGCCGAGGGCGAGGTCGCAGGCGTCGACAAGAAGGTCTACTGGGACGTCGTCGACAACTGCTACCTGTGCGACATGTGCTTCATGACGAAGTGCCCGTACGTGCCGCCGCACCCATGGAACGTCGATTTCCCCCACCTGATGCTGCGCGCGAAGGCCGTACGCACGCGCGCCGAGGGGCTGAGCCTGCGCGAACGCACGCTGGCCGCCACGGACACGGTGGGCTCGCTCGCCGGCATCCCCGTGGTCGCCGAGATCGTCAACGCCGTGAACCACTCGGCGGCCGGCCGGGCGCTGCTGGAGCACGTGCTGGGCGTCGATCGCAGCGCGCCGCTGCCGGAGTACCACTCGCGAACGGCACGCAAGCGCCTCGCACACCTGGGCACCACCGCCGACCCAATATCCGCAGAGGCGCGTGCCACCACGCATACCCGCGGCCGGGTGGCGCTGTTCGCCACCTGCTACGGCAACCGCAACGAGCCGCAGCTGGACGAGGACCTGGCCGCGATCCTCGATCACAACGGTATCGAGGTGGCGCTTGCTGCCGCGCGAACGCTGCTGCGGCATGCCACGGCTTGAACTGGGTGACCTCGAGGCCGTGGCGAAGCTGAAGGAGCACAACATCCCGCAGCTGGCGCAGGCAGTCGAGGCAGGCTTCGACATCCTCGCGCCGATCCCCTCTTGCGTGCTCATGTTCAAGCAGGAGCTGCCGTTGATGTTCCCCGAGGATGCGCAGGTGCGCGCGGTAGCCGAGCACATGTTCGACCCGTTCGAGTACCTGATGCTGCGCCACCAGGCGGGCCTGCTGCGCACCGACTTCAAGGCACGCCTGGGCAAGATCAGCTACCACGTGCCCTGCCACCTGCGCGTGCAGAACCTGGGGATGAAGACACGCGACGTACTGAAGCTCGTGCCCGAGACCACCGTGGATGTCATCGAGCGCTGTTCCGGGCACAACGGCACCTACGGGGTGAAGAAGGAGTTCCGCGCCGCCTCGCTGAAGATCGGCCGCCCGGTCATGACGCGCGTGGAGAACGGCAACGCCGACCACTACTCAAGCGATTGCCCGATGGCCGGTCACCAGATCGAGAGCGGCCTTGCAGCGCCGCGCGAGCCTGAGCACCCGCTGCGCTTGCTGCGCCTGGCGTACGGAATCTAAAGTAATGCACAAGCTTGCCGTCACCGATTTGATGCCGCTCGAGCAGTACGCGCGCGAGCGCGGCGCGTTTCGCGAACGCGTGCTGCGCCACAAGGCGGCACGCCGCCTGGCCGTGGGCCCCAACTGCACCTGGATATTCGAGGACCGGCTCACTGTGCAATACCAGGTCCAGGAGATGCTGCGCACCGAGCGCATCTTCGAGCCCGAGGGAATCTGCGAGGAGCTGGCCGCCTACAACCCGCTGATTCCCGATGGCGGCAACTGGAAGGTAACGCTGCTGCTGGAATTTGACCCGGAGTCGCGCCCGGCGGCGCTGGCGGGCCTGCGGGGCGTCGAGGATCGCTGCTGGGTACAGGTGCAAGGTCACGAGCGGGTGTTCGCGATCGCCGACGAGGACCTGCCACGCGAGAACGCCGAGAAGACTTCGGCGGTGCACTTCCTGCGCTTCGAGCTGAACCGGGCCATGAGCGCCGCGCTGCACGGCACGGCGGCGCTGGCCGCCGGCATCGACCACGCGAACTACCGCCACGCAGTCGACCCGGTGGGCACAGCGGTGCGCGACTCGCTCGCGGCCGACCTCGACTAGTCGCGAAGCGCCCGCGCATCCGCGCGCCAAATCCGCGTACGCTTGCGCTAAGATCGCGCCGCGCCCGCAGCGGACGGGGCGCGCCTTCAGGATTTTGTGACAACGGATGAGCCAGTCGTATACCGCTTCCGACATCGAGGTCCTCAGCGGACTTGAACCGGTCCGGCGCCGCCCGGGCATGTACACCCACACCTCGCGCCCGAACCACCTGGCGCACGAGGTCATCGACAACAGCGTCGATGAGGCGCTTGCCGGCTACTGCAAGCAAATCGACGTCACGCTGTTCAAGGACGGCTCGCTGCAGGTCGCCGATGACGGCCGCGGCATGCCGGTGGACATCCACCCCAAGGAGAAGGTGAGCGGGGCGGAGCTGATCCTCACGCGCCTGCACGCCGGCGGCAAGTTCTCCGACACCACCTACAAGTTCTCCGGCGGCCTGCACGGCGTGGGCGTCTCGGTGGTGAACGCGCTCTCCAAGCACCTGGAATGCTGGATCCGCCGGGGTGGCAAGGAATACAACATCGCCTTCAAGGACGGCGCCATCAGCTCCAAGCTCGAGGAGACAGGCACGGTCGGCCAGCGCAATACCGGCACCACGGTGCGCTTCTGGCCGGACCCGAAGTTCTTCGACTCGGACAAGTTCTCGGTGCCCCCGCTCAAGCATGCCCTGAAGGCCAAGGCCGTCCTGTGCCCGGGTCTGCGCATCACCTTCAAGAACGAGGCGACCGGGGAGAAGGACGAGTGGTTCTACACCGGTGACCTGGGCGCCTACCTCGTCGAGGAACTGCAGAAGGAGACGCGCATCCCGGCCGAGCCGATCACCGGCACGCTCACCGAGGACAACGACGCGGTCGACTATGCGCTGTGCTGGGCGCCGGACGCGGAAGCGGCCCTGGGCGAAAGCTACGTCAACCTGATCCCGACCAGCGAGGGTGGTACGCACGTCAACGGCCTGCGTGCCGGGGTGGCGGCGGCGGTGCGCGAGTTCTGCGAGTTCA
Source organism: uncultured Pseudomonadota bacterium (assembly GCA_963703025.1). Taxonomy (GTDB): domain Bacteria; phylum Pseudomonadota; class Gammaproteobacteria; order Steroidobacterales; family Steroidobacteraceae; genus 13-2-20CM-66-19. Next base: position 650,392 of record OY969778.1, on the reverse strand, counting down.
GGAACCTCGTGCCGCGCGGCCTGAAGCTCACGCCCGAGGACGTCTGGGACAAGGCCAACTACGTGCTCTCCATCAAGATCCAGGAGCCGCAGTTCGCCGGCCAGATGAAGGAGCGCCTCGGCTCGCGCGATGCGGCGCCGCTGGTGGAGGGGTTTGTGCGCGATTCGGTGGCGCTGTGGCTCAACCGCCATCCGGATGCGGGCGAGCGCATCGCGCAGTTCGCGATCCAGAACGCACAAGAGCGCGCCCGGGCCGCGCAAAAGATCGTGCGCAAGCGCATCGCCGGGGGGCCTGCGCTGCCGGGCAAGCTGGCTGACTGCGTCAGCCAGGAGCCGCGGCGCTGCGAGCTGTTCCTGGTCGAGGGTGATTCGGCCGGCGGCTCTGCCAAGCAGGCGCGCGACAAGGACTTCCAGGCGATCATGCCGCTGCGCGGCAAGATCCTTAATACCTGGGAGCTGGACGGGCACCAGATCGCCTCCAGCGAGGAGGTGCACAACATCAGCATTGCCATGGGGATCGATCCGGGCTCGGCGGACCTAAGCCAGCTGCGCTACCACAAGGTGTGCATCCTGGCGGATGCGGACTCGGATGGTCAGCACATCGCAACGCTCCTGTGCGCGCTGTTCCTGCGCCATTTCCGCCCGCTGGTGGCCAACGGCCACATCTACGTGGCCATGCCACCGCTGTACCGCATCGATGCGGGCAAGCAGGTGCACTACGCGCTCGACGACGCCGAACGCGACCAGTTCCTGAAGAAGATCGAGAAGGAAAACGCGCGCACCCGACCGACGGTCACGCGCTTCAAGGGCCTCGGGGAAATGAACCCCTCGCAATTGCGCGAGACCACCATCGATCCGCGCACCCGGCGGCTGGTGCAGCTGACCATCGAGGGCAAGGACAACACCGACCAGCTGATGGACATGCTGCTCGCCAAGAAGCGTGCCTCCGACCGGCGCGAGTGGCTCGAGCAGAAGGGCAATCTTGCGGAAGTGCAGGTCTAGCCGTGGCCGAAAACCAGGAACTGAACTTCGAGGGGGTCGAGCGCCAGCCGCTGCGCACCTTCACGGAGAAGGCTTACCTCGACTATTCGATGTACGTGATCCTCGACCGCGCGCTGCCGTTCCTGGGCGACGGCTTAAAGCCGGTGCAGCGGCGCATCACCTATGCGATGAGCGAGCTGGGGCTCTCGGCGGTGAACAAGGCGAAGAAATCCGCGCGCACCGTGGGCGACGTGCTGGGCAAGTTCCACCCGCACGGGGACAGCGCCTGCTACGAGGCCATGGTGCTCATGGCGCAGCCGTTCGCCTACCGCTATCCGCTCATCGACGGGCAGGGCAACTGGGGCTCGCAGGACGACCCGAAGTCCTTCGCGGCCATGCGCTACACCGAGGCCAAGCTCACCCGCTATGCCGACGTGCTGCTCGGGGAGCTCTCGGACGGCACGGTCGACTGGACCCCCAATTTCGACGGCACGCTCGAGGAGCCGGTGTTCCTGCCTGCGCGCCTGCCCAACCTGCTGCTCAACGGCACCTCCGGAATCGCCGTGGGCATGGCCACCGACATCCCGCCGCACAACCTGCGCGAGGTCGCCAATGCCTGCATCCACCTGCTGGAGGAGCCCGAAGCCACCACCGCGCAGCTGATGAAGTTCGTGAAGGGTCCGGACCTGCCGACCGGGGCTGAGATCATCTCCCCGCGCGCGGACCTGAAGGAGTTCTACGAGAAGGGCATCGGCTCTTTCAAGGCGCGCGCCACCTGGGAGATCGAGGAGGGCAGCATCGTCATCACCGCCTTCCCGTACCAGGTGTCCCCGACCAAGGTGCAGGAGCAGATCGCCGAGCAGATGCGGGCGAAGAAGCTGCCGATGGTGGATGCGCTGAACGACGAGTCAGACCACGAGAACCCGACGCGCGTGGTGATCGTGCCGCGCTCCAACCGCGTCGACCTGACCGAGCTGATGAACCACCTGTTCGCGACCACCGACCTCGAGCGCAGCTACCGCGTCAACCTCAACATCATCGCGCTCGATGGCCGGCCGCGGGTCATGAACCTGCGCGACGTGCTGAGCGAGTGGCTCGAGTTCCGCACGCGCACCGTGACGCGGCGCCTGGAGTACCGGCTCTCGGCAAGGTCAGCAAGCGCCTGCACATCCTCGATGGCCTGCTGATCGCGTTCCTGAATCTCGATGAGGTGATCCGCATCATCCGCCGCGAGGATGAGCCGAAGCCGGTGCTGATGAAGCGCTTCAAGCTCTCCGAGGAGCAGACCGAGGAGATCCTCAACACCCGCCTGCGCCACCTCGCCCGGCTCGAGGAGATGAAGATCCGCGAGGAGCAGAAGGCGCTCGCGAGCGAGCGCGAGGAGATCGAGGCGCTCCTGAAGAGCAAGGCGAAGCTGAAGAAGCTCATCGCCACCGAGATCCGCGCCGATGCCGAGAAGTACGGCGACGAACGGCGCACCAAGATCATCGAGCGCGAGGCCGCGCAGGCGATCGACGAGACCAGCCTGATCCCGAACGAGCCGGTCACCGTCGTGCTGTCCACCGGCGGCTTCGTGCGCTCGGCCAAGGGCCACGAGGTTGAGCCCGGCGCGCTTTCGTATAAGGGAGGCGATGCCTTCCAGGCGCTCGCGCGCGGACGCAGCCTGCAGCCGGCGGTGTTCATCGACAGCACCGGGCGCACCTACACCCTGCCGGCGCACTCGCTGCCGTCCGCGCGCGGCCACGGCGAGCCGCTTTCCGGGCGCCTGGATCCGCCGGACGGGGCGAAGTTCGCCGGCGTGATGATCGGGGAGCCCGAGGACCTGTGGCTGCTGGCAAGTGATGCCGGCTACGGCTTCACCGCGCGCACTTAAGGACCTGGTCACCGACCGGCGCGCCGGCAAGACCGTGCTCAACGTGCCCGAGAATGCACAGGTGCTGGCGCCGGCACCGGTGCCAGGCCCCGACAGCCTGGTGGTGGTGGTGAGCAGCGAAGGCAAGCTGCTTGCCTTCAAGGTAGGCGAGCTGCCGGAGATGCCACGCGGCAAGGGCAACAAGCTGTACGACATCCCTGGCAAGAAGGCCGCGGCGCGCAGCGAGCTGATGACCGCGGTGGCGGTGGTGCCGCCGAAGGCGACGCTCATCCTGTGGTCGGGCGAGACCCGGAAGGAACTGGACTGGCGCGAGCTGCAGGGCTACCTCGGTGAGCGTGCGCAGCGCGGCGCGGTGCTCAAGCGCGGCTGGCCGCGCAGCATCGATCGCATGGAAGTGCAGTTGCCGCAGCCGGCGAACTGAGTGCTGGCGCCGGGCTAGAAGCCGGCCGCCCCCCGATTCCCTTGCGCAAGCGCACCGGCATCCGGTGCGGCATGCATGCTGAATTATGTCTGAGATTGCGAATGGTAATGATTCGCATTAAGATTAAGATCTGCAGGGGTCAATCCAAGGTCTGGAACAATGCTCGGGCGGTACGGGCGCATCACTTGGTGCGCAGGGGCGATGTGCGCGGTGCTGCTGGGGGGCTGCGGTAGCGACGGCTCCGGCAGCGCGCCGCCCCCGTCCCCACTGTCTGCCAAGGCGCAGGCGGGCAAGGCCCTGTTCCTCGACAAGAGCCTGTCAGCCTCGGGCATGCAGTCGTGCAGCACCTGCCACGTGCCCGCGCGCGCCTTCACTGCCGATCCTGGCACCGACCACAGCCTGCCGGTGCCCCTGGGCGGGCGCAACATGGACCTGCCCGGGTTCCGCAACGCGCCGTCGCTGCTGTATGCCTCCCTCACCCCGGCATTCTCCAACGACGACGCACCCCGACCGGCGGGTTCTTCCGCGACGGTCGTGCCTCGTCGCTGGCCGTGCAGGCGCAGCAGCCGTTCGTCACCGAGTTCGAGATGGCCAATGCCAATGCGGCCGAGGTGGTGAGGCGCCTGCAGGCTTCCCCTGACTCGCTGGCGCTGTTCACCGCCGCTTACGGCGCCGCGCGTGCTCAGTGACCCGGACACCGCGCTTGCCGACATGGGCGAGGCGATCGCCGCCTATGAGACCGAGGCGCTGGAGTTCCATCCCTTCACAGCAAGTACGACTACTGGCTGCAGGGCAAGGCGACGTTCAGTGCCGCCGAGCAGCGCGGCATTGCGCTGTTCAACAACCCGGGCAAGGGCAACTGCAATGCCTGTCACCCCAGCTCAGCGCCAGCAGTACAGCGACCATGCGCTGTTCACCGACTTCTGCTACGACAACATCGGCGTGCCGCGCAACTGGAGCATACCGGCGAACCAGCCTGAGCCGGTGAGCCCGATCAGCGGGGTGCCGCTGGATTACATGCCGGTGCAGACGAACCTGCCGGCCGATGCGCAGTACGCCTACTACGACATGGGGCTGTGCGGCCCGTTTGAGCCGGCCGCCAACGACCCGCAAGCCGCGCAAGTCGTTCAACGATGCCACCGGGGTGTGTGGCATCTTCAAGGTGCCGACGCCTGCGCAACGTCGCCATCACCGCGCCGTACTTCCACAACGGCTATGCCACGAGCCTGCACAAGGCGCTGCAGTTGTACATCACCCGCGACATCAACAACAACCAGGGCAACAACCCGTTCTGGGTGCCGGCCGGCCCGCCCAATGGCAATCCGTACCAGGCGGTCGGCACGTTCTACCTGACCGCGACGGCCTGCCGGACCTGTACCAGTACAACGACCTGCCGGTCGACGTTCGACGCCAACGTCAACATCGGCGAGATCCCCTACACGCCCCCGAAGTTTGCCGGTGGCCAGCAGCCGACCCTGGACTGCCGCCGAGATCGATGACGTCATCGCCTTCCTGTGCACGCTGACTGACGGCTTTGACCCGAATAACCCGGGTGCCTACGTCGTGCCGGCGCAATGCGCAGCCCGGTGCCCCGTAAGCACCGCGTAATTCCAAACCCACGGAAGCCTCCAGCTATGAACCGCCATCCGAAGTCCATCGCCGTCGGCCTGCTCGTCGCAGGCTCGTTGAGCCTCAGCGCGCCGGCTGCTCGCCGCCAGCGACGAGGACGCGCGCCTGGATGCGCTGCAGAAGCAGCTGGCAGCAGATGCAGGCGACCCTGCAGCAGCTGGCGGACGAGAACCGCGCGCTGCGTGAGCATGAGAAGGAAGTCGACCAGCAGCTCGCCGCGATGAAGGCACACACGGCGGCCGACGGCGCGGTGGTGGCGCAGGCCCCTGCCAACAACGGCGCCTTGCCGGCCAACTCCAGTGCGCTGCCCGCAGGCTCGGGCGCCTTGCCCGCGGCCACCGTGGCCAGCGCCGGAGCTGCGAGCGGCTCGGCACTGCCGGGGGCGACGCCGAGTGCGACGCCGCTGGGCAACACGCTGGCTGCCGCCGCGCAGAACCTGCGCCTGTGGGGCTATGGCGAGGTGTACTACATGAACCCGACCCAGACCCGCGACCAGACCACGATGGACCTGGCGCGCGCGGTGTTTGGCATCGGCTACCGCTTCGATGACAGGACCGAGTTCAACTCCGAGTACGAGGTCGAGCACGCGGTCTCCTCGGCCACCGATGTCGGTGAGTTCGAGGTCGAGCAGTTCTACGTCGACCGCCGGCTGAATGACGCTGTCAGCGTGCGCGCCGGCCTGTTCCTCATGCCGTTCGGCCTGATCAACGAGCACCACGAGCCGACCAACTTCTACGGCGTGCAGCGCAACTTCGTCGAGACGCTGATCATCCCCAGCACCTGGCGCGAGGGCGGCTTCAACCTGCATGGCAGACACCGAGTCGGCTTCGGCTGGAATGCCGGCGTGACCACCGGCCTCAACCTGTCCGAGTGGGACTTCGCGCCCGAGTTGCCGCCGTACAACAGCGCACTGGAGCTGGAGAACAACGGCATAGCCCCGATGCAGGCCACCCACCAGGAGCTCGCTCTTGCCAACGCGCGCTATCTGTCGCAGTACGTGGCGCTGGGTTATTACGGCATCCCCGGGCTTACCCTCGGGGCTGCGATCAGCAGCGGCGATGCAGTGCCGGTGCCGCCGGCCCCCGGCGCGCCGACGCCGAACACCCCGCGCGTCACGCTCTGGGAGGGGCATGCGCGCTACACGCCGGGGAACTGGGACCTGTCGGCCCTCTATGCTCACGGACACATCAGCAACCTCTACGACGTGAACGCGGCGAACCCGGGCTCACCCAACCCGATCCCGACCAACTTCTACGGCTACTACGCCCAGGCCGCCTACCAGCTGTGGGAGCACGACGAGTACCGCTTCAACCCGTTCGTGCGCTACGAGTACTACAACCTCGGTTCGAGCTGGACGGGCACCGCCGGCCCGCAGATCCCCAGCGGCAACGTACCGCTGTCGAACCGGGGGCTACGGGCCGTGGCCGCTGGACTACGACCGGGTATGGACGGTGGGCGCGAACTTCTACATCGGGCCGCACCTGGTGCTCAAGGCGGACTACCAGTACTTCGACGTGAACTCCCAGTTCCGTCGCTTCGACCTGGGTCTCGGGGTGAGCTTCTAGGGGCGTGTCTGGCCGGGGTGTGGCCGGTGTCGCGTCCACCCCCCAGCCGTGTCTGCCGCTGGCGAGACGGCCGGCGCGCCGCCCGCCTAGTTTTTCGCGGGCGCCGCTACGGCCTTGGTCGGCGCTGCCGCTGGCTGCTGCTGCCCGGTGACCGTGGCGGCAACTGAATCGCAGAAGGTGTCCTCGATCGTCTCCATGGAGGTCGCCGCGCCATATATGCCGCCCCACGCAAACGTCTTCTGCATGTCGAACTCCTCGACCAGACTGTGCTCGGGCATCTGGAACAGCGAGATAGTGCCGTCCAGGTGGATCTGGCCGACGCCTGCCAGCATCGCGCGCGCGAACGCGTTGCCCTTCTCGTAACGCGTCATGTTCAGTACCACCAGGTAAGCGCGCGGTTCGCCGAGCTCGCTGTTCTTGGCCTTTCTGACGTCGATCTGTGCCTTGATCTTCTCCGCCACCCTTTGCCGCTCGTTGGGCAGGATCTTGATGGTGTCCGCTGCGGTGATGGTCACCTCGGCGCTGTCAGGCGCCCGAATGCGCGAGTCGACGACCATGACGTGCGTGAACTTAGGTTCCGGCGGCGAGCTGGCGCACCCGCCGAGCACGGCGGCGAGGAGCAGGAGCATGAGAAGACGCTGATTCATCCGAAACAACATGGCATCCCCCTTCTTGCCCGTCGACGGCGGGCTGTTGGTTGTTAGGAGGAGCCCATGGCCGCGGAGTGTCCATGGACGCCGCGCGCCAGACTGATTCCAATTTATAACTTGTTGCGTCGCGGTCGGCGACCGCGCGAGGTATTAGATCTGGCCGCGTCGCCGCCAGGGGGCGCCGGGACGCAACCGGCGCTGGAAGATCAGCCGTGCAGCACGACTTCCTCGGGCTCGTTGACGAAGTAGCCCTGGATGTACTGCACGCCGATCTGCCATAGCACCGCCATGGTGTTGGCATCCTCGACCCGCTCGGCGATGGTCTGGATGCCCTTCTTGCGCGCCGCTTCCACCAGCAGGCGCACGCGCTGCTGCACTTGCGGGTCCCCCGCCAGTCCCTGCACGAGCGTGCCGTCGATCTTCACGAAGTCCAGCGGCACAGAGTCGAGCATGCCGGAACTGTTGCGCCCGGACCCGAAGCCCTCGAGGGCGAAGCGGAACTTGCGCTCGCGCAGCGCGCTCGCCAGCGCCTTGACCTCCGGCACGTGCACCGAGGCGATCTCCTCGGTGATCTGGAAGCACAGCCGCTGTGGCTGGGCGCGGCTGGAGCGCAAATGGGTGTCGAGCCACTCGATGAACGCAGGGTCGCGCGCGGTCTCGCGCGACAGGCGCACGAACAGGCACTCCGGGCTCTTCTGGGTGGCGAAGGATAGCGAGGCGCCCACTACCCAGCGGTCGATGTTCTTGAGCAGGTCGTTGCGCCCGGCGGCGGCCATGAACTCCGATGGCAGAACTTCCTTGCCCTGAGTGTCGATCATGCGCACCAGCACGTCGTACATGCGCGGGTCATCGCCCTGCAGGCTTGCGATCGGCTGCTGCACCAGGCGGAAGCGGTTCTCCATGAGCGCCGCCTTGATGTGCTTCACCCATACTTGGTCGTAGGACATCACGCGACTGTCGTTGTCGGCGCGATCCGAGGTGATGCTCTGGTTGCCGCCGCGCGTCACGCCCTTGCGCGCACTTTCCATGCGCATCGGCGAGCAGGGCATCCAGGCGCGCGTCCCCGGGGGGCACGATCGACAGGCCGATGGTGCAGGTAACCGAGACCGACTTGTCGTTCACGCGCATGACCCGCTTGGCCACGCGCGCGAGCAGCCGCTCGCTCCAGGCGCTGATGTCGTGCTCGTTGCCGCGCTCGAGCAGCGCGCCGAAGCGCACCCCGCCGAGGCGGCCGACGAGTTCCTTCGGGTGCAGAGACTCCTTCACCAGGCGCGCGACTTCGGCGAACACCTCCTCGCTGGCGGTGGCCCCGACCACTCGCTCCAGGGCGGCAAACTTGTCGATGCGCACCACGCACAGGCAGCGCACGCCGCCGGGGGCGGGTGTCGCGAGCCGCTCGGCGAGCGCCTCCAGCAGGTCGGTGCGGCGCATGAGCCCCGCGGCGACCTCGGCACGCGGCGCAGGCACGGCGGCGGCTACCAGCAGGTGCTCCTCGCGCGGGCGCGATGGAACCACCAGGCGCACGCACGGCTCGCCCTCGTAGTCACCCAGCGCGAGGGTCATCTCGATCGGCAGCACGGTGCCGTCGTTGAGCAGGGCGTTGGCGCGCAGCGTATGGTCACTCCAGCGCCCCTGCAGGCACGCGGCCAGCGCGCCGCGCAGTGCCGCGTGGGTGGATTCCTCGAACAGGTCCATCACCGGCTGGCCGGTGATGCCGTCCTCGACGGCGTAGAGCTCGTGCCAGGCAGGGTTGGTGTCGGTGACGATGCCTTCCTGCACCTGGATGATGGCGTCGTTGGAGCGCTGCAGCACGTTATCGAGCTGGCTGCGCGCATCGTGGGCGGACTTGACCGTCGCATCGAGCACGCGTGCGGTGCGCAGTACTGCCAGTTCGCGCATCACCACCGCCCCCAGGCGTGCGGAGCTTGCCAGGGTCACAACGTCCCGTGCCCCGAGCCTGAGCGCCTCGGCGGCCTGGGCCTCATCGAATGCGGGGGCGAGCAACAGCACCGGCACCCCCGGGGCGAACTGGTCACGCACGGCGATGACCGGGGTGAGTTCTGCGGCGCTGGCGGCGACGTGCACCACCAGCTGGGGGTTCAGCTGCGTCAAAGCGTCGCCGAGGTCGCGCAGCGCGGGCAGCCAAGTGCAGTGCACCGCCTGGCCGGCGCGGCGCATGACGCTGTTGATGGCTTCGACCGGGTCGCGAGCCACGCTGAGCACGATGAGCGGAACCGCATTCGGCTCGGACACAGGGGATCTCCACGATGCACACGCAGGAGCGGGCCAAGTCTAGCACCGCAGGTGCCGCCGCCTTCGTGAACGGCCTCCCGGAAAGCCCGCAATCCCGGCGGCCCGGCAAACCGTGCGCCGGGGCGCCTGGGGAGATCCTGACAGGCGACCGGGAAGGCCGCGGCGCAGGGCCGCCACCGCCGCCAGGGCAGGCGCGCGCGGTCCTGCTGCACAAACTGGCGGGGGTAGGGGGATGCCGTTATCATACGCGCCCCTTCGGGCAGGCAGCGCGCAGCGGCCGCCAACATCGCGAGAAATACATGGCCAGTTATACAACCAGCGAGGTCCGTGGCGGCCTCAAAGTCCTGCTCGACGGTGACCCGTACGCGGTGATCGAGAACGAGTTCGTGAAGCCTGGCAAGGGCCAGGCCTTCAACCGCATCAAGGTACGCAACCTCAAGACCGGCCGTACCATCGAAAAGACGTTCCGCTCCGGGGAGTCGCTCGAGGGCGCCGACGTCGTCGACACCGAGATGCAGTTCCTCTACCAGGAAGGGGACTTCTGGAACTTCATGCAGCCGGAGAGCTTCGAGCAGTACACCGCCGACAAGGCCGCCGTCGGGGATGCCGCGCAGTGGCTCAAGGACGGCACGGTGTGCATCATCACGCTGTGGAACAACGTGCCGCTGGTGGTGACACCCCCGCCGCACATCGAGCTGAAGATAATCGAGACCGACCCCGGGCTGCGCGGCGACACCGCCACCGGTGGCCAAAAGTCCGCCAAGGTCGAGACCGGCGCAGTCATCCGCGTACCGCTGTTCCTGAACGAGGGCGAGGTCATTCGCATCGACACGCGCACTGGCGAATACGTCTCGCGCGCGAAGTAGCAGCTGTGCGCAGGGGCCGCTGCCTGGGCGGCGGCCTTGCCTTCAGGCCGCGGCGGCGCTGTTCAGGCGCGCCGTGCGCACCCCATCCACGGCGTACAGCAGCAGCGCCACCCAGATCAGCGCAAATCCCGCCGCGCGCGCACCGGTAAAGCTCTCGTGGAACAGGAGCACACCGGACAGCAGCTGCAGGCTCGGGCCGATGTACTGCAGCACCCCGACGGTTGAGTAGGGCAGCAGGCGTGCCGCGTAGGCAAACAGGAACAGCGGCAGTGCCGTGACCAGTCCCGCGCCCACCAGCAGGGCGTTGGTCTCGGGGGTCGAGTGCCCGAGGGCACCGGTGCCTGCATGCTGGCACCACAGCAGGTACGCCGCTGCGACCGGCAGCAGCACCAGCGTCTCGGTGGCAAGCCCGGGCAATGCCGCGACGCTCATCACCTTGCGTAGCAGCCCGTACAGCGAAAAACTCAGCGCGAGGGTCATCGCGATCCACGGCGGCCTGCCGGCCTCGATGGTGAGGTAGGCGACCGCGACCGCCGCGATGGCCACGGCGGTCCATTGCACCCGGTTCAACCGCTCGTGCAGGAAGAAGATACCGAGCACCACGTTCACCAGCGGGTTGATGTAGTAGCCGAGGCTGGTCTCCACGATGTGCCCATGCGTGACGCCCCACACGTACACCAGCCAGTTAGTCGTGATGAGCAGCGCGGTGATCACCAGCCGGCCCAGCACGGCCGGCTTGCGGAAGATCTCGCGCAGCTCGCCGAGCTCGCGGCGCGCCAGCATGAAGGCGAGGATGAAGAAGCAGGACCACGCGATGCGATGCGCGATGATCTGCAGCGAGGGCACCTCGCGCAGCTCATGCAGGTAGATCGGCAGCATCCCCCAGATGGTGAATGCGGCCGCCCCCGCGGCGAGGCCGCGCCCGGAGAGCCGTGCGCCGGTCATGCCGGGATCGAGGCGAGGAAGGCGCTGGCGATGGCCTCCAGGCCGCGCGCATCAGCGCCGTCAAAGCGCCCTGCCAGCGGGCTGTCGATGTCCAGCACCCCGATGAGAGTCGCACCTCGCAGCAGCGGCACCACGACCTCCGAGCGCGAGGCGGCATCGCAGGCGATGTGCCCGGGGAACTCGTACACGTCGGGCACCAGCAGCGTGCGCCGCTCGGCTGCGGCCGTACCGCATACGCCGCGCCCGAGGGCGATCCGCACGCAGGCGGGCTTGCCCTGGAATGGGCCGACCACCAGCTCGCCACCCTTCAGGAAATAGAAGCCGGCCCAGTTGACCTCGGGCAATGCCTCGAACAGCAGCGCGGCGGTGTTGGCGGCGTTTGCGACCAGGTCGTGCTCGCCTGCCAGCAGCGCGTGCAGTTCCTGCACGAGGCGCGCGTAGTCCTGGCCCTTGTCCTTGAAGTCGTAGCGCTGCGCGGTGAAGCTCATCGATGCCATCTGCTGCGGAAGCCGGCGCGCATTCTCAGGCACGCAGGGTGGGAAATGCCAATACCTCTTCGATGTGGCCGGCGCCGGTGGCGAGCATGAGCAGCCGATCAAGCCCCAGGGCGACCCCGGCGCAGTCCGGCAGGCCGCCGAGGGCGGCCAGCAGCCGTTCATCCAGCGCGTTGACGGGCAGGCCGGCCCGGGCGCGCGCGGCATTGTCGGCCTCGAAGCGCGCGCGCTGCTCCGCAGGGTTTGCCAGCTCGTGGAAGCCGTTCGCCAGCTCGATGCCGCGCGCGTAGAGCTCGAACCGCTGTGCAGCACGCGGATCGGCCGGGTCGAGGCGCGCCAGGGCTGCCTGGCTTGCCGGGTAGCTGTGGATGAAGGTCAGCCGCTGGTTGCCCAGGCGTGGGCCGATGACGGCGCCCATCAAGAGCTCCAGGTAGCTCGTCGCGGTCAAGGGCCGCCGCGCTCGCACCCAGCTCCAGTGGTGCGGCGGCGCTGGCCAGCTGCGCCGATGTGGCCTCGAAGGGGTCCAGGTCGAGCTCGCGCAGGAAGGCCTCGCGGTACGTGAGCCGCTCGGCTGCGACCGCGCGCAGGCGACCGCCCAGCAGGCCGCTGACCAGCGTCTCCACTTCGTCCATCAGCTGTCCCAGCGAGAACCCGATGCGGTACCACTCGAGCAGCGTGAACTCGGGGTTGTGGACGCGCCCGGTCTCCAGCGCGCGCGCCACGTGGCAAACCTGGTAGATGTCCCCGCTGCCCGCGGCGAGCAGGCGCTTCATGGCGTACTCAGGCGAGGTATGCAGGAAGAAACGCGCGTGCGAGCCGGCAGGTATCTCGGGAGTCAGTTCGACGCGGGCCGAGTGGATGTGTACATCGCTGACCGCGGCATTGACGATGACCGGCGTGTCGACCTCGAGCACCTGCCGGGCGGCGAAGAACTCGCCGGATGTGAGTGAGCATGCGCGCGCGCGCCACCAGGCGCTCGCGCGAGGCGCCGGGCCGCCAGTCGGCACCGCCGCTCATCGCAGGCGTGCGAGGGTCTGGCCCACGCGCACCGCGACGCCGGGTGCGACGGTGGGCAGCCAGTCCACAGCCCCCGGTGGCGTCAACAGGATCACCGTGGAGCCCATGTTGAAGCGGCCCATCTCCGCTGACTTCGGCAGGCTCGCCTGGCCGGGCACCGGCAGCTCAGCGCGCCGGCGTGGCCGGCGCGGGGTGATGTCCCCGTGCCACACCGTGCTCATGCTGCCGACGAATAGCGCCCCCACCAGCACCATCGCAAACACCAGCGGCCCATCCTCGAAGACGCACACCACGCGCTCGTTGCGGGCGAACAGACCCGGCACGCTCGCCGCAGTGGTGGCGTTGACGCTGAAGAGGTTGCCCGGCACGTACCAGGCGGCCTTAAGGGTGCCGGGCAGCGGCATGTGGATGCGGTGATAGTTGAACGGCGCAAGATAGAGCGTTGCGAACGCGCCGCCACGGAACACCGCAGGCCAGGTCGGCGACTCATCCAGCAGGGCCTCGACCGTGTAGGCGTGGCCCTTGGCCTGCAGCAGGTAGGAACCATCCAGCGCGCCTGCCTGGCTTACCGTGCCGTCCACCGGGCACACCAGCGCTCGCGGGTCCGGGTCGGCAGGGCGGCAGCCCGCGCGCAGCGCGCGCGTGAAGAAGGCATTGAAGCTCTCGAACTGCACAGGATCGGGCTGCTCGGCGTCGCTCATGTCCGGGTGGAAGCCACGGCAGAAGCTCTCGATGAGCGTTGTTCTTGATGACCGGCGTGCGCGAGCGGGTCGCCGCATGCACGATGCTGGTCAGCCAGTGCTGCGGCATCAGGTGCTGCAGTGCGATGAAGGCGCGCGCCGAGAGGCTGCCGGGATCGGGGTTGGACACCGTGGGATCCTAGCTGCGCACGCCGGTGAGATATGGCGCGGCCGCCTTGAGGTCGGCGGCCATCGCGCCCACCTCGAACGGTGGCGTGAAGATCGCTGCAATGCGCGCGGCGTCGTCCAGCAGGAACACCACCGCTGAGTGGTCCATGGTGTAGTCCCCGCCGGGCAGCTCGACGCGGCTGACCGCCACGCCGAACTGCTGCGCAACGGTGGCAATCGCCGCCGGGTCACCGGTGGCCCCGGTGAACTGCGGATCAAAGGCATGCACGTACAGCGCCACCGCCTGCGGCGTGTCACGCTGCGGATCAATACTTACGAACAGCACCCGAAGCTTGGGCATGCCGGCCGCCTTCCTCACCCGCGCAAGCTTCAGCAGCGTGGTCGGACACACGTCCGGACAATGCGTGAAGCCGAAGAACACCAGCGTGGGTGCCCCGGCAAGGTCCGCGTTGGTGAAGGGGCGCCCGTAGATATCGCTGAGCGTGAAGGCGGCAACGCGCCGGGGTTGCGGCAGCCACGTGCCGCTTGCAAGCTGCGGGGCGCCCCTGTCAAGTTCGCGGGCCATCCAGAAGCCGGCAAGGGCTGCCAGCAGCGCTGCCGCGGCAATTAACCAGCGGGTGCGAGTGAGTCGTCATGAACGCAGTATTTCATACACGCCGGCACCCCGCGCGTGCGCTGCCGCCGGTGACCGTGGGGACGCTCATCGCGCGCAGTGCGCGGCGCCTGAAGCGCGCCGGGGTGTTCTTCGGGCACGGACTCGACAACGCCCACGATGAGGCCGCAGCGCTGGTGCTGCACGCGCTGGGGCTGCCGCACGACTCCGGCGCCGCGGTATATCGCCGCAGGGCCGCCTGCGGCGCGGCGCGGCGCGGCCTTCGAACTGATCACCCGGCGCATCAAGGAACGCGTGCCGGCGCCGTATCTCACCGGCGTCACCTGGTTCGCGGGACTCGCCCATCAAGGTGGATGCGCGCGTCCTGATACCGCGCTCGCCGATCGCCGAGCTCATCGAGCGGGGCTTTGCGCCGTGGGTCGACCCTGGGCGCGTGCGCAGCGTGCTGGACCTTGGGACCGGCTCAGGCTGCATCGCGATCGCCTGCGCGAAGGCGCTGCCCGCGCGCGCAGGTGGACGCGGTCGATATCTCAGCGGATGCCCTGGCGGTGGCTGCCCAGAATGTGCGGCTGCACCGCCTGGGCCGGCGCGTGCGGCTGATCCAGTCGGATCACTTCAGCGCACTCGGCGCGCAGCAGCTACGATATCATCGTCACCAACCCGCCCTATGTCGGGGCTCGCGAGCTGCAGGGGCCTGCCGCCGGAGTACCGGCACGAGCCGCGGATCGCGCTCGGCTGCCGGGCGTGCCGGACTTGATTCGGTGACGAGTCATCCTGCGCGAGGCGGCGCGGCACCTGAAGCCGCGCGGGCTGCTGGTGGTCGAGGTGGGCAACACGGAAAACGCGGTGCGCCGGGCCTTTCGCACGCTGCCCTTCGTGTGGCTCGAATTCGAGCGCGGCGGGGGCGGGGTATTCCTGCTCACCCGCGAGCAACTCAAGGCACGCTGAAACTCCATGTCTGGCAACACCATCGGCAAACTCTTCACGGTCACGACCTTCGGCGAAAGCCACGGGCCGGCACTGGGCTGCATCGTCGACGGCTGCCCGCCGGGACTGGAGCTCACCGAAGAGCACCTGCAGGCCGATGTCGACCGGCGCCGCACCGGCACCTCGCACTTCGTCAGCCAGCGCCGCGAGGCGGACCAGGTGCGCATGCTGTCGGGGGTTTTCGAGGGTCGCACGACCGGCACCCCGATCGGCATCCTCATCGAGAACACCGACGCGCGCTCGCGCGACTACGAGAAGATCAAGGACCGCTTCCGTCCCGGGCACGCCGACTACACCTACCAGCAGAAGTACGGCGCGCGCGACTACCGCGGCGGCGGGCGCTCCTCGGCACGCGAGACCGTCATGCGCACCGCGGCCGGGGCGATCGCGCGGCATTACCTCGCCAGCCGCCTCGGCGTGCGCATCTACGGCTACCTGAGCCAGATCGGCGCGCTGATCATCGAGCCGGTCGACCCGCCTTCGGCCTACCAGAACCCGTTCTTCTGCCCGGACCCCGCGCGCAGTGGGCGAGCTCGAGGCGCTGCTGTGGAAGGTGCGCGAGCGAGGGCGACTCGATCGGCGCGAAGGTCACCGTGGTCGCGACTGGCGTGCCGCCGGGACTGGGCGAGCCGGTGTTCGACCGGCTGGACGCCGACATCGCGCACGCACTCATGAGCATCAACGCGGTGAAGGCGGTGGAGATCGGCGCCGGCACCGCCGCTGCCGTGCAGCGCGGCAGCGAACATCGCGACGAGCTGACCCCGCAGGGTTTCCGCAGCAACCACGCCGGCGGCATCCTCGGCGGCATCTCTTCCGGCCAGGATGTGGTCGCCCACCTCACGCTGAAGCCCACCTCCAGCATCCAGATCCCCGGCGCCACCATCGACATCGCCGGCAAGGCCGTGGAGATCGTGACCACCGGGCGCCACGATCCGTGTGTCGGCCTGCGCGCCACGCCGATTGCCGAGGCGATGCTCGCCATCATTCTCATGGATCACTACCTGCGCCACCGCGCGCAGAATGCGGACGTGCGTTCTGCCACCCCGGACATCACCGCACCGCGCGGCTGATCACTCCCTTCAGTAGATTCCAAGCGAGGCTCTCACAGTGGACCGACAGTTCAAGGTCGCGATCGTCGGTGCCACCGGCCTGGTCGGGGAGACCATGATCACCGTGCTCGAGGAGCGCGGCTTTCCGGTGGAGAAGATATTCGCGCTGGCAAGTGACCGCTCGCTCGGGCGCAACCTCACCTTCCGCGACAAGAACCTGGGGGTGCACGAGCTGAAGGGCTTTGACTTCGCGCAGGTCGACATCGCGCTGTTCTCAGCCGGTGCCGAGACCTCGCGCCTGCATGCCCCGCGCGCGGTGGAGGCCGGCTGCTGGGTCATCGACAACACCTCCGAGTTCCGGCTGCGCGAGGACGTGCCGCTGGTGGTGCCGGAGGTGAACCCAGAGGCACTCGCGGCGCTGAAATTCCCGGGGATCATCGCCAACCCGAACTGCTCGACCATCCAGCTGGTGGTGGCGCTGAAGCCGCTGCACGATGCGGCCGGAATCGAGCGCATCGATGTCGCGACCTACCAGTCCGCCTCCGGCGCGGGCCGCGACGCGGTGGAGGAACTCGCGCGGCAGTCGATCCAGGTGCTCGCCGGCAAGGGCCCGGTCGACCTTGAGGGGGACTACAAGCAGACCGCCTTCAACTGCATTCCGCACATCGACGAATTCCTGGAAAACGGCTACACGCGCGAGGAAATGAAGCTCGTGCTGGAGACCCAGAAGATCCTGGGGGACGCCAACATCCGCGTGAACGCCACCGCGGTGCGGGTGCCGGTCTTTTACGGGCATTGCGAGGCGGTGCATATCAGCACGCGACAGCCCTTGAGCGCCGTGCGGGCGCGTGAACTGCTGAAAAATGCGCCCGGCGTCACGGTTATGGACGAGCCGCGGGTGGGCGGGTACCCCACGCCTGCTACCGAAGCAGCGAACCGCGACACAGTTTATGTCGGGCGAATTCGAGAAGATCTCGCCCCGGACCGGGGACTTAACTTATGGGTCGTAGCTGACAATGTGCGTAAAGGGGCGGCCACCAATAGCGTCCAGATCGCCGAGGCTTTGGCCCGGCGGCCTATTTAAGTTATATTGCCGCGAGATTAATGGGGGGGTCGCAAGATACTCCCCATGTCTATGTTTCCCAAAGATTTTTCACCCAATAATTCCTGCCGGGGTGTACTGATGTTCGCCAAACGTTCAAGCCGGGCGCTGGCAGTGCTGCTGGCATTGCCGTCAGCTGCGTTTGCCCTGGGCCTGGGGGATATCCACCTCCTGTCGCCCCTCAATGCCCCTCTGGATGCGGAAATCGAGCTCGTCGATATCGCCCCGGACGAGCTGAACACCGTGCAGGTGCAGCTGGCATCGCGCGATACCTTTGCCAAGTACGGCCTCGACTGGCCGGCGTACCTGAGCGGCGTGCAGCTGAAAACCCAGCGCACCGCCGACGGGCGCGAAATCATCAAGCTGAAGTCGACGGAGTCGATTTCCGAGCCCTTCGTCACCTTGCTCATCGAGGTCAACTGGTCGCGCGGCCGCCTGGTGCGCGAATACACGATGCTGCTGGACCCCCCCGTGTACGCGCAGGGCCAGTCCGCAGTCGCCAGTGCTCCGGTGACCGCCCCTGCTGCGGCCAGCCCCGGTGCCCGCGAGGGTTCCATTGCGCGTGCCACCGAGGCACCGCTGCCGCAGGCCGCCCCGGTCCCCCCCGAGGCCACTGCCGAGCAGCCCGCCGCCGCGCCTGCCCCTGCGCCTGCCCCCACGGCCTCCCATCGCGTGCACGCAGCCCCTGCTGCCAGCACCGAGCAGCCTGCCAGCGCCGATGAGAGCGGTGGCGGTTCGCACACGGTGCAGCGCGGGGAGACCCTCTCGGGAATCGCCGCCGGAGTCGCCGGCGCCAAGCTCAACTCCGCGCGCGCGCGCAGCTGGATGGTAGCCATCTACAACGCCAATCCCGAGGCGTTCCGCAAGAACATGAACGTGATGCGGTCCGGCGCAGTATTGCGCCTCCCGGACGCATCCGAAGCCGCCGCCATCGCCCCGGGCGAGGCCTCTGCCGAAATCCATCGCCAGTACACCGCATGGCGCGGTGCCAGCGCCGAGGCGACGCCCGCGCCTGCCGAGCAGCCCGGACGGCTGAAGCTGGTCACCCCGTCAGGTCCTGCGGCTGCCAACGCAACCCCGGTGGCCCCGGCGCCGTCTGCGAAGGAAGCCGCGGCCGCCGCCGCCGCGACCGCCGCTGCTGCCACGGCCGCCAAGGAAGCCGAGAGCAAGCGGCTGCTGGACCTGAAGAACGAGGAACTCGCGCGCATGCAGGCGCAGAACGCTGCCAAGCAGGCGCCACCGGCCCCCGCACCGGTCGCGACCCCGCCGGCCGCCACCGCCCCCGCCCCGGCACCTGCCGAGCAGGCACCCGCGCCGGCCGCCGAGCAGGCGCCCCCGGAGGTGCAGGCCGCCCCGGTCCCGGTGAGCAAGCCGAAGCCTGTGGCAGCCCCGGCTTCGGGTGGCTCGTTCCTGGACACCCTGATCAGCTCCTGGTGGATCATCGTCGCGATCATCGCGGCGGCCCTGCTGGCCTTCTTCGGCCTGCGCCGGATGCGCTCCAAGCGTGCCACCACGGAACTGGATGACTCGCTTGGCCGCATGGCCGCCGCGGGCGCGGACGCCGCCGAGTTCGGCTCGATGAGCGCCACGCGCGGATTCTCCGAGCCGGAGCCGGTCGCCACGACGCGCACCTCAGCCCCGGTAGTGCCCGATTCCTTCCTGGTGGAGGAGACCGGCTCGCATGAGCGTCCGCGCCTGTCCGCGACCGGGCAGATGCCGGCCGTGCAGGCGCCCAAGCACGTGGCGAGCGACGAGACGATCAGCAGCGAGACGGCGATCAACCTCGACCAGGGCGATCCGCTGGCCGAGGCCGACTTCCACATGGCCTACGGGCTGTACGACCAGGCCGCTGACCTGATCCGCATCGCCATCAGCCGCGAGCCTGCCCGGCGCGACCTGAAGCTGAAGCTCCTCGAAGTGTTCTTCGTCTGGGGCAACAAGGAGCAGTTCCTCAACAGTGCCCGCGAGCTTGCGCAGAGCCGCGCGGATGCCGCTCCCGGTGAGTGGGAAAAGATCCTCATCATGGGCAAGCAGCTCGCGCCCGAGGATCCCCTGTTCAGCGGCGGCGGTGCCATCAGCGGTGCCTCCGCAGGCGGCGTGGACCTGGATCTCGAGGGTGGCCAGAGCCGGGTCGACTTCGACCTCGTGGGCGATGAGCCGATGCCGACCGAGATTGCGCAGGGGGTGGACCTGGACATCGGCTCAGCCGTCGGTGACCTTGATTCAACGGCCGAGTCCCAGTCGAACATCACTGACCGTAACGCCGCGCTGCTGGAGGGCAGCTTCCTGGGCGGCGGCACCACGCGGCAGATGACCGGGCGCATGCGCCCGGGTGCGGGCGGTTCCACGGCCGAGATGGAGGGCCCCACGGTCGAGCAGCCCACCCTCAAGCCGGCGGACAACCCGACCATCCGCCAGAAACTCGAAACGGCGATGCGCAAGGTCAGCACCGAGCACACCGCAGAGCTTGCCATCGATGACCTTGGCCTCGACGTCGGCCAGATCGACACCATCGACCAGCCGGGGATCACCTCGGCGGCGGCATCGACGCCTGATTCCCCGACCCTGGTGGCAGGTCTTGATGATCAGTCGCGCCGTGTCATGGAGGACGTGCACCGTCGCGCCGCCAAGGAGGAGACCGGCTCCACCACCGGCGCCTGGCAGTTCGACCAGGGTGAACTTGAGGCCGCGCTGACCCAGACCAGCCAGACCCTGCAGCCGGACTCCTCGGCAACCTCACGCATGCGCGCCCTGAGCGGGCACGACCTGGACGTGGATGTGGGGGATGCCACCGGGCGGCACATGGCCCACGGCGACATCGACCTCGATGTCGGCGTCGCCACCGGCACCCACGAGGCCCACGGGGGCACGCTTGATCTTGATGTCGGCACGGCGACCGTGCCGGACGCGGCCTTTGCCGCAACGCAGCGCCTGGGGTCGGACGACCTGGCGCTGCCGGACCTTGAGCCTGTGACAATGAGCGAGGTCGGCACGAAGCTCGACCTGGCGCGTGCCTACATGGACATGGGTGATCCTGACGGTGCGCGCAACATCCTCGAGGAGGTCCTGGGCGAGGGTTCGGCTGCGCAGAAGCAGGAAGCCCAGCGCCTGATCGAATCGTTGCCGGGCTGACGAGCCCGGTTTTTAGCACACGGCCGGTACAAGGCAGCCCCGGGGCGTGGCGCGCATCGCCGTTGGCGTCGAGTACGACGGCTGCGCCTTTGCCGGCTGGCAGGCGCAGGAGGGCCAGCGCACCGTCCAGCAGGTCACCGAGGCAGCGCTCGCGCGCATCGCCGATGCCCCCGTCGCCCTGGTATGTGCCGGACGCACCGACACCGGCGTCCACGCCCAGGGCCAGGTGGCGCATTTCGACACCGAGGCCAGCCGGCCGCCACGCAGCTGGGTCCTGGGGGCCAACAGCGAGCTGCCAGCCGATGTCAGCCTTGCATGGGCGCACCCGGTGCCGCAGCACTTCCACGCCCGCTACAGCGCCCAGGCGCGCAGCTACCGCTACGTGATCCTCAACCGCACGGCCCGCTCCGCGCTGCACCGCAACCGCGCGGCATTCATCCATCGCCCGCTGGACGCGGCGCGCATGGCGCAGGCGTGCGCGGGGCTGCTCGGCGAGCACGACTTCAGCGCCTTTCGCTCCTCGCAGTGCCAGGCCAAGTCCCCGGTGCGCCGTATCGAATCCCTCACCGTGGAGCGTCGCGCTGACTGGGTGGTGATCGAGGTGACCGCGAACGCCTTCCTGCACCACATGGTGCGCAATATTGCCGGCCTGCTGATCGCCATCGGCCGCGGGGATGCCGAGCCTGCCTGGGCGGATGCTGTGCTCGCCGGCCGCGACCGCACGCGCAGCGCCGCCACGGCCGTGCCGGAGGGCCTGTACCTGCTTGCGGTGCGCTACCCGGCAGTGTTCGGGCTGCCGCAGCCGCAAAGGCAGCTGTGCGGGCCTGATCAGCTATGATCCGTGCCCGGCGAGTCATCGTGGCGCAAGACGCGTTCTAGAGAAAAAGTCAGATGTCCTGGTTCGAGAAAATCATGCCCTCGCGCATCAAGACCGAGCGCCGCACGCGCTCGGTCCCGGAGGGGCTGTGGATCAAGTGCCCGGCCTGCGATGCGGTGCTGTACCGCGCCGAGCTGGAACGCAACCTCTACGTGTGCCCCAAGTGCAGCCACCACATGCGCATGGGCGCGCGCGAGCGCCTGGAGCGCTTCCTCGACCCGCAGGTGATCGAGGAGATCGGCGCGGGGATCTCGCCGGAGGATCCACTGAAGTTCCGCGACAGCAAGCGCTATCGCGATCGCCTGGTGGCAGCGCAGAAGGCCACCGGCGAGAGCGACGCGCTGATCGTGCTCACCGGCACGCTGCACGAGCTGCCCATCGTTGCCTGCGCGTTCGAGTTCCAGTTCCTGGGCGGCTCGATGGGCTCGGTGGTGGGTGAGCGCTTCAAGCGCGGCGTCGACTACTGCATCCAGGAGCGCCGGCCGCTCGTGTGCTTCACCGCCAGCGGCGGGGCACGCATGCAGGAGGCGCTCTATTCCCTGTTCCAGATGGCCAAGACCGCAGCGGCGCTCTCGCGCCTGGCGCAGGCGCACCTGCCGTACATCTCGGTGCTCACCGACCCGACCACCGGTGGCGTGTCGGCGAGCCTGGCCCTGCTCGGGGACCTGAACCTTGCCGAGCCGCGCGCCCTGATCGGTTTCGCCGGCCCGCGCGTGATCGAGCAGACCGTGCGCGAGACCCTGCCGGAGGGCTTCCAGCGCAGCGAGTTCCTGCTCGAGCACGGTGCGATCGACATGATCGTCGACCGGCGCGAGATGCGTGAACGCATCGCCGGGATGCTGCGCCTGATGCTGAAGCTGCCGGCCGCGGCGGCCTGACGCGCCGGCGAACCCTGCCGAAGACTTAGCAAATGCGCACCCTCGCCCAGTGGCTCGCGCTGCACGAGGCGGTGCACCCGCAGACCATCGACATGGGGCTGGCGCGCGTTGGCGCGGTGGCGCGCACCCTCGGGATCGACACTGCGGCCTGTGCGATCATCACGGTCGCCGGTACCAACGGCAAGGGCTCCGTGGCGGCGCACCTGGAGGCGGTATTCGCCGCGTGCGGCGCGCGCACCGGGCTGTTCACCTCCCCGCACTTCGTGCGCTACAACGAACGCATCCGCGTGGCCGGCATCGAGGCGGACGATGCGGCGCTGGTCGCAGCCTTCGAGCGCATCGAGCAGGCGCGCGGTGCCACCACACTCACATTCTTTGAATACAACACGCTGGCGGCGCTGCATGATCTTCAGTGAGCGCGCCGTGGACGTGGCGATCCTGGAGGTCGGTCTCGGCGGGCGGCTGGACGCGACCAACCTCATCGACGCGGACGTCGCAGTGCTCGCCTCGGTGGGCTTTGACCATCGTGAGTGGCTCGGGGATACCCTGGAGCTCATCGGCCGCGAGAAGGCCGGCATCTTCCGTGCCGCACGCGCAGCGGTGCTGGGCTCGGCGGACATGCCCGCGAGCGTGCTTGCCGCGATAAAGGGGCTGGGCGCGCGTGCCGTGGTCGCTGGCCGGGACTTCACCTGGCAGCAGCACGGCCCCGACTGGGACTATCGCGGCCTGCAGCGCTCATTTGCAAAGCTGCCGCCATCGGCGCTTGCCGGCGCGATCCAGTACCGCAACGCCGCCACGGCGTTCGCCGCCGTGGAGGCGCTGGGCCTGGACCCCGCGCCGTCACCGGGCGTGCAGAGGCTGGGACGGCGGATGGATGGCTTTGACGAGCGCACTGCCGCCGCCGCGCTGCGCGCGGTGCAGCTGCGCGGGCGCTTCCAGGTGGTGCCCGGCGCGGTGGAATGGATCCTGGACATCGCCCACAACGAGCCTGCTGCCCGCGTACTCGCCCAGCAGCTGCGCGAGCGGCCGCCGCCGGCCGCCGGCGGTCGCACTTTCGCGGTGATCGGCGTGCTGGCCGACAAGGACGCGGCGGCGATCGCAGTCGCCCTTGAGCAGGTCATCGACCGCTGGATCGTGTGCACGCTGCCCGGCCCGCGCGGCAGCAGCGCCGCGGCACTGGCAAGTCGCCTCGCGCTGCCGCCGGGCGTCGTGCAGCTTGCGCCCTCGGTGCCGGCAGGCTGCGAGCTGGCACGCGCAGCGGCACGGCCGGGGGATCGCGTGGTCGTGTGCGGCTCGCTGCACACGGTGGGTCCGGCGCTGCAGTGGCTTCAGATATACTGACGCCTGACCGTACCGCCGTGGTGCGAGCCTGCCGTCCCGCCACACTTGAACTGCACGGATTTGCCCTCATCGTGGGAAGCTCGGTGAAAGAACGGTTGACGGGCGCTGCCATCCTGGTTGCGCTGATCGTGCTGCTGGTGCCTGAGCTGCTGCGCGGGCCGGTGCGCCCGGTCGCGCATCCGGTGGCAGCCTCCGATGAGGGGACGCCATTACGCTCCTACACCATCAAGCTCGGGGACGACGCGCACACGCACGGTGCCCTGGCCGCGGCTGCCAGCGGCCCGCAGCAGCCCGCGCCGATCCAGGCCAGTACCGAGTCCACCGCGCCGGCGGCCGAGCCGGCGCCAGCACCGGCGCCCACACCTGCCGCTGCAGAGCCTGCGCCGGTCAAAGTAGTCCCCAGTGCGCCGCCTGCCGAGCACAGCGTCACGCCACAGCCGGCACCGCCAGCCACTACGCCTGCGGACGCGGCTGCCACGAGCGGCGCATTCATGGTGCAACTGGGCAGTTTCGCCAAGCGCGACAACGCCGACCGGCTTGCCAAGCAGGTGAAGGGGCAGGGATTTACCGTGAGCGTCTCGCGTGGCACCACCGGGCAGCACCTGTACAAGGTGCTGGTGGGGCCCGCGCACGACCGCGCCGCGGCGGTGCAGCTGGAAGCGAAGCTGCACGCGCAAGGGCATACGGGGTCAATCGTAGCCAAGTAGCGCAGGAAGCACCGTGATGCGTTCCTTAGGCAACGCCGCCGGTCTCTTGTACAATTCGCGCCGCGCGGCACCTGCCGCGGTGAGAAACGGCTGCAATGATACTGACCGACTATCTACTGATTGCCGCCATCCTGATCTCGGCGATCGTGGGGGCGCTGCGCGGCTTCCTGCGCGAGGCGGTAGCCTTCGGTGCCTGGATCGTGGCGCTGTTCGTAGCCTGGCACTTCTCAGACATGGTCGAGCCGCACCTTGGCGGCCTGCTGGGCGGCTCGGATATCCGCCCGTGGGCTGCACGCATCATCATCATCGTGCTGGTCCTGCTGCTGGGAGCGGCCATCGGCGCAATGCTGTCGCACTTCGTGCGCCTGTCGATCTTCAGCGGCATGGACCGGTTGCTCGGTTTCGCCTTCGGGCTGCTGCGCGGCTTTCTGCTGCTGGGGGTGTTCGTCATTCTCGGGCAGCTGCTGCGCCTGTCGGGCGAGCCTTGGTGGAAGCACTCGCTGCTGATCCCCTACGGAGAGTCGGTCGCCAATGGCCTGCGCTCACTGGTTGGCGAGGCGCATATCGGCCACGCGCGCGAACCGCACGTTCACACCTAGCGACGTAGAGGCAACACCATGTGCGGCATCGTCGGAATAGTCGGTACCAGCGCGGTCAACCAGCGCATCTACGACGCACTCACGGTGCTGCAGCACCGCGGCCAGGACGCCGCCGGCATCGCCACCTCCAATGAAGGTGAGCTGTACACGCGCAAGGGCGCGGGCCTGGTGCGCGACGTGTTCCAGCAGCACCACATGCTTGAGCTGAAGGGGCAGCTGGGTATCGGCCACGTGCGCTACCCGACCGCCGGCTGCGACAGCGCCTCCGAGGCGCAGCCGTTCTACGTGAACGCGCCCTACGGCATCTGTCTTGCCCACAACGGCAACCTCACCAACGCCACCGAGCTGGCCGAGATCCTCACCCGCGAGGACCGCCGCCACCTGAACACCACCTCCGACTCCGAGGTGCTGCTGAATGTGTTCGCCTCGGAGCTGCAGCGGGTGGGCACCGCGCGCGTCACCCCGGCGGACGTGTTTGCCGCCCTGGAGGCGGTGTACCGCCGCTGCCGCGGCGGCTATGCGGTGGTTGCCATGCTCATCGGCCACGGGGTACTTGGGTTCCGCGACCCGAACGGCATCCGCCCCCTGGTGCTCGGCGAGCGGCGCACGCCGCAAGGGCAGCGAGTGGATGCTCGCCTCCGAGAGCGTGGCGCTCGACAGCCTCTCGTTCCAGTTTCGTGCGCGATGTCGCCCCCGGCGAGGCGGTATTCATCGACGAGCTGGGCCGCCTGCACACGCAGCAGTGCGTCGCCGCGCAGCACCACACCCCCTGCATCTTCGAGTACGTGTACTTCGCGCGTCCGGACTCGAAGATCGACAACATCTCGGTGTATCGCGCGCGCATGCGCATGGGCGACCGGCTCGCCGACAAGATCCTGCGCGAGCGCCCGGTGCACGACATCGACGTCGTCATCCCGATTCCCGACACCAGCCGCACCAGCGCCCTGCAGCTGGCGCAGCGCCTGGGGGTGAAGTACCGCGAGGGCTTCATCAAGAACCGCTACATCGGCCGCACCTTCATCATGCCCGGGCAGGAGCAGCGCGAGAAGTCGGTGCGCCGCAAGCTCAATGCCATCGATCTCGAGTTCCGCGGCAAGAACGTGCTGCTGGTCGATGACTCCATCGTGCGCGGCACGACCTCCGCGCAGATCATCGAGCTGGCGCGCGAGGCCGGCGCTGCGCAAGGTGTACTTCGCCTCCGCCGCCCCGCCGGTGCGCTTCCCGAACGTCTACGGCATCGACATGCCAGCCACGCAGCGAGCTGGTGGCCCACGGCCGCACCGTCGACGAGGTCGCGAAGCTGATCGGCGCGGACTGGCTGATCTACCAGGACCTCGACGACCTCATCGCCGCCTGCAAGCACGAGGATGCGCGCATCGAGGAGTTCGACACCTCCTGCTTCTCCGGACAGTACGTGACCGGGGACATCACGCCGGAATACCTCGAGCGCCTGGCCAGCTCGCGCGCTCCGACGAGGCGAAGCTCGCGCGCAGCAAGCGCCAGCTCAAAGTCGTACGCGGGGCCTGAGCTGGCGGGGTACCCGGATCCCCGGCGCGCGCTGCTGCTCGAGCTGCTGCAGGTCGGGTTGCAGGCGGTGGATGGCCGCCGCTGCGTAGCCCAGGCGCTGCGCAGCGCACCGCACACTGGCGCCCCTGTCTGGGTCGCAGCGATCGGCAAGGCCGCCTTCGCGATGGCCGCAGGCGCGCACGAAGCCCTGGGGCCGGCCATCGCGCATACCCTCATCATCACCCGCGACCCGCAGCCGGCGGGGCTAGCGGATATCAGCGGCCCGCTGGAGGTGCTGTACGGCGCGCACCCGCTGCCTGATGAGCGCTCCCTGCACGCGGGCGCCCGGTTGCTGTCCTGGGTCGAGGGGTTGTCCCCGCTCGCCCAGCCGCTGTTCCTGATCTCCGGCGGGGCCTCGAGCCTGGTCGAGGTGCTCGTGCCCGGGGCCACGCTTGCGGACCTACAGGAGCTCAACCGCGCCGCGCTCGCCCAGGGGATACCGATCGGGCAATTCAACGCGCGCCGCATGCGCATTTCGCGCCTCAAGGGTGGGCAGCTCGCCCAGCGAATGAATGGCCGCACGGCGCGCGCGCTGTTCATCTCCGACGTGCCCGGGGACGACGTGGCCGTCATCGGCTCCGGGATCATGGGCCCGGCTGCGGCCGGGGCTGACCAGGTCGAGCGCCGCGTGCTGGCCTCGATCGACCTGGCAGTTGCCGCGGTGGCCGCTCGCGGCCGCGAGCTGGGCCTTGTCGTGCACGCCCCGGTCCGGCGCTTCGATGACAGCGCGCCACGGCTGGCGGCGCGCTTCGCGCATGAGCTGAGCCTGACGCCGGCGCAGCTGTGCGTCTGGGGCGGCGAGTCAACGATCGTCCTGCCAGAGAATCCCGGGCGCGGCGGCCGCAACCAGCACCTGGCGCTCGCGGCGGCACGGCTGATCGCAGGCCATGCGGAGCTGATGCTGCTGGCGGTTGGCACCGATGGCAGCGATGGGGTGACCGATGACGCCGGTGCGCTCGTTGACGCCGAGACGTGTTCGCGCATCACGCTGGCGCAGCTGGACGCCGACGCCTGCCTGCGCAGGGCCGATTCGGCCGTGGCGCTCGCCGCCAGCGGCGACCTGGTCCACACCGGGCCTACCGGCACCAATGTCGGTGATCTTGCGATCGGGCTGAAGCTGTCCGCCAATGCCGCGCGCTCGCTGCCGCCGCTGCATGGCGGCGCCCGCACGCGCGTGCTGTAATCAGCCGATGCGCGTGCTGTTGATCGAGGAGGATGCGCGCCACTGCGCGCACGTGCGTCGCCGTCTCATTGCCTGGCGGCCCGAGGCGCAGCTGCAGGTGCACAGCCCCGTGGCCCAGGGGATGCTCGCCCCTGAGTTCCTGGCGCAGGGATTCGATGCGGTCCTGCTGGCCGGGGAGTGGCCCGGCGGTCGCGGGATCGCCTGGGCACGTGAGCTCGCCGGTCGCGCCGGGTTCGCCCCACTGGTGCTGTTGTGCGGCACGGACCTGTCGATCGCGCGCGACGCCGCAGCGCTGGGCGCCTTCAGCGTCAGCGCCGCGGACCTGGAAGAGGAGGGCTTCATCCGCATCCTGCGCGAAGCCGAGCAGCGCCAGGCGCACGCGCGCGCGCTATGGCGCTCAAGTGCGCCGGGGCGCGATACCCAGCGTTTTGGCGATGCCTTCGTGCGCGACTACCGCTGCATCCGCAAGCTCGCCAATGGCGCGACCACCGACCTGTATCTTGCCGAGAGCGAGCGTGTCGGGGCGCTGGTGGTGCTGAAGGTTGCGCGCGACCGGCGTGACGAGCACGACCAGCCGATCGATTCTTTCCGGCGTTTCCTGCAGGAGTACGAGATCGCCCAGCGCATCGACACTCCGGCGGTCGTGCGCCTGCATGACCTGGGGGTGAGTGACGAGCACGCCTGGCTGGTGATGGAGTACTTCGCCAAGGGCGACCTGCGCAAGCGCATGCGCCAGCCCCTGAGCCCGCGACAGGCGCTGCTGCTGGCGGCCTCGATCGCTCGCGCGCTGGCTGCGGTGCATGCCGCCGGGGTGCTGCATCGCGACCTCAAGCCCGGGAACATCATGCTGCGCGAGGATCACAGCGTCGCGCTCATCGACTTCGGCCTGTCCAAGGACGCAGCCCTGGCCATGGACATCACCGAGACCGGCACGATCTTCGGCACGCCGCACTACATGAGTCCCGAACAGGGTCACGCGGAAGCCATTGACGAGCGCAGCGACCTCTACAGCCTCGGGGTCATCCTCTTCGAGATGCTCTCGGGGCACAAGCCGTACCGGGCCGAGAACCCCATGGCCATCGTCTACAAACACCGCAAGGAGGCGATCCCGCAGCTGCCGCGCGCGTTCGCCGCGGTGCAGCCGTTACTGGAGCGCCTGCTGGCGAAGCTGCCGCGCGACCGCTACGCCAGTGCACACGAGGCCGCCGCGGCGCTTGAGCAGACGCTCGAGCGCTGGCGCGCGCGCGCGGCGCGGGCATGAACGCGGCCGTGGCTGAGCCGGCAGGGCAGGCGTCAATCCTGCGCAGCGTTACCCCGCAGGCCTGGGTGGAGGACGCACTCGCCCACTGGCGCGAACTGCTTGTCGATCATGCCAACTGTGAGAAGAAGGCCGCCTCCACCGCGCTCGCGCTGATGTTTGCCTACCCCGAGGACCAGGCGCTGGTGCTGGCACTGTCACGCCTGGCGCGCGAGGAACTGCGCCACTACGAGCAGGTGGTACGCGCGATGGCAGCCCTCGGGGTGCCGTTCGCGCGCCAGCGCCCGGGTCGCTATGCGCAGCAGTTGCGCACGGCGCTTGCAACCAGCGAGCCGCAGCGCAAGCTCGACCTGTTGCTGTGCGGCGCGCTGATCGAGGCGCGTTCCGCGGAGCGCTTTGCACTGCTGGCGCCACGCCTGCCGGCGCCGCTGGCGGGGCTGTATGAAAGCCTCGCGGTCTCGGAGGCGCGTCACTTTGAGCTTTATGTCGGGTTCGCCGCCGCGCACGATCCGCGGCAGTGGCGCCGCCGCCTTGCGCAACTGGCGGCACACGAGGCACAGCTGGCGACCGGTCCGGACGGGTTGCTGCGCTTTCATTCCGGGCCGCTGGCGCGCTAGGGCACAGTTGCTTACATGCGCTAAGTGATTGTTAGGTTGCATGAACCGCATTCCGGGCACCAAATCAGCTGCCGGCGGTCTGTTGCCCCGGTATCCTTAAGGACTACCGCGAGGCACGATGACTGACCGACCACACCTTCTGATTGTCGACGACGACCGCGAGATCCGCGGGCTGCTTGCCCAGTACCTGGAGAAGCACGAGTTCCGCACCACCGCGGTGGCCGATGGCAAGGAAATGCGCCGTACGCTCGAGCGCTCCCACGTCGACCTGGTCGTGCTCGACCTCATGCTGCCTGGCGAGGACGGGTTGTCGCTGTGCCGCGAGCTGCGTGCGCGCTCGCAGATACCCGTGATCATGCTCACCGCGCGCGGTGAGGACGTCGACCGCATCATCGGCCTGGAAATCGGCGCCGACGACTACGTCGCCAAGCCCTTCAACCCGCGCGAGCTGCTCGGACGCATCAAGGCGATCCTGCGCCGCTCGGCGCACGCACCGCGTGACCCGAGTCCCGACACCGTGCGTGGCTTCTCCTTCAATGGCTGGCGGCTGGACACCGTCACGCGCACCCTCACCGATTCGGCAGGCAAGGAAGTGGCCCTGAGCGGCGCGGAATACCGCCTGCTTGCGGTGCTGCTGGGCGCGGGCAACCGTGTCCTGACGCGCGCGCAGCTCACCGAGCTGCTGCGCGGCCGCGACGCGGATCCGTTCGACCGCAGCATCGACGTGCGCGTGAGCCGCCTGCGGCAGATCCTCGGCGACGACGCGCGTGCGCCGCAGATCATCAAGACCGTCTACGGGGAAGGCTACGTGGTCGGTGTCACGGTCGTGACCGACTAAGCCGCAACGGCCGCCGCCATGCGCATCAGTCTCTGGCCCCAGTCGCTGTTCGGGCGGCTGCTGGCCGCATCGGTGGCCGCCGTGCTGGTCGCCCAGGCGGCCGCCTTGTTCCTCATTGCCCAGGATCGCGAGCGCTTCGCGCTGCAGGCGAGCGTGCACGAGTGGACGCACCGCATCAGCGAGACCACCCTGATGCTGGAGCCGCTCAGTCCGGCTGACCGCGCCGAGGCGGTTGCCCAGCTGTCCGCTGTGGCGCCGCGCGACCGGCGGCCGCGCCTGCTCGGCACGCCCCCGGAAGGGCCAGAGCACGGCCCGCCGCCGGATCACGGTTTCCTGCGCATGCCGCTGCTGGCGGACTTCGAGGAGGCACTGCGCGAGCACCTGCACTCGGCCCTGCCCGAGTACGGCGTCAATGTCGCCCCGACCCCGGCCAGCGCGCCACCTGCGATTCAGATGCCGGTACCCTTCTACGAGGCACACGAGCTGGCGGTGCACCGTGACAGCGCACGCCACTACGACGTCACCGTGCGCTTCCCGGACGGTGGCACGGTGGTGTACCGCGTGGCGCGCATGCCCGGCGGGGCGCCGCTGCCGCGCAGCCTGTTCCTGAACCTGGCGCTGCTGGTGTTGATCCTGGTGATCGTGCTTTATCTCACCGCGCGCAACATCACCCGGCCGCTATCGGACCTGGCGCGTGCGGCCGACAGCATCGGCCGCGACTCCTCGCGCACGCTCTTGGCCGAGCGCGGCGCGCGCGAGCTGCGCGATGCCGCCCATGCCTTCAACACGATGCAGGATCGCCTGCACCGCTACCTCGACAGCCGCTCGCGGGTGCTCGCGGCGATGTCGCACGACCTGAAGACCCCGCTGACGCGGCTGCGCCTGCAGGTGGAGGCGCTGGACAATCCGCCGATGGAGGAGCGCATCGGGCACGAACTGGACGAGATGGAGGCGATGGTGCACGAGGCGCTGTCGCTGTTCCGCGGGCTCGATGAGGGCGCGCCGGCCGCTGCGGTGGACATCGACGCCCTGCTCACCAAGATCCGGGGCGAGTTCACGGACATGGGCCAGCAGATGACGGTAACCGGTCATGCACTGCAACCCTTTGTGGGCAAGCTGCACGCGCTCAAGCGCCTGCTGACCAACCTCATCGTCAACGCCATCAAGTTCGGCTCGCGCGCGGACGTGGTGGTCGAGGACGGCGCCCAGTTGGTGATCCGCGTGCGCGACGAGGGTCCGGGCATCCCGGCGGAGGATCTCGAGCGCGTATTCGAGCCGTTCTACCGCCTGGAGTCCTCGCGCAGCCGCGACAGCGGCGGCACCGGGCTCGGCCTGACGATTGCCCGTGACATTGCCCAGGCACACGGTGGTTCGCTCACGGTCCATAACCTCGCCAGCGGTGGCCTTGAGGCGGTCCTCACGCTGCCCAGGCGACGTTAAGCCTGCCTTCAGTTTCGGCACACTCGCTAACGATTGCTAACCGACGCGGCGCCACCGCGGCCATAGCGTATTCCACGAAGCGCGGACGAGACCCCCGCGCGAGGAGATCTTCATGAGAACCAGTGTTATTGCGCTCACGCTGCTGCTCGCCGGCACCGCGTTCGCCCAGACCCCCGCCGCGACGCCGAACGAGGAGACCCGCAGCGCACGGATGATGGACGACCTGACGGTGTTGCTCGACCTGACCGATGCGCAGCGGCCGCAGGTCCAGTCGATCCTCGAGCAGCAGCATGCCGCCATGAAGGCCGAGTTCGCGCAGGCGAAGGCAGCCGGCACGAAGCCTGACTTCAGCCAGATGAAGGCCGCGCACGACCAGATGCAGGCCGACACGGTGCAGAAGCTGACCCCGATCCTCACGCCAGCGCAGCTAAAGAAGTTCCAGGTGCTGCAGGACATGGAGCACCGGCATCACGGGCCGCCGCGCGGCGGCCCGCCGCCGGCGCAGTAACCTCGCCTCTTGTGCGCACAGCGGCGCGTCCACGGAAGGGCGCGCTACTGTGGGGCGCCCCATGAAGTCAGCGCGGCAGGTCCAGCAGCTGGTACCTGCCGCCTTCACAGTGCAGGTAGCTACCCTGCTCATACCAGGCGCCCAGCACGATCCGTTGCGCGGGTGCACCGTCGAGCACTAAGTCGTGCACCGCCGGGCGGTGCGTGTGCCCGTGAATCATGCGGCGCACGCCGGTCGCGCGGAATGCTGCCGCTACCGCCGCCTCGTTCACATCCATGATCACAGGTACCGTGCGTGCGGTGTGGCGCTTGCTGCCAGCGCGCGCTTCGTTGGCCAGCAGCTCGCGCCGCTCGCGCGGCAGCGCCAAGAAGCGCCGCTGCCAGCGTGCGTCGCGCACGGTGCTGCGCAGCTCCTGGTAGGGATGATCGTCGGTGCACAGCGCATCACCGTGGGTGAGCAGCACCGCCTCGCCATCCAACTGTGCCACGACCGGATCGTGCAGCAGGATGCAGCCGCTGCGCTCGCAGAACTGCGCGCCCAGCAGGAAGTCGCGGTTGCCATGCAGCACGAAGCACGGCACGCCGGCGGTCCCCAGCGCCTTCAAGGCGGCGCTGACCTGTTCCTTCTCAGGATCACGGTCGTCATCGCCGACCCAGGCCTCAAACAGGTCCCCCAGGATGTACAGCGCCTCGGCCTGCGAGGCCTGGGCGCGCAGGAACGCGAGGAACTGTTGGGTGGCCTGCGGCGCCTGCGTGTCCAGGTGAACGTCCGAGACAAACAGGCGCGCCATCCCCGCCGCTCCTACTTGGGCGAGAGGATGTTGTCCGGGCGTGTCGGTACCACCGGCGTCGCCGCCTGCGGGGTGGCGCCGGCGCCGGCGCCGATGACCTCGACCTTCTGGATGATGATCGGCTTCATCGGCGAGTCCGCCTTGAACTCACCGACGCTGCCGGTCGGGGTCTCGCCGATGCGATCGATGACATCCATGCCCTGCACCACCTTGCCGAACACGGTGTAGCCCCAGCGCGTGGGCACGGGGTCCAGGTCAGGGTTGTCGGCGATATTCACGAAGAACTGCGCATTACCGGAGTGCGGCTGCTCGCCACGGGCGAGACCAACCGTACCGCGCTTGTTCTGCAGCCCGTTGCCGGACTCGTTGACCACGTTCTCGTGGGTGGGCTTGACCTTCCCGGTGGTCGCATCGTAGCCGCCGCCCTGGATCACGAAGTTGGCGACCACTCGATGGATCAGCGTGTTGGAGTAGAAGCCCTCGCGCACGTAGCGCAGGAAGTTCGCCGCGGTCAGCGGTGCCCGGTCGCTGCGCACCTCGATGATGAACTCGCCCATGCTGGTCGTGACGCGCACCTGGGTGGCCGGTTCCGCCGCGCCCGCCGCGGCGTGCAGCAGCGCAAAGCCACAAAGCAGGGCAAGGGACAGCGGCACGGTCAGCCGGTTCAGGCACTTAGTCAGCATCGATCCTCCGGGGATGGGTCAGGCGCAGCCGGGGGATTTTATAGCAGTGGGACAGGCAGTGCTTTGTTGCGATTCGTGAGATTCCCGTAACATGGCGTCATGGATCCGACCGAATCTGCTGCCGCGGGGGCTTTGCGCCCCGTGGTGACCCGCTTTGCCCCCAGTCCGACGGGCGAGCTTCACCTCGGTAATGCCCGCACGGCCCTGTTCAACCTGCTCCTGGCCCGACGCGCCGGGGGCCGCCTGGTGCTGCGGATCGAGGATACCGACAAGGAACGCAGTGCGGAGACCCACACTGCGGCGCTGATGGCGGACCTGCGCTGGCTGGGCATCGAGTGGGACGCGGGGCCGGATCGCGAGGACGCGCGCGGGCCCTACCGCCAGTCCGAGCGCGGGGCGCTGTACGCCCAGTACTTTGCAGTCCTTGAGCGCCAGGAGGCGGTCTACCCGTGCTTCTGCACCCCGCTGGAGCTGGACCTGGCGCGCCGTGCGCAGCTGGCCTCCGGGCGCCCACCGCGCTACGCGGGTACCTGCAGCGCGCTTACCCCCGCGGAGCGCGCGCGCCGCCAGGGGCAGGGCCTGCCCGCCAGCTGGCGCTTCCGCGTACCGCGGGCGAGCGCATCGAGTTCACCGACTTTGTCCACGGGCCACAGAGCTTCCTGAGCGATGACATCGGCGACTTTGTCGTGCGGCGCGCGGATGGCTCGGCCGCGTTCTTCTTCTCGAATGCCGTGGACGATGCCTGCATGGGGATCACCCAGGCGCTGCGCGGCGAGGATCACCTCACCAACACACCGCGGCAGCTGCTGATCCTGGCGGCTCTGGGCCTGCCGGCACCGGCCTATGGGCACATCTCGCTCATCGTCGGCAGTGACGGCGCGCCCCTGTCCAAGCGCCATGGCGCGGCAAGCGTGCGCGAGTACCGCGAACGTGGTTACCTGCCCGCAGCCCTGGCCAACCACCTGTTCCGTCTCGGGCACTCCAGCGCGGTGCACGGACTGCTCAGCCTTGATGAGATGGCGCGTGGCTTTGATGCCACGCACCTGGGGCGCGCCCCCTCGCGCTTCGATGAGCAGCAGCTGCACGTTTGGCAAAAGGACGCCGTGCACCAGCTTTCCACTCGAAGCCGCGCGCGCCTGGCTTGCAGGTGTGCTGCCTGCGAGCCTGGACGAACAGGCCGCGAGCGCCTTTGTCGCCGCACTGCTGCCCGAACCTGGTGCTGCCGGAGGATGCGCGCCCGTGGGTGGAGATCGTATTCGGAGCGTTACCTGACGCTGGAGCCCCCCGCTGAGGCGGTGGTGCGCAGCGCCGGCGCCGGCTACTTCGCCGCTGCCGCCGCCGCTGCGCGCGAGAGGGCACGACCTGCCGGGCATCGCCGGGGCGGTACGCGCGGCCACCGGACGCAAGGGCGCGGAACTGTACATGCCGCTGCGCGTGGCCCTCACAGGGCTTGCGCACGGGCCGGAGCTCGCGCCGCTGCTGAGGGCGATGCCGGCCGGACAAGGCACGCGAGCGGCTGGCGCGCTTCGCATGATCCGCATTCACGACTCGCTGACCGGCGAGAAACAGGAGCTCAAGCCCATCGTCCCGGGCAAGCTGCGCATGTACGTGTGCGGGCTTACCGTGTACGACTTCGTGCACATCGGCCACGCGCGCATGCTGCTGGTGTTCGACGTCATCGCCCGTTACCTGCGCCATCGCGGCTACCAGCTGACCTACGTGCGCAACATCACCGACATCGACGACAAGATCATCCAGCGCGCGGCCGCCAACAAGCGAGCCGATCGGCGCCCTCACCGAGCGCTTCATCACCGCGATGCACGAGGACTGCGCACTTCTGGCCATCCTGCCGCCCGACCACGAGCCGCGCGCGACGCAGTTCGTGCCGCAGATCATCGCCATGATCGAGCAGCTGATCGAGCGCGACTACGCATATGTGGCCCCGAACGGCGACGTCATGTACGCGGTGGCGCGCTTCGCCGACTACGGCAAGCTCTCCGGCAAGCGCCTGGCGGACCTGCGCAGCGGCGCGCGGGTGGAAGTCGACGAGGCCAAGCGCGATCCGCTGGACTTCGTGCTGTGGAAGCACTCCAAGCCCGGCGAGCCGTCGTGGGAGTCGCCCTGGGGTTCGGGCCGTCCGGGCTGGCACATCGAGTGCTCGGCCATGTCCACCGCGCTGCTTGGGACGCACTTCGACCTGCACGGCGGCGGCATGGATCTGAAGTTCCCGCACCACGAGAACGAGATCGCGCAGTCGTGCGCGGCCACCGGCGACTGCTTCGCGAACCTGTGGATGCACAACGGCTTCGTCAACGTCGACGACGAGAAGATGTCGAAGTCGCTCGGCAACTTCTTCACCGTGCGCGAGGTGCTGCCGGCGCTGCGCCACCCGGAGGTGCTGCGCTATCTTCGTGCTCTCGAGCCACTACCGCGGGCCGATCAACTACTCGCTCGACCAGCTCGAGCAGGCGGACGCGGCGCTCAGCCGCATCTACACCGCGCTGCGCGACCTGCCCGAGGTCGCCGTGGTACCGAGCGAGTACACGCCGCGCTTCCGCGAGAGCATGGACGATGACTTCAACACCGCCGGAGGCCCTCGCGGTGCTGCAGACCCTGACCCGCGAGCTGAACACCTGCCAAGGATGTCGGGCAAGCTCGAGCGCGCGGCGCTGCTGGGCGCCGAACTGCGCTCGCTGGGTGCGGTGCTGGGCCTGCTGGCGGTCGCGCCTGCGCAATGGGGCCGGCTCGGCGCGGCGCGGCGGGGGAGGCGGCGGGGCGGCGACCGAGCTCACCGATGCGCAGATCGAGGCGCACATCGCCGCGCGCATTGCGGCGCGTCAGGCCAAGGACTGGGCGGAGTCTGACCGCATCCGTGACGAGCTCGTGGCGGTCGGGATCATCCTCGAGGACAAGCCCGGCGGCGTGACGGTCTGGCGACGCGCCTGAACCGCTAGCGTTGCGCGCCGGCGCCCTCGCGGCGGCGCTGCGCGGCCTGCAGGGTGTTGTGCATGAGCATCGCGACCGTCATCGGGCCCACCCCGCCGGGGACCGGCGTGATCCAGGCTGCGCGCTCGCGCGCGACCGCAAAGTCGACATCCCCGACGAGGTGCCCGTCGGGCAGGCGGTTCATGCCGACATCGATGACGATCGATCCGGGGCGCACCCAATGCCCGGGGATCAGGCCGGGCTTGCCGGCGGCCACGATCAGGATGTCGGCGCGGCTGACGTGCTCTTCGAGGTCGGCGGTGAAGCGGTGGCACACCGTGGCCGTCGCCCCGGTCAGTAGCAGCTCCAGCGACATCGGCCGGCCGACGATGTTGGATGCGCCGACCACCACCGCGTTCTGCCCCTTGAACGGTGCGCCGATGTGCTCCAGCAGCCGGATCACCCCGTATGGGGTGCACGGGCGCATCAGCGGGATGCGTTGTGCCAGCCGGCCGATGTTATAGGGGTGGAAGCCGTCGACGTCCTTGACCGGGGTGATGCGCTCGATGACCGCGGTCTTGGCGATCCGCTCCGGCAGGGGCAGTTGCACCAGGATGCCGTCCACCTGGTCGTCCTCGTTCAGGTCGTCGATGAGGGCCAGCAGTTGCGCCTCGGTGGTGGCCTCGGGGAGGTCGTAGGCGAATGAATTGATGCCGACCTCCCCGCACGCCAGGCGCTTGCCGCGCACGTACACCGCCGAGGCGGGATCCTCGCCGACCTTGACCACGGCAAGCCCGGGGCGCGGCCGGCCTGCAGCCACCGCGGCTTCGATCGCGCCGCGTACCGTTTCCTTGACCTCGCGGGCGAGGGCCTTGCCGTCGATCAACCGTGCAGTCATGGGACAAAGAGGCTGCCAAACTGGGCGCGCATTCTCGCATGCCCCCCGGGTCGTGCCAGTCT
The DNA here is from genome assembly GCA_963703025.1 of uncultured Pseudomonadota bacterium. Classification (GTDB taxonomy): domain Bacteria; phylum Pseudomonadota; class Gammaproteobacteria; order Steroidobacterales; family Steroidobacteraceae; genus 13-2-20CM-66-19. The sequence goes on along the minus strand of OY969778.1, from coordinate 612,777 downwards.
GCATGCGTCACCGGGTTGCCAAGGGGGCTGCGGTTGCGGCCGGCTCAGCTGCACTTGGTGCGGGGCCAGCAAGTGCCGCCGACCCGGAACTGCGCCACCAGGGCGCGTGGGCGTGTCGCGCGCCGGCGCTACCAGGGGAGACCCGTAAATGGCCCGACTGTCAATTGGGCCACGGGTGCAGTGATTTAGCCCTGAGGAGTGGCTTAACCTGCTCTAATAGAGCGGTACCAAGATTGCAATTACTTAGGGAGCGACGCGACGATGATTACAACGAAACTGGTTTCTTTTGGTGTCTGTGCACTCGGCGTTATCGCTCTGAGTGGCTGCGCCATGACCGAGAAGAAGGACGAGGCTGCGGCCAAGAGCATGGCCATCGACTGCAAGGCCGCCCCCGGCGACCTGCGCGTGCTCAACAGCGAGAAGGCCAGCACCGCGTCGAAGATCGGTAACGGCATCTCGATGATCGCCCCGATCGGCCTGGTTGAGGGCCTCGTCACCGGCACCGAAGGCACCAAGTACCAGGTCACGACGGGCGAGTACAACAAGGCCCTGGATACCAAGATCGCGCAGATCAAGGCTGCCTGCCCGGGCGTCCAGGCCGACTGAGGACCCTCGTCGGGGTCGTCGCCACGACGCCCCGGGTGATGTGTTCAGGCGCGTCCGCCCGCGGGATGGGCCCGTTGCAACGCCGTCCCCCAGCGCAAGCTGGCGGACGGCGTTCTCGCGTGTGGCTTGCATCCAGGCCGCAGGCTGCCTAAAGCGCAGTTAATGCGGACTTCGGTGGAATGGTCGGGGCGACAGGATTTGAACCTGCGACATCTACGTCCCAAACGTAGCGCTCTACCAGTCTGAGCTACGCCCCGAGAAGGGGCGCGATTCTACGCGACGCAGGCCGGCAATCAAAAACGCCAGTTACCCGTGGCTCTCAGGCACGCAGTTCGCGCGCCAGCGCACTGCGCAGCAGCTCCAGCTGCAGGACACGCCGGGCGGCGCGGCGGGCGGCGCGCGCCTCGGCGAGCGGGCTGCCGCGCAGCTGTGCCTGCTCGGCACGCGCCAGTTCGAGGCATTCCAGCGAGTGACGCCAGCGCGCGGCCAGCACGCGCGTGGCGGCCATCTTGACCGCAGCGTGCCAGCGGGAGGGGTGAGAGGACTGAGCCATGGTGAACTGCCTGTGCTGCACTGCAGGCAAGTCTGAGGGTGCCGTATGACACCACTCGGACAGCCATCTTGCCGGCATGTGAACGGCCTCGGCGATATCCTGCTGAGGCAGCCAAAGCCTTGACAAATACAGCCTAGGCAACCATTATGTGGGCACTCCCCGGCGGAGGCACGTGCGCTGCCCCGATCGGGAGATATTCAGGAGTGCTTACATGGGCGACATTTACGACATCGCGACCTACCAGCCCAAGAAGAGCGTGGGCTACCTGCTTAGCAGGGTGCGGGTCGAGATGCTGTCGGCGCTGGACAGGCAGTTGTCCGCGGACAAGCGGCTCGCGCCCCTGGAGATCAGTTCTGCGCAGTTCATCGTGATCGCCATGCTCGCCGGCTCCAGCGAGCCGATGTCGGCCTCGGACCTGTGCAAGGGCATCTCCTACGATGCGGGCGCCATGACCCGGATGCTGGACCGCCTGGAGACCAAGGCGCTCATCCGCCGCAACCGCAGCTCGCAGGACCGGCGCCTGACGTACCTGGAGCTCACGGAGGAGGGGCTGGGGGTGTATCCGCGCATGCGGGAGATCTCGATGGCGGTGGCCAACCACTTCCTGCGTGGCTTCACCAAGAGCGAGGCCCGGCAGCTGGAGGGGCTGCTGGGACGGATGTTCGAGAACTCGCAGATGGACGCCGGAGTGGTGAGCGCCTAGGAGCGGCCTTTTTTTCAGGGAATGACTGCCTAGGCATTATTCGCCATGGCAATGACAACGGATCTTGCAAGGAACGACCATGACTACCGCGACCATCAACACAGCCGGCAAGCGCCGCTGGCGCATCCTGACGCCGCTGCTTTGCGGCGTCGTGCTGGTGGCGATCAGCTTCACGCTCTACTGGGCGCAGGTGCTGCGCTACCACCAAGGCACCGACGATGCCTACGTGGGCGGCAACGTCGTGCAGATCACCCCGCAGATCTCAGGGACCGTAATCGGCATCGGCGCCGACGACACCCAGTTCGTCAAGGCGGGCCAGCCGCTGGTGCGGCTGGACCAGGCCGACGCCAAGGTGGCGCTCGATCAGGCCGAGGCGCAGCTCGCGCGCACGGTGCGCGACGTGCGCAACCTGTACGCGACGACCTCGCAGCTGGAGGCCTCGGTGCAGCTGCGCCAGTCCGACCTCGACGCAGCGCAGAAAGACCTGGCGCGCCGACAGCAGCTGGGCAGCAGCGGGGCCGTCTCGGGCGAGGAACTGCAGCACGCGCGTGATGCGGTGAAGGGCGCCCAGGCGAGCCTCATGGCCGCGCAGCAGCAGCTGGCCGCCACGCGCGCGCGTGTCGATAACACCACTCTCGAGGACCACCCGCAGGTGCGCGATGCCGCCGCGGCGGTGCGCAACGCCTACCTGCAGCTTGCGCGCACCGAACTGCCCGCCCCGGTGGCCGGGTTCGTCGCGCGGCGCAACGTGCAGCTCGGCCAGCGCGTCGGCCCCGGCGCGGCCCTCATGGCCGTAGTGCCACTTGACCAGGTCTGGGTCGACGCCAACTTCAAGGAGCCGCAGCTCGCGCGCATGCGCGTCGGACAGCCGGTGAAGCTCACCGCGGATCTCTACGGCACGAAGATCATCTATCACGGCACGGTCGCAGGCTTCGGTGCTGGCACCGGCTCGGCGTTCTCCCTGCTGCCGGCGCAGAACGCCACCGGCAACTGGATCAAGATCGTACAGCGCGTGCCGGTGCGCATCGCGCTCGATGCGCGCGAGGTCGCCGCGCATCCTTTGCAGATCGGCCTGTCGATGAAGGCGGACGTCGATGTGAGCCAGGGCGCGGACGCCTCGCGCCTGCCGCAGCTGGCCAGCAACGCGACCTCGTGGTCGACAGATGTTTACGGCTCGGGCAATGCCCAGGCGGATGCGCGGGTGCGCTCGATCATTGCCGCCAACCAGACCAGCAGTGCCCGCGTGGCCGCCGTGCACACCGCGGCGGAGGCTGCGATCCTGGCGGACAACGCACCCCTGCCCGCCGCTGGCCGGCACCTGCACTGAAGTTCGCAGGGCGCGTAAGGAGTCTCTCACCGTGGCAGACCAGAATGCTGACAGACCGGCCACCGGCGGCGCTGCGGGGGCAGCGCCGGCCGGGCTGCCGCCGCTGACAGGGGCGCACCTGGCGATCGGCACGATCGCGCTGTCGCTGGCTACGTTCATGAACGTGCTGGATACCTCGATCGCCAATGTCTCGATCCCGGCCATTGCCGGGGACCTGGGGGTCTCGCCCGACCAGGGCACCTGGGTCATCACCTCGTTCGGCGTCGCCAATGCGATCTCGCTGCCGCTGACGGGCTGGCTGACGCGCCGCTTCGGGCAGGTGCGGCTGTTCACCGCCTCGGTGGCGCTGTTCGTGATTGCCAGTTTCCTGTGCGCGCTCGCCCCGACGCTGTCCGCGCTGATCCTGTTCCGCGTCATCCAGGGCGCGGTGGCCGGCCCGATGATCCCCCTGTCGCAAACGCTGCTGCTGTCCAGCTATCCGCGCAGCAAGGCCGGCACCGCGCTTGCCATGTGGTCGATCACGACGCTGGTGGCCCCGGTGGTGGGCCCGCTCCTGGGCGGCTGGATCACCGACAACATCTCCTGGCCCTGGATCTTCTACATCAACGTGCCGGTGGGCATCGGGGCGGCCGCGGCGACCTGGTGGATTTTCCACAAGCGCGAGACCCCGACCGCCCGCGTGCCGGTGGACAACGTGGGCCTGGGATTGCTGGTGCTGTGGGTCGGCTCCCTGCAGGTCATGCTCGACAAGGGCAAGGACCTCGACTGGTTCAACTCGCCCCAGATCGTGGCGCTGCTGTGCGTGGCGGTGGTCGCGTTTGCGATCTTCCTGGTCTGGGAGCTCACCGAGGAGCACCCGATCGTCGACCTGAGCCTGTTCAAGCGCCGCAACTTCTGGGTGGGCACCGTCTCGCTGCTGTGCGCCTACGGGCTGTTCTTCGGCAATGTCGTGCTGCTGCCACTGTGGTTGCAGCAATACATGGGCTACACCGCGACGCTCGCGGGCCTGGTGCTCGCCCCGGTCGGGGTGCTGGCCATCGTGCTTACCCCGCTGGTGGGCCGCGCCACCAACCGCGTCGATCCGCGACTGCTGGTGACCGGCTCTTTCGGGGTGTTCGCGCTGGTGCTGTTCATGCGTGCGCACTTCAACACCGATGCGACCATCGGCACGCTGCTGCTGCCCACGGTGATCCAGGGCATCGGCATGGCCGCGTTTTTCATCCCGCTCATGCTGATCACGCTCTCCGGCCTGCCGCCGGACCGCATCGCCTCGGCCTCGGGACTGTCCAACTTCGCGCGCATCACCGCCGGCTCGTTCGGCACCTCATTGACCACGACGCTGTGGGACCGGCGCGCAACGCTGCACCACGCACAGCTGGTCGAGCGCCTGGACCCCAACGACCCGGTGACCGCACAGGCGCTAGGTACTTTGCATGCAGGGGGCATCGGCACTCAGCAGGGCTATGCGTTGCTCAACCGGCTGGTCGACTCCCAGGCGTTCATGCTCTCGGCCGACGACATCTTCTACGCCTCCGGGTTCATCTTCCTCGCCCTGATCGGGCTGGTATGGCTCGCGCGCCCGAACCGCAGCGAGTCTGGCGCCGGCGCGGGAGCTGCCGCCTCAGCGGCCCACTAGGCCCGGCGCGCCTTGTGTGCCGCCCGCAGCAGCTTCGGCGGCGCGAACCACAGGAGCTCGGCGCTGCCGGGCCGTACGCGTGTGCGGAACCGCACCAGGGCAACCCCCATCTTTCGGAAGCTGATCCCTCGCTGCGTGCCCCCGGGCAGGCACTGGGCGAGCAGCGCGCCCAGGTGAGGCTCGTGGCCGACCACCACGACACGCTCCGCGGTGCTGCGCGCCAGGCGGGCGAGCAGCGCGCGTGGCGCAGTCTCGGGGTCAAGTTCGGTGCACAGCTGCGCGGGCGGCCAGCCGGCATGGCGCTCCAGCAGCGAAGCGGTCTGCCGGGCACGCCGCAGGGGACTGGTCAGGACGAGCTCGGGCTTGGCCCATAGCTGTGCGAGTCCTGCGGCAGCCTTGCGGCCGCGTGCGGCGCCGCGCGGCGTCAGCGGCCGCAGGTGATCGTCGGGCCAGCGCTGGGCGTCGCGCTCCTCGGCGATGGCGTGCCTGATGATCAACAGCTCCAAGTGGTCCTCGCGCGCGTGTCGTCAGTGGCGCAGCGGGCGAGCCGCAGCCAGCGGCGAGGGCTCCGGCGGCGGGACCTCAGGGGCGCCCGGCATACCGGGCGCGGGGACTGCAGGCGACGTGCGCTCCTGCGCCCTGTGCGCCGCGGCGCTCGCCTGCTGCATCCGCGCCCGCAACGACTTCCAGCGCTTACCGCGCACTTTCTTCCACGCGCCCGCGAGTGTCTTGCGCGCCTGCGAGGCGATGTTCAGGTGGTGCTCGGCCAGGCGTCCCATGAGAAACAGCGTCTCCGCGGGCAGTCCCGCGTCAGCTTCCGCGGCAATCGCCTCCAGGCGACTCTTGGCAAGCTGCGCGTCCTGGTGTTCTCCCAGGCCGTCCTGCACCCGGCGCAGCGCCCTGAGCATCTGCACGGCGGGCTTGCCGAACAGCCCCGCGCCGGGCTCCAGCGCGTAGCGCAACAGCTTCGCCCGGCGCCGGACCCGGTGGTACTCCTCCATGCCCGACCTGGCGCGCAGCCCGCGCACCTCCTTGCGCAGCTTGCGGAAGCGCTTGGCAATGCGCTCGGGCATGACGATCGCGGCCGCTGCGGCGCCGGTAGTGGCTGTTGTCTGCGGGCTCGCGCCGGCAAGACTCAGGGTATTGAGCCACTGCCGTGTCGCCTCGCTGTCCAGGGTGCGCATCATGCGCAGGCGCGCCTGGCTGCGGTCAGCTTCCAGGCGCTCGCGCAGCGCGGCGGCGGCCGTGCGCTCAGGCGCGGAGAGCGTGGCGCAATAGCGTGCCAGTTCTGCCAGCTGGACGTCGAAGTCGCGCGCGGCACCGAGCGCGCGCAGCAGTCCCTTGGCAATCCGCCGTGCCCGCACCACAGAATCCGGTAGCTGCTGCTTGAACAGCGCCAGTACCGCGTCGATGCGGCGCACCGCGACGCGCAACGCGTGCAGCTCCTCCGGATCGGCGCCCAGCCGGGCCCCTGGCTCATGCTGCTGCCACGCCGCCAGCTGCAGACGAATCTCAGCCAGCGCCAGGTCGATGGCACTGATCCCCGCAGGTGGCGGGGGCGTGCCCGGGGTGCCGGGCCGCGGGGCGACGGGGAGGCCGTCCGGCGCGGACTGGGGCTCGTCTGCAGGCACCTTCATGGGCAATCCAGGGGAAAACGGGATTAACCTCAGTGTAACAAAGGCATTCCTGCTGCGAGGACCGCGCGCCCGGCCGGGCATGGGGAGTACCCCGTACGGGGGTTCAACGGGGGTCTCGGGCAGAAAATTGACGCTCCCGAAGCCACTTACGTATGATTCGCGCCCCCCGTGCGGCGGGGCCGGTTAGGGGCGTGACATCGTGCCCGTAGCTCAGGCGGATAGAGCATCGGCCTTCTAAGCCGAGGGTCGCAGGTTCGAGTCCTGCCGGGCACGCCAGCCGCATGGCAGTTAGTGACGATGGTGGGCGTAGCTCAGCTGGTAGAGCCCCGGGTTGTGATCCCGGTTGTCGTGGGTTCGAGTCCCATCGTCCACCCCTGATTTCAGGGGCCGTTAGCTCAGTTGGTAGAGCAGGAGACTCTTAATCTCTTGGTCGTAAGTTCGAATCCTACACGGCCCACTTTCCTTTCGAGACTTAGGCGCGCTTCCGCGCTTCCACGGAAGCCGCAGCAGCCATCCCGCGACCAAGAGCCTCAGTCTTGCCGGCGAAGGTGTTGCCGTGGCGCGCGGCTGAATCCAGTGGGCGCAGAGGCCCAGCGTGACGAACGCGTTTGCTCACTGACTACGCAGCGCTGCCACCGCAGCAGCGCAACATCCTGCGCATCGTCTTCCTCGATCCGCGGATGCGCGCGGCGCAGTACAACTGGGAGAGCGTCGCGCGTTTCGTGGTGGGGGCGTTCCGGGTGGATGCGGCGCGCGCGGGAGCGGCCGCCGAGGTCACCCCTTTGGTGGATGAGCTTTGCCGGCTGAGCCCGGAATTCAAGCAGATGTGGGCGAACAACGATGTGCAGCGCCCCGGCGAGACCGTCAAGCAGATTCGCCATCCGGTGCTCGGCCCGATCGGCTTCGAGTATTCCGCATTCCTGGCGGATGGCCGGCCGGACCTCACCAATGTGGTCTACAACCCGGCGACACCTGCGGATGTGCAGAAGCTCAGTTCGTTGACTAGGCTCACGCGCGCTGAACTGAAATAGGCGATCCGAAGGGTGCCGCCTGCCGGTCCGCAGGGCGCCCAAGGGCCTCCTGATTGCGGGCGTCCTCGCGGCGGAGGCCTACTTCACGTCCGCAACACACCGCTCGACGATCGCCGACAGAAACTGCGCGCCAGCGAGCGATATGTGGTTTGCGTCTCGATAGAGCAGCGCTCCATCGGGCCTGCGTAAGAGGCAGTGATCCCCGGGGCACAGCAGTTCCTTGGGGTCCGCGATTAGCAGCTCGTTTCCCGCGGCCCGCGAACGCATAAGCCCTTCGACGGTCCGATACTCGCGCAAGGCCTCGCTGCGCGAGATGGCGAACGCGTCGATATCGATATGCCGGCGCTGAGCCATCGCTACGGCATAGGGGATCGGGTACGGATAGCCAGGGACTGTCAAGACGGCGCACACAGAGGTCCCTCTAGCACGCATTGCACTGAGGACGCCGTCCAAGGCATCGGCCACCTCGGAGCCGCGTCCGACCGCGCGTCGACGCAGCTCGGGCTCGGACTGTGCTCCTGGATCGAGCCAGTACGCGTTTAGGATGACGCGCTGCGGCTGCAATTTCTCAACCGCCTTTGACATGGCCGTGTTGAAGGCCGCGCAGCGCGCCCGCCAGAATTCCCCGGAGCTGGCCGCCTCGGCCCCGGGCAACGGCCAACAGGCGCCACGAATGCCGAAGTAAATGCGGACGCCGTGTGCGAGAGCGAGTGCCTGGTACACCGGCAGCAGCACTCCTGCGTGACTGTCACCCCACACCATGATCCTGGGCGCGGACTCCGTCTGCGGACCGAAACTGCACAGCTTTCCAGCCGCGATTTCTGCCAGTGACAGGCCCGTACAGCGTGCTTCCATCGCCGAGAACTCGGGTGATTCTTCCCTGACCGCCGCCAGCGGTGACGCCCATCGCTGGGCCAACCCGTCCGTGCGGACGAGCCAATACCCCACGCCTACCAAACAGGCGGTCGCGACCAAGGCGCCGGAAACCGTGGCGCGCGGCATCGCCGCAAGTTTCCCCGTGCGGAAGGGCTGCTCGATGGCGGCCCAGCTGCCCGCGGAAATCAGGTAGGTGATCAACAGGACCAGGCACAAGACCGCTACGTGCGGTTCGCTAATCTCGTAGTAGTCGAGGTAGGCCAGCAGCGGCGCGTGCCATAGGTAAAGCGAGTATGAAATGAGACCGGTGAACACGATGGGCCGCAAACGCAGCACTCGCCCCACGAATGTCGAGCCGGCCGCATTGGCGGCAATCAGCATGCAGCTGCACGCTGACGCGGTGATCGCGGCGGTCCCGGGGAAACTGATGACCCGCTCGCAGTAGACCACCGTCACAATGCCGGCCAAGCCGAGTGCTGCCAGCAGCTCGTTTGCGCGAGCAGAGGTCCGTATGGGCGCAAGCGCCAGCAGCGCGCCGACCAGCAGTTCCCAAGCGCGCGTAGGCAGCATGAAGAAATTGAGAATGGGCGCGTGCGCCGCGCCCCAGAACGACAGCAGCAGCGAGGCGAGTGCGGCAACCACGAAGAGGGCGATCCGCGAGGTGTTCCTCAGGCTTGCCAGCGCAAACAGCGCAAGCGGATAGAGCAGGTAGAACTGCTCCTCGACGGCAAGTGACCACAAGTGCCGCAGGGGGGCGAAGCGGGCGCCCGGATCGAAGTAACCGCCTTGCAGCGCGGCGCCGAAGTTGCCGAGGAAAGTGGCTGCGAGAATCAGGCTGCGCCCAAATTTGCGCAGGTCCGAGGGCAAGTAAAGCGCTACCGCGACTGCGGTGCATGCCACGAGCATCGTAATCAAGGCGGGCAACAGGCGTCTGGCGCGTCGCAGATAGAACTTTGCCAGCGCCCGCGCGTGCGATCCGGCAGGCGCCGAGTCGAGCACCTGAGTGATCAGGAACCCGGAAATCACAAAGAACACATCGACACCGACATAGCCGCCGGCGAATCCGGGCACTCGGGCGTGATAGAGGACGACTGCCGTGACCGCCAGGCCGCGCAGGCCGTCAATGTCAGCGCGATATTTTATGTGGCGCTGCTCAAGGGCCACCGAGCCCTCCGGGCAGCGGCCCTTGATCGCCCACTGCAGGATTCGTCCCGGGTTCGATCAGGTCTGGCTCGTAGCCACCGGCCTCGCGGGTTTGCGAAGGGGCCCGAATGGTCTGATATGGGGCAAAGTGGTCAATTTCCGCGCGGTCATACAAACGGTCGCCGAGAATCGGCCGCTCCGCTTGCGCGTGCGTTTTGTATGTGGCCAGCAGGGCCTTGATCTTGGCTTCGGGCTCGTTCCACTCCAGTGCCAGCCGCGCCGCTGAGGGTTCGGCGAACGAGAGGTAGAGCAGCTCGGCGTAGGTGTGATCGTTGGTCCGCGTGAAGTCGATGCGCGACTTGAGGCCGGCGCGATAGTCCCGTACGGCGCTCATCCGCTCGAGCAGGAGATGGCGCAGCTCGCCGGGCGAATAGAAGCCGGGCACGGTGGTGGTGGCTTTGTAGGGCTGTTGTAGCCCGATCTCGTGGCACCACAGACACTTGCTGGGCTTGCCGGCGGCGGTGAGCTGCGCGGTTGTGCCAAGCTTCTGGTGGCCGGCTAAGTCGTAGAGCCCGAACCGCAGCTGGCCATTCGGCATGAAGTCGAGCGTCTCGAGCTCCGCCCGCTGAAAGGAGCCGTCAGCAATCGAGCCGCTGCCCTCGTAGGCGACAAAGAAAATGTCGGCAACAGGACCCGGCGGTCCGACTTCCACCAGGCGATTGCCGTTGGCGATGCCTGACTCGACCACGGCTGCCGGCTTGGTTTCCTGCGGGTGCCGTGCTTGAAAATCTGCAAACGTCGGTGCAGCCCCGGTCAGCGCGAGGTATTGACGTGAACTGCACAGCGTCAGCGTGACGAATCGACCGACATCCAGCGCCCCGGTCTTGCGATACTCATCGCTCGCCTTGAGGTTCGTAAGCAGCGCTATCCAAGCCGGCGCGGTCTGCGACGATATGCCTGCGGCATCCAGGTCAACCGTGACGACGTTGCCCTGCCACCAATAGACCTCTGGTGACGTGCTGGGCAGCGTCGCTCCGAGGAATGAGAGCGCCCAGTTCATGCCGGTCTCGACGTTACGCCGGGTCTCGCTTGGATAGCCCTTGACCCAGCGAAGCTGGAGCGTCAGTTCCGGATGGCGCGGTGGCTCGTGCTGGCGTGTGCAGCCACCAATGGCGAGTAATAAGAGCGCAGCCAGACATGGTGCCGTCGCGCCCAACCCCGCTCTCAGCAAGTCAGAACTTCTCACGGCCGCGCCCCCGTCACCAGACACACCTATGCTCACACTTCGACTCGGGCCAGTCGCTACGCGGGGTAGCGCACCGGAGACCTCGCGTCGGTAGAGTGTAACTGCCGGTCGCCGCCAGCCCGACGTCCCTCACATCACCCTTTGAGTGTGCCCGAGTCTCAGGCGGGTTCAAGTGTCGGTGCCATCGGCAGTCTTTACTTCTTCTCGTCTGTGAGCGCTTTGCTCACGTCCATGATGTACATGGCCCGCGCCTCGAGTTCCTTGCCGCAACGCTTGCCTTCGGCACTGAAGTCGGCCGCCGACATGACATTGATTTGCGCAAGCATTGCCTGCGGGAGATCGAACGACGCCGGCTCGCGGCTGTCCAGGCGCCCAAGGAAATAGAAAGTCAGCAGCGCCGCTGCATTGGCATTGGCGGGCTGACTTGCTGAGACTGAGGCAACTACGACGCAGCGCACATCAGCGATGGTTGCGGCGCTCAGGGAATCGTCGGCACCGGCGGGTACCGTCGCGAGCAGGAGAATGGCCCCCAGCGCCGGTGCTAGAAAGCGTGTCATGTCGGCCCTCCGGTATTTATCAGGCAACTTACTATAGTGCTATCGGTGTTGTGCGGCGAATGAGCGGCCGTAGGGACCGTTCACTCGCTGTGGCATCGCGTCCGCGATAGAGGTTCGGGGAACGGTAGCGGCTATAATTCGCACCTGGTTTCCAGGCCAACACTACCTGAAAGGGCGGCCTCGCCAAATGCGTTTGCGATCAACAGCGGCGTACCGCCGCGCCGTGCTGCACGCTTGCATGGCATCGGAAGCCTGTCTGCATTCAGTTGGCGTATCGCGTCCTTCCGTGCTGCTTCTGCTGGGACATATGCGCAGTGGTTCGACACTGCTGCTTCACTTGCTCTTGACCAGTGCACAGGTCGCCGCGGTTGGGGAGAGGAATGCCATTTACGCGTCCCGCGCTGACCTCGCCCGCCTGGCAATCGCGGCGCGCCTTGCGCGCCGCGCGCCGTTCGGTCGCATTGGCTTCGTTGTCGACCAGGTAAACCATTCGCATTTGACGCCTGTGCCCGCGCTGCTCACGGACGCGCGCGTGCGCGTCTTGTTCCTGCTGCGTCGCCCGGAGGCAAGTCTCAGCAGCCTTCTGGAGCTGTCACGCAGCTACTACGACTCGTCCTGGTCGCTAGCCAAGGCAATCGACTATTACGTGACGCGACTTGATGGGTTGGTGAGGCTCGCTGAGGGCATTCCGGCCTCCGCTCACGCGGGGTTCATCCGCTATGAGGACCTCATGGCAGCGCCGCAAGTGACCCTCGGCCAGCTGAGCGGCTGGTTGGGCCTCACTCGAGCGTTGTCGGTGGACTACGAGATTCAGCCGTTTACGCGAAGCCGAGGCGACCCCGGTGCCACCATTGCGGCGGGCACCATCGTGCGGAAGGCGGCGGTAACGGATCGCCCGTTCAGTGACGCCGACCTGCGACGAGCCCAGCGCGCCTACGCGGAGTGCAATGAAGCATTGTCGCGCTTCGCTCTCAGCGACGGGGGCCGCTTGGGGGGGTGAGGCGCCTTGCCGCTGACTGCGGGGACTAGCTGGAAGGGCGAAGCGCGGGCGAAGAGCGGCTTTCCGGGGCGCAGGCTCGGGGGAGGGCGGCCGCCGCGGCGCGGCCAGCAGCCTGGCGGCGCTCCGGACGCCCCAGGTGCCCGCCTTGCGGGGCGGCTTTGAACCTGAGGGACACTCGGGCACACTCAATTGCACGAGAATTCGAACAATCCCTTCAGGAGGCCCCCTGTCCCAAACTGCCGCGTTTGATGCCCTTTCAGCCGATTACGATAGCGCGTTCACCGATACGCCCCTGGGGGCGGCTCTGCGCGTGCTCGTGTGGTCGCGGCTGGACGTCGTGTTCCGCGGCGCACACAGGGTGCTCGAGCTTGGATGCGGCACCGGGGCTGACGCCTTGCGCCTGGCCGCAGCCGGGGCCGCGGTCGTCGCTTTGGATGCCTCCCCTGGGATGGTTCGCCGCGCGCAGCACAAGGCGCAGACCCGGGGCTGTGCCGAGCGGATACAATTTCATTGCCTGTCCATGGAGCAACTAGGCTCGCTGCCTGATGCGACCGGGTTTGACGGTGTACTGTCCGATTTTGGCGCACTCAACTGCGTGGCGGATTTACCGGGCCTGGTGGCGGAAGTGGCAGCGCGCCTGAATCCGGGTGCGCGGCTGCTATGGGTACCGATGGGCCGTTACGTTCCGTGGGAATGGGCGTGGTATCTGTTGCGCGGGCAGCCTGCGAAGGCTTGGCGACGCCTCAGCCGCAAGCCAGTACAGTGGCGCGGCCTTACTCTGAGCTACCCGACCCCCCGCATTCTTTCGGCCACGCTGCGGCCGTACTTCCGGGTCGACAGCGTGCGGCCGCTTGGATTTGTGCTGCCGCCAAGCTATGCCGCTGACTGGCTTAACCGTCGGCCGCGACTGCTTGCAGCGCTGGCGCGCCTAGAGCGCGCTGCGCAGCGCGTGCCGTTGCTCGCCTGCCTGTCTGATCACTTCATTGTCGAGGCCACGCGGCTGCCCACGCCCGCTGCGGGGGTCTCAACTGGCCCTGGGATCGGCTGAGTGGCCAGCACCTCACCGATTGGCTCGTCCCTGCGGCTCGATACGCTGCCGCTGGTTACGCTCTACCTCAGTGAACGCTGCAATTCACGTTGCGTTACCTGCGATTACTGGCGCACCGGAACCAAGGACATGAGTCTCGCGTCCGTGCAGCGCATGTTGCCTTCACTCACCCGTCTGGGTACGCAGGCTGCCTTGTTGTCCGGCGGCGAGCCACTGCTCAATCCGGAGTGGCCTCAGATTGCCCAAGCACTGCGCAGTGCGGGTCTGAAGTTGTGGCTGCTGAGCTCTGGCTTGTCGCTTGCCAAGCACGCACGCCAGGTCGCAGCGCTCGTTGATCGTGTCACCGTGTCCCTCGACGGCACGGACGCAGCGACCTATGCCGCGATCCGCGGGCTGGATGCTTTCGACAAGGTGTGCGAGGGAATTGCCGCGGCGGCAGCGGCGGGGGTGCCGGTGACGCTACGCGTCACGCTGCAGCGGGCAAACTTCCGCCAGCTGCCAGACTTCGTGCGCCTGGCGCGTTCCTTGGGCGCCGAGGGAGTTTCGTTCCTGGCGGTCGATGTCGCCAACCCGCACGCGTTCGGTCGCAGCGAGGCATTCAGCCCGGATCTGGCACTGCGCGCGCACGAGGTGACCGAGTTTGCGGCGCTGGTGGATGCGCTGCAGAGCGACTGCCACCAGGAGTTCGCGAGCGGCTTCATCGCCGAGAGTCCGCGCAAACTGCGCCACATCCAGCGGTACTTCAGTGCGGTAAGCGGGCAGGGCGACTACCCGCCTGTTCGCTGCAACGCTCCCGAGTTTTCCGCTGTGATCGATTCAGGCGGGAATGTCAGTCCGTGTTTCTTCATCCGCGGGGCCGGCGACGTACCTAGAGGGCAAGAGCTGGCGGTTACGTTAAACGCAGCCCCGGCTCTGGCCCTGCGCGAGCGCATACGGGCGGGCGGCGCGCCTGAGTGCCGCACGTGCGTGTGTGCCATATGGCACACTCGCGGCCCAATTGACGTGACGCGGCCCAGGGCGCGCGAGACTGAACATGTCTGAGGTCATCCAGGCGCAAGCCCTGCAGTGTGCGCAGCTGCTATTAGATCGCCCACGCGCTGCGATGCTCGACGCGCTCCTCAGCCGTGTCGTGTCGTTCGCACACCGCGCCCGCGGCTTCGAGCGCTACGACGACTTTCGTCTCGAGCGCGTCCATGGGACGCCAGTACTGGTCATCCCAAGTGTTTTCAACCCGCAGCTGCTGCGCACGGGCGCCTTCTTTGCTGGTTGCCTTGATGCGGCGGTCGTCTCGTCCGAAGCGCGGGTGCTCGATATGGGCACCGGTTCCGGCGTGTGCGCTCTGGCCGCGGCGCGCCATGCGCGCAGCGTTGTCGCTGTGGACGTCAACCCCGCTGCGGTGCGGTGTGCGCGGCTGAATGTCCTGCTCAATCAGATGGAGCGCCGGATCGAGGTGCGCGGCGGCGACCTGTTCGCTCCGCTGCAGGGCGAACAGTTCGACCTGGTGCTGTTCAACCCGCCCTTCGTGCGCGGCACGCCACGCAACGATCGCGAGCGCGCCTGGCGCTCCGACGACGTCGCCGAACGGTTTGCCGCGCAACTGGGGGCGCACCTCGCGCCCGGCGGCAGTGCGCTGATCCTGCTTTCCAGCTTCGGCGACTCGACTGCGTTCGTCAGCGAGCTTGCGCGCCACGGCTTCGCGCTCGCGCCCTTTGCCCGGCGCCGCTACGTCGGCGAGCGCGTCATCATCTTCCGCGCGGTACGGCCATGAGCGCGCCGCGCCGCAAGGTCGTCCTCTATAACCCGCACGCGGTGTTCTTTACGATGCCGCTCGCCTTGCTGGCCGTGGGCTCGCATCTGGATCCGGAGAGTTACGAGGTCGTGATCGTCGACGGCCGCCTGGACCCGGACGCCGAGGCGACGCTCGTGAGGGAGCTCGAGGGTGCCGTGTGCCTTGGGGTGACAGTCCTCACCGGGGCCCCGATCTCCGATGCGCTGCGCATCTCGCGTGCCGCCAAGACTGCCCACCCGCAGCTACCGGTTGTGTGGGGCGGCTGGCATCCGTCCATGTTCGGTATCGAGTGCCTTGCCGAGCCGTGTGTGGACGTCACGGTGCAAGGGCAGGGCGAGGCCACCTTCGCCGAGATCGTGCAGCGGCTCGCGGCCGGCCAATCACTGGAGGGTTGCGCGGGCTGCATCATCAGGCTGCCCGATGGTCGGGTAGTCAAGAACCCAGCGCGCCCGCTGTTGCCGCTCGACAGCTTCCGGCCGCACGACTACGGGCTGATACCGGTGGAGCGCTACTTTGAGCTCAAGGGAAAACGGCAGCTCGACTACATCTCCTCACAGGGCTGCAACTTCCGCTGCGCATTCTGTTCCGACCCGTTCGTTTATGGGCGCGAGTGGGTGGGGATCGATCCACAGAATGTCGCCCTTGCGCTGCGCGACCTGCAGCGGCGCTATGGTTTCACGGACGTCAACTTCCAGGACGAAACGTTCTTCACGCGGCGCGACAGGGTGCAGGCGCTGGCGCAGCGCCTGATCGACGAGGGGGTCGAGATCTCGTGGGCGGCGACGATGCGCGCCGACCAGGGCGTAAGGTTGCCGCTGGAGGTATGGGAGCTTGCCAAGCGCTCAGGGCTGCGGCGCCTGCTGGTCGGCGTCGAGTCTGGTGACAATGCGATGCTCAAGCGCATCAAGAAGGACATCAAGATCGAACAGGTGTATCAGGTCGCCGAGCGCATGCGCGACATGAAGATCGCCGGCAACTTCCCGTTCATCGTCGGGTTCCCTGAGGAGAGCGACGAGAGCGTCGCCATAACAATTGATTGCGTCAAGCGGCTGCGCGCCATGAGCCCGGACTTCGAGACGCCGATCTTCTACTTCAAGCCCTACCCGGGCAGCGCCATTGTGCTGGAGGCCGTGAGTAACGGCTTTCGCCTGCCGGACAACCTGGCCGACTGGTCGCAGTTTGATTTCGTGGCAGGCCTGCCGGGTCCATGGGTGAGCGGCGCCAAGTACCAGCTGATTGAGCGCTTCAAGTTCTTCCAGGAGCTTGCCTGGAAGCGCACCTCCGCGGGCTGGGACCTGTTGCAGCGTTTGGCGCGGTTCAGGTGTGGCCGCGACGAATACCGCTGGCCGATCGAGATGAGCCTCATCAACTGGCTGCAGCCGCGCGAGCGGCTTTCGTGACCATGCGGCCGCGGCTGGCGCTGGTCAACCCAAGGATCACTTCGCGCAAGCGCGCGCGCTTTCCGTTGTCTGTGCTCTCCCTGGCGCGCTCGCTGGACGCGCACGGCTACGAGAGCACCATCATCGATGGGAACCACGAGGGTGATGATGCCGAGGCGACGCTGCGCGAACTGCGCACGCAGCCGTGTGAGGCAGTGGGTATCACCGTCATGGGTGGCCCGCAGGTGGCGACGGCGATCCGCGTATCACGCGCGGTGCGTGCCGAATTTCCGCAGCTGCCGATCGTGTGGGGCGGCTACTTCCCCACTCTTTACCCGTCGGCAGCCCTGAACGCGCCCTACGTCGACTATCTGGTGCGCGGACAGGGTGAGGCGACGCTGCCGGCGTTGCTGGCAGCACTGCAGGGCCCCGGGCACACCAGCACAGACGCGCTGGCCGCAATCGAAGGGCTCTCTTGGCGACGTGCGGGAGAGCTCGTGCATAACCGTGCGCGCGCCTTCAGCCCACCTGCGGCGCAGGTGCGGCTGCCGTACGAGAAGTTGCGGGGTGACCCGCGCCAGTACCTGGTGAAGACCTTCATGGGGCAACGCACCGCCTCCTACGAGGCATCCCTCGGCTGCCGCTTTCGGTGCACCTTCTGCGGGGTGGCAGCGATGTTCCGCGGCGCCACGGCGGTGCCGGAGGCGCAGCGCCTGGAGTCTGACCTGCTGCACCTGCGCGATAACTTCGGCGCCGACTCCATTCAGTTCTACGATCACAATTTCTTTGACCGTGAAGAGGACATGGCGCCACTGCTCGAGGTGCTCGCCCGCGTGCGCATGCCATGGTGGTGCTACGCGCGCGCCGATGCCCTCATCAACCTGTCCGCGGAGGCGTGGACCCTTGTGCGTCGCAGTGGTCTGCGCATGGCCTACATTGGCGCCGAGACACCGAATGACCAGATGCTGCGCACGATCCGCAAGGGCACGCGCGCCGACCAGACGATGGAGGTCGCCGAGTTGTGCAGTCGCAACGGCGTGGTGCCCGAGCTTTCGTTCATGGTTGCGCCACCGGACGATCCGGAAGGGGAGACCGAGCGCACCTTCGACTTCATCCGGCGGGTGAAGCGTGCCAATCCGCGCGCCGAGATCATCGTCTACGTATACACGCCGCTGCCGGCCGACAGCCTCCCGGACGGAGTACGCCAGCGGGTCGCCCCACTGCGCGACCTGGCGGGGGAGCTCGTGCGCTTCCCCGCTACGCCCGAGGAATGGACTGAGCGGCGCTGGGTCGATTACTCCTGTCATGCCGACGCCCCTTGGGTAAGCGCGCAATTGCGCCAGCGGATCCGCGATTTCGTCACGGTGCTGAACTGCCGGTACCCAACGCTCCAGGACGCACGCTCGCCGCGGTGGGCCAAGAGTGTGCTGCGTGCTGCGGCGAGCTGGCGCTACCGGTTCGGCGTCTACGACCGGCCTTGGGAACTGGATGCCGCCAAGCGCCTGGTGCAGCTGATGGACCCGCGGGTCAGCAGCATTTGACTGATTCGCAGTGCGCCGCCGGTGCCAACCGCGCGCCGCGCGTGGCGCAGATCAGCTTTTTTCTGGACCCACAAGGGCGAACCCCCGAGCGCCTGCTACGTGACTGGCCATCGATGGTTGATGTGGCGGACGCCGCGCATCTGGCGGGCGTTGGGCTGACGGTCATACAGGCGAGCGCGCACGAGCAGACGCTGCAGCACCATGGGGTCACCTACAATTTCGTCGTGCCGCCGCCCGGCGGGCGACTTGCCCGCTCGCCGTCCTTCGCAGGCCTGCTGCACCGGTTGCAGCCTGAAGTACTGCACGTACACGGCCTGGGCTTTGCCGCTGACGTTATGGCCCTTGCGGCACTTGCTCCGCGCACGCCGATCCTGCTGCAGGATCACGCGGGCCGCGGCCCGAGTCTGTGGCGCCGGCCGCTGTGGCGCCGCGGTTTCGCCGCGGCAGCGGCAATCTCCTTCAGCGCCTGCGCGCAGGCCGAGCCCTACCGCCGCATGCGTCTGCTGGGCAGCGCGGTGCGCATCTACGAGATCCCGGAGTCCAGCAGCCGCTTTGTTCCCGGCGAGCAGGGCGCGGCGCGCGCCGCTACCGGGATGCACGGGGATCCGTGCATCCTGTCGGTCGGGCATCTCGTGCCGGACAAGGATCCACTGACTGTGCTGGCCGGGTTCCGCGCCGCTGCTCCGCAACTGCCTGATGCACAGCTGTGGTTTTACTTCGGCGCAGCGCCGCTGCTGGAGCGCATACGTGCGCAAGTCGCAAAGGACCCGGTGTTGCGCGGGCGCGTGCACCTGGTAGGGCGGGTGCCGCACGAGCATATTGAGCAGGCGATGCGCTCGGCCGACCTGTTTGTCTCGGGCAGCCACCACGAGGGTAGCGGTTACGCGCTGCTGGAGGCACTCGCGTGCGCGCTGCCGCCAGTTGTCTCTGACATTCCGTCGTTCCGCGTATTCACTGCCGAGGGGACCATCGGGGCACTGTGGGCGCGCGGCAATGCGGACGCACTGTGCCGCGCGCTGCTGGCGCTGGCGCGCGAGCCCAGAGAGGCGGCCCGCCGCGCGACCCGAGCACATTTCGAACGCGAGTTGTCCTTCGCCGCCGTCGGGCGCAAGTTACGCACAACCTACCTTGACCTGCGCGGCCCGCAAAGTCCCGGGGCGCCTGCAATATGAGGCGTACTGAATTCACCGACCCGACTGCGGATCCTTTTGGTGAGCGGCGGCGGCCGGCGCTGCGGCGGGTTGCACGGCTGCTGGGCGGCGACTTTCACTTCGAGAGCGACAGCCCGGAATTGATGCGCCTGGTAGGGCAGGCCTATGACGGACTGCCGCGGCACGCCTTCGCAAGGTCGCCCCCCGACCTGCGGGTGCGGCTTCGGGTCGAAGCGCCGCCGCGCCGCCGGCGGCGCGGTGAACCCCCGCTGCTGCGCCCGCTCGCGGCGCCCGGCATGTGGCTGGGTGCACTGGACGGCTCGGGGTTTGCGGCGATGGTGCCGGGCGAGCGCAGCGCCCTGGTGAGCGTGCCGCACGCGCTGCTGCGCTTTCCCTATCACGTGCGCTATGAGTTGATCGAGTTTGCCGTCTACATGCTCGCCGCGCGGGTACAGCAATTGGTGCCCCTGCACGCAGCATGCGTCGGTCTGGGGGGCAAGGGCGTGCTGCTGCTGGGTCCGAGCGGCGCGGGCAAGTCCACCCTGGCGCTGCAGTGCCTGCTGCGCGGCTTTGACTTCCTGGCCGAGGACAGCGTGCTGGTACAGCCGACCGGGCTGCGTGCCTCCGGCGTTGCCAACTACCTGCACGTACGTCGCGATTCACTGCGCTTGGTTGCCGATCGCAACGCGGCGCGTGAGCTGAGCGCTGCCACCACGATCCGCCGTCGCAGCGGCGTGCGCAAGCTTGAGATTGACCTGCGCCAGCGGCGCTTCCAGCTGGCAGCCGCGCCACTGAAGATCGCTGCGGCGGTGTTCGTGTCCTCCGCGGCAGCGCGTAACGGCCAGACCTTGCGCCGGCTTGGGAACCGGGATGCGCTGCGCCGTCTGGCAGAGGAGCAGCCTTACGCGGCCGTTCAGGCGGGCTGGGCTGGCTTTGTGGCCGCGTTCGCGGACATCCCCGTCTTCGAGCTGCGTCGCTGCGGTCAGCCAGAGCATGGCGTTGCCGTGCTGGCGGGGCTGTTGAGCCCGCATCGGCGCCGATGAGGATCGCGCTGGTCGTGCCCGGCGGTGTTGATCCGTCCGGGGAATATCGCGTCATCCCGGTGCTGCTGGCGCTCATCGAGCGCCTCGCCGTGCGCCACGATGTGCAGGTCTTCGCACTGCGCCAGCAGGCACAGCCGGCGCGGTGGCCGCTATTGGGTGCCCAAGTGCACAACATTGGCTTGCCGCGCACACGGCTGCGCGCCGTGCAGGCGCTGCTTGCCGCCCACCGGGTGGCGCCTTTTGATCTCATCCAGTGCCTTTGGGCGAGCGCGCCGGGCATGGTGGGGGTTATCGCCGGAAGAATGCTCGGGGTACCCGCGCTGGTGCATGTCGCGGGCGGTGAACTGGCCGCGGTGCCTGACATCCACTACGGCGGCGGGCTCTCGTGGCGCGGACGCCTGCGCGAGGGGCTGGTATTGCGGGCGGCGAGCCACGTCACCGCCGCCAGCGACCCCATGGTGGCCGCGCTCAGCGGGCTGGGCATCCATGCCGAGCGGCTCCCGCTGGGGGTTGACCTGAACCACTGGCCGGCGCGGGCGCCGCGGCGGCGCAACCCTGGATCCGCGGCGCGTCTGGTTCATGTTGCCAGCCTCAACCAGGTCAAGGACCAGACGACGCTGCTGCGCGCTGTGCGCCTGCTGCGCGAGGCCGGCGCGAACTTTCATCTTGACGTGGTGGGTGAGGATGTCCTGGGCGGGAAGGTCCAGCAGTTGGCAAGCGAGTTCGGGCTGGGCACTGCGGTGACGTTCCACGGATTCCTGCCGCAGCGGCCCTTGCGGGCCCTGCTGGAGTGCTCTGACCTGATGCTGCTGTCGTCGCGGCACGAGGCCGGCCCGGTGGTTGTGCTGGAGGCCGCCGTCGCCGGTGTGCCAACCGTAGGCACAGACGTCGGGCACCTCTCGGAGTGGGCGCCGCAGGCTGCCCGCGTTGTTCCGGTCGCTGACCCCCAGGCGCTCGCGCACGCGGTGCTCGGGGTGCTCGCCGACGAGGACGCGCGCCTGGCGCTGGCCAATGCCGCGCAGGCGCGTGCGTTGGCGGAGGATGCGGATTTCACCGCCCGGGCACTGCAGGCGCTCTATGCGCGTGCCGCTCCGGCCGCCTGAAGCGCAGGTTTTCGGAACAGCAGGAACGTGAACCGGCTGAGGCTGGCGGTCAGCCACGCCGTAGGCGCGCCGGCAGCCACGCCGGACACGCTGGCGCTGCTGGGCCACGGCGAAGTACCCGCGAAGACGCGCTCCAGCGTGAAATTGGGCGCGGCGGCGGCCGCGTAAACGGCGAGCCGCCGACGCCAGATCAACGCCTGCGCGCCAGGCACCGCGAAGCGGCCGTCGCGCAGCAGCAGTGGCAGGTTGCGCCACCACCATCGGTACTTGAGGTCACCTACGTGGTAGGGGCTCAGGACACTCGCAAGGATGCGACCGCCCGCATTCGTCAGCCCGGCAAGCGCGGCGAAGAGTTCGGGCAGGTCGCCGACCAGGTTCAATGGTGCGAAGTTCGCCGTGACCAGGTCGACGTCGCCGCGCGAGCGGATGCCGGCCAGAAAGCTCTGGTAGTCGCCCTGCTCAAGGCTAATCCGGCCCGCGCGCATGAGATCAGCGCAGTAGCTGCTGAAGTAGCTGCACATCTGCGGGTCCACGTCATAGGCGGCAACCCGCCGGCCCTGCTCTGCGTACAGGCGGGCATCCAGGCCCGGGCCGGCACCGAAGTCGTAGATGAGGTTGCCGGGGACTGTAATCTCAAGTGCGCGCGCGCAAAAACTGGCGCGCGCGAGCCGGTCGGACTCGCGCTTCGTAAGCGCGCTGACGTACTCGGCCCCGGTGATGTTGCGCCCGCTGCCGCGGGCCGCCTCGGTCATGGGCCGCTGTCAGCCGGCCGCCTGCAGCGGCGCGAACTTCGCCAGCGAGTCACGCGCCTGGCGCGCGGCCACGCGCAGCCGCGCCGCCTGCGCCGGGTCCGAGCCGGCGATGCGTGCGGCCTCGACCTCGCTGCGCAGCCACTGGTCTGCGAAGCGGTAGTAATCGCGTCCGTGCCGGCCAGCAATCTGGTAGTCGCGATCGGAGCCCCGCGCCCAGTCCTGACTCATATGCACCCGCCCGCTCACCGCATCGAAGTACGGCGTGCCCTTGATCGGGTAGGAGACCGTGGTGAGGAAGATGTCCGGGTTCGCCTGCCTGTACCAGTTCGACCGTCGCGGCGATGTCCTCGATCTCCTCGCCCTCGTAACCCCACATGAGGAACATGCCCACCTGGATGCCGTGGCGCTTGCGCCAGCTGCACCGCGCGGTGCACCTCCTCGAGCGTCACGTCGCGCCGCATGGCATCGAGGATGCGCTGGCTGCCGCTTTCCGCGCCGATCCATATGCGGTAGCAGCCGAGCTCGGCCAGCGCTGCCGCGGCGGCCTCGGTCTGCAGGCGGTCGGCGCGCGTAATCGTCTCGAAGGGCAGGCGCAGCCCGCGCTCACGCATCGCCGCGGCGTAGGTGGCGAGCCATGGGTGGCTGATGGTGAACACGTCATCCGCGTACCACAGCTGCTCGGGCTGGTAGCGCTCGACGATCTGCCTGCCACCTCGGCTACGACGTTGGCCGGGGCTGCGCCGCGGTGCGAGTAGCCGTAGACCGCGTGGGAGCACCAGGTGCACTTGTACGGGCAGCCGCGCGCGGTGATGAGGTTGACGCTGCCCATGCCGATGGTGGGCGCGCCAGACGTCGACGTACTGTTGCATGTCGATGGCGCCGCGGTCGGGCATGCGGCAGCGCATCCAGGTCCGGGATCTTCAGCCGCTCCGGGGTGCGTACGCAGCCGCCGGCGCCGTCCCTGAAGACGATGCCACGCACGTCGCCCAGGGCGTGTACACCGCGGGCGGGCAGTGCCTGCAAGCAGTTCATCGAGGGCAAGTTCGCCCTCGCCGATCACGACGACGTCTGCCCCGCGCGCGAGATACTCCTCGCGCATAATTGGCGCTCTCCGGGCCGCCCAGGATCACCCGCCAGCCGCACTCCTTGGCCGCAGCGATGATGCCGCAGCACCGAGGGGCGCGTCATGAGGTTCGTGTAGATCCCCAGTACGCCCCCTGGAGTGCGCTCGAACTCGGCCAGCAGCTGCCGCGCGCTCGCCGAAGGTGCTGTCGAACACCTCGACCGCGTGACCGCGCGACTTGAGGTAGGCGCTGATGTAGAGCAGGCCGAGCGGGGCGTACGGCTTCATGATCGCCTGCTCCTTCTCGTCCTCGGCGAGGAAGTAGCCGTGCGTGAGCAGGATCTGTCCCATGCGTAGCGCTAGAGCGCGCTGGCAGCTGACGCGGAAGCGGCTCTCGCTGTCCTTGAGCTCGCTCCAGCGGCTGGCCAGGCGCTTCTGCTCGTGTCGCGAGCGCTCGGCGTGCTCCGGGGCGTCAAGTTGCACGACTTGATCTGCTCATGCAGCAGGTCGCGGATGGCGCGGTAGAAGTCGGAGCTGTAGGTGCCGCGGAACATCATCGCCAGATCGCCGCTGTCCTCCCAGTGACGCTTGCCGTTGAGGAACTGCCCCTTCACCTGTTCGAAGAACTTCGTGCCCGGCAGCGGATAGGCGACGCTCACGCCGACGTCATCCGGGCGCGCAGTCTCGAGCAGTTCGCGCGTGGCGAGGATGTCGCTCAGCTGCTCACCCAGGTAGCCGAGCTGGATGAAGAAGCCCGACGCGGATGCCGTGCGCCTTCAGGCGCGCGCGTGCCGACCTTGATCTCCGGCGACCGTGGTGCCCTTGTCCATCGCATCGAGGATGCGCTGGCTGCCGCTCTCCGCGCCCAGCCACGCTTCCGCGCAGCCGGCCTCGGCAGCGCCTGCGCCATGGCCTCGCTGATGAGGTCGGCGCGGGTCTGGATGGTGAACGGGAGCGCGCGCATTGGCTTCGCGCACCGCCTGGGCGAAGCGCGGCGACCCAGGCGGGCCGGAACCCGAAGATGTCGTCCGCGAACCAGATGTGGTCCGGGCTGAAGCGCTGCTTGAGGTAGGTGAACTCGGCGGCCACCGACTCGGCGCTGCGCTGGGCGTACTGGTTGCCCCAGATCGGCTTGGCGCACCAGCTGCAGCGGAACGGGCAGCCGCGCGAGGCGGCCATGTTGAGGCTGAAGTAGCCGTGCGCCTTCAGCCACACGGCGCGGTAGCGCTCGATGTCGACCAGGTCCCAGGCGGGCAGGTCCGGCTGCGCGACGCATGCCGCTCGACGCGCGGCTCGTCCAGGCGCACCGCAGCTGGCCCTCGTGCAGGCGGGCGATGCCGGTCAGGTCGCGCGTCAGCACGGCGGTGCCCAGCGGCGATGTCCGCGTCCAGGCGCGTTACCAGGGCTGCCAGCGTGTCGAGTCCCTCGCCGCGCAGGGCCACTTCGCGCCGGCCTGCAGGTAGGCCTCGGGCGCATCGGTCGCATCGGAGCCGGCCACGATGACGCGCGCGCCGGCCCGGCGTGGCCGCGCCGATCATCTGGCAGCACGCGTCCCGCATGGCGGCCAGGCACATCTTGGTCAGGAAGTTGTAATTGTCCTCGTAGAGGACGACGAGCTGGGCGCGCGCGGCGGCCAGCTGGTGCTCGTACTCGCCGACGCCCTCGGCCAGCATCGCATCGAATAGGGCGACCTCGTGGCCGCTCCTCGCGCAGGCGATGCCGCCACCTGCAGGGTGGCCAGCGGCGGGTAGGGCTTGGCACGCTCGAACTGCTTCGGGTCCAGCCGCAGGAAGTAGGAATGACCCACCAGGATTGAAAGCATTATGTTTTTCTCATCTGCACACACGGGCCCCACGCCCAGTGCACCAGCCTCGTAAACGATTGTGGCACGCCGAACGGCTGGCGACCTACGAGTAAGTACGCCCGCACCCCTGATGGGTTCTACCGCGGGCGCCGGCCTCGGCAGTTATGTCCCGGCCGCTCTGGGCGCCTTGGCAGTACCTGCAGTATCACCCCGTTTGCCCGACAAGCTGTGTGCCTATAAAAACGATATATTTCAATAAGTTAATTCGTCTTCTGCCTGGGAAGTGTCTCCTGCAGGCCTGCCGACGGGCTCAACTCCACCGATGTGGCCCCCGGGCTGCCCTGGATGCAGCGCTAGCCGCAGTGCAGCCGGCGGCGCGAGCGGGCCGGACGTGGCCTCGTCAGCTATAATGAGCGCACCCCGAACGCACGGCCGACTGGTGACTTCCGGCCCATCCGGAGTGCTCGGCACGGGCGAAAGTGGCGGAACTGGTAGACGCGCTGGGCTTAGGAGCCAGTGGGGTAACCCGTGAGAGTTCGAGTCTCTCCTTTC
The DNA here is from genome assembly GCA_963703025.1 of uncultured Pseudomonadota bacterium. Lineage (GTDB taxonomy): Bacteria > Pseudomonadota > Gammaproteobacteria > Steroidobacterales > Steroidobacteraceae > 13-2-20CM-66-19. The sequence continues at coordinate 587,237 of OY969778.1, read as the reverse complement.
GCACCAGTTTCTCAGTCTGTTCACTGACATCTCGCAGGCGCTCACGCCTGTCGATTCTCGCTAGCTGAGGATTGAATCGATGCATGTTTCCCTGACCGACACCGGTGGCCTGAATCGGCGTCTCGAGGTCGCAGTTCCCGCGACCGAGGTGACCCGGAGGTGCAGCAGCGGCTCAAGCAGTTCTCGCGGACGGCGCGCCTGAAGGGCTTCCGGCCCGGGCAAGGCCCCGCTCGGGGTCATCACCAAGCAGTTCGGCGACCAGGTGCGCTCGGAGGTGCTGAGTGACCTCATGCGCAGCTCGTTTGCCCAGGCGGTCACGCAGGAGAACCTGCGTCCCGCGGCCGGCCCGCGCATCGAGCCGATCACCCTCGGGCCCGGATACCGACCTCAAGTACGCAGCGCACTTCGAGGTGATGCCCGAGGTGACCGCTCAAGCCGCTCCCGAGGCGCTTGCCATCGAGCAAGCCCACCGGCACCGGTCACCGATGCCGACATCGACGCCATGATCGAGAACATGCGCGCGCAGCGCCCGGTATTCACAGCCGGTCGAGCGCCCCGCGCACGACACCGATCGGGTGGTCTTCGACTACCAGGTCCGCATCGGCGGCAAGCTCATCGAGGACGGCGAGGTCAAGCAATGCCCAGGTCGTGCTCGGCGCCGCGCCAGACCATGCCGGAGCTCGAGGAGGGCCTGAAGGGCGTGACGCGCCGGCGACGAGCGCACGTGATCGGCGCCACGTTCCCGGCCAATCACCCGAACCAGCGCGTGGCCGGCCAGCCGCCGAGCTGCACCTCTCCATTAAGGCAGTCGAGGAGCAATCCCTTCCGGCGGTCGACGAGGAGTTCTTCCGCGCGTACGGTGTGGAGCAGGGCGGCATCGAGGAGATGCGTGCCGAGGTGCGCAAGAGCATGGAGCGGGAGCTGCCGGAGCGGTCCGCAACCGCGTGCGCGGGCAGGTGATGGACGCACTGTTCGCGGCCGAACCCGGTGGACGTGCCCCGCGCCATGGTCGACGAGCAGGTGCAGCAGCTGCAGATGGATACGGCGCGCCGCATGGGCATCCAGGACCCCGCCCAGCTGCCCGCGCGCGAGACCTTCGTGGAGCCGGCGCGCCGGCGCGTGGCCCTCGGGCCTCTTGATTTCCCAGATTGTGCAGGCAAATAGCATGAAGGTGGAGCGCGAGCGGGTGCAGGCGCGGCTGGATGATCTCGTCGAGAGCTACCCGGACCCGGACCAGGCGCGCCGCGCCTACCTGCAGAACCAGGACGCGATGCGCAGCATCGAGTCCGGGGCCCTGGAGGACCAGGTGGTCGACTGGGTGCTGGCACGTGCGCAGGTCACCGAGAAGCCGAGTGACGTTTCAAGGAAATGACCGGCTTCGGCCAGGTGCCGGGCACGCATCACGACTCATGAGTCACGGACCATGAACCACGCCCCGGCCGCTTGGCGCGGGCCCGCAATCACACGAACAGGTGAGCGGTACATGAACGAACGCAACTCTGAATCTGGTCCCGATGGTCGTCGAGCAGACCGCCCGCGGCGAGCGCGCTTACGACATCTACTCGCGCCTGCTGAAGGAGCGCGTGATCTTCATCGTCGGCCCGATCGACGACTACATGGCGAACATCGTCGTCGCGCAGATGCTGTTCCTGGAGTCCGAGAACCCGGACAAGGACGTCGCGCCTGTACATCAATTCCCCCGGCGGGGTGGTGAGCTCGGGCCTGGCCATCTACGACACCATGCAGTTCATCAAGCCGGACGTCAGCACGATCTGCGTCGGCCAGGCTGCCAGCATGGGCGCGGTGCTGCTCGCCTCGGGCGCCAAGGGCAAGCGCTTCTGCCTGCCGCACGCGCGGGTCATGATCCACCAGCCCCTGGGCGGCTTCCAGGGCCAGGCCGCGGACATGGAGATCCACGCCAAGGAGATGCTCGATACCGCGCGACCGGCTGAACAAGATCCTCGCCAAGCACACCGGCCAGAGCGTCGAGCGCATCAAGCACGACACCGACCGCGACCGCTTCATGGACTGCGCGCGAGGCGGTGAAGTACGGCCTGGTCGACAGCGTGCTGGACAAGCGCGGCGACCTCGTGCCGAAGCCTCTGGCCAAGGCCTAAAGGCGCCGCCCGGCGCGCCCTGCGGCCGGGCGACAATTGTCAAAGTGGTGAACCACGTCATACAAAGCCCGCGCGCACAAGGAGTTAGCCGTGTGCCGGCGCTTTGCGTCGTGGCCGGACCGTGCTATAAGAAAGTGCGACCGCGCTTTCTGGCAGGCGTGCCACGTGGAGTTCATGAGGCACCTCGATGACTGAAGATTCCCGCAGCCGGCACGACGACGGCAAGCTCCTGTACTGCTCCTTCTGCGGGAAGAGCCAGCACGAAGTCCGCAAGCTCATCGCCGGTCCCTCGGTGTTCGTGTGCGACGAGTGCGTCGAGCTGTGCAACGACATCATCCGCGAGGAGCTCGAGGATCGCGCCGAGCGCGCGCGCGACAAGCTCCCCAAGCCCCACGAGATCAAGAAGGTCCTCGATGAGTACGTCATCGGCCAGGAGCGGGCCAAGAACGTGCTGTCGGTGGCCGTGTACAACCACTACAAGCGCCTGCAGACCCGCACCGGCACGGCGCGCTCCAAGGACGACGTCGAGATCGCCAAGAGCAATATCCTGCTGATCGGCCCCACCGGCTGCGGCAAGACGCTGCTGGCGGAGACCCTGGCGCGCCTGCTGAACGTGCCGTTCACGATCGCCGACGCCACGACGCTCACCGAAGCCGGCTACGTCGGCGAGGACGTCGAGAACATCATCCAGAAGCTGCTGCAGAAGTGCGACTACGACGTCGAGAAGGCGCAGACCGGCATCGTCTACATCGACGAGATCGACAAGATCTCGCGCAAGTCCGACAACCCCTCGATCACCCGCGACGTCTCGGGCGAGGGCGTGCAGCAGGCGCTGCTGAAGCTGATCGAGGGCACGATCGCCTCGGTGCCGCCGCAGGGCGGCCGCAAGCACCCGCAGCAGGAGTTCCTGCAGGTCGACACCAGCAACATCCTGTTCATCTGCGGCGGCGCCTTCGCCGGCCTTGAGAAGATCATCCTCAACCGCACCCAGAAGAGCGGCATCGGCTTCACCTCCGAGGTGCGCGACATCAACACGCGCCCGCACGGCAGCGACCTGTTCCACGACGTGGAGCCCGAGGACCTGATCAGCTACGGCCTGATCCCGGAGTTCGTTGGCCGCCTGCCGGTGGTGGCGACCCTGGATGAGCTCGACGAGGCGGCCCTGATCTCGATCCTGACCGAGCCGAAGAACGCGCTGACCAAGCAGTACCGCCGACTGTTCGAGATGGAAGGCGCCGAGCTTGAGTTCCGCGACGAGGCGCTGCGCGCGGTCGCCAAGCGCGCCATGCAGCGCAAGACCGGCGCGCGCGGCCTGCGAACCATTCTCGAGACCGTGCTGCTCGACACCATGTACGAGCTGCCCTCCATGCGTAACGTGGCCAAGGTCGTGATCGACGAGACCGTCATCGAGGGGCAGACCAAGCCCTACGTGGTCTACGGCACCGACGAGAACCGCCTTGCGAGCGTCGACGAGCCGCGACGCGCTTCGGGAACCAATCACTGAAGCCGCTTGCGGTACAGGCCAGACTGCGCTTGCGCGCCGCGTGCGCAAGCTGTGGCGCGGCACCCTTGAAACGCAGCTGCGCCGCCTCAATTCCCGCTACACTAGCGTTACAAAACGCCATCGGCCGTGGTCCGACAGACGCCACGACCGGTCTCCCATGGGTCCATCGAGGGCTTGAGCGTGTCCGAACCGACCATTCCCGTGACTTCCCCGCCGGCTGAACTGCAGGGCGTGCCGGTGTTGCCGCTGCGCGATGTGGTGGTTTACCCCCACATGGTGCTGCCGCTATTCGTCGGCCGCGAGAAATCGATCCAGGCCCTCGACGTGGCCATGCGCACCGACAAGCGCATCATGCTGGTCGCCCAGAAACAGGCGGACGTGGACGACCCGAAGGCGGACGACCTGTACCGCATCGCCACGGTCGCCACCGTGCTGCAGCTGCTGAAGCTGCCCGACGGCACCGTCAAGGTGCTGGTGGAGGGCGTCGACCGCGCGCGCATCGAGAAGCTGCACGCCGGGGACTACTACTCGTCCGACGCCACGCTGCTGCCGGCGGCGGAGGCTTATGACGAGAAGGAAATGGACGTGCTCGCGCGCTCGGTCATCTCCCAGTTCGAGCAGTACGTGAAGCTGAACAAGAAAGTGCCGCCGGAGGTGCTGACCGCGCTTGCCGGCATCGAGCAGGCCGGGCGCCTCGCCGACACCGTCGCCGCGCACATGTCGCTGAAGCTTGCCGAGAAGCAGAAGGTCCTGGAGATCCTCGACGTCAAGAAGCGCCTCGAGCACATCCTGGTCGCCATCGAGGGCGAGATGGACGTGCTGCAGATCGAGAAGCGCATCCGCGGCCGCGTCAAGGCGCAGATGGAGAAGAGCCAGCGCGAGTACTACCTGAATGAGCAGATGAAGGCCATTCAGAAAGAACTCGGCGAGATGGACGAGGGCGGCAACGAGATCACCGAGCTCGAGCAGAAGATCGCCAAGGCCGGCATGCCCAAGGAGGCGCGCGAGAAGGCCAACGGCGAGCTCAACAAGCTGAAGATGATGTCGCCGATGTCCGCCGAGGCGACCGTGGTGCGCAACTACATCGACTGGCTGGTCAAGGTGCCGTGGAAGAAGCGCACCAAGATCATCAAGGACATCGCGCGCGCGCAGAAGATCCTGGACGAGGATCACTATGGCCTTGAGAAGATCAAGGAGCGCATCGTCGAGTACCTGGCCGTGCAGCAGCGCGTCGACAAGCTGCGCGGCCCGATCCTGTGCCTGGTGGGCCCGCCGGGCGTGGGCAAGACCTCGCTCGGCCAGAGCATCGCGCGCGCGACCAACCGCAAGTTCGTGCGCATGTCGCTCGGCGGCGTGCGTGACGAGGCGGAGATCCGCGGCCACCGCCGCACCTACATCGGCTCCATGCCCGGCAAGATCGTGCAGAACATGTCCAAGGCCGGCGTGCACAACCCGCTGTTCCTGCTGGACGAGGTCGACAAGATGTCGATGGACTTCCGCGGCGATCCGTCCTCGGCGCTGCTGGAAGTGCTGGATCCTGAGCAGAACTCGACCTTCAACGACCATTACCTGGAGGTCGACCTCGACCTGTCGGACGTGATGTTCGTGTGCACGGCGAACAGCCTGAACATCCCCGCGCCGCTGCTGGATCGCATGGAAGTCATCCGTCTGCCCGGTTACACCGAAGACGAGAAGATGAACATCGCGCGGCGCTACCTGCTGCCCAAGCAGATGAAGAACAACGGCCTGAAGCCCGAGGAGCTTAAGGTCTCGGATCCTGCGCTCATGGACATCGTGCGCTACTACACGCGCGAGGCCGGCGTGCGCAACCTCGAGCGCGAGGTCGCCAAGATCTCCCGCAAGTCGGTCAAGCAGCTGCTGCTGCACAAGAAGGACGAGAAGTCCGTGGCGGTGACGCCGCGCAACCTCGACAAGTTCCTGGGCGTGCGCCGCTTCCGCTACGGCAAGGCGGAGGACCAGAACCGCATCGGCCAGGTGACCGGACTTGCCTGGACCGAGGTCGGCGGCGAGCTGCTGACCATCGAGGCCGCGGTCGTCCCCGGCAAGGGCAAGCTGCAGCACACCGGCCAACTGGGCGAGGTGATGCAGGAGTCGATCCAGGCGGCGATGACCGTGGTGCGCAGCCGCGCCCAGGTGCTCGGACTTGAGACCGACTTCTACCAGAAGCTCGACGTGCACCTGCACATCCCCGAAGGGGCGACCCCGAAGGACGGCCCGAGCGCCGGCATCGGCATGTGCACGGCGCTGGTGTCCGCGCTGACCCGCATTCCGGTGCGCTCGGACGTGGCGATGACCGGCGAGATCACCCTGCGCGGCGAGGTGCTGCCGATCGGCGGCCTGAAGGAGAAGCTGCTGGCGGCACATCGCGGCGGCATCAAGACCGTGCTCATCCCGGATGAGAACCAGAAGGACCTGGTCGAGATCCCGGACAACATCAAGGGCAACCTTGAGATCAAGCCGGTGAAATGGATCGATGAGGTGCTGGCGGTGGCGCTGACGCAGCAGCCCATGCCGCAGCACTCAGCCGACGCCCCTCAGGTCGCGCCGCCGGCCGCCGTGGCCGCCGCTGACGAGAAGCCGGCGCGGCGTGGCGTGCGCCGCATCAAGTCGGACGTGCCGCCGGCGCACTAGTAAAGTGGCGTAGTTCATTCCAGGGCCGGCAAGCAGCGTTGCGGTCCTGGGATGCAACGCAGGCTTGCGCGGGCCGCTCCTGCTAAGATCCGCACCGACTAGCCTTCCCGTGCACGGGTGCTTAGCTCAGCTGGTAGAGCGTCGCCCTTACAAGGCGAATGTCGGCGGTTCGATCCCGTCAGCACCCACCATCAGGTACCGGGCACTGGTGCCCGCGGCGCGTCTCACCGGCGGCGCAGTGCGGAGATCAACGCCGTTGGTACCAGGGGCCGGGCGATGCGTCTGAGCGCACCGTACCACCAGCGCGGATAGCGCCACGCCAGCGGCAGCGCCCTGGCCAGGGTTGCCAGGCCTGCGGCGTATGCGCCTTGGGCATTCTGCAGCGCAGCGATTTTCAGGGAGGTGTCTGCGCACTCTGCGAGGCAATAGGAGCGCAACTTCGAAGTCCCGGCGAGGAGCGACATCTTCCTGTAGAGCTGCAGCCAGCCGGATTGCTGGCCAACGCTGTCTGCGCTGTAGTGGTCACCGTGGGTGCGCACGGAGCAGAGCGATTCACGCACGGCCACGACTTGTGACTTCAGGGCGAGACGCAGACAGATGTCGTGCCATTCGCCAAAACGAAGCTGCTCGTCGAACCCACCGATCTGCGCGACAAGGTCGCGACTGGCCACGACCGTCGGCATCGACATCGCAAGCTGCAACCTGAGTAGAGCCTCGAAGACCCAGCCGTCCTGAGGTGGAAACGTCCGCACCGCGGTTTTCGTGTACGGCAGACCGTCAGCGTCGATCATGTCCTCCAGGGTGTAGCACCAGCGGCTCGCGGGTGATTCCTGCAGGGCTCTGATCTGCCGTTCCAGTTTTGTGGGAGCCCACCTGTCGTCGGAGTCCAGAAATGCCAGATAGCGCCCGGTAGCTGCGTGAATGGCGGTGTTCCGGACACGCGATGGGTTTGCGGTGTGCTGCAGCCAGATGATGCGCACCGCCGGTGAGCTGATACTGGATAGATAGGCTCGGGTTTCCTCGTTGGAGCCGTCATCCGCGATGACCAGTTCCCAGTCAGCATACGTCTGCGCAAACACCGATTCGATAGCCGACCTGAGAAGCCCGCAACGATTGAACGTGGGAACTATGACTGATACTTCAGGCATGAGCGCTGTGTGGTTATCGGCAGGGCTTGATCGGCGGCGCTGCCTCGCATCTGCGAACGGCGCTCCTTGGCGATGGCCGCACCATCAGCATGCGGTGTCGAGCCAGGTAGAGAGGTCGCGATTTAGCAGCGAAGACAATTGCGTGACCTCGTTGCGATAATAGTCTGCGAGCAATGCGCGCTCCGCAGGCTCGATCCTCAGCGATGCACGGGAACGCAGCACGACCGAGCGCAGGCGCGGACTCAGCCGCTGCGGTCCGAGCTTCCGCAAATACCGCCATGCGCCCCACTTTTTCAGCAGGTAGGTCGCTGTGACCAGCTTGGGAACCTGCGGCTGATTGTGCCGGTGACGCACGTCTGGCTCGAAGGCGGAGTCGACGCCGAGGAAGGAATATAACTTCATAACCTCGCGCGCCGGGGCGCGCGCGAAGTCCTCGTAGAAGCAGATATGAATCTGTGAACGCGGCAACTCACTGAAGTACCGGGTGACCTGATGGTAGTAATTGCCCAGCTCAAGAAATGGCCACAACACGCTGAATTGCGTACCCCGGTGCTGCAAGCCCCAGTTGATCTGTTCGCGGAACGAGTTGCGAGTTGCGCCCACGGTCAGCATGTGAAGATACTGCGAGAACGCGCGCTCGATCGGATTCCTGAGGCTGATGATGATCTTTGCGTGTGGAACACGGAGGGCGATGTTGCGCGCAGCGGTCTGTGACCACAGGTAAGTCGCCGTCGCCTCTCCCAGCGCAACTTCGTGCGTTGCCGCGGCAAAATGTCGTAAGTAGGCTTCCCAGGTCGGGACGTGTTCCTTGGGGCACTGTTCCGGGGCAAAGTAGCTCGGCTCCTTTACCGGGGACATATAAATCTGCGGATGCTGTGCAAGGTACGCGTACAGCGACGTGGTCCCGGCCTTTTGCGCACCCACAACAAAGAAATTCGGACTGTTCAGGGGTCTTGGCCTGGTTGCATCAGGTCGAGGGCATTCGTCAGCCGCGCGAGGGCAACGTTCGCCAAAAATTTCGTGGCCGCGCCCGGCTCGCTGCTGCCAGTCTAGCGCACCGTGATCAGCGTGCGCCCCAGGGGCCGCTGCCGTGCGCCGTCTTGCGTCCTGCGAGGCTGTCGAGCCCTTGGATGGTGGATCAATCAGCGGCCGCCGGCGGGCCGGGTATCGTGTAGCCCCCAGGCGGCAGCGGCGCGTGCGTGCGTGGCAGGTGACAGGAGATGGGTGAGTGCGCGGATCCTCGGCGCTCGCGGGAGCAGCGTGCTTTGGCACGGGCAGGCGATCGGGTTTCGAGCGATGCAGCGCCTCTGCGACCCTGTGCAGCGCCCGGGCGCAAACATGGAGGCGGGCCGGACAAGGGGCTTGCGCGAGATTCACAGAGACTGCGCCCGGGGATCCCTTGCGGCAGCCTGAAGCAAAAGGGGGCGGAGTCCTGGCGGACTCCGCCCCCTCAGTCCGCTCAGATTACTTAGGCGTTGCGGTCGTAGGCGCGATCACCTTGCCGGCACTGTGGCCAGGGGCGCTGTAGAAGCTGAAACGATCCTGCGACACCCAGACAGAGATCGGGTCGCCCACCTTCAGGTCGGAGAACTTCTCGGGCTGGCCGTTCACCAGCAGGGTGGCACCCATCGACGGCTGCATCGTGATCGCGCTGAGCACGGTCCCGGCGGTATTGTTGACCTGCACCGTCAGAGAATGGCCCTCTTTGATGTAGACCTTGCCGTTGAACTTGGCGTACTTCTTGCCGTGGTACGTGCGCGCCTCGATGCAGGCGGCCGGGGCATTCGGGTACTTGGAAAGGAACGCGGCGCTGAACGTCAGGTCGCTGCAGGGTATTACGGTGCCGACATCCGAACCTACCTGCTGTGCGCTGACCGACTGGGCGCCCATCGCGACCGGCAGGACCAGTGCGCTGCAAGCCAACCATGTTGAAATCTTCATTGGATACATCCTCTTGTGTGGGGTAAGCACCAGTGCTCTCCCTCCCCGTGGGTCAGCAGGCTAACCGGCGCCGCTCTCTAATATCACAGTTTCTTGGCCGTGCAAGCCCAAGCTTAAGGGAATTTAACGCGCCTGAGGGCTTGCTGGCGCGGCTTGACGGAGGGCGTTGATACTGTGTGTCGGTGAACCGAAGCGCCGCCGGGGGGCGTCCGCGAGCGGTCGCCCATGCCCAAATGCGTCACCGGCAGCGCGCGCTATCATGTCGGCGCGCCCCTCGGGGCACCCGGAGCCCCTCGAATGCAATCTTCCGAGCTTCGCCGCGCCGCCGCCTGTGGTCTCGCGGCACCGCCGCCCGCCGCCGGTACCGGCTCGCCGGGTGGGTCTGCATGACATGACACCTTCTGAGCTGTCCGGGCCTGCGCTTGACCTCAGGCGCGTGCACGCAGCGCTGGCCAAGACCACCGAGGCGCTTGCCGGTGAGGTGGGCCGCCCCGGTGCGTCAACACCCGACTGGTCCGATATGGAGTGGCAGGTCGCCAAGGCGGTGTCGGCCATCCACGGGGTATCCGGACTGCTGCTGCGGTCTTCTCGCTGGAGGGGGCCGCAACACTGGCACGCGTTCCTTGCACAGCAAAGTGAGCAGCTGGCCGCCCGCCTCCCGCGCATCCAGTTACTGCTGTCGCGGATCGACGAGGCCACCCGCAGCGCCGGGATCCCCTGCGTGGCCCTCAAGGGCTCGGCGCTGCATGCGCACGGCCTCTACGGTCCCGGCGAGCGCCCCATGGCCGACGTCGACCTGCTGGTGCGGGACGCGGATGCGCCCGCAGCGGCACCCCTGCTGGAGTCGCTCGGGTTCCGCGCCGGGGTGGTGACCTGGAAGCACCGCGTGTTCACCCCGGTGGATGCCTGCAAGGCGCTGCCCCGACTGGGCGAGAGCGCCATGGCAGACCTCAAGATCGAGGTGCACGGGGCTATTCGCGAGCTCTTGCCGCTGCGCGCGGTCGATATCTCGCCGCTGGTATTCCCGCAGCAGGCCTCCCCGGGGCTGAACGACTACCCCACCCGAGCGGCACTGCTGCTGCATATCCTGCTGCACGCATCAGGGGCGATGATCAATCGCACCCTGCGCCTACTGCACCTGAGTGACACGCACCGCCTGGTGCGCACGATGAGCGCCGCGGACTGGGAGGAGACCTTCCGGCTCGCGCGCGGCACGGATGACCCGAGCTTGTGGTGGGCCTTTCCGCCGCTGGCCCTTACCCAGCGCTACTTCGGTGGCATCCCGCAGGAGGTGCTGAATCGCATGGCCGCAGCAAGTCCCTGGCTGCTGCGGCGTGTGTCGCGACGGCGCACCCTCTCGCAGGTATCGATCTCGTATCTGTGGGTGAGCGCGCTGCCTGGAATCGAGTGGTCGCGGTCCCATGCCGAGATGTCCACTTACGCGCTACAGCGGCTTTTCCCCAGTCGAGATACGCGCGCCCTGCGCGTCGCCTACGCGGATGCACAGCCGGAGGTCAACGGGGGGGAGTGGGCCTACACGTCCCAGTCCCGGCGCATCGTGCGCTGGCTGCTGGCGCCCCAGCCGCGCCAGGAGACCATGGTGTGCGTGCGCGCTGCGCTGGCGCCCTGCAGGCCCTAGGCAGCGGCAGGCTCGGCCAGCGCCGGGCTATTCCACGCGGCCCCGCGTCACCACCTGGACGCAGGGCACCGCGCAACCCCTAGAATCCGTAGAAGGGTCCGGTGTAGCCGCCTGCCTGCTTCCCTTCCAGGCCGGTGAAGACGTTGCGCCCGTAGAAGAACGGCAGCCCGAGGTCAAACTCGATCGAGGTGTTGCCGCTGCCGGAGGACGGGATCAAGCCACCGATGCCAGCGACCACCCCGGCGCTCTGATTGTTGCCCAGCACGCTGTCGGCATTAACCACTGTGAAGGGCGCGCTCAGGATCGTGCTGTTCTGGCCCTTGAGCGTCGCGCTCAGGTTCAGCGTCGAACCCGGGCAGTACAGCCCGGTGTTGACGGTGCACAGGGTGATCGAGTTGTCGGTGAAGTAATTCCCGTTGGAACCGCTGTCCAGCGCGCCGTTGTCGAACACCGTGCCGTTGTAGGTCGCCTGCACGTAGCCGAAGTCCGCGCTGGCGGTGGCAATACTCGCGCTGCCGAAGGAGTTGTTGGTCGTCGTGTTGATGCCAAATACCAGCGAGCCATCCACCGAGGTTGCGGCCGTGCTGACCGCGGGCAGCTCGACGATCACCCCGTTGTTGTCGGCGGCGAAGAAGTTGACCGGGTTGGACACCTGCGCGGCGGTGGGTACGGCGGCAGCCTGGCAGGTCGCAGGGGTTGCGCAGGTGTAGTAGAAGCCGCCGGGGAAGCCTGCGCCCGAGCAGGCGCTGCCGCAGTCCTGGATGAACGGGCCCACGCCCAGGATGCCGTTGGCGCCGAAGGTCTGCACCGTGTTTTCCTGGGTGCCCGGGCAGTCGCTCGGCACGTTCGGGTAATTCGGGGCGCCGATCACCTGGATGGCGAGGTTGCTGACCGTCTTGCCCGAGGTGGGCAGTGTCAGGTTGACCACCGCCAGCGGTCCGAAGCTCGAGCCATCGGCGAACTGGGTGCATTCGGCCAGTGCCTTGCCGCCCAGGGTGGCCACCGGCAGGTTGATCGACAGCGCCTGGCTGAGGATGCGCAGGCCCGAGGAGCCGGTGTCGACCTCGATGTGATCGATGGTCTGGCAGTTCGTGTTGGTCGGGTCACAGATCTTGATGGTGACGTAGGGAATGTTCACCGCGCGCCCCACCAGCAACGCCGGTCCGGTGTCGACGGTGATGGGCTCGACGTTGGGCGGCCCCGGGGTGGCGATGACCTGGGGAATGACGTTGGTGCCGCCCCCGCCCCCGCCGCAGGAGGCGATGACCGTAAGCACGGCGGCGAGGGCAAAGCAGGCGATTGCAGACTTGCGCATATGGGCTCTCATTCCTTGCTGGCGCCGACGGCTACTTGATGTCATCGGTGGAGACGTTTGCCGGGATCATCGCCGGCACCCAGGCGCGGCCGGCGAAGGCGCGCTGTCGCCCGGTGTTCACGAACACGAAGTCCGGCTGCGAGATCGCCAGCTGGCGGTGGTTGTGCACGGCGGTGGCAGCTCCCTGCTCGTAGCGGGCGTAGTAGGTGCCCAGCACCTGGCGCAGGTCAGGGTTCACCATCCCGTTCCAGGCCACCGCGAACACCTTGCCGTCGGTGCCCACGTATTCACGCAGCGTGGTGCCCGAGGCACTGGCGATTTCGTGCACGGCGAAGCCGGCATTGGGGGTCACCCGCACCGCGCTCTTCATGCTGGCGCCGTCGCTTTGCACTGAGGCGGCATCCCCACCCAGGGCGGCAAGGCAGGGGGCGGTGGCGGCAGCGGCCAGCGCCGCGATGACGAGTATGCGGGATATCAGCTTCATGGGAGCCATCCTTGAAAGGTCCGTGAGGTTATTGTGCCTCAGGGGGCGATCCCCCGTGGCAACCTGTCTGTATCTGTGTGTATGTGTCTGTGTCTGGGGACGCCCGGGGGCACTCCCCGGGCAGAGTGCTGCCCCGGTATACAACGCGCCCCCCGATTTCGGTTGACTTGGCGCGCGCTGCGCCGGCGCGCTGGCACCGTGACGCTTTAGGTGGCCGGGCAGAGCGAAACTGCTTGTAGCCTTATTGATCAATCCGTTAGGATTCGCCCCCCAAATTCGGAGCGGTAGTTCAGCTGGTTAGAATACCGGCCTGTCACGCCGGGGGTCGCGGGTTCGAGTCCCGTCCGCTCCGCCATTTTTGACCTTACGTTAACCAGCCCAAACCATGCTTCAGCGGATCGGTGACAGCCTCCATAGCCAGCGGTACCGGTGGTTCTGGTACACGATCATCGGGGCCCTCGCCCTGGTGTTCGTGGCCTGGGGCGCTCAGGGCCTGGTGAACCAGGGGCTCGGTGGCTCCAACTACGCGGCCGAGGCCAACGGCACCAAGATCTCGCTCGAGCAGGCGCGCAGTGTCTGGGCGCGCCAGCAGATGATGTGGCAGCAGCGCCTAGGCGGGGCCGAGCTCCCGCCTGACCTGAAGCGACAAGCTGCAGGACCAGACGCTGGAGAAAATGATCGAGAGCGCGCTCATGGAGAAGCGCACCGAGGACCTGGGCTATCGCGTCGTCGCAGCCGCAGATGCACGAGGCGATCCTCGAACGAGCCGGCATTCCAGATCGCCGGCCAGTATTCGGCCGATGCCGCCAAGGCCGCCCTTGCCCAGGCGGGCATGAGCATCGAGTCCTTCGAGAACGCAGCTGCGCACGGACCTGCGCCGCAACCAGCTGGAGGTCGGCATCCGCGCCTCCAATTTCCTCACGCCCGTTGAACTCACCCGCCTGAGTGACCTGGAAGGCCAGGAGCGCGAGGTGCGCTACATCGTGCTGCCCGCCGACCGCTTCGCCGCCGCCGTTAAGGTTGACGATGCCGCGATCGCGGCCTACTACAAGGCGCACCAGGGGCAGTTCATGACCGCGCGAGTCAGCGCACCTGCAGTACGCGGAGCTGCGCCTGGACTCCCTGGCGACGCAGCAGACCGGTGAGCGATGCGGACCTGCACGCCGCCTACGAGAAGAACAAGAGCGCGGCTGAACGTGCCGGAAAAGCGCCACGCCCGCCACATCCTGGTCACCGGCAAGGATGACGCCACCGCGCTCGCCCTGGCGCAGCAGGTCTGGCCGCAGGCCAAGGGCGGCAAGGACTTCGGCGAGCTCGCCAAGCAGTACTCGCAGGACCCAGGCTCCGCGCACAACGGTGGCGACCTTGGCTGGTCCGAGCGCGGCGCATTCGTCGCCCCCTTTGCCGATGCGCTCTTCAGCATGAAGGTCGGGGAGATCCGCGGCCCGGTGAAGACCCAGTTCGGCTACCACATCATCCGGCTGGACGAGGTGCAGGCGGGCAAGGGCAAGACCTTCGAGGAGGCGCGCGCGGACCTGGAGGCGCAGCTGCGCCGCGACCGCGCCACCGACCGCTTCGGGGAGATCCAGGAGCAACTGCAGTCCAAGCTGGCCGAGCCCGGCGCCGACCTTGACCACGCTCGCGCAGGAGTACCACCTGGAGCAGGGCGACATCGCCAGCTTCCAGAAAGGTCCCGGCGGCGCCCCCCTCGGAGCCGCGCCGCAGCTGCAGGAGTTGGTGTTTGCCGACCCGCCGCTTGCCAACGGGCGCGTCGGTGGCCCGGTGCTGCTCGGGGATGACCGGCTGGTCATCGTCAAGGTGCTCGATCACCACGCCCCGCAGCCGCAGCCACTGGCGCGAGGTGCGCGAAGCCATCGTGGCGGCCATCACCAAGCAGGATGAGTCCCAGGCGGCCCTGAAGGCGGCACAGCAGGCCAGCGCGAAGCTTGCCGCCGGGGCCTCCTTCGACTGCGGTGCTGCAGGAGCTGAAGGTCACCGCCGATCCGGCGCACTTCGTCGGGCGGCGCGACCCGTCCCTGCAGCCCCAGGTGCGCGAGGCGGTGTTTGCCATGCCGCGGCCTGCCGGCAAGCCGCGAGTTCCGCGCGCTGCCGCTGAACGATGGGGGAGCGGCGGTGGTGGTCGTGAGTGCGCTGCGCACCGCGGCGACCGCGCTGCAGACGGCGCGCATCGGAAAGCGGCGCCGAGCAGGCCCAGCGCCAGGGTGCCAACGAGGTGCTCGCCTACGAGGGCGAGGTGCGGCGCACCGCAGACGTGAAAAAGAACCCGAAGGCCTTCGAGTAGGCGAGCGCCCCGGCCCCTGGCCTAGCCTTCGCCCTCCACCGGGAAGCTCATGCCGACGGTGCTGAAGCCGCTGTCGACGTAGAGGATCTCCCCGGTGATGCCGGCAGCCAGGTCCGAGCACAGGAATGCCGCTGCATTGCCCACGTCCTCGGGGGTGACGTTGCGCCGCATCGGCGCGATCTCGGCCACCCTGCCCAGCATCTTGCGAAACCCGGGAATCCCCGCCGCCGCCAGGGTCTTGATCGGACCGGCGGATATGCCGTTGACGCGCACCCCGCGTGGACCCAGGTCCGCGGCCAAAAAGCGCACGTTCGCCTCCAGGCTCGCCTTGGCAAGCCCCATGACGTTGTAGCCGGGAATCGAGCGCACGGCGCCCAGGTAGGACAGCGTCAGCAGGGCACCGTTGCGCCCGGCCATGAGTGGCGCGGCACGCTGCGCGAGCGCGGTGAGGCTGTAGCTGGAGACGTCGTGGGCGATGCGGAAGCCCTCGCGCGTGGTCGCATCGAGGAAGCTGCCCGTCAGTGCCTCGCGTGGGGCAAAGGCCACCGCGTGCACGACGATGTCGAGGCCGCCCCATTCAGACTTGATGCGCGCGAACGCGGCATCGGTCTGCTCGTCGACCGTGACATCCAGCGGCATCACCAGCGGCGAGCCGACCGAGCGTGCCAGCGGCTCGACCCGCTCTTTCATCTTGTCGTTGACGTACGAGAAGGCAAGTTCGGCCCCCTCGCGGTGCATTGCCTGCGCAATGCCCCAGGCGATGGAGCGGTCGGTCGCGACACCGACGATAAAGGCGCGTTTACCGGCGAGAAAACCCATGGTTGTTGGCCTCCGGCTGTGGAGTATGCCGCAAAGCGGGGGCGCGCGGCGCGCGCGCCCGTGCAGTGCGTGCCTAGCCGGGCCGGCTGACCAGGTGGATGCGCAGCTTCTGCCCGGTGCGCAGGTGCGTGCCGGAGCTCATGCCGTTCCACGCCAGGAGGTCCGGCACGCTGCACTGGAACAGCCGCGCGATCTGCGCGACGGTGTCGCCCTCGCGCACCGTGTAGGTCATGCGCCGCGCCTTGTGCTTGGGCGCCGAGGTGTCCGCGGTGGTGAGCTTGATGTGCTGGCCGGCGTGCAGCGCATCCCCGGGGTGCATGCCATTCATGGCCGCAAGCGTGTTCACGTTCATGCCGTGGCGGCGGGCGATGCTCCACAGCGACTCGCCGCGACGCACCACCTGCACGTGCGCGTGGCGCGTCGCAGCGGCCGGGGCGGTCGACATGCGCCGCGGCCAGCACCACCTTGGCGGGCAGCTCAGTCAGGGCCGCCGGCACGCGCACCTCGGTGCCGACTGTCAGCGGGCCGCTGGGCACGCTGTTGAGCTGGCGGATCACGTCCGCGGTGGTGTTGTACTGCTTGGCCACCGAGGCCACCGAATCGCCGTGCTTGACGGTGTAAAGCGCGATGCCCATGCGCTGCTCGTCACTGAGCAGCAGCACGTTGTCGCTGAACACGTCGGCCAGGTCCACCGGCACCAGCAGGAAGTACGGGCCCGTGGGATCGGTGGCGAAGCGGTGGAACGCCGGGTTCAGCTCGTACATCTCAGCCGGACTCATGCCGACGATCTCGGCTGCGACCTTCATGCTGATCTGGCCGTTGGTGGCAACGCGCGCGAAGTAGGGCAGGTTCGGGATCGGGCTGAAGGCCAGCCCGTACAGGTCAGGCTGCGTCACCAGCTGCTTCATGGCGAGCAGCTTCGGCACGTAGGCGCGCGTCTCGGCCGGCAGCTTGCAGGTCCCAGAACTCGATCGAGCGACCCGCGGCGCGGTTGGCGCGCACCGCACGCTCCACGTTGGCCTCGCCGCAGTTGTAGGCGGCAATGGCAAGCAGCCAGTCGCCGTTGAACTCGTCGTGCAGGTATTGCAGGTAGTCCAGCGCGGCGCGCGTGGACTCCACGACGTCGCGTCGTCCGTCGTACCACCAGTCCTGCTTCAGTCCGAAGCGTGAACCGGTGCCGGGGATGAACTGCCACAGCCCGGCCGCACGGCGCGCGAGTAGGCGTACGGCTCGAAGGCGCTCTCCACCAGCGGCAGCAGCGCCAGCTCCAGCGGCATGCCGCGCTGCTCCAGCTGCATCACGATCTGGTAAAGGTAATGGTCGGCGCGATCGAAGGAGCGCTGCAGGTATTCAGGGTTCGCCGCATACCAGCGCAGCTGCTGCTCCACGGCGTGCCGGTCGGAGTAGTCATCGAGCTTGAAGCCCACCCGCATGCGATCGAAGAGGTCCCCAAACTGCGCCGGGTTGATCGGCTCAGCAGCGGCAGACGGGTCGGCAGGGCCTGCGGCGGCCGCGGCCGCCAAGGTCGTCGTGCCAGCCGCAGCGCCGAGGCCCGCGGCAGGGGGCAGGGCGGGGGTGCCGGGGGGGCTGGCGGTGGTTACCGGGGTGGCCGCGTGGGCCGGGACCATGGCCGAGCCGTCAGCGCTGGCAGGATGGGAGGGGGCGTGCGCGCAGGCCCCCAGCACAAGGGCGCCCAGGGCGATGAAAGCCAGACGCGTAACTCTGGGCGGCGCCGTCGTCGTCAAGTTCCGTACCCTCTGTCGGCGTGCTACTTTCCCGCGCCGGGGCACGGGTCCTTAATTATCTAAGGACGCTACTGGTTCGAGGCGCCGAATTTAACCGGTAAATTCACACTATTACCAGCATTTCTATCGTGCCAGTTCGCACTTCAGGCATTCAGGATCGTGACGCCGCCCTCAGTCAGCTGGTGGGCCTCCGCGCTCGGCCGTGCGCTGCTGGCCGCCGAGTCGGAGCTTTTGGGCGCAGCCCTGGAAGATGTCTTCGGCTGGGAACTGCTGCAGGTCGGCGCGTGGGGCTCCGCGCGGGAACTTCTGGCCGGCAGCCGCGCGCGCCGCCAGAGCATGGTGTCGTTGCCGACGCTCGCCGGTGGCGCGGACATCCTGGGCCGGCCCTCGCAGCTACCGGTGGTCAGCGACTGCATCGATGCCGCACTCCTGCCGCACACGCTGGAGTTTGCGCCGGACCCGTACGCGATCCTGCGCGAAGTGGACCGCGTGCTGGTCGGGGAGGGCCAGTTGCTGGTGCTCGGCTTCCGGCCCTGGAGCCTGTGGGGCATGCGCGCGCGCTGGAGCCGCGCGGGCTTTCCGCCGGGCATGCGCCGCGTCCTGTCCGAGCGCCTGCTGCGTGAGTGGCTGGTGCTGCTGGGTTACGAGGTCGTCGCTTTGAACAACGTTATCTGTACCTGGGTCCGTGGAGCCGCGGGCTGTCCTCGGGCGAGGGCACCGGGCGCATGCTGCGGCGCCGGCCTCACCTACCCGCTGCCCGCCGGGGCGTACCTGTTGAAGGCGCGCAAGCGCATCTACACCGTGACCCCCATCAGGCCGCGGCTGCGCGAGAAGGCTGCGGTGATCGGTGGCCTCGTCAAGCCTACGACCCGCGAACTACCATGATCGAGATCTACACGGACGGCGCCTGTCGGGGAAACCCGGGCCCGGGCGGCTGGGGCGCGCTGCTGATCATGGGAGCGAGCGAGAAGGAGCTGAACGGCGCCGAGGCGCTCACCACCAACAACCGCATGGAACTGACGGCAGTGATCCGCGCGCTCGAGGCGCTCAAGCGTCCCGTGCAGGCGCGCATCTACACCGATTCGGAGTACGTGCGACGCGGCATCACCGAGTGGGTGCACAACTGGAAGCGCCGCGGCTGGCGCACGGCGGACAAGAAGCCGGTAAAGAACCAGGACCTGTGGCAGCGCCTGGATGAGCTGGCCGCCGGCCACCAGCTCGAGTGGCACTGGGTCAAGGGCCATTCGGGGGTACCGGGCAACGAACGCGTCGACCAGTTGGCGAATGAGGCGATCGACGCGTTTCAGCATCTGTCCTTGCGGTAAACTCGCCGGCAATGCGCCAGATCGTCCTCGATACCGAGACCACAGGCCTCGAGCCGGAGCTGGACCACCGGATCATCGAGATCGGCTGCGTGGAGCTTGTGAACCGGCGTGCCACTGGGCGCACCTTCCACCGCTACCTCAATCCTGAGCGCGACATCGACGAGGGCGCGCTCGCGGTGCACGGCATCTCGCGCGCGGAACTGGACGGCCAGCCGCGCTTTGCCGAGGTCGCCGAGGAACTGCTGGCCTTCGTCAGCGGCGCGGAGCTTGTCATCCACAACGCCGCCTTCGACGTCGCCTTCCTCGATGCGGAGCTGGCGCGCCTGGCCGGTGCGCCGCGCCAGATCGCAGCTCTCTGCCAGGTGCTGGACACGCTGGCCCTGGCGCGCGAGCTGCACCCGGGCCAGCGCAACAGCCTTGATGCGCTGTGCAAGCGCTACAGCGTCGACAACTCCGCGCGCGAACTGCACGGTGCGCTGCTGGACGCGCGCATCCTCGCGGACGTCTACCTTGCGATGACCGGCGGTCAGGGAGCGCTCGCCTTGATGGAAGCCGACGTCTCGGCGCGTGCCGCGGATGGCCAGCGCGCGGCGCGGGTGCCGCTGCGCATCACGGTGCCACTGTCGGTGACGATGGCCACGGCCGAGGAACTCGCCGCACACGATTCGATGCTTGCCATGATTGCCAAGGCCAGCGGCGGGCGCTGCGTCTGGGCTGCAACGGAAACGCGCGACCCACCCGTGTCGCCCACGGAGAAATCACCTGAACCGCAACGCTCGAGCGCCTAAGAAGAATTCGGTCCCCGAGATCAGGAAGTGCCGCATCGGCATCGTAGGCCTGGGCTATGTGGGGCTGCCGCTGGCCGTGGAGTTTGGCAAGCACTACGAAACTGTCGGCTTCGACGTGAAGGCCGCGCGTATCGCGCAGCTGGCCAAGCGGACGCGACGCCACCCTTGAGGTCACCGCTGCGGAGCTCAAGGGAGCCAAGCGGCTGACCTTTACCACCGACCTGCAGAAGCTCAAGCGCTGCCAAGTCTTCATCGTCACCGTGCCGACGCCGATCGATGAGTACAAGCGGCCGGACCTCACCGCGCTGCAGCGTGCCAGCGAGACCGTCGGCTCGGTGCTCAGCCGCGGCGCCGTCGTGGTCTACGAATCGACCGTCTATCCGGGCTGCACCGAAGAGATCTGCGTGCCGATCCTGGAGCGTGTGTCGGGCCTGAAGTTCAACCGCGACTTCTTCGCCGGCTACAGCCCCGAGCGCATCAATCCGGGCGACAAGCAGCATCGCCTGACCACAATCCGCAAGGTCACCTCCGGCTCGACCCCCGAGGTGGCCGAGTTCGTCGACCGCCTGTACCGCTCGATCATCACCGCCGGCACCCACAAGGCCTCAAGCATCCGGGTGGCGGAGGCCGCCAAGGTCATCGAGAACACGCAGCGCGACGTGAACATCGCGCTCGATCAACGAGCTGGCGCTCATCTTCAACCGGCTCGGCATCGACACCGAGGAAGTGCTGAACGCGGCCGGCAGCAAGTGGAACTTCCTGCCGTTCCGCCCGGGCCTGGTCGGCGGCCACTGCATCGGCGTCGATCCGTACTACCTGACGCACAAGGCGCAGGAGATCGGCTACCACCCGGAGATGATCCTCGCCGGGCGGCGCCTGAACGACAACATGGCCCTGTACGTCGCCGGACAGATCATCCGGCTCATGGCGACCAAGCGCATCCACGTAAAGGGGGCGCGCGCGCTGGTGCTGGGCATGACCTTCAAGGAAAACTGCCCCGACATCCGCAATTCCAAGGTCGTCGACGTGGTGCGCGAGCTGCGCAGCCACGGCGCCACGGTGGACATCTTCGATCCGTGGGCCGACAGCGCCGAATGCATGCACGAATACGGCATGAAGCCGGTACGCGCGCTCAAGCCGCGCCACTACGACGTCGCCGTCGTGGCCGTGGCACACAACGAGTTCCGCGCACTTGGCGCGCGCGGCGTGCGCCGCCTGTGCAAGAAGAACCACGTCGTCTACGACATCAAGCACGTGTTCACCGCCGCCGAGGTGGATGGGCGGCTATGAAGATGCTCGTGACCGGCGCGGCCGGCTTCATCGGCTCGCACACGGCGCAGCGGCTGCTCGACCAGGGCCACGAGGTCGTCGGCCTCGACAACCTGAACGACTACTACGACGTGACGCTGAAGCAGGCGCGCCTGGCGCGCCTGCTGCCGCAGCCCGGCTTCCGCTTCGAGAAGCTGGATCTCGCGGACGAGGCGGCGATGGCAGCCCTGTTCGCGCGCGAGAAGTTTCACGCGGGTGGTGCACCTGGCCGCGCAGGCCGGCGTGCGCTACTCGCTGGAGACAGCCGCATGCCTACGTGCGCAGCAACGTCACCGGCACCCTGAACGTCCTGGAGGGCTGCCGCCACAACGGCGTCGAGCACCTGGTGTACGCCTCGACCAGCTCGGTATACGGCGCGAACACCAACATGCCGTTTTCCGTGCACAACATTGCCGACCATCCGCTATCGCTGTACGCGTCCACCAAGCGCGCCAACGAGCTGATGGCGCACAACTACTCGGCGCTGTTCAAGCTGCCGACGACCGGGCTGCGCTTCTTCACCGTGTACGGCCCCTGGGGACGGCCGGACATGGCGTTGTTCATGTTCACGCGCAACATCCTCGAGGGCCAGCCCATCGACGTGTTCAACAACGGCCACCATCAAGCGCGACTTCACCTATGTCGATGACATCGCCGAGGGCGTCGTGCGCGCCAGCGCGCACATCGCGCAGCCCGACCCCGCACTGGCACAGCGACGCGCCGGACCCGGCGACCAGCTTTGCGCCCTTTCGGCTCTACAACATCGGCAACGACAGCCCGGTGCCAGCTGATGCGCTACATCGAGGTCATCGAGGAATGCCTCGGGCGCAAGGCGCAGAAGAACTTCCTGCCGCTGCAGCTGGGGGATGTGCCCGACACCTTCGCCGACGTCGAGGATCTTGCCACGGCGGTCGGCTACCGCCCGGCCACCAGTGTCGAGGTGGGCGTGCGCAATTTCGTCGACTGGTTTTGCGACTACTACGCCTACAAGCGCTGAACAGGAGCTCCCGCCATGGTCACCCCGGCTAAAGCCCCGTCCGCGCCGGCTATGCAGGTCCCGCTGCTGGACCTGAAGCCCCAGTACCGGCCGCTGGCGGCCGAGATCCAGGCGGCCATCGCCAAGGTATGCGAGAGCCAGCACTTCATCCTCGGCGCCGCCGTGAAGGAGCTTGAGGCCGCGGTGGCCGCCTACAGCCAGTGCGCCCATGGCATCGGCGTCTCCTCGGGCACCGACGCGCTGCTGCTGGCGCTCATGGCGCTGGAGATCGGTCCCGGCGATGCAGTGATCACCAGCCCGTTCACCTTCTTCGCCACCGCCGGCACCATCGCCCGCGCCGGGGCTCGGCCGCTGTTCTGCGACATCGACCCGGTGAGCTTCAACATCTCCCCTGCGGCCGTTGAGGCCTTCATCGCCGAGGAGTGCGAGCAGCGCGCCGCAGGGCCTCGTGCACCGCGCCAGCGGCACCCACGTACGCGCCCTCATGCCCGTGCATTTGTACGGTCAAGTGGCCGACATGGATCCACTGATGCAGATCGCGCGTGAGCATGGTCTTCGCGTCATCGAGGACGCCGCTCAGGCGATCGGCTCCGCGGACGGACAGCGCCGGCGGGCCTGCAGCTTCGGCGATATCGGCTGCCTGTCATTCTTCCCGACCAAGAACCTGGGCGCCTTTGGCGATGCCGGCATGTGCGTCACCAACGATGCGGCGCTGGCCGAGCGCATGGACGTGCTGCGCGTCCACGGCGGCAAGCCGAAGTACTACCACGCACTCATCGGCGGCAACTTCCGCATCGACGAGCTGCAGGCCGCCGTGCTCAACATCAAGCTCAAGCATCTGGATGACTGGAGCGCGGGTCGCCAGCGCAACGCCGCCTACTACGATGCGGCGTTCGCGCGCGCGCGGCTCGGGGATGCGGTGGTGACGCCGGTGGCGCAGGCTGGCGCGCGCCACATCTATAATCAGTATGTAATACGGGTGAGCGAGCGTGATGGCCTGCGCCAGCACCTGGCAGGCGCCGGCGTGGGCACGGAGATCTACTATCCGGTCCCGTTGCACGTGCAGCAGTGCTTTGCCTACCTGGGTGGGCGGCAGGGGGACTTCCCGGTGTCCGAGCGGGCAGCTGCACAGACGCTGGCGCTGCCAATCTTCCCGGAGCTGGTCGAAGCGCAGTTGCAGTACGTGGTCGATTCGATAGCAGCCTATATCCGCGCCTGACGTCGCCGTGCCGTCGGGCCGACCGTCAGCCAAGGAGAGCCCATGACCCTGAAGATCACCCCCGGCCCGCGTACTCCGGTCTGGGCGCAGCTCCAGGCGCACGCCACGCGGCTGGCCGCATTGCCGGTGAGTGGACTGTTCGACAGCGATCCCAAGCGCAGCGAAAATTTCACACGCTCGGCCGCAGGCCTGCTAATGGACTTCTCGCGTCAGCGCCTCGACGAGGCCGCGCTGGGCAAGTTGTTCGAGCTGGCTGACGCGGTCGGGCTGCGTGGACGTATCGACGCGATGTGGCGCGGCGATCATATCAACACCACCGAGGATCGTGCCGTACTGCACGTCGCGCTGCGCCAGCCTGCTGGCGCGGCGATCGGCGGCGCCGAGATAGAGAAGACCGTGCTCACCGAGCGCGCGCGCATGCTCGGCTTTGCCGAGGGTGTGCGTTCGGGCTCGATCAAGGGCAGCAGCGGTGAGCCGTTTCGCCTGGTGGTCAACATCGGCATCGGTGGCTCCGACCTGGGCCCGGCGATGGCGGTGCTCGCGCTGCGCGCCTTCACAACCGGCGCACCGCGTTGCGAGTTCGTCTCCAACGTCGACGGCGTGCATCTTGCGGAAGTGCTGGAGACCGCTGACCCGAAGACCACGCTTTTCATTGTCTCCTCCAAGACTTTCACCACGCTGGAGACGCAGACCAATGCGCGCAGCGCGCGCGCCTGGCTTGCCCAAAAGCTTGGCGAGAAGGCGGTGCCCCAGCACTTCGGGGCGGTTTCTGTGAATCACCAGGCGATGGACGCGTTCGGCGTGCACCCCCAATACCGCTTCCAGATGTGGGACTGGGTGGGCGGACGCTACTCGATCTGGTCGTCGATAGGGGTCTCTCTGGCAATAGCGATAGGTGGCCGGAACTTCCTTGATTTCCTCGCCGGCGGCCATGCGGTGGACGAGCATTTCCGCACCGCGCCGTGGCCGGACAACCTGCCGGTAATCATGGGCCTGGTGGGTGCCTGGAACATCAACTTTCTGGGGCTGCCTACGCTGGCGGTGCTGCCGTACGACGACTCGCTGCGGCGCTTCTCGGCATACCTGCAGCAGTTGGAAATGGAGAGCAACGGCAAGTCAGTCATGCTCGACGGCACGCCCGTCGAGTGCCAGACCGCGGCGGTCATCTGGGGGGAGCCGGGTGACAACGCGCAGCACTCGTTCTTCCAGCTGCTGCACCAGGGGACGCCGCGCGCGGCCTTCGATTTCCTGGTGCCGGCGCGCTCCTCCTGCGGTAACCAGGCGCAGCAGAACCTGGCCATCGCCAGCTGTTTTGCCCAGGCGCAGGCCTTCATGGAGGGCCAGAGTGCAGAGACGGTCAGGGCGCAGCTGGAGGTGCAGAAAATGCCCGCTGACCAGATCGCAGCCCTGGTTCCGCATAAAGTGCACGCTGGCAACCGCCCGAGCACGATCGTGCTGTTCGAGAAGCTCGACCCGGCTACGTTGGGCAAGCTCATCGCGCTCTACGAGCATAGCGTGCTTACGCAGAGCGTCGTCTGGGGCATCAATGCCTTCGACCAGTGGGGAGTGGAGCTGGGCAAGAAGCTCACCGAGCGGCTCGGGCCGGCCGTGCAGGATCCGCGAGGCGGCCATGGCGCCCCGCCGGCCCTCGGCAGGCTGCTTGCCGCGGTCGAGCGGTGGCGCGGCTAAGGTCGCGGCGCCTAGAAGTGGTACGACACGGACAGCACGCCGCCTGAGATGTCGACGAAGCTATCCGAGCGGACGGACTGCGGACCCGACGGCAGCACGTGATCACGCGCGATACTGTCCTATTAGCGCAGGTCGATGCCGACGTCTAGGTGCGGCAGTCTGGTTCTCAAGGACGCGGCAGCGCAGTTCCACCGTGCCGCCAAATGTTGCGTCCCACGGCAGCCGCGCCATGGCGCTACGCCCGCCGACGCCGTCACCGTATACGCGCTGGTCAGCTCTGCAGTTGCCGGTCACAGGGCCATCGTTGGTCATGCCGTCCTCGTACACGGTGTTGACGTACCAGCCGTTCCGCCACTCGGACGCCTCCAGTGTCAGGTCGAAGCGCTCCGCAAGGTGCGGGAAGTGGATCAAGATTGAGTGGCAAGTACGGACTCACCCCGCGACCGAGCGCCACTGCCTGAAACATTGCCAGCAGCCATGGCGCGATTCTGCGCGTGTTCATGTTCCTCCTCACGCGCGGCGTGCTCACGGATCACGACTGCACAGGAGCCGGTGAGCGGGCAAAGTAGCGCACGGGCAGCGTTTCCGCGCTGCGCGCCAATCCTGGCCTTGGCGCTTACTTAGCGTCGGCAAGAGTCCCTAAGAGGGGGCGTCCGGGGGTGCCGGTCAACCTGGCGCGGAAATGCGCCAAGGCCCTAAATCAGGCTGGCTCCGGTATAGTCGGCGCCTCGTGCCCGACGCCGGTGTTGCCGCGGGCGCAGGCTTCCGGCCTGTCTCCCAGCGTGTTGCAACCCGCATGATGGATTGAAGGCTTTTGATGAGAGCGTTGCATCGCCCGTTACAAATTGTTGCTGCGGCGGTTCTCGTGGTGTTCGCAGCGTTCCCGCTCAGCCGGCCGACGCATGCGCAAACTGCAGCTGTACCCTCTGCCGACCAGATCGAGATGTTCCGCAATCTCACCCCGGATCAGCAGGACGCCATCCTGAAGCAACTGGGCGCCGGCGGTGCCACCGGTGCGGCCGGCGCAGCCGGCGCGGTTTCCGGTGCCGGCGGTGATCGCTCCTTGCAGGCCGATCGCCAACAACAGAAGCGCGCGGACAGCTACGAGGAACGCAACCCGTTTTCGCCCGAAGAGGAGCGGGAGCCGGCAATCCCGGTACTCAGGGGCGAGGATTGGGTCGTCATCGAGACAGACTTCCAGCTTGCGGCCCGCACTCCAGCCCCTGCCAGCGTTGCCACGCCCGTGGTGCCGGCCGTGCCGGCCGCCCCGGCGGCCTCGTTCGCGGGCAGCCCGGCGGCGGCACAGCAGCAGCAGGCGCTGGCCGGTGATGCACCGCTAAGCGAGGACGAGCGCAAGTATCTGCAGGACATGATGGCCCTGATTCGCTCGCGCAACCCGTACCAGTTGACGCGCGACGGCGCGTTGAACCTACCGGACTTCGCTCCCATTGCACTGTTGGGACTGACCGAAGAACAGGCGACACTGCGTCTGAAAACCGAGCCTGCGTTCCGCCGCATCGAAATCCGCCTTACGCGCTTGCCGCTGAAGAAGACAGGGGCGGCAGCGCTTAAGCATTTCGGCTACGACCTGTTCGAGCGCGCGCCCTCCACCTTTGCGCCGGTGACTAACGTGCCGGTGCCGTCCGACTATATGGTCGGTCCCGGCGACCAGCTCGAAGTCCAGATCTACGGAAACCAGAACCGCAATCTGAAGCTTACGGTAGGCCGCGACGGCCGGGTGACGCTGCCGGATATCGGGCCGATCAACGTGGCGGGGCAACTGTTCAGCCAGGTCAAGGCCAACATCGAGGGCCGCGTCGACCGCCAGATGATTGGCCTGCATGCCAGCGTGTCGATGGGCGATACGCGCTCGATTCGCGTGTTCGTTCTGGGCGAGGCGAACTACGCCGGTTCCTACACGATCAGCGGGCTGGGGACGATAACCTCGGCACTGTTTGCCGCCGGCGGCGTCCGCGCGAGCGGCTCGCTGCGCAACATAGAGCTCAAGCGGCACGGTGCGCTCGTACGGCGCCTCGACCTCTACGACCTGCTGATCCGTGGCGACACCACGGACGATGCCAAGCTGCTACAGGGAGACGTGATTTTTGTCCCCTCGGTTGGCCCGACAATCAGCGTCGACGGTGAGGTCCAGCGTCCGGCAATCTACGAGATCAGGAGCGAGTCAACTGTCGCTGATGCCGTGCGCCTCGCCGGCGGCCTCAAGCCAGAGGCCGACCCGCCGGACGCAATGCTCACGCGCATCGACGGCAATCTGCACCGCGTCGTCATCCGCGTTGACCTGTCCCCGGGGGCGCCAGTGCAGGGTTTGCGCAACGGCGACATGCTGCGCGTGCCGCGCCTGCCGCCAACCCTGGATTCCGGCGTGGTGGTGCAGGGCAGGATCTACTCCGGCGGCGCCTACGCCTATCGTTCCGGATTGCGCCTGACAGACATCATCCGTTCGGTGGATGAGTTGCAGCCTGACGCAGATCTGCACTACCTGCTTATCCGGCGCGAAGTGCCGCCCGATCGTCACGTCATAGTGCTCTCAGCGGATCTTGCCGCCGCGCTGGCCGATCCCGCCGGTAAGGCCAACATCGAGTTGATGCCGCGGGACCGGATCACCGTGTTCGACCTGAGCGCTGGCCGCGAGCGAATCATCCATCCGGTGCTGGATGAGCTACGCCTGCAGGGTAATGTCCGCCAACCTACGCAGGTTGTGCACGTCAACGGCAGCGTGCGTATCCCCGGCGACTACCCGCTGGAATCGGACATGTACGTGAGCGACCTGGTCCGGGCGGGTGGCGGCCTGACCGAGGCCGCATACGGCGCAAACGCCGAGCTTACGCGCTACGAAGTCGTCAACGGTCAGACCCGTCGCACCTTGCTGATGCAGATTGACCTGGCGGCCGCCTTGCGCGGTGACCCAAGAAATAACGTGAAGCTGCAGTCGTTCGACACCCTTACAGTCAAGGAAGTCGAGGAATGGCAGACTCAGGCGAGCGTCACCCTGAGGGGCGAAGTGCGCTTTCCAGGCATGTACGCCATCAAGCGTGGTGAAACGCTCAAGTCCGTGGTCGAGCGTGCCGGCGGCCTTACCGACTACGCCTTCCCCGAGGGCAGCGTGTTCACGCGGGATGAACTGCGCAAGCGCGAGCAGGCACAGATGGATGTCTTGGCCGAGCGGATGCAACGTGACCTCGCGCTGCTCGCGCTCGAGGGTGCGGCCGCGAACCAGGCAGGCGCGGCTACCGCGTTGAGCGTCGGGCAGACACTGCTCGGGCAACTCAAGGCCACCCAGGCCGTGGGTCGGCTGGTCATTGATCTGCCGGCGACGATGCGCCTGCCTGTGGGTTCTCCATCCGACGTCATCCTGCGAAATGGCGACGAGCTGGTCGTGCCGAAGTTCCAGCAGCAGGTCACCGTGATCGGCGAGGTGCAGAATGCGACCTCGCTGCTGTACAAGTCCGGGCTGTCGCGTGACGACTACATCGCGATGAGCGGGGGCATGACGCAGCGCGCGGACAAAGGCAAAGTCTACGTGGTCCGCGCCAATGGCAGCGTGGTGGCGAGCTCCGGCAGCCGCTGGTTCGCTGGATCCACCGTCAAGATCCATCCGGGCGACACCATCGTAGTGCCACTGGACACGGAGCGCATTCCTGCACTGCCATTCTGGACCGCCGTGACGACAATTCTTTATAACATTGCGATCGCGGTAGCGGCCGTGCATTCGTTCTAGTCGCCGCTCGGGGCGGATTAGAGTCGCGGAGGTTCAGCGTGCGTCAGGTTCTGATCAAAGACGGTTCGGTGGTCATCACCGACGTGCCCGCCCCGGGCGTGAGCGCCCGCAATGTCCTGGTGCAGGTCGCGTACTCTTGTATCAGCGGCGGTACGGAGATGGTCAGTGTGCGCAACTCCGGCGTACCGCTGTACCGGCGTGCGCTGCAGCAGCCGCAGCACGTCCGTCGCGTCCTGGACATGGTCCGTGAGCAGGGCCTGAATTACGCACTTGACCGGATCCGCGGAAAGCTGGCGAGCGGCAGTCCGACCGGTTACTCGGCGGCCGGTAGGGTCGTCGCCATTGGCAGCGAGGTCGAAGGGTTCGCCGTCGGTGACATAGTGGCCTGCGCCGGGGCCGGCATTGCCAACCATGCGGAGTTCATCGACGTCCCGGTGAACCTCGCGGCGCGCGTGCCCGCGGGAGTCGCGCTGCGCGATGCCTCGACGGTCACGCTCGGGGCGATTGCGCTGCAGGGTGTGCGGCGCGCACAGCCGACCCTGGGTGAGACGGTCGTGGTCTCCGGACTGGGATTGCTTGGCCTTCTGACCGTACAGCTGCTGCGCGCGCATGGCTGTGCGGTCATTGGCGTTGATCCGCACCCCGCGCGCCGCGGCTTGGCCGAGCATTTCGGGGCGACGGCCCTGGATCCGGGCGACGGCCTGCATGTCGACCAGGTCACGCGCCTATCCGACGGCATGGGAGCGGATGCCGTTATCGTGACTGCGGCCGGCCGCAGCGATGAGATCGTCAGCCAGGCATTCCGATGTTGCCGGCGTAAGGGCCGCGTGGTGATCGTCGGGGACGTGGGTCTGAACCTGCAACGCGCCGACTTCTACGCCAAGGAGATCGACCTGCTCATCTCCGCTTCCTACGGCCCGGGCCGCTACGACCCGCTGTACGAGGAGGCAGGCCAGGACTATCCGCTGGGCTATGTGCGCTGGACCGAAAACCGCAACATGACGGCTTACCTCGGACTCCTGCACAGCGGCGCTGTGCGCCTGGAGCCGCTGGGTCCGCAGGAGTTTCCAGTCGAACAGGCCGCGCGCGCCTATGAGGCGCTCGGCTCCGCGAGTGGCATGCTGGCGCTGCTGCGCTACGCAGGTGCCGAGCCCGCTGCGCGCACAGTGACGTTACACGCCCCCGCGAGGCCGCGCTCGGGGCGGCTGCGGGTTGCACTTATCGGCGCCGGGGGGTTCGCCCAAGGGATGCATCTGCCGAACTTGCAACGACTGCGTGAACAGTTCGAGCTGCATGCCGTCATCAGCAAGACAGGTGCCAACGCCCGCGCGGTGGCGCAGCAGTACGGGGCGAGCTATGCGGGCACCGACTACACGGCAGTGCTCAGTGATAAGGATGTTGACCTGGTGATCGTCGCGACGCGGCACGATCTGCACGCCCGAGTGGTACTCGAGGCGCTGCGCGCGGGCAAGAACGTATTGTGCGAGAAGCCGCTTGCGCTTACCGCCCCAGAAGTCGACCAGATCGAGGACTTCTACGCGGGGACTCAGAAGCACAAGCCGCTGCTCATGACTGGGTATAACCGCCGCTTCGCGCCGGCCATGCAGCGCGTGCGCAGCGTCCTAGCCGCTCGCAGTTCACCCGTGCTCATCAATTACCGCGTCAACGCCGGCCACATTGCCGCAAGCCACTGGGTGCACGGCCCAGAAGGCGGTGGCCGCAATATCGGCGAGGGGTGCCATTTCTATGATCTGTTCCAGTTCCTGACTGCCTCGCAATGGATGGCTGCCAACGCCTCGAGCATCGCTGCGGTCTCGCGCCACTATCGCAGCGACGACAATTTCGTGGCCACGGTGCGCTACCAGGATGGCTCGCTCTGCACGCTCACCTATACGGCGATGGGAGCCAAGCAATATCCGAAGGAGCGCATGGACCTGTTCTGCGACGGGTACGTTGTATCGGTGGACGACTACCGCTCGCTGGCTGTGGTCGGTCGTGCCGACGCCGGCTGGAGCGCGAAGTCCGCCGAGAAGGGTCAGTTCGAGGAGCTGCAGGCACTGGGCGCGGCGCTGCGCGGGGGCGGGCCGTGGCCGATCTCGTTGGCCGACCAGCTGGCCGTTCCTCGCCTGGCCATCGAGGTGCAGCGCCAGCTGCTCGGCACGACCGAGCCTGCGGGACTGAGACCCGGGAGCAGTGACGGCGAACCCGAAGGTGGGTAGCCACGCCGACCAGGGTGACCCGGAGACCGGACACGCCGCGGCACGGCGATTGTGGGGCGCGAATCCGGTGGGGAGCCTGCGTTCCGCCGCCGCGCCCGGGGAGGCGCGTTACTTCGCCGACCTGCGGCGGCATCGATATGGCTACGAGACCCCGTTCCTGCCACGCATCTTCGGGTTAGATCAGATGGCCGGCCGACGCGTCCTGGAGATCGGCGTTGGTAACGGCATCGATGCACTCGAAATG
This sequence comes from uncultured Pseudomonadota bacterium, assembly GCA_963703025.1. Lineage (GTDB taxonomy): Bacteria > Pseudomonadota > Gammaproteobacteria > Steroidobacterales > Steroidobacteraceae > 13-2-20CM-66-19. The sequence goes on along the minus strand of OY969778.1, from coordinate 556,043 downwards.
GCGCGCGGCGGGGCGATATATACGGGCATAGATGTTACGGCGCGCCACCTGGAGCTCACGGCGCGCAATTTTGAACTCGCCGGCCTGGATGCGCCCAAGCTGGTGCTGGGTGACCTGCTGACCAGCGACGTCGGCGGCCCCTTTGATGTGGTGTACTCCTTCGGCGTGCTGCACCACATCCCCGCGGAAGGGCAGTATCTGCGCAGGGCCCGGGACCTGCTGGCCAAGGATGGTCGTGTCCTGCTTGGCGTGTACTCACGCTACAGCTTCTTCAACACGTATCTGGTAACGACCTGGCTTGCCAAGGCCGGGGCGCGGATGCCGCTGGATGACTGGCGCAGCCATGTCGCGGAATTCAGCCCCTTAGGGGACCCGGTAACGATCCGTATACGTTCGCGGCGCGAGGTCGAGGGCCTGCTGAGGGCATCAGGGCTGACCGTGCGGCGCTACTGGAAGCGTGGCTTCGTTCAGCGCTACATCCCGGGGCTCGGCAGGTACCTTGCCCCAGATGGTCCTGCGCTGAATGCCGCTGGCGCGTTGCTGGGTTGGTACCATCTGTTTGAATGCGCGCGGGACCAGGTGCGTTTGCCCGTCCCAATGGAGTGAGCAATCAATGTGCGGCGTTTTCGGATTTTATCAGTTCGGTCCCGGCACCCCCATCAGCGATGCGGTCGCCGTACGGGCGCGTGACACGATGGTTCACCGCGGCCCGGACGGCGCCGGCCTGTGGCGTTCCCCGGACGGGCGCACCGTACTGGCCCATCGGCGGTTGTCGATCATTGACCTGAGCGATAGTGCGGCCCAGCCAATGTGCAATGAAGACCAGACGGTTTGGATCACCTACAACGGCGAGGTCTACAACCACGCAGCCCTGCGCCGCGAACTGATCGACGCGGGCCACTCGTTCCGTACTCACCATTCGGACACCGAGGTACTGGTACATGGCTACGAGCAGTGGGGCGCGGAAGGCCTGGCGCGGCGACTCGCCGGCGACTTCGGTTTCGGCCTGTGGGACGGCAAGGAACGCAAACTTACTTTGATGCGCGATCGCATCGGGGTGAAGCCCGTCTACTTTAGTTTCGGGGACGGCTGGGTGGCCTTCGCCTCGGAGATCAAGGCGCTGCTGGAGATTCCCGGGATCACCCGCGATGTTGATCCGCTTGCCATGTACCACTACCTGTCGTTTCTCACGACGCCAGCGCCGATGACCATGTTTCAGGGGATCTACAAGCTGCCGGCTGGGTTCCTCGTCCAATTCGATGCGCAGGGGCGTATAACTGCCCGGCGCTACTGGGATGCCACTCCCGGAGCCGGAATCAGCAGTTCCGATATTCAGGGCTTGAGCGCACCGGCGCGCGAGGATTTCTACGTCGACGGCATTCGCCGACGGCTGCATGCCGCAGTCGAGAAACGCATGGTTTCCGATGTGCCATTCGGAGTGTTCCTTTCCGGCGGCATCGATTCTTCCACCAACGTGGCACTGATGGCCCAGTTCATGGACCGACCCGTCGACACTTACACCGTAGGGTTTCGCGATCACACGCACCTGAATGAACTCGACTATGCGCAATTGGTGGCCGACCGGTTCCGTACGAACCACCACACGGTCCTCATCGATGAGACCGACATGCACGGCTATCTTGACCAGCTCATCCACTCTCAGGACGAGCCCATAGCCGACTGGGTGTGCATTCCGCTGTATTTCGTTTCCAAGCTCGCGCGCGACAGTGGCAGTACCGTAATTCAGGTGGGCGAGGGCTCGGATGAGCAGTTTTGCGGCTACGCAAGCTACATGCAGTACCTGGATCTATACCGCCGCTATTGGCAGCCGTTTCGGCGCTGGCTGCCCACGCCGGTACAGCGTGGCGTGGCCGGGGCATTTGCCGCGGCCGCCCAATTGCGCCCGTCCTTGGCAACCTATGCAGATATCGTCGATCGCGCTGCGCGCAGTCGCGAGCATTTCTGGAGCGGCGCGACCGTTTTCTGGGACAGCATGAAGTCGCGCCTGATCAACGCTGAGCGGCTGCCGCGAGTCAGCCCGCCGCGCGCGCTGGTTGAGTGCGGCCTGTATCCCGCCTCATATGCCGAGGCGGATTCGTTCAATGTCATCCGCTCGTTCCTCGAGCCGTTCGATCGTGATTATCCCGGGCAGGACGTGCTGACCCGAATGATCTACAACGAGTTCAAGCTGCGCCTGCCCGAGCTGCTACTGATGCGGGTCGATAAAATTGGCATGTCCGCGACCATCGAAGCGCGTGTGCCGTTCCTGGACCACGAGTTAGTTGAGTTCACGATGGACATCCCGATGGATTACAAGATCAAGGGCAACGTCCCGAAGTATCTACTCAAGTCAGCGGTCCGCGGACTGATTCCCGACGAAATTATTGATCGCAAGAAGATGGGCTTCGGAGCGCCAATGACGCAGTGGTTGCGCGGCGATTTTGGCAATCGCGTTGAGGCGGGAATTCTCGGAAGCCGACTATTAGAGCGGGGGTGGTTCAATCGCGACTACATCCGGCGGTTATGCGCGGAGCACCGCTCGGGGCGCAGTGATAACAGTCTCTATGTTTGGAACCTGTACAACCTTACGGCATGGTACGACTACTGGATCGACGGGCGGTCGCGCGCCGCGGCTGCATGAGCGCACTCGCATTGCGTGCAGCGCGGCTGCTTCGCAAGTCCCCGGTCTATGTGCTGCGGCGTCTTGCCGCGGAAATGCGGGCAGAGTCCGATCGCTTTCTTGAACCGCGCCGGGCGCGTGCCTTTAACGTAGATGCGCTCTTGGCTCGTAACGGCGAGGATTCGCTCCTTGCGCTCTGGCGGCGGCTCGCCGAGCAGCCATGGCCGATGCCGACTGCACATGTCGAGGCGAAGGCAATTGATGCTCTGGTGCCGGAGAGTTCGGCCACCGTGCTGCGGCGTGCGGAACACGCGTGCCGACATGAGGTGGATCTCTTGGGATCAGGACCCACCCAGCTTGGAGAGCGGATTGACTGGGCGACCGACTTTAAGACCGGAGACCGTTGGGCCGAGGGCTATTTTCGTGACATCCGGATCGTCGATCGAACCAGACCCAGCGATGTAAAGATCCCCTGGGAACTCTCGCGCCTGCAGTGGCTCGTTCCGGTCGGGCAGGCGTACCTGCTCACGGGGGAGCAGCGCTATGCAGAATGCACTCGCGCAGTGCTTGACCAGTGGATCGAAGCCAACCCCATCGGGCAGACGGTGAACTGGGGGATCGCCATGGAGCCGGCGATGCGGATCTTCGTCTGGACTTGGCTGTTCCGGGTGTTCGCGCGTGCGCCGGCCTGGCAGGACCCGGGTTTCCAGGGCCGCCTGCTGTGCTGCCTCTTCCAGCACGGCGCCTTTGTCTACCGCTACATCGAGCGCGCGGACCTCAACGGCAATCACTTTACCGCGGATTGCGCGGCGCTCGTTGTGGCGGGCGCTTTCTTCGGTGGGAAGGAGGGCCGTCGCTGGCTGGCAGATGGCTGGGCGGATCTACAGCGGGAAATCACCATCCAGATTCACGAGGACGGCGTGAACTTCGAGGCCTCAGCGGCCTACCATCGCTTCGTGGGCGAGTTGTTCATGCTCGGTGGCATCTTTGCAGAGCATTCCGGGCTGGCCATGCCAGCCCACTATCGCGCCAGACTGGCTGCCGTAGCCCGCTTCACCGCGGCGTACACGAAGCCCGATGGGACCTCGCCGCTCTGGGGTGATGCGGATGACGCCAGGGCGCTGCCCCTGGGCACAGCGGCGATCACGGATCATCGCCATCTGGTCGCCTGCATCGCCACGGCGCTGGACGACCCGGAGCTCGCAAGGCTAACGCCCGCAGGATGGGACGAGGCATTTTGGCTATTCGGGCCATGCGCACTCCACGGGCGCTCGACTCACTTCCAGCCGGATCAATCTGCAGCATTTCCCGCCGGGGGCGCCTACGTGCTGCGGACTGCTCGGGGTCACGTATTCATCGACTGCGGCCACGTCGGGCTTAACGGCCGGGGCGGGCATGGTCACAATGATATTCTGTCGTTCGAGGCCAGCCTCGGCGGGGTCGGCGTCGTCAGCGATGCAGGCTGCTTCGTGTACACGGCCTCATTCGAGGAGCGTAACCGTTTTCGCGCAACCGCCGCGCACAACACCCCTCAGGTCGACGGCGAGGAGATCAACCGATTCATCAGCCCCGACCTGCTATGGCTCCTGCGCGACGATTCCCACCCACTCGGCGCCCATATCCGCGAGCAGGCTGAATCGGTGGTTTTCGAGGGGGGGCACGACGGTTACCGCAGGCTGCCCCAGCCGGTGCACGTCTGGCGCACCATCGCGTTATACAGGGATCTCGATAAGCTGCGGGTGACAGACCGGTTTGACGGCGAAGGAGTCCATAGCCTGCAGGTGCCGCTACAGCTGGCCGTGGGCTGGCGCTTGGTTGAGTCGGTGGGTGCGGCGGCCGTGTTTACGCATGGCTCGGGCGTCGTATTGCGCGTGGAGTGGGATCCGGAATCGTCATGGAAGGTTGCCGTGACCGACGGCGATGTCGCCACGTCCTATGGTGTGCGTAGCCGGGCCCCCCGCCTGGAGTGGAGCCGTCACGGGGCGGTTTCCGGTGTTTCCTTAAGTATGAATCTGGAAGTGTTGACTCAAGATGACCGCCAAGCTCGCAATGGATGATAAGTCAGAGTCCCGCAAGCAATGGGACACCGATCCCTGTGGCGCGGTAACCGCAGCGCCAGTGCAACCGGAAAGCGCGGAGTGGTACGCCTCGGTACGGCAGCATCGCTACGAGGTTTACGCCCCATGGATGCCCCGCGCAATGCAGTTTGCCGCCTGGCGCGGGCGCGACGTCCTCGAGATCGGTGTGGGTCTGGGGAGTGACCACCTGAGTTTTGCCGAGGCTGGCGCACGCATGCACGCGCTGGACCTGTCTTCCGAACACCTGCGACATACGCAGCAGCACTTGGCATATCACGACCTGAGCACGCGGGTAAAGCTGGGAGATGCCGAGAAAAACCCATGGCCCGATGCGAGCATGGATGCGGTCTATTCGTTCGGCGTTCTGCACCACACACCAGGGACACAGCAGGCAGTCGACGAAGTCCTGCGCGTGCTGCGGCCCGGTGGAACCGCAATCATCGGCCTTTACCACCGGGATTCGTGGTTCTTCCTGCTGTGGACGGTGTTATTTCGCGGCATCGTTTGCCTGGGGCTCTTGCGCAAAGGCTGGCGACGCTTGCTCTCGGAGATCGAGTATCGCAGCGCAGACAATGATGCGGTCCCGCTGGTCAAGGTCTACGGGCGAGCGCAGGTGCGGAACCTGTTCCGTGGCTTCGAGCGCGTCGAGATAAGCACGCACCACGTCGAAGCCGGCCATTTCCCGCCGCCGCTTGCACAGGTATTGGCGCCCGCAAGCCGAGCCTGGCTGGAGCGCAGGCTCGGGTTCGGGGGCTGGTATGTTGTGGCGCGGGCCGTCAAAGCCAAGCCATAACAATGGCCGCCACAGGTTTCCGTGCAAGTAACGTTGCGACCACTTTAGTTACTCGCCTCTGCCTGATCGCAAGCGGCTTCGCGACCGCGGTCGCTACGGCGCGCACCCTCGGGCCTGCAGGGCGTGGGCAGTACTTTGCCGTAATGACTGCGGCCGCCCTTCTGGCTCAGACTCTCAATTTCGGGCTCACTTCAAGCAATGTCTTTTTGGGTGCTCGGGAGGCGCGCAATATTCGTCCCCTGCTCATGAACAGCATCTGGCTGGCAACCATAGCGGCACTCGCTCTACTCATGGTTGTTGCCGTCAGCGGACCTCGCATTGCGCAGGTGCTGGCGGTGCCGCAGGGGATGCTCTGGCCGCTGTGCGTGATCAGTGCGGCGACGCTGCTATGGAATTTGCTGGGCAGCCTTCTGGTGGCCATGGAGCGCTTCCCGGCATTGAACTTCTGGCTGATCGCCAATGCGCTCCTCACTCTTGCGGTTATTCTCGCCTGCGCCGTCGCCGCAGCGACGCCGACGCAGTTTTGCATGGGGACGGCGCTGTCCGCGCTTCTCACCACAGTCGGGCTGAGCGTGTTCATCGCGCGTCGGCAGGGTGGCTCGCTTGCGTTCTCAACCGCGCTGGCAGGAGCGGGGCTCGGCTATTCTTTCCGCGCCTATCTCACGCTCCTGCTGAATTCGTACGTACAACGATCCGGGGCGGCACTCGTTGCCGTGCGGGCGGCGCCGGTGCAATTGGGCGAATATTCCATTGCCTCGCAGATCTTCGATGTCCTCCTGATCTTGCCCGCCTCCGTCAGCATGGTGCTGTACCCAGCGCTGGTGCGACAGGAGGGTGACTCCTGGCCCCAGGTTAAGCGCATGCTCCGCGTTACCATGGCGACAATGGTGGTTTTGTGTGCCGGTGCCGCGGTGACCGCGCCATGGCTGATCCCGCTCGTCTTTGGCGGCCGTTTCGCCGCCACGCCCCGGCTGCTTTGGTGCCTGATCCCCGCTGTACTCGCATATTCGGTAACCAGTGTGCTGTCGCAGTATCTGGTTGCCCGCCGCTATCCGACATCGCTGATTCTTGCGTGGGGAATCGGGCTGGCTGCCGTAGTAAGTGTCGGTCCTGGGATGACCCGGTGGCTTGGCGCGACCGGTGCGGCATTGGCTCAGTCGCTGAGCGCGGTACTGGTCTGCGCCATCGTGCTGGGTATAACGTGGCGCCACGTCACCAATCTGAAGGAGTCTCACCGCTGATGCCCGGCTATCTGGAGTACGCAATCTGTTCTAACTATCCCCTGTCAAGGGATTTCCGTGCGAGTCTTGAGCGTCATTTCGGTGCCGCCACAGCATTCGTGAATATCGCGGAACTGCGCCAGGCGTCGGGATCCGGCCTTGTCCGGGCGCTCAGGGGAATTGCAGCTAGCACGGTTCTCATCGCAACGGAAGACGCCGCGAGCGCTGCCATGTTGCCGGTGCTGCAGTTGCTCGCCGCAGTGACCCGCGCCAGGCGGCTCGGCTCTGTGGACGAGTCGCTGGAGGTTCGCACGTTCACCAGATGGCAGGCTGCGGGGAGGGGGCTGAGCCTGTTGCTTGAATCCTGTCGTGCAGCGTTTGATCTTTTCCTGTGTCGCCTCGCTCTCGTCCGGCTGATGACAACCCAGCGTTGCATCCCCGCCGCAACGTCCCACCGCGCGGTCGCATATCTCAACTGCAACCTGTGGTTCGGCGTCAAGGCAGGCGGCTCGGTCGGTCACATTTCGGGCGTCGCAAACGCTCTGATGGACCGCGGCCTGAAGCTCGCACTATTCGCCGTCGGTGGGCGCCTGTTGGTGGATGAGCGTGCACGTTACGTGCCCCTGCCTCCGCCGGGCATGCTCCCCATGCCGGTTGAGATGGCTTATTACAGATTCGGTCGCCGCTGCATTGCGCAGATTCGGGCTGAACTTCTGCGCTCACCCGTCGACTTCATTTATCAGCGGCTTTCGCTTGGCAACTACTCCGGAGTTGCGCTGTCGCGTGAGCTCGGGGTTCCCCTGATCCTCGAGTACAACGGCTCAGAGGCTTGGGTTGCAAAAAACTGGGGCCGGCCATTGCGCTTCCACAGCACTGCCGCGATGGCGGAGGACGTCAGCATCAGGCACGCGCACCTGATCGTGACGGTATCGGACGTACTGCGCGATGAATTATTGGCGCGCGGCGTTGAGCCTGAGCGCATCGTCTCCTACCCGAACTGCATCGATCCCAAAGTGTTTGATCCGCGCCGCTTCTCGGTGGCCGACCGCCTGGCGGTGCGCGCCGAGCTTGGCTTCGCAGGGGAGGACGTCGTCGCTACTTTTATAGGCACCTTCGGGCAGTGGCACGGCGTTGAGGTCCTCGCGCAGGCAATTCGACGCTTGATCGAAGAGCAGCGCGCTCGACTGGATGCGCTGCGGCTGAAATTCTTACTGATAGGCGACGGTCAGAAGATGCCGCTGGTTCGCGAGGCAATGGCCGGGGTAGATGCGTCGAACTACGTGCGGCTGACGGGACTCGTGCCTCAGCAGCAGGCTCCGCGCTACCTTGCCGCGTCGGACGTGCTTCTGTCTCCCCATGTGGCGAATGCGGATGGCACGCGATTCTTTGGCTCGCCGACGAAGCTGTTCGAATATATGGCGATGGGTCGCGGCATCGTGGCTTCGGAGCTCGACCAGATCGGGGCGATCCTGCAGCCAGCAGTCAGGGTGGCGCCGGGTGGCGCGGAGTGCGTCGGCTCACCGTGCGAGTCGGTGGCGCTGCTGGTGCCACCGGGCGACCAGGAGCGCCTCATGCAGGCGATAGTCCTGATGGCAGCCAATCCGCAGCTTAGGGAAACACTGGGAGAGAACGCCAGGCGTCTCGCGCTCGAGCATTACACGTGGTCACATCATGTTGAGGCGATCCTCGCAGGATTTGAGCGCGTGCGGGCAGACCAGGGTCAACCGGTTACGGCGGGACTCGTGGCGTGATCGGCGGCATCGCGCTCGCACTGGTGGCCTTGGCGTTTGCGATTGTGCAGGCGCGCAGGGCGCCGCGTGCACTGGCAATTCCGCTCATGGTCTTTACCGCGACCTACGTGATTACAAGCGCGCTGGGTGCCACCGCGTTGGCTTCACCGGACATTCGTGAATTGTGGGCGCTCATGTTTCCTGGCATGGACCAGCGCTGGCTGGACTTCGGCAATACGTTTGGGTACTGGTTCATGGTCTGGGGCCCATTGTTCATCACGACGCTGGCAGCTGTGTACAGCTACCGATTCATGCGTCGTCCAGCGCTCGCCTGCGCGAAGGTATTCCGCGCGCGGGTCGATGTGCTGCCGGCAGCGATCGTCGGCCTGACGATGGTGGCGTATTGCGTCACGAATCTTGCGCAGACCGGATTTCTGGGCGGTGGCTTCTTCAGCGGCGAGACGGCGGGTCAGTATGCGGTGAACATTCGTCTGCGCGCGGAAATGTTCGCTGTGCTAGGTGCGCTTCATTTTGCTTGCATTTACACCGGCATTCCGGCCATCGCACTGGTTGCGCTCCATCAAGCCGTGCGCCGGCGGAGCCCGGCGTGGGCTATCTTGTTCGCCGTGCTTTCGCTGGCCTTGTGCTTTCTCTACGTGTCGACGCTCACGAAGTCCAACATCCTCATCTACGGAATCGAGGTAACCATCGCAGCTCAGGTACTGGGCCTGATGCGCATTCGTGGGGCGCTGGTTGCAGCTGCCGTTGGGACTCTGGTGCTCACCGGCCTCTCAGCGCTGCTGAGTGGGTCGGGTCCTCTGGATCTAGCGTTTACCGGATACAACATCCTGTTCCGTGAGTCATCAAACATCCCGTTCTACCTCGCCGTCTTTCCGGATCAAATCCCGTTCGTCGGCCTTGACCTAGGGCTCGGCGGGTTCGGATTTGGACCGACTATTCCGACCAACGAGATGGTTTCGAACTTCATGTGGCCGAAAAGCACCATCGTGCAGGGCGCCGCGCCGGCCGCCGCGCACGTCATGGCATACGCAGAAGGGGGCTATTGGTGGGCAGCGATCACCATGGCGCTAGTTGGAGTCTGGATTGGGTTTGTGGGTGGTCTGAGAAGGGTATTGCGCAATCCGGTGACTTTCTCGGGGTTCATCGGTGCCATCGCAGTTTGCTACTACACCAGTCAGGCGAACCTCGTCGGTGCATTCAACGTAACATACGGATATAGATGGTGGCTGGCGTCGCTCCTGGTCCTTATGGGCCTGCAGCGGGTAATGCGTTTCGCCTTGCAGCCTGACACTAAGGGGACCACGTGGACCAAGCCACCTCGGGTGATCGAATGAGCGCCGTGCCGGTTAACGTGGCTAATCTTGCGCGGCTGCTTTGGGCGCGTAAGCGAATCCTCGCGATATTCGTTGGGGTCACAGCACTACTGGCGGCACTGTACGCCGTCACCCGGGAGCCGGTGTACGAGTCCCAGGCTGTTCTGGCCCCCGTCAAGGACGAAAACCTGCAGCTCAGCGGCGGAGTCGGGAGTCTGCTCGGGCAGGTGGCCGGCATGGCCGGGCTGGGCAGCGGCGCCGCCTCACTAAACGAAACAGTGGCCGTGCTGCAGTCGCGGGAGTTCGCCCTGCACTTCATGCGTGAGCATGATATCGATCGCTACCTTTTTCCCGATCAATGGGACGCCGGTACCCAGAGGTGGAAGCCGCGCAGCGGTTCGTCGTTACTGGGGCTCCTGACAGCGATAGGGGTCCCGGTCAAATTGGATCAGGGTGGTATCCGGAGTGGTGCTGGCCCGGTGGCCGAGGACGCGGTCAGGGGGTTTGACCGACTGCGGTCGGTCACAGTCGACCGACGCACCGATTTCATCAAGCTGACCATGCGGGGCCCGACGCCGGAGTTGGCACGCGACTGGACACGCGCGATGATCGAGGAACTCAATCAGTCGCTGCGCGCCGTGGCCTTGTCTGATTCACACCGGGCAGTCGAGGTGTTGTCTAAGAAAATAGAAACCGAGCAGCTGCAGAGTGTGCGCGTAGCGGCGTCCGCTCTCCTGGAGGCGCAATTGCGGCGCGAGGTGATGTCCGAGAGCCGCGCCGAATTCGCCGTGCGGATGCTTGATCCTCCGAGTCTGGCCGAGACGCGCTTCTATCCCCGAAGATCCCGAATGGTCCTAACCGGCGCCGCCTTGGGCCTGTTTGTCGGTGCTTTGTATGTGCTGCTTGCTGCGGCATGGCGTCAGTCGCGCGCGGACGTCGTTCCCGGGACGAACGTTAGGGCGGGGAGGCCGCACATTGACTGAATCACTGCGTGCGCGACAGGTCGTGCAACATCTGCGCAGTGGCACGCTCGAGCTTCTGGAATTGCCCGTTCCGCGCCCGAACGCACACGAGATCCTGATAGAGACCCGACGTTCGCTGCTCTCGGCCGGGACCGAGCGGATGCTGCTGGAGTTTGGGCGCGCCGGGCTACTTGGCAAGGCTTTGCAGCAGCCTGATCGGGTGCGCCTCGTCTTGGACCGGCTGCGCACCGAAGGAATTGCGCCTACTCTCGAGGCGACATTCAACAAGCTCGACGAGCCACTTCCTCTGGGGTATTCAAACGTTGGCGTGGCCCGCGAGATCGGCGCTCAGGTACACGGCTTTTCGGTAGGCGACAGGGTGGTATCAAACGCCGCCCACACCAGCTGGGCTCGGGTTGGCGTCAATCTGTGTGCACGGATTCCTGACTCAGTCGATGACGATCAGGCAGCTTTCGTGGTGCCAGCCGCAATCGGGATGCAGGGTGTGCGGCTTGCGCAGCCCACTCTGGGGGAGACTTTTGGAGTCATCGGCGTTGGGCTGATCGGCCTGCTTACGATCCAGCTGCTGCAGGCGTGTGGGTGCCGGGTTGTCGCCATCGACATTCGCGCCGATCGCCTCGCGTTGGCGCAGGCGCTGGGTGCCAGCACGGTGCTGGCGGGTGCGGCTGCGAGCATTGTCGACGCGGTTCGGGCCGTGAATTACGGACGGGAACTCGATGCCGTCCTTATTACGGCTGCGACGGACAGTGACGCGCCGGTGCGCGACGCGGCGCAAATGACGCGGAAGCGCGGTCGGATCGTACTGGTTGGGGTGGCTGGCTTGAGGCTTTCGCGCGCGGATTTCTACGCCAAGGAGTTGAGCCTGCAAGTTTCCTGCAGCTACGGGCCGGGGCGCTACGATCCGCTCTACGAGAGCGGCGGCCAGGACTACCCGCTGCCGTTCGTGCGCTGGACCGAACAACGCAATTTCGAGGCGGTACTCGAACTGCTCGGTAGTGGGCGGCTCAACGTGCGTACGCTGGTCTCGCACCGCTTCGACTTCGGCAGTGTGACCGCCGCCTATGATGCGCTGCTCAATGACGGAAGCGCGCTCGGCATCTTGCTTGAGTACGGTGCACCGGCTTCCCCAGCGATCGGGCTGCCCCCGCGGACGATCGACCTGCCCGGAACCGGTCCAGCGACGCAGGAGGGCTTGTCTCCGGGCGTGCTTGTCATTGGTGCGGGCGCCTACGCGCGCAGGTTTCTTCTGCCGGCGCTGCGTTTTGCGGGTGCACGCCTCGTCGCCGTAGCGGCGAATGGCTCCGTTCTGGCAGGTTGGTCAGCGCGGAAGTTTGCGTTCCGGCATCTGTCTTCGGACGTCGGTGAGGCCTTGCAGTTGCCCGGTATCTCAGCGGTGGTGGTAGCAACTCGGCACAATTCCCACGCCCGATATGTCTGTCAGGCGCTGCAGCGCGACAAGCACGTATTCGTGGAGAAGCCGCTGGCCCTGAGTGCGGATGAGATCGGGGAAGTCGAGGCCTGCTACCAAGCAGCCGTAGCCCGCGGCGTACGGCCAATTCTCATGGTGGGCTTCAACCGCCGCTTCGCACCCTTGGCGGTGGAACTGCGCCGTCGAGTCGGGGCGGTCACCGGGCCCAAGAGCATAATTTATACTGTGAACGCAGGTTCTATCCCGGCCGACCATTGGACCCAGGATCCGGAGGTCGGCGGGGGTCGGATCGTCGGTGAAGCCTGTCACTTCATCGATTTTGCCCGCTATCTTATTGGCGCGTCGGTGACGGATGTTCGTGTCATGCCAATGGGCGGTCACACTGAAGCGGCGACACCAGATTCCGTGACAATCACTCTGTGTTTTGCCGAAGGTTCCATTGCAACGGTCCACTATTTGGCCAACGGTGGTCGCACCTTTCCGAAGGAGCGGGTGGAGGTGTTCGCCGCCGGAGCAGCGCTGCGGCTCGATAACTTCCGATCGCTGACGTCCTATTCCTGGCCGGGCGCGCGCACGCTGCGAAGCTGGAAGCAGGACAAGGGAAACCGCGCCTGTATGGCGGCCTTCATTGAGGCAACCCGTACGGGGGGAGCCGCCCCGATCCCGTTGTCCGAGTTGCTCGAGGTGTCGCGCGTGAGTCTGGAGGCAGCGCGACTATCTCGGCTGCGTGGACCAGGAGGGAGCGGACTCGGGCTGCTCGGTTCTTAAGGCTTGGGGAGGAGTCTGATGCCTTCCGTGCTCCGTGTTTGGAGAACCATCCGGCACCTGCGGCTTCATCAGATCGTCAATCGCCTGTCACGACGGCTGTGGCGTCCGGCACCAACGCGCGGTATGTCGCTTTTACCGCGTGTACCATCCGGGAAGTGGATTGTTCCCGTCGGGCATTCCCGCGAGTGGGAAGATGCGAACACGGTCGCGATTCTCGGCGAGGTGGGGCGAATCATCGATCCCCCCGACTGGAATTTTGCGTTCACAGATCAACTGCGACGGTACCATCTTCATTACCTGGACCAGTTGGGTGCTACGGAGCAGCCGATGCCAGGATTCGCGGCGGCGCTCCTGGAACGCTGGGTGGCGGAAAATGCTCCCGGCCGCGGTGTGGGTTGGGATCCGTACCCCACTTCGCGAAGACTCGTCAATGCTGTTAAGGCCGCTCTGGGCGGCATGAGGCTATCGGATACCGCCCGGGCGAGCATGTGCGACCAGTGCAGGTATCTGCTTCCGCGGTTGGAGTTTCATCTGCTAGCGAACCACCTGCTCGCAAACGCCAAGGCGCTGGTGTTTTGCGGCGCGTTTTTCTCAGGTACCGAGGCCGACATCTGGCAGCGGCGGGGAATGCAATTACTGCACAAAGAACTGGCGGAGCAGGTCGTCGCAGACGGCGGTCACTTCGAGCGTTCGCCGATGTATCACTCCATGATTCTCGAGGATGTTCTGGACCTGCTCAACCTCGCTCGGTGCTTCGCGAATTCCGAGCTAGAAAGAATTGTGTCCCGGTACGCCGTGCCGATGCTCGGCTGGCTGGCGCAGCTGCTGCATCCCGATGGAGATGTGGCATTCTTCAACGATACGACCCTTGGCGTTGCGCCAAGCTATGCGCAGCTGGCCGCCTACGCAACACGACTCGGAGTGGGCCTGCCGCAGGCAGTGCCGGTGCAGGGCGTTAATCTGCAGGCCAGCGGCTTCATCCGCGTACAGTCCCGTGGATGGCTTCTCATCCTGGATGCCGCTGGTCCTGCTCCACCGTATCAGCCGGGCCACGCGCGGGCGGGCACCCTGAGCTTTGAGTTGTCTTATGCGAGTGAGCGCATCCTGGTGAATTCGGGAGTATCGACGTACGAGCCTGACAGTGTGCGCGCGGCGGAACGCGGTACGGCTGCGCATAACGCCCTCATGATTGACGAGCAGAATTCATCGGAAGTGTGGCAGTCATTCCGGGTGGGGCGGCGTGCGCGCGTCTCGGGCGTAGTGCTGAACGAGCACGCCGATTACGTGGTGGCTGCTGCATCCCAGGATGGCTTCCGGCACCTGCCCAGCAAGCCGATGCAGACCCGGAAGTGGCGTGTTTGTGCCGAAGGCGTGGAGGTGATCGATCAAGTAGAGGGGATGGGGCTCGCAGAGATTTCAGTATTGCTGCACGTTCACCCGGATTGTCAGGCCACGCAGGAGGGCACCCACACGATCGTGGTCGTGTCGGCGGCGGGCGCCAGGTTTCGGCTCGAACTGGACGGCGAGATGCAATGGACCATGGGAACGTACCAGTTCGGGTGTGCCTTCGGGGTGCGGCGCCACGCGAAACTGATCACGGGCACGATGCTCCGGGAACTTCCCGTGACGGCGCGGGTGCACGTTTTGACGCTGCCGGGCGCATAGATATGACGATCGGTCTGGTGGCAGTCGGGTTTGCGCTGGTTGCGGTTAGCTGCGTGCTGACGGAGCTCACCCGCGTGCTCGCTATGCGCCGCGGCCTGCTGGATGTGCCGAATGAGCGCAGCTCACACGCAGGCAATGTTCCTCGCGGCGGCGGCATTGCGGTGGTAGTTGTGGTCACGAGCGTGGCCATTGTTCTGGCGTTCTGGGGCCGTCTCCCGGCCACACAGGCCGTTGCCTGGATAGCAGCAGGACTTCTGGTCGCCGTGACGGGGCTGCTCGATGACAGTCGCGGGATCGGCGTCGCGCCACGGCTCATCGCACACCTGCTTGCTAGCGTGCTTGCGCTGCACGCGAGCAACCTGTCGGGCGAGCAGCATTGGTGGACGTACATATTTCTGCTGCTGGGCGTCATCTCCTCCATAAACCTGTTCAATTTCATGGATGGCATTGACGGCATCGCGGCCCAGCAGGCGCTCTTCGTCGCTGGTTCGGGCTTTGTGCTGGCCGGAGTGCACGCGAACGACGGTAACCTATGGATGCTCTTCGTTGTGGCTGCAGCCAGCGCTGGCTTCCTGCTGAGTAACTGGGCACCAGCCCGGATATTTCTTGGTGACGTCGGAAGCGGGTACCTTGGATTCGCACTTGCGACGGGCGGGCTTATCAGCGTAGGTGTCACCCCGTTGAGCCTATGGACGTGGGGCATTCTGCATGCCGCGTTCGTGACCGACTCAACAGTCACGTTGTTCACGCGCCTTGGAAAGGGCGCCAGAGTGTTCAGTCCGCATCGAAGTCACGCCTATCAGCGACTGGCTCGGCTCTGGCGTTCACACGCCCGGGTGAGTCAGCTGTTTCTTCTGATCAATGTGCTTTGGCTGCTGCCGCTGGCGTGGATTTCAGTGCGAGTGCCCGCGCACGCGGCTTGGGTAACTGTGCTCGCATACTTGCCCCTTACCGTTGCCGCAGTTGTCGCAGGAGCAGGGCGCGAGGGGGATATTTCGCTCAAGCGTTGACGCAGACGCGATCAGAAGGTGAATCGACGAATCTGCCCGATCGCCTGCGCGGAGGTGTCGCCCGGAATTAGGGCGACGTTGCCAGCGCCGAACACCGGTGTGAGTCCCAAGTTGCACGGATAGGTGGCAGATGCGCCGTTCCAGAGGGCGGTTGCACTGGATGCGCCCGCTGCACACTGGATTGCAAAATAGCCGGTGCCGTTCACCGAGATGCTGCTGGGCTGCAGATCGAAGAACTGCGTGATCAACGAGGCGTCGGGAGCTGCCTCATCATCGCCGCTAGCTGTGTAGGTGCTCACGAACAGCAGCGGATAGTCGATGTAGTACGCACGGGCGTAAGCGTCTCCCAGCGGCGTCAGAAACTGGTACTGGAGACTCGAGAAGGCCATCTGGCGTGCCGCGGCGGACATCTCCTGCGCCGTGGCACTGGTGCCGTCGGCGCGTTGCGTGAACAGCCCGAATGTCGCATCCAGCGTGCTCCAGCGGCCGCTGCCTGGGTCAAGCACCGCAATCAGCGCATGGCAGTCGTAGCTGTTGCGATTCAGGCAAGCAGCCTGGCCTCTGAAGGCAAGGGAAGTGCGCGAGTCTTCCAGGAGCGCTTTGAGCACCGCGGCAAACGCCACGCAGTCAGTGGCTGGCTCCCCCTGCGTCAGTGCCAGCTGGGCGAGCAGGGTCGCATCGTACGGCTGGTTGTCGAAATCGGCCATCGCGCGGACATCGCCGGTAAGCAGCTGCGCGACCGTCATCTGCTGCGCAACTGTGGCTGCCGTGCCGGAAGTAGTGAACTGAATGCTCTGAGTCAGAATACGGTCGGCGTATGTGGTTTGCAGGGTCGCGAACACCGCGGTGCCCGCTGGGATCACGGGTGCATAGCGAACACGTGAATGAATCTGTCCGCTGTCATCCAAGTCAGCGGCGCCTGCTGAGCTTCCCAGCATCAGGCGATAGCTCGCGGCCAGCGGGTCAGGTTGCCACTGTACCGGCACAGATATGTCAGCAGCGGTTGCGCCCGCCGAGGGATAGACGAAAGTGGCTCCCGAAACGGAGTCGTCCACACGAAAGGTGACGTGTGCGGCGCGCGGGTAGTGCATGCCCGAGGGGGTCTGCGGCCAGCCTGCCGGAATTGCCCGCACGCGTGCGTATACCGGACCGCTAGGCGGGAGGGCTGGAACGACTATCTGGTTGGCGCTTATCACCCCGGAGTCAAACACGTCGTTACCGTCCGCAGTCGTCCCGACCTGAAGTTCGTAGCCCTGCGCGCCTTCAATCGTGGTCCACTGGAATGGTTGCTGTGGGTTCACGTCCAACTGGCCGGATGTCGGGTAGACGAAGTGCGGCCACAGCGCCGTCGTTGCGTTGGTCGCGGAGCCAGTGCTGGCGGCGAGCACATCATTCGCGCTCGTCACGATGTCGTCAGGCACATCCGGAGGCATTGATGTGGTCAAGGTTGAGGTTGACGTCGAGCTCGAGGCCGAGCCGCTACCTCCGCCGCAAGCGCTCAGAAGAACTGCGACACCAACAGCTCCGAGACGACAGGCTTTGAACACGGTATACCGAGCGACGGAGGCGGTCATACTTTGATAACGCGGTTCGCGGACCTGCGTGCACTGACACTAAAACTCAATCTAGATCTCCGAGAGCTGCTGCAGCTGTGATATTACGACACGGGTGTGCCTCGAGCACTCTAATTAGCCCGAACGTAACAGACGGTGCTTGTCAGGACCCCGGATACGCTCCGCCCGGTGCGGCTAGCGGCACAAAGTGACTTATCCACTGTCCGTACAGAACGTGCGTGCCAGGCCCTCCGCCAGGCTAAGCGGTGGTTCCCAGCCCAGGCGCTGCCGAGTCTGCTCCGTGTCGACAAACAGCGATCCTGCGAGGCGTTCGAACTGTGCAGAGCGCCCGGCCGCGGCGCAAAGCAAGCGCAGTAGGCTTACAGGGCAGCGGAATAGGCGTGACCGCTTACCCAGGTGAACTGCACAGGCCCGCAAAAGCTCCGGCGTCGAGATCACGCCATTGTCGGCCACCAGTAGCGGGCGCGTGGTCGCGGCTGGGTGATCAAGGCAGGTGATCAGAAGATCACACAGATTCCAGACACTCACCAGGCTCCGCCGGTTGTGCACCGACCCGAGCGGCAACGGCAGGCCTCGCTCAATCCACGTAACCATCCGGCCGAAGTTACCCGGCGCATCCGGTCCGAAAACCAAAGGTGGCCGTACGATGCAGGTCTCCAGCGCCGCGGCTTTGACGGCCTCTTCCGCATCTAGCTTCGTCCTGGAATACAGGTCGTGGGGTGCAGGCGTCGACCATTCCGTGAATGGCAGTTCCCCTGAACTCACGCCCAGGACGCCGACTGAGCTGACCAATACCAGGCGTCGTACCGAGCTGGCGACAGCTGCGGCGGCCAGGGCCGATACCGCGTCAACATTCACCAGACGGATGCGCCGTTGCTCATCTGGAGTGGCAGGTGAGGCGCGGTGCGCGATCGCGCCCAGGTGGATCACCGCGCGCGCCCCATCGAGGATGGAAGCCCACTCAGCGCAGGCCAAGTCATTGATGATGCACTGTTCGAGCCCAGAATGAGCGCCCAGCGCGCGACCTTGTGCGCGTATCACGGCCCGTACTCTCAGATTTTTTGCCAGCAGCGCGCGGACCAGATGTCGGCCGATAAAACCCGATGCACCGGTCACGACGATTACCGTCCCGGGCGGGCTCATGAAGTGCTGCCGCGAAGCGCTGAATCCAGAACGGCAAGCGAATCCTCCGCCTGCCGAGTGCGTGAATACAGTGGGGCGGCGAGCACGGACGCACTGGCCAGCCGCTGCCGTAGCCCGAAGTCACCGGCAAGACTCATGATCGCATCGGCGAGCGCCCGCGGGTCCATCGGCGGAACTACTACGCCCGAGCCATGCGCTTCCACTATCGCAGTGCCTTCACCGCGCGGCCCGACATATATTGTGGGAACTCCAACCGCCATTGCTTCGAAGATCTTGGAGGGTATTACGGTTTGGAATACGGGGTTGTCGCGCAGGTGAACCAGAGACGCATCGCACACCGACCAGAAGCGGGGCATGTCCTGCTTGTCCTGCCGCGGAGCGAAGACTACGTTGTCCGCGCCGCGCGCTGCGGCGCTCTTTCGGAGTGCTTCCTTGGCCGCGCCGGCCCCGACCAAAAAGAAGACGACATTCGTACCCCTCAGTAGCAATGCCGTCTCGATGATGTTTTCAAGTCCGTGCGCGAGTCCGAGCGTGCCGAGATAGCCTACGACGAAGCGACCCTCAAGGCCGAACGTGCGCAGAACGGCGGCGTCAAGAGGCGCATTTGGCGTGAACAGTTCTAGATTCGCGCCGTTGATCACCACATCAATCTTCTGAGGAGGAATCCCGCGCCGGACCAAGTCGGCCTTGAACGCACCAGTGAGCGCGAGAATGCGCGTCGAGCGGCGGTAGAGGAACATTTCCAGGCGCTCGAGCATGCGGATCACCAGTGACCTACCCTTGATCGCGTTGGTCGCGACGATGCTGGCGGGCCACAGGTCGCGGATCTCAAAGACATGCGGGACCCGGCGCAGGAATCCGTGTAAGACGCCAGCCGCGGGGACGAAAAGGTGAGGGGATGTTGAGATGATCACATCCGGCCGAGGCTCGAGCCAAGCCATGGTGCTTGCCGAGACCAGGTAGGAAAGGTAGTCGAGCGTTCGGCGAACCGTGCCCTCGTTTGCTGTCACGTACGTGATGACTCGCACCACGCGTATGCCATCAAGGTATTCCACCGTGCGCAGTGCATTGCGGTAGCTGGCGTGTACTTTTCCCTCCGGAAAATTCGGCGCACTGCAAAGAACCGTGACCTGGTGTCCGGCCCGTACCCATAAGCGCGCGCGCTCGTAAACATGGGCCGCGGGGGCAGATGGCTCCGGAAAAAAATGATCGGAAAAAAACAGAATCCGCATTGCTGGCTATCGAGGGCTGTCTGGCGAGTGTTGCATTGGGCGCCGTGCAGGCTGCCGCCGCCCGCATGCGCGGCGTGCGCCACAACGGATCAGACGGCTCAGCCGTTCAGTGGGTTTTGCGTTTCACTGACATTGTCGCGCATAACGCGGGCGCCGTCTCCCCGGGCGATCGCTGCAATGCACGGTACCGATTGAACAATCTCATTGGCGAAGCGGTTGTCGGCAACGGTGGCGCCGGGGCCGAAATGGATTGCAGGATCGCCGGCGCTCCGCAGGCCCCAGTTCTCGATGCGGTTACCCATGATCGTGGCGTTCGCTACGCCGACATGGATGGCGGAGCCCTGGGTCGAGCGCACGATATTGTTCGTGATGAGCACCCCGCCCGCGACATCGCTCGTGACGCCGATGCCGATGCCGCCGCAGGTCTCGACGTGATTACCGATGATTGTCCCGCAGCGCATGTTGGTGCCGTGGGCGATCGAGCCGACATTCAGGGCAATCTGCCCGCTGGCCGGCCCGAGGCCGGCGTTCATGAGAAAGTTGTGGCTGATGTCGTATCGGAAGCAAGCCTCTACTTTGATCGGACTTTCATAGTCGCTCGCGTAATTTCCCAACACACGGATCGTGGCGCACCCGAAAGCCTTGAGTCCTCTTACGGAGCGCAGCTTAGGCAGGTTCTGGGTCCCTTCCTTGAGACGCCGTCCCTGCAGGGTGTTCTGCGAAAAAAGCCCCGCATCCACCCGCGTAATGTTGCAGCCGAAATGGGCGCCGTCGATGATGTTGTTGGTGAACTGGGCCGATCTGGCGCCCTGCATGTCACAAGCGTTGAAATTACTCACGCCGCCGCTAAAACGGCATTGGTCCACCACGGCATCGATGACCGTGAAGATCTCGACCGGACAGGTCAGCTCGGCTGCACTAGCGTAGTGCCGGAATTCGCAATTGCGCACCAGTACACGTTCCACGGCGCCTATGCGCAGCGCCTGTCCGGTATTCACATCGAACGTAGATTCGCTGCCGTCGAATATTCCGTTCACGCACTCGAAGCGCTCGATCATCAGGGACGGGTCGTAACTCATGGCCTTTGCCTGGCCCCTGCCGTAATTCACGAGCAGGGGAAACTCAAGCTCGACCACGTTGCCGGTGACTGTGGTGATGCGTGTCCAGTTGGGGGGATAGGAGAACGGATCATGCCGGTGGTCGTCGAGGCTCAGGCAGAACCATTGTCCCTGTCGAAAACCCTCGGCGCTCTGTAGCCGGAC
Organism: uncultured Pseudomonadota bacterium; assembly: GCA_963703025.1. GTDB lineage: Bacteria > Pseudomonadota > Gammaproteobacteria > Steroidobacterales > Steroidobacteraceae > 13-2-20CM-66-19. The sequence continues at coordinate 535,202 of OY969778.1, read as the reverse complement.
TGTCCTGCTGCCCGGCTCCGTGCCCTCGATCGTGAGGCTTTGCGCGGTAGGTGCGGGTGGGGTGCGAACGAAGGCCTGGGTGTTTCCCACTGGGACAACCGTCGCTCCCTCCAGATCGATGAGAGTTGGCCGCGTCACCTTGATCGCTGAGGAGAGCCGATACGAGCACTCGGCGCCTCCACCGCGTACTGTGTGGCCGGTGGCAAGCGCGGCCCGCCAAGCGGGCGCGTCGTCGCCGCCGGGCTGGCTCAGGGCTCCATAGCGTCTTACGTCGCCGGGGAGATAGCGGGTGTCGACATGGTTCAGGCCGGCTGCACGCTCCAGCTCCGTCATAGCAGCTTGGGCGGTGCCCGGGTCAGGTACCGCATGTGCCGCGACAACATCGCCTGCGCAAACTAGACCGAGCGCGGATGCAATGGCGTTTCTGCGGTCCATGACTACTCCATTGCCTCGAGCGGGTCCATCTGGCCTGCTTCCTGGTGCCAAGTCAACTTGCGGCGACATCGCCCAAGGCAAGCACCTCACCGGCGGCGTGGCACGAACCGATCTGGTGACAAATCGTAACGGCGCATCGTGTGGTTATGTCGGTGTTATCCGACAGCCAAGTCAACCTAAGCCGATTCCGCGCGTTGTGAAGCGTCTCCGGTGCCGCCGGGACAACGTTGTTTGTCGTCCATGATGCGGCTATCCATTACAATGACGCATGGCTGGCGCGAGCCGCATATAGGTCGCAAGATGGCTATCGGTAGTTGGTCGGCAACAGCGGAAACGGCATGAGATACGGGCACACGGCCCCGAGACCTCCGGCCTGGGGGTTCTCGGTCGCGGCGAGCATTCTTGCTCTGCCTCGGGGTACCAAGCGCCTGATCATGGCGATCGCCGATGCGGTTGCGATCCCAGCTGCGCTGTGGGCGGCGCTGGCCCTCAAGTTTGACTCTTCGAACCCGTGCTGTCGACCGCACCTTCGCTACTTCCTGGTAGCGCTGGTGTCCGCGCTGTTGTTCTTCTCGATGCTCGGCCTGTACCGGGCGGTCATCCGCTTCGTCGGCCCCAAGGCAATGCTCACCGTCCTGGCGGGTGTGAGTCTTTCGGTGTTGGTGCTGGCGCTGTTCGACCGCTTCGTCGCAAGCCACCAGATCCCGCTGTCGGCCTTCGGCATCTACTGGGCGCTGGCGCTGCTGTATGTCGGCGGCAGCCGCTTTGCCGCGCGCTACCTGTTCCAGCACACCGGTGTGCAGTGGCAGGCCAGTCGCGCGCGTGGCGATCTACGGCGCCGGCAACGCCGGCGCGCACGCTGTCATCGGTGCTGCTCGGCGGGCGCGGACTTCGACCCGGTGGCCTTCATCGACGACAAGAAATCGCTGCACGGCAGCAGCATCAACGGCATCCGCGTCTACGGCTCGGATGTGCTGCCCAAGCTGGTGCGCCAGCACCGCATCGACCGGGTGCTGCTGGCGATGCCGGCAACCACGCGGCGCCGGCGCCGCGAGATCCTCGCGCAGCTCGAGCCGCTCGGGCGTGCACGTGCAGTCGCTGCCCAACCTGTCCGACCTCATCGCGGGCAAGGCGCAGATCAGCGAGTTGCGCGACGTCGACGTCGAGTGACCTGCTGGGCCGCGATCCGGTGCCGCCCAAGCCGCAGCTGTTCGGCTCGTGCATTCGCGGCAAGTGCGTGCTGGTCACCGGGGCCGGCGGCTCGATCGGCTCGGAGCTGTGCCGGCAGATCATCCGGCTGGCGCCGAGCCGGCTGGTGCTGTTCGAGATGTCGGAGATCGCGCTCTACAACATCGAGCGCGAGCTCGAGGAGATCGCGCGCGCGACGAACGTATCGACGGTCGAGATCGTGCCGCTGCTCGGCAATGCGCACCACCGCCATCGCGTGCGCGAGGTGCTGTCAGCGTTCGCGGTGCAGACCGTCTATCACGCGGCCGCCTACAAGCACGTGCCGATCGTCGAGCACAACGTGGTCGAGGGCATCCACAACAACGTCATCAGCACCTGGTACACGGCCGAGGCGGCGCTCGAGACCGGCGTCGAGACCTTCGTGCTGATCTCCACCGACAAGGCGGTCAACCCCGCCAACGTCATGGGGGCCACCAAGCGCCTGGCGGAGCTGGTGCTGCAGGCGCTGCAGGAGCGCACGACCCACACCCGCTTCTGCATGGTGCGCTTCGGCAACGTGCTGGCCTCCTCCGGCTCCGTCGTGCCGCTGTTCCAGGAGCAGATCCGCCGCGGCGGCCCGGTGACCGTGACGCATCCGGACGTCATCCGCTATTTCATGACCATCCCTGAGGCGGCGCAGCTGGTGATCCAGGCCGGCTCGATGGCCAAGGGCGGCGATGTGTTCGTGCTCGACATGGGGCGCCCGGTGCGTATCGACGACCTGGCACGCCGCATGGTCAACCTCATGGGCCTGACGGTGCGCGACTCGCGACAACCCGGACGGCGACATCGAGATCGAGTACACCGGGCTGCGCACCGCGGAGAAGCTGTTCGAGGAGCTGCTCATCGGCACCAACGTCACCGGCACCGATCACCCGATGATCATGCGCGCGATGGAGCACCGCCTGCCCTGGCCGCGGATGGAGCAGATCCTCAACGAGCTGCTGGTGGCGCTGGCGAGCTTCGACTGCCACCGCGCCCTGGCGCTGCTGTCAGAGGCGGTGGCCGAGTACCAGGCGGACGTCGACATCCGGGATTATGTCTGGCGGCGCAAGGCGATCCTCGCCGAATGCGGCCGCGACCAAGGTCGCAGACTTTGCCGCCAAGAGGCGGCTGCAGGACGCCTCCAAGCCCAGCCAGGGACAGCCCCCGGTCGCATAAGGTCCTGAAGCGGCGACGCTTTCGCTCCCCTGAGCTTGAGGGACGCGCGGCCTTGCTTTAGGCTCTCGCGCTTCCTCCTTTCAACTCAAGAACTTAACTCATGCGCGTGACCATTTTCGGCTCCGGCTACGTGGGCCTGGTGACCGGTGCCTGTCTTGCGGACGCGGGCAATCACGTGGTCTGCGTTGACGTGGATGCGGCCAAGATCGAGCGGCTGCAGCGCGGTGAGGTGCCGATCCACGAGCCGGGGCTGGAGGCGCTTATCAAGCGCAATGCCGAGGCCGGTCGGCTCGAGTTCACCACCGATGCCGCCAAGGCGGTCGAGCACGGCCTGTTCCAGCTGATCGCAGTCGGCACGCCCCCCGGGGAGGATGGCTCGGCGGACCTGCGCTATGTGCTGGCCGTGGCGCGCACGATCGCCACCCACCTGAACCGCTATTGCATCGTCATCACCAAGTCCACGGTGCCGGTCGGCACGGCGGACAAGGTGCGCGAGGAACTCAAGCGCACGCTGACCGGACGCGGCGCGAAGGCCGAGTTCGACGTGGTCTCGAACCCGGAATTCCTGAAGGAGGGCGCGGCGATCGAGGACTTCATGAAGCCCGATCGCGTGGTCATCGGCACCGACAACCCGCGCACCACCGAGCTCATGCGCGCCCTGTACGAGCCGTTCACGCGCAACCACGACCGCCTGATCGTCATGGACATCCGCTCCTCGGAGCTGACCAAGTACGCGGCCAACGCGATGCTGGCCACCAAGATCAGCTTCATGAACGAGCTGGCGAACATCGCCGAGCGCGTCGGGGCCGATATCGAGAAGGTGCGCGTCGGCATCGGCTCCGACCCGCGCATCGGCTACAGCTTCATCTATCCGGGCACCGGCTACGGCGGCTCCTGCTTCCCGAAGGACGTGCAGGCGCTGATCCGTTCCTCGCACGAGGTGGGCCACGAGCCGCTGATCCTGAATGCCGTCGAGGCGGTCAACGAGCGCCAGAAGGAGGTCCTGGTCCACAAGATGCAGCGGCACTTCACCGGTGGACTCAAGGGCGCGACGATCGCGCTGTGGGGCCTGGCCTTCAAGCCCAATACCGACGACATGCGCGAGGCGCCCGCGCGTGACACTCATCGAGCTGCTGCTGAAGGCCGGTGCGCAGGTGCGCGCCTACGACCCGGTCGCCACGGGCGAGGCGCAGCGCATCTTTGCCGGGCGCGCCGGGTTCATGCGTCGCCAAGAACGCCTACGAGGCGGCGCAGGGTGCCGATGCTCTGCGATCGTCACCGAGTGGCAGGAGTTCCGCAGTCCTGATTTCGAGCGCCTGAAGCAGATCCTGAAGACTCCGGTCATCTTCGACGGCCGCAACCTCTATGATCCGGCCATGGCTGGCGCGCTTCGGGCTTACCTACTACGCCATCGGCCGCGGCACGCCGCTGGTCACCGGCCTGAAAGGCCCGCATGCTCACCCCAGTCATTCTGTCCGGCGGCGCCGGCACGCGCCTCTGGCCGCTGTCGCGCGAGCTTTACCCGAAGCAGCTGCTGCCGCTGACCGGCGAGCGCACCATGCTGCAGCAGACCGCGCTGCGGCTGGAGGGACTGGCCAGCGGCCGCCCCGGTGGTGGTCTGCAACGAGGCGCACCGCTTCCTGGTGGCCGAGCAGCTGCGGCAGCTGAGATCGAGCCGCGCGCCACGCTCCTCGAGCCCTTCGGGCGCAATACCGCGCCGGCGATCGCGCTGGCGGCGCATGCCGCGCTCAAGGACTGACGGCGCCGCAGAGCAATGCGATCGACCCGCTGCTGCTGGTGCTGCCGGCCGACCACGTGATCCGTGACGTCCCCGCGTTCCACGCGGCCGTGCGCGCCGCGATGCCGGCCGCACAGGCGGGGCTGCTGGCAACCTTCGGCATCGTCGCCGCACGCGCCGGAGACCGGCTACGGCTACATCCAGCGCGGCGCAGCCACGAGGGTGGCGTGTATCGCATCGCGCGCTTCGTCGAAAAGCCGGACCAGGAGCGGGCGCGCGCAGTTCTGTCGCCTCGGGCGACTACTACTGGAACAGCGGCATGTTCCTGTTCCGCGCGCGCCGCTACCTGCAGGAGCTCGAGCGCTTCGCGCCGGAGATGGCGCGCATCTGCGAGGCGGCGTTCCGCGGGCGCCAAGGCGGATCTGGACTTCACGCGCATCGATGCGGCGCTGTTCGAGGCCTGCCCGTCCGACTCGATCGACTATGCGGTCATGGAGAAGACCGCCGATGCGGTGGTCGTGCCGCTCGAATGCCGGCTGGAGCGACGTCGGCTCGTGGTCCTCGCTGCACGAGGCCAGCGATGCCGACGCGCATGGCAACGTCACGCACGGCGATGTCATCAGCGAGGACACGCACGGCAGCTACCTGTACGCCGAGAGCCGCCTGGTGGCGGTCGTCGGCCTCGACAACCACGTGGTGGTCGAGACCAAGGATGCGGTGCTGGTGGCGCCGCGGGACCGCGTGCAGGACGTGAAGAAGCTGGTCATGCGCCTGAAGGAGCGCGGCCGCTACGAGCACTCGCTGCACCGCGAGGTGTTCCGTCCCTGGGGCTGCTACGACAGCATCGAGAACGGCCCGCGCTTCCAGGTGAAGCGCCTGAAGGTGAAGCCCGGGGCGACGCTGTCGCTGCAGATGCATCACCACCGCGCCGAGCACTGGGTGGTGGTCTCCGGCACGGCGCGCATCACGCGCGGCGATGAGGTGTTCCTGCTCGAGGAAAACCAGTCGACCTACATTCCGATCGGCGTGCGGCACCGCATCGAGAACCCGGGCATGATCCCGCTGCACATCATCGAGGTGCAGTCGGGCTCCTACCTGGGCGAGGACGACATCGTGCGCTTCGAGGACAAGTACGGCCGCAAGGGCACGAACAAGTAACACCCGCAGGGGCGGCATGACCAACCTCGACGCGTTCAAGGCCTACGACGTCCGCGGTCGCATCCCGGATGAGATCAACGAGTCACTGGCCTACGACATCGGCCGCGCCTACGCGGCCTTCGTCAAGCCGCGCCGCGTCGCGGTCGGCTATGACATCCGCCTCTCCAGTCCTGCTCTGGCTGCGGCCCTGAAGCGCGGCCTGATCGACTGCGGCACCGATGTGCTCGACATCGGCCTGTGCGGCACCGAGGGCTCCTACTTCGCCGCTTTCGCGGAGGGCCTGGACGGGCGGCATATGGTCACCGCCAGCCACAACCCGCCCGACTACAACGGCATGAAGTTCGTGCGCGAGGGCTCGCGCCCGATCAGCGCCGACACCGGCCTGTTCGACATGCGCGCGCTGATCCAGTCGGGCCAACTGCCGCACGCCGGCGGCGACCCGTGGCACCGAACGGCCGCTCGATATCACGGCCGAAGTACCTCGACACCTGCTCAGCTACGTCGATGTGCGCGAAGCTGCGCCCGCTGAAGGTCGTGGTGAACGCCGGCAATGGCGGCGCAGGGCTCGATCGTCGATGCGCTCGAGCCGCACCTGCCGTTCGAGTTCATCAAGCTCAACCACGCACCTGATGGCACTTTTCCGCATGGCGTGCCGAACCCGATGCTCGAGGAGAACCGCGCCGCTGACCGCCGATGCGGTGCGGCGCAGCGGTGCGGATGTCGGCCTGGCCTGGGACGGGGACTACGACCGCTGCTTCTTCTTCGACGAGGGCGGCCGCTTCATCGAGGGCTACTACCTGGTCGGCCTGCTGGCGGAGGTGTTCCTCAGGCGCGAGCCCGGCGCACGCATCGTCCATGACCCGCGCCTGACCTGGAACACGCTCGACATCGTGCAGCACAATGGCGGCGCAGGCGGTGCTGTGCAAGTCCGGCCACGCCTTCATCAAGCAGAAGATGCGCGAGGTCGACGCCGCCTACGGCGGTGAGATGAGCGCGCACCATTACTTCCGGCGCTTCGCCTACTGCGACAGCGGCATGATTCCCTGGCTGCTGGTGCTGGCCACCATTGCGCACACGCGGCAAGCCGCTGTCGGCGCTGGTCGGCGAGCGCATGCGAGCTGTTCCCGGCGAGCGGCGAGATCAACCGCAAGCTGGCGACAGATGCCAAGTCCATCCTGGCGCGCACCCGCGCTCGCTACCAGGGCAGCGCCAGTTCCATCGACCTCACCGACGGGCTGTCGATGGAGTTCCCGCAGTGGCGCTTCAACCTGCGAGGCTCCAATACCGAGCCGCTGGTGCGGCTGAACGTCGAGTCGCGCGGCAACGCGGCTCTGATGCAGGAGAAGACGGCGGAGCTGCTCAGGCTGATCGACGCCTAGACCGCCGGCAGCAGCCGCCGGCGCAGGCTGCGCTCGGCGCGCAGCGCGGCATGTCCATCCCACAATTCAGGCTTGCGACCCTTGGGCCACTTGCCCGACAGCGCCTCGCCAACCGCGGCGGCCAGCTGTGCAGGCTTCAGCAAGCGGTTGGTTCCCTCACTCACGGTGATCGGACGCTCGGTGTTCTCGCGCAAGGTCGCACACGGGATGCCAAGGTAGGTGGTCTCCTCCTGCACCCCGCCGGAGTCGGTGATGGCGATCGTTGCGTGCATGACCAGGTTCATGAACTCGATGTAGCTCAACGGCTCCGTGGCGCGGATGCCGGGGGCCTGAGTGACGCGCTCGAGCAATCCGAAATCGCTCAGGCGCTTGCGCGTGCGCGGGTGCACCGTGAAGACCACCGTGAGGCTCCTGGAGATCTGCTCGATGGCGGTAACCAGTTCCTCGAGCTTGTCCTCCTCGTCGACGTTGGAGGGCCGGTGCAGGGTCACGATGGCGAACGGGCCGCTCAGCTTGAGTTGCCCGCGCATGTCGCTGGCGGTGATCCGGGAGCGCAGCATCTCGAACGAGTCCAGCATGATGTTGCCGATGCAGTCGATCTTCTCGGCGGCGACGCCCTCGGCGATGAGGTTCGCATCGGCATCCCGCGAGGGCGTCCACAGCACATCGGCGATCGCATCGGTGACCAGGCGGTTGATCTCCTCGGGCATGCGCCGGTCGCGGCTGCGCAGGCCGGCCTCCAGGTGCACCACCGGGATCCACAGCTTCGCGCCGACCATGGCACATGCCGCCGTCGCATTGACGTCACCGACCACGACGATCGCATCCGGCGGGCTGGCCTGGCAGACCGCCTCGTAGGCGATCATGGTGCGCCCGGTCTGCTGGGCATGGGTACCGCTGCCGATCTCCAGGTGATGCGCCGGGGTTGGCAGCTTCAGGTCACGGAAGAACGAGTCCGACATGTTCGCGTCGTAGTGCTGGCCGGTGTGCACCACCTGCGGGCGGCACCATTCCTGCGCCTTCAAGGCGTGGAAAAGTGGCGCAATTTTCATGAAGTTCGGCCTCGCGGCGGCGATCAGATGCACGTTTTTTGCGGTCACGGGTCGCTTCTTTCCTTTGATTCCTGGCGCAGCGGAAGCTCCAGAGTGAGATCCGCTTCATGCTTGCGCAACAAACGGCGCATTAGACTGCATAATGTCGGCAGCGTGAACCAGGCGTGGACTCTATCTTGAGGGGTCGATGTCTGCACGGGGAGACACTTCCCCTATGGGCACGACGGCAGGTAACTTTCACCGCTCAATCACGACAGGGACTAGCCATGGCGCTTTGGAAAGATTCGAACACGGGATCCGGCCCTGCTCCGGCTGCTCCAACCCCCGCCCCCGCCCCCGCGCCCCAGCGCGAGCCGGCCAGCGTCGCCTCGCTGAACCCGGACCCGGCCCGTCGCCCCGCGCCGGCCCCAGCCGCGGCGCCGCAGCGCAACGACATGAAGGAATCACACATTGCCTCGGATCTTACGATCGAGGGCAAGATCAGCGGCACCGGCCACGTGCGCATCGCCGGACGCTTCAAGGGCGATGTCGCGGTGGACGGTAACGTCACGCTGGACGCTGGCGCCAAGCTCGAGGGCCACGTAAAGGCCGGGGTTGTGATCGTCAGCGGCGAGCTCATCGGCAACATCGATGGCGCCAAGCGCGTCGAGCTGCTGGAAAGCGGCGTGATCAACGGTGACGTCAAGGCAGGTTCGCTGACCGTGGCGGCCGGCTCGCGCATGCGCGGCCAGGTGGAGTTCGGCTACGAGGGCGAGGCCCGCGCCGCCAAGTCCGACAAGGGTTTCGGTAACGCATGAGCGTCGCCTCTCGTCCGGTGACCCCGGGCAAGACGCGCACCTGTCCGCACTGTAAGGCCGCGATTCTTGAGAGCCTGAGCATCTGCCCGGGCTGCATGCACCACCTGCGCTTCGACCAGGAAGCGGCGAAGCGCCAGGTGGCGGCCACCTCGGCCCTGAAGGTCGAGGGCGTCATCCGCCACCCACCGCAGCAGGAGCCGTGGGAGTACTACATCGTCATCGCCGTGCGTAACGACCGTGGCGAGGAAGTGGCGCGGCAGGTGGTAAACGTGGGTGTGCTGACCGGCACCGAGAAGCGCACCTTCACCCTTTCGGTCGATGTACTGCCACCGCAGCCTGGCAGCACCAGCACCAGTTCCACTGGCAGCCGTCCGGCGCTGCAGATGCCGTCCTCGCAGAAGCGCTAGCAGCTGGTCTCCTAGAACCGCACCTCGGTCTGCACGAGGAACTGTACCTTCTGGATGCTTGAGTCCCCGTCGAGAGGGAAGGCAAGGTCCACGTGGATGACGTTCCCCAGGCCCGAGCGGGCATTGCCCAGTCGCAGGCCAAAGCCCACGTCCTTCAGCAATCCCAGGCTCGGCTGCGCGAGCGGAGCGGTGCCCCAGGTGCGCCCCATGTCGTAGAACACCGCGCCGCCGACCCTGAACAGCCGGAACGGGTACCAGTCGGTGAAGTAGCGCTGCTCGAGCGTCAGCAGCGCGCGCGCGTCGCCGTCCTGGTAGCGCAGCGGGTAGCCGCGCAGGCCGTTGTCGCCGCCGAGCAGGATCTGGTCATCCAGGTCCAGTGACCAGCCCTTGGTGGCCTGCAAGGTCGAATAGAACAGCCAGTTCTTGCTCTGCTCCTTGTAGTAGCGCACCGAGGCGTCGAGGATGCCGTTGCGCAGGTCGCCGCTTTCCAGGCGCCCGGAGAAATCCGAGTACAGCAGCAGCGTGCTGGAGCCGCCGCTGCTGAAGCCCTTGGCGGCGGAGGCCTGCATGATGACCGCATTGGTCGTCGAGCCGAAGCTCGTGGGTGCGTACCCCAGGCGCACGCCCACGGTCGTGCCCAGCGCGAAATCCTCGGTGCGTGCGATCTGGTCGTGGTTCCACACCTTCAGGTAGTCGTTCTGCACCAGGTCGTATTCGATGAAGGGGTAGACGAACTTGCGGTCCGGCGGCAGCAGGCTGGTCGTGCCTTGCGAGTTGCTGACCGGCGCGAACTCGTGGCTGTCGTAGGTGGCACCGGCGGTCCAGCGCTGCACCCAGTCCCCCTGCAGTCCCTTGGACCAGCCGTAATATCCCTGGAACAAGCGGTGGTGGTCCTGGAACTCGTCCACTTCCTGGCCCAGGTCGTAGAGCGGGTCGACCTGCGTGCCGTCAAAGACCGCGGCGGATGCTGACCACGGTGTGTCGAGGGCGAAGAACGGACGCGTGACGGTAATGCCGCGCTGCTGCCCGTCGCTCAGGTCCGCGTAGTTGACGTCGTAGGAGATCCAGGTGCCGAAGGCATGTGCGTCGCGCAACTCGATGGAATTGCCCGACCGGTCGACGTCGCTGGTATGCGATAGGTTGAGCGCCGCCCCGGTGCCCAGCAGGTTGACCTCCTCGAGCTTGAAGCCGGTCGAGTTCGTGCCGCCACTGCGCCCGAAGTTGATGCCCGGGTCGAGCGTCCAGACGTCGCGCGTGGTCACGCGCAGGTTGACCTTGCCATCCTTGTAGCTGACGACCCGGATCCAGGCGTCGTAGAAGTAGCTGTCGGCGCGCAGCAGGCGCTCGGACTCATCCAGCAGGCGCCGCGAGTAGCGATCCCCGGGCTTGAACAACAGCTGCCGGCGCACCACGCGTGCGCGTGTCTTGATGTGCAGTCGGTCCGCGAGCCTGAACAGCTTGGTGTTGTCCTTGGGGTCGTTGGGATCGAAGATGTTCTGGTTGTCGATGCTGACCTCGCCGATCACCGCATGATCGGCCTCGAGCTTCGCATCCGAGGGAATGCCCTCGACCTCCCCGGGCGGCCCATATTTCGGCCTGACCGTGGAGACATCCGCCGTGTCTTCCGGGAAGGCGCCGCGCTCCTCGGCCACGTTCACCGCCGCCAGCGGTGCGCCTGCGGCCGGATCACTCGCGGCCGCAGCCGCGGCGTTACCCCACTGCGGCCACAGCGACAGGACGCAGCAAGCCGCTGTGGCGTGAGCGCACGCCAACGCAGCAGGGCGGGTGCGCGCTGGGCGGCCGGTCATGGCCGTCAATGCCCGCAGTCAGTGGGCAGGTCTGTACATTCAGGCATTTTGCGCGCCATCCTTGGGTCATCCGCTGCGTCAGGTAGCAGTTCCGGTGGCCCACGACCGGCATCGCAGAAGCTGCGGCGGCTGTGGAGGGCATCCGCGGTCCACCAGACATAAGCATTCAGCAAAAGGATCGGTTATGACAACTGGACGAACTGTGCGTCGCCATGTCGGCGTTGTCCTAGGCACGCTGCTGGGGCTGGCGGCCGCGACGGTGGGCGCTGCGGAGCCCCCGGCAGCCGCCGCACCGACGCTGGTGGTATTTGCCGCCGCCTCGCTCACCGAGGCGCTCGATGCCGTCGACGGCGCGTTCACCGCACAGAGCCATGTCCGGGTGCAAGCCTCCTACGCGGCCAGCTCGGTGCTCGCCAAGCAGATAGAGGCAGGCGCCCCTGCGGATGTGTTCTTTTCCGCCGACCGCCAGTGGATGGACCATGCCGAGCAACACGGGGCGCTGCGCGCGGGCACGCGACGTGACGTATTAGGCAATGACCTCGTGCTCATCGCACCGGCGGACAGTGCGCTGCAGTTGACGATTGCCCCGGGGTTCGCGCTCGTGGCTGCCCTTGGCGAGGGCAGGCTGGCGTGTGCCGATCCTGACTCGGTGCCCGCGGGCCTGTACGCGCGTGCGGCGCTCACCAAACTTGGCGTGTGGGAGGCGGTGCAAGCGCGGCTGGCGCGCGCGGAGAACGTGCGTGCGGCGCTGGCCTACGTTGCCCGTGGCGAGACTCCCCTGGGCATCGTCTACGCCACCGACGCGCAGGCCGAGAAGCGCGTGCGCGTGGTGGGAATATTCCCCGAGGATACGCACCCGCCGATTGTCTACCCCGCCGCGCTCACGAGGACTGCGCGGCCGCAGGCGCAGGCGTACCTGGAGTTCCTCTCAGGACCTGTCGCGCTGGAGATCTTCCGCCGCCATGGATTCACGATCGGCGCCGCGCCTCCTCAATGAAGGCCGTGAAAAGTAAGGGGGCGCCACCTGAAGTAGCGCCCCCATGCGTCGCGAGGGTTTTTCAGAACTTGCCGTTCTGAAAATCGACGAACGCCTGCTGCAGTTCCTCCCGGGTGTTCATGACGAACGGCCCGTACTTGGCGACCGGCTCCTTCAGCGGGCGTCCGGCGACCAGGATGGCACGCGCGCGCGTCCGCTCCGAACTGCCGCCGCAGGCGCACCTGGGCGCCCTCGCCCAACACCGCCAGTTCGTGGGTACGCACCGGCTTGGCCTCGTCGCCCACGCGTAACCTCGCCCTCGAAGACGTACAGGAACGCCGCGTAATCAGCCGGCAATGCCTGCACGAACTGCGCCCCGGGTTCCAGCGCAAGGTCCAGGTACGTCGGATCCGTGGCCGGCTGCAGGATCGGCCCGATAATTCCCGCGGCATTGCCCGGCGATGACCTTGGCGGTGACACCCTGGTGCAGGGGTTGGCCGTGGGGATCCGCTCGGGCCCGAACTCCTGGTACTTCGGCGCCGTCATCTTGTCGCGCGCCGGCAGGTTCAGCCACAGCTGGAAGCCCCGCATGCGCCCCTCCTGCTGCTCGGGCATCTCCGAGTGCACCAGGCCGCGCCCGGCGGTCATCCACTGCACGCTGCCCGGCACGAGCACGCCCTCGTTGCCGTGGTTGTCCCGGTGGCGCATGCGGCCGTCGAGCATGTAGGTGACGGTCTCGAAGCCGCGGTGCGGGTGATCGGGGAAGCCGGCGATGTAGTCCTCGGCCCGATCGGTGCCGAACTCGTCGAGCATCAGGAACGGGTCGAGGTCGGGCAGCTGCGGCTGGCCGATCACGCGGCGCAGCTTCACGCCGGCGCCATCCGAAGTTGGCATGCCCTTGACCACCCGCTGCACGGAGCGCGGCTCGCAAGGTTTGCGGTAGACATGGAAGCTCCTTTGCCAAAGTTGAAATCTAATCTCCTGGCGCGCGCGGTGCTTTCAGGCCGCGCGGCGCGCAGGTGAGCGGATCGACTCCAGCGCCGCATCGAGCGCGGCCTGGCGCTCCAGCGGGGAGAGCGACAGCCCCTGCGCGCGCACGAAGGTCACATCCTCGATACCCAAGAACCCGAACATGAAGCGCAGGTACGACTCGCCGAACTCAGGCGCCACGCCGGGGGTGTGCACGCCACCGCGTGTCAGCGCCACGATGACCTTCTTGCCGTGCGCCAGTCCCTGCGGGCCCGCCGCCGTGTAGCGGAACGTCTTGCCCGCCACCGCGATGCGGTCGATCCAGGCCTTCAGTTGCGACGGAATTGCAAAATTGTAGATGGGGGCGCCGATGACGATTACATCGGCGGCCTGAAATTGCGCCAGCGCCGCAGCGTCCCGGGCGGCCTCGGCCGCATCCGGCTGTGCCAGCACCGGCTGCGCCAGGTGCGTCAGCCCCTGCGCGGCGAGGTCCCGGTATGTGACCCGGGCGGTGGATTGCGCAGCCTGGCATTGGGCGACGATCTCCCGGGTAAGCACCCGGCTCGCGGAAGCTGCTGCCAGGATGCTCGAATCGATATGCAGGATGTTCATGTCGGTGTCTCCTGTGCCATTTCGGCGTCGGACAAGACTATTCCTTGGACTAATCATTTGGTAATCCGGGGAATATGGAACTTATCGTCCCATATTTGGTACTAATATGGCGGCTATGCAACCGCTCGAGGGGTTCTACTACTTCACCCAGACCGTGGACCACGGGGGGTTTGCGGCGGCGGCGCGTGCGCTTTCGATCCCCAAGTCGCGCTTGTCGCGCCATGTGGCAGCGCTTGAGTCACAGCTGAACGTGCGGCTGGTGAACCGCTCCACGCGGCGCTTCGTCGTTACCGTGGTCGGGCACGAGGTGTACCGGCACGCCGCGGCCATGCTTGCCGAGGCGGATGCGGCGCTGGAAGCGGTCGAGTTCGCGCGCGCGCGAACCGCGCGGCAACCTCAAGGTGGCCTGCCCGGTGGCGCTGGCGCAGTCGGCACTCGCCCCGATCCTGCCGGATTTCCTGGTGAGGTTTCCGCAAGTGCGGGTACATCTGCAGGTGAGCAACCGCCGCGTCGACGTCCTCAGCGAGGGTATCGACGTGGCGCTGCGCGTGCGTTCGCAGCCCACGGGCGAGGATGGCCTGGTGATGCGCGTGTTCCGCCAGCTGGAGGAGTTCCTTGTTGCAAGCCCCGCCTACATCGAACGTGCCGGGGCGCTGGTGGACCCGGGGCAACTTGCCCGGCACGAGACACTCGACTATGCCGGGGAGTTCGAGCGCCGACCCTGGGAGCTGGTGGGCCCCGATGGCGCGCGCGCACCGGCCGAACACAGCCCGCGGATGGTGTGCCATGACTTCGTGGTGCTGCGTGCCGCGGTGCTTGCGGGCCTGGGGATTGCGCGCCTGCCGGAGAGCGTGGTGCGCGAGGACTTGAACTCAGGCGCGCTGGCCCGCGTGTTGCCGCAGTGGAACAGCCCGCAGGGCGTGCTGCACGTGGTCTTCCCCAGCCGTCGCGGGCTGCTGCCGGCGGTGCGTGCCTTCATCGACTTCCTCGCCGAGCGGCTACCGGCGATGATGTGAGTCAGGCGAGGATGTCCGCAGACATCTGCCGCGCCAGCGCGTGGGCAAGGGCGGGTGCGCACAGCATGACGCACTTGGTCAGTGCGTCGGCCACCATGGCCTCCGGAGCGCGCACCGCGGCATAGCGCCGTGTTGCGCCGCCTGCGCGTTCGCGCAAGTAGTACCCGCGGTGTTCGTCAGGGCGGTTTGCCGCGTCGAGGTCACTGACCGCCAGGGCCGCCTCCTGCAGTTCGCAGGGGAGGTAGGTGCCGTCGGCGCGCCGCAGCAGCAGAGTCTGCGGCTGTGGCCCGTACACGCGCAGGTCACCGCCGGCGTTGACCAGTCCGGCGCTGCAGCCGGCCGCGCGCAGCGCCTCCAGGGCACAGTCGACCGCGTACCCCTTGGCGATGCCGCCGCAGTCGACATGCAGCGAGGCGCTGGCGCGCGCCCACGGTGTATCCGCCTGCGGCGACAGCTCGAGGTCACACAGGCGGCCAGCGGAGTGCGGCAGGCACGGATCAAATACACCCTGCGACAACCCGAACAGCCGCTGTGCGCACGTGAGCACGGCCCAGGTTGAGGCGTCTATGGCCACCGCCGTGCCGAGCGGCGCCTGACGCAGCCGCAGCAGGTCACTGCCCTCGCGATTCGGGTGCATGCGCTCCTCGACATGGCGGATGCGTACAAAGGCATCCTCAAGTGCCTGCAGGGCGCAGGTGGCCGAGCAGCCGCTGGCCTCGATTACGACCCATGTCCCAAGCCCCATGCGCATGCGGCGCACCGGGACGTCCCCGTGCCCCTGGGCGGGCTGCTTGTGACCCGGTGGGATCACGCCGGTTGGACCTGCGGTCGGCATGCCGGTATCCTACGGCAATTAAGAATCATTCGCATTTAGACAATAGCCTGTGAGCAGTACAAGCCTGAGCGGAATCGGATTTGCAGCCGCGGCGGCCGCCCTGGGGGCAGCCCCGGTACAGGTCGTGGTGGCCGCCGACTACCTCTCCGTCGAGGCGGCGCAGAAGGCGCTGTTCGCCCAGGCAGACCATTTCACCGAGGTCGTGTTCGCCTTGAGCGCGGCGCAGCGTGACCAGGTGGCGGCGCTGGCCGGGGAGCAGCCTCCACACCGCAGCCTGCGCGCCTTCCGGGCGCTGCGCGGCGCTGACACCCTGGGCTACGTATTCATCGATGAAGTCGTGGGTAAGGAGGACTTCATCACCTATGCGGCCTCCATCGATGCGCATGGACGCCTGGGCACTCCGGAGGTCATGAGCTACCGCGAGAGCCACGGCGGGGAGATCCGCAACGAAGCCTGGCGGCGGCAGTTCGCGGGGCGCGACAACCTCGAGCAGCTGCATCCGCAGACCGACATCAAGAACATCGCGGGAGCCACGCTCTCGTGCAGCCACGTGACCCAGGGTGTGCGCTGGCTGGTAGCGCTGTGGCAGGTGGCGCTGCAGCCGCCGGCAGCCGGCTAGCGCGCGCCGGGACGCCATGGGCGCGAACGCTTCAAGTGTGCAAGGCGGACGGTCCGCCACCGCGCCACCGATGGCACCGGCGCTGCGCGTGACCGTCGTGGGCACGTGCGCCGTGCTGTGGCTCTCGGGGGTCGCATGGCTGGTCCTGCACCTGGGGTTCGAGCCGCACAACGAGTTCGGCGCTCTGCCGCATCCGTGGGAGGCCACGCTGATGCGCCTCCACGGGGTACTGGCGGTGGCCGCGGTATTCCTGCTCGGCTGGCTGGGCGCCGGCCACGTCATGCAACGCTGGCGGCACGCGCCTAATCGCCGCTCCGGCTGGACCTTGGCTGGCTGCGCCGGGCTGCTGGTCATCAGCGGCTACGCGCTTTACTACACGGTCGGGCCGGCCCATTTGGGCTCTGCCTGGGTTCATGAGTGGCTGGGGGCCGCGGCGATCGTCATCGCGCTCACGCACTGGCTGCGGATCCGCCGCGCCTGAACGCATCGGCGCACGCGCGGCGACACGCTGGCGCGGAGCTCGCAGACGCGCCGCCTGCGCCCGACGCTAGCGATCTTCGTACTCGAGTGCTTCGCGCTCGAACTCCTTCAGAAACGCCCGCACCTCGGCCTGGGTGCACAGCCGGTTGACGAGCATCACCTGCAGCAGTGCCTGCAGATGCACGCGCAAGGCAACCGCGAGCACGCTCAGCGGATAGCGGTCAAGCCGCGCCAGCCGCTCGCCAAGTTCGTCGAGGCATTCCTCGACCGTTCCTTCATCGCGCATTGCGTCAGCGACAGTCATGGCGGGTCTCCGCGTGATGGTAGTGCGTGGCGCGAACATACCTGAGCACCGCGCCGCACCGGGCAGCGGCATGACGCGCATCGTGCGTTTCTGCGCAAACAGACAGGCAATTGCAATTCCAACATGGCGGCGCACGCCGGAGACTGCGCATCCCCGAAGCAAAACCGCCGTCGAGCGAAGGAGAGCCGCATGAACAGCATTACCCGACAGAACCCGAGGCGTTGCGCAGCGCGTACTTGCGCAGGGCGCCGGCTCATGCTCGGCGTCTTGCTGCTGGCGACCGCGCAGCTGGCGCTCGCCCAGGCGCAAGGGTCGCCCTTCATGACCGGGGCAACCTCGCTGCAGACCAACATCCTCGCCTGGTTGACTCCGATCGCCGTGATTTTGGTGATGGTGCTGGGGGCCATGGCGATGGCAAATCGAATGTCCTGGGGGTGGTGCCTGGCGGCGATTTTCGGGATCGCGATTGCCTTCGGCGCCCCGCAGATCGTGACCTGGGTGCGCGGCATGTTTGCGGTCTGACGCGTGGCTACCCGCAACATGGGGCTCACCGCGGACGTGCTGTTCGTAGGGGCGACACGGCCGCCGATGCGCTGGGGTGTCACGTACGCCGCCCTGCTGCTGAACCTGGTGATGACAATGGAAGGCTTTCTGCTCACCCGCAACCTGCTTACCCTGCTGGCCTGCATTCCGATCCACGCGGTGAGTGCGCTGCTGTGTGCGCGTGACCCGCGCTTCTTTGATCTCCTGTTGCTGTGGGCACGTACGCGCCTGCCGGCGGTGGTGACCACACTGCGCCTGTGGAAGGCGAGCAGCTACAGCGCTCTCACCCTGGATCTGCCCCGGCCAGGAGGCCGCCGGCCGTTGCGCGACGTGCGCCTTGCGGTGCGGTGGGGCGATGGGGATCGGCCGTGACGTGGCATCGCGCGCAGGCTGCTCGGCGCGAGCGCAGCGCCGCCGTACACGTGCCCTATAGCGCTCATGTCGCGCCTACCGTCATCCGCACGGTCGCGGGGGACTACCTGCAGGCACTGCGCCTGGGTGGGGCGAGTTTCGAGAGTGCCGATGACGACCAGCTCAATGTCTGGCACGAGCGGTTGAACGTGCTGTGGCGCAACCTCGCCTCGCCGAATCTTGCACTGTGGACCCACCTCGTGCGACGGCCGGTGGAACCCGAGTTCCCGGCCCGCCCCGGCGAGGGCTTCGCCAATGGCTTGCACGCGCGCTATGCACAGAGGCTGGCGCGCGAGCACATGATGGTGAACGAGCTGTACGTGGCCCTGCTGCACCGGCCGGCCGCAGGAGCGGCGGCTAATCTCGTCACCCGCGCACTGGCACGGTCGCAGCGCACGGCATCGGCGCGCGAGATGGCAGACGCGCTGGACACCTGCGCGAAACTCGCCCAGACGGTGCGGGCATCGCTACAGCGCTACGAGCCGGAACCCCTGGGCACTTACCGTCATGGTGACACTTGCTGTTCCGCGCTCCTTGAATACCTCGCCCTGCTGGCGAACGCTGAGGCGGTGCGCGTGCCACTTCCCGGCGGTCCACTGAACGAGGCACTGGTCACGACGCGCCTGCTGTTCGGCTCCGAGGCCATTGAGTACCGAGCGCCGGCTGCGACCCGGGTCGGTGCGATTCTGGGAATGTTCAGTTCGATCCGCTCGGTGGCAGTGTCTGCGGCTGCCGCGCTTGAGTACGTGGCAGCGCAGCGCGCGCGTGACTTCTCGGTACGTCATTGGGTAAGCCAGGGGCGCGGCGTGCTGTTCATTCCTTATGCAGCAGCGCAGATCGCGGCGCTGCGCTCGATCATCGCCATGTGGGTGAGGCTTGCGATCTTCGAGACGCTCAACCGGCCGGGCGCGGACCAGCGGCTGTGGTTCGTCGTCGACGAACTCGACTCCCTCGGGGCAATCGACGGACTCAAGGACGCGCTCACCCGGCTGCGAAAATTCGGCGGCCGTTGCGTGCTTGGGTTCCAGTCGGCGTCGCAGGTCTCGTCTACCTATGGAGCCGATGCCCAGACGATCATTGAGAACTGCGGAAATTCGTTGATCCTGCGTTGTTCGGGCAGCGAGCACGGCGGCACCTCCCAGTTTGCCTCGCGTCTGATCGGCGAGCGCGAGGTGATCCGCCGCCAGACCGCGCGCGGCCGCGACCGCGAGGGCCTGTTCGCGGCCCGCGGCGCCCGCCGTTCCACCAACACCAGTGAACAACACGTCATCGAGACCGCGGTGCTTGCGGCGCAGATCGAACAGCTGCCCGACCTCGCCGGTTATCTCAAGACCGCCGCCTCGCCGGCATGGGTGCAAGTGCGCATCGCAGTCCAATCTTGAGTGGGACATGGCGCAGTTCTACCTGAGCATCACCTCGGTCAGTCGCGGCGCCGGCAGGAGCGCGGTTGCATCGGCGGCCTACCGCGCCGGGGAGCGTTTGCGCGAGGAGCGCACCGGTCGGGTCCGCGACCACAGCCAGCGGCGCGACGTTCTGCATACCGAGATCTTCGTGCCCGAGCAGTTCGCGGCGCAGCCGCTGGAGTGGGCGCGCAGCCGCGAGTCGCTGTGGAACACCGCCGATCGCGCGGAGAAGCGCCACAACTCCCGGGTCGCGCGCGAGTACCAGGTGCGCCTGCCCGCGGAGCTGGATCCGCAGCAGCGCATTGCGCTGGCGCGCTCCTTCTCGCAGGAGCTCTCCGAGCGCTATGGCGTCGCGGTCGATCTCGCCGTGCACGAGCCGCGGCCGGATGGGGACCCCCGGAATTTCCACGCGCACATCCTCACGAGCACGCGCGCGGTGACCCCGACCGGGTTTGGCGCCAAGAGCGGCCTGGACATGGCCGGCCAGGATCGCTACCGCCGCGGCCTGCCCAACCACCGCATGGAGTACGTCAACGTGCGCGAGCGGTGGGCGCAGCTGACCAACACCGCACTGCGCGAGGCGGGCATCGACGCCAGCGTCGATCATCGATCCTACGCCGCGCAGGGTATCGACCGAACGCCGCGGCCGCACATTCCGGAGCCGTATTTCAGGCTTGAGCGGCGCACTGGACACAACGAAGTCGCCGCGCAGATCCGCGCAGAGTACGAGGAGCGAATGCAACAGCGCCGCGCAAGGGGAGCCGCGTTGCACACACCACCGACCGCAGGTTCGGCGGCCGACGACGGGCTGAAGGTGCCAACCCAGGGGACCGACCTTGAGGAAGTCAGGCGCAAGGCGCGCGAGGCGTGGCTGGCACTGCGGGCACGGGCCAGTGCCACTCCTGCGAGCGAGAAGGGCCACGACGCCGTGGCGTCGGCGCACCAGGCGCAGGATGACCTCGCGCGCTGAGAGTCAGGGTGTGGCGCGCGCCTGGTACCACAGCACGCCGTGTTCATCGGCGTGGCGCTGGGCAAGGCCGCGCACGATCAGGCAGTTCAGGTGTGCCAGGCTCTCCCCGGTGGCCATGCCCAGCATGTCCAGTCCGATGGTGCGTTTGAACAGCACGCTGAACACGTCAACCGCGCGCTTGGGTGTCTGCAGTTCCTCCAGTACGCGCACCAGGCGCTTCTCATGTCCGTCGGCGAGGGCGTCCAGGCGTGCGTGCAGTCCGTGGAACGGCTCGTTGTGCGAGGGCAGCACCAGCACGTCGTCAGGGATCTGCTCTTTTAGCCAAGCGATTGACTCGAGCCATTCGGTAAGCGGGTCAGCGTCCGGCTCGGTCGGGAAGACCGATACGTTGGAGGTAATGCGCGGCAGCACCTGGTCCCCGGAGATCAGCAGCTTAAGCTCCGGGCAATACAGGCACAGGTGCTCCGGGGAGTGCCCGCGGCCGATGACAGCACGCCAGCGGTTGCCACCGATCTGAAGCTCCTCGCCAGCCACCACGCGCCGGTAGCTGTCGGGCAATGCGTGCACGGCCTTGCCGAAGCCGCCGAAGCGCGCCCTATAGTGCTCCAGCGCCGCCTCGTCCCAGCCCGCTGCGCGGTAAAAGCGCACGCCGTCGGCGGGCGCCTCGCGCCCGGTATCGGCCACCAGCATCCGGCACGTCACGTACTCCAGCCGGGTCGTCCACAGCCGTACCCCGTGGGCACGCGTGAGCCAGCCAGCCATGCCGATGTGGTCCGGGTGCATGTGCGTGCATACCACGCGCTGCACGGGCCTGCGGCGCAAGGGTCCGGCGAGGGCGTTCTGCCAGTCGGTCGCGGTATCCGAGGTCTGCATCCCGGTATCCACCAGTGTCCAGCCTGCGCCGTCCTCGAGGGCCCACAGGTTGATGTGGTCCAGGCCCGCCATGGGCAGTCGCATGCGCAGCCAGCGCACGCCGGCGGCCACCTCGTGTGCCTCGCCCGGACCGGGCACCGCCTCGAACGGATAAGTCAGCGCGCTGGTCGCGGTGGTCGATTCGCTCATATGTCCAATGTAAGTGCTGAACTGGGTCCGCCGTTACTGTAGCCCCGCAGCCGTTGGATTCACATTGCCGGTGCGGATGCTTTCACTGGGCGTCCGATCAAACCGGGGCGGTGGCACTGCAGCTTAGCTAGGTGCACCAGGCCCTGAGCCGCGCGCCAGCTATCCCAACGACCGCGAAGTAATGGCGACCCTGCAGGCGGACCTGGGGATCCTGTGGCCGGCGCTGATCGCCGGCATCCTGCTGGTGCTCCCGCACGTACCGCTGGGACAGCTGGTGCTCTCGCGCGACATCGTGTTCATCGATCTTGCCATCGCGCAGGTCGCCGAGGCCTCGGCGGCCCTTGCCGGGGCGCTGCTGCTGACCTGGACCGAGCGCAAGCGCCCGGAGTCGCAGGAAGCGCTCATCGGCGTGCGGTTCGCACTCGTGGTGACCCTCTCGGTGCAGATGGTGGGCGTGTACCTGGTGTTCACCAGCCTCATCGCGCCGGCGGTGGCGACCTGCCGCTACCCTGCACGGCGCCAGCTGGCGATCGGCTATGGGCTGGCGATTGCCAGCTACGTCGTGGGACTGGTGCTGTCGGCGCTGCTCGACCTGCCCTCAAGCCCGGTGATCGTGTGGACCATGGCGGTGCTGGGTCTGCTAGCGCACCTGGCGGGCGCGAGGCCCCGGCGCTCAAGAGCCACGGCGGTTAGCCGCCGCGGGCGCCCGGCGCCCTAGAGTGCCGGGGGCTGGGACGGCTGTGCTCGCCGCGCCGCCTCGCGCGGCTCCTCGACCAGTTCGTACCAGATGGCGTTGAGTACGCCGAAAGCCAGCGCAAGTCCGGTTCCCAGGATCCAGGCGAAGTACCACATCAGTAGCCGCTCCCGTGGTCGTGCATGCTCTCCAGAGTCACCGGTCCGCGCATCACCCTGAACACCCAGCCGGTGTAGAGCAGGATCACCGGCAGGAAGACGATGACCGCGCCGAGCATCAGCAGCAGCGCCCGCGCACTGCTCGAGGCATCCCACACCGTGAGGCTGTGCCCCGGGTCGCTCGATGAGGGCAGCAGGAAGGGGAACAGGGCGAAGCCTGCGGTGAGGATGGTGCCAGCCTGCGTGAGCGCGCTTGCCAGGAACGCCGCCCCGGCGCGCCTGGCACCCAGCAGCAGGTAGCAACCCGCGGCCCCCAGTATGGCCGTCACGGGGGCGCCCCACAGCCACGGCCAGACATGGAAGTTGGCAAGCCAGGCACCGCTTGCGCGCGTCACGGTCTTGCCGAGCGGGCTGGATGGGCCTGCATGGTCAACCACGCCGCCGAGGACGAAGCCGTCCAGCGTATGCACCCAGAAGCCCGCGCCGATGAAGCTCACCAGGAACACCAGCGCTGCCATGCGACCCAGGAGGCGTGCGCGCCCTGCCATCGGCTCGCCGGCCTTCAGCGCCGCGTACGTGTTGCCGTGCATGATCAGCATCGACAGGCTCACGATCCCTGCCAGCAGCGCAAACGGATGCAGCAGGCTGAAGAAGCTGCCACCCACGATGGGGCGCTGCAGGAAATCGAAATGGAAGGGAATGCCCAGGAAGAGGTTACCGAAGGCCACCCCGCACAGCAGCGCCGGCAGTGCGCCGCCCAGGGTCAGCGCGATGTCCCACAGGCCGCGCCAGCGCGCATCGGAGAGCTTGTCGCGGTAGACAAAGCCGACCGGGCGCAGGATGAGTGCCACCAGCAGCAGGAACATCGCAAGGTACAGCCCCGAGAACGAGGTGGCGTACAGCAGCGGCCAAGCCGCAAAGCTCGCCCCGCCGCCCAAGATGAACCACACCTGGTTGCCTTCCCAGACCGGCTCGATGCCGGCCAGCAGCGCGCGCCGCTCGGCATCGGTACGGCCGGTGAAGCGGAAGGTGGCGCCCACGCCCAGGTCGAACCCGTCCATGACCGCAAAGCCGATCAGCAGCACGCCCAGGATCAGCCACCACAGCACGCGCAGCGTTGCGTAGTCGATGAGTGGCGCGCTCATGCGCCTCCCTCAGGCCGCGGCCAGTACCCCAGGCCGTCCGGGCCGCGGCGGATGGTGCGCGCCATCAGCACCACGTCGACCACGGCAAGCGCGGTGTAGAACATCACGAAGCCCAGCAGCGAGAACCACACGTTGCCGAGCGAGGTGCGCGAGACCCCCAGGAAGGTCGGCAGCACCCCGTCGACCACCCATGGCTGGCGGCCGTACTCCGCGACGATCCAGCCCAGCTCCACGCACAGCCACGGCAGCGGCAAGGCAGAGCCACGCGAGCTTCAGGAACCAGCGGTGGCGCTCGAAGCGGTGCCGCGTGGCCAGGTAAAAGGCGGTGACGAACAGGGCGATGAAGAACAGACCCAAGCCCACCATGCAGCGGAACGACCAGAACAGCACCGGCACGTTGGGCACGGTGGACCAGGCGGCCGCAGTCGATCTGCGCGGGCGTCGCCATCGCCGGGTTGTCCGTGTAGCGCAGCAGCAGCAGGCCATAGCCCAAGTCCTGCGGCGCTGGCCTCGAAGCGCGCCAGCACTGCCGGGTCCGGTGATTGCGGCGGGGCGGCGCGCAGCAGCTGCAGGTCCGCATAGGCGTGCATGCCCATCACGATGCGCTCGCGCGCGCGTGCCGACCAGCTCGTTGATGCCCAGCACCGGCTCATCGACCGAGCGCGTGGCGATCAGGCCCAGCAGCCACGGGACCTGCACGCGCGCGTGCGTGGTGCGCTGCGCGACGTCCGGGAAGCCGAACACGGTAAAGGCAGCCGGCGGCTGGCGCGGTGTCCCACTCCGCCTCGATCGCGGCGACCTTCATGCGCTGGTCCTCCCCGGCGAGGTAGCCGGACTCATCGCCCGAGCACCACCACCGAGATCGAGCAGGCAAGTCCGAAACTTGCCGCTACCGCCATCGAGCGCCGCGCGATCTCGACATTGCGGCCGCGCAGCAGGTACTAGGCGCTGATCGACAGCACGAACACCGAGCCGACCACGTAGCCTGCGGCCACGGTGTGCACGAACTTCGCCTGCGCCACCGGGTTGAACAGCAGGTCGCTGAACGAGGTGAGTTCCATGCGCATCGTGCGGTAGTTGAAGTGCGCCCCGGCGGGGTGCTGCATCCAGCCGTTGGCGATCAGGATCCACAGCGCCGAGAGGCTCGAGCCCAGGGCCACAAGTCCGGTCACGACCAGGTGGCCCACCTTGGACAGCCGCTGCCAGCCGAAGAAGAAGAGGCCGACGAAGGTCGACTCGAGGAAGAAGGCGATCAGGCCCTCCAGCGCGAGCGGCACCCCGAAGATGTCGCCGACGTAGTGCGCGTAGTAGGACCAGTTGGTGCCGAACTGGAACTCCATGGTGATGCCGGTGGCAACACCCATGGCAAAATTGATCCCGAACAGCACGCCCCAGAACTTGGTCATGCGCTGCCAGATCTCGCGCCCGGTCATGACATACACCGACTCCATGATCACCAGGATCATGGACAGGCCCAGGGTCAGCGGCACGAACAGGAAGTGGTAGAGCGCGGTGAGCGCGAACTGCAGCCGCGAGAGCGCGACGACGTCGAAGTCGATCATGAGGCGTGGCCGCGGAAGAACAGCAGCCACAGGAGCGTGAGCGCCAGCACCTTCGCCACCAGGGTCCAGGCGATCTTGGTGCCCAGTTCGCGCCGCCAGGCGCCTCCGGGTTCGTCCCGCCGCGTGCGCAAGGTGTCGATGGCATCACCTGTCATGTTGAGCGCACGTCGTGGCCGGGCGTGCAGCGCTAGCTTAGCGCAAGGGCGCCTCGCCCGCATGGCGCCGCGGGCGAGAACGCAGGCGAGCGTGGACGCGAAGCGGTCCTGCTGTGACCGCGCGCGCGCCCGCGCCAAGGCGGGTGCGCGCGCCGGTCTTAAGGCAAGCTAGCCGCGATTCTGCTTCTTCTCTTTCTTGGCCGCGCGCTTCTCCTCGAGGCTCTTGGCCGGCTTCTTCTTGCCTTCCTTCTTGCGGTCCATTCCCTTACCCATACGTATCTCCGTGCAGAGGCGTTAGTGCTCCGGCGCAAACGATACCGCGTTAGCCCCAGTTCGTGAAATGCGCCGCCGGTGCGGACCTGGCCGCAGGCACGCGGACCGTGCTAGAGGCCGGCGCCCCAGCGGTGCTGCAGGGCGATGCCAAACAGCTTGAAATTGTTGCCGGTGCGCGCGGAGACCCCGTCACTGGCGTAGAGCTTGAGCGAGTTGTGGAGATTGATCGGAAAAGCGAGCGTGCCGCCCAGTCGCCAGTTCTGCTCCAGGTCGCCGTTGAGCCTGTTGTTCAGCGTCGAGCGGTCACCGGAATAGTAGGTGGCGTCGACCGAGCCCCAGATGCCGCGCTTGAAGCTGTAGATCACGTGGCCCTGCAGCTGGAAGAGCGGGGTCTGGGAGCGCTGGTTGCCGTTGTAGAAGTCGGTATTGTCCGTGAAGAACGTGACCGCGGTCTGTGCCTCCAGGGTCCAGCGGCCCAGCGCCTTGGAAGCCCCCACCTCCGGCTTGAAACTCCAGATGTTGGCGCCAATGTTCACGACCTTGGTGGAGTCGTAGTGCCCCCACGGGGCCACGATCTGCAGGCTGGCGCCGATGACCAGGTCCTGCTGGTAGGTAGCGAACTGCCGCGGGGTGAGCGCCGGTGCCCCGTAGAGGTTAACCGACAGCCGGAATGCCGGATCGCCGAAGCCGTTGTAGCTGCGCGAGAGGCGTCTCGCCCTGGTAGTCGGCGTGCCCGGACAACCAGGTGTACGGCATGTTGGCGTCGATCTTGGCAGATTTCCCCCACAGGTCCAGGGAGTGCGAGTAGGCGATGACGCCGCTCGAGGTGTCGAGGTGCGAATTGGTCACGGGGAGCGAGTTGGCAAGCGCTCCCTCGGTGTAGGCGTAGCCGAGGATCAGGAAGTTCACCCCGGCCGGGACGTCCGTGTAGGCGCGCGGCTCCAGGCTCTGTGCGTGCACGCGTGGCACGCCGCCCAGCAGTACCGCCACCAGCAGCACGCCGACGGCGCGCAGGCGCCGGGTGCTGCGCGCCTTCACAGGCTGGGCCGGGGGTTCTTCACCGGGGGATTATATCGCGCCCCATCTCGGGGCCACGTTGGACCAAGGACCCCTGCGGTGTGGGCGGCAGCGCTGCAGCGACCTGCCAACGCGAGTCCCGTGCCGGTCGCGCGGGGGGCAATACGGAACTCAACCCGAGGATGTCAAGCACCGGATTGGCCGGGGCTGTCGCTGTCAGGTAAGAACGACCGGGAGCAAACCGGCCCGGCGCCGTTACTCGCGGGATTCACGGCGGGACGCTAGAGTTAAGCTTGAATGCAGTCCTTCTTCATCTCATACCGGCACAGCGACAGTGAGGCCTACACCGGGCGCCTGTACGACCGCCTCGTTTCCGAGTTCGGCAAGGATGCAGTCTTCAAGGACGTGGACTCGATCCCGCTGGGCACCGACTTTCGCTCCCACCTGAACCTGGTGGTCGGGCAGTGCCACGCGGTGCTCGCCGTTGTGGGCACCGGCTGGCTCGACGTGCGCGACGAGGGCGGCCAGCGCCGGCTGGAGAGCGGTGACGACTTCGTGCGCATCGAGCTCGAGGCGGCGCTCGCGCGCGGGGTACCGCTGATCCCGGTGCTGGTGTCCGGGGCGGTGATGCCCACCGCCGGACAGCTGCCACACAGCCTGGCCGAGTTTGCCTACCGGCAGGGCACCGCGGTACGGCCGGACCCTGATTTCCACCGCGACATGGACCGCCTGGTGGCCTCGCTGCAGGCGCTCTTGCCCGGCGGTGGCGCTGCCCCCGTGGCGCCGGCGGCGACCGAGCCGCGCCCCGCGCCGTTCCCGACAGCGGCCGTGCAGCGCAGCAACCTGCCGCGCAATCTGCCGAGTCTGGTGGGCCGCGCGGAGCTCGTGGCGCGCATCCATGCCGACCTCGCCGAGCACCCGCTGGTCACGCTGGCAGGCTTCGGTGGCATCGGCAAGACGCGCGTCGCGCAGCAGGTCGGGGCGGAGGCCGCCGACCGCCTGGCCCATGGGGTCTGGTTCGTCGATCTTGCCGGCCTCAACAGCGAGGCGGATGTCATCCCGACCGTGGCGCGCACGCTCGGCGTGCGCGAGTACTCCAGCGAGAGCCTGGAGGCGACGGTCGTGGAGGCTTTGCGCGAGCGCGAGATGCTGCTGATCCTCGACAACTGCGAGCGCTTCACGCAGGCCGTCGCCGCCTTTGTGGAGCAACTGACCGCGGCTGCCCCCAATGTCCGGGTCCTGGGCACCAGCCGCGAGCCACTGGGGGTGTACGGGGAGAAGATCGTGCGCATACCGGGCCTGGACCAGGGCGCCGCCGGGGCACTGTTCGTGGCGCGTGCCACGCAGATCCGCTCCGACGGCAAATGGGACGCCAACGTGGTGGCGGACCTGTGCCGCCACCTGGATTTCGTGCCGCTGGCCATCGAGCTCGCCGCGGCGCACGTGCGCTCGCTGACCCCGGCGGAGATCCTGGCGCGGGTGAGCGAGCGGGTGGGCGTGCTGCGCGCCACGGACCGCCGCACCGCCCGCCACCAGACACTCGAGTCGCTGGTGGCCTGGTCGTACGACCTGCTGACCGAGCCGGAGCAGCGCCTGCTCAATCGCCTTTCGGTGTTCGTCGGCACCTTCGACTTGGGCGCGGTCGAGCGGGTTTGCGGCGGTAACGGCGTCGAGCCGGACGAGGTGGTGGATCTCATCGACCGCCTGGTGGACAAGTCACTGGTGTTCGCGGACACCAACCGCGGTACCTCGCGCTTCCGCCTGATGGGCACGGTGAGCCAGTACGCCGCCCGCAAGCTGGCCGCTGCCGGTGAGCAGCTGGACATGTTCGATCGCCACGTGCGCCACTTCTCCGCCCAGGCGCAGACGCTGGATATCCGCCTGAAGGGCAGCGACGCCCGCGGCTCATCGGCCGCGCTGCTGTCGGATATCGACAACCTGAATGCCGCGCTGGACCGGCTGGGCCAGAAGGGCCAGCACACCGAGAAGGCGACGCTGATCGTCGCGTTGTCGCTGTTCT
Source organism: uncultured Pseudomonadota bacterium (assembly GCA_963703025.1). GTDB lineage: Bacteria > Pseudomonadota > Gammaproteobacteria > Steroidobacterales > Steroidobacteraceae > 13-2-20CM-66-19. The sequence continues at coordinate 506,816 of OY969778.1, read as the reverse complement.
GGCAGACCGGTGCCATCGCCACCGGCCGCCGCCGCTACGAGGAACTCCTGGCGGTGGAGCGCGAGCTGGCGCCGGAGATGCGTTTCATGACCCTGCTGGAGGCTGCCAGCTTCTTCTCCAGCCTTGGGTTTGCCACCCAGGCACGTCCGCTGCTGGATCGCGCGCGCGCGGCCGCCGCCGAGCAGCAGATGCAGTTGCCACCGTACTTTTTCTACGTCGCCGCGCAGGCTGCCGAGATGGACGGTCGCATCGAGGAGCAGCTGGAGCAGTGCGAGGCGGGCAAGCTGGTACTGCCGCCAGAGGACGACTTCAACGCACTGACGCTGCGCGCCCGCTCGCTCACCGCGATCCTCAAGCGCCACCCGGAGACTGCGCTGGCCGAGGCGCGCGGCATCCTGCGCCAGGCGCAGGCGTGCGGCCTGGACCTGTTCGTGAGCGTCGGCCACATGCTGATCGGCACGGTGCTGATGGTGCAAGGCCGCGCCACCGAGAGCGAGCCTGAGTTCGCGCGCGCCATCGAGCTCGCCGAGCAGGCCATGCCGCAGGTGACGATCTCGGCCCTGGTCGGATCGGCCGCGGCCTTCCGCGGCACCGATCCGCGGCGCTCGCTCGAACGGGCACACGAGGCGCTGCTGGTCGAGTCGCAGTCGGACCTTATGCCGTGGTTCCGCGTGATTGCAGCCTACCTGCTGGCCTGGCACTGGGCCGACGGCGGGCGGGCCGAGGACGCGGTGCGTGCGCTTGCGGCCATGGACGAGTTGCGCCGGCGTTGCGGCTTTGCCGGGGTGTGGTGGGGTGAGGCGATCGGCGCGGACGCCTGGGCGCGCGTGCGCGCCGTGCTGCCGGCTGCACGGGTGGAGGATCTGGCCGCGGAGGGCAGCGCGCTGACGGTTACCGAGGTGCGCGCGCTGCTGGGGACGACTGCCGCCTAGTAGGTCAGCGGCAGTGCAGCTGAGACCGCCTGCACGCGGTTGAGCAGCCCCTGGTGGCGCAGCAGGTTCATCATGCCGCCTTTCAGGCGCACCTTGCCCAGCATTACCGCGGTCTGGCTGTTGATCTCCCCGCGCGCCAGGCGCGCGGCGGTGTCGTAGCTGCTGCGCACTTCCGCATCGCGCGGCTCGACCTCGCCCAGCGCCATCGTGGCCACCCCGTCGGCGAAGGTCATGTGGTAGCTGAAGTCCCCGTCCGGCCCGGCGCTGACGAAGTAGACGATGGCAAGCGTGACGTCCTTCAGCTCGCGATTGAGCTCCGCATCTGCGCGGAATGCCGCGCTGGCCGCCTCGCAGTGCTCAGGTGACAGGAAGCGCATGGTAGGGTCCTTTGGGCTAGCCGCGCGGCAGGCCCGGGGCGTAGTGCGCCAGGCGCTCGGACACGGTGGACTTGGGGAACATGAACTCGGAGTAGAACAGCTCGTACATTGCGAACGCCAGCGGCTCGAGTCCCAGCGGGAAGGGGGCGCCGAAGGCGTAGTTGGCGATCACCTCGCCGGAGATGAAGGCGTGCTCGAGCGAGTCGGCCGTGGTGTTGTTGCCGGCAAAATAGATGCCGGTGTTCATCTGGCCGGGGTAGTTGCGCGTGGTGCCGAAGCCCTGCGCGATGTGCAGAGTCTGCTTGGCCTTCATCATGAACGTCGGCAGCCACATGCCGTGCTGCCACACCTCCTCGAACAGCACGGTGGCGGGGTCCGGCACCGTGTCGCCCGAGCCGGGTATGTAGCCGTACATGGTCAGGAACAATCCCTGCGATTCGGGCGTGCCGTGGATGTTGCCCTGCAGGTACGTGGTATAGGTCTTGAACATGTCGTAGTAAGGCGCGGCCTTCTGCGGCGCGTAATAGGCGGTGAACTGCAGCGCCTCCTGCTGCTGGCGCAGGTCAGGGGAGAGCATGTTCACGTCGGTGTGGATGTAGCACTTGCCCGGCAGCAGCGGCCAGCGGATCGGGGACAGGAACCGCGAGTACAGCGCGTTCCACAGCGGCGCGTTGGCCGGGTTGTTGAGCAGCCCGCCCGCGGTGAGGATGTCGGTGGTGATGATCACCTTGTCGAACTGCTTGGAGACCTTCGGCCCCTGCCCGGTGGACCAGGTGACCGTCACAGGTCCCGGCAGCGTTGGGGAAGCGGCGACGGTCTGCACCGTGCTGTTCATGAAGGCGGTGGCGGGCTTGAGCTGCTGCGCCTGGTCGGCCAGCGCCTGGACGAGTGAGGAGGCGCCGTTCACGAAGCGTCCGTAGCCGGATCCGGGCGAGGTAAAGCTGCCCAGGCCCGGGAACTTCCCCGGGATGTTGGCGAACAGCGGCACGATGTCATCCATCGTCACCTGGTCTGCGAGCGATGCACCGTAGCCGTTGATGATGCTCAGGTAGGGATAGATGAAGTAGCTGAGGAACTGGTCCTGGTCCTCATAGGGGACATCGAGGCCGGCGAAGTACTCGGCGATGGTCTTGGAGCCCTCGCCATCGAACAGCGCCGCATCGATGGCCAGCTGGAAGCGCTCCGCGTTGCGGAACATCGCGGGCGTGAACATGGCGAAGTCCGGGGCAGTGCGGTAGGCGTCGAAGTTGCCCCAGTTCTGCGGCGCGCCGTTCAGGCGCGGGAAGCCGCAGGCGACCTTGAGCGCGTCGAAACTGGTGACCGGCACATTGGGCGCGATGGCGGCCCGGCGGGTGAGGGCGTCGATGTTGGGATAGAACATCGGCACGTAGAACTGCACGCCCGTGTCCACCTGTGTGGTGCCGCCGTTGTGCTGCACCGGCACGGTGAGCGCATGGCCGCCGAAGCTCGCGCCGTCGTGGATGATCGTCACGTCCCAGGCGGCGCCAGGCTGTCCGGGCTGCGCCAGGGTCCACCAGGCGCCCACACCGGCGATGCCGCCGCCGATGATGCAGACACTGGACATACGCTCTACTCCCCACGGGCAACGCCGGATTCTTGTTCTCGCGCGAGCCTAACATGAACCTTGTTGCCGGCTCACGTGGCGGCGCTTGGGCATCGTTCCACTGGCGGCAGGCCGGGGCACCGCGCCGGGCGGAGCTCCGAGCCAAGCGTGGTCCATTACGCTCTGCAATGAGGAGGTGCATCAGTCAGGTAGCCGCCGGACTCGGTTGCCTACAGGCAAGGCAACCGAGTCCGGCCGCAGCAGCTACTGACGCGCGAGATACATCTTCATCTTCTCGGCCTTGTCCTCGATGGACTCGCCGGTCACGTCGATCATGGCCTTGCGCACCGCGCCGGTGAACGCGAACGGCGGCTTGTAGTCGGTCATGACAGGCGAGCCGTTGTCCGCGCCGACGCAGATGCCGGCAGACAGGCCGAGCGACAGCGGAATGGTGACCGGAAGGTCGCCGCTGCCGACGGGCTTGCCGTCGACGAACAGGGTGACCTTGGCGGGCACGCCCTTGCCCTTGGCAATGTCGGGCTTGCCGGTCGGCGTGAACTCGAACGAGAGGATATGCTCTCCCTCCGGGATGGCGCCGCTGGCTGACTGCACCTTGAAGTGCTGCTCAGCCACGTAGTTGTAGCCGTAGGTGAGCTTGCCGTCCTGCACATAGAACGCAAAGCCGCCGTCGTTTCCGCCGGCGCTGAGGAGCGCCCCTTCCGCACCGCCCTTGGGTATGTTGGCGTGCACCGATACGGAGTGGGCCACGTTGACGAGGCGCGGTGCCGCCCCCGAGGGCACGACCTGCGTGTCCGGATAGTAGATGTACTGCTTGCGGGCGACGGCGATCTGCGGTCGCTCGTCGGCGAAGCGCGCCGTCCCGCGGCTGTCGATCGGCAGCACGTTGTACTTGCCCGCCTCGGTGTACCACATGCCGATCATGGCGATCAGCCGGGCGCGCTCCTTGTCCGCCAGGTTTTGGGTCTCGGCGAAGTCCTCGTTCAGGTTGTACAGCTCCCAGCCCGTGGCATCCAGCTCGGAGAGCTTCTGGAAGGTGATCTCTGCGCCAAAGGCGAGCCCGGATTCGGTGAAGGACGTGCCCACCCAGGGGCACACCGCCCGCCAGCCATCGTGGTAGAGCGAGCGATGGCCGAACATCTCGAAATACTGCGTCTGGTGGAGGGCCTCGGCCTTCGCATTGTCGAACGAGGATTTCAGGGAGAACCCCTGCAGTGGCGACTGGGTTACGCCGCGGATCTGGGTGGGGGCCTCGATGCCCAGCGCATCCAGTACCGTCGGCACCATGTCGATCGCATGGCAATACTGCTCGCGGATCTCGCCGCGCGCCTTCATGCCCTTGGGCCAGCAGATGATGAAGGGGTCGGAGGTGCCGCCGCGGTAGGTTTCGCGCTTCCAGCGCTTGAACGGCGTATTGCCGGCGTGCGTCCAGCCCCACGGATAGTGGTTGAAGTACTTAGGTCCGCCAATGTCGTCGATGGCCGCGAGGTTCTGCTTGACGTCCTCGGGCACGTTGTTGAAGAACTTGTTCTCGTTCACCGAGCCGGTGGGGCCGCCCTCGGAGCTTGCACCGTTGTCCGAGATCAGCATGATCAGCGTGTTCTCGTACTCGCCGATCTCCTTGAGGAAGGCAACCAGCTCGCCAATGTAATGGTCGGTGTGCTCGAGGAACCCCGCGAACACCTCCATCATTCGTGCGTACACGCGGCGCTCGTCCGCGGAAAGCTTGTCCCAGTCCTGCACGTCGGGATCGTGGCGCGAGAGCTTGGTACCCGGCGGCAGGATGCCAAGCTCTTTCTGCTTGGCGAAGGCCTGTTCGCGGTAGGCATCCCAGCCCTTGTCGAACTGCCCCTTGTACTTGTCGGCCCACTCCTTGGGCACGTGATGCGGCGCGTGCATCGCGCCGGTGCAGAAGTACATGAAGAATGGCTTGTCAGGCGCCACCTGCTTGGAGTCGGCAATCATCGACTTGGCCTTCGCGACCAGGTCGGGCGTCAGGTGATAGCCCTCTTCGGGTGTCTTGTCGGGCTCGGTCTGCGTATTGTCGCGCACCAGCTCCGGGTAGTACTGGTGGGTATCGCCGCCCAGGAATCCGTAGTAGCGCTCGAAGCCCCGACCCAGCGGCCAGCGGTCGTAAGGGCCGGCTGCCGAGGTTGCCTCGGAGGGTGTCAGGTGCCACTTGCCTACGGCGTAGGTGTTGTAGCCCTGCAGCAGGAGGATCTCCGACAGCATGCCGTTCTCGAACGGGATGTAGCCGTTGGAACCGGGGAACCCTTCCGACCCTTCCGTGATGCAGGCCAGGCCGTTGGAGTGGTGATTGCGGCCGGTGAGCATGCATGAGCGCGACGGCGAGCAGAGGGCCGTCGTGTGCATGCTGTTGTAGCGCAGCCCGTCGGCTGCCAGAGCATCGATGTGCGGTGTGCGGATCGGGCTGCCGTAGCAGCCCAGCTGCCCGAACCCGGTGTCGTCTAGGACGATGTACAGCACGTTCGGACTGCCTTTCTTGGCGCGGTTGGGCGCAGGCCAGGCCGGCTTCGAGACATCGAACGTGCGGCCAATGACGCCAGGGAAGGCTTGCCCGGGGTTGTATTCGGTGAGCGGCATGGAGGCGTCCTTTTTGTTTCTTGGATGACGGCCGGAGTCGCGGCTTGGCAACGGGAGGATGCCGCACGGGCTACCCGGAGCTTGGCAGTATGAGCGCCAAACCGAGGTGGTGGATAGAGTGCGAAAGGCCTCGCGGCTGGCCGACGCGCGGCCTTCGGCCGGGCACGCCTTGAATTCTCGTCCTGACCCGGTACTTCAGTGCGTATCGGGAGGCGGTGCCGGAGACTGGCCTGTTCTAAAGCCTGCTGAGAACGGCACCTCAGTAGCGCTGATCCGGCGACGCAGGTGTCCAGCAGGCCGGTGTCGGGGCAGGCGGCCTGCGCTTGCCGAACCCCGGTGTGATGTTCTACGCGAGACGCGAGGACTCGGGCCCCTGCAACGTGACCTGCATAGCTAGTTCGCGCCGGGTACCCGGTGGCAGGATGAAGACGCCGGGCTTCGCCGTGAAGTCTCCGGTGAAGCCTGCCGGGTCCGACATGCCGTGCCAGGGTTCGATGCAGATGAAGGGCGCGCCCGGCTTGCTCCACAACCCCAGCAGCGGAGTATCCGGAAACCTGAGCTCGATACGCGGCCCGCTGTCAGCGCCGTACCGCAATGCCTGGCTGTGCACCGGTGCGAGGATCAAGACGTCGTCCTTGAACAGCGCATCCTCCAGCGGTAGTCGTCGGCCGTGCACCGGAGTTGGGTGGCGCACAGCAGTCACCAAGCCGGCGGCATCGAGGCGGCGGATCGGCTCGGGCTCCTCCAGCGCGAATTCGATCGCGTGTTCAGCGCGTGGTGCGCCATATGGCAGTGGCCAGCAAAACGCGGGGTGGTAACCGAAGCTGGCCGGCATCGGCACTCCGCCCTCGTTCATCACGCACGCCGTAACCGTGAGCGTCGCCTCCCGCACCTCGAATTCCATCTGCAGCTGGAAGTCGAATGGGTAGACAGTCCGGGTCGCGTCGTCGGCCTGCAATCTCAGTATGGCCTTGGTCGAAGAGGCGGTGATGATGTCGAAGGGCTTGTTGCGCGCAAAGCCGTGGCGCGGTAGCGCATAGGACTTGCCCGCCAGCCGGTATGTGCCTTGCGCGAGCGAACCGACGATCGGGAAGAGCAATGGCGCCCGGCCATTCCAGAAGGCCGGATCGCCGTCCCACAGCAGGTCGTGCCCCGCGGAGTCCCGCAGAGTCGAAAGCTGTGAGCCCAGAGGGTCGATCTGCGCGGTCAGCGCGCCCGAACTCAGTGTGAGCCATGCACTGTCGCCCGACATCTGACGCTTCCTCGGTCGGCGCCCCGAAGCGCTTAAGTCTTGATTTTAGGGTGGGCGGTACTGGGATCGAACCAGTGGCCCCCGCCGGGTGAAACGGAAAGTTGGGAGCTCACAACTCAAAGGTATGCGAGCCTATGCGCCTGTTGCAATGAGCTTTTGTAATCACGTGATATCGCGCGCAATCGCGCGAGGTCACTGCTGATTGTCCCAGGATTGTCCCCGCGGCGTGACCCATATCTGCACGGGACCACCGCGCATGACGGAAACAGGCGCAGGCTGACTTGCAGCGTCCCGACGGTCCCATCAGGATAAGAACCAAGATCGCGGGACCTGCTCAAGACCACGGGTTCAGAAGTCTGACAGGCGTGCCTTTGAAGTCACGCGTATTGCGAGTGGCCAAAATAAAGTCGTGTTCTACCGCGATTGCGCCGATCGCCGCATCCGCAAAATCAATCGGGTTGCCCGCGGAATTGGCTGCAACCACTACCTGAGCGTAGGCTTCCGCCGAGCGTTCGCCGAAAGCAAGAATCCGATCGGAGAACAACGAAGTCAGCTCATTGTTAAGTACCTTTTGCAGTTCCGTACGGCGCTTTCCTGGCGGTAAAGCCCGCACGCCTGCGAGCAGTTCCGCCTGGCTGATCGTTGTCAGATAGAGAGTACGTGGGCCTTGGAGATCCAGCCAACGCAGAACCGCCGCATCTGGGCTGCGCTTCAGCGGCTCGGATAGCACATTGGTGTCCAGGATTATCATTACTCAAAGCTCGCAACTCTAGCCCGACTGCGTTTGCGACGGCGTGATAGATCGACGCCCCCGGCGCGCTTGCCTAGCGCCGCGAGCGCCGTTCCAATGCCTACGGGGGACCTCACTGCAGCATTTAGGATCTCTCGCACTTCCGCTTCGGTACTTCGCCCGGAGTGCGCAGCACGCGCCTTGAGCGCCCGGGCCGTTTCCTCCGGCAAGTTCCTCACTGTGATGGCTGCCATTGAAATCACTCATTGGATTGCGATGGCATAATGATAGCAAATTGAGAGAATGATGGCAAAGAATCGGATCGGCGGCGAACGCCGGGAGAATGCCGTCACGCGCTTACGCACCCACAGCCACGACACTCCCGGCGGCACGGACAAAATCGCGGCGGGTCCAAGGGAGGCGATGGGCCTTGTCAATGTGCATCGGCTGATTCTTGGCCCTAGTCGCCTGCGTATCCGGCCTCAAGCTGATGTCGAACGGCAAGGATCAGAACGATATCTTCGGCGGGAAGCCACAGATATTTCGCAATATATCCGTAGCGGCCGCGGGAAAGGACGAGTTCCCGCCGTCCCTGTTCAGCTGAACGCCCGAGCAAGGGATGTTCGGCTAGGAGCTCAAAGGCCCTGCGCACGCTTAGGACCTGTTCACGCGCTTTTTGCGGGTTCTCGGCGGCGATAAAGTCGAAGAGCCGTTCGAGGTCGGTGAGCGCTCGTTGAGTTATCTCGACGGTCGCCATGCACGGGCCCTGGGGCGGCGCGTCTTGGCGCCAGACACGCGCGCCGTCAGATACTCGAAGGTGGCTGCGAGCCCGAACGTCTTTCCGCTCGAGAATGCTTCTTCCTCTGAACGTGCTGCCTCGTCGGCAAACCGTGCTCTCAACTCCGATCGCTCAGCTTCGCGAGCCAGCGCCTCGACCATGAAGGCGTGGGGCGTCTTATTCGCGGCGCTCGCCAATCGCTCAATGCGGCGTTTGAGGTCCCCAGGAAGTTTCAGGCTAGTCGCAGCCATGAGCCAATTGCCACTTAAATGATGGTAGTCATAAGGTAATACCACAATCTCAAGGCGTCAAGTTGGTGTATTGGGCCAGTACTTCCTGCACTGCTTACCGCTTTGAGCCACAATTGTCGGGTGACATTTGCTGATTACCGGTAAACAGTATAAATTATTATCGTGGCCATCCAGGGGTTTAAGTGCGCCGATACGCAGGACCTCTTCGCGAAGGGGCGGTCGCAACGGTTTGGAAATATCCGGTCCATAGCGATCCGCAAGTTGGGAATGCTAGATGCTGCGACGGTGCTAAAGGATTTGGCCTCTCCACCGGGGAACCGGCTGGAGCCCTTGGTTGGGGATAGGGCAGGGCAGCACAGCATACGAGTGAACGATCAGTGGCGCGTCTGCTTCGTATGCACCGACGCTGGCCCGACAGACGTAGAGATTAACAACCACTGCGGGTGAGGAGAGAAGTATGGCTTTCAAGAACGGAATGCGTCCGGTTCACCCCGGCGAGGTGTTGCGCGAGGAGTATCTCGTGCCTTTGAAGATGAGCGTCAACGCCCTCGCCAAGGCTCTGCACCTCACACCATCGCGGCTTAATGACATCGTGCTGGAGCGACGCGGAATCAGTGCAGACACCGCGGTACGCCTTGAGCGCTATTTTGGCGCTACTGCGCAGTTCTGGCTCAATCTTCAGTCCGCGTATGACCTTCGCGTGGCAGAACAGTCGGCGAAAGTCCGCAAGGTGGTTCGTGAAATTGAACCGCGCCAGACGGAGGCAGCCTGAGTATGCCTGCCACTCCTGCTCCCTTTCTCAACCGACAAACAGTCGGGCGTGCCGCCGGTGGGCCAAGATCGCCACTGTCCAAATGGGAGCCAAACGGGCTCCAGGGAATCGCCCTAAGCTCTTGTTCTAATTGGTGGGCGGTACTGGGATCGAACCAGTGGCCCCTGCCGTGTGAAGCGGTAATGTCGGGCTCACTAGGTCAAGCATCGCGCGCTTAAGTCACTGATGCAACAAGCCTTTGTTATCGCGCGGGATAGGCGTACTTGGATTGTCCCAAGGCGCCTAGCCCCTGCGGCCGCGCTTGTATAGAATCCGGATTCCTTACTATACTTAAGTGCGTAAGGAAAAAGGAGTTGGCGATGAGTACCGACGCAACCCTCACCAGCAAGGGTCAAACGACTATCCCGAAGGCCATTCGTGATGGCCTACACATGAAGGCGGGCGACAGGATGACCTTTACGCTGATGCCAGACGGTGTCGTCATCATGCGAGTAAAGAACAAGCACGTTTCCGAACTCGCCGGCCTGCTGTACAAAAAAGGCAGGAAGCCTGTACCCGTTAACTTGCTGTCGCGGTAGTGCTCGGCCTAGACACCAATGTTCTCGTTCGATACCTGGTTCGCGATGATCAGCTGCAATTCGAGAAAGCGCGGCGGCTGATCAAGCGCGAGTCCGATGACGGCGAACCCGTCCTCATCAGTCTGCTGGTACTAATGGAAACCGACTGGGTGCTCCGAAGCCGGTATGAACTTTCAAAGGCGGAGATCCTCTCGGCGTTTTCTACGTTGCTGGATGTTGCAGACCTGGCGTTCGAGGATGAGCCTTCAGTTGAGCACGCCCTCTATTCCTGGAAGGATTCTGTTGCCGACTTTGCGGACTGCCTGATCGAAGCCCGCAATTTGCGGCTAGGGTGCCAGGCCACGGCAACCTTCGACGGGAAGGCGTTGAAGCTTCCCGGATTCACCCCGGTCTAACAAACCCACGCTCAACCTTACTCAGATTGCGCGGGCAGCTTTAGGTCTTCAAGAAACGCCGCGAATCTTGGGTCAGAGCGGAGATTTTGCAACAACGGGTCCCATTGCACCATTACCGTCACCGGTGCTTCCCCATTCTCGTGTGCACGATTCAACCATTTGAAAGCCGGTGCCTTCTCGTCACGGATCGCGTACGACTCCGCCAAATTGTACGCGCCTGATTCCGAGTACCTTGCTGCATACTCTCCCAGCAGGTCATCTGCCTTTTGTTGCTCGCCCGCCTTCCAAAGTACGTCGGCTAAGCACGTTAGGCGACTGGACTCGTCCGGTTCTTCCTGTGCTGTCGCCAATGCCGTCGTCGTCTGCCCGCGAACCAGGAGGATCTCCGCCAAAGGACAGCGCGCGCCCGAGTATCCTGGTTCAATTGAAACTAGCTCACGCGCAGTCCGTTCAGCGTCCTGTAAACGGCCGCCCGCAAAGTATGCATACGCCAAGTTGTACAGAGTGTTTCCATTCAGGGGGTCGCGATCCCTGAACATTTGAAAGATCCCGATGCCCCGCTCAAATCGGCCATTCGCCAAGGCGGAAAATGTCCCGCCCTCGCAAGTCGTTCGTCATTCCTGAGCCTTCACTCTCTCGCAACGCCATGGTCGCGGATACTGCGCGACAGCGCCTGCGCAACGACCTGCAGGATGGATCGAACGTGGCATCCCCGCGGAAACACCGCAGCCTGACCACTGCGCGCGCTGTGGTCGTGCTGCGTACGCGTACGGCCGATCAGCTGCTGCGCTTGCATTGATCCCGCCCTGCCGGAGGAGAATGCCCACCGCGCCCGAACGCCCGACTGACGGCCGCAAAGTTTACCCGCGGCTTCCACTGCCTACGGCCGGAAGCGTCGCGCATCTGCCATACCAGCTGCCATACGGAACGCGAGTCCGGGTCCGTATACGCCGTAACTCTCTGTTTGTATTGGTGGGCGGTACTGGGATCGAACCAGTGGCCCCTGCCGTGTGAAAGCAGTGCTCTACCGCTGAGCTAACCGCCCTTTTTCGAGGGACCCGAAGTCTATATGTGGCTGAGGGCGCAGGCAAATTGGCGCTATCGGGGAGGCCTGCCCCCTGCCAATACCGCGGCTTGCTACCATTCGCGCCCCAACGAGCCAGCCGCCTACGTGCCATGACCGTCGTCACCCGCTTTGCGCCCAGTCCCACCGGCCTGCTGCACGTCGGTGGCGTGCGCACCGCGCTGTTCAGCTGGCTGTACGCCCGGCGCAAGCACGGCAAGTTCATCCTGCGCGTCGAGGACACTGACCGCGAGCGCTCCACCGATGAGGCGGTGCGGGTGATCTTGGAGGGCATGCAGTGGCTCGGCCTTGAGGCTGATGAGGGGCCGTATTACCAGACGCAGCCGCTTCGATCGTTACGCGGAAGTCATTGCCGGCATGATTGCCGCCGGCACGGCCTACAATTGCTACTGCACCAAGGCCGAGCTGGATGCGATGCGCGAAGGACAGATCGCGCGCAAGGAGAAGCCGCGCTATACGGGGCTGTGCCGCGAGCGTACCGAGCCGCGTGAGGGGGTGCCGCCGGTAGTGCGCTTCAAGAATCCCCTCGACGGCGCGGTGGTCGTGCAGGACCTGGTGCACGGGCCGGTAAGCTTCCAGAACGCCGAGCTCGATGACCTCATCATCGCGCGCTCCGATGGCACGCCGACCTACAATTTTTGCGTGGTCGTGGATGACATGGACATGGGCGTCACCTGCGTTATCCGCGGGGATGACCACCTGAACAACACGCCACGGCAGATGAACATGCTCAGCGCGCTTGGCGCACAGCCCCCCGAGTATGCGCACGTGCCGATGATCCTCGGCCCCGACGGCGCCAAGCTCTCCAAGCGCCACGGCGCGGTGAGCGTGCTCCAGTACGAGGAAGAAGGTTTCCTGCCCGACGCACTCCTTAACTACCTGGTGCGCCTGGGCTGGTCGCACGGGGACCAGGAGGTCTTCACGCGCGAGCAGATGATCGCCGCGTTCGACATCCATGACGTGAACAAGGCCGCCTCCGCGTTCAACCCGGAGAAACTGCTGTGGCTCAACCAGCAGCACATGATGCACACCCCCCCTGCGCAGGTCGTGCCCTATCTTGCCGCGCAGCTGAGACGCCTGGGGATCGAATCGACCGACCAGGGCCTGCTTGAGGGAGTGGTCCTGGCCCAGCGGGAGCGTTCCAAGACGCTGAAGGAGATGGCCCAGAGCAGCCGTTTCTTCTTCGTCGACGCCATCGATCTCGATGCGCAGGCAAGAGCGAAGCACCTGAACGCCGAAGGCCTCGGCCGGCTCGGACAGGTGCGCGAGCGCCTGGCGGCGCTTAACGATTGGAACGCCCCTGCGATCCATGCGGCCGTCAACGACCTGGCGACCCAGCTGGCCCTCGGGCTCGGCAAGATTGCCCAGCCGGTGCGCGTGGCGGTGGCAGGGGTGGCAGTCTCACCCCCGATCGACATGACGCTCGCCTTGCTCGGGCGCGAGCGCACGCTTGCGCGCATGGACGCGGTTCTGGCCCAAAAAAGTGCCTAGGCCCGCGCTTGACAACCCAGGGTGGCCTGCGTAGCTTGCCGCGGCTTCTCGTGGGGCCATAGCTCAGCTGGGAGAGCGCTTGCATGGCATGCAAGAGGTCGGCGGTTCGATCCCGCCTGGCTCCACCAACTTAATCCTGCCGCTGGCCTTTATTTCGGTCGCACGCCGCTAACCCCCAGATATAACGACACTTCTTGCCTTTGACCGGGCCGGGGTTGGTGCTATGCAAGCTCGAGCGGGAGTCTCGTTGTCCGCAGGACACGGGGCGTGTAATCTTCCGCGCCCCGCCTTGGGCGGGCGTCATGGCGCGGCAGGCCTGCTGCCAACGACATTTTGGAGTGCGTCCCCATCGTCTAGAGGCCTAGGACACTGCCCTTTCACGGCGGCGACAGGGGTTCGAATCCCCTTGGGGACGCCAATTTAATCAACGAGTTGGCTTGGACTCAGCTCCCGCGCAAAGCCGGTCTGTCTGAGTTTGAACTTCTGATGCCATCCCGATAGGATGCCGGCCCCTTCTGCCCTCGCGTCCCGGATCTGCCAGCGCCAGGCATGGGAGCGAGGAGGGCGCTGCTCCGCAGCGCAGACCATTTTGAATATATGAGCCGGGCCAGCACGCCTGGCGCTGCTCGATTGTGTGAACCGAAAACCCGAAACGGAAACTTGCCATGGCCCGTACGACCGCTCTTTCTGATATCCGCAACATCGGCATCATCGCCCACGTCGATGCCGGCAAAACGACGACGACGGAGCGCATCCTGTATTACACCGGGCGCAAGCACACGATCATCGACATCCATGACACCAAGGATCTGAAGACCTCGACGACGACCGACTACCTCGAGCAGGAACAGAAGCGCGGCATCACGATCCAGAGCGCCGCGGTGTCCTGCTTCTGGCGCGAGAAGAAGATCAACCTGATCGACACCCCGGGGCACGTCGACTTCACCATCGAGGTGAACCGCTCGCTGCGCGTGCTGGACGGCGCGGTCGTGGTGTTCGACGGCGTCGCCGGCGTCGAGCCGCAGTCCGAGACCAACTGGCGCCTCGCCGACAACTACGACGTGCCGCGCATCTGCTACGTCAACAAGATGGACCGCAGCGGCGCCAACTTCACCCGCTGCGTGGACATGATCAAGAAGCGCCTCGGCGCCCGCCCGCTGCCGGTGCAGATCCCGATCGGCTCGGAAGACAACTTCAAGGGCATGGTCGACCTGGTCGAGATGAAGGCGCTGGTCTGGGACTCGGACGACAAGGATGCCGAGTGGCAGACACTCGAGGTGACCGCCGGACCTCGCCGACAAGCTGGACATCCACGTGCCGACGGATCGCAAGATCCTCGCGGACGTGGAGAAGTACCGTACCGAGCTCATCGACACCTGCCTCGAGATGGACGACGAGGCCATGCACAAGTACATCGAGGACGGTCACGCGCCCTCGGCCGGAGGTGCTGCGCAAGTGCCTGCGCAAGGGCACCGTGACCGGCGCGTTCAACCCCGTGCTGTGCGGCTCGTCATACAAGAACAAGGGCGTCCAGCAGATGCTGGACGCCGTGGTCGACTACATGCCCGCGCCCACCGACGTCCCGGCCATCAAGACCCTGGACGAGGACGGCAACGTCACCGGCGAGCGCAAGTGCTCGGACGATGAGCCGTTCAGCGGCCTGGCGTTCAAGGTGGTCAACGATGCCTACGGCGCACTGACGTTCGTGCGCGTGTATTCCGGCGTGCTCGCCAAGGGCGCCTCGGTGCAGAACACCACGCGCGGCAAGCGCGAGAAGATCGGCCGCATGGTCGAGATGTTCGCCAAGGAAGCCAACGCGATCGAGGAGGCGCGCGCCGGCGACATCATCGCCCTTGTCTCCATGCAGGAGACCGAGACCGGCGACACGCTGTGCGACTCCGCCCATCCGGTGATCCTGGAGCGCATGCGCTTCCCGGATCCGGTCATCAGCGTGTCCGTGAAACCCAAGGCCAAGGGCGACCAGGAGAAGTTCGGCGCCGCACTGGGCAAGATGGTTCGTGCCGATCCTTCGCTGCACCTGGAGACCGACCGCGAGACCGGCCAGACGATCCTGCGCGGCATGGGCGAGCTGCACCTCGAAGTGACGCTCGACCGCATGCGCACGGAATTCAACGTCGAGGGCACCATGGGCGAGCCGCAGGTCGCCTATCGCGAGACCATCACGCGCAAGATCGACGAGCAGTACGTGCACAAGAAGCAGACTGGCGGTTCCGGCCAGTTCGCGGAAGTGTGGATCACGTTCGAGCCGCTCGAGCGCAGCGCAGGATTCGAGTTCGTCGATGGCACCTCCGGCGGCTCCGTACCGCGTGAGTACGTGCCGGCGGTGGAAAAGGGCCTCAAGATCCAGAAGGAGGATGGCGTGCTGGCGCACTTCCCGACCGTGGACTTCCGCGCCACGCTGACCGACGGCAGCTACCACGACGTCGACTCGAACGCGCTGACCTTCGAGATCGCGGCCAAGGCATGCTTCCGCGAAGCCATCCGCAAGGCGGGTCCCATCCTGCTGGAGCCGGTGATGAAGGTCGAGACCGTGACCCCGGGTGACTACCTGGGAGATGTCATCGGCGACATGAACCGCCGCCGCGGCATGATCCAGGACCAGCTCGAGCGCGGCGCCAACATCGCCGTCGTGGCCACCGTGCCGCTGTCGGAGATGTTCGGATACATCGGCCAGCTGCGCTCGATGACGAGCGGTCGCGCCTCATACACCATGGAGTTCTCGCATTACGAGCCGGTGCCGAAGAACGTGGCGGATGAAGTCATCGCCGCGGTCATCGAGGCGAAGGCTGCCCAGAAGGCCTGAGCGTCCTGCAACGCGCAAGCGGAGATTCGGCTCCGCTTCGTTGCCGGGATGCAGGCAGAAGCCCACTGAGACTGCGCGCGTGCGCAGGGTTCGCGCGCATTAGGGCGGGGTGTTGTTGAGCCAATAAGTTATCTCGGTTCGCCCCAGCAACTAGTCAGGTGTAACCTTGACATGACTTGCTCAGGAAGCGCGCACGGATGGTGGCTGCGCGGATATTGCGGTAGGGATACCTAAGACATGCGTACCAGCCTTGCGGATCTACTAGCCAGCAGCCGCGTCCTGCTGGCCGACGGCGCGACTGGCACGAACTATTTCAAGCTCGGGCTCGAATCCGGCGAACCCCCGGAATTCTGGACCGTCGAGCGTCCGCACGCGGTGAGCGCGTTGCACCAGCGCTTCGTGGATGCCGGCGCCGATATCATTCTCACCAATACCTTCGGCTGCAATCCACACCGCCTGAAGCTGCACAACGCGCAGGACCGCGCTTATGAGCTCGCGCGGCGCGCCACTGAGCTGGCGCGCGGGGTTGCCGACCATGCAGTGCGCCCGGTGGTGGTTGCCGGCTGTGTCGGACCCACCGGCGAGCTGTTCGAGCCGATGGGCATGCTCACCAAGGCCACCGCGATCGAGTCCTTCACTGTGCAGCTGCAGGGGCTGCGGGATGGCGGCGCGGATCTGGCATGGATAGAGACGATGTCAGCGCCGGAGGAGGCGGAGGCGGCCGCCGAGGCTGCGATCGCAGTCGGCCTGCCGTACGTGATCACCTATTCGTTCGACACGGCCGGACGCACGATGATGGGGCTCATGCCGCGCGCCGCTGCCACCAGGGCTGCCGCGCAGGCCGTAGCGCCCCTGGCGATCGGTGCGAACTGCGGCGTTGGCGCGCCTGACATCCTGGTGAGCCTGCTCGACATGCGCGGTGCACCGTTTCCCGCTGATCACCAAGGGGAACTGCGGCGTGCCGCATTTCGAGGGCACCGAAGTCGTCTATTCAGGCACGCCTGAACTGATGGCCAACTATGCGCGCCTGGCGATTGACGGCGGCGCGCGGATCATCGGTGGTTGCTGTGGGACGACACCCGAGCACATCGCTGCCATGCGCGCCGCTATCGATGGACACGTCCTCGGCTCGCAGCCGACTCTCGACAGCATCGTCGCGCAGATCGGACCACTGAAGAACACCGTGCCAACCGAGAACCAGGTCCGCCCGGCGCGTTCACGGCGAAACGCCACCTGATCCGATTCTTGGAAAGATTCCGGCGCGCGACCGCTGCTGCCTTCATGTCCGCGGGTACGGTATTCCAGTAGGGCGCCGGTGACCACGAGCGGCAGGTGGGGTCTTGCACTTGCGCCGGTCCATCACACATCACCTGTTTCGCGCGCGCGTCGTTGTAGCAAGCGGTGCACCTCTTCGAGCATCGGGCCGATACCGTCCTCCGGCACGCCCAGTCCGCGCAGCAGCGCGCGGGTTACGTCGTCGCCGAAACTTGAGGGAACGCGCGACCCGACCATGCGCACCATTGCCTCGCGGATGGTCCCGACGACCAGATCCCGGGCAATGCCGAGGCTCGGGCAGACCAGGGTGCCAGCCCGCAATCCCGCCCTAAGATCCGACGTCAATTGCTTCTCGACGAGCTGGCCGCGACGCGGGTAGCGGGCGATAAACGCGCACCAGGCCGGATCGGCATCGGCCTTGGCCATCCATAGCCGGATACCCGTGGCCACTCGTTGTGCCGGGGCCTTAATTGCGTCCATCTCCGCCACGATCGCGACGATCAGGTCGTCCTCGAGCCATTTCGCCGTGGCCTCCAGGACTTCCTCGGTACTCTTGAAGTAGTTGTAGAACGTGCCACGCGCGACGCCTGCGGCCTTGATGAAGTCGTCGATGACGGGTGAGTCAGTGACGGCCTTCGGATATATCTCAACTGCCGCGGCCAGGATGCGCTCGCGGGTCCGCAGGCGCTTTTGCTGCCCCGCCCGGGTGCGGTGACCTGAGGCCTTGGTGCTGCCACTGCGCTTCATGCTCATAACTCGCCCTTCTTGACTACGAATGGCACTATTGTCATTATGACGATAATGTCAATCCCAGCGGATCGGCCTTCACGGTTCGCCGAAGCGGGCAAGCACCAGGATCGCTGCACGCGGTTCTCATTTGTGACTATTAACACAAAAAACACCGGGAATGGCGCAATGAAAAGCTGGACTGCAGTTACGCATGGTTTGCTCATTGGGTTGATCGTAACCGCCGCGCTCGCCGCTGAGGTGACGACTCCACCGGAGCTGATCGGGCTGGTACAAGTCAAGGCAAGGAGTGTGGACAGCGCATACCTGCTGCCGGGCACTGATTTTCGCCCCTACACCAAGGTGTTGATCGACCCCGCGGAGGTTGCCTTTCGCAAGGACTGGAAGCGCGAAATGAACTCGCGGCCGGGGCAGCACATCGACGATGCGGACGCCAACGCCATCATGGAGGCTGCACGCAGCGGCTTCGCAGACGTGTGGGCAAAAGCATTCAGCAAGGCAGGGTACGAGGTCGTCAGCACGGATGGTCCTGATGTTCTGAGGCTGTCTCCGGCCATCAGCAACCTCTACATCAATGCACCGGACACGATGTCAGCGGGGCGCAGCAAGACCTACACGGTTGAAGCCGGTGAGGCGACGCTTGCCCTACAGGTACGCGACTCACAGACCGGTGCCACCGTCGGCTTCGCCGCTGATCGGCGCCGCACGCGCAGCTCGGGCGGTCGCATGCAGTGGACCACCAGCGTTTCAAACCGCGCGGACTTCGAGGACTTGTTCCGCCAATGGGCCGCCATTTGCGTAGACGCGCTGCAGAGCCTGAAGGCGATCTCGCCGGTTCAGCCCAAGGCGAAGTGAAGATTGCTGTTGCAGTAAACAGAGCTGCTCGAGGAGCGTTAAGTATGTCGCGGGATGATTCTCAGGGTGTTATGGACCGTCGTGAATTCACTGCAGGTGCGCTGGCGAGCGTCATCGGCGCGAGTTTGGCAACGCCCACCGCTTATGCAGATGCACGTCCCGTGGCGGCCGGCGCCAGCAAGAGCAACGGCCTCCGTCCCCACATTGTCTACATCGTGTCCGACGATCAGGGTTGGAAGGACGTGGGATTCCATGGGTCGGATATCCGGACGCCGAACATTGATGCCCTGGCAGCCGGGGGAACCCGCCTCGAGCAGTTCTACGCGCAGCCCATGTGTACACCCACCCGCGCAGCTCTGATGACGGGGCGCTATCCGCTTCGTTACGGCCTGCAGACTGCTGTCATCGCCTCAAGTCACACCTATGGGCTTGCAACAGACGAGTGGCTGCTGCCGCAGTCCTTGAAGGAGGCGGGGTACAAGACTGCGATCATCGGTAAGTGGCACCTGGGCCACGCCGACCGCAAGTACTGGCCGCGCCAACGTGGCTTCGACTACCAATACGGTCCGTTGATTGGCGAGATCGACTACTTTACACATGAGCAACATCACGTGCTCGACTGGTACCGGGACAATGCACCGGTCAAGGAGCCGGGCTACTCGACTACGTTGCTCGGCGCCGATGCAGTGAAGCTCATCAATGAGCACGACACCGCTGTTCCACTGTATCTATACCTGACATTCAATGCGCCGCACACGCCTTACCAGGCGCCACAGGAATACCTCGACCGCTATCCGCATATCGCCGATCCCAGCCGACGTGCCTACGCCGCCATGATTACGGCGATGGATGAGCAGATAGGTCGGGTCATCGCCGCGCTGGAGCAGAAAAAAATGCGTGACAACACGTTGATCGTTTTCCAGAGCGACAACGGCGGCACGCATAACCCGATGTTCGCCGGCGAGGGCGACATGTCCAAGATCAAGATACCCGTGGACAACGGACCACTGCGGGATGGCAAGGGTTCTCTCTACGAGGGCGGCACGCGGGTCGTGGCCGTGGCGAACTGGCCGGGGCGAATCAAGAAGGCCGCCACGGTCAGCGAAATGATCCATGTCGTCGACATGTATCCCACGCTGGTCGGGCTAGCGGGGGGAAGTCATGCGAAGTCCAAGCCCCTCGATGGCATCGATGTCTGGGAAGTCATCAGCGCTGGCACGCCTACCAAACGTACCGAAATTATCTATAACGTCGAGCCATACCGGGCAGGCGTGCGCCAGGGAGATTGGAAACTGGTGTGGCGGACGCTGCTTCCGTCGAAGGTGGAGCTGTTTAACATCAGACAGGATCCGGACGAAAAGACGGACCTGTCAACCTCTCATCCCGCGGAGGTTGCAAAACTACAAGAGCGCGCAAACGAGCTTGCCACGAATATGGCCAAGCCGTTGTTCCTGCTAGCGGAGTTCGATCAGATCCGCGCGCGACTTGCGCTGCCGCCCGCCCTGCCGGGAGAGGAATTGAATATCGACGACGCCTGACCGCTGAGCGACGGCACTGCGAGGCGGGAGACTTTCCCTCCAGCGTCAGCGGGATGTTCCCCGGCGCCGGTGCACTGAGGTAAGTCGTCAGAGTTGCCGCAGACCGCTCCCGTGAGCCTTGGCCACGGTCTGAGCATGCTAGCATCCGTGCTCCGATGAGCATGGATGCGAACATGGGCACAGCAGTTACGCACTCGGAAACACGCCGCTCGACGTGCCGTATATGCATCGCGCACTGTCCCGTTCTCGTGGACGTGGAGGACGGCAAGCCTGTGCGTGTGCGCGGCGACAAGTCCAACCCGGTCTACGAAGGGTACCTGTGCTCCAAGGGTCAGAAACTCGCCCTCAGTCACACGGAGCCGCAACGGCTGCGTAGTTCCGTAAAAAGGGCCCCCGACGGCAGCTTTGCGCCCATCGACTCGCAGGCGGCCGTCAGCGAAATTGCACTGAAGCTGCGGACCATCCTTGAGCGCGATGGTCCGCGCGCCATCGCCATGTACTGCGGCACGTCCTTCTACCAGACCCCCACCGCGGTGGCACTTGCGAATGCATGGCTCGACTCCGTTGGTACCCCTATGCGGTTCTCCAGCGGCACCATCGATCAGCCGGGCAAGCAGATCGCCTTCGCGCTGCACGGCAGCTGGCTGGCCGGTACGCATGTCTTCGATGAATGCGACACCTGGATGCTCGTGGGCACCAATCCCCTGATCGCGATGTCAGGCGGGGTGCCGCATGCGAACCCGGCGCGGCGCCTGAAGCGCATGCAGGAGGGCGGCCTGCAACTGATCGTCATTGACCCGCGGCGCACCGAGACCGCCAGGCGTGCTCGCCTGCATCTGCAGCCGCACCCGGGCGAGGATCCGACGCTGCTCGCCGGAATCCTGCGCGAGCTCATTCGCCGTAAGCTACAGGACGAGGAGTTTATCGCTGCGCACGTGCAGGGATTCCAGGCGCTGCGCGCGGCGGTGGAGTCCTTTACGCCGGAGCGGGTTGCCACGCGCACCGGTGTGCCTGCTGCGCAGGTCATCGAAGCTGCCGAGATCTTCGGCCGGGCGAAGCGCGGCTCGGCGACCGCCGGTACCGGCCCTAACATGGCCGGGCGGGGCAACCTCACCGAGTACCTGCTGCTGTGCCTGAATACGATCTGCGGCCGATGGCTGCGGGCCGGGGAGCAAGTGGCGAGTCCCGGGATCCTGACTACGCGTCGCGACTACGTCGCACAGGCGCTGCCGCCGGGACCGGCGTGGGGATTTGGCGAGCAACTGCGCGTGCGCGGCTTTACCGGTGCAGCCTGCGGATTGGCGACCTCGGCGCTGGCTGACGAGATCCTGCTTGAGGGCAAGGGCCAGGTGAAGGTGCTCATCACCTGCGGCGGCAATCCCATGCTGGCGTGGCCGGACCAGGAGAAGACGTTCGCGGCCATGAAAGCCCTGGAACTTCATGTGGTGCTCGACCCGCGGATGACGGCCACGGCGCGGCTGGCGGACTACGTGATCGCGCCAAAGCTGCCACTTGAGCTCGCCGGCACGACCCTGGCGGTCGAGGTGCTGCGCGCGGTGTCCATGGCCTATGGGTACAGCGTTCCTTACGCACAGTACGTGGATGCGGTGGCAGAACCGCCGCCAGGTTCCGACCTCATCGAAGACTGGCAGTTCTTCTATCGCCTGGCGCGCGAGATGTCGCTGCCGCTGGAGATGTCCCCAGGGGTATTCCCGGCGGCCGGGGTGGTCACACCGCGGGTGAGCCTGGACATGGTAAGTGAACCTAGCAGCGCGGACATGCTTGAACTCGTCACGCGCGGTTCGTTCGTGCCCCTCGAGGAACTGAAGCGCCAGAAGGATGGCTTAATGCTCGAGAGTGCGGAGGTGCGTGTCCTGCCGGGTGATCCTGCGTGCACCGCGCGCCTGCAGGTCGGTGATGCCACCATGCTGGCGGAACTGGCCGAAGTGGCCGCAGAGGGCGCGGTGCGAGCACCCTCGGGCTTCTCTCACCGCCTGATTAGCCGACGCATGCTGCATATCTTCAACTCCGTATGGCCGACGGATCCGGGTGCGCGCGAGTTGCAGGGTCTCAATCCGGCATTCCTCAATCCCGAGGACATGCGCGAGAGGAAGATCGCGAAGGGGCAGCTGGTCGAGCTGCGTTCTGCACACGGCTCCATCGATGCGGTCGCCTGGCCGGATCCAGGTCTGCTGCCGGGAGTTGTGTCCATGGCTCACGGATGTGGTGACAACCCAAATGTGGACGCCGACCCTCGTGGCAGCGGTGCAAGTGTTGGTCGCTTGATCAGCGTCGAGGTCGACTACGATCCCTATAGCGGCATCCCGCGCATGAGCGCGCTGCCGGTCAACGTGATTGCCAAGGAGACTGGCGCTGCGGCCGCAGCCGGTCAGGGCGCTCGCCCGGTGTGATCACCCGGCTGCCCGCACAGGTGCAGCCTCCGGCGCAAGCAGACACACTTTGTGTATGTTCACCGATTCACGAGCTAGCACGGCATTCTCACGCCTCTGACATCAGCACGCACAAACGCCCAGGTCCGAGATCTTGCAGACCTTTCCGCGGAACATCAGTGCTGCGTGGGAGGCAAGCGTCGCGCATTGGCGGACGCATGCCTCCCACTGCAACATGTCCCGTCGGCTGGCGACGCGCGTGTGGCGCGTTCACCAACACCTGCATGCTGGGCGCGGGAACGCGTTGACTGGCGTCAGCGCTTGCAACGCGCTTTATTTGGCCGGCACGAGGATCGACCTGGGCTGGAAGATCTTCGACGCGCTCGATGTCTGGGAGGGTGCCGAGGGCTGCGCCAGAAATACGACCGACGAGACCTTCGGCGGCCCATGACCGCTGCCATCTTGCGCGAGCGCGACGCTGGCGAGGGCTGAGGCAACGATCAGAACGGTGTTGACTGCGAATCTCATACTCAATTCTCCTTGGGCACGGAAATACGTGTGGGGCACGGAAGTTCGTGGCGCTGGCGACGTGAGTACGCGATCCGTCGGATGTCGCCTCCTGAATGGGCGCCTCATCAGGGATCTGTCGCGGGGAAAGGTTGCCTCTCACCCCCTGGAGAAAAAAAACTGGACTGTCCGGTGAGATGGCGGCGCCTCACGGAACAGGTAGAACGTGAGCGGGAGGGCTGTTGCCAGACCTGCGGATTGTTACCCCGGCCTAAGGTCCAACCCAATGCCCGAGGTGTGCCGTGAGTAGAGTTAATGTAGCCGTGGCGGTTGCAGACGAGGCACAGGGCCGCATCTATGAGATTGCCGCCGCCTGTCGTGCGGTGGGCCTGCACCACAGCACCACGCTTGCGATGGTGGGCGTGCTGACCGGCTCTGTGGAGTCCGACTACCTGGAGGAGCTTATGGCAGTGCCAGGCGTTCTGGCCGTCGAGGTCGAATGCGGACGCTGGGCCGAGATCAGCGGGCGGGGTCCGTGGCTGCGGGGCGCAGATTGAAGGGGAACGTGGTCGTTTCGCCCGGGGCGCCGTTGTCCGCCTGAACGTGCAGATCGTACGCGCCTGCCTTGAGGCGGCCGGAGTCGGCATACGCGTGCAAGTACCCGTCTGCGCTCACCGTGAGGCCATTTAGGACGGCGACCGGCTGCTCGCCAGCGTCGCTTTGGCGTGCGAGAACCATGCGGTACAGCTGACCTGATCCGGGTGCGCTGGGCTCGGCACGGATCTCTATCGCTCCTGAGGAGGGCAGTTCCAGGTCCGGGACCGAGCTGCCGCGCATGCTGACGAAGGTGAAGTGCGCCGCGACCAGCGATGTTGCGCCTGCGACCGCGCGCGTCTCAAGCGACGCGGAGAGCATTGGTGCCGGTGCTGCAGTGCGCGATAGCCACAGAAACATCGCCAATACTGCGCTTGCCGCCGCCGCCAGCACTGGCACCCAGACGGGCCAGCGCCTGCGTTGCGTTGCAGCATTTGAGAGGTGGCCGCGCGTGCGCAGCTGCCGCAGCCCCTCGCGCATTCGCAGGGACTGCTCGAGTTCCCGTACGAGCATCGGCTCAGATGCCAGACGATCCTCAAAAACTCGACGCTCTTCGTCAGAAAGTCGTCCGACGATGAAGGCCTGAAGAGTGGCGAAATCCCTGGCCGCGTCCATCACTTGAGATCTCCCTGATCCGAGTGCACGAGGTCCGCAGACGCAAGCGGCGCGACGGACACGTGACCTGGCAACGAAGTCTCGCGCGCGCCGCCGCTGGCCAGGCATAAACCCAGCGCGGCCATGCTGAGCAGGTCGGCCTTACGAAAGCCGCGATGTTCGATGAACTGTCTGAAGCGGTTGCGGGCACGGAATATCACGCGGTTGAAGTGGTCCTCCGACAACTGCAGCTCGTGACAGATGCTGTCCTTGTCCTCGTCGTCGAGGTAGAAGCGCACCAGGATCTCCCGGTCGCGTGCCACGGGCATCTCGTCTAGCATCCGCCGCGCAGCCGTGGCCCATTGCCGCCCGCCGATGTTGCCCCAGTCGTCCTCGTTTTCTGAAGAGGGCAGCTCGTCCAGCGCATCGGGGCTGGATACCGCGCTGCGATCCTTGCGGCGATGGTTGCGCAGGTGATTCAAAGCCACGCGATACAGGTACCCGCCCAGATTTTCCGGTTGGGCGATCTCCCCACTGCGCAGTTTCTCGAGCGTCGTGACAGCCGCGTCCTGCAGGATGTCGGCAGCGGCCTCCGGGT
This sequence comes from uncultured Pseudomonadota bacterium, assembly GCA_963703025.1. Lineage (GTDB taxonomy): Bacteria > Pseudomonadota > Gammaproteobacteria > Steroidobacterales > Steroidobacteraceae > 13-2-20CM-66-19. Next base: position 482,068 of record OY969778.1, on the reverse strand, counting down.
CGCGCACCCGTCTCAAGATCAGGGCACGGAGGCCCGGGAAGTCGCGATAGACTGAGGCTAAATGGGCGGCCGGGTCTGCGACCGGCGCGGGGAGGTCCGCTCGGGGTGCGAAAACCCCAGCAATTGCCGCTTGGTCATCAATTCCATCCATCACTTAAGTATAAGCCGCGGTTTGTCAATTTCGCAGCCCGCGTTGCGCGCGCATGTGCGCGCGCGGCTCGTTCTGGCTGTGCTCGTGCTCGCCGGCTGGGCGGCACCATCGGTTGGGACCGCCACGGAGGCTACCTGCGGCGGCGCGCTGGGAGCGCCTGTGCTCACCAGGATTCTCAAGACCCGCGGGCGGGAGCCCGCGCTTGCGCGCCTCGCGGTCATCGCGGACCATCAATACCTAGTCCAACTGGATGAGCGTGACAACGATGCTCTCTTCGAGATCGTCGGCGCAGGAGGGCAGGTGGTTGCGCGTGCTGACCACCCGGAGCGACGCACGGGAACCCGACGAGCGGTCGTAACCGCCGACTCAGCGGTCCTGCTCGTCCGCGTCGCTGGCAAGGAGCACGCCGCGGCGGTCGGCTCAGCCACCGTTGCTCTTTTCGATCTTGCCGCTTTGCGGAATCGCCCCGATTGCGTCGCCGCCTTCAGGTTGCTGGGGGATGCCGATCTTGCCTATGCCGCCGCGGAGCAGAGCGCGCGGGAGCGTGCGACCTCATCCCCGGGCACCCATGAGGCGTTCCTGCGCGCAGCCCAGGCGTACGCGGCGGTTGAACACGCGTCGACGCTGTCGAGTGACCAGTCACTTCGCGGCCAGGCGGCGCTCGCCCTCGCAGGCATCGAGTATTTCGACCTGCAGGACTGGGCACAAGCTGCCGTGTGGGCGCAAACGGCCAGAGCGATCCTGGGGACTGCCGATCCATACCGGCGGGCACGCGCTGACGCGCTCCTGGCGGCAACCTGGATTGAGATCGGATCCACCGCGGCGCCCGCGCGAGGCCCGCAGGATGACGATGCAAGTTCGATCGACCTATTGCCCCGTGCGCGGCAGCTACTGCAGGAGGTGACACAGTTCCACCTGCAGCGTGGCGAGCGCTACGACGCCGGACTGCAGCTCACTAACACCGCGCTGACCTATCTGAATGAGGGTAAGTTCCAGGAGTGTATCTCGGCCTCCGCGAACTCCAGTCGCCTATTCGGTTCCATCAACGAGTTGCCGAGGCGCGCGCAGGCGTGGCAAAACCAGGCGCTGTGCCTATGGGGACTGGGGCAACTCCCCGAAGCCCTGCGCTGGTTCGAGCGCGCTCTCGGCGATATCGGCCCGGAACCGTACCCTAGTATCTACGTGGCGGCGGTCACCAACACGGCGCTTGCGAACTACGCGCTCGGGCACCTGGACGAATCACTGCGCCTGTACGATCTGGCGCTCGAGGTCTCCCAGAAAATGCATTCGCCGCGTGATGAGGCCTATAGCCTGTACGGGATCGGCGTCAACTACTACGCGCTGGGGGACCGCGATCGCGCCCGCGAATTCCTGCAGCGTTCGCTGGCCATCCGCACCGTCGCAGTCGATGGTCGCGGTCGCATGGCGAGTCTGCGCGCACTGGCAACCATTGATGCCGAGCAGGGCCGGGTGCCGCAGGCCCTTGCTGCTGACCAGGAGGCGCTGGGGCTTGCCATTGCCCCCGCCACCGTCGAGCGCATCAAGATCCAGACAGCGACACATACTGCCGCGGCCGGCCGAGCGGCAGAGGCCAAGCAGCTGATCGACGAGGTGGTCGCGCATGGATCAAAAGACGACCCGCTGGTGCACGCAGAGGCGCTGCTGGAGCGCGCGGCACTGCTGCGCAGCATGGGCCGGCCGCAGGAGGCGCTGACTGACCTGCAGGCGGCTCGGCCAGCGTTGCACAGCTTCGGCAGCGCAGTCGAGGAGTTCGAGGCCGACCTTGAACTGGCGCGCGACTTGCGCGAGGTCGGCCAGGCCAAGGCCTCCCTCGCTGCAGTCGAGCGTGCACTCGCGCAGTCCGAAGCCGTGCGCTTGCAGACCGCCAACCCGGAGCTGCGCGCGCAAATGCGCTCGCCGCTGCGGCCGGCCTACGACCTCAAGCTCGAGCTGCTGCGTGACCGGTATGAGCAAGCGGTGGCCAAGGGCAGTCTCCGGGAGGCCAACACCCTGGCAATCACGGCCTTCGCGACGGCGGATGCCTCGCGCTCGCACTCCTTTGCAGACGTCGCGTCTCAGAAGTATTCGCCCGATGTGCGGCGCGCGCTCGCCGTCGAGTTTGCACGCCGTGAGGGGCTTTATCGGGAGCTGTCCGCGCGGCGCTACGCGCTGGAAACCCGGCTCGAGCATTCGGGCGCCGAGGACCCGCGCGCCCGGCAGCTGCTGGCTGATATCGCGGAGCTGCGACGTGAGCTGGACACCGTCAACACCGTCATCGCCCAGCGGACCATGAGCCGCCGCACCGCGGGCCAGGTGGGCCGTGATCCCAGCGTGCCGCCGCTGGGCCCGGACACGGCGCTGGTGTCGTACTGGCTGGGCTCCGCCGGGGCCTACGCCTGGGTGGCACTACCCGGGCAGGTCCAGTGGAGCAGGCTCGGCTCCCCCGTCGCCATCGCCACCCAGGCCATCAGCTTCCACCGCTCACTCGCGCGCCTGGTGGATGTGCCGGTTGAGCGGCGCCTCGAGGAAGCAGCGGCGCTCTCGGCGATGATTATCCGCCCGCTGGAGCCGTGGCTGGCGGGCGTGCGCAGCTGGGTTGTCATACCCGATGGCGCACTCGACTATGTCCCCTTTGCGGCATTGCGGGTCGGGGAGGCGCAGCAGCAGACCTTCGCGGTGATGCAGCACGATATCGCCATGTCACCGGCAGCATGGATGCTCGACTCCAGCCGCAGCCGCCGGCCACTGGCTGCCGGTGGGAAGATCCTGATCGTGGCTGATCCGGTGTACCAGGCGGACGACCCGCGACTCACGTTGCTCAAGTGGGCACCGGCGGTGACTTCGCCCCCGCAACGGCGCAGCTATGCGCGCCTGCGCTACACGGCGCAGGAGGCCAGCGCCATTGCAGGCCAGTTCCCGGCCGGGGACGTCGTGGAGTTGATGGGCGTTGATGCCACCCGCGAGCGCCTGCTGGCACTTGACTGGTCGCAGTACCAGTTCATCCACATAGCCACGCACGGGGTGGTGGACGCGCAGGTCCCGGCGCTGTCGGCGCTGATCCTGGGCTCTTACGGCGCCGATGGTGAGGTTACCGATGGTGCGGTGCGTGTCGCCGACGTGGCCCTGCAGTCGCTGCGGGCGGAGGTGGCGGTTCTGAGCGGGTGTGAAACCGCCCTTGGCACCCACGTTCGCAGCGAGGGGCTGGTGGGACTGACGTCGACGCTGCTCGCCCGCGGGGCGCGCACCGTGGTGGCCTCGCTGTGGCCGGTGCCCGATGAGATCGCAGCGCGCCAGATGTCGGAGTTCTACCAGCACATGCTGCGTGACTCGATGGCACCGGAAGCGGCACTCGGGGCGGTGATGCGCTCGGCAGCCGTTCGCGAGCGCTCGTCAGATCCGGCCCTGTGGGGGGCGTTCCAGATTTCCATCGCCGCGCTCGACTCCCCACAACCCAGCCCACGTCCGCCCGCGGCACGGGTGGGTGTGACCCCCTGAAGCTGCGCGCGGTGGGGCAGGCGCCTCGCGAGGGTTACTTCTGGGACTTCAGCCGGCGGCGCACGGGGGGAAACACGGCGGTCGCGTGGGCAGTGCGCGCAGCACGTGCGAACTCCAGGGCGACGGCGGCAGCGCCCAGGCGCTCAAGCGCGCCCCAGCTCACGTGACGCACAAATTCCTGCTCCGGGCCGGGCAGATCACAGCTGGCCTTCAGTTCGATCCCATCCTTCTCTTGCACGAGCCTGACCGTCATCCGGCATGCGCATGGCGAGGAAAGCAGGGCCAAACGACACACCAGCTCGCTCAGCGGGGTCGTCACTCGGTGCAGGTCCCTTTCGAACGGTTCGGACGCGGTTTGAGGGCGCAATTCTGGGAGCAAAGCGTTTTCAACAGACCGGGCGGATCAACCCCGTTAGTAACGTCCTGTCGCGGCCGGGCAAAATCTCTCACCAGTCCGCAAGATTCTGCGTGGCTTTTGGCTGACCGGGCCGCCAGGGAGGGCTTCCTCCCGAGGTTGACAACCGGCTGACCCGCAGTCAGTGTCCCGTATCATTTTGCCAACGGTAGGGGGCGCCGCTGAGGAGCGCGCGCTGGCGGAAGATGAGTTTTGACCGTCTTAGAATTAGTTTCAGTGCGATTCTACATAATAAAAACCCGAGATTTGTCGCCAGGCAGCGACATCTCCCGCGATCTCCGGCTCGGGAAAGAGCGCCGTTTGCGGTGTGGTGCGGGCGATACAGACACCCGCGCGAGCCACTGCTGATCGTGACGTTCCCATGAGTACCGCCAGTTCTGCGGCCGGGCTCTGGACACAGGCCTTCCTACACAACCCGCACGGGATCGCCGTCAGTGACGCGCAGGACGCGACACTGATGGCGGTAAACCAGGCCTATGCCGATCTGATCGGCAGCTCCCCCGAGGAACTGCAGGGGCAGTCTTTAATGCACGGCTACCCGGCCAGCGAGCACGCATCCCTCACCGCCGCCCTGCAGGCCGCGGACCGCACCGGCAGCGCCCAGCTGCAGACCTGCTGCGTGGACCGCGCCGGCCAGCTGATCCCGGTCGCGGTACGCATTGCTGCGCTGCGCGACGCCGGCGGCCAGCTCACCCACCACGTGGCGACCCTGACGGACCTGCGCCCGCAGCTGCGCACCGAGGGGCAACGACTGCATGCTGAGGTACGCCGCACCACCGACGAGCGCTTCCGGCAGATGGCGGACTGCGCACCGGTGGGGATCCTGCTCATGGATGCCGACGGGGCCTGCGACTATGCGAACCCGCACTGGCTGCATGTCGCCCAAGTGACAGCCGAGCAGGCCCGCGAGGACGGGTGGTGGGACGCCATCTACCCCGATGACCGGGACCGGGTGAGCGAGGCCTGGGAGGGCCTCATGGGCGGGGCCCCGCTCAGCTTGGAGTTCCGCTACCAGCACGGCGGGGGCGAGGTTCGCTGGGTGCAGTCCCGCGCGGCTGCGCTGCGCGATGAGCTGGGCGAGGTCGCCGGCTACATCGCGGTCGACGTCGATGTGACCGAGCAGCTGCGCCAGCGCGCCGTCATTGACCGATTCAACGCGCGCGTGCGCGCGCTGGCCAACCGCCTGGAGAACCTGCGCGAGGAGGAGCGCTCGCAGCTGGCGCTGAAGCTGCACGGCACGCTGCGCCAGGAGCTGACAACCCTCAGGTCCGAGCTTGCGACCCTGGGCAAACCCGCAGCGACCAGCTCCGTCGATCAGGTCACCGAGCTGGCAGATCGCTGCCTGGAGCACCTGCGGCACATTGCATTCGAGCTGCAGCCGCCGGGAATCGAGGACCTGGGGCTGGCCGCGGCGCTGCGGCGCGTGGCGGAGGAGTGCGCGGCGCAGTCCGGCCTGCACATCGAGGTGGTCACCGCCGAAGCTCCAAAGACACTCGCTCAGCGCCGCGCGCTTGCGCTCTACCGCACTTTCCAAGAGGGGCTGGCGAACGTGATGCGCCATGCGCGCGCCAGGAAGGTCGACGCCCAGGTCTGGGTTCACGATGGCCTGGTGCGCCTGCGCATCACCGATGATGGCGTCGGCATGGGCGACCAGGATCGCGCCAAGCCCGGATGCTTTGGGCTGCTGGCCGCCTCCGAGCGGCTCGCGCAGCTGGGCGGTACGCTGCGGGTGCTGGGCGTGCCCGGCAGGGGTACCACGCTGGACGCAAGCTTGCCGCTGCAGGGCAAGCGCCAGCGCGACCCCGGCAAGCCTGCCTAGGGGTCCTCAGCGCAGCGCGCGCACCTGCGGGCCGATGGCGACCCAGGCGCTGCGGATTTCCCCGAGCAGGCTGAGCGACTCGGTCAGCAGTGTCACGTCGTCGCGCACGTTAGCCTGCAGCAGCCGGCGCGCGATGTACTCATACAGTTCGCTCAGATTGTGGGCGAGTTCACCGCCGCGGATCAGGTCCAGGCTGCCGCGCAGCTCGGCGATCAGGGTCACGCAGCTGTGCAGCAGCTTGGCCTTGCGCACGCGATCCCCTTCCTCGATGCAGGTGCGTGCGGCGCTGACGCGCTCGAGGGTGGCGTCCAGCAGCATCTGCACGAGCCCGTGAGGGTCGGCTGCCGCGACGCTGCCTTGGACCGCAACGCTCTGGTATGCCGCCAAGTTTGCTTTGTGCACCGAGCCGCTCACGCCTGCTGTACTCCAGATGACCTTGCCTCCTGTAACGGCCCGGCGGGGCGGAACTTAAGGAGCAGGAGTTTCGCGCACGTGCGCGCCAGCGGCATTTGGGGCCGTCGCCGGGGACGAAGCTCAGCCGCCCTGTGACTGCACCTTGGGCAGCGAGGCGAAGGCCTGCGTCAGGTAGGAAGAGGTGCTCTGCAGCGAGGACAGTAGGGTGTTCAGTGCCGCGTACTGCTGCGTGAGGGTGGCGGTGAGTGCGGCCATCTGCTGGTCCAGCTGGTCGCTCTGCTTGGTGAGCGCGTTTTCCTGGCTGGTAAGGGTCTGGCCGGCGGCCGTGACCGAGCCGCCGGAGCCCAGCGCGGCGGTGATCTGGGAGTTCAGGGCGCTGGCGACGCCGCCCACGCCGCTGAACAGCTGGGTGACGGCGCTGAAGTTGGTGCCGAGCGCTGCCGATAGCGTGGCGCTGTTGAGGCTGAGCGAGCCGTCGCTCTGGGTCGTGATGCCGATGCTGGCCAGGGTGTCGTAGGTCGCGGAACCTGAATTGACCACGCTGTACAGCGCCCGCTGGATCTGGGTCTGGATGCCGGTGAGTACCGCGTTGCCCATCATGGGGCCTGCGGTGTTGCTGCCGGCGTCGTAGCTGCCCAGTGAACTTAGCGAGCTGTGCAGCGTGTTGTACGCATCGACGAAGCTTGAGATGTTGCTGACGACCGTGCCGGTGTCGGTGCCGACGGTCACCGTCTGCGGCGCGGCGGGGTCGGTGGCACTGAGCAGGTTCAGGGTAAGGCCGCCGACGGCGCTGCTGACGGTGTTCGTGGCGCTGGTGAAGGCGACCCCGGAGACGCTGAACGCCGCATCCTGGGCGGCCGCCTCCTGGGTGTAGTTCGCGGTGTTGCCGGTGCCGTAGGTGAGGGCGGCGAGGGCGCCCCCGGTGTCCGTCTCGGTCACCTGGATGGTATTGGTGGCGCCGGTGAGCGAGGAGGACAGCAGCAAATGCGCCCCGTCGGTGCCCTGCAGCAAGGTTGCGCTGATGCCCGGGTTGCCCGCGGCCGCGTTGATGGCAGCGGCGACGTCGGTGAGAGTATCGGTGCCCGCGACAGTAATATTGAAGCTCGTGCCTGCCAGGGAGAGGCTGAGTGTACCGGCGCCGACGGGGGCGTCCGCGGCCACGGGGCCCGACAGCAGCTGCTGCGCGGTGGCAAGCTGGGTAATCGCGACGTTGTAGGTGCCCTGCGCGGCACCCGCGCCGGCGGTGGCGGCGAAGGCGCTCGTATCGGAGCTGGTGGCGGTCTCCACCCGGAACGTACCGGGTGAGTCCAGTGAGCTCAATGCCCCCTGGAAGGTGGCGAGCCCGCTCTTGAGGGTCCCGAGCGCGGAGATCTGCGCGGTGACCTGCTGGGTCTGGCTGGAAATCAGCGCTTCCTGGGGTGCCTGCGTGGCCGAGACCAGCTGCTGCACCAGGGAGCTGACATTGATCACTGAGCCGCCGGCGGCACCGGCGCTGCCAGCGGAGGTGACGGAGACGACCGGGGCGGTAGCGCTGGTGGTGCTCATGAACTGCTCATCCGCGTCATAACCGGCCGGGCTGTGAAAAAGGCGGCAGGGCGGGCGCCAACCCTAATGGCGCCCGCCCCACCATGAACTCCAGGCATGCGGTACCTGGACCTCATTTCCTTACGGCAGCTTCTGCAGAAGCGTCAGGATGTTCTGCGGGATCATGTTGGCCTGAGCCACCATGGCCGTGCTCGCCTGCTGCAGGATCTGCGCCTTGGACAGGTTCGACGTCGCCTGCGCGTAGTCGGTGTCCACGATTGCGCTCTTGGCTGCCGACAGGTTCGTCGCGGTCGTGTGCAAGCCGTTGATCAGCCCGTCGAAGCGGTTCTGATACGCGCCGAGCTGCGCGGTCGACTGCGCCAGCTGCTGCAGCGCTGCATCGATCTGCACCAGCGCCTGGTTGGACTTGTCGACCGTGGTGACATCGCTGGCGCCCACGAAGGTGGCACCGGTCGTGGCGACGGTGTTGGCCGAGTCCACGCCGATGTCCTTGAGCGCGGTGGCGTCGGTGGCGATCGTGCCGGTGGAGGAGGCCACCGTCACGGCCAGCCCGGCGCCGGCCTGGGCAGCGGTGCCGCTCAGCGAGATTCCCGTGGTGCCGTTGACCGTGGCGATGACCCCGGTCGAGGCGACTGCCTGGTTCACCGCCGCGGCGATGCTCGCCAGGTCGGTCGGGGCATTGCCGGTCAGGGTGACCGCGTTGGTCGTGAAGTTGGTCGCCGCTCCGCCGGCCGGTGTGACCGCGACCTGCAGCGTGACCGTGTCGCCGGCGGCGAAGTTGGCGTTGGAGTAGGCGCCGGCGGTGCCGCTGTTGGCAGCCGCGTACAGCGCACCGAGGCTCCCTGCCTTGGCGCTGGCCACCGAGGACACCGTGATCGTCTGGCCGGCATTGGCGCCGATCTGGAAGGTTGCGCCCTGGAAAGTGCCGTCGAGCAGGTTCACGCCGTTGAACTGCGTGTTCGAGGCGACGCTGTTGATGTCGGCGATCAACTGCTGGAACTGCGAGTTGAGGTCCGCGCGGTCCGTTGAGCTGTTGCTGGCATTGAGCGACTCGACCGCAAGATCACGCATGGTCTGCAGGTCGGTGGTGACCTCCCCGAGCGCGCCGGTGGCGGTCTGGGTGAGCGAGACGCCGTCGTTGGCATTCTGCGCGGCCTGGTTCAGGCCGTTGATCTGCGAGGTCATGCCCTGCGCGATGGCAAAGCCGGCCGCGTCGTCGGCGGACGTGTTGATGCGCAGGCCAGAGGACAACTGGCTCAGGGCGCTGGCCAGCTGCGTGCCCGAAGAGCTCAGGCTGTTCTGCGCAACCAGCGAATCAAGATTGGTATTAAGGACGAGTGACATGGTCTGGGACTCCTGATGTTTGACTCAGGCGCCGGACACCCGTCCGTCGCGCTGCTACCTCTGCTGGCCCGGTATGGGCCGCTACTGTTCAACCCCTGTATCGGAAGCCGCGCGCCGGAACTTAAGTGGCGCAGGCCCGCCAAACGCGATCTGCTTCACGTTCATGACAGGTAATTGAACAGCGAAAGCTTGGAAATCGAGGCATAGGACTCCTGCGCCGCCTGCAGCGCCAGTTCCTGGCTGCTCAATTTTGTGACCGCCGCCGCATAGTCCACGTCGGACAGCTGCGACACCGAGGTCTTGATATTGGTCTGCTGGGTCTGTGCGCTGGTGGCGGCCGCGCTGACCGTGTTCAGCCGCCCGCCCACGCCTGCCTGCACCGTGCCGAGGTTGTCGAGCGCGGTGTCCAGCTGCCCGATCGCACCGCCAACCTGGGTCGAGATCTGCGCATTGCTGAGCGTGCTGGAACTCAAAGTCGTGATCAGTCCCGCAATCGTGCTGAAGGCGCTGGCAGTGCCGGCGGCGGCCACGCCGAACTGGTCGCCGGCGGCCGGGGTGCCGCTGATGCTGACCTGGGCGCCGTTGAAGCTCACGGCCTGGCCGCTCACGTAGCTGCCGGAGCTCACGACCGCGCCGGCGCCATTGGTCACCTGGTACTGGCTGGGGCTGGTGAAGGCAATCGTGTAGCTGTCGGGAACCCAGGCCGCCGGGTCCGTGACGCTGCCCGGATCGATCGAGGCGTTGCCGGTGTTGGCGGATCCCACGGACGTGGTGAAGGTGCCGTTGCCGGCGGGCAGATTCATGAAGACCGTGCTGCCCGCATCCCCGACCGAGACGCTCTGGTCAGGGCTGATCTGCACCTGGTTCACCTGGCCGTTGCCCAGGTAGCTGACCGCACTGCTGTTCATGACGAACGGTGGGGCGGCACTGGCGGTGCCGCCGAAGAGGTAGGAGCCATCAGCCGCGCGCGCGTTGCCCGCGGCCAGCAGTGACTGCTGCAGCTGCTGCAGCTGCGCCACCAGGTTCTGCCGGTCGGACAGGGTCAGCGCGGAATTGTTACCCTGGATCGCCAGGTCGCGCGCGCTCTGCAGGGCAGTCGTGGCGTCGGAAAGGGCGTTCTGTTCCAGCTGCAACCGGGAAGTGACGGCATTGCCGTTGCTGACGTGCTGCTGCGAGGCTGACAGCTGCGCGTTCAGTTCGTTGACCTGCGCCATCGCGGCCGGGTCGTCCGCGGCGGTGAGCAGCTTCTTGCTCGTCGAAAGCTCGGTCTGGGAACGCGCAAGGCCGCTCTCCAGGGCTTCCATCTGCGCCAGCGCATTGGTCTGAAAGGTGAGCGTCGAGATCGTCATGGGCTAGCCACTCCGGATGGCAGTAATGAGCGAGGTGAACATGTCGCCCGAGGTCTTGATCATCTGCGCCATGGCCTGGTAGGCCTGCTGGAACTGCAGCATCTTGGCCGCCTCCGCATCGAGGTTGACCCCCGAGAGGTTGCTGCGCGCGGTGACGGCGTCCTGGTTGACCGACTGCTGCGCGGCGGCGCTGGCCTGTGCCTGCTGGGTCACGACACCGATGCGCGTGATGAGGTTGTTGGCAGCGCCGCTCAGGGAAGTCGTCCCGCCGCTCAAGGTCGCGGTGCCAAACGCATTGATCAGCGCATTCAGGTTGGTGTTGTCGCCGTTGTCCGCGCCCGTGCTGCTGCGTACGGTGAAGCTGTCACCCACCGCCGGGGCGCCGCCGAGGGAGACCTGCGCGCCCTGGAAGCTCAGCGGCTGCCCGGCGACGAAGGTGCCGGACGACACCGTCGTGCCGCCGCTGTTGGTGACCTGGTACTGGTTGGCCGCGGTGATCGTGACCGTGTAGGTGTCCGGGACCCAGCTGGCCGGATCGATGATGGTGGCAGAAGAGATGGTGCCGGTCCCGGTGTTGGCCGCGCCACTGCTGGTCTGGGCCAGCGACGCCGCGGCGATCTCGGACGGATCGGTCAGGGCGACCGAGAGTCCCGCGGTGGCCCCAGCGGTCGGGCGGACCAGGAAGCCGTCGCCGCTGGCCGCCGCGCCACTGACCAGGATCGACAGGCCCGCGGCCTGGAATGGACTGGTGGTGGTGCCGGCGCCGGTCATCGCGACCGCCTGGCCGGTGGTGGTGTCCTTGAGCTGCCAGGCGCCGCCGCTGTAGCGCAGCGAGTAGTCATCGCCGGTCAGGCCGGTCAGATCCGTACGCGTCACCGCGACGGTGGCGCTGCCGGTATTGGTGCTGGCGGGGAGGGTGATCGGATCGCCTACGTTGAAGAGCGACCGGCCGGTCGCGCCGCTCTGGTCCATGCCAGCCTGCTGCTGCTGGTTGACGACCGTGGCGAGACCGACGCTGATCAGCCCCAGGGCGTTTTGTGTCGGGTCGATCACCTGCGTGCGTGCGCTGAGCAGCCCGCCCAGTTCGCCGCCGGAAATCTCGGCGGTGATGTCCGCGGTGCCACCGGCACTGGCCAGGCCGATTTGCGTCACGGAGGCGTCGAAGGTGTCTGGCAGGGTCGTGAGCTGCTGGGGGGTGCCGCCGCTGACCAGCGCCTGGCCGCTGCCGATGTAGACATCCAGCATCCCGCTGGGTTCGCTGGCGGTATTGACGCTGACGTACTGGCTGAGCTGGTCGATCAGCTGGTCGCGCTGGTCCATCAGCTGGTTGGGTGCCTGCCCGGTGCCGGCGAGGTCCTTGGCGATCTGGTTGTTGAGTGAAGCGATGCTGCTGGCAAGCGAGTTGACCTGCCCGACATCGCCCTTGATCTGCTGCTCGAGGCTATCGCCGTACTGGGAGACCTGCGCGTCGTAGCCATTGAGCTGCTGTGCGAGCGCCTGCGCCTGGCTCAAGACCGCCTGCCGCGCGGCCGAGGAGTTGGGCGAGGTCGACAGGGTCTGCAGTGCGTTCACGAAGCTCTGCAGACCGGCGGTAAGCCCGCTGCTGGATGAGCTGAGCAGGTTGTCCAGCTGTGAGGCCTGCGTGGCAAGCGTGTTGAGGCTCGAGTAGCTCGACTGCGAGCCGCGTACCTGCTGGGCGAGCAACTCGTCGTAGGAGCGCGTGATGCTGGCGACGCCCACGCCGCTGCCGATGAAGCCCCCGGCGGTGGGCTGCCCGGGCTGCGGGGTGAGGTTGACCCGCTCGACGCTGTAGCCTGGCGTCGAGGAATTGGCGATGTTGTTGCTGGTGACGTCAAGTGCCTGCTGGAATGCCAGCAGGCCGGAGACGCTTGTGGAGAGCATATCAGCCATGTCTTATCGCTTCCCTAGAGCGCAGCGGTGCCAGTGGGTATCGGCCGCGCATCGGATAACTTGAGCTGCTGGAAATCCGCCCCGGCAACAGGCACGAGGGCCGCCACCTGCTGCGCCACCGCCGTGACCTTGCTCGCATACTGCGGATCGGTGGCGTAGCCCCCGCGCTGCAGGGCGCGAGCGAAGGCGCCGGTGTCGCTGCCGCTGTTGAGCGCCGCGCGGTAGTGCGGATTGCCGCTGAGCAATGCGACATAGTCCTGGAAGCCCGCCGCGGAATCGGTGTAGCTGCGAAACGCGGCCTGCTCGGTCGTCGCGCTGCCACCGTGGAATTCCCGGGTGGCGGCCGTGGCCGAGCCTCCGCCCCAGCCGGCCGTGGCCTTGATTCCGAACAGGTTGTGGCTGGACTGGCCGCCATCGCCACGCGGTACGCTGCGCCCCCAGTTGCTCTCCAGCGCTGCCTGCGCGACCAGGCTGACCGGGTGCACGCCCAGCTGGCGGGCCGCCTGCTGGGCCTGGGGCCATACCGAGCGCACGAACTGGGCGCGCTCGCTGGCTGAGGAGGGCGGTGCAGCCGCTGCGACCGGTGGCGTCGCGCTGGACTTGTTGGTGCTCGCGGGCGCGGCCGGCTGAGTTTCCTGGGCCGTGCCGCCCTTGAGCTGGCGCATCAGCATGTCGGTGAGTCCGAGTCCCTTGCCGCGCGTGAGGTCAAGGGACAGCTGGTCGTCGAACATGCCCTGGTACATCTGTGTCTGGTCGCTGCCGAATATCGGATCGCTGCCAATGGCCTTGCGCATGCTCTTGATCATCATGCGCGCGAACAGGCTCTCGAATTGCTGCGCCACCTGGCGCAGCGCGCCCGGATCGTGGCTGTGCGCGCCGGCCTTGAGCTTCTGCAGCCCCGCGAAGTCGCCGTACACCGCCGCCCGGTTGGAGATTTCCGCGGTCATGGCGTCTAGATGATCACCAGCTCGGCGCGCAGTGCGCCGGCTTCGCGTAGCGCCTCAAGGATGGCCACCAGGTCCCCCGGCGCGGCACCCACCTGGTTTACCGCGCGCACGATCTCATCAAGGTTGACGCCGGCCTGGAAGACGAACATGCGAGCATCGGTCTGGTGCACGTCGATGGTACTTTGCGGTGTCACCACGGTCTGGCCCTGCGAGAACGGTGCTGGCTGGCTCACCTCCGAGCGCTCGGTGATCGTCACCGACAGCGAGCCGTGCGCCACGGCGGCGGCCATTACGCGCACGTGGGAACTGATGACCACGGTGCCGGTGCGCGAATTGATGATCACGCGCGCCGGTGCCTCGCCCGGCTCGACCTCCACCGCCTCCAGCACCGCCAGGTACGAGACCCGCTGGCTGACATTGACCGGCGCGGTCACGCGGATCGACACCGCATCCAGCGGCTCGGCCGTGTCGGCCCCGAAGTTCTTGTTGATGGCTTCCGCGACGCGCGCGGCGGTGGTGAAGTCCGGTGTATTGAGGTTCAGCAGCAGGTGCGATTCGCTGCCGATGTGCACCGGCACCTCGCGCTCGACCGAGGCACCGTTGGGAATGCGCCCGCTGCTGGGCACGTTCAGCGACATGCGCGAGCCGTCCTTGCCGTTGACGCCGAAGCCGGTGACGACCACGCTGCCCTGCGCCATCGCGTAGATCTGGCCATCGGCGCCGCGCAGCGGCGTCATGATGAGGTTGCCCCCGCGCAGGCTGGAGGCGTTGCCGATGGTGCCGACGGTGATGTCGAGCGTCTGTCCGGGCTTGGCAAAAGCCGGCAGGTCCGCCGTCACCGTCACTGCGGCCACGTTCTTCAGCTGTGGATTGGTGTTCGGCGGGATGGTGACGCCGAAGCGCAGCAGCATGTTCTCGATGCTCTGGATGGTGAAGGGCGCCTGCGTGGTCTGGTCGCCGGTGCCATCCAGGCCCACGACCAGGCCATAGCCGACCAGCTGGTTGCTGCGAACGCCCCCGACCGTGGCGATATCCTTGATCCGCTCCGCCCGCGTGGGCGCACACAGCACGAGCAGGCATGCGAAACCCAAGGCGAGCGCCAAAGCCCGCCGACTCATGCCCGCCAGGCGGCCAGGCTTCGCAAGCGGCGCAAAAGCGCGGCGGTCCGGTGAGTTGTTCATCAGAACGGCGCCCAGGGTGAGTTGAAGAAGCGCGACAGCCAGCCCTGCGCGTTGGCATCGGCGATCGCGCCCTTGCCGTTGTAGGTGATGTGCGCGCTGGCGACGCGATACGACGGGATCGAGTCGTCCGCGGCCATGTCGATGGGGCGGATCACGCCGGTGACGCGCACGTACTCCTTGCCCTGGTTGAGGCCGATCTGCTTTTCACCTGCGATGAGCAGGTTGCCGTTGGGCAGCACCCGCAGCACCGTGGCGGTGAGGAACCCGGTCAGGCTGTTACTCTGGGCGCTGGCTCCCTGGCCTGCGAACTTGGTGGAGTCGTCGATGTTGTTGAGCAGGATCGGCGTGCCGTTCACGGTCACCGGCCGGCCCAGCAGCGTCGGGCCGGGCATGGCGATGTTGGTGTCCTTGCTGGTGGTGGTGGTCGCGCTCTTCTGTGCGGCGGTCTGCTCGTTGAGCACGATCGTCACGATGTCTCCTACGTGGCGTGCCACCGGGTTCTCCGCGAAAATCACCTCGCGACCGGCCTGGTAGATGGCCCCGTTGGTGGCCGGCGGCAGCGGCTCCTGGGTCCATGCCAGCGCGTCGTCCGGCTTCTCGGCCGGGGTGACGTGGCAGGCCGTCAGGCAACACAGGAGCAAGGCAAGGGCGGTTCGCATGGTCGTGGGCTGCCGTTACATGTTCTGGGTGGCGTAGGTGAGCATCTGGTCAGTCGTCTCGACCGCGCGCGAGTTCATCTCGTAGGCCTGCTGGGTGGCGATCATGTTGACCAGCTCCTCCACCACGTTGACGTTCGAGCCCTCGACCGAGCCCTGCAGCAACGTTCCCATGCCGTTCAGGCCCGCGTTGCCGGTGACCGGCGAGCCGCTGGAGGCCGACTCGACCGCAAGATTGCCGCCGGTGTCCTGCAGGCCGGCGGGATTGATGAAATCGGCCAGCTGCAGTGAGCCGACCGTCTGCGGGGCGCTTTGCCCGGCCAGCTGCACGCTGACGGTGCCGTCGGTGCCGATGGTGACGCTCTGCGCGCCGCTGGGAATGGTGATGGCCGGCTGCAGCGGGTAGCCGGCGGCGGTGACCACCTGTCCCTGGGCGTTCACCTGGAAACTGCCGTCACGCGTGTAGCCCACGGTGCCGCTGGGCTGCAGTACCTGGAAGAACCCGCGTCCCTGGATGGCAAGGTCGAGGTTATTGCCGGTGTTGTTCATGCTGCCTTGGGTGTAGTTCTTCTCGGTGGCAACCACGCGCACGCCAGTTCCCAGGTTCAGGCCGGTCGGCGCCTGGGTACTCTGGGAGGTGTTCGCGCCCACCTGTGACAGGTTCTGGTAGAGCAGGTCGTCGAACACTGCGCGGCTCTTCTTGAAGCCGGTGGTGTTGACGTTCGCCAGGTTGTTCGCTGTGACGGTCATCTGTGTCTGCTGGGCATCAAGACCAGTCTTGGCTGCCCAAAGTGCCGGATCCATGGTGAATGTCCTTCTCTAGAATGGGTGTGAGTGTCAGCTGGACTGCAGCAGCTTGGCCGAGGCCTGTCCGTCTTCCTCGGCCGTGTGCAGCGCCTTGATCTGCACGTCGAAGCGCCGGGCGAGCTCGATCATGTTCACCAGGCAGCCGGTGATGTTGACATTGCTCGACTCGAGCATGCCCGAGGCCAGTTGCACGCTGGCATCCGCTTCCGGGGTGGTGCCGTCGACCGCGCGGTACAGGCCGTCGCCGCCGCGCTCGATCGCACCGGTGGGCGGGTTGATCAGCTTGATGCGGCCGACCGCCGCCACCGAGTTCGGTGACTGGCCCAGGGGCACGACCGAGACCGTGCCATCGGCTGCGATGCTCACCGAGGTGGCCGGTGGCAGGGCGATCGGGCCGCTGTCGGCCATCACCGGCCGGCCGCCGCTGGTCATGAGTTGCCCGGCGGCATCCACGTGCAGGTCGCCAGCACGCGTGTAGGCCTCGCCGCCGCTGAGGTCCTGGACCGCGAAGTAGCCGGCACCCTGTACGGCGATGTCCAGCGGGTTGCCGGTGGTTTGCTGCTCGCCGTCGGTATGGTTCCATCCCACCGTGCCGGCGGTCGCATAGGCGCGCGAGGCGAAGCCTGCGCCGCTGACGCTGCGGGTCTGGAATGCGGCGAGCGAGGCCTTGAAGCCGATCGTGCTCGCGTTGGCTAGGTTGTCGTTGTTGACAGCCTGGCTCGCGAGGGTCTCCTTGGCCCCCGACATCGCGACATACAGCAGCTTATCCATGCGTCACCTGTTGGTTGCAGCGCGCGCTAGCCGCGGATGTTGATGATCGTCTGCGTGATCTGGTTCTCGGTCTGAATCATCTGGGCGTTGGCCTGGAAGTTGCGCTGCGCGGCGATCATCTCCACCAAAGCGGTGGTGGTGTCCACGTTGGATTCCTCCAGTGAGCCGGACTGGACCGAGCCGAAGCCGGAGTTGCCCGCCACGCCGTTGACCGCGGCGCCGGAGGCGTTCGTCGCCGCCCAGGTGGCGTTGCCACGCTGGGCGAGGCCCTGGCTGTTGGCGAAGTTCGCCAGCGCGATCTGCCCCAGATCGACCGAGCGTCCGTTGGTGAACTGCGCCTGCACCACGCCGGTCTGGTCGATGTTGATGCCAGTGAGCTGCCCGGTGGTGAAGCCGTCCTGCTTCACCGCCGTCACGGCGAAGTTGCCGCCGTACTGGGTGGTGTTGGAGAAGTTGAAGGTCATGTTCATCGGCGAGGCACCCGTAGCCGGGGTGTAGCCGGGGAAGGTGACGTTGCCGTCGGTCGGGCTCAGCAGCGCCCCGTTCGCCGTGTAGCTGAGCGGCTGTGGCGTGCCGACGGGTGCGCCGTCGACATTGAGCTGCACGCTCCAGTCGTTCGCGGCCGCGCCCTTGATGTAATAGAGACTGGCAGTGTGCGCGGCTCCGAGTGAGTCATACACCGTAAGCGAAGTGGTATTGGTGTAGCTGTCCGGATCGGTGGCCGAGAAAGGCGTGTTGATCGGCGGCGCGGCGTCGGCCGGCAGGTTGGCGGTGATAGCCGCTGTGCTGGTGGCCTGCGGCGCGCTCTCGTCGGTGTTCAGCGAGATGTTGGACAGCCCGCCGGTGTTGAAGCCGCCGTTGGCCAGGGGCGGGTATGCCTGCAGCGCCTGGCCCTGCGAGTTGACGACATCCCCGGCACTGTTCAGCTGAAACTCGCCGTTGCGGGTGTAGTTCAGGGCGCCGTTGTCGCTCAGGACAAAGAACCCGCTGCCGCTGACTGCCAGGTCTAGCGTATTGCCGGTGGTCTCGATGTTGCCCTGGCTGAACTGCTGGGCGATCTCGGAGACGGACACGCCGTTGCCGACGGCGCTCACGCCCTGCTGGCTCGCGGAGAACAGGTCGGCGAATTCCGCGCGCGAGCCCTTGAAGCCCACGGTGGCCGCGTTGGCCAGGTTGTTGGAGGTGACCGAGAGGTCCTCGTTGGCGGCATTAAGTCCGGTAAGAGCGATGTTGAAGGACATGCGAAAGTCTCCGCTTGAAGGGGGTGGTTGGTGACTACTGGATGTTGACGACGGCGGTGAGGGCGACGGTGCCGTTGTTGGTGTTCAGCGCCAGCGCCTGCGTCGCAGGATCGATGGTCACGCTCGTGACCTTGCTGTAGAGGTAGGGGCTCACCGAACTGGTTGCGCTGCCGGCAGCAGCGGTCACCTTGAAGGTGTACTGGCCGGCCGGGGCGGCGCTGCCCTGGCTGGTGGTGCCGTTCCACGTGAACGGCGTGTAGCCGGAGGACTGCGGTGCCACCGCGAACGCATCGACCAGCGCGCCGCTGGCATTGCTCACCGAGACCGTCAGCGCACTGGTACCCGCAGGGGCGGTTACCGCGCCGGACACCGCGGCCCCGGAGGTGAGGTTTGCCGTGGTGCCCGGAGCCAGCACCGAATGCCCGAGTAAGGAGGTGCCGCTGATGACCTGTGAGGCCTGCAGCCCTGAGCTAAGGCCTGCCATCGAGCTTTGCAGGCCCTGCAGGCTCGATACCTCGCTCATGCCCTCGACCTGTGCGAGGAACTGCGTCGGGTCGGTCGGGTTCAGGGGGTTCTGGCTGCTCATCTGCGCGCTGATCAGCTGCAGGAAGCCTGCCTGGCTGATCTGCATGTTGGCGGGCAGGCTGTCCGTGAGACTGCCGGATCCGGCGCTGCCGGTCGCGGGGCTACTCGCGCCGTCGTTGCCGGTGCTGCTTGCCGCGCTCGACTTGGAGCCGGCCGTGGTGTGCATGTGGGGCACGTGGGTGAAAGGCTGAATCAGTGACATGGCGGGTCCTTAAGGAGTGTGGGGGGCCTACTGCCCGAGCTTCAGTGTGGCGAGCATGAGATCCTTGGCCGTGCTCATGACCTCGACGTCGTTCTGGTAGGCGCGCGAGGCGGAGATCATGTCCGTCATCTCCTCGATGACGTTGACGTTCGGGGCGTACACGTTGCCCTGCTCGTCGGCGAGCGGATTGCCCGGGTCGTGGCGCACCGTGGGCGGCGCGTTGTTCTCAAGTATCCCGCTGACGCGTACCGCGGCGCCGCTCTGCGCGGCCTGCGTGCCCGCGCGCATGGCTGCATGCACCGCCTGGAATACCGGGTGGCGCGCCTTGTAGGCCGTGTCGGGATTGCCGCTGACGCTGTCGGCGTTGGCCAGGTTGCTGGCGACCGTATTCAGGCGCACCGACTGGGCGGCGAGCCCGGATCCTGCGATGTCAAAGACCTTGAATGACGACATGATGATTCTCCTGATTGCTCTGCCGGCTCTACTGGCCGGTGATCGCGGTCATGAGGCCCTTGAACTTCTCGGACAGAAAAGTGAGCGCGGCCTGGTAGCGCACCGTGTTGTCGGCAAAGGCTGCCTGCTCAAGCTGCGGGTCGACCGTGTTGCCATCGAGCGATGGCGCCAGCGGCACGCGGTACTTGAGCGCGTCGGTCTGCCCGGCAGATGCAGACCCGCCGCCGATGTGGTGCGCCTGCGTGGTGGTCAGTGCGCCGGCGGACGTGCCCGCGGGGCCGCCCTTTGCCAGCAGTGTCTTGAAGTCCAGGTCCTGCGCCTTGAAGTTCGGCGTATCCGCATTGGCGAGGT
Source organism: uncultured Pseudomonadota bacterium (assembly GCA_963703025.1). Classification (GTDB taxonomy): domain Bacteria; phylum Pseudomonadota; class Gammaproteobacteria; order Steroidobacterales; family Steroidobacteraceae; genus 13-2-20CM-66-19. Next base: position 462,431 of record OY969778.1, on the reverse strand, counting down.
TGTTCGCGAGCACGGCCGTGCGTCTTGAGTACAGCCTCAGCGCGTCCTGGTGGACGCCCAGATAGGTATCGAGATTCAGCGGCATACACGTGGTCTCCGAAAGATCCTGAGATGACAGAAGCAAGAGCTGTGCCAACTGCGTTCAGGGCTGCAATCGGGGGCCAAGCAGCCAGCGCGACTGCGGATGCGTGAACTGCGTCACGGGTAAGGGCGGCAAGAGGTTGCCGCGCGGCGGGCGCGCGCGAAGTTCTGGCGCGGTCCTTGCAGATTCCCCGGCAAGCACACGTGTTAGAGGTCTTGCGATGTTGAAAGCGTCAAAAATTCGTCGCCTGCGCGCGCTGCACGCCTCGCTGGCGATTGCGGGGCTGCTTGCCGGCGCCGCACTGGCGGCCGAGGACGCGGTCCCGCTGCAGTCGCTGGCGAGCGTGCGCGCGAGCGCCGAGGCGCAGGTGCGCGCCCAGCTGCGCGGGGTGGCCTACGAGGTTCACGTCCAGGCCGCGGAACTTGATCCGCGCCTGCACCTGCTCGGCTGCCCATCACCACTGGTCGCATCCGGAGCGGCGGCAGCGGAGCCCGCGGCACGCGTCACCGTGCGCGTGAGCTGCCCGGCGCCACGCCGGCTATGGTCGGTGTTTGTGCCGGTCTCGGTGACATCGGATATCCCGTTGCTGGTGTTGCGCCAGAGCCAGATACGTGGAGCGCGGTTGGATCCCCAGGCGGTCACGCTGGAGAAGCGCACGGTGCCGGGTTTGGGCGCCGCCTACCTCAGTGACGTGACGGCACTGGCGCATCGCACGCTCCTGCGACCCGTTCCGGCCGGGACGGCGTTGAGCGCGGATCTGTTCCAGTCGGATTTCCTTATCCGTCAGGGGCAGGCGGTCACGCTGGTGGCCTCCGGGCCCGGCATCGAGGTGCGCGCGCCTGCCAGGGCGATGGAGGATGCCCGTGAGGGTGCGCGCGTGCGGGTGCAGAATCTGGCCTCCCAGCGCATCGTGCAGGGAGTCGTAGATTCCAGCGGTGTTATCTACGTAACGCCCTAAAGATATTCAGGGTCTTGCCGCTAACTGGATTCAAGGACTGGAAGGAAAGAGACATGTCCAACAATATCAATGACTTGACCGGAGGTGGCCTGGCCGCCGGCACATCTTTGCCGGGTGCGCGTGCCGCGACGACAACGGCGCCGGGTGCCGGCTCTGCGGCAGCCGGGCCGACTGGCTCTGGCGGGGACGTGCACATCACGGACACCGCAAGCTTCCTCGCCTCGCTGGAGCCGGCGCTGCGCGGGGCACCTGCGGTCGATGCCGCACGTGTTGCCGCGATCCGTACGTCCATCGAGCAGGGTCACTACAGCGTCCATCCGCAACACATCGCCACGCAGCTGCTGCAGATCGAGCACGCGCTCGGGCAGTTGCACGGCGCTGCGCAGCCCGAGGCATCCGCAGCGGGTGCTTCAGACAAGAAGCCCTGACCCCGGTCATGGATGCCACGCTGTGTCGGGAACACCTTGCAGAGCTCATCCGCGAGGAACTGGATCTGCTGGGCCAGCTCCACAGGCTGCTCGAGGAAGAGCACCAGGTGATCGCCTCCGGCGACCTGAAGCGATTGCAGCGCTCCACGGAACTGCGCCAGCAGCGGGTGGCCGCCCTCGCGGCCACCGAGGAGCAGCGCCGCTCGCTGTGCTCCCTGCACGGGCAGAGCACCGATGCGGCCGGTATCGAACGGCTGTTGAGGTGGTGCGATCCCCAGGCAGTCCTCGTGCCCCTGCTGGGTGAGTCGCGCGAGCGCGCGCTGAAGTGCCGCGACTTGAACAACCGCAACGGCGTGCTGGTGGCCGCGCACCTGCGGCGTGTCGACCAGCGCCTGCGCGCGCTGCATGGCCGCGCCAGCGGCGCGGCGACTTACGGGCCGCGCGGCGACCTGGCCGCCAAGCGCGGCGGGCGCGTCCTGGGCTCGGTCTAGCCCGCGCGCCGCGCGCGGCTGCTACATGCCCAGTGCCTGGCGCAGCGCCTCGAACTCACTGTCGGACTCGCTGATCAGCCGCTGGTAGGCCGGCAGGTCCATCTGCATGCGCTCGCAGGCCTTGACGCCGTGCAGGTTCAGCTCGATGGACTCCGGCCACTGGCGAAATACCGCCAGCAGCGAACTCACCGTCAGCACGTCCGTGAGGTCCGCCGGTCCGTCGTGCTCGCGCTCGTGGTCCTCGAACTCGCTTACAGCGGCGATGATCTCCGCCGGCATGCCCCAGTTCTCCAGCAGTGCCTTGGCGATCGCCGCACTCCAGTCGCGGATGATCTCATTAAGGCTTGCCCGGTCGCTGAACAGTGCCGGGTGCTTGGCACAGCGGGTGAGTATGTAGAGCCGTCCCACCCCGTGCAGCATGCCCGCCAGCAGCGCCGCGTCCGGGTTGACCCGGCTGTGGTGGCGTGCGACCACGTAGCTCATCGCCGCGACCGCGGCGCTGCGCTGCCACAGCTCCTCCAGCGGCTGCTCCAGCCCCTTAAGCCCGTCGACCTTCTTCAGCTGGGCCATGGCGAAGCCGATGGCGGCGCTGCGGATGAGGTTGAACCCCATGCGCGTGACGGCCATGCGCAGGTCCGTATGGGCTTTGCCGCTGCTGTTGAGCGAGCGCGAATTGGAGATCCGCAGCAGCTGCGCGGCCAGGGCGGGCTCGGAGTTGACCACGCGCACCACCTGCTCGGTGGGCACGAAGTCATCCGCCAGCACCTGGCGGATGCGCAGCGCGATGTCTGGGAAGCTCGGCACGTCGACTCGGCCGTGGCTGAGGTCAGCGGCAAGCTCCTGCACGAACACGAAGGCATCCTGGTGGGCGCTAGATTGCGGGGGGCTAGATGGCAGGGTGGTGGTCGCGGTCTTCATGGACTTCCTGTCGGCGGCGGGTCGTTTCGTGGGCGGAAGAGCGTGGCCGTCGTGGCCTAGCCATTGGCGGCGCGGGGTGTGCCGTGCAGGCGGCACACCAGGTCCGCCTCGCTGAATGAGATCCCGCAGCTGGACACCAGCTCCGGGGCGGAGGCGCCACTGCGGGCCAGGCGTATCGCGATCGGGTACCCCGACAGAGCGCGCGCGCCCACAGCGTCAGTTCGCTGGCTGCGCTCGAGCGTCTCGGTGATCTGGCCGATGAGGGTGGTCACCGCGACCAGCCCTGCGTCCAGGCCCTCCAGGCGCCTGAGGATCTCGGCGTCGTGCGCCAGCGCCTGGTTGGTCTGCCGGATGGCCGCGCGCCGCCAGGCAGAGAAGGTGACGGTGGCGAGGATGAAGGAAAACACCAGGAACACGGCCCGCCCGATGAGCAGCCATTCATCCGCCGAGAACTGTGGAATCGTCATCCGAACTCTCCTGCATACAAGCCGATAAGCCGCGCCGCGACACGCGCCGGGCTTGGTGTCGAAAAGCCGGCGCGCGTGCCGGGTACGGGTTTATGGTGCATGTTCTGTGCCACCAACTGCCGCAGGGGTGGCCGGCGAGGGCAGGGATTCCGCGGCGATCTGCGGGCGAGGGTCCCCCAGCAGCGGCGAGCCCGCATCGGTAAGTCCGGTGGACAGGATCACGACCACGACCCGCCGGTTGGCGTTGCGCCCGGCCGTCGTGTCGTTGGGCTGCGCAGGGTGTTCCTCGCCGAGTCCCACAACGGCCAGGCGCCGCGGGGCGACGCCCTGGGCCGCGAGCATGCGCACGACGCTGCCTGCACGGGCGGCGGACAGCTCCCAGTTGGAGTAGAACACCTGCGTGCGGATGGGGACGTTGTCGGTGTGGCCTTCGACGCGGATCGCGTTGGGCAGCGGCGCGAGGACCCCCGCCAGCTGGTCGATCACGCCAGCGGCGTTGGGTGACAGCTGCGCCACCCCGCTCGGAAACAGGACATCGGCGCGGATCTCGACCTCGATCCACAGATCCGTGCGGCGCACCGTCACGAGCTTGCGGCGTATGAGGTCCTGCATCGCCCGCTCCACGTCGTCGGCAACGTGGGCGAGTGCTTCGGAGGCCTGCGCGAGGGCTGCGCTGTGCGCGGTCAGCGCGGCGGAAATGGCGGTGGCAGTGGGCTTGGCCGTCGGCGGCCCCAGCATGGAGCGAGGCGAGCCCTTGAACAGATGCTGCTGCAGCTCGGTGCCGGAGCCGATCTCCTGTTCGCCCGTGGCGATCGGTTCCATCGTGCGCGGCGCGCCGCGGAAGGCGGCGTATAGGGAATCAGAGAGCACCCGGTACTTGCCCGCATTCACGGATGAAATCGCGTACATCACCACGAAGAAGGCCAGCAGCAGGGTAATCAGGTCGCCATAAGGGATGGCCCAGCCCTCGTGGTTGACGTGCTCTTCGTGACGGCGCTTGCGGCGATGCATCGGCGGCTCCTAGTGCAGATAGCCCTGCAGCTTCGCCTCGATCGCGCGCGGGTTTTCACCCTGCGCAATCGACAACATGCCGTCGATGACCATTTCCCGCAGCTGGGTCTGGCGCTGGATGATCAGTTTCAGCTTGGCGGCCACGGGGAGGAAGAACAGGTTGGCGAGTCCGATGCCGTACACCGTGGCGGTGAAGGCCGCGGCAATGCCGTGGCCCAGGCGGCTGGGGTCGGCCAGGTTCTGCAGCACGGCCATCAGGCCCAGCACCGCCCCGATGATGCCCAGAGTCGGAGCGTACACACCCATGCCTTCAAAAACCTTGGCCGCAGTAAGGTCGGCGTGCTCGCGCGACTGCAGGTCGACATTCATCACGCTGTTGATGCTGTCCGGTTCGCTGCCGTCCACCACCAGCTGCAGCACCTTCCTCATGAAATCATCGCTCTCGCGCTCGATCTGCGACTCAAGTCCCAGCAACCCCTGCTTGCGGGCCGTGTTGCTCCACTCGACGATCTTGCTGATCAGGCTGTGGCCGTCAGCGGTCGGCGGGCGCACGACCCAGGAGAAGATCGCCAGCGCGCGGCGCATCACGTCCCAGGGCGTCTGGATCAGGATGGCAGCGACGGTGCCCATCACGACAATCATGAAGGCCGCCGCGGACACCAGTGCCATGATGCCTGCGCCCTTGAGCACCGCCCCCACCAGCACGGCGCACAGCGCAAGTATCAGGCCGGCGATGCTCAGGAAGTCCACGACACCCCTTCCGGAGAATGCCAGGTGTGCAGCATCCGCATGCGGCTACTCACGGCCGGGCCTCCTGCGCAAGCTCGCGCCAGTCAGTCAGGCGCGCGCGCAGACGCGTCAGCGCCTGTCCGTGCAGCTGGCACGCGCGTGATTCAGTTACTTCCAGCACCGCACCAATCTCCTTCAGGTTCAGCCCGTCGCTGTAGTACAGGGACATCACCAGCCGCTCGCGCTCCGGCAGGGTGCCGATCGCGCTGCCCAGGGCCGTGCGGAACTCGTCATTCGCGGCGTCCTGGAACGGATCGGCATCGTCGGCGAAGTGCTCGCCCGCCTTGTCCTCGAGGCTGGCCAGCTGGCAGATCGCCGCGTCCTGCAGCGCCTGGTGGTAGTCGGCAAGTGCCAGCCCCATGTGTTCGGCGACCTCTGCGTCGCGCGCCTCGCGCCCGGTGCGCTGCTCGATCTCGCGCACCGCGGCGGCAACCGCGCGCGCCTGGCGGTGTACCGAGCGCGGTGCCCAGTCAAGCTTGCGCAGTGCGTCGATCATCGCCCCGCGGATACGGATCCCCGCGTAGGTCTCGAAGCTCGCGCCGCGATTCATGGACCAGTTGGTCGCCGCTTCCATCAAGCCCACCATGCCCGCCTGGATCAAATCGTCCACGTCGACCGAGGCTGGCAGGCGTCCGGCCATGTGATAGGCGATGCGCTTCACCAGCTCCGCATGGCGCACGATCAGCTCGTCGCTGGCCTTGCGCGCCTGTGGCGCTGCCGCATACCGGTTGGCAGGCTTCATGGCACCGCCACCGGCCGGCTGCGCTCGCCTTGTACCAGTCGCTCGACGAAGAACTCGATGTGGCCGCGCGGCCCCTGTGGTATTGGCCATGTATCGGCATAGCCGGCCAATCTCTTAAATGCCCGGGCCGCCGGGCTGCCCGGATAACCTTCCATAACCGTGCGCTGCTCGCGAATGGAGCGGCGCACGGCCTCGTCCGCGGGGACTTCGCCGGCAAATTCGACGGTTACATCCAGAAAGCGCGCCGTGACGCGTGCGAAGCGCTCGAACAGCTGCGCGCCGGTGCGCTCGCCGTACACCTGGTTGGCGAGCACGAAGAAGCGCCGCACGCCGTGCGTGCGACTGAGTACCTTGACCAGCGCGTAGGCGTCTGTTAGCGAGGCGGGTTCGTCGCACAGCACGATCAGCACGTGCTGGGCGGCCTGGGAGAACTGCAGCACCCCCTGGGACAACCCGGGCGCGGTGTCGATGATCAGGTGGTCCAGCTGCATCGGCAGGCTGCTGAACGCGCGCACCAGCGCGAGGTGTTCCTCGGCTCCCATCTGTGCCATCTCCGCGCAGCCGGAAGCCGCCGGCAGCAGCTGGAAGCCCTGCGGCGTCTCGATGAGCACTTCCTCGAGCGTGCGCTCCCCGGACAGCACGTGTGCCAGGGTGTACGCGGGTGACAGCCCGAGCAGGACGTCGGCGTTTGCCAGCCCCAGGTCGCCATCCAGCAGCACGACGCTGCGGCCGCGCCGGCTGAGCGCGGTGGCAAGGTTCACCGCAACGCTGGTCTTGCCGACGCCCCCCTTGCCGCCGGTCACGGCGGTGACGCGTACCGGGCGCGTGAGCTGCTGCAGGCGCGTGTTGCGGATCAAGCTGAGCTCAGGCGCTGACATGGGCCACCTTGCCAAAGCGCCGCCGCAGCAGATCCTCGTCCGCATCGGCGCCACTTTCCTTGGCGAGCGCCACGGCGCGAGACACCAGGTCAAGCGCACGTGCCGGACGCAGGTCCTCCGGTATGCGCTGTCCCTCGCTCACGTAGCACAGACTCAGCTGCGCGCGGATCAGCACCGAGATCGAGCCGCCGAGGCTGGCTGCCTCGTCGAGCTTGGTGAGCAGCACGCTGGTGGGACGGGCCGGCTCGAAGCGCCGCACGACCTCCTCGAGGGCTGCCGCCTGGGTGTTTGCCGAGAGCACCAAGACCGACTCCAGCAGCGAGGTATTGCCGGCGAGCACGCTCAGGCGGCTTGCGAACGCGGCGTCGCGCACGCTTGCCCCTGGGGTGTCGATGAGCACCAGGCGGAACTGGGACAGCTGCGTGAGCAGGGCAGGCAGCTCCTCGAACCGTTCGGGTACGTACACGGCGGCCCCCAGCAGCTGCCCAAGGGCGCGCAGCTCGTCCTGGGCGCCGATGCGCGTGGAGTCAGTGCTGACCAGCGCCAGCTCGCGGGCGCCGTGGCGCAGGGCCCAGCGCACGGCAATCTTGGCAAGACTGGTGGTCTTGCCAACCCCGGTCGTGCCGATGAAAGCGATGCGGCCACCTTCATCCGTCCAGCGCCCCGCGGCGACCGGCAGGTACTGCGCCAGCGCCGTGAAGGCGAAGCGGCGCGCATGGGCCAGGTCAGCCCCGGCGGGCAGCTGCTCGGTGATGCGCGCCGCGAGGTCCCGGGCGAGCCCGATCTCGGTGAGTTCGCGCAGCAGCTCTCCATGCACCGGCTGGCGACGCGTGAGGTCGCTCCAGGCCAGCTGGGACAGCTGCGTCTCCAGGATGCAGCGCAGCGACTTCAGCTCCTCGCCGACACTGTCCGGGAGCGGCGGCAGTGCGCCGAGGGCAGGCGCGCTGAGCGCAGCAAGCTGCGCCGCTGCAGCCTCGGCTGCCCGCGGCGACGCGCCTGGCAGCGCGTTTGGAGTCTCGCCCAGAACTGCATCAGCCGGCAGCGTCTGAGGCATCGCCGCCGACGCGTCGACGTCCGCACCGGCGGTGATCTCCACGCCTTCGGCGACGCGCCGCGAGGACAGGATGACCGCGCTTTCACCCAGGCGCTCGCGGATGCCGCGCAGTGCCTGGCGGGTGGTCGGTGCAACCTCACGAATGATTCTCATCTCATCTCTCCCACAAAAAACTTAGTTCAACGACCAACGGTGCTGACCAGGCGCACCCTGCGGCTATCCGGAATCTCGTTCCACGCGAGTACGTGCAAACCCGGCACGCTGGCGCGCGCGAAGCCGGCCAGCGCCGCACGCAGCGCGGGGGCCACCAGCAGCACGGCAGGCTCGCCGGCGGCTTCGCGGCGCTGGGCGGACTCGGCAAGCCGATGCCTGAGTTTCTCCGCCAGGCCCGGTTCGAGTGCGGTCCCGGCCCCGGCCGTGAGCGCGCTGCTGAGCAGGCGCTCCAGGTCGCTGTCCAGGGACATCACGGGGATCTCGGTGGCCGTCCCGGCGATGTCGGCCACGATCTGGCGGCCGAGTGCGATACGCACCTGGCTTTGCAGCGCCGCCGGATCGGGCGTGCGCGCGGCGTGCTCGGCCAGGATCTCGAGGATGGTGCGCATGTTGCGCAGCGGCACCCGTTCGGCGAGCAGGCCCTGCAGCACGCGCACCAGGCTTGCCAGCGGCAGCAGCCGCGGCACGAGCTCTTCCACCAGCTTCGGTGCGCTCTTCGCGGCCGCGTCCAGCAGGTGCTGCACTTCCTCGTGACCGAGCAACTCGTGCGCGTGGCTTTGCAGCAGGGCGCTTAGGTGCGTGGCGATGACCGTGCTGGGATCCACCACCGTGTAGCCGAGTGTCTGTGCATGATCGCGCGCGGCCGGCTCGATCCAGGTGGCCTCCATGCCGAAGGCGGGGTCGCGCACGGCAATGCCCTGCAGCGGACCGAACACCCGTCCCGGGTTCAAGGCGAGTTCGCGGTCCGCGTGGATCACACCCTCGCCAAGTGACACCCCACCCAGGGTGATGCGGTAGTTGTTCGGCGGCAGGTCGAGGTTGTCGCGGATATGAACCGCGGGAATGAGGAAGCCGAGCTCCTGGGAGAGCTTGCGGCGCACGCCACGCACCCGCGCCAGCAGGTCACCGCGCGGCTTGGAGTCCACCAGCGGCACCAGGCGGTAGCCGACCTCAAGGCCGACCCGGTCCACTGGCGGCACGTCGTCCCAGGTAAGTTCGCGGTTCTCGCTCGGGATCACCGGGACCTCGGCGGCCGCGGCCACCGCGGGCGCGGGTACCGGCCGCCGCGCCAGCATCCAGGCAGTCGTGCCGCAAGCCAGGGCGAAGAGCAGGAATACCAGGTTGGGCATGCCCGGGATGAGGCCCATGATTCCCAGCAGCGCAGCGGCGACGCTCAGCGACTTGGCATTGCCGAACAGCTGCCGGCGCAGCTCCCCACCCACGTCTTGCGGACGCGACATGCGCGTCACGATGATCGCAACCGCGGTCGACAGCAGCAGCGCGGGCAGCTGGGCTGCGAGCCCGTCACCGATCGTGAGCAATGTGTAGGTGCGCGCGGCGGCCGAGATCCCCATGCCATGTCCCATGGTGCCGATCGCCAGGCCGCCGATCATGTTGATGAACAGGATCATGATGCCGGCGAGCGCATCGCCGCGGATGAACTTGCTGGCGCCGTCCATGGCGCCGTAGAAGTCCGCCTCCGAGCGCACCTCGACGCGCCGCAGGCGCGCCTCATCCTGGGTGATGAGGCCGCTGTTGAGGTCGGCATCGATCGCCATCTGCTTGCCAGGCATTGCGTCCAGAGTGAAGCGCGCGCTCACCTCGGAGATGCGTCCGGAGCCCTTCGTGACCACCACGAAGTTGATGATCGTGAGTATCACGAACACCACGACACCGACGGCGAAGTTGCCGCCGATCACGAACTCGCCGAAGGATTTGATGACGTGACCGGCGGCCTGCGAGCCTGAGTGGCCGTTCAGCAGCACCACACGGGTCGAGGCGACGTTCAGTGCCAGCCGCAGCAGCGTGGCCAGCAGCAGTACCGTGGGAAAGGTGCCGAAGTCGATGGGGCGGTTCACGTAGAACACGGCCATGACGACCACGATCGACAGGGCGATGTTGAACGTGAACAGCACGTCCAGGGCCATCGGCGGCAGCGGCAGCACCAGCATCGCCAGCACCGCCAGCACGCCCGCCGGGACGCCGATGCCGTGACGCAGGATGTCGGCGAGGCCCAGACGCGGCACGGTGGTCGCCTCGCTCATGCGTCAGCCCCGGCTTCCAGGTCCAGTGCCGGTGGCGGCGGGGCCGCCTGTCCCTGGCGCGCGGCGGTGCGCACCTGGGCCAGGTGGGTGAGCACCTGGGCAACCGCCACATACAGGGTGGCCGGGATTTCGGCGCCGATCTCGACGTGGCGGTGCAACGCGCGCGCCAGTGGCGGCGCCTCGAAGATCGGCACGCGGTGCTCCTCCGCCACCGCGCGGATGCGGGCAGCCACGAGGTCGAGGCCCTTGGCGACCACCACCGGGGCGCGCATGCGCGACTCCACGTAGCGCAGTGCGACGGCGTAGTGGGTCGGGTTGACGACCACGACATCCGCCTTGGGCACGTCGGCCATCATGCGGCGCCGCGCCAGCTCACGCTGGATGCCGCGGATGCGTCCCTTGGTCTCCGGGGCGCCTTCGCTCTCCTTCATCTCCTCGCGAATCTCGCTGCGCGTCATGCGCAGGCGGCGGGCGTGCTGCCACAGCTGCCAGGGGACATCGATGGCGGCGATCAGGGCCACCGAGCCTGCTAGCACCAGGAAGGCATCACCGACTAGTGAGGCGGCGCGCACCATGGCGGTTTCCGGCGCGGCCCAGCTGAGCGCGGCGATGGCCGGCGCATCGTGCCAGAGCACGGCCGCCCCCACGGTGGCAATCAGCAGGAATTTCAGGAACGACTTCAGCAGCTCGACCGCACCGCGCGCCGAGAACATGCGCCCGAAGCCGGTCAGCGGGTTCAGCCGGGTCAAGTCCGGGATGACTGCCTTGATCGTGAAGTTCCAGCCGCCCACCGCCAGCGGTGCGGCGACGGCTGCCGTAAGGCACACGGCACATACGGCAGCGCAGGCACCCAGACCCTGGGCGGCGGCGCTGCCGACCGCCTCCAGCGCGCGTGACTCATCCAGTGCCTGCATACGCGGCAGTGACAGGCCACTGCTGAGCAGCCCGCGCAGCTGCGCGCCGCCGTAGGGTCCCACCACCTTGAGTGCAATCGCGCTGCACAACAGGACGGCAGCGGAACTGAGGTCGCGCGAGCGCGGCACCTGCCCGTCCTCGCGGGCCTTCTCGCCGCGCTTGGCGGTTGCTTGTTCCGTGCCTTCCTGGTCGTTCTCGGCCACGGCTTTACTCCAGCGCCCCGGTGAGCGCGCCGAGCATGTGGAACGCCTGCTCCAGCCGCTGAATGAATGTGGCCTGCACCGCGAACAGCCCGGCGAGGATGACCACCAGCCCGCACAACAGCGTCACCGGCAGGCCGACCGCGAACAGGTTCAGGGCAGGTGCTGCCCGACTGACCACCCCGAAGGCCAGATGCACCACCAGCAGCGCGGTGATCCCCGGCAGGGCGATGGCCAGGGCGCCGGCGAACAGCTGGCTGCCCCAGGACAGCACGCTGTATAGGCCGGTGGCGCCCAGCCCGTCGGCGGCGATGGGTAGCGTGGAGAAGCTCCGTACCAGAGTCTGCAGCAGCGTGAGGTGACCGTTCAGCGCGAGGAACGTCAGCATCACCAGCAGGGTGAACAGCTGCCCCAGTGCCGGTGTGCTGCTGGATCCGCCGCGCTGCGGATCGAGGTTGAAGGCAAACGACAGGCCCATGCTGTTCGCCAGCACCTGCCCACCCAGAGTCACGGCATCGAAGGTCAGCTGCAGGCAGAACCCCAGCGCGACCCCGACGAGTACCTGTTGAATCGTGATCAGCACGCCTTGCGCAGACAGCGGTGACACGGCAGGCAGTGCCGGCAGCAATGGTGCGACCAGGGCGGCGACCGCCGCGGCGAGCACTACGCGCACGCGCGCCGGCACCATCGCCGCACCGAACAGCGGGGCGACCATGAAACAGGCCCCCACGCGCACGAAGGGCCAGAACAGCTGCAGCAGCCAGTGTTCGATCTGTTCGGGGTTGAGGGTGATCATGACGGGGCTTGCGGGCTTGGGTATTCGCTGGCGTGTATGTCAGTTGATGAGGCTGGGGATGCTCTCGAACAGCTCGCGGGTGTAGCTGACCAGCACCTTGAGCATCCACGGGCCCGTGATCACCAGCGTGGCGGCGATCGCCAGCACCTTGGGGATGAAGGACAGCGTGCTCTCGTTGATCTGCGTGGCCGCCTGGAACGCGCCCACGATAAGGCCGGTCAGCAACGCCACCAGCAGCAGCGGCGCTGCCAGCAGCAGCGTGATCTCCAGCGCGCGGCTGCCGATGCCCAGTACCGCCTCAGGGGTCATCGACCTACCTCCGCGGGCTTCATGAGTAGAAGCTCGATGCCAGGGTGCCGATGACGAGCGCCCAGCCATCCACGAGCACGAACAGCATCAGCTTGAACGGCAAGGAGATCAGCACTGGTGACAGCATCATCATGCCCATCGACATGAGTACGCTTGCCACCACCAGGTCGATGATCACGAAGGGGATATAGAGCAGGAAGCCGATCAGGAACGAGGTCTTCAGTTCACTGGTCAGGAATGCGGGGATCAGCAGCGACAGCGGTACATCGTCGGGGGTGGCGAAGCCGTTGCCGCCGGAGATGCGCACGAAGGTCGCGATGTCGGTCTCGCGGGTCTGGCCGAGCATGAACTTGCGCAGCGGCACCACGGCGCGCTCGAGGGCTACGCTTGCCTCGATGGTGCCCGCCGAGTACGGCTGCACTGCGGTCTCGTTGATCTTGTTCAGCACCGGCGTCATCACGAAGAACGTCAGGAACAAGGACAGCCCGAGCAGCACCTGGTTGGGCGGGGTCTGCCCGGCGCCGATCGCCTGGCGCAGGATGCCGAGCACGATCACGATGCGGGTGAATGCGGTCATGGTCAGCAGCAGCGCCGGCAGCAGCGTCAGCGCCGTCATCAGTGCCAGCAGCTGCAGGCTCAGGCTGTAGTTCTGGGCGCCGCCAGCGAGCGTGTGCACGGTCAGGGCGGGCAGGCCCGGGTCGGCCATGGCGGCTGCCGGGACCAGCAGCGCCGCGATTGCGGGCAGTAAGGTGCGCGGCAGGCTCATCGACCCAGGCTCCGGCGCAGCAGCGCCTGGAACGTGACCGGGGAGGCAGGTGCGGCCTGCGCCGGCGGCAACGCTTCCGCGGGCTCAGCCAGCACGTGCAGCGCGCATACGCGTCCCGCAGCGACGCCCAGCAGCAGCTGCGCGCTGCCGACGCGCACGAGCACGGCACGTTCCTTCGCGCCCAGGGACACCTCTGACAGTACCTCCAGCCGCTGTGTGCCGCGCGCCCCGGGGCCGCGCAGGTGCCGCACGACCTTGGCCAGAATCAGCAGCAGGCCGATCACCAGGAACAGCGCCACGATCACGTGCGCAAGTTCGCTGATGCCGCCAGCATGGGTGGCCGGCACCGCCTGCGGAGATGCGAACAGTGGGTTCATCGCAGCTTGCGCAACCGTTCAGCGGGGCTCACGACATCGGTCAGGCGAATGCCGAACTTCTCGTTGACTACGACCACCTCGCCGTGGGCAATCAGCGTGCCGTTGACATAGACGTCCAGCGGCTCGCCGGCGGCCCGGTCCAGTTCCACCACGGAACCCTGGTTGAACTTCAGCAGGTTGCGGATCGGGATGCGAGTACGGCCGACCTCCATCGACAGCGTGACAGAGACGTCGAGGATGACCTCGAGGTTGACGTCGCCGGAGGCCGGCGCACCGTCGTCCCTGATCTGTTCGAATTCCGCGGCGCGGGCTTCAGCAGGAGCATTCATGGTTGACCTCAGGCTTTCTCAGTCATGGCTTCATAGGCGGGCTGGGGACGGCGCAGGCGCTCTTCGATCTTCATCGCCTGCTGGCCGCGCGACAGGCCGAAGCTGCCGCGAAACACCGGCAGGTCCTGGGCGCACAGCGTCACCTTGCCGTTGAAATCGCACGGCAGGATGTCGTCGGGCTTCAGATTGAGCAGGTCCGCAAGCGTCAGGCTGGTATTGCCGAGCAGCATGCGCAGCTCCACCTGGGCCTCCTCGAGTTCCTCGCGTAGCGCGCCGCTCCAGCGTGGGTCACGCTCAACGCGCGCGCTCGCCGGGCCGCAGTCGAGCGCCTCGCGCAGCGGCTCGATCATCGAGTAGGGCAGCGTGATGTGCAGATCGCCGCCACCGCCGGCCAGCTCGATGCGGTGCGCGCTTACCAGCACCGGCTCGGCGGGCGACTCAATGGGCGCGAATTGCGGATTGGTCTCCGACTGCACGTACTCCAGCTCGATGGCGGCCACCGGAGCCCAGGCATCGCGCAGGTCAGCGAAAACGCTGCGCAGCAGCATGTGGATGATGCGCTGCTCGGTAGCGGTGAACTCGCGACCCTCGATTTTCCAGCTGCGCCCGGTACCGCCGAAGAAGTGGTCGACGATCGTGAAGACCAGCAGCGGATCGATGACCACGAGCGCGGTGCCGCGCAGCGGGTTGAAGCGCACCAGGTTCAGGCTGGTCGGCGTGGGCAGCGTCTGCACGTACTCGCTGAAGCGCTCCATCCGCAGCGGCTTCACGGTGATGTCGGCCGAACGGCGCAGCAGGTTGTACAGGCTCAGGCGGAAGCTGCGGGCGAAGCGCTCGTTGATCATGGCGAGCGCGGGCAGGCGCCCGTGCGCGGTGCGGCGCGGCTCGCGCAGGTCATAGCTGCGTACTTCCCTCGGGGCTGCCGGCGGCTGGGTGTTGACCGCGCCGCTGTGCACGCCATTGATCAGGGCGTCGATTTCGGCGGGCTCGAGGATTTTTTCCGAAGTCATCGTGTTGGGTCCGTGCTGGCCGTGGGCTTACTGCATGACGAAGCTGGTGAAATAGACCGCTTCGACATGGTCGGGGTGTCCGCCGGCGCCGCTGATCACAGTGCGCACGCTCTCCAGGGCCTGCTTGCGCAGTGATTCCTTGCCCTCGCGCGTGGACAGCACCTCGTATTTCTGGTTGCCGAAGAGCATCAGCAGCTGGTCACGTACCACCGGATCGTTGCTCTTGAGCAGCTCGATCGTGTGCGGGTCGCGGGACATCAGCTGCACGGTGACCTGCAGGAAGCGCACCATCTGCTCGGCCTCGAAGTTCACGACGAACGGTGGGTCGAGGGCGAGGTACTGCGGTGGCAGCGGCGCCGCGGCGACCACCGGCTTGGGGACGGCACGTGAATTCCACCACCACCAGGCGGCCGCGCCGCCGGCGAGCAGCAGCAGCGCGAGGACCAGCAGCAGCGCGAGCTTGCCCTTGCGCTTGGCGGCCGGTGCCGGCGTTGCAGAGGCGGTGGTTGCGTCAGCCATCTTCGGGTTACTCCTGGTGCCGGCGCGGATGCCGGTGAGGAGGCCTGTTGCAACGCCCATGCCAGCGGGGAATGTGTGAACTGCCGCTCGCTTTACTCGCCGCCAGTCAGGAATCTGCGGTCCGCGCGGCCGTCAAGGCGCACGGCGCACCGTGCGGACGACGGAACTTTGACGCCCGCGGCGGCAGGCGCCGCTGGGCTATCAGGCGTAGGTATCGATCAGGCCGCGACGGCGGCCGAGGGCGGAATGTGTGGCTGCATCTGCTGGCTGTGCGGAAGGGCCTGAGTTCGAAGTGTGCGGGCGCAGCGCCGGCTGTGCATCACGGGGCGGCTCGCGAGAGACCCCGGCGTCGGTAAGCGTCATCCCCTGGGCTGTGAACATTTCCTTCAGCTGCGGCAGGGCGGCCTCCAGTGCGCGGCGCGTCTCAGGCTCAGTTGCGCCGAACCACACGCTCGCGTTGGCGTCGTGCATGGAAATCCTCACCTCCAAGGGGCCCAGGTGTTCTGGCTGCAGGCGCAGGGAGGCGCTGGAGACCCCCTGATGTGCCATCCAGATAACGTGCGTACCGAGTTCTTCCGCCCACTCGCCGGTACCGACCGGGGTCTGCAGCGCCGGTGCGGCCGCGGTCGCCTCGGACCCCGGATGTACCGGGGTGAAATCAAGGCTGAGCACGCCGGGGTCCGGGCTGTCGCTGCCGGGGGCGGTGCTGGTGACTTGTGACGGCGCAGCGCCCGCGGCTGACCCTGCATCCGTGGGTTTCATGGGCGACAGCGCTGCGAGGGTGGCCCCCGGCAGGGCGGCCGGCCCGGTTGCATCACGGCTCAGCGCGGTCGTGCCCTGCGAACCATCCGCTGAGTCCTGAACGACGGCCGAGGTCGGGGCGCGCGGTGCGGAAAGCTGCGCGGACAGGGCCGGCAGCTCCGCCGTCAAGTGCGCCAGGTCCGCGGCCGCGGCTTGAGCGGGATCCGTCGCGGCCGATGCTGCGCCGGCGGTGGCGCTGTCGGTCGCCGGTGCCGGCTGCGAGGTGGCATCGTAGTTCAGCGATGCCAGGTTCGCGGCCGGCAGGCCCAGCTGAGCTGACAGCTGTGCTGCGGGGGTCGCCTTGGGTCTTCCACGCGAAGCGGTTGCCGGCTTGGGGGTGTTCGCGGTTCCGGTCTCGTTGGTGACTGCGGCCTTGCTTGCCGGAAGCGGACTCTGTCCTGGCAGCGCGTCTCGCGGATCGCCGCTCACGATGGCCGGAACGCCACGATCCGGCGCGCGCGCGGTGCCCTGCGCGGTGCTCGCCGGGGGCGTACGTGAAGCAGTCGGCACTGGTGCTGCGGTCCGGCCGACGCCACCTTTGGGCTGGGACGGTAGTCGTTCGGGTGGGTACACCGGGGAGCCGGGGGCGTGGCCCGGCAGCCTGTTCTTCGAGTCCGTGCCGGAGGCGGCCTTCGCCGACGGCGCGGCCGGACCGGCAAGAGCAGAACTGGAGTCAATTGCCACGGCGGGCTCCTTTTTGCGCCCAGCTGCGCTGGGCGTGTGCATCGGCGGCGGCCTGGTCTGACCGTTCCGCCTGCTGCTGGGCGGCGTGCTCGCGCCGCTGGATGATGCGGTTGAGTGCCGCGGTGCGCCGCGCGGCAGCGCGCCACTTGCGCAGCTCCTCGGCATGCTGGTCGCGCGCGCAGCTCAGCAGCTGCTGCTGCTCGCCCACAGCCAGAGCGACGCGGGCGATGAAGGTGTGGAACGTACGCGCCTGGGCACCGCTCATGCCCTCGTGGGCACGCTGGTCGAAGTCACGCAGGTACACCGCGCGGTAGCGTTCCAGGTCGGCGAGCTTGGTTTCATGGTCGCGGACCTGGCGTTCGCACTCGGCCAGCGCCACCGCGTGACGCTGTTCATTGCGCTCAAGAACCTGCTGCGCACTCTTGATCAGGCGCGACTGGGTCACGGTTCACCCATGACGCGTGCGGTGCTTATACAGGGGTAGCTCATGGGCTGCCTTCGGGGAACAGGCCGCCCAGGGCACGCAGGCTTGCGGCAAGGTCGACGCGTTCATGCATGTCCTGCTGCAGGAACTGTTGCACCTGCGGCCACAGGGTCACCGCGGCATCCACGCGGGCGTCACTGCCGCGCTGGTAGGCGCCGAGGTTGATCAACTCGCGGCTGTCCTCGTAGGCGGACAGCGCGCGCCGGAACTGGCGTGCCAGCCGTGCGTGCGCCGGCGGGGTGATTTCGTGCATGGCGCGGCTGATGGACGCGGTGACGTCGATGGCCGGGTACAGGCCGGTCTCGGCAATGCGCCGCGACAGCACTACGTGCCCGTCCAGGATCGCCCGCGCGGCATCCGCGATGGGGTCATCCGTGGCGTCGCCCTCGGTGAGCACGGTGTAGAAGGCGGTAATGGAACCTGCGCCCACCCGGCCATTGCCCGCCCGCTCCACCAGTTGCGGCAGGCGCGCGAACACCGAGGGCGGGTAGCCCTTGGTGGCCGGCGCCTCGCCGATGGCGAGCCCGATCTCGCGCTGCGCCTGGGCGACGCGGGTCAGTGAATCCATCAGCAGCAGCACGTTCAGGCCCTGGTCGCGGAAATACTCGGCAACCGCAGTCGCCACCGAGGCACCATGCAGGCGCAGCAGCGGCGGATTGTCGGCAGGTACGGCCACCACCACCGCGCGCGTGCGATCGCGGGGACCAAGGATGCGTTCGACAAATTCCTGCACCTCGCGGCCGCGCTCGCCGATCAGGCCGACCACGATCACGTCCGCCTGGGTGTGGCGCGCCATCATGCCCAACAGCACGCTCTTGCCCACGCCGCTGCCGGCGAACAGCCCCACGCGCTGGCCGCGCCCCACGGTCAGCAGCGCGTTGATGGAGCGCACCCCGACATCCAGCGGCTGTGTGATGGGTGCGCGCGCGAGCGGATTGATCGGTACGCCGGCCAGGCGCACGCGCGCTTCGCACTCGAGCGGTCCCAGTCCGTCCAGCGGCTGTGCCGCACCGTCGATGATCCTGCCAAGCAGTTGCCGGCCCACGGCGATGGTGCCGGCGCCGGAGCGCGGCGTGACCACCGCGTTCGGCGCCAGTCCGTGGCTGTCACCGGTGGGCATGAGGAAGAGGCGGCCGCCGGAGAAGCCAACCACCTCCGCGTCGATGTGTGACCCGTCGCGCCCTGCCAGCTGGCAGTAATCGCCGATCGAGGCCTGGCAACCCACCGCCTCGAGCGTGAGGCCGACCATGCGCGTGAGTACTCCCTGCACCGGCGGCGCCTCGGTGGCCTCCACGCGTTGCCTGAGTTTCGCCAGACGCTGCGCCCAAAGTGCCGGGCGCTCTGCCGATCCGGGCAGGGCGCTCATGTGGTGGCGTCCGGCTCAGGGCGCCCGGCGGCGCGCTCATCGCCCAGCGCGCCGGCCACGATGGCATGCATCCGACTTTCGAAGCGGGCGTCAATTCTGGAGTGTTCGCTCTCCACCAGGCAGCCGCCGCGCGTGAGGGTAGGGTCCTCCATCAGACGCCACGCGCCCTCGCCCGCAGGGGTTGCCAGGCTGTGCCTCAGGATGGCGGCGTCCTCCGGGTGCAGGTGGACCCGCACGTCGCGGGCGGCCAGGGGCAGGTGTTTCAGGCAGGCGCGCACCAGCGCGATCGTCTGGCCGGGCTCGGCCTGCAGCGCGCGCCGCGCCAGCTGCGAGCCGATGGCCAGTGCCAGCGACAACAGCGCCTGCTCCACTTCCGCGTCGAGCAGCCGCAGCGGATGCGCGAGCTGGTGCAGTAGTTCGTCAAAGCGCGCGATGCGGCCGCTAAGCTCCGCGCCTTGTTCGAGGGCTTCGGCCTGTGCGCGGGCGATGCCTGCCGCGTAGCCGGCAGCTTCGGCCTGCTGCGCGAGCGCGGCGGCCGTGGTGGCTGCGAGCTGGGCGCCCGGCGCGCGCGAACGGGCCAGCTGCGCGCCCTCGACGTGCGGTGGGGACCAGCGTTGCGCGGAGTGCCGGGCCGGCGTGGGGTCAGACATATTCATCACCCTTGCTTGCCAGGGCGATCGTGCCGGCATCGGCAAGCTTGCGTGCGCTCTGCAGGATGCTCTTCTGGGCTGCCTCCACCTCTGCGAGCTTCACCGGACCCTTGGCCGCAAGGTCATCCTTGAGCAGCTCGCCGGCGCGCTGTGACATGTTCTTGAAGATCTTCTCCTTGAGCGCCTCGTCGACGCCCTTGAGCGCCAGCAGCAGCTCGTCGCCGGGCACCTGGCGCAGCAGTTCCTGCATGCTGCGGTCATCGAGTTCGATGAGGTCATCGAAGACGAAGATCAGGTCCTGGATGACGGCGGCCAGTGCCTGATCGGACTGGCCGATCTCCTCGATGATGGCGCCCTCCGCTCCGGCCTCGAGCGAGGCGAGGATGCCCGCGGCGGCCTTGGCTCCACCGAGCACCGAGGTGGCGCTGCTGGCCTTGCCGCTGCACTGCTTCTCGATGATGTCATCCAGCTCGGACAGCGCGCTGGGCTGGATGCCGTCGAGGGTCGCGATGCGCACGACCACGTCGGCGCGGATGCCCGCGGGGATGAGCGCCAGGGTCTCGGCGGCCTGGTCCTGGTCGAGGTAGGCAAGCACGATGGCAATCATCTGTGGATGCTCGAAGCGGATCAGTTCCGCGACCGAGCGCGCATCCATCCACTTGAGCGACTCCAGTCCCTTGTTCGAGCGGGTGATGCTGATGCGGTCGATGATGCCTGCGGCTTTGTCCTCCCCCAGGGCATGCACGAGCGCTTTGCGCACGAACTCATCCGCGCCTACTCCGACCGAGGTCTGCGACTCGACGTTGGCCGTGAACTCCTTGAGCACGTGTTCCACGTCGGAGCGCGATACGTTGGACATGCGTGCCATGGCGACTCCGACGCGCTGCACCTCCTTGGCGCCCATGTGCCGCAGGATCTGCGCGGCCTCCTGCTCGCCTAAGGTGAGCAACAGGATTGCGGCCTGTTCCGTGCCGCTGCGCGCGGCGGTGGCCGGTGCGGCGGCGGCCCTGGGGGCGGCCGGGGCGGGGGCCGGGGCTGCGGCCTGTGCCTGTTCAGCCATCGGTGCCTACCCAGCCGCGCAGCACCTGCGCGACTCGCTTGGGGTCCTGACTCACCAGGGAGCGTGCCTGGCTGAGCTGCTGCGCCGGGTCTATGAGCAAGGCCGCCCCGGCACCGCCACTGCCCAGCGATGCGGTGCCTCCGGCCTCGGTGGTCAGGGCCGCCAGGCGCTGGCCGCGCGGGACTGCGAGCAGGTTGCGCACCAAGGGGCGCAGCACCGTCAGCACCAGCACGACGAGCACGACAGCCCCTGACAGCACGCGCACCAGGTCGCGGAACAGCGGCCGCTCCCAGATCGCTGGCGCCTGCAGGTCGCCATCGGGCACGGGCGCTTCGGCGGCGAAGGCGGAGTTCACGACGCTCACGGTGTCGCCGCGGGCCGGATCAAAGCCGACCGCATCCTTGACCAGTTGGGTGATGTGCTCCAGCTGTGCAGCGGTGAGGGCCGCGCTTTGCACCTTGCCGGCCTTGTCGGTGGCATGCACGTCATCGACCAGCACGGCCACTGTGAGGCGCTTGAGCCGGCCGCCCGGCTCGCGGCTATAGGCCACCGTGCGGTCAATCTCGTAGTTGCGCGTGCTTTCGTGCGTGACATTCTCCGGCGCGCCCGGCGCGCCCGGCGCGCCCGGCGTGGCGGGCGGCGTCGCCGCGGCCCCCTGCGCGGGGTTGCCGCCGGCCTGCGTCGGTTTGCCCGCGGTCGGCACAGCGGCCGCCGGCGGTGGTGGCGCGGCGGCGACGCCACCGGCGGGCGGCTGGTTCGTCAGCGCCCCGGGAACTCCGCCGGCCGCCGCGCCGTCGCGGCTGCTCTGCTCGGAAACCTGCTCGCTGCGCACCACCTGGCTGCCTGGAGCGTACTGCTCGCGTGCCTGCTCGGTGACGGCCATGTCCAGCTGTGCCACGACCTGCGCCCGCACATGGCCGATGCCCACCAGCGGGCTGAGCAGTGCCTCGATGCGCTGCCGGTAGTCGTCCTCGAGGCGGCGAACGGTGTCGAACTGTTCTTCGCGGATCGAGGACTCGTCATGGCCCGGGGGCTGCGACAGCAGGCGCCCCTGCTGGTCGACAACGGTGACTTGGTTGGCCTCCAGCTCCGGGATGCTCGAGGCCACGAGGTTGATAATGGCCTGGACCTGTTGCTGCTCGAGGCGCTGTCCGGCCTTCAGCTGCACGAACACCGAGGCGCTGGCGGCGCGGTGATCGCGTACGAAGGCCGAGGGTCGCGACAGCGCGATGTGCACGCGCGCGCCCTCCACGGGCCTGAGGTTGGCGATCGTACGCCCGAGCTCGGTCTCCAGGGCATGCTGGTAGCGGGCGCTTTCGACGAACTGGCTGACACCGAACCCCGGGTCCTTGTCCAGGGTTGCAAAGCCGCCACCGCCCTGCGGCAGGCCCTGCCCGGCAAGCTTCAGGCGCGCATCCGGCAAGCGGTCGGTGGGCACTTCGATCGCGTTGGAGCCCGGCTGCAGGCGGTAGGTGATCTGGGCTGCATCCAGCGCCTGGGCCACCTGTGCCTGATCCTCGGCGGCCAGGTTCGCATACAGCAGGCTGTAGCTTGGCCCACGCGACCACAGCACGATGATCAGGCCCGCGGCGACGGCGCCGGCGATGCCGAGCAGCAGCATGAGCGGCTTCACCGCCGAGGACAGCGTGTCAGCCATATGAGAGGTCTTGAGTTCGTTCGCCATCGTGGGATACGTCGTGGTTGGGTTGTGGGGTTAGCGTGATTTCGCAACTAATGAGTGACTGCCTGCGCTAGGCACTCACAGTGGCATGTTCATGATGTCCTGGTAGGCGCTCACCAGGCGGTTGCGCACCTCGGCGAGCGCGCGGAACGAGACGCTCGCCTTCTGCAGCTCGAGCATCACGTCGGGCAGTTCCACTCCGGGCGTGCCGCGCTCGAAGGCCTCCGAGAGCGCCCCGGCACGCTGCTGGGTTTCGTTGACCGTGCCGACGCCTTTTTGCAGCAGGCGCGCGAACTCGCTGACGCCACCGGCCTCGGCCGCCGGCGCCGCCGTGGCCGCCGGATGGACCTGGGCGGACAGCGACCGTATCTGCTGCAGGACCTGGGCTATCTGCATCTCGCTCATGGCGTCACCGCTTTGTACTGGTTCATGTGGTGGGCACCACGACCCCGGCATCGCGCAGTCGCGCCAGCTTGTAGCGCAGGGTGCGCGCGCTGATGCCCAGCGACAGGGCAGCGGCGCTGCGGTTCTTGCCGGTACGCAGCGCCGCGAGGATCGTTTCGCGCTCGCGTTCACCGAGTGAGCCGGCCAGGGAGGCCGGCGGCTCGCTGCTCGGCGTCGCCGCCGGGGCCGCATCGGAAGGGGATTCAAACTGGATGTGCGCGGCGCGGATCACCGGGCCGCTCATCAGGATCAGGGCGCGCTGCAGCACGTTGTCCAGCTCGCGCACGTTGCCCGGCCATGGGTAGGTGAGCAGCAACTGCGCCGCTTCGGCGCTCAGGGCCGGGATGCGCCCGCCGGCCGGACAGCGCGCGCTCAGTAGCTGCATCGCAAGCGGCAGGATGTCCTCGCGGCGCGCCTGCAGCGGCGCAAGCTGCAGCGGGAAGACATTCAGCCGGTAAAAGAGGTCCTCGCGAAAGCGCCCTGCAGCGACTTCCTCGCGCAGCCGGCGATTGGTGGTCGCCACGACCCGCACGTCCAGCGCCAGCGAGGCGCGTCCGCCGAGGCGCTCGACCTCGCGTTCCTGCAGCACGCGCAGCAGCTTCGCCTGCAGCGCGAGCGGCATCTCGGTCACCTCATCGAGCAGCAACGTGCCGTGCTGGGCTTGCTCGAACTTGCCTGGGTGGGCCGCGTGCGCCCCGGTGAAGGCACCGCGCTCGTAACCGAACAGGATGGCCTCCAGCATGCTCTCGGGAAGCGCCGCGCAGTTGACCGCGACGAACGGGCCGCCGGCGCGTGCGGAGTGGCGGTGAATGTAGCGCGCCAGGACTTCTTTGCCGGTCCCCGAGGCGCCCACGAGCAGCACCGTGCAGTCACTGAGCGCGACGCGCTGGGTGAGTTCCAGTGTGCGGCGCGAGATCTCGGCGACGGCCACGGGTTCACGCGTACGGCGGTCCGCGCGTTCCGTGTCTGGCGTCGCTACTTCGGCTGCATCGCTCATCGGGCCCTCCCGCACCCGGGATTGGTGCGTACAAGGGCAACGTTGCAAGAGCCGTGCCTGAGGAAAACCAGGGAGAAAGCGTGCGCTGTATCACGCTCCGGGCCCGGTGGCCCGGAGCGGCGGCGTCAAACTTCCGTCGCGTCCGGAAGTGTGCTGGCCAGATCGAGCTTGCGCAGCCGCTCGACGAGCGTCGTGCGGCGAAGATTCAACAGCCGCGCCGCCTGGGCGACCGTGCCCTGCGAGCGCTGCAGCGCCTGTTCGATCAAGGTCCGTTCGATGCTCGCCAGGTGCGCGCGCAGGTCCAGGCCCTCTGTGGGCAGCACGGACAGCGCGCTTGCGCTGTCCGCCGGCAGGACGATCGCCGTGTCGGAAAGGCCACCGCCCTGCAGCAGCGAGAGCACGCCGGTATCAGTGAGAAGTTCCGCGGGCATCGCTGCCATGGCGGTGGTAAAACTCTCTCCCGAGCCGCTATAGACCGGACGGGAAAACGCTGCGGGGGTCGCATCGATGTCAGCGGCGGGACGGTAACGCGGCGGGAGGTCGGCGATCTCGACCGCACGTTCCCCGCACAGAATGGACAGTCGCTCTATCAGGTTCGACAGTTCGCGCACGTTGCCGGACCAGGGGCAGCGCGCCAGGGCTGCCAGCGCGGCGGCCGACAGCTGTACCCGCGGCCGACCCTCGGCCACGTTGTGCTCAACGAAATCCTCGATGAGCTGCGGCAGGTCCTCGCCACGCGCACGCAGCGCAGGCATCTCGATGGGGAACACGTTCAGGCGGTGAAACAGATCCTCGCGGAAGCTGCCGCGGCCGATGGCCTCCTCGAGGTTGCGGTGAGTGGCGGCGATGATGCGCACGTTGCAGCGGATGGGCACGTGGTTGCCCACGCGCTCGAAGACCCGTTCCTGCAGCACGCGCAGCAGCTTTACCTGCATCGACGGGCTCATGTCTCCGATCTCATCCAGGAACAGCGTGCCGCCCTCGGCGATCTCGAAGCGTCCTTTGCGGGCGGCAATCGCCCCGGTAAAGGAGCCCTTCTCGTGCCCGAACAGCTCCGACTCAAGCAGTTCAGCCGGAATCGCGCCGCAGTTGAGCGCGACGAATGGCTTCGCGCGCCGCGGGCTCAAGTCGTGGATGGCCCGTGCGGCGACTTCCTTGCCGGTGCCCGATTCACCCAGCACGAGCACCGTGGAGTCGTGTGCGGCGACCTGGCGGATGAGGGAACTGATGTGCCGGATCGCAGCTGAACTGCCCGTCGGCAGGCGCGCCGAGGTGTCTGGCGCGGTTGGGTCGAGCGCGGTCGCGGCCGCCTGGTAGCGCTGCAGTGGTGCGCTCACCGTTCGATCTTCCCTGGGCTGTTCATCTAGACCTGCGGGCTTTCAACATTCGACTTGTTGTTAGGAAACGATCATTGCTGTGTGTTGGGATTATGTTGCACCAGCGATGCGTGCCGGGACGTGACGCAGTTGGTAACTTTGTCGCGGTCGTCGCTGCGCAAAGCACGGTGTCTGTGACCTTGGTCACAGTCAGCGCCGGGACAGTTCAGCGCGTTGGCTGACGGCTGCCGGCAACCAGGCGCCGATGGCGGCGGAAGGCGAGCTTTTCGAGCAGATCGGCGACGGTCTCCCCGACCGGGGCGAAGCGCGCCTTGATGTGGCCGTCGGGCATCACGCTGGCAATGCGCCCGGCGAGCTTCAACGGCTCGGCCAGGCAGTCGTGCAGGTAGATCTCGACCAGCCCGACCGCGCCGGCCTCCGGTAGCGCCGACGTCGGGTTGCGCCAGGTGGCGCCGAGCGAATTGAAGCGCACCGGCACCGCTACCGGCCGCGGGCGGTTGGCGGCCAGGATCTGGCCGACCAGGTCGAGCACCAGATTTACCTTCAGCTCGAGCCGGATAAGCGCGGCGGCATGCGGGGAGTCTTCGTCCGCGGTCTCGACAGGCCCCAGTTGGTCCATGGCCTCGCGTGCCTGCAACAGGCGCACATTGCGCTCCGCGTACACCGCGGCGGTGTCAGCGTCGATCGGCCCGGGCAGGGTGCGCCAGCTCACCGGGAGCACGTCCTGAAAGGCGAGCTCCTCGAACAGCACCACTGTATTTGCGCCATCGAACATCGGACGATTCTCCGCGTGCCTGTCCGAACCCCGCACGATCGTACCTACGATAACCGCCCGGGGACAGGGCGATGCAGCTTTCGGGCCGCCGGCAAGGTTCGGACACTGTCAATGGCGGTAGCGGCCATTTCGCAGCGAACTTAAGCGCTGAGCCACCTCTTTGGCCGCCGGCTGTCAGGACTGAGGCGCGGTAGACACCCCTGGCAGGCGCCCGCCGGAGCTCATTGAACCTAATCGGCCAGGGCGGTCCCCAGTTCCTCGCTTGTTCAAGTTCACTGCGCGGCTGCCGCTATCTGCCGGTGACAGACGACATCCACGCGCCACTGGCGCGCGCGGAGTCGCGTCTAACAGCAAAGGTCACTTCTATGGGCACCCGCACTGCGAGCAGCGTCATCCATCGAGGCCTCGCGCCGGTCTTCGTGGCATGCATGGTCAGCGCGGGGTGCGGTTCGTCCGGCTCGGATCCGGGCGCCAGCTCTTACACTGTGGGTGGCACGGTTGCCGGGCTCGCCCCGGGAGCGCAGCTGCAGCTGCTGGATAACGGCAAGGACGCGCTGCTGGTCTCGCAGGGCGGCAGTTTCACTTTCCCGACCGCGCTGCCGAGCGCCACTCACTATGTCGTGACAGTCGCGACCGCCCCTGGAGGCCAGACCTGCACAGTCGCCGGCGGGCAGGGCGCAATTGCTTCCGCCAACGTGGCGAACGTGGTGGTCACCTGCTCGGACCGCGCATTTACACTCGGCGGCACGGTCCATGGCCTCAATGCGGCAGGTCTCGTGCTGCAGAATGGCAGCGACACGCTGACGCTGCCTGCCGGAAGCGCGAGCTTCCTGATGCCCGACGCGGTGGCCTATAGCAGCACCTATGCGCTCACCGTCGTGCAGCAGCCCGCTGGCGTGGCCTGCGCGGTGCAAGGCGGCAGCGGCACAATGCCGGCCGGCGACGTGACCAGCGTGGCCATCAATTGTAGTGACCAGCCGTTCGCCCTGGGTGGCTCGGTCAGTGGACTGGGCGCTGCCGCGGGCCTGGTGCTCGCCAACGGCACGGACACGCTGCCGGTGCCACCGTCCGCCGGCAGCTTCACTTTTCCGGGGCGCGTGGCATATGGCTCGCCGTACCAGGTCACCGTGCAAAGTGCGCCCGCGGGCATGCAGTGCGCAGTCAGTGACGGGGTCGGCATGATGCCGCCGGCCGCGGTCACCACGGTGGCGGTGACCTGCTCGCAGAACACCTTTGCCGTAGGTGGCAGCGTGTCAGGTTTGAGCGCTGCAGGACTGGTGCTGACCGACGGCCGCGATCCCTTCTCGATTCCCCTGGGTGCGACGACGTTTGCGCTGCCGATGGCGTTGCCGGACGGGGCGCGCTATGCGATCTCGGTACAGACGCAGCCCAGTGGTCTTAGCTGCGCGGTGACCGACGGCAGCGGCACGGTGAGGGATGGGCCGGTGACCGGGATCCTCGTCATCTGCGCTGCCAGTGCATTCACCATAGGCGGGTCGGTCAGCGGGCTTGGCACGAGCGGCCTTGTGCTCGCCAACGGCGTCGATTCGCTCGCCGTCATGGCCAACGCGGTGCAATTCAGCATGCCTGCGGCGCTGCCGAGCGGGGCGGCGTACCAGCTCAGCGTGCGCATGCACCCGCCGGCGGTGGCGTGCAGCGTGGCCAACGGCAGCGGCACGGTCGGCAGCAGCGCTGTCGATGACGTCGCGGTCTCCTGCCTTCCCGGCGGTGAGTCTGTCGTGCACGCGTTCCAGTCGGGGCCGGCGGACGGCTTGACGCCCTACGGCAACCTGCTGCGCGGCAGTGACGGGGCCTTATATGGTCTCACCTACGTGGGCGGCGACAGCGGTCTCGGGATGGCATTCATGATTGCCCCGGACGGCACCGAGACCGTGCTGCATTCCTTCAGCGGTGGCGCCGATGGCGCGCACCCGCATGGCAGCCTCACCCTGGGCGCCGATGGCAATCTCTACGGCATGACCATGAATGGCGGGGACAACGACAGCGGGGTGGTCTTCATGCTGACCCTCGCGGGCACCGAGACCGTGCTGCACTCCTTCGGCAGCGGGGCCGGTGCCCAGTACCCCTACGGCAGCCTGATCCAGGCCAGCGATGGCTCGTTCTACGGGATGAGCATGTACGGGGGCGCGTACGGCATGGGCGCGGTGTTCATGATCGGGCCCGGCGGGAGCGAACTGGTCATCCATTCGTTCGGCTCCGGCGCTGACGGCCAGATGCCCGCGGGCAGCCTGGTGCAGGGCAGCGACGGCAACCTGTACGGAATGACTCGCGCGGGTGGCGACTACGGCGCTGGGGTCGTATTCAGCATGACCCTCCAGGGTGCAGAGACCGTGCTCCACTCCCTGGGCGCCGGCTCGGACGGGGCGAACCCAGACGGCACCTTCATCCAGGCCAGCGATGGAAATCTCTATGCTACGACGCGCGCCGGGGGCGCCAACGGCACGGGCGCCATTATCAAGTTGAACGCGAGTGGTCAGGAGTCGGTGCTGCTATCGCTGGGCAGCGTCGGCGACGGTGCCAACCCGGAAGGGGACCTGCTGCAGGCGAGCGACGGCAACTTTTACATTCTTGCCAGCGGCGGCGGCGCGGCCGGCGCAGGCGCGGTTCTGCAGGTCACGCTCGACGGCGCAGAGACGGTGCTGTACTCGTTCGCGGGCGGCGCTGACGGGGCCGCCCCGTGCGGGTCACTCATCGAGGGCCCCGACGGCACGCTCTACGGCACGACTTCGGGCGCAAGGGTGTCCGCGGGCGGCACCGTCTTCCAGCTCGACTGACCAGCCCCGGTGCCCGGTCCCTCAAGGTTTGGAGGTCGCGGGCCGCTATCACTCTGTGGCGGAAACTTTGACGGACCGGAAACGCGATGCTGCAGATAATCGGCTCCTTGGTGGTGATCGGATGCATCCTCGGCGGGTTCGCGGCCGAGGGCGGCCACATCCTGGCGTTATGGCACCCATTTGAGGTCCTCATCATCGTCGGCTCTGCCGTCGGCGCGTTCCTGATCAGCAACCCGCCCAAGGTCGTCAAGGCCGCGTTCATCGGTGCGCTGTCCCTGCCCAAGGGCCCGCGCTACAAGCGCGAGAACTACGTCACCCTGCTGCAGCTGATGTTCGAGATCCTGACCAAGATGCGTCGCGATGGCGTGATGAGCATCGAGCGCGACCTCGAGGCGCCGCAAGACAGCGCGCTCTTCAAGAAATACCCGCACGTGATGGCCGACCACCACATGGTCGAGTTCATCACCGACTGCCTGCGGCTGATCGTCGGCGGCAACCTCGACCCGCAGGAGTTGGAGTCGCTGCTGGAGTACGAGCTGGAGACCCACCACAGCGAGGCAGCCGAGCCGGCGCACGCGGTGCAGAAGGTCGCGGACGCGCTGCCCGGCTTTGGCATCGTGGCCGCGGTTCTGGGAATCGTGAACACCATGGCGACCCTGGAAGGCAGCGACACCGCGACCATCGGTCACAAAGTCGGCGCCGCGCTGGTGGGCACGTTTCTTGGAATCCTGGTGTCCTACGGGTTCGTCGGACCCATTGCCGCGGCCATGGAGCACCTGGCCCGCGAGGAAGGCAAGGCCTTCGAGGTCGTGAAGATGGCGCTGGTCGCGAGCGTTCGCGAGTACGCGCCCTCCGTGGCCGTCGAGTTTGCCCGCAAGCTGCTGTTCAGCGAGGTGCGCCCGACGTTCAACGATCTGGAGGCGCGCCTGAAGAACAAGGACAAGCCGGCCGCGGCAAATGTCGCTGCCGAGCCGGTCACCGCGGACGCCGCCGCCCGGTAGCACGGCCATGGCACGCAAACCCGGCGAGCGCCCCATCGTCATCGTCAAGCGCTACAAGCGCGCCGGCGGGGGACATCACGGCGGCGCATGGAAAGTCGCCTACGCGGACTTCGTCACCGCGTTGATGGCGTTCTTCCTGGTGATGTGGCTGGTCACCGCGGTGTCCAAGGAGCAGCGCGCGGCGATCTTCGACTACTTCAAGAATCCGAGCATGGAGCCTGGCAAGAGCGTCAAGCCCGCTCCGGGAATGGCAGGTCCGGGCGGTGCCAGCACCAGCCTGATCAACCTGCACGGCGCGCTGGACGAGCGGCGCATGCCGGCGGCCGTGCGTGCGCACGCACAGCAGCCGGTGAGCGCGCCGGAGGCACTGCCACAGGAACAGCAGCGCGCGGCCGCCGCGCTCGCCCGCGAGCGAGAATCGGTGAGTGCGGCCGAGCGCAAGCAGCTCGATTCGCTGATGGAGGACCTCAAGAAGGCCGTGGAGAACAGCCAGGCGCTCGTACCCTTCAAGGACCAGTTGCTGTTGGACATCACCCCGGAGGGGCTGCGCATCCAGATCGTGGACCAGCAGAACCGCCCCATGTTCGACAGCGGCAGTGCGCACCTGAAACCCTACACGGAGGCGATCCTGACCGAGCTCGCGCGCTATCTGAACACCGTGCCCAATCGCCTGAGTCTCACCGGGCACACCGATGGCGCCCCGTACGCCGGGGCGAGTGGCCGCACCAACTGGGACCTCTCCAGTGACCGGGCCAACGCCGCACGCCGTGCCCTGGAGGCGGCCGGTCTCTCGACCGACAAGACCGCCCGTGTCGTGGGCCTTTCCTCGTCGGTTCTGTTCGACCGCGCCGATGCGCGCAATCCGGTCAATCGCCGCATCAGCATCATCGTCATGACCCGCCAGGCCGAGCGTGATGCACTGAAAACCGACACGCCAGGCAGCGCGGACGCGGAATCCCCTGAGCAGCAATAGCCGGCCCTTGCTGCTGCGCGTGGCGTTGCCGTGACCTCGCGATCGATGGTGCTGAAGCTGCGACCGGCGCTATGAGCGCCTACGGCGCGAACTGGTGGGCGGCGAGCAGCAGCACCGCCAGTACGCACAGCCCACCGCCGAGTATCACCTCAGGCCATTCGAGGATCGGCGGCAGCAGTACAAGGTCGACGCGGCCACCGGTCAGCGCGTGCAGCGCGGCGTAGACGGTGCGCTTGAGCCGGCTCTCGGCCCAGTTGGCCGTGCGCGTGAGCACGTAGTCGAAGCGGTAGTACTCGCGATCCGGGTAACCGGCGCCGCGTGGACTGGCGCCGGTCGCGGACTGGGCTTCGCGGTCGAACACGAAAGGCTCGATCACCGGCCGCAGGCCCGAGCGCAGCCCGGCGAGATCGACAGGGCCGCCTTCCGGGTGGCGCAGCCAGACACCGTAGTCGACGTCGATAAGTACGTTCGCCCCATCGAGCCTCACCTGGGCGAGGCAGTGCGCGGCGGCCGGATCGGCGCGTCGGTAGACGGTAACCTGAGCCGCGTGGATGCCCAGTGTGTCCAGCGCGGCAATGTAGAGCCGGTGCAGGCCCGAGCAGCAGCCGCCGTTCTTCAGGATGGTAACCGGCGAACCACCCAAAGGTGCCAGCAGCGGCGACAGGAAGGCGGGATCCCCGCCACGCTTTACTTCGCCGAATATCGTCGTGGCGAGGGCGAAGGCAATTTCGCGCTGCGACTGGCAGTCGCGCGTTGCGCACCGGGCGAACGCCGCAACGTGTTGCCGGCGCACGTAATAGGAGCACAGCAGCGCTATCGCCGCGGCAGTGAGCGTGACTACGATACTGTCGAACACAGTTTGAGCGGGCCCCTGTCCAGCGCTTGCAGCCAAGATTATGATCCGCCGGGGCGCGGGTTCAAAGGATTCAAAGTCAGATGTTAGTCCCGCACACGGGAAAAGTTGCTCTCCCGCCCGTGCGCCGGGGAGCGGGCTGATGCAGCTGCCGAACCCGTCGTGGATCGACAGGCCATGGCGGGGGTGAACCCGGGTGACGGGCAAAGTCCGCCCGCCGGCAAGGGGGTGTCATTGCCTGGTTTCGTCGAGCGCCACCAGCGCACTGTTCTGGTGTGCTGGACCTTGCTGCTACTGATCCTGCTGCTGGGTGTGGCCGAGGCGGTGCTCCGGCGCGCCAGCGGCAACCGCGGCGAGTATTACATTGGACATATCGTCTCCAAACGCCTCATCAGATATCCGTTTGGCGACATGCCCTTCAACTCCGATGGCTACCCCGACCACGACTGGAACCCGGCCGACTCCCGCGAGCGCGTCGGGTTCTGGGGAGACTCGATCACGAGCGGCGTCGGCGCGGGCTTCGGCTACCGCTACACGGATCTCATCGCTGCCAGGCGTAACGACAGGTACTACCTGAATTTCGGCGGCCCGGGAGAGGACGGCATTGCCGATGATCGTGCCATCCAGAGGATCCTCGGGATCGTCGAGCACTTCGCACTGAAGAAGGTCGTCTATGGGATGGACCTGAACGACATCCTGCCGGACAAGGGGGCGGTCGTCGCCGGCGGGTCGGCGCTCAGGTGGGTAAAACCCCTGGTGAAGCACTATCTGGACGTCCTGCGGACGCGCTCTTACTTATATGACTACCTGCGCACGCAACTGACCAACCTCGTGATGCGCCTTGGCTACGGCTACCACGGCGATGAGGCGTTCGAACTCTACCCGGAGCGCCATGCTGAGGTGGTCGGCCAGACCATCGCCCGCATCAATCACCTGGCGCAGGCGCTGCAGGCCCGGGGTGTAGCCTTGTGTGTCGCGATTTTTCCCTACGAGATGCAGGTATCCGCAGATGCCGCCGCGCGCTATCGCAGCGACGGGATTCGCTGGTCGGCCTCCCTGCTGCAAGGGGAGCCCCAGCGCATGCTACTGAGCGGGCTCGCGCCCTCGGTTGTCGCTGTGGATCTTGCGCCCGCGTTTCGCAAGGACGGTGCCGGCCACCCTATCGGCGTAGGTGAGTATTTCGTGTTCAACCAGGGCGATGTCCTTGACTGGGTTCATCCGAACCGGGCAGGCCACCGCCTGGTCGCCGATTACCTGCTCCAGAGCGCGCCGTCGTGCCTGTAATGCTCTGGTGACAAGGGCGGCAGCCGGTCCGGCGGGTCGGTACGTGGCATGAACACGTCCAGAAATCTGCCCGCCAGCAGCAGGACTGCGAGCACCACAGCCAGGATGACGATGGGTCGCAGCCAGGTATCGCGGCGGGAAACGATGAGCGCCAGGAGGTCGGTGAGGAACTTCATAATCCGCGGATCATTCAACGGCCTGACGCTTCACACTCGTTGACGGCTGTGCGGGTTTGGTCGGCTCTCGCGTGCTGAGCCAGTGGCCAGTCTACGCAACCCTTCCCGTCCGCGCAGTAGCGGCCGCTGTGCTGCTCGGGCACCCAGGGGCAGTCAGCAGCGGCCAAGGGGCGGTGCGATGAGGGGCGCGGCAGTCGCGGGCGCTGCGGGAGCTTTGCCGTACCGTTGCAGCGTCGATGTGCTTTTTGCCCATGCGCTCTATCTTCCGGGGTGCGATTTCCTCGCGGCGGACGCGCTACATTGGTCCTTGGGGATCCTCGCGGGGTCCTGGGCACATCGTGGCGTGACTTCGAAAGCGAGTATCGAATATGGCGGATTCTCAGGATTACGTCCCCCCGGCGGTGTGGGTGTGGAACAAGGCCAGCGGCGGCCAGTTCGCTAACATCAACCGCCCCATCGCCGGCGCAACCCACGACAAGGAGCTGCCGGTTGGCCGGCATCCCTTGCAGCTCTACTCGCTCGGCACGCCGAACGGGGTCAAGGTGACGATCATGCTCGAGGAGCTGCTGGCGCTGGGCCGCACCGCAGCCGAATACGACGCATGGCTGATCCGCATCAACGAGGGGGAGCAGTTCGGCAGCGGGTTCGTTGCGGTCAATCCCAACTCTAAGATCCCCGCGCTGCTGGATCGCAGCGCAGCCACGCCCGTGAGAGTCTTTGAGTCTGGTGCGATCCTTGTCTATCTGGCAGAGAAGTTCGGCGCCTTCCTGCCCACCGAACCTGCGGCGCGCGCGGAGTGTCTGTCGTGGCTTTTCTGGCAAATGGGCAGCGCGCCTTATCTTGGCGGAGGCTTCGGGCACTTCTACGCCTACGCGCCCATGAAGATCGAGTACGCCATCGACCGCTTCGCGATGGAAGTGAAACGCCAGCTGGATGTGCTCGATCGTCGTCTGGGGCAGAGCCAGTACCTGGCCGGGGATGAGTACACCATCGCCGACATCGCGGTACTGCCCTGGTACGGCGGTCTGGTAAAGGGCTGGTTGTATGGTGGGGCCGAGTTTCTCAGCGTCGGCGACTACAAGAACGTCCAGCGTTGGGCCGACCTGCTGCTTGAGCGGCCCGCGGTACAACGCGGACGCCGGGTCAACCGCACCTTCGGCGACCCAGCCAGCCAGCTGGCTGAGCGTCACGAGGCGAGCGACTTTGACGCCGTGAAGGCCTAGCCCACCTAACCTCGGCATGCGCTAGAGGTCGCAACACGGCTGTGTCCTGAGCGTTGTCAGAGCTTTCCTACAGCGGGACCTCCCGGCCTGCCACAAGGTGCCGGGACACGCGCACGGTATGGTTAAGCTTCCCAGCCCCATCAGCGCATGGCTCGAACCTGAGGCCGCGATGTCCGTAGATTCACCGCTAGCCGGTTCCTCCGCCAATGCTTCCGCTGCGGGCGGCACCGACTTCCTCAAGGGAGGCGGTGAGGCAGGCGCGCGCATCAGGGCGGTTGACTGGCGCCGCACGGCGCTCGGAGCCCCGGCGGCCTGGCCGCAGTCGCTCAAGACCATCGTACGCGTGATGCTCGACTCGCGTTACGCCATGTGGATGCAGTGGGGTGCCGAGCGCACCTTCTTCTGCAACGATGCCTACCTGCCCACTGTCGGCATCAAGCGCGACTGGGTCATGGGGGCGCGCGCGGACAAGGTCTGGGAGGAGATCTGGCCTGAAATCGGTCCGCGCATCCAGCACGTGCTGGGACATGGCGAGGCGACCTGGGACGAGGGGCTGCTGCTGTTCCTCGAGCGCAGTGGCTTCGCCGAGGAGACCTACCACACCTTCTCCTATAGTCCGGTCTACGACGACACCGGGGTCATCGCCGGCATGCTGTGCGTTGTGACCGAGGTGACCGAACGGGTCATCGGTGAGCGCCAGCTGCACACGCTGCGTGACCTTGCAGCACTGTCTTCCGGCACGATCGTGCAGCAGGCCGCCGACCAGCTGGTGTCAGTACTGGCTGCCAGCCCCCAGGACGTGCCGTTCGTGAGTCTTTACCTGCTCAACGCGGCCGAGCAACGCGCCTGGCTTGCAGCCGACAACGGCACGCTTCCCGAGCGGTTCCGGCCGCAACAGATCTCGCTCGCCGATCCGGCCTCACCGTGGCCGCTCGCGGCGGCCGTGGACAGCGGGGTAACCCAGCTGGTCGAGCTTCCGGCCGGCGGCATTGAGCTGCAGGGGGCGGCGTGGCCGGATGCGATCAAGCAGGCGATCGTCCTGCCGGTGAAGAGCCAGGGCTCTGCGGCCACCCTCGGGGTGATCGTCGCGGGTGTCTCGCCGCGCCGGCCGCTGAACGAGAGCTACCGCGGCTTCTTCGAGCTGATCCGCAGTCAGTTCGCGGCCACCCTGGCTGACTCGCAGGCCTTCGAGAGCGAGCGCGCGCGTGCCGAGGCGCTGGCCGAACTGGATCGGGCGAAGACGACCTTCTTCTCCAACGTGAGCCATGAGTTCCGCACGCCGCTTACCTTGATGCTCGGTCCCGCCGCCGACCTGCTCGACGAGGGCGAGCTGAGTGAGGCGGCGCGCAGCCGCATCGAGATGCTGCACCGCAATGCGCTGCGCCTGCAGCGGCTGGTGAACTCGCTGCTGGACTTCACCCGGGTCGAGGCCGGTCGCTCGGAGGCTCATTTCCAGGCCACGGATCTGGCATCCCTGACAGCGGAGCTGGCCAGCAACTTCCGCGCGGCATGCGAGGAAGCGGGCCTGGAACTGAAGATCAACTGCCCGCCGCTGAGTGCCGCGGTGTTCGTGGACCGGGACATGTGGGAGAAGATCGTCCTCAACCTGATGTCCAATGCCTTCAAGTTCACCCTGGCCGGGGGCATCACGGTGGACCTGCTCGAGGATGCGCACGGCGCCATCCTGCGTGTCGCGGACACCGGCACCGGCATCACCGCCGAGCAGCTGCCGCAGGTATTCAAGCGCTTCCATCGCATCGCCGGTGCCCGCGCGCGCTCCCACGAGGGCAGCGGCATCGGGCTTGCACTGGTGCAGGAGCTGGCAACCTCCCACGGCGGCAGCGTCACTGCCGACAGTGTCTACGGCGCTGGCACCACCTTTACCGTGCGACTGCCGTTTGGAACGCAGCACCTGCCGGCGGATCGCGTCAGCCTGCAGGGCTCCCCGCTTGCCACCAGTGCCGCCCCCAGGGTCTTCGTCGAGGAAATCGCCGGCTGGTCGTTCGAGGACGACCGCGATTCAGCCGCGCAAGCGCAGGCGCCCCCTGCGGTGTCGCCACCGCCTGATGCGCCCGGCAGTGGCCGGCCGTTCGTGCTGCTGGCGGATGACAACGCTGACATGCGCCAGTACGTGCTGCGGCTGCTGGGCAGCACCTACGAGGTCATGGGCGTTGGCGACGGGCGCGCGGCGCTCGCGGTCATCCGCAAGCGCCGCCCGCAGCTGGTGCTCTCGGACGTGATGATGCCGAACCTGGATGGCTACGGACTGCTGCAGGCGCTGCGTGCGGATCCGGCGACCGCAGCGATCCCGGTGATCTTCCTGTCGGCACGCGCCGGCGAGGAGGCCACCGTCGAGGGCCTCGACGCCGGCGCCGACGACTACCTGGTGAAGCCGTTTTCAGCTCGCGAGCTCCTGGCCCGCGTGGGCAGCGCCATCACGCTTGCGCGCGTGCGCGCCCAGGCGGCCGAGCAGCTGCGCATCAGCGATGAGCGCTTCAAGGCGGTGCAGGAGACCAGCCCGGACGGGTTCATGGTGCTCGATGCGGTGCGCGACGAGCACGGCACCGTGGTGGATTTCAGCTGGAGCTACGTGAACGAGCCGGCAGCGCGGCTGCTCGGGCAGACCCGCGACTTTCTCCTCGGGCGCCGGCTGCTGGAGGTGAACCCCGGCACGCAGGCAGAGGGCCTGTTCGAGCGCTGCGTACAGACCATCGCCGACGGCGTCGCCTGGGTGAGCGAAGTGAAGTACCAGCGCGAGGATCTGAACGTCATGGCCCGGATCGCGGTTGCGCGCGTCGGCGACGGGCTGGCGATCTCGATCGTCGACCTGTCGGCGCGCTGGCGCGCGGAGGAGGCGTTGCGCGAGGCCGGGCGGCAGAAGGATGAGTTCCTGGCGATGCTGGCGCACGAGTTGCGCAACCCGCTCGCCCCGATACGCAATGCCAGCGAGCTCTTGGCCAAGGTGCCGCGCGATGACTCGCGCTCGCGCGCCATCGTGGACATCATCCGCCGGCAGGTGGTGCACCTCACGCGCCTGGTGGACGACCTGCTGGACGTCTCGCGCATTACGCAGCGGCGCATCGAGCTCAAGCGCGAGACGGTGGACATCTCGGATGTCATCAAGCAGGCGGTCGAGACGGTCGAGCCGCTGATCAGCGAGCGCCAGCATCGCTTGCAGGTCATCTCCAATCAGCGCTCGCTGTGCGTCAATGGCGACTTCGCGCGTCTGGTGCAGTGCGTGGTCAACGTCGTCACCAATGCAGCCAAGTACACCGACCCAGGCGGTGCCATCCGCGTCGAGTCGCGCGAGGAAGGCGGCCGCGTGGTCGTCGAGGTTGCCGACAACGGGGCCGGGATACCGGCCACCCTGGCGCCGCGCATCTTCGAGTTGTTCGTGCAGGGCAAGCGCACGCTGGACCGCGCGCAGGGGGGGCTGGGCATCGGCCTGTCGGTGGTGCAGAAGCTGGTCGAGATGCACGGCGGCAGCGTCGAGGCCAGCAGCGAAGGGGAGGGGCGTGGCTCGACCTTCAGGCTGATGCTGCCCCTGGTCACGCAGACCAGCCGGCAGCCGCAGGTTGCCGCGGCACCGCAGGTTGCCGCCCGGCGCATCCTCATCGTCGACGACAACCTCGACGCCGCCAGTTCACTGGCGATGGTGCTGAGCCTTGACGGCCACCAGGTGGACACCGTCAGCGACGGGGTGGGTGCGATCGAGTACGCCGCGCAGTCAGCGCCCGATGTCATCCTGCTGGACATCGGGCTGCCGCAGCTGGACGGCTACGAGGTGGCCCGTCGCATCCGCCAGCTGCCCCAGGGCGCGGACGTCAGGCTGATCGCGCTCACCGGTTACGGCCAGCCGGAGGACCGGGCACGCGCGCTGCGCGAGGGGTTCGATGACCACCTGGTCAAGCCGGTCGAATTCACCGCGCTCAGCCGCAGCCTTGCGGGCCTGAGTTCGGCAGGCCCACGCGGGTAGCAGGTAAGAGGTCGCCCACGCCCCGACGGCTGCTAGGGCCGGTCGAGGGTGGCGAATTCGTGTGCGCCCAGCCCGTTGAAGTCGGTGATCAGTGGCGCGGAGTAGGCACCCATTGATTCCAGGAACAGCCAGTCACCCTCGCGGGTATCCGCCGGGACCCGGAAGCCTGCGGGGCTCGTGTCAAAGGAGTCGCAAGTCGGCCCGAAGGTGCGCAGCTGGCGAAGCGGTCCGGTGCGCGGTTGCCCGTCGGGGGCGAACACGCGCGTGGGCGGCTGGATGCGCGAGTGGATCAGCTCGGCCATCGCGCCGTAGACGCCGTCATTCAGGTAAAGCCCATCCTCCTTCACCAGCAGCACCTGCGTAAGGATGGCGCCCCCGCGGGTCACCAGGGCGCTGCCGGGCTCGCAGTGCAGCGGCATCCCCGTGACCCCGAACTCGGCGTCGGCGGCCTGGCGGATCGCCGCGAAGAAGTCCCCGATCCTGAGCTGCCGCGGCATGAGCACACTCGGGAAGCCGCCGCCGACGTTCACGTACTCAAGGCGCACGTCCGCTGCGCGCGCCAGCTTCCCCAGCAGGCGGATGCCGCGCTCGTAGGCCCCCGGGTCGCTGGTCTGCCAGCCCAGGTGCATGGTCAGTGCGGCTGCGACCTTCAGCGCTTTCAGCTCTCGCAGCAGGGTGATGCTCTGCTCGGGCGTCGCGCCGAACTTGGCATTGAAGCTGACGGCGGCCGCCTCGTTCGGGGCGGCTACGCGCACCTGCACCACGATGTCGCGCGCGGTCTCCTCGATCACCTTGCGCAGTTCCAGGGTATGGTCGACCACGAAGTCGCGGATGGCCCACCGGGCGTACGCGATCCCGAGCGATCCGCGCGCCTTGACCGGATGGTTGTATGCGCAATGCGCGCCCGGCAGCACGCGGTGCACGGCCTCGATCTCAACCAGGGATGCGACATCGAAGGCGCGCACACCGCCTGCGATGACTGACTGCAGCACCAGCGGCTCAGGGTTCGCCTTTACCGCATAGAACACCTGTCCCGGGAAGCCGCGCACGAACTCGGCGCAGTCCTCGCGGATCAGTGCCGGGATATAACAGAACACCGGCAGGTCGGTGGTCTTGTGTCGCAGCAGCTGTGACAGGGTGGCGTAGTGGGGGCGCTGTGGGTCGCTCATGGGGCACAAGTGTAGCAACGACTGGCCGGACCGCTGCAGTAGCGACCGCATCCGCCGCCGTGTTGCTGGCACGGATGGTTCAGGCGGGCGCGGACCTTAAGAAGGTGGCGCCGGCGGCGGCAAGGATCGCTTCCTCGTCGCTGCTGAGTACCTGGATGTCGATGCCGGACTTCTCGGCGCTGATGCGCCCGAAGCCCACGACGGCATCGTTCAGCTTCGCGTCGAGCGTCGCGCCAAACATTGCAAGCTCCCCGATGACCTGCGCACGCGCGGACGCACTGTGCTCGCCCACGCCGCCACCGAACACGATGCCGTCGCATCCACCCAGGACGGCAAGATATGCGCCGATGTACTTGCGGATGCGGTAGCAGTAGAGCTCGCCTGCAAACTTTGCCTGCGGATCGGCGCTGGCGAGCAGCTGGCTGACATCGGCATCGCCTGCGGACACCCCCGCGAGCCCCGAGTTGCGCTCGAGCAACTCAACCACCGCATCCGGAGCTATCTGCAGGGTGCTTGCCAGGTACGCGACCGCAGCAGGGTCAAGGTCTCCAGAGCGCGTAGCCATCATCAATCCCTCCAGCGGCGAGAAGCCCATGGAGATGTCCATCGGCCGGCCCTGGGCGATGGCGGCAATCGAGCAGCCGCCGCCCAGTTGCAGCGATATCAGGCGGCCGCCGCCGGGCAACTCAGGATGCAGCGCGCACCACTGGCGCCACAGCGACTCGTGCGCGAGCCCATGGAACCCATAGCGGCGCACACCTATTTGTACCCCGAACTGCGGCGCGAGCGCGTATTCAGCCGCGACCCGCGGCAAGCGGCTGAAGAAGGCCGTGTCAAAGACCGCCAGCTGCGAAGTCTTTGCGCTCCAGACTTGCGCGGCGGCGTGCAGCCAGCGGATCGCCACCGGGTTATGCAGGGGCGCGAGCGCGCTCAACCCTTCGAGGGCGGCCAGCACTGCCGCATCGACACGCACCGGTGAGCAGAACTTCGTACCGCCGTGCACGACGCGGTGCACGACAACATCCGGCGCACCATGAAGGCGCGCGGCGACCGCGCCCAGGATCCCGGCGGCCTGCAGGTCGCGATCGTCGTGACGCTCGGACCAGAGCTTGGCGGCAGGCACGCTTGTGCAGTCAAACAGGGCGAGCTTGACCGAGGTACTGCCGGTATTGATGGTAAGCAGCGTTGTCATGCCGTAGGGTGAAACTCGTCAGTGGGTGCGCCGTGCCTGAGCATAGTGCAGGCGCGCATTCACTTGTAATCATTGGGTGTTGTATTGGTCAGCACTTGTTAAGTTCTGGAGACAGTGGTGCCCGAAGCGCAGACGACGCCCCTTAGCCCGCAGATGCTCAAGGCCCTGGATGCCTACTGGCGCGCGGCAAACTACGTCTCGGTCGGACAGATATACCTGCAGGCGAACCCGTTGCTGACCGAGCCGCTGAAACCTGAACACATCAAGGCGCGGCTGCTGGGCCACTGGGGCACGACACCCGGCCAGAACTTCATCTACGTTCACCTCAATCGCGTGATCCGCGAACAAGACCTGAACATGTTCTACGTCTCAGGCCCCGGCCACGGCGGCCCGGCGGTCGTGGGCAACACCTACCTCGAGGGTACCTACACGCAGTTCTACCCGGAGATCACGCGCGACGCTGCGGGGCTGCAGAAGCTCTTCAGGCAGTTCTCATTCCCGGGCGGAATCCCGAGCCACGTAGCACCGGAGACCCCGGGCTCCATCCACGAGGGCGGTGAGCTGGGATACTCGCTCAGCCATGCCTATGGCGCCGCCTTCGACAATCCGGGCCTCATCGTCGCGTGCGTCGTGGGTGACGGCGAGGCTGAAACCGGCGCGCTGGCCACCGGCTGGAACGGGGTCAAGTTCCTCAACCCGGCCACGGATGGTGCGGTGCTGCCCATCCTGCACCTGAATGGCTACAAGATCGCCAATCCCACGCTGCTCGCGCGCATGCCCGCGCAGGACCTGACGCAGCTGATGCGCGGTTACGGCTTCGAGCCGTACTGGGTGGAGGGCTCGGACCCGGCCCTGCTGCATCCGCACATGGCCGCGACGCTGGATGCGGTGCTGCTGCGGATCAAGGACATCCAGGCGCGCGCGCGGACGAACCCCGCAGACCCCGCGCCTAAGTGGCCGGTCATCATCCTGCGCACGCCCAAGGGATGGACGGGGCCGAAGTTCGTGGACGGGCAGGCGGTCGAGGGCACTTTCAGGTCCCACCAGGTGCCCCTGGGTGAGGTGCGCACGAATCCTGCGCACCTGGCGCAGCTCGAAGCGTGGATGCGCAGCTACCGGCCCGAGGAGCTGTTCGATGCCAACGGCACCCTGCGGCCGGAACTGGCGGCGCTTGCGCCGGTGGGCGAGCGGCGCATGGGGGCCAATGCGCACACCAATGGCGGCGCGTTGCTGCGCGACCTGCGCATGCCGCAGTTCCGCGACTACGCGGTCACCGTGTCCGCCCCCGGCGCCATCGACGCTGAGGACACCCGTGTGCTGGGCCGGTTCCTGCGCGACGTGGTGCGCCTGAACCAGAAGCCGCGCACGTTCCGGCTCTTCGGCCCCGACGAGACCAAATCCAACCGCCTGGACGCGGTCTTCGAGGTCACCGCGCGGCAATGGCTGGCGGCGATGGTTCCCGGTGATGAGGACCTGGGCGTGGAGGGCAGTGTCATGGAGGTGCTCAGTGAGCATCTGTGCCAGGGATGGCTGGAGGGTTACCTGCTCACCGGGCGCCATGGCCTGTTCAACTCCTACGAAGCCTTCATCCACATCATCGACTCGATGTTCAACCAGCACGCCAAGTGGCTGAAGGTCACGCGCGAGATCCCCTGGAGACGGCCACTGGCC
Organism: uncultured Pseudomonadota bacterium; assembly: GCA_963703025.1. Taxonomy (GTDB): domain Bacteria; phylum Pseudomonadota; class Gammaproteobacteria; order Steroidobacterales; family Steroidobacteraceae; genus 13-2-20CM-66-19. The sequence continues at coordinate 420,542 of OY969778.1, read as the reverse complement.
TCGCTCAACTACCTGCTCAGCTCACACGTCTGGCGCCAGGACCACAACGGTTTCACCCACCAGGATCCCGGGTTCATCGACCACGTGGTCAACAAGAAGGCCGACGTCATCCGTGTCTACCTGCCCCCGGATGCCAACTGCCTGCTCTCGGTGATGGACCACTGCCTGCGCAGCCGCCACTACGTGAACGTCGTCATCGCCGGCAAGCACCCGGCGCCGCAGTGGCTGCCGATGGAGGCGGCGGTGCGCCACTGCACCGCCGGCATCGGGCTGTGGGACTGGGCCAGCAGTGATGCGGGCGCAGAGCCGGACCTGGTCATGGCGTGTGCGGGGGACGTCCCGACGCTTGAGACGCTGGCGGCCGTGCAGATCCTGCGCGAGCACTTCCCGCAGCTGCGCATCCGGGTGGTGAACGTGGTTGACCTCATGAAACTGCAGCCCAGCAGTGAACACCCGCACGGCCTGAACGACGAGGACTTCGACCAGATCTTCACGCGTGACAAGCCGATCGTGTTCGCCTTCCACGGCTATCCGTGGCTGATCCACCGGCTCACCTACCGGCGCACCAACCATGCCAACCTGCACGTGCGCGGCTATAAGGAGGAGGGCACCATCACGACGCCCTTCGACATGACGGTGCTGAACGAGCTGGACCGCTACCACCTGGCTGGCGATGCCATCAACCGCCTGCCCCAGCTGCAGTCACAGGCCGCGCGCGCCCGCCAGCACCTGGCCGACAAGCTCCTGGAGCACCGCGAGTACATCTGCCGGCACGGTGAGGACATGCCCGAGATCCAGAACTGGCGCTGGGGCGTGGCGCCGCCGACCTAGAGTCCTCGCACTGCAGCGCGCAAGTGCGCGCTCACACGCGCGGCGGGTCTGATTCGCGCGCGAAGTTGCGGTGCTGGCTCAGTGCCGCGACGAACGCTGCCAGCGCCGGCTCGACCTCCTCACCGCCGTACGCTAGGAGCGCCGGGTCACCATCGACCGGCCCGTCAGCGCTTGGCTGCGGCAGGCCAAGCTTTGGCAGCAGTGAGCGCGCGCCATCCAGCAGCAGGATCGGCTTGCAGTGCCGGTACTGGTCCTTCAGAAATTCCACCGCCTGACCGCTGTCGCACAGCGAGGCCGCCGGCCCGTCGAGCACCACGACCGCGTCCCACAGCACCGCCGGCTGGATTTCCAGCGTAGCCTCCACGTCCACCGCGCCGTTGGGCCCGCGGACGCTGCCGAGCTTCACCCCGACAAACTTCGGTACCGCACCCTGCGCGACCAGTCCGGCGTGCAGCTGCGCTGCCACGTTTGCGTCGGCGCCGTCTGCCAGGATGAGCGCAACACGGCGCGTCCTGATCCCCTCCACGCCCGGGCGCGCCAGCAGCGAGAGGGCGTCGGAGCGCGTTACTTCGGGCTTGCCGGATGCCCTGGCAACCAGGGGCAGCGGCTCGGGCAGTTCCGTCATGCCGAGCCCCTCGGCCACCGCCTTGGCCAGGGCTGCCGCCACGTTGCGCAGCTGCGCGACCACGCGCCTGCGGATGGCAGGTATCTGCACCTTGGAAAGCTCGAAGCGGAATGCGCCAATGATGTGGTTCTGCTCCGGTGGACTCTGGCTTTCCCAGAAAAGTGTTGCCTGGCGGTAGTGTTCGGAGAATTTCTCAGGCTTGCCGCGCACGTGGTCGCCCTCGACCGGCTGCGGAAAGGACCTGAAGCCATCGGGGCCCGCCTGGTACGGGCAGCCGCCGCCGAGTGAGTTGGGCTCGTACGCCACCCGCCCGCGCGGGATGCTCTGGCGGTGCATGCCGTCACGCTGGTTGTTGTGTATCTGCGCCAGCGGCGCGTTGATCGGCATCTCGTGGAAATTCGGCGCCGCCGAGCCGGGAGATCTGGGTGTCGACGTAGGAATGGATGCGGCCGGCAAGCAGCGGATCGTTGCTGAAGTCCAGGCCGGGCACGATGTGCGCGGTGCAGAAGGCCACCTGCTCGGTCTCGGCGAAGAAGTTGTCCGGGTTGCGGTTGAGCACCATCCGGCCGATCGGCTGCACCGGGACCAGCTCCTCGGGGATCAGCTTGGTCGCATCCAGCACGTCGAAGCTGAACTTGTCGGCCTGCTCCTCGCGTGAACACCTGCACGCCCAGCTCCCACTCCGGATAGTCGCCCGCCTCGATGGCTTCCCACAGGTCGCGGCGGTGGAAGTCGGAGTCGGCGCCGGAGATCTTCACGGCCTCGTCCCAGACGAGCGAGTGTGTGCCGGCCTCGGGCTTCCAGTGGAACTTCACGAACCGCGACTCGCCCGCGGCGTTGACGAAGCGGAAGGTGTGCACGCCGAAGCCCTGCATCATGCGGTAGCTGCGCGGGATGGCGCGGTCCGACATGACCCACATCAGCATGTGCGTGGATTCGGGCATCAGTGAGACGAAGTCCCAGAAGGTATCGTGGGCGGAGGCCGCCTGCGGCATGGCGTTGTGCGGCTCGGGCTTGACGGCATGGATCAGGTCCGGAAACTTCATGGCATCCTGGATGAAGAACACCGGGATGTTGTTGCCGACCAGATCCCAGTTACCCTCGTCGGTGTAGAACTTGACGGCGAAGCCGCGCACATCGCGCGCGGTGTCGGTCGAGCCGCGCTCGCCGGCGACCGTCGAGAAGCGCACGAACACGGGCGTGCGCTTGCCGGCCTGCGCAAACAGGCGACGCGCTGGTGATGGCGGACAGCGGCTTGATAGCATTCGAAGTAGCCGTGCGCCGCCGAGCCGCGCGCGTGCACGATGCGCTCGGGGATGCGCTCGTGGTCGAAATGGGTGATTTTCTCGCGCAGGATGAAATCCTCGCAGCAGCGCGGGGCCGCGCACGCCGGCTTTCAGCGAGTTCTGGTTGTCCGCGACCGGCACGCCCTGGTTTGTCGTCAGCACCTGACCGGCTGAGTCCGCCCGAACGCGGTCAAGTGAGCCACCCGCGCGGTTGACTCCCGGTTGCGGCGTGGCGCTGCCGGTCTTGGCTGACGGGTTGGCTTCCGTGAGCGTGCTGCTGCCGGCTGCCGGGTCGCGCGGCTCGGCGTGCTGGCCCGCGGCGGGCTCCGCGGTGAACTCGGATGCCTTGGCAGCGTTGAAGGGGAATTTTTCGGCAATGCGTTCCACTTCATTCAACTTCGCCGCCTCAGCGTTGACCTGCGGTCGCCGCCGGGTCGCAGCTCCTGCGGTGCTGCCCGGCGATGCGCCGGCGGGCCGCTTCGTGGCGGGAGTAGCGCGTACCTGCGATCGCGAAACGGTCTTGCCACGAGACTTCTTGCCAGATGCCACGACTTGCTCCTTGAGGATTACGCGGGGCGCACCGTAGGCCGGCAGGCCGACAGCGCGTCGCGAAGATGAACGCAGAGTTACGCATGCGGCCGATGCGCAAGCGCACGGACATACTAATCAGCGCTGCACGGAGCGCCATTGCCCGGCGGTGCCAGCGAGTGTCGGAGCGCGCTGACGCGCCTAGGTGTCAGGTGCTCGTTGCTGTGAAGGTTGCTGCAGCCCACGTGGGTGCTGACGGATTTTCGGCGAGGTTGCGCGCGAGGGCGTGCCAGGCACGACAATCCTGGCTTGCAGTGCCCCCGGGCCAGCTGGCGCCATGACCCAATGCTGCGGCGCTGGAAGAGTGCAGGCGGAGATGGGCTTGCGCGTGAGCGCGCCTGGGGCTTGAGCTGACTCTGGGCAGGTGCCGGGGTCAGAGTGGAATCCGGCGATTGCGGGTAACCGCTACGATGACGCCTCAGCCTGTGATTGTCCGCGCGGCAACGCCCACGTACGATAGCGGCTCTGCGGGTGCGCCTGTCGCGTCCGATATCCTTGCGTGGGGTGAGATTTGGACCGGACTCAGGCTCAATGCGTCGCCTTGGCGGCGGATCTGCGGCAATCGCGCGAGCAACTTCTGCGCGCCTGGCACCGCTGCGTCGAGCAGGACCCTGAGCTCACGACCGCCTCGTCGATCTCCTCCGCGCAGTTCACCGACAATATACCGAAGGTGCTCGACGCCTTTGAGCGCGAGTTGAGCGCAAGCAGCGAGCAGCGCGAGACGCAGGCCACGCAGGAGCAGCGTGAAGGGGCTTCCGAGCACGGGTTGCAGCGCTGGCAGCAGGGCTACGATCTTCGCGAGACCATGCGCGAGTGGGGACACCTGCACCGCTGCCTGCTGGCGTATCTTGAGGATTACGCGGAAAACCACCCGCAGCTTGAGGCGGCAGTCATGCGCCGGGCGCGCGCCGCCTTGGTGAGCCTGTGTGCCGATGGAGCGGGCGAGAGTGCCGCGCGCTACTCGCTGCTGCAGCAGGCGGAAGCGGCAGGGCGCATGCATGACCTGGAGGCCGTCGTCATTGAGCTGCGCTCTCTTGAGCGCCAGCGGGTCGGCATGCTGCGCGAGGCCGCGCACGACCTGCGTGGCTCGGTGAGCGTGATAAGCAGCGCATCGGCGGTGCTGTCGCGCTCGACCTCCGAGGAGGTGCGCCGTGACTTCTACAAGGTTCTTGACCGCGGCATCCATTCCGCGCGTTCGCTTCTGAGTGACCTGATCGATCTCACCCGGCTGGAAGCGGGGCAGGACCAGGTGCGCATCGAGGCCTTCAACGTCAGCGACATGCTGCGCGACCTCGGCGAGTCACTGCGGGTGGAGGCGGCGGAACGCAGCCTGTTCCTCAAGGTTGAGGGCCCGGGCTCGCTGCCCATCGTCGGCGATCGCATCAAGATCCAGAGGATCGTGCAGAACCTTGCCCTGAACGCCTTCAAGGCCACCACGTGCGGCGGTGTCACGCTTGCGTGGGAGGCGCCGGCCACGCCCACCGATTCACGATGGATGCTGACGGTTGCAGATACGGGCCCGGGAATGCACGGCCGGCACGCGACGCCGCTGACGGATGCGCTGTCGGAGGCCACCGAGCAGGCGCACCAGGACGACGAGCACGGTACCGGGGAGCTTGTGAGCGAGCGCGCCTCGGCCGAGCCTGCATCCGCGCCGGCCAGTCCCGCTGCGCGTAAGGCGCCTGAGTCCGGGGAGGGCATCGGCCTGTCGATCGTCAAGCGCCTGTGCGAACTGCTGGGCGTGGCGATCGAGCTGCAGAGTGTCCCTGGCGAGGGAACCGTATTCCGGCTGAGCATTCCCATGGAACAACCGACCCCGTCTGCGCAGCGCGAACTGCCGCAATCCCCGGGCCACTAAGCTCAACGCCTCAGGGCAGCACCACCTGGAAGCCGGCGTCCTGCCAGGCGTGGATGCCGCCGGTGAGCGGTCGCACCGGGTGGAAGCCCAGGTTCACGAGGCGGCGGGCGACGCGCGCCGCCGTTGCCTCATTCGGGCAGGCACAGTAGACCACCGCCTCACCGCCCTTGAGCCGCTCATCCGTGCCCTGCAGGATCGCCTCAATGGCCACCGCGCCCGGGATGACGCCATCGCGCTGCCGGGTGGCACTGGGACGGGCATCCACCAAGAGCACCGGGGTGCCGGCCTCCTGCAGGTTGAACAGTTCCTGCACCGTGATGCGGTCCATGCGCAGCTGCCGGAAGAACATGTGTCGGCGCCACGCCTTCAGCGCAAGGAAACCCACCAGCGCTGCGAGCACGAACAGGCCGCCGGTGCGACCCAGCGCGGAGAGTTCGCGGAACACGTCATCGACCGCGTCATGGAAGACCGCACCCAGCGCGACACCGGTACCGGCCCACAGGACCGCGCCGAGGATGTCGTAGGTCACGAAACTTGCCAGCGAGGCTTTGACCACGCCGGACATCGCGGTGGCCACGGCCCCCAGTCCCGGCACGAACTTGGCGACCAGGAGGATGCGCGTGCCGAAGCGGGCGAACATGCGCTCGGTGTCGGCCACGCAGGAGTCCGGCTCCAGGCTCAGCCTGCACAGCGAGCGCAGGATGCGGCTGCCCAGGCGACTACCGGCCGCATACCAGCCCAGATCTGCCAGCAGGCAAGCCGCCACGGCGGCGAAGCCGATCTTCCACAGCGGTGCGCCGCCATGTGCAGACCAGGCCCCGGCGATCACCAGGAACGGGAAGGTCGGCAGCGGCAGCCCGATCTGCTCGACGAGCACCAGCGCGAAGACGGCCAGCACGCCGATGTGTTCGAGCCAGTGGGTCAGGATGGACATGTGAGCGTCAGTGTCTCACCAAAGCGGCCGGGTCGGCCGGCCCCAATGAACGCGGCAGTCACGGCGAGGCAGGTGGGGCGCCGACTCGCGCGGCGCCCCCTGTGGCACGGCTCAGGACTTGATGAATGCCAACAGATCCGCATTGATCGTATCGGCCTGGGTCGTCGGCATGCCGTGCGGGAACCCCTTGTAGGTCTTCAGGATCGCACCCTTGACCAGCTTGGCGCTGAGCGGACCTGAGTCCGCGTACGGGACGATCTGATCGTCGTCGCCGTGCATTACAAGCGTCGGCACCGTGATCTTGCGCAGATCCTCCGTGAAGTCGGTCTGTGAGAACGCGACGATGCCGTCGTAGTGCGCCTTGGCACCGCCCATCATCCCCTGGCGCCACCAGTTCTGGATCATGCCCTGGGAGACCTTGGCGCCGGGCCGGTTGAACCCGTAGAACGGCCCCGAGGGCAGGTCCAGGTAGAACTGCGAGCGGTTGGTGGCGACCTGCGCCTGGAGTCCGTCGAAGACCTCCTTCGGCAAACCGCCCGGGTTCGAGGGCGTCTTGACCATGATCGGTGGCACCGCGCTGATCAGAACCGCCTTGGCGACCCGGCCGGCGCCGTGACGCCCGAGGTAGTGCGCGACTTCCCCGCCGCCGGTCGAGTGACCGACGTGGATCGCATTCTCCAGGTCCAGGTGCGCGGTCAGCGCCGCAAGATCGTCGGCATAGTGGTCCATGTCATGCCCGTCGGGGGTCTGGGTCGAGCGGCCGTGGCCGCGGCGGTCGTGCGCGATCACCCGGTAGCCGTGCGCCATGAAGAACATCATCTGCGCGTCCCAGTCATCGGAGGACAGCGGCCAGCCGTGCGAGAACACGATGGGCTGCCCCGTGCCCCAGTCCTTGAAGAAGATCGAGATGCCGTCTTTGGTGGTGATCGTATTCATCGGGCTTGCTCCGTTGCGCAGGGCGGACTGTACCCGAGTCGCATGGTCCGCCGTATGACGTGCGAAGTTGGCTGCCAAGTCAGCGGCAGCGCTGCGCGGTTGCTAGCCAGGTGACGGACCGGGCCCGTTCAGCTCGTCGAAGCAGTCCTTGAGGATCTCAGCGGCCGCGCGCAGCTGGCTGCTGCCCAGGCCCGCGTACCCCAGCAGCAGTCCCGGGCGCGCGGGGCGCTCGCGGTAGTACGGGTGAATCGGGTGCAGGCGAAGCCCGAGTTGCGCGGCACGCCGGATCAGCATGTCGCACTGGGCGAACGTGAGCCGGCGCAACCATGCCACCAAGTGCATGCCGCCATGGGCCTCGGCGATCTCGAGGTCCTCGCTCAGGCTGCGGCTCAGCACATCGAGCAGGACAAGTCGGCGCCTCTCAAGTTCCGCGTGGCTGCTGCGCAGGTGCAGCTCGTACTGCCCGCTGCGTATGAACGTCGCGAGCGCTGCCTGCTCGATGGCCGGTGAACCGAGGTCGTCCAGCATCTTGGCGCAGACGAAGTCATCTCGCAGCCCCCTGGGGCACACCACGAACCCAAGGCGCAAGGACGGGAACAGCGTCTTGGAGAACGAGCCGCTGTAAATGACACGTTCATGCATATCCAGCGACTTCAGCGCTGGCAGCGCACAGCGGCCGCGATGAAACTCCCCCTCGTAGGCGTCCTCGAACAGCCAGCAGTCGTGTTCCTTGGCCCAGTGCAGCAGTTCGATCCGTCGGCCCAGGCTCAACGTGGTGCCGCTGGGAAACTGGTGCGGCGTGACGTACACCATGCGCGTCGGACGCGCCGGCAACTCGGCAACCACGAGCCCGTCTGCGTCCGTGCGCACGCTGGATACCGCCGCTCCGTGCGCAACCCATGCGTGCATTGCCAGCTGGTAGAAGGGGTCCTCGACCACCACCGGGTCGCCTTCTTCGATGAGCACGCGCGTTGCGAGCGTGAGTGCCTGCTGCGTACCGCCCACGATGAGGATGTCGGTGGCATCGCAGGTGATGGCGCGCCGCCGCCGGAGGTAGTCCGCCAGTGCCTGCCGCAGTGGCAGGAAGCCGGCGGAAGCCGGATACGCCGGACCCGCGCGCAGTGCCGCGGCAGCCAGCTTGCGCCGCCACGCATTGAACAGGTGCGGATTTACCAGGGGCGCCCCGCACTGCATGTTGTAGCGGATGCGCGCGGAGGAGCCGTCAAGGGTTATCGGTCCGAGCGTGCGCGCGCGCTCGATGTAGCGCGACGACGGCTTGGCACGCAGCGCATGCCGGGCGCTGCGTGCCTGGCGGGCGTGCTGCGCGACGCGCGTTCCCGAGCCGGTGCGCGCCACCGCGACCTGCTCCGCGCACAACAACTCGTACGCTTCAATCACCGGCTTGCGGGAAACACGCAACGCCGTCGCGAGCGACCGGGTCGAGGGCAGTCGGCTGCCAGCCACAAGCTCGCCCGCGCGGATCGCCTGCTTCAGTGCGCGTGCGATCTGTTCGTAGAGAGTGCCTTGTTTATCCAGCTCGAGATTCATGGCGCCTCAAGTGGCAACCGAAAATATCGGCGAAGTGGTGATTGATGGTACCACGCAACATTTCTAGCCTAGTTGGTAACAAAGAGATGTGCGTTCCGCGCCGCGACCATGCACCGCGCGCGCCGAGCACCGGCTCTTTCATAACTGCATCAACTGCGGCTGGGAGGCCATTTGCCCATGAAGCTCCGAAGCAATCGGTTCGTGCGTCGTGCCCGAAATATCCTGCCAAGTGCCTTACTCGGGCTTCTAGGACTGGCAAGTCAGTTCGTCGCAGCGCAGGAGCAGACTGACGCAACGGCGGCGCCGGTCCAGGAGGTCGTGGTGACGGGGTCGCGTATCGCCGCGCCCAACATGACTTCCACCAGCCCGATCCAGGTGGTGACTCACCAGGACATCCAGACCAGCGGCAAGACCGACATCAGCGACATCATCCTGCAGCTGCCGCAGAACTTCGATAACGGACTCGGGCAGGACCTGGGCAACCGCACCAGCGGCTTGACCACCGCCGGCGGCGTGGCAACCGCGGACCTACGCGGGCTTGGGCCTAACCGTACGCTGGTACTCGTGGACGGCATCCGGCTGGGCATCGGCTCGCCCTACACCTTCATCCAGCAGCCGGCCCCGGACCTGGACCAGATCCCCACGTTCCTGATCGACCGCATCGACGTGGTCACCGGCGGCGCCTCGGCAACCTACGGCTCCGATGCGATCGCCGGCGTCATCAACTTCGTGATGAAGAAGAATTTCGAGGGCTTCCAGGTCGATGGCCAGTGGGGTGAGAACTGGCACAACAACCACGATACGTACTGGCAGCAGCAGAACGTCGCCTTCGGGAACACCGCGGTGCCCACCGGCAGCGTCACCGACGGCAAGAACCGTCAGCTGGACATTGTCGCCGGCACCAACTTCGCCGACGGCCGCGGCAACGTCACCGCCTACTTCAGCTACTTCCACACGGACCCGGTATCCGGCGCGCAGCGCGACTGGAGCAGCTGCCAGGCAAGCGAGGTATTTGACGACGCCACCGGCGCGGTCACCGGCCAGGTCTGCGGCGGCTCTGCCAACTCGAACTACTTCCGGCCCAACACCGGCCCCAACGCCTTCAAGGAATACAGCGTGCTCGGCACGAGCCTGGTGCCGTGGGGCACGCCGGGCACGACGCCGCCGGCGGCGTTCAATTCCCAGCCCTACATCTACATGACGCGCGATGACACCCGCTATACCGCGGGCTTCATGGCGCACGAGACGGTAAAGGATTACTTCCAGCCGTACGTTCAGTTCTTCTTCACCGACGACCAGACCACGCAGAACGTGGCACCGGCGGCCTTGTTCAGGGATTCCAACCCCAATGACCCGGCAGGGGCGGGAAACTACTACACCAATTGCAGCAATCCCCTGCTGAGCGCGCAGGAGCAGAGCATCCTGTGCACGCCGGCGCAGATTGCCGCCGACGCGGCGAGTCCGGGCTCCCAACTTGCGGACATTCGCATCGGCCGCCGTAACGTAGAGGGCGGCGGGCGCATCTCCGAGTTCGACCACAGCAGCTACCGCATGGTGGCCGGTGGCAAGGGCGACTTTCTGGATGCCTGGAGCTATGACGCCTACGGCCAGTACTACTACGTCAGCTTCTTCAACTCGAACCAGAAATTCCTGAGCTTCGCCAACATCGACCAGTCGCTGCTGGTCACCGGCACCAAGGCCAATCCGGTGTGCATCAACAAGGCCGCCAACCAGAACTGCGTGCCTTACAACATCTGGTCGGACGGCGGCGTCACCCAGGACCAGCTGGACTACCTGTACCTCACCGGGACGGGGTCGGGCAGTTACACCATGCGCACGCTCCATGGCGAGATTACCGGGCAGCTGGGCAAGTACGGCGTGCAACTGCCGACCGCGCACGATGGCGTCGCCATCAACATCGGCGCCGAGCACCGCAACGAGCAGCAGGTGTTCAACCCGGACGCCGCGGAGCTGGGCGGTCAGCTGTCCGGCTTCGGCAGCGCCGCCGTTCCGATCGATGCCGGTGACGACGTCAATGAACAGTGGGCGGAGCTGCGCGTGCCGCTGGTGCAGGACAGGTTCATGGCCCACGACCTGGTGTTCGACACCGCCTTCCGCCGCTCGGACTACTCGATCACCGGGTCGGTCAACACGTACAAGTTCGAGATGCAGTGGGCGCCGACCACCGATGTGCGCTTCCGCGGCACCTGGCAGCGCGCCATCCGCGCCCCGACGCTCATTGAGCTGTTCAACCCCCAGCTGGTCGGCCTGATCAATTTCGGCAACGACCCGTGCGCGCCTACGGTTAACAGCGCCGGACAGGTCATCAAGGCAACCGCGACCCTGGCGCAGTGCGAGGCCCAGGGGGTCACCGCTGCGCAGTACGGCAACGGCGGCACGACCAATACCATCCCACAGGCCTCCAACGGGCAGATCTCGGCGCTGACCGGTGGCAATACTCAGCTGCAGCCGGAGACCAGTGATTCCTGGACCGCGGGCCTGACTTTCACGCCCGAAGCCGTGCCGGGACTGACCGGCAGCATCGACTACTTCCACATCGCAGTGGATGGTGAGGTCAGCACGATTCCCGCACAGATCATCATGAGCAAGTGCCTGGCCGACAGTGACCCGACTTACTGCAGCCAGATCGTGCGCAACACCTCTTCAGGATCCCTCACTGGCGCGACGATCGCAGGGGGTGGATACCTGGTGCAGACCAACGTCAACGTGGGCGCCGCGCTGGTCAGCGGTGTCGACGTGCAGGCGAACTACAAGATGCCACTGGGGCGGATGGGATCGCTGGGATTCGCGCTGAATGGCTCGTACCTGCAGCATTTCGAGGGAACGCCGCTGCCGGGGGAACACACCTACGACTGCGCTGGGCTCTTCGGTGTCACCTGCCAGACCGTCGATCCGCGCTGGCGCCATATCTTGCGCGCTATGTGGAATACCCCCTGGAACGTGGACCTGGCGGCCACCTGGCGCTACCTCGGCAAGGTGTCGAATGACAACAACGACAATGACCCGACGCTGCACTACTCAGTGTATGGCGCCTATACCTACCAGCCCGCTGCGATCGGCTCCTACAGCTACCTCGACCTGGCGGCTGTCTGGCACGTCACCTCGGACATCGAACTGCGGGGAGGCATCAATAACGCGCTGGACAAGGACCCGCCCGTCGTGCCGTTCTCAATTCAGCCCGGAGGTGCCAACACGTACTCGGCCTACGACCAGCTCGGGCGTCAGCTGTTCGTGGCCTTTACGGCGAAGTTCTGAACAGACACCTGTCGGTTGCCCGATCCCGCCACAGCAATTTGCGAGCCACAGCCCATGCGCCTGCTCGATCTGCTTGCCCAAGCGCACGAGCCATTCGTGGTCGAACACGATGAGCCGCCGCGGCTGCGACGGCTGCAGGGTGCGGTGGACCTGGCCCGGGAGGTTGTGGCGTGTCCACTGCGCTATGTGCTCACCGACGAGCTTGCCGCACTGTGCGCAGAGCTTGCCTATTCCAGCGGTGAGCGGCTCGTACGCTGCCTGGACCTGGTGCGCTTTCCGGCGCCGAGCCTATGGATCGAGTGGGCGGACGCAGCCGCGCTTCACGGTGCGGGCGGGTTTTTCGGTGAGCGTGCCGTGGCGGATGCCGAGGCGGGCCGGCGCGTCGGCCTCTTGGTCCAGGGCGCCGCGCATGGCCGGCGCGCGACGCTGCGCGCGTTCTGGTCGGATCATGATCAGGCCGTCGCCTGCCCGATGGAGGCGCTGGTGGATCTGGAGGGCTCGCGCTGTTTTGCAGCCCCCGAAGGGCGCGGATACCGGCGCTGGATGGCGGTCACCGAGTCCGTGCCCGCGGTGGCGGAACTTCTGGGCTGCGCACGCTTCCGGCTCGAGTCGTCCTGGGCTGATTATTACGAGCAGGTCGCCGCGCCCCAGGACCACGGTCGGGTGATGCGCGACTGCCTGACGGGCGTGGCGCGCGACGTGCCCGTACTGATCGCATTCCTGCTGTTGCTAGCCAGCCGCGAGGGCGTGTCGGTGCGTCCGGTGAGCTGGGACGCGCTGAATCGCAAGCGCACCCGTCAGGGCAGGGCGCCACTACTGAATCACGTGGAGGCCTGCCTCGCTCTTGAGTGTGGCCCTCCCGATGCCGCAGCGCGCCAGCTCGATACGGGGCGCTTCGGCCCGCGCCGGCATCATGTGCGCGGCCATCTGGTACGCCATCGGGATCAAGTCTACTGGCGCCGGCCGCATTTTCGCGGCAACGCCTTCCACGGTGCGGTGCTTAGCCGCACGGTGAGATTGTCGTTTGGGCGTGCTGCCGCGCCACCTGCGTAGCGGCGGCCAGTCGCATGGCCAGGTGAAAAAAACGCTGCGTGATCAGGATGCCAGCTACTCTAGCGTGGCCGACGCCGTATGTCGGTTCGCCGGGGATGGTCAGTGCGTGTCACCGCAGGTAGCCGAATCAGGGCAGCAGGCTTCCGTCGAACGCTAAGTCTTGGCGGGGGCAGGCGCCGGCCGCCGCCCGCGGCCGCTCATACCGGCGTGCGCGCCTAGAACACCAGCAGAGCGACCTGTGACCGCCGCGATCCTGTTCGGACTGGTGTCCGCGCTGCTGTATGGCGCCTCGGACATCATGGCGCGCTTCGCGGGCCGCAGCATTGGCGTGGTGCGCTCGATGTTCTACGGGCACACGGCCGCAGGCCTCGCCCTTACGGTCTTCGTGCTCCATTTCGGCTTTCCGCGGGCGCCCCCGGCGGCATGGACCGCCCAGTTCTTTGCGAACCTGCTGTCCCTGGGCGGGACGGCATGCCTGTATCGCGCCCTGACCGTAGGCAGGCTGAGCGTTGTCTCTCCCGTCGCTGCGACCTACGGCGGCGTTTCCGCGATCCTGAGCCTGCTGTCGGGCCAGGAATTTTCGGCGCTCAGCTGGGCCGGGCTCGCCGCGACGTTCGCCGGCGGGCTGCTCGCGGCCACCCCACGCCGCCGGCTGGAGGGGGAACTGCCCACCGTATCCGGCGCGCAACTGGCGACCGGCGCTGCGGTGCTGTACGGCGTCGGCTTCTGGTTGCAGGGCTTTTATTCGGTTCCCAAGCTCGGTGTACTGGCGCCGACCTGGTCTTACTACTCCATGGGCAGCGTTGCTGCACTGGCCTGGGGCCTGGTGACCCGCGTCAAGTGGGGGCGACCGAGCTTTTCGCTCACCCGCGTGGCGATTGCCACCAGCCTGCTGTCCTGCGTCGGATCACTGGCGCTCGCGGCAGGGCAATTGACCGGGCAGGTCGCCGTTGCGACGCTGCTCAGCGCGCTGGCCAGCGCGGTCACGGTACTGCTCGCCCGCGGCCTGCTGAAAGAAGAGGTTCCGGTGCATGGCTGGATCGGACTGATCCTGATCCTCGCAGGTCTTGCGGCGCTGCGGATATCGTGAGGGCGCGACGCCGGGCGCGCTCGTGCTAGAGCCAGCGGCGCACGCGCGCCTGGTACGCCGCATAGCTGCCCCCGAACAGCGCAGTCAACGCACGTTCTTCCGGCAGGATCTGGAAGCGATTCGTGTAGAGCACGAAAGCAACAGGGCCCAGCAGCGCCCACGCCGAGGACAGAAATGCAGCCAGCGCCATCAGGAGGGTGCACAGCCCCAGGTACATTGGATTTCTGGTCACACGATAGATGCCCGAACTCACCAGGGCAGATGCTTCCTCAGGTCTGGTCGGGTTGAGCGTCGTTCGGGCGCGGCGGATGGCCAGAACGCCTGCCATGCTGAAGGTCGTGGCCATGGCCAGCAGAGTGATACCGACTGCCCAGCGCAGCGTTGCGGGCAGACCGACCTGCGGTAACAGCCCCGCCAGTGCCCACATCGCCGCGGCTATGGCGGCCGCAACTACCGGGGGCGGGATCTTTGCCTCGAGTGGCATCGTGATACCTGTGCGCGTGCCGGCGATTTGCGCGGATCAAAGCCATATTGTGACTATCTCGATGCCCGGCTGGAACGGCCCGCTGCGGTTTTGAACGATCTGTGACCGAATCGGACGGATTTGCTGGCGATCCCAGCTGCCTGCAGTATGCGGCCATGACCAGCACCCATCGTCCCGCCCCCGCGAACAGATCCGGTCGAGGCGGCTCACGAGCGCGCCGCGCGGCGATGGTGGCCGGGCTGCTGTACGCGTGGGGCGTGCTCCTGAGCAGCTGCAATCCAGCCCCCGCTAACCCCGCAGCCAGGGTCGATGCGCTAATGCACGCCTACCAGGGTGATGTGCCGGGCGCCGCAGTCGTGGTCCTCAAGGACGGCCAGGCGCTGGTGGCGCACGGTTATGGGCTTGCCGACCTCGAGCAGAACGTCGCGGTGGGCCCCACGACGGATTTCCGGCTGGCCTCGATGACCAAGCAGTTCACCGCGGCTGCGATCCTGCTGCTGGTGCAGGACGGCCGCGTGAGCCTGGATGATGCGATCGGCAAGTGGCTGCCGGCGCTGCCGCCTGTGCCAGCTGCGGTCACCATCCGGCAACTGCTCACCCATACCGGCGGCCTGGTCGACTACGAGGACCTCATCCCGCCAGGCACCGCCGCCCAGCTGCACGATGCGGACGTGCTGCGCCTGCTGGCGGCCGAGAATCACACCTACTTCCCCCCGGGCAGTGCCTATCGCTACAGCGACAGCGGCTACTCGCTGCTGTCGCTGATCGTGGCGCAGGCATCGGGGCAGGGATTCGCAGGCTTCCTGCGCGAGCGGATCTTCCTGCCGCTGGGCATGACGGGCACGCTCGCCTACGAGCAGGGCCGTGCAGAAGTGCCGCACCGCGCCTTCGGCTACAGCTTCGAGCACGGCACCTGGCAGCGCACCGACCAGAGCCTGACCAGTGCGGTGCTCGGTGACGGCGGTGTCTACTCCTCGGTCGCCGACCTTGCGAAGTGGGATGCGGCCCTCTATACCACTCGGCTGCTCGATGACGGATCGCTCAAGCTTGCGTTCGGCCCGGCAACGGCGACAGATGACGCCAGCGTCAGGTACGGCTTTGGCTGGCGCATCACCGGCACCAGCGTGTGGCATTCCGGGGAGACGCTGGGGTTTCGCAACGTCATCGTGCGCTGGCCGCAGCGCCACTTCACCGTGATCGTGCTCACCAACCGCAATGATCCTGAGCCCTACACGCTGGCGCTTGCCATCGCCCAGGCGTGCCTGCCGGATGTGGACCTGACGCGCGCCGGCCAGGTCGTAGTGGGGCCGGACTCCGGCGCGCGCCCGATCCCGAAGCCGTGAGCCCGCATCACTACGTCGCGGCGTGCGCGGCGACGTCCATCCACATCAGTTCCCACGCGTTGCCGTCCGGGTCCTCGACACTGCGGCTGAACATGAAGCCGTGGTCCTGGGCGGGGTTGGGGTCCGCCTTGCCGCCCGCAGCGGCGACCTTGGTCACGAGGTCGTTGACGCCCTGGCGGCTGTCGGTGCTCAGCGCCAGCAGCGCCTGGCTTTCGCGCCGCGCGTCGCCGATTGGCCGCTGCGTGAACTGCCGGTAGTGACTGTGCGTCAACAACATGACCCCGATCGCCTCGGAGAGCATGACGCATGAGGACTCGGCGTCGGAGAACTGAGAGTTCAGCGTGCCACCAAGGGCGATGTAGAAGGCCGTGGACGCCTTCAGGTCGCGTACGGGGAAATTGATGAAGACCATCTTGCTCATAGGGTCGCTCCGGTTCCAGCAGTGAATAGAATAGCAATGCCTAGCCGCCGCGGGACGAGCGCGGACTGGCTGCATCCACGACGAACCGGCAGCCGCAGGATCGACATGAGAGCGGAAAATAACTATCGCGTGCGCCTGCGGCACTACCGGGCCGCAGTCACAGTCGTTCTGGCCAGCACCGTGGTCCAAACCGCAGTTGCACAGGTTCCTGCGCCTGCCGCGGCTCCTGAAGACTGCCCCCGTTGCGCCTCCTGGACACAGCCGCAGAAACCCTTCCGGATCTTTGGCAACACCTATTACGTTGGCACCCAGGAACTGGCCGCGATCCTCATCACCTCTGACGCCGGGCACGTCCTGATCGACGGCTCGGTGCAGGAGGGCGCAGCACAGCTGGCAGCGAACGTGCGCGAGCTGGGTTTCAGGGTGAAGGACATCCGCCTGATCCTGAACTCGCACGCGCACTTCGACCATGCCGGTGGGATCGCGGCGCTGCAGCGCATGAGCGGCGCCCGGGTTGCCGCGAGTCCCTGGAGCGCGCGCGTGCTCGAGCAGGGTCGCTCGCTCCCCGATGACCCGCAGTACGCCAGCTTGTTGCGCGGTCCGGGCAAGCTCGCCCATGTACAGGTCATCAGCGACGGCCAGACGCTGGCGGTAGGGCCGCTGCGGCTGACCGCGCACTTCACCCCGGGGCACACCCCCGGCGGTACCAGCTGGGCCTGGGACTCGTGCGAGCAGTCGCGCTGCCTGCACATCGTCTACGCCGACAGCTTAAGTCCAGTCTCGGCGCCGCAGTTCAAGTTCAGCCAGAGCACGAGCTACCCCACCGTGCTCGAGGACTTCCAGGAGAGTTTTGCAGTCCTTGCGAAGTTGCCGTGCGATGTCCTGCTGACACCGCACCCGGAGGTCTCCGACGTTCTCGGGCGACTGCAGCGGCGCGACAGCGGTGCGGATCGCGATGCGTTCATAAATCCGGGGGGCTGCCGCGGGTATGCCGACAGCGCGCGCGCGGACCTCGCGCACCGCATCGTCACCGAGCAGCACACCCGCTAAGCCGACCCGCGGCTACCTGGGTTGTCTATTGCTCGGTGGCGAAGACGAAGGCGTCCATCGAGAGGATCCCGTAGGCGACGCCACCGTCGATGACGCGGGCATGGGTGCCCGGCTGAGCGGCCCCGGCTGCGAAGGGCAGTGGCAGGTAGTGGTCCGAGGAGGGATGGGCGCGCCGGGCATCCGGCGCGCTGTGCAGGTAGTCCACCAGCGCGTGAGTGTCGCCCCCGGTGACCGCCTTGCGTGACCAGGCGACGAAGCGCGCAATGTAGGCCGCGTCATCCGCGGGTGAGGCGCTGCGGAACTCGGAAAGGTTATGCGTCAGGCTCCCGGAGCCCACGATCAGGATGCCTTCAGCAGACAAAGGCGCCAGCGCCTTGCCCAGTCGCAGGGCATCGGCCGCGTCGAAGTTCATCGGCAGTGATACCGGGACCACTGGCAGGTCAGCCGCGGGATACAGGTAGCGCAACGGCACCCACGCGCCGTGGTCGAGGCCACGCGCGGCATCCGCGTGCGCACCCGGGAAGTGGGGCGCGAGCATCGTGACGATCCGTGCGGCCAGCGCGGGGTCCCCGGGGGCCGGGTAGCGCAACTTATAAAGCTCCTCGGGAAACCCACCAAAGTCGTGGATGGTCTCAGGCGCCGCGCTCGCCCCGACCGCCACGGTCCGGGTCATCCAGTGCGGCGACAGGATCACGATCGCCCGTGGCCGCGGCAGGTTCTCCCCGAGCGCGGTAAGCGCAGGCCCGGCGCGACCGGGGTCGATGGCGAAGGTCGGGGCACCGTGGGACACGAACAGCGTGGGCATGAGGCTGATAAAAGGCTCCTGTGGAGGTGGCGCCAGGGGCGATTGTGCCCTATCGCAGCATCTGGGGTGGTCCTGCGCGCACCGCGGTGCTCCTTCGGGCGCTGCGTGATCGAACACTGCATGGGGCCAGACCGCCTGCAGCGGCGCGTGAGACACTTCGCCGCACCATGACTGATCGTATCGACTGCGTTGTCATCGGTGCGGGCGCCGTCGGCCTGGCCACCGCGCGCGCCCTTGCGCGCAGTGGTCGCGAGACGCTGGTGCTTGAGGCGGCCGGTGCCATCGGCACGGTGACGAGCGCCCGCAACAGCGAGGTCATCCACGCCGGCATCTATTTCCACCCAGACTCGCTCAAGGCGCGCCTGTGTGTGGCTGGACGCCATCTGCTGTACGAGTTCTGCTCACAGCGTGGCGTCGAGGCCCGGCGCTGCGGCAAGCTGGTTGTTGCCACCAGCGAAGCGCAGCAGGCAAGACTTGCCGCCATCGAGGCGGCAGGCAGGGCGAACGGGGTACATGACCTCACCCAGATCCCGCAGGCCCAGGCTCTGGCGCTCGAGCCGGACCTGCGCTGCACGGGGGCGCTGTGGTCACCCTCGACAGGAATCATCGACAGCCACGCTTACATGCTCGCGCTGCAGGCGGACCTGGAGGCGGCCGGCGGCGCGGTGGCACTTGATACCCCGGTTCAGGGCGGTGTGTGTACGCCTCACGGCATCCGGCTATTCGCAGGTGCCGGGGGTGACTACGAGATCCAGGCGACACGGGTCATCAACTGCGCGGGCCTTGGCGCCCAGGGCATCGCGCACCGGCTCGAAGGCCTCGACCCTGCGACCATCCCGCCGCTGCACTACGCCAAGGGCAATTACTACCGCATGGACGGTCCGGTACCGTTCCGGCACCTGATCTACCCCATGCCCGAGGATGGCTGGCTGGGCGTGCACCTGACGCTGGATCTTGCCGGGCGCGCGCGCTTTGGGCCGGACGTCGAGTGGGTAACAACACTCGACTACCGGGTCGATCCGTCGCGCTCCGAGCGCTTCTACGCCGCGATCCGCGATTACTGGCCGGCCCTGCCGGACGGTGCACTGCAACCGGACTACGCCGGCATCCGCCCGAAGCTCGTGGGCGAGGGCCGCGCAACCCCGGACTTCATGATTCAGGGTCCGCTGGATCACCGCGTGGCTGGTCTTGTGAACCTTTACGGCATCGAGTCACCCGGACTTACCGCATCGCTGGCCATTGGCGACTATGTCGCAGCGCTTGCCCGGGACTGACCGGGCGCCGGTTCACCAGTATTGAGTAGGCCGGTCGGACAGGTCGGTCCGTGGCCCACCGCCTTCTTTATTTGCGCCGCCGCCTGACTCATGATCGCCCTCAGATTTCAGGGGGATCACATCATGCTGCAGGCGAACGGGAACTCGTGGCTGATCCGAAACGGCATGGTCATCGACGGGACGGGCAAGCGTGCATTCCGCGCCGACGTGCGGGTCAGGGACGGCCTCATCAGTGAAGTGGCACCGGCGCTGGAGCCGATCGCCGGTGAGACCAGTTACGACGCCCAGGGCTGCTACGTGGCCCCCGGATTCATCGAAAGCCACACCCACTTCGATGCGACCATGTGGTGGGCACCTGAGATGGACCCGCTGCCAGGCTACGGTGTCACCACCGCCGTGATGGGCAACTGCGGGTTCTCAGCAGCCCCGGTATCTGAGGATCCGCGTGTCAAGGACGAGGTCATCGGCGTGTTCTCGTTCTTCGAGGACATTCCGGCGGAGCCGTTCCGCACGTCGCTGCCGTGGGACTGGACGCGCTGGTCAGAGTACAAGCGCTCGCTGGTAAAGAACGTGCGCCCGGCGGCCAACTTCGCCGCCTACGTCGGGCACATCCCGCTGCGCCTGGCCGCCATGGGCAGCGCTGCCTGGGAGCGGGCTGCAACGCCTGCCGAGGTCGCCAAGATGGCGGAACTGCTCGAGGATGCACTGGCGGCGGGGGCCATGGGCATGTCGAGCAACGTCATGGACCACGACGCCAAGGGGCGCCCGGTGCCGACGCTCCGGGCCGATGATGCCGAGTGGAGCGCGCTGTTCACCGTACTCGCGCGCCATCCGCGGGCGCAGTTCCAGGTGATCATCGACACCTTCATCCACCTCACGGCAGTGGAGTACACCGAGCGGCTGGCGCGCTTGCTGGCGCCGTTCAAGTTGCGCGCGCAATTCGCCGGCCTCATCCCGACACTGAAGTTCCAGGCCGGCATCCTGCCGCGGCTGAAAGAACTGTTCGCGACCTTCAAGAAGCAGGGGCGCGACTACTGGTGCGGCTTTGCGCACGTCTCCATCACCAGCGTCATCAACATCCACAACTCGCTGATCTTCGCGCAGTCGGACGAGTTCGTGTGGCAGGAGCTGGTGGATGCCAAGGGCGATGCGGCCAAGACGACACTGCTGAAGGATGCCGCCTGGCGCGCCCGCGCGCGTGACTCCTGGGACCACAAGGCCCATAAGTTCTCACCCTTTGGCAATCCGGCATCCTTGCTGCTGCTGGACTCGGAGAACGGCGCCGGGCCGGTGAAGACCACGCTCGTGGCCTACGCCAAGCTGCTGGGCGTACACCCCTCGGACGCGATGGCGCAGTGGTTGCTGGCCAACGGCTTGCGCTCGACGGTGCACATGGCGCCGTTTGAGATCTTCGATGACGTGGTGCTGGAGCTGCTGAAGGACCCGATGACCGTCGGCAACATCAGTGACGTGCCCGCGCATGGGCAGATGCTGTGCGGCGGGGGCGAGAACGCCACGCTGTTTTCCGACTGGGTGCGCCAGCGCGGCGCCATCACCGTGGAGGAGGCGGTGCACGTGCAGACCGGCAAGCTCGCCGGCTACTTCAATTTCGCCGACCGCGGCGTGATCCGTGCAGGCATGCGCGGCGACATCGCCGTGTTCGCGCTCGATGAGGTGGAGCGCCGTGACATGGAGAAGGTCTACGACGTGCCCGATGGCGCAGGCGGCATGATGTGGCGCTGGACGCGCCAGGCGGCCCCGGTGCGGCTGACGCTGGTCAACGGCGAGGCCACGTTCCGGGACGGCCGAGCCACCGCCTCGCGGCCCGGGGTGATGCTCAGCCCCAGCGCAAGCTAGCGCCCCCGGGGGTCGGCGGCTGGTTTCGCAAGTAGCCTGTCGGTAGATGGATTTCGCAGGCGCGCGTGCCTTAATAGCCGCATCCACCTGCTGCAGGGACGAGCCCAAGCCATGATCCCTTTTTCAGTCCTCGACCTGTCGCCGGTCGCGATGGGCAGCGGCGTCTCGCGCGCGCTCGCCAACTCGCTGGACCTGGCGCGGCACTGCGAGCGCCTGGGCTACAACCGCTTCTGGCTGGCAGAGCACCACAGCATGCCGGGCATCGCCAGTGCTGCGACATCAGTGGTCATCGGTCACGTGGCTGCCGGCACCTCGACCATCCGCGTCGGCGCCGGCGGCATCATGCTGCCCAACCATTCCCCCCTGGTGATCGCCGAGCAGTTCGGCACACTTGAGGCACTGTTCCCGGGACGCATCGACCTGGGGCTCGGGCGCGCGCCCGGTTCCGACCAGGCCACCGCACGCGCGCTGCGCCGCAACCTGTCCAGTGACCCGGAAGAATTCCCGCAGGATGTCATCGAGCTCATGGGCTATTTCGGCCCGGCCACTGCCGGGCAGCGCGTGCAGGCGATTCCCGGCCGCGGGCTCAAGGTGCCGCTGTGGATACTCGGCTCGAGTCTTTTCGGGGCGCAGGTGGCCGCGGCGCTGGGGTTGCCATTTGCCTTCGCCTCGCACTTTGCGCCCGCCGCCATGATGGAGGCGATCGCCATCTACCGCAGCCGCTTTCGTGCCTCGGCGCAGCTGCAGAAGCCGCACGTGATGCTCGGCTTCAACGTCTTCGCCGCCGACACCGATGCGCAGGCGCAGCTGCTGGCGACCTCCATGCAGCAGGCCTTCGTGAACCTGCGCACCGGCATGCCCGGGGAACTGCCGCCCCCGGTCGAGGGCTACCTGCAGCGCCTGCCGCCGCCGGCGCGGGCCATGCTGGACGAAGTGCTTTCCTGCACCGCCATCGGTTCACCGCAGACCGTGCGCACCGCTATCGACCAGTTCATCCACCGGACGCAGCCGGACGAGCTGATCGTCACTTGCCAGATGTTCGACCACGCCGCACGCCTGCACTCGTTCGGGATCGCCGCGCAGATCCTGAAGTCCCAGGCAGCCTAGGTCCACACGCGAAAAAGGCGGCGGATCTTGCGACCCGCCGCCCCGGGGTTGGCTCGAGTGGCCGGGCTGCGTTCAGGGCCGGGTGCGGTCGTTGTGCTTCTTGTTGTAGACGCGAGCGCTCTGGTGGTTCTCGGAGCGCTGGATGTTGGCCTGCTCGCCGCGGCCAACGTGGCCGTTGGCGGCGGCATTGGCTTCCTTGCCGGCAACGTGTGACTGGCCGCGCTCGAGCGAACCGGCCTCCTTGTTGGTCAGCGAGCCGTTGCTCACGCCGTTGGCAATGCGCTGCTGCTGGTTCACATTGCGCTGCACGTCCGACTGCATGCGCTGCGAGGAGGCGGAGTTCGGATTGCCGGTGACCCCGTTATGCTTGTCGGCATAGATGTCCGCACTCTGGCGGTTCTCGGCGGCGTTCAGCTTCGACTGTTCCTGCGCGTTGATGGAGCCGTTCTTCATGTCGTTGGCTTCCATGTGGTCTATGTGCTGCTGCCCACGCTCGAGCTGGCCGGCCTCCTTGGTGGACAGCTGACCGGACTGCAGGCCCTGCTCGACGCGCTCCTGCTGGTTGACGTTGCGCTGTTGGTCATCCTGCACGTTCTGGGCGAACGCGGGCGCCCCCAGGAGCGTGCCTGAGATGATTGCAAGACTGACAATGGCCGTTTTCATCGCAAAACTCCTGTAGGGGTCGTTGGACCTACTGCAGCTAAGAACGGGTGAGCAGCGGCCAGGTTGACGGACAGGGGCCGCACTAAGCGTCTGCCGGTTGCGACATAATCACCTGTGCGTGCGCGCGGGTTCTGCGAGCCAGGGCACATCTGGGCTACGCAGCCGCAATATCAGCTCTACTAAAGGAGTGACCAACATGGGAGTCCTGGCACTGACCGCCGCCGCGCTGCTCCTGGGCGCCGGCCCGGGGGGCGCCGCCGACACCGATGGCTGCGCCAAGTTCAGCTGGGATGTTTCGCATGAACTTGCGGTGATGAAGCAGGTGCCGCAGGCGGTGACGGCGGCGGTGAACGGTGCTGATGTTCCTGCGTTGCAGGCCGAGCGGCTGTACGAGCTGAAGCTCGCCCCGCAGGCGGCGGTGAGCTACCTGCTCGCCCCCGGCAAGCCCGCGCCGGATGACAGCGCGCACGGAGGGCTGGTGCAGTTTCGCGTGCCGGCCAGCGGTATGTACCGCGTCTCCCTGGGCAGCGGGACCTGGGTTGATGTCGTGGCCGGCGGCAAGTTCGTGAAGTCGCGCGACTTCCAGGGCGCTCGTGGCTGCGAACGGCCGCATAAGATCGTGGAGTTCGAGCTTTCCGCGGGCTCGCCCCTGACGCTGCAGTTCAGCGGTGCCGCGGCGAGCCCGGTGTTGGTGGCCATCACCGCGGTCGCAGCATCGCCACCGCACTAGGGGTTCGCCTTGGCGCAAGCGTTACTGCGCCTGCGTCGACTCGGCGGCCTCCTCCAGGCGTTCCACGTCGCGCAGCGTCGGGAACAGCCGCATCCACAGCAGCGCGATGAGGATCGTGCCGATGCCGCCAATCAGCGCGGCCGGCATCGCCCCCACGAAGCCGGCGAGCGTGCCGCTTTCGAAGGCGCCCAGCTGGTTCGAGGCGTTCACGAACAGGTAGTTCACCGCGCCAACCCGGCCGCGCATCGCATCCGGCGTGCGCAGCTGCACCAGCGAGATGCGGATCACCATGCTGACCGTGTCCGCAGCCCCCAGCACCAACAGCGCGAGCACTGACAGCCACATCGAGCGCGACAGGGCGAACACCACCGTGGCCACGCCGAACACGATGACCGCCTGGAACATGCGCACGCCGACGCGGCGCGCAAGGGTGTGGCGGGCGAGCGCCACCGACATCAGCAGCGCGCCGGCGGCCGGCGCTGCGCGCAGGACCCCCAGTCCCATGGGCCCGGTGTGCAGGATGTCGCGCGCATAGATCGGTAGCAGCGCGGTCGCCCCGCCCAGCAGCACCGCGAACAGGTCAAGCGAGATCGTGCCCAGGATCGCCGGGTTCTGGCGCACGAAGGCGACGCCGGCGAACAGCGACTTGGCATCCGGGGCAGCCTTGCTGAGCACGCGCACCGGTGTCGATACCAGCCCGTTGAGCAGCATCGCCAGTAGCGCCAGCACCGCGCCGATCGCATACGGCACGGCAGGGGACAGGGCATAGGCGACCCCGCCCAGCGCCGGCCCGCTGATCATGGCCACCTGGAATACCGCGGTGGACAGCGCGGTGCCGCGCTGCAGGACTTGAGACGGCGCCACCGCCGTGAGCAGCGCGGACACGGCGGGGCTTTCGAATGCGCCGGCGACGCCTAAGACCAGGATCGCGGCAAAGATCTGGTGCACGGTGATCCAGCCGGCGAGGGTGCCCCAGGCGAGTACGCCAAGGATAATGCCGGCGAGTAGCTGGCAGGCCTGCGCCACGCGGCGGCGGTCGAAGCGGTCTGCCACGTGGCCGGCGATGAAGATGAACAGCGCGGTCGGCAGGAACTCCAGCAGCCCGGCAAGCCCCAGGTCGAACGCACTGCCGGTGAGTGCGTAGATCTGCCAGCCCAGGGCCACCGCGCAGATCTGCCCCGAGAACTCCGAGAAGCCTCGCGCTGCGACATAGAAGAGGAAAGGACGGTGCCGCAGCAACTCATGCGTCTGCACCGCGTGGTCGTGGGCACCTTTCGTCACTGCCAGGAAACCTCGTTGCGTGAAGGCGGTACTCCGCCGCGCTGTCGCCGCCTGACACTGTCATATCTGCGACATCTGCGGAGGTTCTGCTGGGGACCTGCCGGTGCCCGTTCCCTGTGGCCCTTCGGGAGAATGCATTCTCTTGCGGTAGACAGGGGCGTGCGCGACTATACACACGGTCCAGGACAGGGGAGTCAATCAGGATGACGCGCAAGAGCAAGACGCTGGGAAGCCTCATCGGGGCCTTGCGACGCGAGAAAAACTGGACCCTGCGGCAGATGAGCGAGAAGGTCGGGATCCCGCTGTCCACGCTGGCCAAGGTGGAGCAGGATAAGCTTTCACTGACCTACGACAAGTTGCAGCAGTTCACCGCGCGCCTGGGGCTCACCATGGCGGAATTCCTGGCGCAGGCGGACCCGGCCCCCGCAGCGGATGCACCGGCGGTCGTGACCGCGCGGCGCAGTCTCACCCGCGATGGCAATTCCATCCAGGTCTCGACCCCCAACTACGACTACGAATACCTGTGCGCGGACCTGCGCGAGAAGCGCATGGTGCCCATCCTCACCCGCATCCGCGCCCACGACATCAAGGAGTTCGGCGAACCTGTGCGCCATCAGGGCGAGGAGTTCATCTTCGTCCTGGAGGGAACCGTCGAGGTCCACCTGCAGTTCTATACCTCCGTGGTGCTCAAGGCCGGGCAGGGCGTCTACCTCGACAGCACCATGGGTCATGCCTATGTCGCCAAGGACTGTGAGTCCGCCCTGGTCCTGGGCGTGTGCTCGGGCGAGGACCGCAACCTGGCCGGGGAGCTGATCAGCCTCGCGGAAAAGGCCGAGAAAGTCGCCTAGGCGCACCAGTCCCGTCACCGGGGCTGACTGCCGGCAACGGCCTGTAAAAGAGCCGGATTAGAAACAATTTGACTCCTATTTCTCTGTACAGGACTATTGTCTTGAATTAGGTAACTGTGTCTCGCGATCAGCGCCTCCTGGAGGCAGCCTGAGCGGCACGGAATAGTGGAGAGCAAATCGATGAATTCGACGATCAGAGCGACCGTGTCCGCAATCCTGGGCGTGGCTGGAGCCGGCGCTTCGCAGCTGGTGATTGCGCAAAGCGCGCCATCCACCGGCAGCGATTCCTACGCACTCGAGACTGTCGTGGTGACGGCGGAGAAGCGCGAGGAATCGCTCAAGGACGTGCCGATGAGCGTCACCGCGCTCAGCGGCAACGCGCTGGACAACCTGCAGGCGCATGACTTCGCCGACTACGCAGCCATGGTGCCCGGCCTGTCGCTGGCCAGTGGCCAGCAGGGACAGACCCGACTGACGCTGCGCGGTCAGAATTCCGGCGGCGTCGGCTCGACGGTTGCGGTCTACATCGACGAGTCGCCCTTCGGCTCCAGTACCGCGCTGCTGAACGGCTCGATCGACACCGGGGACTTTGACACCTGGGACATGAAGCGTATCGAGGTGCTGCGCGGACCGCAGGGCACGCTCTATGGCGCTAACAGCGAAGGCGGCCTGCTCAAGTTCGTCACCAACGCCCCTGAACTGGGGAAATTCTCGGTCGCAGGCGAGGCCTCGGGTGAGACGGTCAACTATGGCGGCAATGGCTGGAATGCGCGCGGCATGGTCAACCTGCCCGTCGGCGACACTATTGCCTTCCGCCTCAGCGCGTTTTACGACGATGTTCCGGGGTTCATCGATGACCCGGCGCTCAACAAGCAGGACCTTAACGACGGGCGCAAGTACGGTGGCCGTGCGTCGATGCTGTTCGCGCCGAGCGGTGACTTTTCCGTGCGCCTGACCGCCGAGACGCAGACCAGCAGCTACAACGGCACCAATATCGTCGACGTCGACCCGGTCACCCTGGCGCCGCTGTACGGCGATTTGAAGCAGGAGCGCGCCACCGTGGAGCCCAGCCGCTTCCAGTACGAGAACTACAATGCGACGATCGACTGGAATGTCGGGTCGTTCAAAGTGCTGTCCACGACCAGCTACGGCACCATCGACACCATGACGGTCACCGACGGTACCCCCGTGTATGGGGGACTGGCCGGGATATTCCCCGGCGGGGACACCGCACCGCTCAACGGGGATGCCGACCTGAAGAAGTTCACGCAGGAGATCCGGCTGACTTCGGCGACCTCGGGGCCCCTGGAATGGCAGGTGGGCGGCTACTACACCCATGAAAAGGCGTCGCTGGTGGAGAATCTTTATTCGATGACCGGTCCCAGCGGCCCGGTAGAGGGCGTGATCGAGCAGCCGGTGGTCGATTCAAAGTATCAGGAGGAGGCTGGCTTCCTGGACCTGACCTATCACTTCAACACGCATTTCGATCTTCAGGCCGGCGGCCGTTACGCGCATAACTCGCAGGATGCGACGCAGACGACGACCTTCGCCGACGCGTTCGGCATCCCGCCGCAGGTCAGCGGCGGCAATTCGAGCCAGAACGTGTGGACGTACTCGGTGGCTCCCAGCTGGCACTTTGACACCAACACCATGGCGTATGCGCGCCTGGCGACCGGCTACCGTCCGGGCGGCCCGAACGTGCTGCCCCCCAATGCCACCTCGGAGGAAATCGCCAAGTACGGTTTCTATAATTCTGACAAGACGACCAATATCGAGCTGGGCATACGCTCGACGCAGCTGGACGGCCGCTTCTCCATGGACGTGGCGATCTTCCATGTCGACTGGAAGAGACATCCAGCTGTTCGAAGTCGTCGATAACTTCGGCATCAATGCCAACGGCGGCACCGCACGCACCCAAGGCCTGGAGTGGAACTTCGCCTACCTGCCCGTGCAGGGGCTGACCTTCCAGTGGACCGGCGCGTTCACCCAGGCCAAGCTGACCTCCGCCGCCCCTGACCTGAATGCAGTTTCCGGCGCGTACTTGCCCTACGTGCCCAAGTGGAGCACGGCACTAGACGGGGAATACAAGCACGCACGCGTTCGCCGGCTTTGACGGTTTCCTTGGCGCAACCTGGGCCTATGTCGGTTCTCGGCCCACCGATTTCGCCAGCTCGGAAGCGACGCCGCCAGGGCAGATCAACCTGCACAGCTACAGCACCTACGAGGCGCGGCTGGGACTGGACAACGGCCGCTATCGCGTCACGCTGTATGGCAAAAACCTGAGTGATTCCCGTGGCATCACCAACTACACCACTACCGCTACGGGCGCGCCGTACAACACGGTCACCGTCACGCAGCCGTTGACGGTCGGACTGACGGTCTCCGCCAAGTTCTAAGAAAACAAGGCCGGTCCCCGGGGTCTCGCCGGTTTGCGATGTCCGGGGACTGTTTGCTGCGCCGCTGCCCCTTTTGGGGCACCATCCAAGTCCAAGCTGACGGTCGACGTTATGAATGACTCACACAGCCCGGCACCGCTAGCGCTAGCGGCCTCCGTGATGCAGCTGCCAACCCCGTACCTGCTGTTCCTCGGCGATGCGACCGAGCCGTCCTACGCCAAGACCGCCTTTGGCCTGCGCGACTGGGCCCCGGAGCGCTGCTTGGCGAATGGGGCTGCGACAGCGCCACGGTCACGACGGGCCTGCCGCGCATGACCCCGAAGGAGGCGCGCGTGCGCGGCGCGCGCGGCCTGGTGATCGGCATTGCCAACACCGGCGGGGTGATCGGTCCCACCTGGGTGCCGCTGCTGGTCGAGGCGCTCGAGGCAGGACTGGACATCGTCAGCGGCCTGCACGTGAAGCTCGGCTCAGTGCCTGCGCTCGCCGCCGCGGCTGCGCGCTGCGGCCGCCGGCTGATCGACGTCCGCGTGCCGCCACCGAACATTCCCTGCGGCACCGGCTCCAAGCGCAGCGGCAAGCGCCTGCTCACCGTCGGCACCGACTGCGCGCTGGGCAAGAAGTACACCGCGCTTGCGATCGCGCGCGCCTTCAAGGCGCGCGGCCGTGCGGTCGACTTCCGCGCCACCGGGCAGACCGGGATCCTGATCTCAGGCGGCGGCATGCCCATGGATGCGGTGGTGGCCGACTTCGAGGCCGGCGCCGCGGAGTTGCTCAGCCCCGCTGCGCGATCCTGCGCACTGGGATGTCATCGAGGGGCAGGGCTCGCTGTTCCACCCCGCCTACGCGGCGGTCTCCCTGGGACTGCTGCACGGCAGCCAGCCGGATGTCATCGTCGTGTGCCACCAGCCCGGTCGCGAATTCGTGCTCGGCCACGATGACTTTGCCTTGCCGAGCCTGGCGGAAACCATTGACCTGAACCTGCGCCTGGGTAGGCGCACCAACCCTGCCATCCGCTGCGGCGGGATCAGCCTCAACACCGCGCACCTGAGCGTGGAGGCGGCGCGGGAACTGATGGCGCAGGAGAGCTCACGGCTGGGCCTGCCGGTGGCGGACCCGATGCGCCCGGGCGCGGAATTCGAACGACTCATCGACTCATGCCTGGGCTGAAGCCTAAGGCTCTGCAGGATTCAAAGACATGCACAAACCCAGACTGTTCAGCTTCGCAGTCACCGCGGCCTTCCTCGCGCTTGCCGCCGCACTGACCCAGGCGCAGGAGAGCGCCGACCCGAGCCGCCGCGGCCCCCCACGGGGCGCCGCTGACCGAGGCGGACGTGAACGCCTGGCTCGACGGCTACCTGCCGTACGCACTCAAGACCGGCGACATCGCCGGCGCGGTGGTGGTGGTGGTCAAGGACGGCAAGGTGCTGACCGAGCGCGGCTACGGCTTTGCCGATGTCGAGAAGCGCACTGCCGGTCGACCCGAAGCTGACGCTGTTCCGGCCCGGCTCGGTCTCCAAGCTGTTCACCTGGACGGCGGTCATGCAGCATGGTCGAGCAGGGCAAGATCGACCTCGATGCGGACATCAACCAGTACCTGGACTTCAAGATCCCGGGCACGGGCGGCAAGCCCGATCACCATGCGCAACCTCATGCAGCACACCGCCGGGTTCGAGGAACAGGCCAAGGGCATCATCGCCGAGGAGCCCTAGACGCTGCCGCCCTACGATGCGCTGCTGAAGCATGTGGGTGCCCGACGCGCATCTTCGCCCCGGGCACGACGCCGGCCTATTCCAACTACGGCGCCTCGCTCGCCGGCTACATCGTGCAGCGCCTGTCCGGGCGAGTCCTTCGACGACTACATCGAGAAGCACATCTTCGCGCCGCTCGGACATGAAGCACTCGAGCTTCCGCCAGCCGCTGCCGGCAAGGACCTCGCGCCGCTGATGTCCAAGGGCTACCCGCGTGGCCTCCGAGCGAGCCGCGGCCGTACGAGATCATAGGTCCGGCGCCCGCCGGCGCGCTCGCCTCGCACCGGCGAGGACATGGCGCATTTCATGATCGCGCACCTGCAGGACGGCGAGTACCACGGCAAGCGCATCCTGAAGGCCGCAGACCGCCGAGCAGATGCACAACAGCCCGCTGACCCTGCTGCCGCCACTGAACCGCATGGAGCTGGGCTTCTTCGAGACCAACATCAACGGCCAGCGAGGTCATCGGCCACCTCGGCGACACCGACTACTTCCACACCTCGCTGCACCTGTTCCTGAAGCAGAACGTCGGCTTCTACGTCTCCTTCAACAGCCCCGGCAAGGACGGTGCGGCCGGCGGCCTGCGCACAGGCGCTGTTCATGGACTTCGCCGACCGCTACTTCCCGGCGGCGCCGCCCAAGGCGGGCGTGGATGCGAAGACCTCCGCCGAGCACGCCGCGCTGCTGAGCGGCACCTGGGCGATCTCGCGCGGCTCGCAGTCGAACTTCCTGGCCGGCATCGGCTTCATCAGCCAGACCAAGGTCGCGGTCAACGCCAAGGGCGAACTGGTGCTGCCGTTCCCGGGCCTCAACGGCAAGCCGCGGCACTGGATCGAGACCGCGCCCTTTGTCTGGTGCGACGAGAACGGCCACGACCGCGCCGCCGCCCAGGTGGTCGACGGCAAGCCGGTGCGCTTCAGCTTCGACATGCTCTCGCCGTTCATGGTGTTCGAGCGCGTGCCCTGGTATGCCAACAGCAGCTGGCTGATGCCGCTGTTCGGTGCCGCGGTCGCCGCCTTGCTGCTGACGGCGCTGCTGTGGCCGGTGGCCGCCCTGGTGCGGCGGCGCTACCAGGCGCCGCTGGGGCTGCCGCTGGCATCCCTCAAGGCCTACCGCTGGAGCCGCATCGCCGCGGTGCTGATGCTGCTCGGCCTGGGGCTGTGGCTGCTGATCTTCATGCTCATCATCAAGGACACCAACAACTTAAGTTCGCGGCTGGATCCGCTGCTGTGGTTCGCGCAGCTGTTCGGCGTCATCGCCTTCATCGGCGGCCTGCTGCTGATGCTGTGGAACCTCAAGGCGGTCTGGGGCGGGCAGCGGCGCTGGCCGGCGAAACTGTGGAGCGTTGTCCTGGTGGTGTCCGCCGTTGCGGTGCTGTGGGTAGCGCTGGCCTGCAAGCTGCTCAGTTTCGGGACCAGCTACTGATGGGACGCCTGAAGCTCACTGTCGAGACGGTGAAACTCGCCTTCAAGGCGCCGTTTCGCATCAGTGGCTACGTGATGGACAGCCAGGACGAGGTGTTCGTCACGCTTGACGACGGCACGCACCGCGGCCGCGGCGAGGCTGCGGGGGTCTACTACCTCAAGGACGGGGCCGAGCACATGGTCGAGGTGCTCGAGTCCCACCGCGCGGCGATCGAGGCGGGCATCGACCGCGGCGCGCTGCAGTCGCTGCTGCCGGCCGGCGGCGCGCGCAATGCGCTGGACTGCGCGCTGTGGGAGCTGGACTCCAAGCGCAGCGGCAAGCCGGTCTGGGAGCTCGCCGGGCTCAAGCCACCCAGGCCGCTGCTCACCACCTTCACCCTCGGCGCCGAGAGCCCGGCCCACATGGCCGACGGGGCGCGCGGCTATGCCAGCGCGCGCGCCCTGAAACTCAAGCTCACCGGAGACCTGGCACTGGACCTTGAGCGCGTGCAGGCCGTGCGTGCGGTGCGCCCGGATGCCTGGATCGGCGTGGATGCCAATCAGGGCTACACCATCGAGCACGCTCAATCCACTGATCGCAGGACTCGTGCAGGCGCAGGTGGCGCTGCTCGAGCAGCCGCTCAAGCGTGGCTGCGAGGCACAGCTGCAGGGCTTCGTGTCACCGATTCCGCTGATCGCGGATGAAAGCGCACTCACGCTGGCTGACGTGCCAAGCCTCCTGGGCCGGTTCAGCATGGTCAACATCAAGCTCGACAAGTGCGGCGGCCTCACCGAAGGACTGGCCATGGCGCGCGAGGCACGCATCCACGGACTTGGGGTGATGGTGGGCAACATGGTCGGCACCAGCCTTGCCATGGCACCGTCCTTTGTCCTGGGGCAGCTGTGCGACGTCGTCGACCTCGACGGTCCCACGTTCCTGAAGCATGACCCGGCGCCCACGATTACCTACAGCGACGGGATGATCTGGTGCGACGAGGGCGTGTGGGGGCGGCCCGGCACGCAGCCGGCTTGATCCGCCGCCGCGTGCCCCTGCCCGCGCGCCGCGCCGCCTGAAGCCCCAGGCGATGTCATCCCGCTTCCAGCGCTTCCTGCTGCCGGGCTTCGCCTTCAAGGCGGTGGTGATCGGCGGCGGCTACGCCACCGGGCGCGAGCTGGCGGAGTTCTTCCTGCCCAGCGGAGCGTGGGGCGGGGTCGACCGCGATGCTGCTGGCGACGCTTGTCTGGAGCGCGGTGTGCGTCGCCACCTTCCTCTTTGCGCGCGCCGCCGGCGCGCGCGACTACCGCACCTTCGTGCGCGCGCTGCTGGGCCCCGGCTGGGTCGCCTTCGAGGTCGCCTACGTCCTGTTCGTGATCCTGATCCTCGCGGTGTTCGGGGCGGCGGCGGCGGCGATCGCCGCAAGCCTGGGCCTGCCGGGGATTGCCGGCACGCTCGCGCTGGCGGCCGCGATCGCGCTGGTGGTCGCCTGGGGCAACACCTCGGTCGAGCGGCTCTTTACCTACGTCTCCTTCCTGCTCTACGCGGTGTATGGGCTGTTCCTGGTGCTCGCGCTGACGCACTTCGGCGGCCTGATCGTCGCGGGCTTCTCGCGGCACGTGCCGATGACCGGCTGGGTGACCGGCGGCATCACCTACGCCAGCTACAACATCGTCGGCGCGGTGGTGATCCTGCCGGTGCTGCGCCACTTGACCAGCAACCGCGACGCGGTGATCGCGGGGCTGATCGCCGGACCCCTGGCGATGCTGCCGGCGCTGCTGTTCTTCTGCTGCATGATCGCCTACTACCCGCAGATCGCAGCGGTGACGCTGCCGTCTGACTTCCTGCTGCAGCGCCTGGACCTGCCGCTGTTCCGGCTGCTGTTCCAGCTGATGATCTTCGCAGCGCTGCTGGAAAGTGGCACCGGCGCCGTGCACGCCATCAACGAGCGCATCGGCAACGCCTGGCAGCGCCGCCACGGGCACACGCTCGGGCACGGTGCGCGGTTAGGCATCGCGCTGGTGATCCTCACCGGTTGCATGTTCCTGGCGGCGCGCTTTGGCCTGGTGGCCCTGATCGCCAACGGCTACCGGCTGCTGGCGGCGATGTTCCTGCTGGTCTACGTGCTGCCGGTGCTGACCATTGGTATCTACAGGTTGCGGCGCGGCTCGGTGCGCCCGGAGCTGACATGAAAAAAACCATCCTCGCGCTCGCCGTGCTCGCCACATCCTCCCCGGTGCTGGCCGCCCCGCCGCAGGGCTTCGCGCAGCGCGTCGAGCAGGCCCGCCAGCTGGTCGGCGTCCCGGGCATGGCGGTCGCCATCGTCGAGGGCGACACCGTCACCTTTGCCAAGGGCTTTGGCGTGAAGGCCATCGGCGGCCACGATCCTGTGGATGCCGACACGATCTTCCCCAACGGCTCGACCGGCAAGGCCTTCACCGTTGCGGACCTGGGGATCCTGGTCGATGAGGGGAAAATCGGCTGGGACGACAAGGTGACCGACCGGCTGCCCGGGTTCCAGATGTACGACCCGTGGGTGACACGCGAGATCACCATCCGTGACCTCCTGGTACACCGAAGCGGGCTGGGCCTGGGGGCGGGGGACCTGCTGTTCGTGCCGCGCACCAACCTCACGCGCGCGGAAAGCGTGCGGCGCCTGCGCTACATCAAGCCGGCCACCAGCTTCCGCAGCGGCTTCGCCTACGACAACGTGCTGTACATGGTGGCCGGCCAGCTGATCGAGCAGGTGACCGGTGAGACCTGGGAGCACTTCACGCAAGCGCACCTGCTCAGGCCAGCGGGCATGCTGCACTCCACCAGCGACTCGCCCTCGCACTTTGCCGAAGTGAACCGCGCCCAGCCGCATGCGCGCATGGATGGAGGCTTCCGCGGCGCCGGCACCCAGCAGCTGCTGGACGAGCGCGACGAGCTCGGCCGCACCGCAGCACCTGCCGGGGGCATGGCGGTCAGCGCCAATGACTTCGCGCGCTGGCTGTCGATCCAGCTGCACGACGGCGAGCTGCCCGGGCATGCCGGGCGCCTGTTCTCCGCAGGCCGCGCACGAGCAGATGTGGACCCCGGTGGTGCTGCAGCCGATCGACCCGCTGCCAGCGCCGCTGAAGGCAACGCAGCCGAACTTCTACACCTACGCGCTGGGCTGGGACGTCATGGACTACCGCGGCACCAAGGTCGTGTGGCACAGCGGCGCGGTGTTCGGCTTCCTCACCGTCGTCATGCTGATCCCGGACAGGCACGTGGGCTTCTCGATCCAGATCAACAGCGAGGACGGGCAGGTCATCCGCGGCCTGATGTACGAGCTGCTGGACCATTATCTCGCGCTGCCGTACACCGACTGGGTGCAGCGCTTCCAGGCCGAGAAGCAGCGCCGCCTCACCGAGGCGCTCGCCGCCGTGCAGGCGCAGGCGGCAAGCCCCGCCGCGGTCGGCCCCTCGCTGCCGCTTGCGCGCTACGCGGGCACCTACGCCGATGCGTGGTACGGCAACATCCAGGTGACGCAGGCCGACGGCAAGCTGCGGATCGACTTCAAGTCGACACCGCGCATGTCAGGCACGCTCGAGCACTGGCAGTACGACACCTTCGTCACGCACCTCACCGACAAGAGCATCGAGCCGGCCTACGTGACCTTCGGCTTAGGTCCCCAGGGACAGGTCGAGCGGGTGACCCTGCAGGCGGTCTCGCCGCTGGCGGACTTCTCCTATGACTACCAGGACCTGCTGTTCACCCCCGTGGTGGCGACGGCACCGTGAGCCCCGGCGCTCAGCGCGCGGGGCACTGGCGTATCCTGCATTCATTCAACTGACGACTGCCCGAGGAATCACATGCGCAAGATGCTCAACTGGCTCATCGCCGCGCTGGTCGCGGTGCCGCTGGCCTGCCTGGCCGCCCCGGCCTCGACAGACTACGCCGCCCGCGTCGCGGCGGTGCTGAAGAAGACCCCGCTGATCGACGGCCACAACGACCTGCCGTGGGAGATCCGCGACCGCTTCCACTCCAAGGTCGCGGCGATTGACTTGAACTCCGACACCTCCAAGATCGCCTTCGACAAGGACGGCTTCGCGCTGATGACCGACATCCCGCGCCTGCGCGCGCGGCGGGGTCGGCGGCCAGTTCTGGTCGGTGTTCATCCCGGTGGAGATGCAAGGGCCCGCCGCGGTGCAGACCACGCTCGAGCAGATCGACATCGTGCGGCAGATGGCCGCGCGCTACCCGGACGACTTCGAGATGGCCTACACCGCCGACGACGTGCGCCGCATCCACAAGGCCGGCAGGATCGCCTCGCTGATCGGCATCGAGGGCGGCCACCAGATCGACAACTCGCTGGCGGTGCTGCGCGAGATGTACGCGCCGGGCGCGCGCTACATGACGCTCACGCACGCGCTGAACACCGACTGGGCCGACTCGGCCACCGACGCGCCTGCACACCACGGGCTGACCGCCTTCGGCAGCGAGGTGGTGCACGAGATGAACCGGCTGGGCATGCTGGTCGACCTCGAGCCATGTCTCGGCCGAGACCATGCGCGCGGCGCTCGCCATTACCCAGGCGCCGGTGATCTTCTCCCATTCGGCGCGCGCGGCGATCGTCGACCACCCGCGCGACGTGCCCGACGACGTGCTTGCCATGCTGCCGAAGAACGGCGGGGTGGTGATGGTGAACTTCTATCCGGGCTACGTCTCGGCCGCCCGCAATCGCTGGGACGCGGACCACGCGGCCGAGCAGGCCCGCTACAACACCCCGCCGTTCGCCGGCCTCTACATCGGCCAGCCGGAGCGCGCCAAGGCGGCCCTGGAGGCGTGGGTGAAGGCGCACCCGGCGCCGCAGGTCACCCTGGCCGAGGTCGCCGACCACATCGAGCACGTGCGCAAGGTCGCCGGCATCGACCACGTCGGGCTGGGCTCGGACTTCGACGGCATCCCGGACGCCCCGGTCGGGCTGGAGGGCGTCGACAAGTTCCCGGCCCTGCTGATCGAGCTCATGCGCCGCGGCTGGAGCGACGAGGACATCGCCAAGCTCGCCGGGGAGAACATCCTGCGCGCGCTCGCCGGCGCTGAGAGTGTCAGTGCGCACCTGCGAGCCACCACCCGCGCATCCGAGGCCACCCTGGAAGAACTGGACGGGCCGGCGAAGAAGTAGCGCTTCAGTCGAGAGCGGCGCCCTGCGTGCGACCGTGGCCGGTGTCCCGGTCGTACGCGCTCTCCAGGCTGCGCGCGCGCGCGAGCTGCGCGTTGGCCAGTTCGTTGGCCGCGGCGCCCAGGGCGTCGCAGTCAGCCTGCGCCGGCAGCCCCAGGATCCCCTGGTCGATCGCCGCCGCGGTGCTAAGCCCAAGATGGTAGTGACCCTGTTCGTGCACCTTCAGCGCCGCCAGGTAGTTCACGAACGCGGGGTCATGCGCGATGGCAGGATCGGCAGGCGCGGGCAGGATGATCGTCGCGGTGAGCTCGGTGCGCGCCGAGTCGATCGCACAGCCCCCGCCGGCGGGCCGCCGGTACTGGAAGTGCCAGTTCACGTGCCAGTCGGTGTGCGCATGGAAGGTGCGCCCGTCGGCGTGCACCGGGCTTGCCGCGTTCAACAGTTCGCGCAGGCTCATGCCACGGTAGAAGGGCACCTCGTAGTAGCTGTAGTCCAGGTGCTCGACCAACTCCGCGTGCGCAGTGCGCAGGCCCGCGATGCCGGCCACCAGCGCAAGCAGGCATGGCAGCGCGCGCCCCGGGCGCTGAGGCGGCACGCAGCCCCCGGAAGTGCGCGACGCGGTTATTCCACCAGCTCCATGATCTGCGGGTGGCGCCACAGCACGTACAGCACCAGCGGGATCATCAGAAGACCCAGCACCGCCAGCAGCCGGATCCAGGAACCGTAGGCGCGCGACTTGCTGTTGTACGCGCATTGCCACAGCATCACCGACTGCAGCACGCCCACGAGGATCCCAAACGCGTAGTAGAGGCGGTGGGCCAGGCGCGACCCGGTGAACAGCGGCTCGATGAGCAGCAGCACGACCGTGACGCCGAGGCAGTAGACCCAGATGACCCGCGACAGCTGCGTCCTGCCGCGCAATGGATCCACAAGATAGCGCTGCCACATGGTGCCTCCCCGCCGCGCCGCCGCAGCGCGCCAGCTGCGCTACTTGGCGGCCGGTTCGCCCGTGAGCCTGGGCAGGCCCGCCAGTTCGCGGATCTTTTCATCGAGGTAGCCCAGCACGCGCTGGTCGCGCTCGGTTTCCTTGTGCGTGAGGAAGCTGATCGCCATGCCCTCCAGCACGTAGCGCGACAGGTCCAGCGCCAGGTCGAACTTCTCGCCCCGTCCGCGCCACTCCGGGAACACGTCCACCGCGGCCTGATGCCACTCGCGCTCGAAGGCCTCCTGCGCCGGGCGCAGGATCGAGGCGAGCTCCTTGTCCGAGCGCGCCGCGACCGCGAGCTCGAAGAAGGCGACGAACATCGGGTGGCGCACGTGCGACCAGTACGCCTCCACACCCTGGCGCACGTGGTCACCGTCGTTGGGCTTGGTGACCGCCTTGCGGAACGCGCGCAGGCGCTTGGAGTGCAGGTGCTCGACCGCCGCGCGCACCACGGCAAGTCGCGAGGGAAAGTGGTGCAGCATCGCCCCGCGCGACAGCCCCGCCTTCTCCGCGATCAAGGTGGTGGTGGTGCGCGAGTAGCCGTACTCGACGAAGCACTTGATGGCCGCCTCGGTGATCTGGGTGCGCGTGGAGGCGCTCTTTTGCGCCTGCCAGCCCAGCACCGGGGCGTTTGCGTCGTCTTCTGGAGCAGATTGGGGGGGTGGGGTCACGGTAAAATCCTTTTTATCACAGGGATGTACAGGCTGCTTGAAAAAGTCAAAATTGATTGAAACAGACTATGCTGACTGTTAGCGTACGCCTCCCCTGAAGGCACTTTTCGAAGGACGCACGCCATGAACCGTCTCGCAGGCAAAGTCGCGATCGTCACCGGGGCGGCCTCGGGGCTGGGGCGGGCGGATGCCGCGGCCCTCACGCAGGCCGGCGCCAGGGTGCTGCTGACGGATGTGAACGAGAAGGCCGGCACCGAGGCCGCCGCACAGCTGAACGCGGCGATCCCCGGATCTGCCGCCTTCACGGTGCACGACGTGCGCGACGAGGCGCGCTGGGCCCAGGTGGTCGCGGAGGCCAGCTCCCGCTTCGGTTGCCTGAGCATCCTGGTCAACAACGCCGGCGTCGTGGTGGTCGCAAATCCTGAGACCACCACGCTCGAGCAGTTCCGCTTCGCCAACGCGGTGATGTCCGAAGGGGTGTTCCTGGGCTGCAAGGCGGCGATCCCGGTGATGCGCGAGGGCGGCGGCGGCTCGATCATAAACATGAGCTCGGTCGCCTCACACCTGGGATATCCGGTGTTTTTCGCCTATTCCGCCGCCAAGGGCGCGGTGCGCGCGATGACCAAGAGCATCGCGGTGCACTGCCAGATGAATAAGTACAACATCAGGTGCAATTCAGTGCATGCCGGGGCGATCGAGACCCCCATGGTGTCCGCGGCCAACGAGCAGCTGGGCCTGAAGATGGCCGACTACCAGGCGGCCCCCTGGGGACTGGGCAGGCCCGAGGACGTGGCGAACCTGGTGGTGTTCCTCGCCAGCGAGGAATCGCGCTTCATCAACGGCACCGAGATCGTGATCGACAACGCGCTCATCATCCAGTGAGCACCGGGCGCTGTTGAATGCGCTACCTGGAGGACCTCACGGTCGGTGAGACCTGCGCATCCGCGCCCCGGCAGGTGACCCAGGCGCAGATGCTCGAGTTCGCGCGCACCTGGGACCCGCAGTACTTCCATGCCGACCCGCAGGCGGCGCAGGCTTCCAGCTTCGGCGGCCTGATCGCCTCTGGGATCTTCACCATGGCCATCTGGCGCGCGCTGGACCACCAGATGGCCCCCGACATCGCCTGGATCTGCGGGGTGGCCTGGGACGAGGTGCGCTTCGCGCTGGCGGTGCGCCCGGCGGACACGCTGCGGGCGCGCTCGGTCTGCCTGTCGCTGCGAGCCTCCGCGGCCGACCCCACGCGCGGGGTCGCGGTGTTCCAGTACGAACTGCTCAACCAGCGCGACGAGCTGGTGTTCAGCTGCCGCAGCACCAACCTCATCCAGCGCCGCCCGGCCACACCATGACGCAGGCGTGCCTAGGCCCCGTCGCGGTACTTTTCCCAGCTGGGCAGCCCTTCGGGGAAGTCCGCCGGCCGGCGGTCGCCATAGGCGCGCTGGCGCAGCGGGTCACCCAGCGCGCTCGCGTACTCCTCGACCGGCAGGTAGTAGAGGAACCACAGCAGCCGGTCGGCAAAGCACCAGCGCCCCTGGTGCCGGCGGTAGCTGTCCTCGTAGCGCAGCGCCCCGATCAGGGCGCGGCCGTTGCGCCACACTTCCGCGTGCGCGGTGACCAGGCCGCCGGCGGCATCCGCATCGTCACCGAAGCTGAAGATGTGGTCGTGCGAGAAGTGATAGCTGACCTTCAGCGCCCGGAAGCGGCCGCGGAACTGCGCGAGCACCGCCTCCTTGCCCTGCGCATTCATGACCCCGTCGCGGGAGCGGAATGCGCCATCAGGGGTGAACAGCGTCCCGATGGCCTCCAGGTCGCGGTCATCGACCGCGACCGCGTAGCGGGCGATGAGCTCGGTGAGCTGCGCGCGGTCCTCCAGGCGGCGCAGCCGCGCCTCGGTCGTCATCGGTTGCGTCATTGAGCTTTACTCCTTGGACTTCAGGCCCCAGGCGGGGCAGGGGACGAACATGAGCCAGCTACACGGCAAGGTCGCGGTGATTTTGGGCGCGGCGGGGCGCGACAACATGGGCCAGACCATCGCGCGGCGCTTCAAGACCGAGGGCGCGCAGGTGGTGGTGGCCGGACGCGACGCCGCCGCGCTGCAGGGGCTCGCCGCCGAACTCGGCGGCCTGGCCGCCCCCTGCGACATCACCCGCAAGGCCGACGTCGCGGCACTGGCGCAGCTGGCGCTGGATGCCTGCGGCCGGATCGACATCGCCATCAACTGCACCGGCCACGGCCTGATGGCCAAGCTCAAGGACACCACCGAGGCGCAGATCGATGCGCTCACCAACCTGCAGTTCAAGGGCGTGTTCTTCTTCCTGCAGGTGTTCGCGGAAGCCATGGCCCGGGGCGGTGGCGGCTCGATCCTCACCATGTCCTCCGCGTCCGTGTATGCGCTGTTGTACAACCATGCCGCCTACATCGGCACCAAGGCAGGCGCGGACGCCCTGGTGCGCTGCTTCGCCAACGAGTATGGCGCGAAGGGGGTGAAGGTGAACGCGCTCGCCCCCGGGCTCACCTCGACGCCCATGACCGAGCAGGAGATGCAGATGCCGGGCCTGCGCGAGGCCTTCATCAAGGAGTACCCGCTCGGGCGCATCGGCACCGCCGATGACGTGGCCGATGCGGCCGTGTGGCTGGCGCAGCCGGGCAGCTTCATCACCGGCCAGGTGCTGCAGATCAACGGCGGCCTCACCCTGCGCCGCAACCCCAGCCCGCGGGACATCAACGCGAGCCTGGCCGCAGCGAAATCAGCCCCTGCTTGAAAAAAACAATCATGACTGATTGTATCTTAGCCATCATTGCCTATAATTCAACCGTCTGCGAAGAATCGGCATTCACGGCGCGCGCGCCTGCGCGCGCTCCAAGGGGGCAATGATGGACCTGGGCTTGCGCGGTAAGAGGGCGATCGTCACGGGGGCCACCAAGGGGATCGGCCGGGCGGTCGTCGAGCTTCTGGCCGCCGAGGGCGCAGACATCGGCCTGTGCGCGCGCACCGAGGACGAGGTCGCGCAGGCGGTGCGCGAGGTCTCGGCCCGCGGCGTGCACGTCGTGGGCGAGGCGGTGAACGTGCGCGACGGTGAGGCCTACAAGGCCTGGCTCGAGCGCACCGCGGTCGCGCTCGGCGGCTGCGACATCTTCATCCCCAATGTCAGCGCCGGCGGCGGCATGGACAGCGAGAAGAACTGGGTCAAGGCCTTCGAGATCGACGTCATGCACACCGTGCGCGGCTGCGAGGCCCTGATGCCGCACCTGGAGAAGAGCGGCTCCGGCTCGGTCGTCATCATCGGCTCCACCAACGCGGTGGAGACCTTCGGCGGACCGATGGCCTACAACGCCATGAAGGCAGCGCTGATCACCTACTCCAAGCAGCTCTCGCAGCACGTCGGCCGCAAGGGGGTGCGCGTGAACACGGTGTCCCCGGGCCCGATCTACTTCGAAGGCGGCGCCTGGGAGATGATCAAGGGCACCATGCCGAAGATGTACGACTGGGCGATCAAGCAGTTCCCGGGCGGCAAGATGGGCTCGGCCGAGGAGATCGCGCGCGTGGTGGTCTTCATCGCAAGTCCGGCCGCCTCCCTGGTCGCAGGCTCGAACGTGGTCGCCGACAACGGCTTCACCAAGCGCGTGCAGTTCTAGGCAGGCAACCCGCATGGGCTCGGACGAGGACTTCGCCAAGCGCTCGCAGACCCCGGCCTACACGCCGGTGCGGCGCGTGGACCCGGCCAAGAGTCCCGAGACCCCGGCGGAGAAGGCCCCCGATCCGGACCTGGGCACCGGGCTCATCGACGCGCGCCGCTACACCTCGCGCGACTTCATGCAGCTGGAGTGGCAGCGGCTGTGGACCAAG
This sequence comes from uncultured Pseudomonadota bacterium, assembly GCA_963703025.1. Taxonomy (GTDB): domain Bacteria; phylum Pseudomonadota; class Gammaproteobacteria; order Steroidobacterales; family Steroidobacteraceae; genus 13-2-20CM-66-19. The sequence goes on along the minus strand of OY969778.1, from coordinate 378,463 downwards.
GTGTGGCTGCTGGGCGCGCGCCTGATCGATATCCCGGAACCGGGCGACTATGCCGTGACCGAGATCGGGCGCGAGTCGATCCTCATCGTGCGCCAGGCCGACCTCACCGTGCGCGCCTTCTACAACGTGTGCCAGCACCGCGGCAACCGCCTGCGCGACTGCGGCTTGGGCACCACCGGGCAGGGGCGCTCGTTCACCTGCGCCTACCACCACTGGGAATACGAGCTCGACGGCAGCTACCGCCGCATCCCCGACATCGACACGTTCGCGCAGGGGCGACCGCAGCGCGGCCTCGCTGAGGTGACCTGCGACACCTGGGGCGGGTTCGTCTGGTACACGTTGAACGACTCCCCGGAGCCGCTCAGGGACTTCCTGGGTCCGATCCCCAAGCACCTGGATCCCTACAACTTCGACCGCATGGTGCAGACGCGCGACATCACGGTGGAGTGGCACTGCAACTGGAAGGCCTCGGTGGATGCCTTCAACGAGAGCTACCACGTGCAGGGCATCCACCCGCAGCTGTTGTGGTACCTGCATGACCTGGACATCCAGATCGACTGCTACGAGCGCCACAGCCGCTACCTGATCCCCTTCGGCACCGTGTCGCCGCGGGTGCGGCGGCCGCCCTCGATCCCCGAACCGGTCAAGAGCATCATGAAGCTCGCCGGCATGGACCCGGCCGACTACGACGGCCCGATCGGCAACATCCGCACCGACGTGCAGAAGCACAAGCGCGCGCACGGCCAGTCCCAGGGCCGCGACTACTCGCGCCTGAACGACGACCAGCTCACCGATGACTACCACTACACGATCTTCCCCAACCTCTCGCTGAACGTGCACGCGGATGACTTCTGGATCTTCCGGCAGCGGCCGCACCCGAGCGATCCCGACCGCATGTTCTACGACATCCTCACCTACGAGCTGGTGCCGCGAGGGGCCCCGTGGCCCGAGCGCGCCCAGCACCGCAAGTGGAGCCACGGGGACAAGTCGATCGGCACCGTGCTCGACCAGGACGCGGCCAACCTGCCCGGCGTCCAGGCCGGCATGCACTCCGCCGGCTTCCCCGGGCTTTGGATCGGCCGCCAGGAGCTGCGCATCCGCCACTTCCACAAGGTCATCGACGACTACGTCTACGGACCTGCCGGCCGCCCGCCCGGCGCGCCCTGAAGGACCCGCATGCCACTTGCCAAAGAGCGCCTCGCCCACGTCTACCGCCAGATGAAGGTCGATCCGCGAGTTCGAGGAGCGGCTGCACACCGAGATCGCCACCGGGGAGATCCCCGGGTTCACGCACCTGTATTCGGGGCAGGAGGCGGTGGCGGTGGGGGTCTGCGAGCCCTTGACCGATGCGGACTACATCGCCAGCACCCATCGCGGCCACGGCCACTGCATCGCCAAGGGCTGCGACGTCAACGGCATGATGAAGGAGATCTACGGGCGCGCGGACGGGCTGTGCAAGGGCAAGGGCGGCTCGATGCACATCGCCGACTTCGCCAAGGGCATGCTGGGCGCGAACGCCATCGTCGGCGGCGGGCCGCCGCTGGCGGTGGGGGCCGCGATCGCCTGCCAAGCTGGCAGGCAAGGGCCACGTGAGCGTCGCCTTCGGTGGCGACGGCAGCTGCAACCAGGGCACGATGTTCGAGGCGATGAACCTGGCCGTGGTGCTGAAGGCCCCGGTGATCTTCGTGTTCGAGAACAACGGCTACTCCGAGCACACCGGGGTGTCCTACGCGGTCGGCTCGAAGGACATCGCCAGCGCGCGCGGCAGGCTTCGGCATGCCGGCGGTGAGCGTCGACGGCAGCGACTTCTTCGCGGTGTACGAGGCGATGCAGCGTGGCGCTCGCGCGCGCGCGGGCAGGCGAGGGCCCGTCGACGATCGATGCCGCTCACCACGCGCTTCTTCGGCCACTTCGAGGGCGACCCGCAGCGCTACCGCGCCAAGGACGAGGTCGCGCAGCAGCGCCAGAGCATGCGATTGCCTCAAGCGCTTCCGCGCGCGCATGCAGGCCGATGGCGGCCCGCTGGCCGCGGCCGAGCTGGATGCGATCGATGCGTCCGTGATGGCCCAGATCGACGCCGCGGTGGCCGCGGCCAAGGCCGCCGCGCTGCCGCCGGAGTCCGAACTGACCACCGACGTCTACATCAGTTACTGAACGCGCACCCAAGGCCCACGACACATGCCCCAGCTTTCGATGCGCGATGCGATCAACCAGGCGCTGCACCAGGAGATGGCGCGCGACCCGCGCGTCATCGTGCTGGGCGAGGACGTCTCCGGCGGCGCCGGTGGCACCTCCGGCGAGCGCGAGGCTTCGGGGGGCATCTTCGGGGTCACCAAGGGCCTGCTGCCCAAGTTCGGCGCGGCGCGGGTCATCGATACGCCGATCAGCGAGTCGGCCATCGTGGGGGCGGCCGCCGGGGCCGCGCTGGCGGGCCTGCGCCCGGTGGCGGAACTGATGTTCGCCGACTTCGTCGGCGTCTGCATGGACCAGATCTACAACCAGATCGCCAAGTTCCGCTACATGTTCGGCGGCAAGAGCACCTGCCCGGTGGTGATCCGCATGGCCATGGGCGCGGGCATGAACATGGGCGCGCAGCACTCGCAGTCGATCTACGCGTTCCTCACCGCGATGCCCGGACTTAAGGTGGTCGTGCCGTCCAACGCCTATGACGCCAAGGGGCTGCTGATCCAGGCGATCCGCGACGACGACCCGGTCATGTTTTTCGAGCACAAGGCGCTCTACCCGCGCAAGTGCGGAGGTGCCGCGAGGACCCCTACACGATCCGCTTCGGCGAGGCCAACCTCATCCGCGAGGGCGACGATGCCACCGTCGTCGCCATCGGCCGCATGGTGAACTTCGCCGAGAAGGCGCTCGACACCCTGGCCGCCGAGGGCATCAAGTGCGACCTGATCGACCCGCGCACCACCTCGCCGCTGGATGCGAAGACCATCCTGGAAAGCGTCGAGAACACCGGCCGGCTGATCGTGGTCGATGAGTCCCCGCCGCGCTGCAGCGTCGCCAGCGACATCGCCGCGATGGTGGCCAGCCGCGGCTTCGAGTCCCTGCAGGCGCCGATGCAGATGGTCACCGCCGCCGCACTCGCCCGTGCCGTTCTCCCCGGCGCTCGAGCGCGCCTACGTGCCAGGTCCGCAGAAGATCGCCGACGCGATCCGCCGCACGCTGGCCGCGCGCCGATGAGCACGGCCATCCAGGCGGTCACCATGCCCAAGTGGGGCATCGAGATGACCGAGGGCACGGTCAACAGCTGGACCGCGCAGGAGGGCCAGGCGGTCGCCAAGGGCGAGCCGCTGCTGGAAGTGGAGACCGACAAGATCGTCAACACCGTGGAGGCGCCTTTTGCCGGCACGCTGCGGCGCATCGTGGCGATGGCCGGGGAGGCCTATGCGGTGGGCAGCCTGATCGCAGTGCTCGCCGAAGCCTCGGCCACCGATGCCGACGTCGATGCGTTCATCGCAGGCTTCAAGGGCGCGAGTGTCTCGTTCGAGCCGGATGCGCAAACGCTCGCACCGGCGCCCGCATCCGCCGCGGGCGCACCTGCCGCCGAGCAGCGGGTGAGTCCTGTGGCCGCGCGCCTGGCCGAGTCACTGGGCGTGGACATCGCTCAGGTCACCGGCTCGGGGCGCAACGGCCGGGTGATGAAGGAGGACGTCGAGGCCTTCGCGACCGCCCTGGCCACCCCCGCTGATGCCAACCCGGTCACGCGCGTGCGCATGTCCGCCGCGCGCGCGGTGATCGCCCGGCGCCTACTGGAGTCCAAGCAGACCATCCCGCACTACCGGCTGCAGCGCGAGGTCCAGGCGGACGCGCTCAACGCGCACCGCCAGGGGCTTAAAGACGCCGGCCACAAGGTATCGGTGAACGATCTCATCGTGCGCGCCGCAGCGCTGGCCCTGGTGCGCCACCCGGAACTGAACGCGCAGTTCGCCGGTGAGCAGATCCTGCAGTTCGCGCATGCGGACGTGGCCATTGCGGTGGCATCGCCCAACGGGCTGATCACCCCCATCGTGCGCGGTGCCGACACCCTGGGCGTGGCCGAGATCGCGCAGCGCAGTGCCGAATTGATACGGCGCGCCCGCGCCGGCACGCTCAGGCGCGAGGAGATCACAGGCGGCACCTTCACCGTGTCGAACCTGGGCATGTATGGCCTGGACAGTTTCGACGCCATCATCAACCCGCCGCAGGTGGCGATCCTCGCGGTCGGTGCGCTGCGCGAGCGCGTCGCGGCCGCGGATGGCATCGCGGTGCTGCGGCAGGTCATGACGCTCACGCTGTCGGCGGACCACCGCGTGGTCGATGGCGCGGTGGGCGCACAGTTCCTGGGGACACTGGCGCAATTGCTCGAGCACCCGGCACAGCTATAGCGGCGGCCGGCTCGCGAAGTAGGGGGAGATGTCATGCTGATTCGCACCATCCGGATCGCAGCCGCCACGGCGTGCGCGCTCGTCATGCAGCACGCAGCGCTCGCCGCGCCACCGCCATCCGCTGACAGCGCAGCCCCCGCACAGGAATCCTCCTCCCTCAAGGACATCAGCGAGCTGTCGGCGACCAAGCCGAAGGTGGACCCGGAGACCCTGCCCGGTGCTGCGGTCTATCACAGCACCTGCGCCGCATGCCACGAAGGCCAGGTGCCCAAGGCCCCGCACAAGATGTTCCTGCAGATGATGCCGCCGGAGAACATCCTGGCAGCCCTGACCACCGGGCTCATGAAGCCCCAGGGCGCGGCGCTGTCTGCAACGCAGCGCCGCGCGGTGGCCGAGTACCTGGGCGGCCCCATCGGGGCGGTGCAGGCGAAGGCCCCGCCGCGCTGCAGCGGCGCGGCGCTGGCATTCAACGCGCAGCAGCCGGCAGCGGCGGTGGGCTGGGGCCTGGACAACTCGCGCTTCATCCCCGCACAGCTGGCAGGCCTTGCGGCCGCGGAGGTCCCCAGTCTCAAGCTCAAGTGGGCGCTCGAGTACCCCGGCGCGATCCGCGCGCGCTCGCAGCCCACGATCGCCTATGGGGCGGTCTACGTCGGCAGCGACAACGGCACGGTCTACGCGCTGGATCTGGCCTCGGGGTGCGTGCGCTGGACCTATCGCGCCGCCGCCGAGGTGCGCACCGGGATCGTTGCGCAAACCGGTGTGGCCGCCGGCGCGGTGCCGCGGCTGTTCTTCGGTGACGTCATTGCCCACGCATACGCGCTCGATGCGCGCACCGGCAAGCTGCTGTGGAGCGCCAAGGTCGACGCCCACCCCAACGCCACCGTCACCGGCACGCCCGCCTATGCACAGGGCGTGGTCTACGTGCCGGTGTCCTCGCTCGAGGTGACCTCGGCGGCGGACCCGAAATACCCGTGCTGCAAGTTCCGCGGCGCGGTGGTGGCGCTGGATGCGGCCACCGGCAAGGAGCACTGGCAGGCGCACACCATCGCGCAGGAGCCCACGGTCGTGCGCACCACCGCTGCGGGCACGCAGGTGTTCGCGCCCTCAGGGGCCCCGGTGTGGAACAGCCCGACCGTGGACCTCAAGCGCGGGGTGCTCTATGTCGGGGACGGGGAGAACTATGCCTCGCCAGCCAATGACAGCAGCGATGCGGTCATCGCCTTTCGCTTGAGCGACGGCAAGCGCATGTGGGTGCAGCAGCTCACCCACGGGGACGCCTGGAACGTCGCCTGCATGATGCAGGCGAACCCGAACTGCCCGGCGGAGAACGGCCCGGACGTGGACGTCGCGGCAAGCGTCATCCCCTATACCGATGCCACGGGCGCCTCGATCCTGCTGGTCGGCCAGAAGAACGGCTGGGTGTATGGCCTGGACCCGGATGCCGAGGGCAAGGTCCTGTGGAAGCAGCGCATCGGCCGCGGCGGCATCCAGGGGGGTGTGCACTTTGGCATGGCGCGCGAGGCCGGGACCTTGTTCGTGCCGGTCGCGGATCTTGCCGACGGGCACGACGGTCGCAAGTACGACTCACCGCCGAAGCCGGGGCTTTACGCGCTGGATGCCAGGACCGGCAACACCCTGTGGTCGATGCCGGCTCCCCAGGACTGCAACGGCCGCAAGTTCTGCGACATCGGCATCTCCGCGCCGCTGACCGCGATCCCCGGCGTCGTATTCGCCGGCCACATGGACGGGATGCTGCGCGCCTATGACGCAGCCTCGGGCAAGGTGGTCTGGGAATACAACTCGGACGTGGCCGTGCCGACAGTCTCCGGTGCGAGCGCGCACGGCGGCTCGTTCGGCGGCGCCGGGGCGGCGGTACGCGACGGCTACCTGGTCATCAACTCAGGCTACGGGTTGTACTTCCACATGCCCGGCAACGTACTGCTGGTGTTCGCGAAGGCGCGCGCGCCGCGGCGTACCTAAAAGGACGCGATCGCGTCAATCAGGCAGACGTTCGCCATCACCGCGGCCTGCCAAGTTGCCGCAGGTGAAGGTCACGCTCTACTTCCGGGGTTATTCGCCGGCCTCCGCAGCGGCTCATGATCCTCGATGAGTGGATTGAGCGCGCCCTTTCCACCCGATTCGCGAAGAGATTGCAGGCGGATGGCCGGATCCGACGCTGGGCACCGGTCGCGCAGATGGACAATCGCTCTGCGCGTTATCCTGCGGCCTGACGCGCAGAACCATCCACAACGCCTTCTTCGAGCGCAGGTTCGAGCCATGAAGTGCGATATTTCTGCGACACCGATACGCTGCTGATCGAGTTCCGGGATTCTGCGGTGGCAGAGAGCCGCGACCACTGATGAACTAAAGCGGGGCGGGAATTTCAGGCGCTATGTTCAAACCCCGCCCGCCGGGCGCGGCTGACTGCCCGACAAGCTTGGCGGGGCAGGTCGCGGGTAGCGCCACCAGCGGCACTGAAGGACAATGTGCACCCGCGGCACCATTGGCGAGCCCGCGCATGGGCAGCAATTGTCACCGTAAGATGCAAAGAGATTCAGTGCCTTCGCTTGAGCAAGCCACGACCTGCGATCTGGTGCAGAGCTGGCTGAGTGATAACTCGCATCGTCTGGGGCGGCAGATCTCGCTGTCGCGTCGCACCACCGCACCCATCAAGCTCAACGCTGAGTATGAGACGGCATTACTGTTGATCTCCATCACAGCGTGGGATCACGCCCACTGCCTGGACATCGCGGTGATGGGAAAGACGTCAAAGGACATCAGCTGGCTGGCTGCAGGTCCCTGCCCGGACAACGCTGCGCTTCTGGCTCGCCTGGGCGAACTTGCCAAGACCCTCGACACCCCGGCCGCCCACGGCGCGCAGTCAGTGCCTTCGTACGGCCGCTCCGGCTGAGCGGCCGTGGGCTGGCTGCGGTTTGCGCTGTGCGCGCTCTATCGGGTGAGCAAAGAGCTCCCCGCGCGTGGCGCGGCGGCGCCTGATTTCCTGGCGGTCGGCCGCGGCGCGGGTTCCTCAGGCAATCCAGTCGAAGAACTGCAGGTCCATGTCGCGGGCGAGGCTCGCCAGGATCGGCGGCACCAGGCGGTCGTGCGAGGGGGCCTTCATGTGCGCATCAAAGGCGGCCTGGTTCCTGAAGCGCGCGTACACCACGTAGGTGTGCGGCTCGGTGCGGTGGCGGATGAAGTCGTAGACCATGAGGTCCGGCTCCTCCGCGTGCGACAGCCGCGACAGCTCCGCCTGCAGCTTCTCGATCGTGGCCTCCTGCCCGGGCTTGACGACCAGCTTGGCGATGAACGTGGTGGACATGCGTGGTCTCCCCTGCGGTTGCTGAACTACAGCCCCAGCTCGCGGACCAGCTCGTCACGCAGGCGGAACTTCTGGATCTTGCTGGCCCCCATCGGCCACTGGCTGACGAAGCGCACCTGGCGCGGCACCTTGAAGCTTGCGATCTCGCGCCGGCAGAAATCCATCAGCTCCTGCGCGGGCACCTCGTGGCCGGCGTGGCGCTCGATGAACGCGGCGGGCACCTCGCCCAGTCGCGCATCCGGGATGGCCACCACCTGCGCCAGCTTCACCCCCGGGTGGCGCTGCAGGCAGCTTTCGATCTCCGCCGCGGCGACGTTCTCGCCGCCGACCTTGAGCATGTCCTTCAGGCGCCCGTGGAACATCATGGTGCCGGCGGCATCGATCGAGCCGATGTCGCCCGTGTGGTACCAGCCGTCCGCGTCGATCGCCGCGGCGGTCTTCACCGGGTCCTTGTAGTAGCCCTCGAGGATCGAGTAGCCGCGCACCAGCACCTCCCCGTGCGCCCCGAGCGCTGCGTCCTCACCGGTGGCCGGGTCCTGGATGCGCACCTCGACTCCGGGCAGCGCCCGCCCCAGGCGGCCGATGCGCTCATCCAGCGGATCCTCCAGGCGGCTGGTGCTCACGGTGCCGGCGGTCTCGGTCATGCCGAAGGTGCCCACATAGATCGCCTGCGGCATCGCCTTGAGCATCGCGCTGGCGATCCCCGGCGGCTGCACCGCGAAGTTGGAGTTCATGAGCGTGATGCGCGACAGGTCGGTGGTCGCAAAATCCTTGTGGTGGATGAGGTCCGACATGATGGTGACGAAGCACGGGTAGGTCGCCGTCACGCGCTCCCCGGCCAGCATCGCCAAGGCGGCGCCCGCCTCGAAGTGCCCCATGGTGGCGTAGGCGCCGCCGACGTCGAAGATCGCGCACATCGGCAGGATCGCGGCGATGTGGAACATCGGCAGCGGCGACCAGAACACGTCCTCGTGCCTGAGCGCATAGCGGTGGCGCCCCAGCGAGATGGAGTTGCGCACCATCGCCTCGTGGGTGAGCAGGCAGCCCTTGGGGTTCGCGGTGGTGCCGGAGGTGTACAGCATGATCGCCACGTCGCGCAGGCGCACCGCCAGGCGGCTCTCGTGCACGCGGTCCTCGGGTACCTGCGCGGCGCGCTCCAGGAACTGCGCCTCGGTGAGGAAGCCGGCGCGCCGCGTGGCCCCCAGCAGCACCAGGTTGCGCAGCTTCGCGGTCCCCTTCAGCGACAGCTGCGCGGGGTCGGCCGCCGCATCAAGGCCCGGCAGCGCGGTCGTCAGGCGCTCGGCGAAGTCCACCTGTTCGGCCACCTTGTCGGTGGTGATGAGGGTCACCAGGTCGCCATTCTCGATCGCGTAGGCAAGCTCGTTGTGCTTGTAGCGCGCGTTCAGCGGCACCACGACCGCCCCGGCCAGGGCGATCGCGAACAGGCACTCGACGAACTCCACCGAGGTCGGCAGCAACAGTCCCACGTGCTCGCGCGGGCGCACCCCCAGGGCCTGCAGTGCGCGCGCACGCTCAAGCGCGCGCTCGGCGAGCTCCTGATAGGTGATGCGCAGGCCGGGGAAGATCAGCGCCGGGGAGTGCGGGTAGCGGTCCGCGGCGGTCAGCAGCAGGTCCCCCAGGGTGGTGACCTGGATGCGCGCGTGGCGCAGCGACTCGCTGCGAAGGGTGCTCATGCTTTGTCAGAGCGGATCGAAGTATTCACGCTCCCAGGTGCCCTCCAGGCAGCCTGAGATCTTCGGCGCAAGTTCGGCAAGCACCGCCGAATTCATGTGGCGATGCTCGGTCGCCTCGTCCTGGAAGGACTCGAGCACGGCAAAGCGGTTCGGCTCGCGCAGCCGGAAGAACTCGTAGGCCAGCACGCCTTGCTCGTGGGCACGCACGTGCTCCTCGAGCCTGCGGCAGTAGCCTGAGAACTCCTGCTCGCGCCCGGCCTTGACCGTCATCCGGGCAATGAAAGTGATCTTCGCCATCAAAGTCCCCCTCATCAGCGGCGCGCAAAGATGGTAGCACCGCGACCTGGAAAGAAACAGTCACGACTGTTTTTTTCATGGGCTGCCCGGTAGAGTGCGCGCACCCTGCAACTGCAGGGTTTAGCGGTGCGTGCGAGGTGCTGGATGGACGCGGATTTCACCCCGTGATGCCCCTGAGTAAGCGGACCGTGGGGAACATGCATGCGCTGAGGATCGGTGCGCGCGAGCGTGTGCTGTGCCACACCGCAACGGCGTGTGTGCCCTGGACAGCATCTGCTGGCATGGCCTGCGCGCGGCGCGCCCCGCCCCCGCATGGGGCGTCCCTCGCCATGCGCGTTTAGCGATGGCACGGTGCGAGGTCGCAAGCCCTGCGGGGGCTGCGTGAGCGGCTCAGCGTCGCTGGTCGAAGCGCCTGCCCACCAGGGCGGCGGCGATGTTCACCTTCTGGATGTCGATCGCGCCGCCGGCGATGCCCCAGCCCCAGGCATCGCGCAGCCGCCGCTCCATCGGGAACTCGCGCGAGTAGCCGTAGCCGCCCATCAGCTGCACCGCGTGCCCGCACACCTCGCGGGCGATCTCGTTGGCGTAGCACTTGGCAAGGGAGGACTCCAGCACGTCCGGCAGTCCGGCCTGCGCGTTGCACGCGGCACGCCAGATCAGCAGGCGCGCCGCGTCGACCTTCATCTTCATCTCCGCCAGGCGCAGCTGCACGGCCTGGAAGTCCACCAGCGCCTTGCCGAACTGGCGCCGTTCCTGCACGTAGGCGAGCACGTCCTCGAGCGCGCCGCTGGCCTGCGCCAGTCCCATGGTCGCGTTGCCACAGCGCTCCAGGTCGAAGGCCTCCATCGAGCTGGCGGAAGCCCCCGGCGGGCACGATGATGTTCTCAACCGGCACCGCGCAGGCATCGAAGTACAGGTCGCAGCTGGGCACGCCGCGAAAGCCCATCAGAGTCTCCGGTGCGCCGATAGGTGAGCCCCGCGCGTGCCCGCCTCCACGTACACCGCACCGATGCCGGCGGCCCCCTTGGCCTCGCTCATGCGGCAGTAGACGACGTAGCCGCCGGCATGGCCGCCGCCGGAGCACCAGCGCTTGGTGCCGCTGAGCACGATGCTGTCACCGCGCACGTCCGCGCGCGTGGCCAGGTCGGTGAGGGCGGAGCCTGCCTGCGGTTCGGACATCGACACCGCCACGACCAGTTCCCCTGCGCACACGCGCGGCACCACGCGCTGGCGCAGCTGCTCGGGGGCGAAGCGCTCGATGGCGCGCACCGGGCCCACGCAGGACTCGAACACCGGGAAGGCGAGCGCGGCGGAGACCTTGCCGAACTCCTCCAGCACCACCAGCGCCTCGATGTTGCCAAGGCCGAGGCCGCCGTAGGCCTGCGGCACGTTGATGCCGAGGAAGCCCATCTGCGCGTACTCGCTGAGCAGGGCCTGCGAGCGGCGGCGCGCCGCTCTTCTCGGTCTGCGCGGCAAGCGGCAGCAGCCGCTCGCGCGCATACTTGCGCGCGGCCCCCTGCAGGGCGGTCTGTTCTTCGTTCAGGCGGAAATCCACGTGCGCTCCTTCGGAACTAACTGTTGGCGGGTGTCGCTCGATCGTCGGTGCTCACAGGCATCCGCGTGCTGGATTTCGGTCGCTACGTCGCCGGTCCGTACTGTGCCACGTTGCTCGGTTACCTGGGGGCGGACGTGGTGCGCATCGAGCGCATCGGCGGCGGCGAGGACCGCTTCATCGCCCCGGTCACGGATGCGGGCGAGGGCGCGGTGCTCCTGCAGACCGGCTGCAACAAGCGCTCGCTGGCGCTGGACTTCAAGAAGCCTGAAGCGCGCAAGATCGTGCAGCGCCTGGTGGCAGGCGCCGACATCGTGGTCGCCAACCTGCCGCCGGCGGCCTTGAGTTCCATGGGCCTGGACTACGCAAGCGTGCGCGCGCTGCGTGAGGACATCATCCTGGTCACCCAGAGCGCCTTCGGCGATGCGGGTCCCTACCAGGACCGTGGTGGCTTCGACGGCGTCGGCCAGGCGATGTCCGGGGCGATGTACATCACCGGCACCCCGGGATCGCCGGCGAAGGCCGCCGCCCCCTACGTCGACTACACCACCGCGGTGCTGGCCGCCTTCGGCACGCTGGCCGCGCTCATGCACCGCAGCAGCACCGGCGAGGGCCAGCAGGTCAAGACCACGCTGCTGGGCACCGCGATGGCGGTGTTCGGCTCGCACCTGATCGAGCAGTCGGTGACCGGCATCAACCGCCCCGGCAGCGGCAACCGCGTGCAGACCTCGGCCCCTTCCGATGTCTTTGCCACCGCCGACGGGCACGTGCTCATCCACGTGGTGGGCAACGCCATGTTCCGGCGCTGGGCGGCGCTGATGGGCGAGGAGCAGCGTTGGGTGGCCGACCCGTCCTACCAGACTGACCAGTCGCGCGCGGATCACGGCGGGCCGATCCTGGAACGCATGCGCAGCTGGTGCGCCGCGCGCAGCACGGCCGAGGCGGTGGCGCAGCTGACCGCCGCGGGCGTGCCGGCAGGACCTGTGCTCACGCCCCAGCAGGCGCTGGATGATCCGCAGGTGGCGGCCATGAAGTTCCTCACCGCCGTGGATGGCTACCCGGGACTGCCGCGCGCCGCCCAGGTCAGCGGCCTGCCGGTGAACTTCAGCAGCATCCGCGGCGGCATCACCGCCGCCCCACCCAGAAGCGGTGAGCACAGCCGCGAGATCCTCGCCGGCCTTGGCTACAGCGCGGCGGACATCCAGGGGTTCTTCGAGCAAGGCATCGTGTCCTAGCGAGCGCGCCGCGCAGGCGCGCGCACACACCCGCCGGCAGGGGCGGCAACCCAGGCGAACGGGCGCGCGCTGCACGCGCGCGCCGCGTTCGCCTGCCACCAGGTTCAGAACTTCATGCCCGCCTGGGCGGCCAGGAAGCGCGGCTGCCCGTAGAACGACCACACCCACAGCGGATCCACGTTCTGCGAGGACTCGACGTAGGTCTTGTCGGTGAGGTTCTTGCCGATACAGGCGCACGAACCACTTGTCCCCCGGGGCGTTGTAGGTGATGGTGGCATCGATGAGCGTGCGCGCAGTCCGCGTAGGTCTGCGTGTAGTACGCGTACGGGTTGCGCGATCGAGTAGGTGTCGAGGTTCTTCGACACGTAGTTCGCCGATGCGTCCAGCACGAACGAGCCTGCCACGCCGTGCAGCGGCAGCGTGTAGTTGAAGTCCGCGGTCGCGGTCCACTCCGGGCAGCGGTTCACCGGCAGGCCCGACAGGTCCACGCAGGTCGCCCCCTCGCCGCTGGTGAAGCTCGTTGTACTTGCAGTGCTGGTAGCTGACAGCGGCAGGCGCAGCAGCAGCCCCGGGGCCAGCTGCGCGGTCAGCTCGCTCTCGATGCCGTAGGTGGTCATGCTTGGCCGCGTTCCTGAACAGCGTCTCCTCGCCCGGCTGGCCGTTAGCGTTGGTCACCGGCGACCACCACCTGGCGGATCGCATCCTTGTACTGCACGTAGAACAACGCCTCGTTCAGGCGGATGCGGTGATCCAACAGCTCGCTCTTCATGCCGACCTCGAACGAGTCGGCCTTCTCAGGATTGGTGGGTGTCTTCTCGTCGCCGGTGATCGGAGCTGCCGCTGGTGCCCACCTGGTCGTTGTAGCCGCCGGCCTTGAAGCCATGGGAGTAGGTGCCGTAGCCGAACAGGTCGGGGTGAACTGGTGCGACAGCGTCGCCCGATAGGTCGGCTGCGTCCAGGTATGGCTGTCGGTGACCACGCCGAACGGGTAGGCGGCGAAATTGCCGCGTTCATCAGGCCGCCGAGCTGCTGCCAGGTGAAGTCCGGGATCGATCGCGCCGGTGGGCGAGGGCAGCTGCTGCACGAACACCTGCTGGCGGCCGATCCAGTCCTTGCTGTCGCTGGGTCAGGCGGGCGCCCAGGGTCAGGGTCGTCGCGTCGGTGAACTTCTAGTTGCCCTCGCCGTAAGCCGGCGATGCGACTTCTCGGTCTGCGCGTTGCACAGCACCTGCGGGTTGTTGTTGTAGCCGCCCGGCTGCGTGCCCGGCCGGGGTCGGCACGCCGAACAGATCGTAGATCCCCAGCACCTGCGAGACGCAGAAGTCGGTCTGGTCGTGCTGGTAGAACGCGCCGGCCACGTAGTTGAACTTGCCGATCTGCGTTGGAGGCGAAGCGGATCTCCTCCTGCCAGGTCTTGCGGCGTCCGAGCGGTTGGCGTCGAACACCGACAGCGGGCCCACCACGCCTGTGTAGTCAGAGGGCAGCGACGAGTCCTGCGAGCGGTAGCCCTGCACCCAGGTGAAGCGTGCCCGGGGCGATGGTCCAGTCGGTGTTCAGGTGGTAGCCGTCGGCCATCACCTGGTGGCCGTCCGGCGCATTGATCAGATAGCCGACGCGGTTGTCGGTGCCGGCCTGGTCGAGCGGGTTGCCGGTGAGATGCCCGGGCAGGCCCAGCTGCGCGAACACGAAGTAGGGCAACCCGGTGTTCGGGTCGATCGTTGCTCGGGTGTGACGTTGACCGCCCCGGGCGCTGGGCGAGCGGTCCTGCAGGTTCTCGTAGGTGAACAGCACGCGCAGGTTGTCGATCGGCTGCCACAGCATCTTGGCGCGCATGGTGAACACATCCGTGCCCCCCACGCGGCTGTTGTCGCCGGTGTAGGTGGTGCCGCCGATGATGTTGCTGGCGCCGTTGCGCATCCAGCCCTGCTGGTATTCCTCGCTGGCCACCACCCGCATCGCCAGCTGGTTCTCCATCAGCGGGAAGTTGACCGCGCCCTGGACGGTGTAGGAGTTGTAGCTGCCGCCCTGGCCCTGGCCCTCGAAGGTGGTCTGGTCCAGCACCGGGGCCTTGGTGTGCACGACGACCGCACCGCCGGTGGTGTTCTTGCCGAACAGCGTGCCCTGCGGGCCGCGCAGCACCTCGACCTCCTGCACGTCAAAGGGGTCCAGCAGCTGCGTCTGCACGCTGGGCATGACGAAGTCATCGACCAGCACCGCGACCGGCGACTCGTTGTAGACGATGATGTCGGTGTTGCCCACGCCGCGCATCGCGAACGAGGCGGCGTTGAAGCCGTTGATCTTGTTGGCCGAGAAGTTCGGCACCAGCATCGCCAGGTCCGCGAGCGTCTGGGGCGCCAGCTGCGCGATGGTATTGGCATCGATCGCGGTGACCGCGATCGGGGTGGTCTGCAGGTTGGTCGTGCGCCGCTGCGCGGTGACCGTGATTTCCTGCAGGCCCTCGGCGGCCGGCTCCGCCGTGGCGGCGGTCTGCGCCTGCAGCGCCAGTGGCACGACCGCGGCCAGAAGCCCCAGGCCCGTGGTGAGCGAAATCCGTGTTCTGCGCGCGCCATGCAGCGCGTTGCCCAAGTAAACCTTGCGCATCATACCTCCCCCTCCCCAATCATCGATGAGCTACCTGCAACGCCCCCGAGAAAAAGCCAGCGAGGGCGTCCCCTAGGCGCAACGTACGCGTGCGTTGTAAAAAAAACAAGCATGATGGTTTGTTTTAAAGCGGTGTTAGCCCCTGTAACCCCCTGATTGTTTCCGCGAGCCCGCCCGGCGCAGCGCCAGATGCGTTGTCCCCGTTGCGGCCGATGTGTGGTCTGTGCGCATCACTTTTGCAGGCGCACGCGCCGGGGAGGGGCCGGCGGGCCGACGGGCTCGGCTTGGAAAAAACAGTCAGGATTGTTTCTTTTTGAACCACCCTCTTATAATTAAATAGGCGGACTGTCCGCCACGCGGGCCCGAGAACTCGATGGACAAGGCCACAGTGCAGCGCTTCCTGGACGGCATGAAGTACGAGGCTGAGCGTACCGGGCCCCCGGCCGCCTTCCCGCAGCTGCCGGACATCCCCTCCGGCCGCTACGTCGATCCGCGCTTCCTCGCGCTCGAGCGCGAGCAGCTGTGGAAGAAGAGCTGGCTGTACGCGTGCCACATGGACGAGCTGCCGGGCCCGGGCAGCTTCATGGTCAGCCGCAAGACCGGCGCGCCGATCATCATCGTGCGCGGCAAGGACGAGGTCGTGCGCGCGTTCTACAACACCTGCCGGCATCGCGGCGGCCCGCTGGTGAAGACCGAGACAGGCTGCGCGGAGGGCTTCGTCTGCGGCTACCACGGCTGGACGTACTCCCTGGACGGCAAGCTGTCAACCTGCGCGACAAGCGCGACTTCGTCGGCCTGGACATGTCGCAGCGCGCGCTCACCGGCGTGCGCTGCGAGCGCTTGCACAACTGGGTGTTCATCAACGAGGACCCGGACGCGCAGCCGCTGCTTGCGCACTTCGCCCCATTTACGCAGTACTTCGAGCAGTTCCAGCCGGCCACCTGGCGCTTCGTGATGAAGGAGGGCTTCGACGTCAAGTGCAACGTCAAGGTGCTGATGGATGCGTTCCTGGAGGTCTACCACCTGAAGTCGATCCACACCAACACCGTGGACCGCTTCCTCGACCACCGCGGCACGACCATCGCGCTGTACCGCAACGGCCACTCGCTCATGGTGACCCCCAACCGCCGGCCGGACTGGCAGGACCCGGGCACCCGCGGCATGCGCGCGGTGGACACCGCGACGGTCATCTCCGCGAAGAACAACCCGAGCTTCAACTTCTACCCGAACCTTGTGACCCCTGTGGACCCGACCGGGTGCCCGTTCCTGCTGTTCTGGCCGACCTCGGACACCACGATGCGCATCGAGTGCCACTGGTTCGCCCCGGACTGGGGTGGCGGCGAGCCGCCGGATGGCTGGAAGGTGCGCATCGCCAACTTCGACCGCATCCTGGACGAGGACCTGCAGTTCGCAGAATCGATCCAGCAGTCGCTGCATGTCCCCCGGGTTCCGCGGCATCCCGCTGAACTACCAGGAGCGGCGCATCTACCACTGGCACGAGGAGCTGGACCGGCGCATCGGCATCCAGCGCATCCCCGAGGAGCTGCGGGTGCAGCCGCGACTCGAGCCGCTGTGCGGAGAACTGACCCTGAGCGCACCGCTGGGCCGCATCCTCGCGCTCGGCGCCTACGTGCCGCGGCTGCGCCTGCGCGCGCGCGACCATCGCGCGCCTCGATGGGATGGCTGCAGCCGCCGAACGCGCACGCGGCGGCCGGGGAGCGCGCGGTGTGCAACTGGGACGAGGATGCACTGACACTGGCCGTCGAGGCCGCGCGCGGCTGCCTGCGCGACCAGCCGCCGCCACAGGCGGTGACTGCTTGCCTCCACGACGCTGCCGTTCGCGGACCGCAGCAATGCCACCGTGCTGGCCGCAGCCCTCGACCTGCCCGCGGCCGTGGAGACGCTCGATGTCACCGGCACGCTGCGCGCGGCCACCAGCGCGCTTGCCCAGGCGTGCCGGCGCTGCGATGGCGCCACCACGCTGCTGGTCGGCAGCGATGCGCGCGCGGCGCGCCCCGGCAGCGCGCAGGAGATGGAGTTCGGGGCCGCCGCGGTGGCGCTGCTGGTGGCCCCGGCAGGGGCTGCCGGCGCCGGGCCGGGGCTGGCGGACGATCCACGCCAGCGCGCATGTCGCGGCGGACTTCGTCGACCACTACCGCATGGACGGCGAATCGTTCGACTACGCGCTCGAGGAACGCTGGGTGCGTGACGAGGGCATCGCCAAGCTGTTGCCGCAGGCGATCACGAGCGCGCTGGCGGCCGCCGGCATCAGTGCGGCGCAGGTGCATCACTGCGTGCTGCCGGTGAGCGCGGCCGCCGCCGCGCGCCTGGTGCGTGCGCAGGGGCTGGACCAGGCGCAGCTGACCGATGCGCAGCGCGCGGTGTGCGGCGACACAGGCGTCGCGCAGCCCCTGCTGATGCTCGCCGCGGCGCTGCAGGACGCCGCCCCCGGACAGAACATCCTCGTGGTCGGGTTCGGGCAGGGCGTGGACGTGCTGGTGCTGCGCGTGGCCGCCGGCGCGCCCGCGCCGCGCGCGCTCGCCGCCGCATTGGCCGCGCGCCGCGAGGAGCCCAGCTACACGCGCTACCTGTCCAGTCGCGGCCTGCTCGGGGTGGACTTCGGCAAGCGCGCCGAGCGCGACAACCGCAGCGCGCAAAGTGTCATGTGGCGCAAGTCGCGCCAGGTGACAGGCTTCGTCGGCGGTCACTGCAGTGCCTGCCAGGCGGTGCAGTTCCCCAAGAGCCGCGTGTGCGTGAACCCGGCGTGCCGGCTGACCGACACGCAGCAGGACCGGCCCCTCGCCGGGCTCACCGGGCGGGTGAAGTCCTTCACCGAGGACTGGCAGGCCTACGCGCCGCGCCCGCCGGCGATCTATGGCAACGTCGAGTTTGCAGGCGGGGGGAACCTGCTGATGGAAATCACCGACGCGGAAGCCGGCGAGGTGCGGGTCGACATGCCCGTGCGCTTCGTGTTCCGCATCAAGGACGTCGACCGGCTGCGCGCGTTCCGGCGCTATTTCTGGAAGGCGAGCGGGGCATAGCGATGGCACGGGGAATCTGCGACCGGGTGGCGATCATCGGCATGGGCTGCACGCACTTCGCCGAGCGCTGGGATGCAGGTCCGGAGGACCTGATGGTCGAGGCGGTCGGGGAGGCGCTCACCGATGCGGGCATCCAGCGCGATGACATCGAGGCGGCCTGGCTCGGGGTGTTCTTCGACGAGCAGAGCACCGGCAAGTCCGCGCTGCCGCTGTCGATGGCGCTGCGCCTGCCGAACATCCCGGTGACGCGCGTGGAGAACCTGTGCGCGACCGGTACCGAGGCGTTGCGCGGGGCGGTGTACGCGGTGGCCGCGGGGGCCTGCGACATCGCGCTCGCCGTGGGCGTCGAGAAGCTCAAGGACACCGGCTACGCGGGGCTGCCCGAGCGCACCAAGGGCAGCTTCGAGGACCTGTACCTGCCCGGCAGCACCGCCCCGGGGGCGTTTGCGCAGCTGGCCAGCGCCTACGGCGCGCGCCACGGCTTTTCCATGGACACGCTGCGCGAGGCCATGGCGCACATCTCGGTGAAGAGCCACGACAACGGTGCGCGCAATCCCAAGGCGCACCTGCGCAACCGCATCACCCGCGAGCAGGTGCTTGGCGCGGCGATGATCGCCTACCCCTTAGGCGTGCTCGACTGCTGCGGGGTGAGCGATGGGGCCGCCTGCGCGATCGTCACCACCCCTGAGAAGGCGCGCGCGCTGGGCAAGCGCGACTTCGTCACGGTGAAGGCGCTGCAGCTGGCCCCCAGCAACGGGGTCGAGATGGGCCACCAGTCCTGGGACGGCAGCTACACGCTCACCACGCGGCTGGCCGCCGCGCGCGCGTTCGCCGAAGCGGGCATCGCCAAGCCGCGCGAGGCGATCGACCTCATGGAGGTGCACGACTGCTTCTCGATCACCGAACTGGTGCTGATGGAGGACCTGGGGTTCTCCGATCCCGGGCGCGCGCCGCATGACGTGCTGGCGGGCCGCTACGACGCCGGCGGGGCGATCCCGTGCCAGATGGACGGCGGGCTTAAGTGCTTCGGCCACCCGATCGGGGCGACCGGGCTGCGCATGGCGTACGAGATCTACCTGCAGCTGCTTGGCCGCGCCGGCGAGCGGCAGCTGGCGTCCCCGGCGCTCGGGCTGACCCACAACCTGGGGGGCATCCCCAACCGCAATGTCGCAAGCGTCGCCATCTTCGGGCTCGCGGCATGAAGAACAACGAACAATCGCGCGGCCACGGCGCGCGCCACAGGTGAACCCCAAAGTGAATGCTGATACCGAAGCCCCTGCCGCTGCCGCCGAACCGAAGCCCTTCGGCATTGCCGATGAAGAGCTGGCGACGCGCCCGCTGGCGTTTCGCGACGACCTGCTCGCCGGGCAGACGTTCCTGGTCTCAGGCGGCGGCTCGGGGTTCGGGCGCGCGATCGCCTACGTGTGCGCGCGCCTGGGCGCGGACATCATGATCTGCGGGCGGCGCCAGGAGAAGCTGGATGAGACCGCAGCGGGGATCAAGAAGCACCTGAACCGCAGCATCGGCACCATGGCGATGAGCATCCGCGACCCGGAGGCGGTCAGTGCCTTGATCGATGCCACCTATGCGCGCTTCGGGCGCCTGGACGCGCTGGTCAACAACGCCGGCGGCCAGTACCCGCAGGCGGCGATCGACTTCAGCGTCAAGGGGTGGCTGGCGGTCATCGACACCAACCTGAACGGCACCTGGTACATGATGCAGGCGGCCGCCCGGCGCTGGCAGGCGCTGCAGGTGCCCGGCAACATCGTCAATATCGTCGCCATGGTGTGGCGCGGCATGCCGCAGGTGGCGCACACCTGCGCCGCGCGCGCCGGTGTCATCTACCTGTCCAAGACCGTCTCGACCGAGTGGGCCCCCTTGCGCATCCGCGTCAACTGCGTGGCCTCCGGCTCGATCGACAGCGAGGGCCTGAACGTCTACAAGCGCGCGGACGCGGAGCAGTTCCGCTACTCCAATCCACTGCATGACCTGGGGGACATGTTCGACATCGCCCAGGCGGTGGTCTACCTGTCGGGGCAGACCGGCAAGTTCATCACCGGCGAGGTGCTGGTGGTGGATGGTGGCAACAACCAGTACGGGGACGTGTGGCCCGGCGGCATGCCCGACTACTTCAAGCCGCCGCGTTAACAGCGAAGCGGCGCCAGGGGGCGCCGGAAGTGAACCTGTGGGGGAGCAATGACATGAGCGTGAACTACAAGGTGCAGTGGCCCATGAGCCTCAACGCGCAGGATGCGCTGGAGGCCAAGCAACCGGACGTCGACGACGGCCTGGACGTGCCGGATCCGACGCGCTACTACTCGCGCGAGTTCATGGCGCTGGAGTGGCAGCGGCTGTGGCCGAAGGTGTGGCTGCTGGCAGGGGCTGCCAGCGACATCCCGGAAGAGGGCGACTACTTCACCTTCGCGCTCGGCGCGGAGGAGTTCGTGCTGGTGCGCCAGGCCGACGGCACGGTGAAGGCGTTCTACAACGTGTGCCCGCACCGCGGCAACCGCGTGGTGCTCAACGAGCGCGGCAGCGTGGCGCGCTTCACCTGCGCGTTCCACGGCTGGCAGTTCGGCTGCAACGGCAAGCTCGAGCGCATCACCGACGAGGAGACCTTCAACCCGAAGCTGATCGCGCACCGCCCGGGCTTGAGCGAGGTGCGCTGCGAGACCCTAGGGGGCATCCTGTTCATCAACATGGACCCCGACGCCCAGCCGCTCACGCAAGCCTTAGGGCTGCCGCCAGGCTACATCGAGCGCTACCGGGTCGATGAGATGCGCGTCGTGCACCACGTGCGCACCACCTGGAAGGCCAACTGGAAGACCGGCGTCGATGCGTTCTACGAGACCTACCACCTGCCGTGGGTGCACCCGCAGACGCAGACGGTGATGGAGGACTTCAGCCAGTACGACCTGTATCCCAACGGCGCCAGCCGCATGATCGTGCCGATCTGCGTGAAGTCGCACCGCGTCGCGGACCAGGAGGCCGTGGACCCCTACCTGAGCTTCATGCTCAAGGAAGGCGGCATTGATCCTGCGACCTTCACCGGCAGCGCGCGCGAGGTACGCGCGGCGATCCAGAAGGCCAAGCGTGCGCGCGCGCAGCGGGTCGGCCTTGCGCACTACGAACAGTTCACCGACGGCCAGCTCACCGACAGCTGGGCCACCGGTGTGTTCCCCAACGTGCAGATGGGCATGCACCCGGAAGGGGTGTTCATCATGCGCTTCCTGCCGCACGCGAGCGATCCTGAGACCTTCTACTACGACACCATGATCCTGTACCGCCACGTCGACGACCCGCACTACACCGTGCCGGCCTGGATGGGGCTGCCAGCCGGGCTCGACGTCACCGGCGAGGTGCGCCCGGACGTGGTGCACGTGCCGCTCGGGGAGAAGCCGAACCTGGGCGACGTGCTCGACCAGGACTCGGTGCTGCTGCCGGTGCAGCAGCAGGGGCTGCGCTCGCGCGCGTTCAAAGGACCGCTGTGGAGCGAGCAGGAGCAGCGCGTGCGCCACTTCCACAGGGAGCTTGACCGCTACATCCAGGACAAGAAGTAGCCGATGGGGCGGCCGCGCTGCAATCTCTACCTGGTGATCGGCGGGCGCTACCACGACTTTGACTTCGCGCGCCTGGAGCTTTTGAAGCTGCTGCACGAGCATGAGCACCTGCGCGTGCGCGTGGCCGAGGACTACGCGGACACCGCCGGCATCACCCAAAGCGATGCGCTCATCAGCTACACCTGCGACGTGCGTCCGGATGAGGCGCAGCAGGACGCCCTGGTCGGCTACATCGAGCGCGGCGGGCGCTGGCTGGCGCTGCACGGCACCAACTCGGTGTTTGAGTGGACCCCCGAGGGGCGGGTGACCACGCCACGCTGCCTGCCGCGGCTGATGAACCTCTTGGGCAGCCAGTTCATCGCGCACCCGCCGCTGATGGATTTCACGGTGCAGGTGACCGACCCTGCGCATCCGCTGGTGGCCGGCCTTGCGCCGTTCGTCGTCAACGACGAGCTGTACCTGTCCGAGCTGCACGGCCCGAACACGGTGCTGCTGCACACGCACTACAACGGCCGCGCGCAGCGCGGCTTCATCGAGAAGGACTGGTTCTGCGACGAGCAGCGCCCGGTGCTCTACCTGCACGGCCACGGTGCCGGCGAGGTGCTTTACTTCACCCTCGGGCACTGCCGCGGGAAATACGACATGCAGCCGCTGGTGGCCGAGTACCCCCAGGTCGAGCGCTGCAGCTGGCAGTCGCAGCACTACTACGAGGTGCTGCGGCGCGGCATCCGCTGGGTGGCGCGCATGGAGCCGCAGTGACCATGGAAGCCCTGCTCGGGCCCGTGATGCAGAACGGCTTCGTCGTCACCAACCTGAACGCTGCCATCGATCACTGGGCGCACCGGCTGGGCGTGGGCCCGTTCTTCGTGTTCGAGAAGGTCGCGTTCAAGGAGTGCTGGTACCGCGGCAAGGCGGCCACCGACATCGACCTCACTGTTGCGATCGCCTACTGGGGCGAGGTGCAGATAGAGCTGATCCGCCAGCGCAACCAGGTGCCCTCGATCTACACCGACTTCGCAGCTCGCGGCAGGACCGGCCTGCAGCACATGGGGGTCATGAGCGCGAACCTGGACGCCGACCTTGCGCGGCTGAAGGCACGCGGGATCACCCCGGTGCAGCACGGCACCGCCCCTGGCATGCGCTTCGCCTACGTGGACAGCGACCACCACGAGGGCGGCATGATCGAGCTCATCGAGGCGACCCCGGCCGCGGTTGCGTTCTTTGCCAAGATCCGCCGCGCGGCGCGCGACTGGGACGGGCGCGACGCGGTGATGGCGCCGCCGCGCGGGCCATGACCCGCTAGGCGCGCTCGATGCGGTACCCCAGCCGCGGGAAGTGCGTGACGACGCTGCCCACGCGCGCATCCTCGCGCCGCACCGCGACCTCCTGCAGGTCAAGCGTCACCAGGTCCCCGGTGACCGGCACCCGGCCGTAGTCATCAGGGGTCACGCTGACCCGCGCGCCTGGCTCAAGTCCCAGTGGATCCTCAGCATCGATGCCGCGGCCGGCATCGGGCGTGGCGGCGCGCGCGATGTCCAGCGCCACGGCCGCCGCGATGTCGCGCCGCTCGCCGTGGCCGATGGCGCGCACGCGCGCCTCCCAGGCGTGCATGCGCACACAGGCCCGCAGCAGCTCCTGGGCCGCCGGCACGAAGGTGCGCGCCATCCAGATGGGAAAATAGCCGGTGATGTCGGCCCAGCCGCAGGCCGCACCCATGAGGAAGCTGCGGCCGTCGGCGAGCTGTTCCTCGAGCAGGGCGGCGTTGGCGCGCAGCTGCGTGGACAGGTGCGGCACCTGCGCGGGCAGGCGCGAGAAGTCCATGAACGTGAAGAACTCGCGCCGGTCGGCCAGGACTTCCTCGGGCACCTGCGTCGTCATGGCCATGGACAGGCCCGCGCCCGGCTCGAACAGCGCCGTGTCACTCCAGTGCGAGAGGGCGAGCGCCACGCCGCGGTGGCCATCCGGGAACAGCGTCGGCTGCGGGAACCTGCGCTCGAGCTCGCAGGCGATCAGGCGCGTATCGCAGTAGATGTCCGCACCGATCTGCAGCACCGGGGTCTTGCGATAGCCGCCGGTCAGTGGCATGAGCGCAGGCCTGGGCATCACCATCGGGATCTGCACCGAGTGCCAGGGCAGGTGCTTGAAGCCCAGCGCCAGGCGCGTTTTTTCCGCGAAGGGCGAGAAATCGAAGTGGTGCAGGATCAGTTCGGGCACGGGCGGTCCGGCAGGGAAGCCTTCCTTACTATAAGAGTGTTCCCTTGAAACAAACAGGCAAGATTGTTTCTTTACTGGGTGCGGACCATACTGAATGCCGCAATTTCCAGCGTTTGAGGAGAACCGGCATGACCGACACCCTGATGACGCGCATCCCGCGTGCCGAACTTGCCCCGGCCTGGCAGCCGGCCTGGGACATGCTCAACGCGCTGACCGGCTCGGCGACCTTCGTCGAGGTCTTCGGCCAGGCGCCGCACCTGCTTGAGTTCGTGATGAACCAGTTCTACATGAAGCTGTTCTTCGGCGGCCAGGTCGCGCAGCGCTACAAGCAGATCGCGCGGCTGCGCCTGTCGCTGCTGCACGGCTGCCAGACCTGCAACAAGCAGAACATCCCCGGGGCACTGGGCGCAGGATTCAGCCCCGAGCAGCTCGAGGCGCTTGCCCGCGAGGACTTCGCCCCGTTCACCGCGGCTGAGCGCGCGGTGATCGACTACGCCTCCCAGGTGGCGCTCACCAACATGGACGGCCAGCTGTCCCCGGCGCTGTACGCAGCTCTGCGCACGCATTTCTGCGAAAGCGACATCCTGGAGCTGGGCACCGTGATGGCCGTCATCTCAGGCATGGCGAAGCTTTCGTTCGTCCTGAACCTCGTCGACAAGGAAAGCTACTGCCCGTTCGCCGCCAAGGCGGCCTAGTGCGGCACACACGTCCTGCCCCTACACCACCTGGGGCTCGTGGCGCGTGTAGTTGCCGGTGATGCGGGCGACGTGCTCGCCCTGGTAGCGGCACGCAGAGGTCGGCCAGCAGACGTGTTCGCTGCTGCCCAAAGTGATACGTCGCGAGGGTCGCCGGCGGGACGAAGTGCCGCGCGTCGCCCGAAGCTGACCTGACAGGGTTAAATTTAGGATCAGCCTGCAGCCGGACTACTCCAGCACCATGGCCACTTCATCGACGTAGCACCAGCTCCAGTCCTCGCCGGGCTCGAGCGAGCTGATGATGGGGTGGTGCGTGGCATGGAAGTGCTTAGTGGCGTGCTTGTTCTTGGAGTCATCGCAACAGCCCACGTGACCGCAGCTCCTGCACAGGCGCAGGTGCACCCACGTGTCGCCCATCTTCAGGCATTCCTCGCAGCCGCGGGTGTTGGGCTGGTCGGTCTTCACCTGCGCCAAGTGGGTGCAGCGCGTCTGGCTCATGCGAATGGATCCTTGCGATCAGCTGCGGGCGGTGGCCGCAAGATAGGCGTGCAGCGAGGCGACCACCTGGGCCCCTTCGCCCACGGCCGTGGCCACCCGCTTGACCGAGCCGCAGCGCACGTCACCGACGGCGAACACCCCCGGACGGCTGGTCTCCAGCACCCCGGCGGTGGCGCTGGCCCCCGCTCCGGTCTGCACGAATCCCTTGCCATCCAGGGCTACCCCTGAGCCTTCCAGCCAGGCGGTGTTCGGGTCGGCCCCGATGAACAGGAACAGGTGGTGCGCCGGGCGCGTGGTTTCCGCGCTCGAGCCATCCTCGCGCCAGCTGACCGAGTCCAGCCGCCCGGCGCTGCCGGCAAGACCTGAGATGTTGGCGCGCGTGACGACCTCGACGTTGGGGAGCTGCCCGATGCGCTCCACCAGGTAGCGTGACATCTGTGCACGGATGTCCGTGCCGCGCACCAGCACCCACACCTTGCGCGCGTGGCCGGAGAGGAAAACGATCGCCTGGCCTGCCGAGTTGCCGCCCCCGACCAGCACGACCTCCTGCTCGGCACACAGGCGCGCCTCCAGCGGGGATGCCCAGTAGTGCACGCTGAGCGCCTCGAAGGCCTCGATGTTGGCCACCTCAAGGCGGCGGTAGCGCGCGCCGCTGGCGATGACCAGGGTGCGCGCGTGCACGAGCTCCTCGGCAGCCAGGCGCAGGCTGATGGGCTGCGCGCCGGGGGCTGCCGCCTCCAGCGCCTCCACGGCATCCGGGATCGCCATCTCGACACCGAACTTCTGTGCCTGGTTGTAGGCGCGCGCCATGAGGGCAATGCCGCTGATCCCGGTGGGGAAGCCCAGGTAGTTCTCGATGCGCGAGGAGGCGCCGGCCTGGCCACCGAAGGCGTGGCCGTCGAGCATCAGCACCGACAGCCCCTCGGAGCCTGCGTACACCGCGCTGGACAGGCCGGCCGGTCCTGCTCCCACGATGCACACATCGTAGAGCCGCTGCGGGTCGATGCGACCGACGAGCCCGATGCAGCGGGCGAGGGCGCTTTCAGTCGGGTTGCGCAGCAGCTGGCCGCTCGGGCACAGCACCATCGGCAGCGTGGCGCTGTCGATGTGGAAGCGCTCGATGAGTACGCGCGCCTCCGGGTCCACGTTCGGGTCGAGCGTGTGGTGCGGGTGGGCGTTGCGGTTGAGGAAGCCCTCCAGGCGCAGCACGTCGCCGTCCTCCGCCGCGCCGATGATGATCGGCCCGCCGGCGCCGCTTTCCAGCAGCCCGACCCGCCGCAGGATGAGGGCGCGCATGATCCGCTCGCCCAAGTCCGCCTCCGCGATCAGCAGCGCGCGCAGGCGCTCGGGCGGGATCAGCACCGCTTCCACCGCGCCCACCGCCACCCCGTCCACCAGCGACGGACGCCCGGCCAGCTGGGCAAGCTCCCCCATGAAGCCCCCGGCACTGTGGGTCACGACGGGGGCAAGCTCGCCCGCATCATCGCGCCGCAGGACCGCCACGCTGCCGGTGAGGATCACGGTGATGCCGCGGCCTGAATCGCCGGTGCGCACCAAGGTCTCGCCGTCCGCGTAGTGCTTGAGTTCGCCGAAGGCGCGCACGCGCGCCAGTTCCGCGGCACTGAGCACCGGGAACATCTGGCCGCTGCGGGCATCGAAGACCGAGGGGCGCGGCGTGGCCATCATCGCGCTCCCGGGGCCTGCGCTGCAGCGGTGCGCACCAGGGTGAGCGCTTTCTCCGGGCAGGCGGCCACGCACAGCCCGCACGCGTGGCAGCTGTCCGCGCGCACCGCGAACGCCTGGCGGTTGCCGTGCGCCAGTGCCTTGAGCCGGGCGATGAACGGTAGCTGGCGCTTGTGCTGCGGTTCGAGGACTGCGATCTCGAACACCTGGTACGGGCACACCCGTACGCAGTCCTCCTTGCCCTCGCAGCGGCTGCGGTCGACGACGGGCATGAAGTGCCCTGGCGGCTGCTTGCATTCCTTGTGTTGTGGCAAGTAGGGGTCCTTTGTAGTGGCGTCGCTCATCCGGTGGGCGCACGTACCAGCATGACCAGCGTGCCGCCCCACTCAGGCTGCGGCGCCGCGCGCCAATGGCGCACGTGCGTGAAGCCTGCTTGCTCAAGCGCCTCGAGCCAGCGCGCCTCGGGCCAGGTGGCCATGCGTGTACCGACGAACTGCGGCCAGTGTAGGCTCGGCTCGTTCTCCTGGTAGTGGTCGATACCAATGCATGCATAGCCGCCGGGCTTGAGCCACAGCTGCGCGAACCGTCGCAGCAGTGCCGCCGGGTCGTCCAGGTAGTAGAGCACTTCCATCGAGACCACAAGGTCCACCGGCGGTGACGGCAGCCAGCTCATCAGCTGGCCAATCTCATAGGTGCCACCAGGATCAAGCTGGCGCGCGCGCGCGATCATGCCGGCGGAGCCATCCACACCCGTGGCGCCCAGGCAGCCCGGAGCGGCGCGCAGCTTGCGCACCAGCCAGCCGTTGCCGCACCCGGCATCAACGGCCGTGAACCCGGCCGCAAGCCCCGGAAGCGCCAGTGCCGCCGCGAGCATCTCACTGACGGCGGCCGCGTGACCGACCTCTATGCCCACGTCCCGCCCGTCCGCTGCCCATTCGGTAAACACCTCGTTGGCGGGCCGCACCGCAGGACGCGCGGCTCCCCGGCGTGCCGCTGCACCGCGATAGCCGGCCAGCAGCTCGCGCGGTGACAGCGTGCGTGCGCTCTTCCTGCCCACGAAGAAGACCGAGGCGGCTGAGTCCAGTGCGCGCGGGCGCTGCGCGAGTCTGCCGTCCAGGTATTTCCAGAAGAAGGACGTAAAGCTGCCGAAGCTCGCCAGTGCGAACCCGAGGCGCGACGAACGCGGCAGGCTCCACAGCTGCTGGCGCCGCGCGACAGCACTCGCTGCCCCCGGGCCTGCAACCAGGCCACTGTCGAGCTCCTCGCACTGCAGGAACAGGCCGCGCAGCCCCAGGTGGGTGAAGCGCTGGAAGTCGGCCGCCCCATCGAGGGTCGCCTGCACGAACGGCTCCTCGGCATAGACCAGGCCCTGGGCTTGCGCGACGCGGACCAGTTCCGCCGCGGCCGCTGCCGGGGCGAGGGAGGCATGCAATGCGCCGCGTACGACGACCCCGTCAAAGGCCCCGTCGTCAAAGGGCAGGTGCGCGGCATCGCACGAGGCATCGACCCCGGCAAGGCCTGGAACGATGCCAACGCAGCTCACCACGGCGCCATCGGCCGCGAGCAGCGCGCGCAGTCGCAGCGCATTGCCGGTGCATACCAGCAGGATGCGGGCACCAGCGCCGCGCTCGCGCGCCAGGCGCGCGGTGAAGGCTCGCAGGCCGGTATCGGAACGGGCAGTCTGCAGCGGGTCGGGCACGAAGGCGCCCGCGCGCTGGGTGCGCGTAGCCCCTGGGGCATTGCCTTCAGCGAGCTGCCGGGCCGCGCTTTCGAAGTCCGCTCCACTGAAGATCCCCTCGGTGCTGCCCAGCAGGACCGGGACACCGCCGATCACGGGGAAGGCGCGGCCACAGACAAGGCTCTGACAGGTGAGGGAGTTCGCGGCGGCAGCGAGCCTGCCGGCGCAGAACGGGCATCTCAATGCTGCGGAATCACCAGGCGCCATGGAACCCCTTGCCAAGGATGCGCGGTGCATCCATTGGCCGATGTTACCGCGGGCAGGCTACCTGGGTGTTAGGTCAGTCCCGGCCGGAGGTGCCGGGGACGGCTACCGGAGGCCCTAGACGAATCCAAGCGTGGCGGGGCTGAAGGCGGCAAGATTCGGCAGCACGCTGGCCAGGGTACTGCCGCTGGCCCCGAACCAGCTGGCCAGAGTCGCCGCATACTGATCAACAGCGGTGGTCGGGATCCACCGTCCCTGGCCAACATCGTCAGGGCCGCCGATCGCAAGGGTCGGCCACGTGCCGTAGAACTGGCCACCCTTGACCGCGCCGCCGGCCACGAAATGGTTGCTTCCCCAGCCGTGATCGGTGCCCGCGCTGGTATTTGACTGGAAGGTGCGCGAGAAATCCGAAAGGCTGAACGAGGTGACGCTGCTACCGGTGCCAATGGCGGTCATCGCATCGTGGAAGGCCTTCACCGCAACCCCGAGGTCCGCGAACAGGGCGCTCTGCTGGCCCAGTTCCCCGCCGTGGGTATCAAAGGAGCCGAGGTTGACGAGGAACACCTGGCGGCTCATGCCGAGCGTGCCGCGCGCCTCGATGACCTTGGCCACGGCGTGCAGCTGCTGCGAGATATTGCTGGTGAGCGCGGAGAAGTAGCCGCTCACGGTCGTCGAGCTGCTCTTGAGTATGGGTCCGAGCACCGCGCTGCTTTGCAGCGCGCCCGTCATGATGTCCTGAGCCCCGTCGAGCAGGTCAGTGCCGCGGTCGACGCCCAGCAGCGCCTTGAGCGCGCTCAGGCGCGCGGTGGTGGCAGATGAGGTGCCGCCATAGCCGCTCAGGCCAAAGCTGCCGCTGGT
Source organism: uncultured Pseudomonadota bacterium (assembly GCA_963703025.1). Lineage (GTDB taxonomy): Bacteria > Pseudomonadota > Gammaproteobacteria > Steroidobacterales > Steroidobacteraceae > 13-2-20CM-66-19. Next base: position 348,889 of record OY969778.1, on the reverse strand, counting down.
GGGAATCGTCAGAGCGCGCGTAGCGCTGCCAGTGACGAACAGGTTGTTGCCGGCGGTGGAGATCGAGGTGGGGATGCTGCCGCCGCTGTTCAGGCTGGCGAGCTGATCGGCGAGCCTGCCGCCCCAGCCGGTGTTGGACGGTGCGTCGGAAAGCGACGCCTGCCACTGCAGCTGCTGGTCGATGTGCGAGAACAGGCTCTGCGGCTTGGCGCCACCTGCGGACTGGTATTGCGCCTTGGTGAGCGGAGCTACCAGGGTGCCGACGTTGGTCACGAAGGCGAGGTTCTTGGCATTCCACATGGCCTGCAGCCCGTCGGCGGCGCCCAGCGATGCATGCATGCCGAATGAGGCACTGCCGCTGGGGTCCACCAGCGGCAGCAGTCCGCTTTGTGGCAGCGCGATCCCACCACGCGCGGCGGCGTAGTTCGCGTAGCCGGTGGCATCGATCGGCACGATCGTGTTGTTGCCGTCGTTGCCCCCGTACAGGAAGATGCACACCAACGCCTTGTAGTCACCCGCGGTCTGGGCCCGTGCCGTGAGCGCGCCGAGCTGCGCGAGCGCGGCTCCCGCGCCAATGGCCCCGGTGTGCTTGAGGAAATCCCTGCGCTTCATGTCAGTGCTCCACTTGGAACTGCGGGGAGGTGCCGACCAGATAGGCCGCCGTCTTCACCTGTCCCAATGGGTCGTCCGTCGCTGCGGCGCTGACCGCGGGCACGATGAGCGCATGCGCCTGGCTGCTAAGAGCACCGTGCATAAGCAACGTATTGATCTCATCGACCAGCTGGTCTGGCGTCAGCGCGGGGGTGCCCACCAGCGCGGTCAGGTCCACGCTGGTCCCGGTGCTGCCCGTCACCGTCGGATCGGCTGCAGCGCCGCCGTTGAAGATCAGCTGGTTCACGAAGTTGCTGCGGTTAAGTGCAGTGGCCGCATTCTGGATATCGAACTCAGGGGCGAGCCGGGTCGTGCCAGGCAGCTGGTAACCGGGCGGGTAGTAGTTGAATACCGTCGGCGGGGTGAACAGCGACTGTCCCATGCCAGCCGCCTGCGCCCGCGGATAGACCCCGTCGGACTGCGCCCCGAGGCCGCGCAGGAGCGTCGTGATGAACAGCGCCGGCTCGCGCAGGTGCCCGGCCTCAGGGTCGCTGGGCTGGTCACCGCGTGCCTCGACGTCTGACAGTATCGCCTTCACCACCGCGGCCATGTCCCCGCGCACACCCTGGCCGTTGTCGGCGAATACTGCCGACACGCGCGCCACGTACGCCGGGCTCGGGTTGCTCGTGACCAGATGCTGTATCAGCTGCTTGCCGATGAACGGGCCAACGTTGGGGTGATTGAATACCGCGTCTAGCGCCGCCTTGAGATCAGCCTCCGGCGTCTGCCCGGCGCCGGAAGTGGCGCCGTTGACCAGTGTCTTGGCACCGGTGTCGTGGGCGCTCGCGAGAGACTGCATGGGGGCCTCGTAGTTGATCGGGCCACTAAAGCTCAGCGCGGCGCTACCGACTGGCGGGTAGGTCCAGCCGGTAAAGGCGGCGGCCATTCCCTGGACGACGCCCTGGTCGTAGTTCGGTTGCGGCTGCCCGCTGGCATCGAGCAACTGCGAGCCATCCGGGTTGAGCTTGTAGACACCCAAAGAGAACAGCTGCATCAGCTCGCGCGCGTAGTTCTCGTTGGGCAGTGTCCCGGTGACCGGATTGGCCTTGGCGTTGGCGGCCATGTCCAGGTAGCGGCCCATGACCGGGCTTAAGGTTACGTCCTCCAGCAGCTGCCGGAAGTTCACGAAGGCATCCTGCAGCAGCATGTTCTGGTAGGCGGCCATGCCGTACGCTTCGTAGATCTCCGTGCCGGAGACCACGAAGATCTGCGACAGTGTGAAGGCGACGCGCTGGCGCAGCTGGTCCGGTCCGGTCAATGCGTGCTGGAAGAATTGGCGCTGCACCTGAAACAGCGAGTAGTTGTCGCGGGCACAAAGGCTGGCCGCATCAGGCGGGCTGCTGCCGTCACCCTTGCAGTCAGCCGGCGCAGTCTGCGTCACGTAGCTGAAGCCGCTGTAGGTGGTCGCAGGGGCTGCAAGCTGTTCTTTCATGTAGGCGTCGAAGCCCAGTGCAGATACGCGCGTGAGCTCACTCGGGGTAGGGCCCCAGGTGGCCTGCTCGAGCAGGCGGGCCGTGTCCTTGGTGGACATCGCGACAGGCGGTGGAGGTTGCGTACCGGTCGGTGGGGCGCCGCTGTCGCTGCCACCGCCGCAGGCGCACAGCACCGCGCACAGCGCGCCAGTGCCAAGGTTTCCTAAATAGCGCATGGCGGCAAATCTTCCCTGTGACATTTTCTTGACCCCGCGGCGCAGCTGCGTCCTCAGCGAGGGAACGCGGCAGCGCCAGGTGCGTTGACAGATAGAAGTCTTGAGCGCCGTCGCTGTGCGGCGACACGCGCGCCGCGGCGCCGCGTCCATTTAACGGAAGATGACTGCGCGCGCGGGAGTCGGGATAAACTCGACGTCGTGAGCTTAAGAGACGACCTGCCCGCGAAGCGCCTGTGGACCGTGGGCGGAATCCCGATGCAGTTCGAGCGCCGGAACATCAAGAACCTGCGCATCGGCATCTATGCGCCGCACGGCGAAGTGCGAGTAGCGGCCCCGCTGCGCATGGACGAGCTCACCGTGCGTAATTTCATCGTCGCGCGCTTTGGCTGGATCGTGCGTCACCGAAGCCAGATTGAGCGTCGCGAGCCGGCGCGTGGGCGGCAATTCTCAAGTGGCGAGATCCATTACTTCCAGGGGCGACCGCTGGTACTGGACGTCACAGAGGCACACGGACGAGCGCAGGTACAGATCAGCGGCGAGTCCGCCGTGCAGCTGCGCATGCCGCCCGGGGCTGACCTGCAAGCCCGGCACCGGGCGTTCGATAGCTGGTACAGGCGCCAGCTGCGCGCACAGCTGGTGCCCATGGTGGGGCACTGGCAGGAGCGCCTGGGGATCGAAATCGCGGATCTGCGGATCCGGCAGATGAAGACCCGCTGGGGCAGCTGCAATGCGCGCGCCCGCAAGGTCTGCCTCAACCTTGACCTGGTGAGGAAACCCCCGCGATGTCTTGAGTACGTGCTCGTGCACGAACTGGTGCATTTCTTCGAGCGCCGCCACAACGCGCGCTTTTACCAGTTCATGGATGAATGGCTGCCGGACTGGCGCGATCGTCGCGCCGAACTGAACCGCTTCCCTGACGCTGCGCCCTAGCGAAGGAAGCGGGCCGGCGGCGCTGCCGCCGGCCCATCCTTCAACTAGCGGCCCTGGCCGCCTTTCTGGCCGGCCTCGCGGGCCCGGTCCGGATCGTTGGCGAAGTTGCCACGATTACCGCTCTTGTCCTTGGAGCCTGAGTCGCTCCCGGACTGATCATTGTCCTGGCCCTGGCGCGGCGCCTGGCGATCCTTGGCGGTCTGTCCCTTGCCGGGGTTGGTGTTTTCTTGGGTAGCCATCGAAATCTCCTTTTGCGATGTGAGGCTCTACGGTAAACGCCGTCGTTGCTGCTCGCAGCCGACGGATGGCTCCTCAGCATGTCGGACTGCGGTGACGCGGCGCTCAGGGTCAAGGAGGTGAGCGCGTGCGCGCCCTTATCCGCCGCTTAAGCCGGCAGCGACCACGCTCTGGCAAAGCAGTCGCGCCTCATGCGCCACATAGTGATGCGGCGAAGGAGCATCCCTCCTATCGACCCTCGCAGCGGCGTTGACGCAGCCGCGCGCCCACCGTGTAGGGGCCATTGGGGCGCGCGCTGTGATTGGCATAGCCGGCGCCTCGTGTCAGTGACCCGTGGTATGCGCAAGCGCAGGGTGTCGGGTGCACTACTTCGCGTGTAGTTAAGTCGCTGGACAGTTGGCGTGGCTCCACGCTCAACGTAAGAAAGTTCCTACGCTTGGCAGCCCCGGCGCGCGGTTACGCACCCCAGCAGGGACGTGCGAGCTCAAGCGTAGGCAGGCACCGACGGTAAGACACTCCCCCGCGCCGGTGACGCGCACGCGGCCGCGCTCTACTGTCGCTGGCACTTCACGGCTGGCACATTTTTCAGGAGCTCACATGCCGCGGCAGAAACTTGAAGGATTGCGTGTTGCCATTCTTGCAACGGACGGATTCGAGCAATCAGAACTGATGGACCCCCGGCGCGCACTCGACGCGGCGGGCGCAATCACCGAGGTGGTCTCGCCGAAGGCGAAGGACGTCAAGGGCTGGAAGGACAAGGCGTGGGGCCTGGACGTCGACGTCGACCAGAAGCTCGATGAGGCCAACCCGGAGCTCTACGACGCTTTGGTGCTGCCAGGCGGGGTCATGAACCCGGATGCGCTGCGCATGCAGCCCAAGGCGGTGGCGTTCGTGCGCGCCTTCTTCGAGGCTGACAAGCCCGTTGCGGCGATCTGTCACGGCCCCTGGACGGTAGTCGAGAGCGGCTCGGCAGAGGGCTATCGCATGACCTCGTGGCCCTCACTGCGCACTGATATCCAGAACGCGGGTGGCGAATGGGTCGACGAGGAAGTGGTGGTCGACCAGAACCTGGTTACCAGCCGCAAGCCCGAGGATATCCCTGCGTTCAACCGCGAGATGATCGAGCTGTTCGGCAACTACTACGCGCAGCGCTCGGTGCGCGCTCGCTAGCGCCGCCCGGCCTCCGGTGAGCACACCGTTTCTGTTCTGTTCATTTAACAACACTGAAATCAGGAGAGAGTCATGGGAAGGGGAATTCTGCTTTGGCTGATCGGCGTACCAATACCGATCATCATTCTGCTCGCGCTGTTCTGGCATTAGAATCAACAAGGAAGATCCGCATGAACACGCTAGTTACCGAGCGCGGTGCGCTCGCTACCGGTGCCTACGGCACAAGTCCTGAATCCACGCAGTCAGCTGTCTCGTGGGCAGCCATCATCGGCGGGGCAGTGGTCGCAGCGGCCGTGTCGCTGATCCTGGTGGCGCTCGGCTCGGCGCTGGGCCTGAGTACCATTTCGCCCTGGTCCGGGGCGGGTGCCTCCGCCACCACCTTTACCGTCATGACCGCAGTCTGGCTCATCATCACCCAGTGGGTGGCGTCGGGTTTTGGTGGCTACCTGACCGGGCGCCTGCGCACCAAGTGGGTCGCTACGCATACGCACGAGGTGTTCTTCCGGGACACCGCGCACGGGTTCGTGGCCTGGGCACTGGCGACGGTGCTCACCGCTGCCTTGCTGGTGTCGGCGTCATCCTCGCTCGTCGCCGGCGGCGCCCGGCTGGCAGGGGCCGCCGGTGCATCGGCCGCGATGGCAGGCCCGCGGGCGGGCGGACCTCCGGGTAGCTATGATTTGGACGTGCTGTTCCGCGGCGGTGGCGCAGAGAGCGCGGCGCCCGGTGGCGCCGACCCGCGCGGTGAGGCCACGCGGATCCTGGCGAATGACCTCGCCGCAGGTTCCGACGTGACGGCCGACGACCGCGCGTACCTTGCCTCGCTGGTTAGCGCCAGGACCGGCATCTCGCCCTCGGACGCCCAGGCACGCGTTGATACTTACATCACCCGCACGAAGATGGCGATGGACACTGCCCGCAAGGCCTCGGCCGCGGCGGCACTGTTTACCGCCTTGTCGATGCTGGTCGGGGCCTTCATTGCCTGCGTCGCAGCAGCCCTCGGCGGCAGCCGCCGTGACCTGAATGCAGGCCTGGGAGTCAATGCTGCTTTGTAACTATAATCAGTAAGTTAACTAGGGATGTAGGATCGCTCTGTTCGGCGTAGTGAGCGTGCCCTTATGATCCACACAGGAGGGCCGGCGCTGCAGAGCGCCGGCCCTTACAGCTTTGATCGCTACGCTTTCACAACCGGGATTCCACCATGGCAAAGAAAACAAACCGAGACGACCTGAAGAAGCGGCGCAGCAGCCCGCTGGTCACGCCCACCGACCTGAAGCCGGGGGCCACGCGTGACATCGCCGGAGGCATGAATGCGATCCTCGCAGACGTGTTCGCGATGTACCTGAAGACCAAGAATTTCCACTGGCACATGAGCGGACCGCACTTCCGCGACTACCACCTGCTCCTGGACGAGCAGGCTGACCAGCTGTACGCGATGACCGACCCGATCGCCGAGCGCATCCGCAAGGTCGGCGGCAATACGCTGCGCTCCATCGGGCACATTGCCCGGCTGCAGCGCGTGTCCGACAACGATGCGGACTACGTGGAGCCGCTGGACATGCTGGCGGAGCTGCGCGACGACAACAAGGAACTCGCCGCACGCCTGCGCGAAGTGCACGACGTGTGCGACGAGCACCGCGACATCGCGACCGCGAGCCTGATCGAGGTCTGGATCGACGAGACCGAGCGCCGCACCTGGTTCCTGTTCGAGGCAAGCCGGCGCGGGGACGCAACCGGCCACTGACAGGTGTCTGATCCGGCTGCCGGCGCGAGCGTCGCTCGCGCTGGCAGCCGGAGCGCGTGCCGGTGTTATCCTGCCCACCCGGCACGGTGGAGACGATCATGACCCTTCGCAGGATTTCGAGGCTTGCCTTACTTCTGGCGTGCATCGGCGCCACCACGGCCGAGGCTGCAGCAGCACCAGCTTCTCCCACACGCTACGACGTCCTGATCAGCGGGGCGACGATCTATGACGGTTCCGGGCAACCAGGTTACGTGGGCGACATTGGCCTGATCGGCGACCGCATCGCCTACGTCGGGCGCAAAGCACCGTTACCGGCACGCGAACGCCTCAACGCGCACGGCAAGGCGGTCGCACCCGGATTCGTCAACATGCTTGCGCACCCGGAGGAGTCGTTGCTGGTGGACCCGCGGGCACTGAGCGACCTGCGCCAGGGCGTTACGCTCGAGGTGCTCGGCGAGGACTCAATGGGACCGCTGACCCCTAAGATGAAGGCGCTGGCGTTGCAGCGCGAGGGCGACGTCAAGTACGAGATCGACTGGAATACGCTCGGGGAGTACCTGCACGGGCTCGAGCGCCGCGGCATCGCGCCCAATGTCGCCTCCTATGTCGGGGCTGGCACCGTGCGCACGAACGTGCTCGGGGAGGTCGACGTGCAGCCCACGCCCGCGCAGCTGGAGCAGATGCGCCAGCTGGTGCACCAGGCGATGGAGGAGGGCGCCGTCGGGGTCACCACCGCGCTGATCTATGCGCCCAACACCTACGCCAAGACCCCCGAGCTGATCGCGCTGGCCAGCGAGGCGGCGCGCTGCGGTGGGATCTACAGCGCCCACATGCGCAGCGAAGGCGACCGCCTGATCGAGGCGGTGCAGGAGACGATCGATATCTCCAACGCCTCCGGTGCGCCGGCGGAGATCTACCACCTCAAGGTCGCCGGCCAGAGCAACTGGCCCAAGATCGACCCGCTCATCCAGACGATCGATGCGGCCCGCGCGAAGGGCGTACGCATCAGCGCCGACATGTACGTCTACACCGCCGGGGCGACCGGTCTGGATGCGGCGATGCCCCCCTGGGTGCAGGACGGTGGACTCGAGGCCTGGATCGCCCGCCTGAAGGAACCGGCAGCCCGCGCCCGGGTCATCGCGGAGATGCGCGAGCCCCACGGCTCCTGGGAAAACCTCTACGCGGCCGCTGGCCCCAAGGGCATGCTGCTGCTGCAGTTCAAGAACCCGGCGTTGAAGCCGCTCACCGGCAAGACGCTCGCCGAGGTCGCCCAGTCACGCGGGGTCAGCCCCGAGGATGCGGCGATCGACCTGGTCATCGAGGACGGCTCGCGCGTGGGCGTCGCATACTTCCTGATGTCCGAGGAGAACGTGCGGCGCGAGGTGGCGTTGCCTTGGGTGAGCTTCGACTCCGACGAGGCAGCGCCGGCGCCTGAGGGCGTGTTCCTGCAGTCGGCGAGCCATCCGCGTGCGTACGGTAATTTCGCGCGCGTGCTGGCCAAGTACGTGCGCGAGGAGCATGCGCTGACGCTTGAGCAGGCGGTGCGCAAGCTGGCAGCGCTGCCGGCGCAGACCCTGTCGCTCACCGATCGCGGCATGCTGAAGGCGGGCTACTTTGCCGACGTGGTCGTGTTCGACCCGCGCACCGTGCAGGACCATGCCACCTACGAGAAGCCGGCGCAGCTGGCCACGGGCGTAGAGGATGTCTGGATCAACGGCGTGCGCGCGCTGCGCGCCAGCGAGGCCACCGGCGCCCCCAGCGGACGGATCGTGCGCGGCCGGGCGTGGACCGGTGTGCCCGGCGGTGGCTGCCGCGCTGATGCCGGCGACTGGAGCTGGCATCGCTAGGGTGCAGTGCGTGCGGCGTTGCCAGCAGCGCCGCACGGTACGGCATTACTGGATCGTCTTGCTTTCCACCGTCGACATCGCCCCTTCGACACCGGCGGTGGTGTAGGCGGCGGCCTCGAAGTACCACGTGCCCGCACCGAGGTTTGCGATCGTATAGCTCGTCATCCCGGTGCCGGCCACGGTGACCTCCTGGGTGAGGCTCGAGGGTGAGTTGCCGTAGTGGATGTTCACGCCTGCCATGTTAGTGAGCGGCGTGCCGTCGGTATTCTGCGTGGGGTCCACCCAGTTCAGCGTGGCGGACCCGGTGGCCGCCACGAGGCTCTTGACGCTGATCGCGAAGGCCGGCAGCGCGCTGGATGCCGTGCCATCGCTCGCGCTGATGATGATCCCCGAGTAGCTGCCGGTCTGCGTGCTGCTGGGCGTGCCCGACAGCAGGCCGCTGGCGATGCTGAAGCTTGCCCAGCTCGGTGCGTGCTGCACGGAGTACGACACCGACTTACCCAGTGAATCCCGGGCACTGGGCTGGAAGCTGTACTTGCTGCCGGCGGTCACCGAGGTTGCCGGGGTCCCGGAGATCGCCACCGTGTCCGCCGCCGGCGGGGTGACGGGGGTGGAGCCGTTCGTGACCTGGATCGCGAAGGTATTCAGCAGCGCCACCGAGATGCCGTTGTTGACCATGATCTCGATGCTCTTGTAGGCGCCGACGTTCGCCGCGGTCGGCGTGCCGGAGAGCCGGCCGGTGGTGCCGTTGAAGCTCGCCCACGCCGGCTTCTGCACGATCGCGAACGACAGGGCGCGGCCGTTGGCACCGGACACCGCGGGCGTGAACGCATAGCTGGCACCGGCTGCCACTGTGCTCGGCGGCGTGCCTGAGATCGTCAGCGCGCTGGTCGACGGCGTCGATGGTGTGGAAGGGGTTGTCGCAGGGGGCGTCGGCGTGGCCGGCGGCGTGGTACTGCCGCTGGCAGCTACCTGAATCGAGAACGTCTTGGAGATTGCGGACGCGGCCCCATTGTTGACCCCGATCTCGATGTCCTTGTAGCTGCCGACGTTCGCGGACGTCGGTGTGCCGGAGAGCTTGCCCGTCGAACTGCTGAACGTCGCCCAGGAAGGCTTCTGCACGATCGCAAACGAGAGCGTGCGCCCGTTGGCGCCGGTCACGGTGGGAGTGAACGAGTAAGTGCTGCCGGCAGCCACCGTGCTCGGCGGCGTCCCGGCTATGGTAAGCGTGGCAGTGGCGGCAGCGGCGCCGCCACTGTGCGTGCACAAGAGTGCGCTGATGGCCAAAGAGTTCAGGAGCACGCGCCACTGCGGCGCGCGCTGGATCAGGCGTATTTCAGTCACGGGCGTCCCCTTCAACGACATCGTGGAGCGCGAGGGGAGTACAGGCCGGCAGCGCGCTTTGTTGCCGCGCTTGCCGATAACCGCTGGTGTACCGCAGAGCCTACGGTTGCAGCGGCAGCATCGCTGTCAGGCGGTGCTCCTGCGTCCCCATCGTGCGACGGGTTGCTTTCCTTGCAGCGGACGTATCACTGCGCAGTGCTCAGTGGTGACGCCATCCGCGTGGGGGCGCAGTAAAACGTGTGCGTGCGAGCATTTCAAATGTCTCGACAGAGCGACGTGTGCAATCAGCGACACGCCGCGCGCGAGCGCGCGCAAATTTCTACCGAGTTTGATTTCTGCGCGAGTGCGCGCGGGAATTCTTACGCGGAATAAATTCCGCGCACGCGACCGAATACGCGGGTAAGCCCGTAGAGCGCATCGATCATCGGGGTGGCGACGCCCACGCGTGCCGCCATTTCGCGCACCACGCCGACCAGTGCGTCGAGTTCAATGGGCCGCGAGGCTTCCACGTCCTGCAGCATGGAGGTCTTGAACGCGCCGAGCCTGCGCGTGACTTCCTGGCGGTCAGCGGGAGACTCTGCAACCGCGCAGCCAATGCGCTCGCCCACCGCCGCCGCCTCGCGCATTGCCGCCGCACTGAAATCGCGCAGCAGCGGATCTGCCAGCACCTGGCCCATGTCCGCGCCGGTGAGCGCAGACATCGGGTTCATGGTCATGTTGCCCCACAGTTTGTACCAGGTCTCATAACGGATTCGTGACGAACAGGTGACTTCGAAGCCGGCGCGCGTCAGGGTTTCCCCCAAGGTGCGCACGCGCGCGGAGTCGCTGCCATCGGGCTCGCCGATGATCAGCCTGTGCCCCATGCGGTGCACGGCGACCCCGGGTGCGCTGGTGGAGGCGCTCACGTGCAGGACGCAGCCGATGACTTGGCCCACCGGCAGCGCCGCGGCGATGCCGCCTCCCGGGTCGACACTCGCCAGTGGCGTGTCACCGAGCGCGCGGAGCCCCTGACTGAACCACCATGGCACGCCATTCATCGCAGCCACGATCGTGGTCCCTGGGCCGATCATGGGGCCAAGCGTGCTCGCAAGCCCCGGCAGGGCGGGTGCCTTGACCGCGATGATGACGATGTCCTGCAACCCGATGTCGCTGGGGTCGTCGGACGCCAGGGCGGCCGGTGCAGCGAGTGTTGCGCCGCCCTCGCTCAGGCGCCAGCCGCGATCGCGCAACGCGCTTAGCGTGGGGCCACGCGCGAGCGCGCTCACGCTGCCGGCGCCGCTGTGCGCGAGCCGGGTGCCGAGGTAGCCGCCGATGGCACCGGCGCCGACGATACAGATTTTGAGCATGGCGCTAGGTTACCGCGCCTGTCGGGGCGGTGTGCGAGCCTAGAAGCGCCCGAGCATTCGCCCGGTGAGCGCTCTGGCACTGCGGCGATCACCCAGGTCCATCTCCTCCTGTAGCACGCGTACGCGCTCGAGACTGGCCGCTGACAGGCGCATGCCCGGTATCTGGCCGAAGTTCTCCTGCGCCTGGGCCTCGTTCTTGGTGCCCAGCAATACGGTCGAGACTTCCGGGAATGACAAAGGGTAGGCAAGGGCTGCGCGCACCATCGAGTGCGCCTCGGCCTCCAGGAAACGAAAGCGCTCGACCTCGTCCACCGTCGAGGCGATCTGTGTTGCGCTGAGTTGGTGGCGCTGGTCGGCCGGGTCGGGGAAGGTTGCATCGCGCCTGAACTTGCCGGTGAGGAAGCCCTCCTTGAGGGTCGAGCGCACCAGGACCGCGAGCCGGCCGCCCTTGAGTTGCGCGACGCGGCGCAGGAACGGATCCGGATCGAGCAGGCTGAACCTGACCTGGATACCATCCAGTAACGGCTGTGCGAGCACCTGGTCGATGTCGTGGGCGCTGTAAAGCGAGACCCCCACGAAGCGCACCTTGCCGGCCTTCTTCAGCGCGGCCAGTTCCGCCAAGATGCGATCGTCCTGCGGCATGGAGTGCAGCTGGTAGTAGTCTATGACGTCGGTTCCCAGGCGCCGCAGCTGCTCCTCGAGGGTGGCGGTCATCCCAGCTGGCTGGTACGAATACTTGGTGGCCACGATCCAGCGGCTGCGCCGACCGTTGAGGAACTCCCCGAGCACCCCCTCGGAGTCCCCATATACCCTGGCGGTGTCGACGAAGTTGCAGCCGAGCTCCTCTGCGCGCGCCAGGGCGCGCAGCGATTCCTCGCGTGCCACGGTGCCGTAGGCTTGGCCGCCGATCCCCCAGGCGCCAAAGCCGATCTCGGAAACCTTCAGGCCGGTGGCCCCGAAGGCGCGGTAAGGCATCTTCCCGACCGTGTCGACGATCCGCGGTGCCGCGCCCGGTACGCCCGCGCCGTTCTCGTAGGAGGTGAGCCACAGGCGGCGCGCGGCAATCTTCGCAGCTACAAGGACCGCTGCCGCGCCCACAGCGCCGCCGGTCAGCAGTGCCCGGCGCGTGATGCCGTGTTGTCTTAGCGCAGGACTCACCCTGCGACCCACCGCTAGCGGCGCCTCAGCAGGCGTCGCAGCAGCCCACCGGCGCGCAGGCCCAGCGCGCGGCGTACGTAGCTCTTGACGCGGCTCTTGGTGGCACCCACCGAAATGGCACGGCTGTCAGTCACCGGCACGTCGATCAGGGTAACCCCGCTCGCCCGCCCGGCACCGGCCAGCGCGGTGAGGTCGCCTGGCTCGCAGGCGAGGTAGTTCGCACCCACCGCCGCGGCAAGCGCCTGGAAATCGATGACCGGTAGTGTCACGCCGTGGTCGCGTCCGGTGTCGGCCAGCTGCTGCACGCGAATCTGGTTCAGGTAGCCATCGTTGAAGACGATGACCGTGAGGTCGATGTGCTCGCGCACCGCGGTCGCCAGTTCCATGGCGCTCATCATCATGCCGCCGTCGCCCATGAGCGCGACCACGGGGCGCGTCGGCGCCGCCAGGCGCGCGGCCAGTGCCGAGGGCAGGCCGAAGCCCATTGACTGCAGGTCGGTGGGCAGCAGCAACCCGTGCGGTTCACGCACTTCGTAGTAACGGCGCGCCATGACCTGGTGCAGCCCGCTGTCAGTGACCAACAATGCAGTATCGGGCAGCTGCTCACGCAGTGTCGCGAAGAAGGCCTGCGGCGTGCCCCCTGCGATCAGCGGCTCCGCCTGGCCGTCGTGCGCGGTACTGATGCGCGTGCGCCAGTTGGCGACGGAGGCCTGGGTCCAGCTGCTGCGGGACACGGTGAGACTTGGCGGCATCGCGAAGAAGTCTTGCGCGCGTGCCACCGCGGTCGCCGCCGCCGGGTACACCGCATTCAGATTCGCAGGGTTCGCATCCACGTGCACGAGCCGCTGCGGCGGCAGTTTCAGCCCAAAGCCCGCGGTGCCGTTGAACGCCAGGCGTGCGCCCACGGCGATCACCAGGTCCGCCTCGGCCAACACGGCGTTCAGCTGCTCGGTGGTGCCGCGCAGCGTGTCGTAACCGAGGTTCCAGGGCGAATGCTCGGACACCACGCCGCGCCCGGAAGGGGTGCACAGGACCGGCGTACCGGTCCTGTCGACATAGGCGCGGATGGTCGCGGCAGCGGCGGCGCAGCCCTGGCCGACCATCAGCACAGGCTTGCGCGCGGTTGCGATGCGCGCCCAGACGGCGGCGGCGTCTGCGGTCTGCACCGTGGGGATGGTGCGGGTGGAGGTCGCCTCGGCGGCCTCGCCGAGCTGGACGATCACAGGTCCTGGCTCGCCGTCGCGCGCGGTCTCGAAAGCTGCGCATACCGTCTCGCCCAAGCGCGCCGGGTCGGCGACCGCGAACATCGCCTTGGTCATGGTGCGCGCGATGGCGTTCTGGTCGAGCGCCTGGTGGCGGTGCCGCTCGTGCGGGCCACTCGGTGCAGCTCCCACGATGTGCACCAGCGGGGCGGAGTCCTGCCACGCCTCGGCAATGCCGGGCAGCGCAAAGGCGAAACCCGGTCCCGGGATGGTCAGGAGAATGCCCGGGCGGCCGTCGATACGGCCGTAAGTGCCGGCCATGAATGCGGCCGCCAGCTCGTGCGTCGGTACGACCAGCCGCGGGTCGCTGCCGCGCAGCCGCTGGAACAGGCAATGGTTCGGGCTGCCCGGCAGTCCGAACGCCGCACCGGCATTGCAGCGCTTCAGGGCGTCGCGGATCGCCTCGGCTGCGACAACCCCTGCGAAGTCGCTCATGACTTCAACCGCGTCGCGCGCAGCAGCCGCCCGGCGACGGCCCGCGGCAGGCGCGCTGCGCGCTCGAGCGTGTGTGCGCTGCGTGCCCGCAACGAGGCAGGCGAGGTCAGTACGTGCGCACACTGCAGTGAGCCGCCCAGCTGGGACTTGAAGTGCGTGACTGAGTTCAGCGCCGCATCGGTAAGGTCGTTGGCCACGTAACCCAGCTGGGCCAGCGCCTCGAACCCGCGCCAGCGCAGGAACGCGGTCGCCCCCAGGCGCGCGTACTCCGGGTCCATCCCCGCGCAGGCGGTGTGGCTGACCTTGTTCTTTCCCAGCAGTACCAGTTGCGAGGCGATCGCCGTGCCATCGGGCAGGCGCGCGTGCTGCAGCCGCGCGAGACCTGCCGCGTGAGTGCGTGTGAAGAACTCGCGGAATGCTGCCTCAGGCAGGTAGGTCGTGACCCCGCGTCGCCCGAGGGTGAGGGTGTGCAGCCGGAAGAAGGCGGCAAAGTCCTGGTCGTCCGTGAAGCTCAGCCGATCGGTCTCGGTGCAGCGCTTGATCAGCCGCCGCAGGTTGCCATCCACACGCTGGTACTGCGCGCGCAGGTCGGTGAGCGGGACCACGTAGGTATAGCTCGGGTAGGACTGCCAGCCGCTGGCAAGATAGGCGCGCACGTCGGTGACCGTACTGCGGCTCTTGAGGATCACGCGGTCGTAGCCGAGTGACCCGACCAAGCCCACCAGCGCCGACTGGATCTCAAGATCCCGCGAGGTGTGCTGCGAAGGGTAGGCGCCTTCGTACGGGGCAAGGATTGCCCCGTGGTAGTAAAGCAGCAGGCGCGGACCTGCACTCAGGCCGTGCAGTGCGCTACGGGTCTCGTAGAGAGGCATGCCGCCGGCCAGCGCTCCCGCGCGGCGGGCCGCCACAATGCGAAACGTCGCCCCGGTTACCGCGCACAGCGCTGCCAGGTATTCTGACTGTGCGTAGAGGCAGCCATCGGGCGAGCGGCCCACGAACTCATCCCATTCGGCGAACTCCTCCGGGCGCAAGGTGCCGACAGTCAGGGTGCTGCTCACGGTGCGTCGGGACCTCCGCGCAGAGCGCGCCGCAGCAGCTTGCGCGACACGTCGTACCAGTCGGCCACCGCCGGCAGCGGATCGCTCAGGTTGAAGGTCGGCTGCTGTGCTCCGGCCCAGGAGCGCAGCCAGGCGCCCCCGGACATCTGGCCCCGGCGCCAAGCGTAGCGCACTGCCGCGAGGTCGAGATAGGGGGACACCAGACGCACGCCGGTGCGGTAGTGCGCGCAACCACTGACGGGCAACCCGAGCGCATCGCGGTAGGACATCGTGCACACATCCACGCCACAGCGACCGGCAAACTCCACGTAGATCCACACCCGCGCATTGACCTCGAGGATCTTGAACAGCCCGTCGCGCTCGTCGCGCTTGAACTCGCCGCTGAAGATCCCGCGATAGCCAACGGCGGCAAGGATCTGGCGCAGGGCGTCCACGGCCGGCCCGACCTCGCTCAATGCCACGCTCACCATGTGGGTGCTATCGCCGAAGTCTGGCGGGTACATCCGCAGCCGCCGGCGCGCGAACAACGCGCGCACGGTACCCCCGGCATCCACGAAACCATCGATCAGGTAATGGTTGGAGCCTGGACCGGGCACGTACTCCTGAACCACGACACGGTGCCCGTCGCCGTGCACCTTGCCCAGCTGGCGGCGCGCGTCGTCCATGTCGCGCACCCGGCAGCCCTTGACCCCGTAGCTGCGCATGAAGCTGGCCGAGTCTACCGGCTTCAGGAACAGATGCGTGAACGGCATGTCAGCAAAGCGCTCAAGGTCCTGTGGTTGATCGATGATCAGCGTCGTCGGATGTTCGATGGCGAGCGCGCCGAGCAGGGCTGCGAACTTGTCCTTGCGCGTCAGCTGTTCCACGGCAGCAGGCGGGGGCGTACTGCTCGGGAAGCGCCCCGCGAGCGCGGCTGGCAGCTGCGAGATCGCCCCGAGCACCGCGTCACTGCACGGGATCAGCGCCGCCTTCTCGAGCGAACAGGCGGCAAGCACTTCGGTCAGCGGCATGTCGGCAAGGGTTGCCGCAGTGCCCGGCAGCCGGTGCGCCCAGCGCGAGCGCGACTCGATGCGAGGGGAGGGCGGGCAGCGAGAACGTGGGAATCCCGGCGCGCCGCAACAGGCGCAGGGCCCCGAGCGCCCCGAGCCCCGAGCCCACCACCACCGCCGGCGTCATCACCGTTTGCCCCGCAACTGCCAAGACTTTGCTTCTTCCGCCAGCAGACCTGCAGCATCTTAGGGGCTGGGGGGCAGGCCCACCACCTGAGTAGGTGTTGGTTTGTACCCCGGGGACGCGAAACTACCGCCGGATCAATAGCCTCGCGCGGGGTCCACCACCGCGAGCAGGGCCTCGCCAGCGACATAACGCCGGATGTTCTCCAGCAACAGCGCCTGGCGCTGGCTGTCCGCCAGCGCGGTATAAGAAGAGATGTGCGGGGTGATGATGACGTTGGGCAGGTGCCACAGCGCGCTGGAGGGGGGCAGCGGTTCCGGGTCCACGACATCCAGCCCGGCCCCTGCGAGCCTGCCGCCCTTGAGCGCTGCAATGAGGTCCGCGGTGACTGC
This sequence comes from uncultured Pseudomonadota bacterium, assembly GCA_963703025.1. Taxonomy (GTDB): domain Bacteria; phylum Pseudomonadota; class Gammaproteobacteria; order Steroidobacterales; family Steroidobacteraceae; genus 13-2-20CM-66-19. The sequence goes on along the minus strand of OY969778.1, from coordinate 332,497 downwards.
GCTGCGGCCACGTCCCACGTTCAGGAAATAGGCGCCGGGCTTCATGGCGGCGAAGTACGCCGCATTGAATATCCCGGTGGTCTGCGCAGTCAGCGGCGCACAATTGACCACGAAGTCCGCGTCCGCGGTGAGCTTGAGCAACTCGTCCGGCAGGCCGACGTAGCTGACGTAGTCGGGGCCGTTCCTGTCGCTGGCGCGCGTGGCGACGACTTTCATGCCAAGGGCATGGGCACGCTTGGCGACCTCGGTGCCGATGCCCCCCAGGCCCACCACCAGCACGGTCTTGCCGGACAGGTCGGCCAGCGAGGGGGACTCGTCCGCCCAGTGCCCCTGCTCCTGCTGCCTGAGGTAGTAGTCCAGGTGCCGGCTGAGCACCAGCATCATCGCCAGGACGTGCTCGGACATGCTGGCAGCGGCGGCGCCCTGCATGTTGGTCAGGACCGGGTTGCGCTCATGCAGCAGCGGCTCCCTGACGCAACCCTCCACGCCCGCGCCCAGCCACTGGATCCACTGCAGGTGCGTCGCCTTGGCGAGAACGTCAGCCGAACAGACCCCGATCGTGGCGTCGGCCGCGGCAACCTGCGCAGGGGTTGCCGCGTCGAGCTCCACCAGCGCGACACCGGGAGCGGCCGCGCGCAGCGCGCTCATCTCCTCATGCAGGCGCGGGCTCACCAGGATCAGTTTCGGGGTGCGCCAGCCTGCGTGCTCGCGCATCGGCTGCGCGGCGGCGCGCAGTCCCAGTTGCTCGGCGATGCCGGCAGCTGCGGCAGGGGCGGGATCGGCGGCATGCGCCCCTATCGCAGGTGCCAGAGGGGTGGCGCACAGCAGCACACACCAGGCAGCCACAGAGCATGTTCTTTTCATCGTGTCTCTCTTGGCGACGGATCTGGCGAAAGTGTGCCAGATAACACCCGGCCGCGGTCTTATGCCATGCCGCCGCTGACCGAGATTACCTGTGCGGTCACGTACGAGGCATCCTCGGAAGTCAGGAACGAGACCACCCCGGCGACCTCCTCGGGCAGGCCTGCGCGATTCATGGGCACGAGGCGCTCGATCGCCGCGGCATCAAAGAGCCCGGCGGTCATCGGCGTGCCGATGATCCCCGGGGCGATGCTGTTGACGGTGACGCCGCGCGTGGCCACCTCCAGCGCCAGCGCCTTGCTTGCCGAGATCAGCGCGCCCTTGGCGGCCGCGTAATTGACCTGGCCGCGGTTGCCGATGAGCGCGGCGATCGAGGACACGTTCACGATGCGGCCCCAGCGGGTGCGGATCATCGGCAAGAGCAGCGGCTGCGTCGCGTTGAAGAAGCCATTCACCGACACGTCGATCACCCGGTGCCACTGCGTGCTGCTCATGCCCGGCAGGACCGCGTCATCGTGCAGGCCGGCGTTGTTCACCAGGATCTGTATCGGCCCGGCCTCGAGCAGGCCCTCGATCGCACCGCGGGTGGCATCGGCATCGGTGATGTCGAAGCTGACGGCGGTCGCCGCGCCGCCCGCGGCGCGAATCTCCTCGACCAGGGCTGCGGCGGTGGGCAGGTTGCGATGCGCATGCACGTGGACGTGGTGACCGTCGCGCGCCAGGCGCCGGCACAGCGCAGACCCGATGCCACCGCTGCCGCCGGTGACCAGTGCGTACTTGCCGGTGCTCAAGAGGCTAGGCCAAGGCCGAATTGTGGATCGATGACGATGCTGGCGCGGCCTTCGAGCACCAGCTGCTGTTCGCTGGTGACAGTGAACTCGTATAGAACGGTGCGCGCATCCCCGGCAAGCCGCTGCGCGCAGGCGATCAGGTCGCCCGAAATGTCATCCAGGCGCGCGACATGCAGGGTCACGTTGCGCACGCTGGCGAGGTATCCGACGGTGCCCCCCAGGCTGTCGCGGACCTGCTCGGACATGGAACTGGCCAGCGGCGCGCTCGCGCCCACCAGCGCCCCGTGCACGGCCATCGCCTGTGCGGCGTATTCGATGCCACACACCACCCCCAGGCGTCCGTGGGCACGCAGCGGGTTGTCAGCGGTGCGGTGGGTCGCGCTGCGGCAGCGGATCTGGCGCGCATCCCAGTGCAGCACCTCGTCCAGCAGGCACATGCGCCCCTTGTGCGGGATGTGCTGCTCGATCCAGGTGCGGTCTAGGGCCATGTGTTCAGCTCGACGGCCAGGCTGCGCGGAGACAGGTATTCAAGCACCGCGGTACCCGAACGGCGCTGCGCCAGCAACTTGAGCAGCGGCAGGCTGCGGGCAGCGGGGATGGCGCTTCGCAGCGCCTCGAGCCTGGCATCCGGCAGTGTGTCGGGGACGGCATCACCCAAGCGTACCTCCAGGCGGGCAAGGGCTGCGGCATTTCGTGCCGGTGCCAGCACCAGCGCCACGGCGAAGGCGTCGGGGATGGGCCGGACGCTGTGCAGAGGCTGCGGGTACTGCGCGTCGTAGGCGACCAGGAGCACGCGACGCTGCTCGCTGCGCGCCTGGACGAGTGCCTCGAGCAGCCCGGCGCCAAAGCTCGCGTCATACGCGCACAACGCGTTCGAGGCAGGGGTTGCACCGGTGGCGATGCCCCAGTAGCCCGACGGGGCGTTGTGCACTGAGTTATGGAAGCGGGTCGGGGAGAGTTGCCGCTCCCCGCAGGCCAGCGCGCTGCAAATCTCGTGCAGGTTCTGACCGTCACCACCGGAGGAGGTGAAGATCGCCGGCAGCTGTGCAGGATCAGCCCCGGCGTTGGTTGCCGCCTCCAGGCCTGCCGTGATGGCGATGCGCACGGGCACCCCGGCGCGGCGGCGCTCGGCGGCCGGCAGGCACTGCAGCGCCGGGATCACCGTTGCTTCCCTGCCCAGCGGCGCATCGCCTGCGAGCACGACCGCGCCCGTGCGCCAGTCGGCAATGCCCGGACCCAGCAGGCCGACCCCCTCGATGAAGCCCACCAGCGAGCTCACGTGCCCGCCTGCGCGTGCCCGAACACCAGGCTGCAGTTGGAGCCGCCGAAACCGAAGGAGTTGCTCATCACGTGCCGCAGGGCGGCGCTGCGGTTCTGCAGCAGGTACGTCACCTGCAGCTCAGGATCCACCGCCACGGTGTTCACGCCCGCCGGCATGAATCCTTCGCGCAGCGCGAGCGCGCAGATCACCGCTTCCAGTGCACCGGCAGCCCCCAGGGTGTGGCCGGTGGCGCCCTTGGTCGAACTGCCCGGCACCTTCGGCCCCAGCACCGCGGCCACGGCCTGCGCCTCGGCCGCATCGTTGCTGGGCGTGCCGGTGCCGTGGAAGTTGATGTACTGGATCTGGCCGGGCTCGAGCTGCGCGCCGTGCAATGCCTGCTGCATCGCCTCACGCGCGCCGCGACCCTGGGGGTGCGGGGCTGACATGTGGTGGGCATCGCTGCTCTCACCGGTGCCCAGCAGCAGAATCTGCGCTTCGCCCGGCTGCGCGGGCTCCAGCAGCGCGAAGGCGGCCGCCTCGCCGATCGACAGGCCGTCGCGGGCGATGTCGAACGGGCGCACCGGTGCTCGTGAGACCAGCTGCAGCGAGTTGAAGCCATGCAGCGTCGTCAGGCACAGCGAGTCCACCCCGCCGACCACCGCGGCATCAATGAGCCCGGCCTCGATGGCGCGCTGCGCGCTGGCGAAGACCTTGGCACTGGAGGAGCAGGCGGACGAGATGACCGCAGCAGGTCCTGCAAGCCCCAGCGCTTCCAGTGCAAACGCGGCCACCGAGAAGCTGTTGTGCGCGCCCGCATAGCGAAACTGCGGCGGCAGCGCACCGCTGGCAGGATCGCGGGCGGCATAGGCGAGCTCGGTTTCCAGGATGCCGGAGGTGCTGGTGCCCAGGAACACCCCGACGCGGGTGGCACCGTAGCGTGCCACCGCGGCGCGCACCTGCCCGGTGAACCGGTCCTGCTGCAGGCCCAGGTAGGCGAGGCGGTTGTTGCGGCAGTCAAAGCGCGCCAGCGCCGGGGGCAGCTGCACCGCATCCACCCCGGGCACCTCGCCGACATAGGTGTCGAGGCCAAAGGGCTCAGGGGGACAAGGGGTAAGTCCCGTGCGCTGCGCGCGCAGGGTGGCCAGCATGGCAGCCGTGCCCGTGCCGATGCAGCTGGTGGCGGTGTAGGCGCGAAGCGCGAGGGGCTTCATCGCGCCTGCGCACGCAGCAGCGTGTTGGTGAAGGGCGTGCCCTGGCTCATGGGGATCGCGGTGGTGCTGAACCCCGAGCGCTCGAGCAATGCACGCCAGTCGCTGAGCGGGCGGCAGTGCAGGGTCAGCCACCGCCCCCGGCGGAACAGCGCGACGATGCGGTCAGTCACCACGCTCAAGGTGAAGCCGAAACCGCCGGCGGCGTCCCCGATGCGCAGCAGCAGCAGTCCGCCCGGGGACAGCGCGGCGCGCACCCGCCGCAGAACCTCCTCCTGCGCCGCATAGTCGAAGTAGTGCAGCACGTCCAGGATGACCACCGCATCGACGGCCGGGAAGGGCACCGTGCGGATGTCACCCTGGATCACCGCCAGCTGCACGCCCGGGTGTGCTGCGAAGGCCGCGCGCGCGCGCTGCACTTCGCTCGGATTGACCTCGATGCCGGTGTACGCGGTGAACTGCGGCGGGGCCGGCCAGGCGGGCGGCCATGCCCCGGCGCGCTTGCTGTCGTGGCAGGCACGCGCGGCGAGCAGCCACACGGCCAGCAGCCCCTGCCCGCAGCCCAGGTCCAGCAGCTGCGTTCTGCCCTGCAACAGGCCCAGGCGCAGGATGCCGGCAAAGGCCGGGTCGCCGGCGAGCTTGCCGCGCGCGAACTGCCACGCGAAGCGCCCCGCAGGGCGGTAGCCGGCGCTGGCCGCATCGAGCAGCTCGCAGGTCTCCGCCGGCAGGCTCACGCGGCGGCAGCGAAGGCAGTGCGCAGCGTGACCGGTGCCAGTGAGGACGCTTTTATCTGGCGCAGCAGGTCTGGCAGGACCTCGAGGATCACCGGCGACCCCGCATCAGTGAGCGCGGCATGACCGTCGTGCAGCAGCACGATGTCGCCCGCGCGCATGCCGCGCGTGAGCCTGCCGAGCACCACCGCAGGGTTGCGGTTGACGGTATCAAAGCCGCGGCGTGTCCAGCTGACCAGGCGCAGCTGCGCCATCACCAGCACGCGATCCAGGAACGGGTTGCGCAGGCCCGCCGGTGCGCGGAAGAACTGCGCGGTCTCCCCGGTGACGCTCGCGATGACCTCCTGCGTGCGCTGGATCTCAGCTGCCATGCCCCTGGGGCCGAACGTCGAGAATGTCATCGGGTGGTGGAAGCTGTGGTTCTCGATGCCATGTCCGCGCCGGACAATCTCGCGCGCCAGCTGCGGGTACCGCTGGACGAGCTCGCCGATGCAGAAAAAGGTGGCCTGGGCGCCGTGCGCATCCAGCTGGTCCAGCACGCGCGGGGTGATCTCGGGGTTTGGGCCGTCATCGATGGTCACCGCCACCATGCCCGGGCGTGTCGCATCGGCAGGCGCGGGCAGATGTGTCCAGTTCGGGCCCAGCAGGCGGCTGCGCGGCCACAGCCCGGCCGCCGCCAGCACCGCGTGATCGGCGACCACCGCGCCCAGTGCCCATGGCCAGGCGTGCGGGCGCGCCACCACTGCCGCAAGCGCGGCAGCGTGCAGCGCGACCGAGGCGCTGATCGCGGCGCTGGGTCGCCAGCGGGGCACGGTAAGCTCAGTCGTGGGCGAATCGGGCATCGAGAAAATTCTCCCAGAGTCGGTGCCAGGTCGGCCAGTCATGGCCGCCTGCAATGACGTCAACATCCGCCGCCGGCAGCGCCTGCGCCAGGACCCGGTGTCGTGCGGCGAAGCGGTCCTCGCGGCCGAGCCCGAGGTGGATCGCAAGGCCTGCCGGGCGGCCCTGGATGAAGCGCCACAGGCGCCGTTCATCATCCTCGGCCGCAAGCGTGCCGGGTTGCCAGGCCGCAAGTCCCGCGCGCGCCACCTCGTGCGTGACGATGTGGCTGCCCAGGTACGGCGCCAGCAGGCACAGTCCCTCCAGCGCAGCGGGGTCCGCCTGCGCGGCCGCCAGCGCCACGTAGCCGCCCAGCGAGATTCCGCCCAGCCACACCCGCGCTTGGCCGCTGCACGGGCCGGATCAGGTCCCGCACCTGGCCGGCAAGCGAGCCGTCGGTCAGGTGGCGCGCCTCGAGGTCCGCGAATACCAGGTCGATGGCAAGGCCGCGCCCGCGCACGGCCGTGACGAAGCCGGCGGCGACGAAGTCGGCCGCCACAGCATACGCCGGCGGCAGCATCACGATGCGCACCGCGGCGCTGCTGCCCACCCGCGCGAAGCTCGACGATCGCGCTCACCGGGGCTGCGTCAAAGGGGCCGGCGGCCCGCGCGACAGGATCGCCGCGTACAGCAGCGCCAGCAGCGCCCCGGGTGCGACGGTCATGCCAAGGTCCGACAGCACCGGCACGCGCGAGGAGGCCAGCACGCCGAAGGCAAGCACGGTGGCAAGATTGGCAACCAGCAGCGAGGCCAGCGTCAGCGACTGCGAGCCGTGCGCGGGAGCGGCGCTGTTGCGGTCGAAGAACAGCGCGTAGTTGGAGCCGACGGCGATGATCAGCAGCATCCCCACCACGTGCAGGATGCCCTATCGCTCGGCCGGCGCCGCCAGCAGTGCCGCCACGGTGACCACGGAGCAGCGCCAGCGGCGCGAGCACGCGCGCGACACGGGCCGCCGAGCGCAGCGCCACGGCCAGCAGCACGACGATGGCGGCGAAGCCGGCCATCGCCAGCAGCACCGCCTCGCGCAGATAGCCGGCGTACAAGCGGTCCGCCTCGCCCTTGAGATCGAGCAGCACCGCCGCCTGCGGCCCCTGCGAGAGGCTCGCGCGGATACGCTCGACTGCCGCGTCATCGAGGTCGCCGGAGGAGGCGGCGGACACGGGCAGCAGGGCCGACCAGCCGGCTCCGTTCTTCACCAGCAGCGCATCGCTCACCGCGGCGAACGAGGTGCCGTCCAGGTCGGCACGCGTCAGCGGGGCGGCCGTGCGTGCCGCTTCGACATCCAGGAGGAACGGCTGCAGCACGGACGCATCCACCGGCAGCCCGTCCAGGGCGGCCGCGAGGTTGGCCGCCAGCGGCGCGGCGGCCGGGATCACGGCCTGGCGTGCACGCTGCAGCGCGAGTCCCGGCAGGTAGCGGGCCGGGGACTCGAAGCCCCCGATCACAGAAGACTCCACCAGCGGGGTGAGGCGCAGGCTGATGGCCTGTGCGGCATCAAGGGCTGCCTCGCGCTGCGACGCCGTCGCAACCACCATGTAGCGCACGTCCGGGGCCCCGAGTTCCGCTCGCAGCTGCTCGTCCAGGTCCTGTTCGGCCAGCGGAACCGGGCTGAGCGCTGCGATCTCGTGGCTGAACAGCGCGCCGCGATGCAGGTAAAGGGTTGCCGCGGCCAGCACCAGCACGGCCAGCAGTCCCCAGCGCAGCCGGCGCAGGTTGCCGACGAGGCGGGCGAGGCGAACCCCGGCTGCCCGCAGGTCGCGGATCGCGAAATCCGCCGGCAGCCAGGCGGGCAGCACGTAGCGGGTAACCAGGGCTGCGGCGATCAGTCCTGCGATCGAGTACAGGCCCAGCTGCGCGATCCCCTGGAACCCTGACGGCACCAGCGCGGCGAAGCCTGCGATGGAGGTGAGCACGCCCAGGCGCAGCGTCGGCCACAGCGTGCGGCGCCAGTCGCCCGAGCGCTGCACGAACAGGTAGATCGAGTAGTCGACCGCCTCGCCGATGAGGGTGACCCCGAAGCCGAGCGTGATGCCGTGCACCGCACCGAAGCCTAAGGCCACCGCGGCGACGCCGGCGAGCGCGCCGGTCGCCACCGGTACCATGCCCAGCACCAGCGCCGGCACGGAGCGGTAGACACTCAGCAGCAGCAGTGCGATCAGCAGTGAGCTTAAGCACGACAGCTTCAGTGCCTCACCCTTGATCAGCTCCCGCGAGCCCACCGCAAACACCGGCGGACCTGTGAGCACCAGGTGCGCGCTGCCGCGCGCCGCCGCCGGCAGTGCGCCCAGTGCCTGCACGAAGGTGGCGCGCACCGCCCCCAGCGCCCGTTGCTGCGCGTCGGTGTCGGAGCCGGTCGAGCGGGTCTGCAGCAGCACCAGCGCACGCGTGCCGTCCCTGGAACTCCACACGCCGCCTTCGCTGTGCGGCGCCTGGGTACTGCCGGCGGCGTCCAGGATGTTCAGCAGCTCCCCGGTCGGGTCGCGCGGGAACAGCGGCTTGAGCAGTGGCCCTTCAGGAGAGGCCAGGGCATCCACCGATCGTGCAATGGCCGCGTGCAGTGCCGGGGTCGAGAAGTGCGTGCCGGCCATCGCATCGCTGAGCACGTAGCGGTGCTCGAAGAGGAAGCGGCGGTCGCGCTCAAGTGCCGCCGCGTCCCCGTTGCTGACCATGGCGAACTCGGGCCGCTGACGCAGCGCCGCACTCATCTGCACCGACAGCTGCGCGCGCTCTGGCACGGTACCGCCCTCGATGGCGGCGATGATCAGGCGACCGGCCGGGCCTTCGCGCAGCTGCTCGACCAGGAGCTGCTGGACCGGTGTCGGGGAGCGCGGCAGGAAGGCGGAAAGGTCGGTGGTGTAGTGCGCGCGCGCGGCGATGGCGGCCGCCGCGACGCACAGCAGCAGCCAGGCCACCGTGCCCGCCTTGCCCGGGCGGGTCATGGCGGCAGTTCGGGACCGATAGTCAGCAGCGAGCGGTCACCGTCGCTCTCGCGGATCTCCACCGTGCGGATGGCGTCGCGCTCGCCTTCCATGTGGATGGCCTTCACGGCCTTGGCGATGGCCGGGTCGCGCGGCAGCAGTGACAGGCGCCAGTGACCGAGGTCTCCCTCGAAGCCCACCGTGAAATAGCGCTCGAGCGCGGCGGTGTCCCCGGCGAGCGTGGCGCGCACGCTCTCGACGAAGGGCACGACCTGCGGGGCGTCGCTCAGCGGCACGGTGTAGCTGTGGCGGCCGCGCTGTGCGCTGAGCACGCCGTGATCCAGCACCAGGGTCTCGGGCTTGGGTTCAAGCGTGTGCTTCTCCAGCCGGTCGGGTGCCACGTAGACCAGTTCGCCGGAGGACTTCACCGGCTGCTTGAGCATGGCAAGTTCGTGGACCTCGCTGAAGGCAACCCGCCCGTGCGTGCGCTGGGCAAGCAGCGCCATGACTTCGGCGAACGCCGGTGGCGTCACCGCAGCGTTGGGTGGCTCGGCGGAACCTGCGGTCCGGCTGAGCCACAGGACCGCGGCCAGCATCAAGGCGTGCGCCTTCACGGCAACCTTGCGGCGCTGGCCGGCGGCAGCGTGCCCTGCCAGAAATCGTAAAAATTGAACCAGTTGTAGGGGTCCGAGCGGCAGTACACCTCCAGCAGTGCGACGTAGCGGGCGATCGCCTCGCGCACCGCCGCCTCGCGCCCCTGCGCGCAGGGCCTGGAGAAGTCCGCGATCTCGCAGAAGACCGCGTGGTAGCGGTTGCCGCCGCGGTACACGGCGGCCATGAAGATGACCGGACGGCGCAAGGCTGCCGCCAGGCGCATCGGGCCCGAGGGAAACAGGGCAGGCGTGCCCAGGAAGCTCACCACCTGCGCTGGCGCCTCGACCATGGTGCGATCCGCCAGCATGCCCACGAACTTGCCTTCGTCCAGGCAGGCGTGGATGCGCAGCATCGAGTCCACGTGTCCCAGGGCAATCACCTCCGGCGGCTCGATGTTGCTGCTGGTGCGGAACAGCGCGGCCAGGCGCCCCGCCTGGTGGTCGTACATGGCCATGGCGACGCGCAGCCCGGAATTGCGCCGTCCGGCGGCGCTGAGCATCTCGAAGCTGCCCACGTGCGCGCCCAGGAGGAAGGCGCCGGCGCCGCGCCCGAGGATTTCCTGCATCGCCTCCTCGCCCTCGACCGTGAGCGAGAACAGGTCGTCGCGACCGTGGATCAGGTAGAAGCGGTCGAGCAGGGTGATGCCAAAGGTGTGCACCTGGCGGTACAGGTCCGCGAAGCGCGGTGGGCGGCCCAGGGCGCGCTGCAGGTATTGGCGCGCATGGCGACGCACGTGCGGCACGAAGCTGACGAAGTAGGCCGCGACCACCGGCATTCCCCAGCAGGCGATGCGCCGTCCCAGCCGCGTAGCGACGAAGGTGGCGAACTTCAGCGCCGCGGGGTTGCCGCGCTCGGGAATCTGCGTCCAGGCGGTCGAGTCCGCCCGCGGGGCATCCGCGGACTTAGTCAGCATGGTCATGCTCCGCGGTGAAGTCTGCCGGCAGCAGCGTCCCGGTGGCCACCAGCACCCCGGCGCTGAGGATATGGAAGCGCACGGAACCGTTCGGCCGTGACTCGTGCTGCACCTGAAGTTGCTCGCCCGGGACCACCGGCTTCAGGAACTTGGCCGCCGCGATGCGCCAGCGCGCCGTACCGTCCTCGCGCTCGAGCGCCCGCAGTGTCTCATCCAGCAGCAGCACCCCCGGCAGGATGGGCGTGCCCGGGAAATGCCCGGCGAAGGCCGGATGTTCCTCAGGGATAGTCAGCGTGGCGGTCAGGTGCACCGGCGGCCTCAGGCGACCGAGGATTTCAGGTGCGAGGCGGCCAGGGCCAGCAGCGCCTCGTGGGGCAGCTTGCCGGTGCTGTTGCGCGGCAGGCGCGCGACGAACATGAGCGGCCGGGGCAGGAACACCGGGTCGATGCGCTCGCGCAGCGCCTCGGTGAGCTGGGCGGCGTTTAGCTGCGGGGCCACCACGCAGGCGGCCACGCGCGCCACTCCGGTCTGCGAGCCGCGGGTCTCCTCGACGTGGAAGAACGCACCGTCCTGCACCCCGGGAATCAGGTTCAGCTGGTGGTTGAGGTAGGCAAGCGAGCTGCGCTTGCCGGCGATGTTGACCAGGTCCGCCAGCCGCCCGTGCAGCAGGAAGCGCTCGGCGCCCAGCACCTCCAGCACGTCGCACATGCGGGTGGGCTGCTCGATGTGGCCGCCATCGGCCCAGGTCTCGTCGTCGCGCGCGGTGAGCCTGACGCCCGACCACAGCTGCCACTCGGCTCCCTGGGTCGGGCGGCGGGTGGCGATCTGGCCGGTCTCGGTCGAACCGTAGATCTCCAGCAGCCGCGTGCCGAAGCGCTGCTCCACTTCCGCGGCGAGCTGCTGGGCCAGCGGCGCGGTGGCCGAGAGAACCAGGTCCACCGCTGGCAACTCGCCGCCCAGGCTCATCAGCGCGCGCAGGTGCACCGGGGTGGACACCAGCATGCGCGGTCGCGGCACGCAGGCCAGCTGTGCGGCGATGTCGGCCGGGTAGAACGGACGCTCCGAGCACAGTGCGTGGCCGGCGGCCAGGGCCATGAGCACGCTCGACTCGAACCCGTACATGTGCTGCGGGGGCACGGTGGCCACGATCGACCAGGACGCCCCATCCATGCCCAGTCGCTGTGACTCCTCGCGCACGCAGGCGACCAGGCGGCCGTAGGTCTTGGCATAGGGGATGGGACTGCCGGTGGAGCCGGAGGTGAATACGTAGGCGACCTGCTGTGCGGCCTCGACCTGCGGCACGCGCAACGGCACGGCACCGGCAATGGCGGCCTCGCCCGGGTAGCGCCGCTGCGGCAGCTCGATCGCACAGTCGTGCTCGTCGGTCAGGCACACCGCATCAGGGGCGAAGGCGCGCAGCTGGCTGATGACCTCGCGCGTGTGGGTCGAGGGCAGCAGGCTCACCCGGGCCGATACGATGCAGGCGGCAAGCCCGACACTGAACCGGTAACGGTCGGCACAGGCATTCAGGACATGGCCGGTGTCGCCCAGGTGCGACTCAAGCTGCGCGACGTCGGCGAGGAACTGGGCGGCACTGATGGCCCGCCCGCCGCGGTACGCGACGGTCGCCTCCGGGGAGCGGTGCCCTAGCAGCGGCAGCGTCGCCAGGGGCCCCTACTTGGTTCGGTGCGCGGCGATGTAGCCGCACAGGTGGCGCAGCGAGGCGAAGATGCTCTGGTTTTCCTGGCTGTCGGCACGCAGCTGCACGCCGTAGCGCTTGGACACCACCAGGGCGATCTCGAGGATGTCGATCGAGTCCAGCCCGAGGCCCTCTGCATAGAGCGCGGCGTCCGGGTCGATCTCCGCGGCCGCCACGTCGAGGTTCAATGCCGCCACGATCAAACCTGCCACCTCGCCGGTAAGCTCGGAATCCGCCGCAGCCTGCGGCTGGCGCAAAGGGGAAACTTTCTCAGACATGCGGTCGCTGACCCATCCGTGTAGAGCGCGAGATTATACAAGGCGACACAAATCGGCGAGATGCCGCGCTCGACAGGCCTGCGCTTGCGGTGCCACGATCGCGGCGCGCTGGCGCGCCGGAATTATTGTTCAATATCATCATACTAGCGTGCTTTCCGCCGTGAAATCCGTTAGACAGGTTCTTCACGCGTTCTCTATGGCGCCGCGTCAAGCGCGATAAGATAGAGCGGCAAGTCAGGCAAAGCTAACGGAGCGATGAGATGTCGGTGAGGTCCACGATTACGTCCCAGTTCCAGCAGGTCGCCGTCGAACAGGAGAGGGCGCTGTTACCGCTCTCGGACGAGCTTAAGCTCGTGCAATCCGGCCTCGACTCACTGAGCTTTGCCATCATTGTTGCCCGCCTGGAGGATTCCCTGGGCGTCGACCCCTTCAACGCCGCCGATGCAGTGGAGTTCCCGGTCACCTTCGGTGACTTCGTCAGGCTGTACGAAAATTTTGCCAAGTGAGGGGACCTCACTGTGGGAGTCCCTGGTTGCAGCCGGCTCCCCGACCGGCCGCCTGAGCGCCGCGCAGCGGCACCTTCCCCTCAAGGACCTGCAGCACGGTTCGATTCTGGGCGGCCAGCTCGAGGCCCTGCGTGACCGCACCGTTCTGCTCGCCGCGCACGACCAGTTGAGCGCGGCGGCGGCGCTGATCGAGCTGGATGGGGTCGCCCGGCGCATGGTCCTGTGTACGCCGGACCTGGCCGCAGAACACCTGCCCGCATTGATCAAGACCTCCGGGGCTGAGGCCTGTGTCGCCGACGCTGCAACATCGCCTGAGGCCACGCAGGGGATGAAGACGATCGTCACCGTGACCGCAGCGCTCACCCCGCTGGCCGCGCCGCGCCGTGCGGCAGCGGCCACCGAGTGGGTACTGCTGACCTCGGGCACCACCGGTGCCCCGAAGCTGGTGCTGCACACGCGCGCGAGCCTCACGAGTGCGCTCAGTGGTGCGCCCAAGCCGGCACAGCCGCTCACCTGGAGCACCTTCTACGACATCCGCCGCTATGGGGGGCTGCAGATCTTCCTGCGCGCCCTGCACGCCGGGTCCCTGGTGCTCTCGGATGCGAAGGAACCGGTGGTCGAGTTCCTCGGGCGCGTGGCCGCAGCCGCGGTGACCCACATCTCCGGCACGCCCTCGCACTGGCGCAAGGCGCTGATGAGTGGCGCGGCGGCGCAGATCGCCCCCGGCTACGTGCGGCTGTCCGGGGAGATCGCCGACCAGGCGGTGCTCGACAGCCTGCGCGCGACCTTCCCGCAGGCGGTCGTGGCGCACGCCTTCGCCTCGACGGAAGCCGGGGTTGCCTTCGAGGTGCGCGACGGGCGCGCAGGCTTTCCACAGGCTCTCGTGGGAGCCACGGGCGGCCGCGTCGAGATGCGCGTCGCTGACGACACGCTGCAGATCCGCTCCCCGGGCACCGCGCAGCGCTACCTGGGCGAGGGGATGGAGCCGATCCGCCAGCCGGATGACTTTGTCGACACGGGTGACCGTGTCGAGCTGCGGGACGGGCGCTACTATTTCGCTGGCCGGCGCGGTGGGGTCATCAATGTCGGCGGCCAGAAAGTCCATCCCGAGGAGATCGAGGCGGTGCTCAACACCCATCCGTGGGTCCGCATGTCCCTGGTCAAGGCACGCAAGAACCCCATCACCGGTGCCATCGTGACCGCCGACGTGGTGCTTGCGGATGAAGTGCCCGGCGGCGGTGCGCGCCCGGGCGCACCGCAGCTGACCCGGCAACTCACCGACCAGTGCCGCGCGGCGCTGGCCCCATTCAAGGTTCCCGCCATGATCCGCATCGTCCCCTCACTGGAAGTCTCCCCGGCCGGAAAGCTGGTGCGCCCCAATGCGTAACGTCATCGTCACCGGCGCGAGCCGCGGCCTGGGGCTGGGAATCGCCACCGCGTTGAGCAGCACGGGCTACCAGGTGATCGCCGTCGCGCGTTCGACGAGCGAACCGTTGCAGGCGGCGATCTGCAGCAGCCAAGGGCGCGCTGCACTTCCGCGCCTTCGACCTCATGAAGACCCAGGAGATCCCGGCGTTCGTGACCGCGCTGCGCCGGGAGTTCGGCGCCCCGTACGCGCTGGTGAACAATGCGGGCCTGGGCACCGCGGGCGTGCTGGCGATGATGCGCGAGGAGCAGATCGAGGCCCTGGTGCGCCTGAACACCATCTCCCCGATGATTCTCACCAAGGCGGTGGTGCGCGCCATGATGAGCGAGAAGGACGGCCGCATCGTCAACATGTCCTCGGTGGTGGCCTCGACCGGCTACCACGGGCTTTCGGTGTACTCCGCCACCAAGGCGGCGCTGATCGGCTTTACGCGTTCGCTGGCGCGCGAGGTGGGGCCGCTGGGCATCACCGTCAACGCGGTGGCGCCGGGGTTCATCGATACCGAGATGACCTCGGAGATGCAGGTCGGCCACAAGGACCAGATCAAGCGCCGCAGTGCGCTCAAGCGCATGGCGGATGTGAGCGACGTCGCCGCCGCGGTGCAGTACCTGTTGAGCGAGGGCGCGCGCAACGTGACCGGCACGACCCTTACCGTGGATGCCGGAAACACCGCCTGAGGCGTGCCGCGGGCATGGCGGCCGGGGCACGCGTTCAGATCCGCAGCTTTCCTTCGGTGAGGACGCGATGCCGTGCGACATCAAGCGCCACGTACTCGCCCCGAGAGCTGTCCTCGATGTACAGGGCATCGGCGATCTGCGAGGGATCATAGCCTTGGCTCGCCAGTTCGTTCTTGCGCAGCTTGAACGTACCGGTCAGGTCCAGCGCGGGCACGATTCTCAAGAACACGGGCCGCGCATAAGCGGGCAGCTGGGCTGCCAGTTCGCGGCGCAGTGTGGCGAGGTTGAACCCGGCAGATACGACCAGTGCCGCCATGCCGGCACGACCGTCATTGTTCGGCACCGCGACGCCGTAGACCGCCACGTCAGTCACGCCCGCGACGGCTGAAATGACGCCGGCGACTTCCGTGGTCGAGACGTTCTCACCCTTCCAGCGGAACGTGTCTCCCACCCGGTCCACGAAGTAGAAGAACCCTTGCGCGTCCTTGCGCATGAGATCGCCAGTGCGGTACCAGGCGTCGCCCTCGGCGAACACGTTGCGCAGCAGCTTGCCGGCGGAGGCTTCCGGATCGGTGTAGCCCTCGAAACGCGTGTTATCCCCCGAGGTCAGGATCTGGCCAATCGCCTCGCCGACTTCATCGGGCGCGCATTTCAAGCAGCGTCCGGCGCCATCGCGTGCAGGGGCCGCCGCCGCGTCATCGAACTTCACCAGCGCCACGGGCATGCGATGCGACAGGAAAGGCGGAATCCGCCCGATGGCCCCGGGCCTGCCCTCGCAGTTGTAGAGCGAGAAATTGCCCTCGGTGGCCGCGTAGTACTCCAGGACCTGCGGGATGCGGAAGCGCTCCTGGAACGGCACCCAGACATCCGCGCGCAGGCCGTTGCCGCAGGCCAAGCGCAGAACGTGCCGCGTCTCCTCGGCCTGCGCCGGCCCGTTCAGCAAATAGCGGCACAGCTCGCCGATGTACTGGAACAAGGTGCAGCGCTCGGCGGCGACGTCCCCCCAGAACCCGCTCGCGGAAAAGCGCTCGCGCAGTACCACCGCTCCCCCGCTGACGAGCAGCGCCCCCGTCGCCACCACGCCGCCGACGCTGTGGTAGAGCGGCAGGCAGTTGTACATGCGATCGGCCGGGGTGACGTCCATCAATCCGGCAAACCAGTGACTCCACTGCATGAGGCGGTAGTGACTGACGTTGGCCGCCTTGGGCAACCCGGTGGTGCCGGAGGTGTAGATGCACAGCGCGCGATCATTCAGTTGCGGAGGCACGTACTCGCCCGGCTCGAGCGCGCCTGCGGGAAGATTGGCGCTGGCAAGATCGAGCCGCGGCAGGTCGGAACTGCCTTCGCCGTGGATCCAGCAAGCAGGCTTCAGGCGCGCCCGCACCGCATGGATGGCCGCAGAGAGTTTGCGCGCTGACGATCACATGGCGCGGGGCAACCGTGTGGAGCGAGTGCAGCAACGGCTCACCGGTGAGGTTGGTGTTGATCAGCGCGACGGTCACGCCGATGTGCGTCAGTCCCAGCCAGATCGCCAGGTATTCCGGACAGTTCTGCATCAGCAGGCACACCACATCCCCCGCGCCCAGGCCCAGGTCGAGCCCCCAGCGCGCATAGCGGTTGGCTGCCCCTGCGAGCCCGCGATAAGTAAGAGTGCTGTCCTGGGCGATCAGTGCCGGGGCGTCCCCGAAACGTAGCCCAAGCTCCTGGATCAGGGCGGGCAGGGTGCGCGAGGGGTGCTTTTCGATGGGGGCGGTACGCTCCAGCGCACGGACCCAGGCCTTGAGAGGCGATCGCTTGTTTTCGTCACTGTGCGCTGCCATCGTTTCGGCCCTGTGAACAGGTCGTCAGTGCACCTGAGGCATCCAATCCACTGCTATGCTACAAATCACAATAGTTGATTTCAGCCCGTGCGCGCTAGGCGCCGGGCCCGATGCGTGCCGATGAAACCCGAAACAATCGCCCTGCATGCCGGCTTTGACTCGGACCCGACCACCCACGCGGTGGCGGTGCCGATCTACCAGACAGTCGCCTACTCCTTTGACAGTGCCGCGCATGGCGCCGCGCTGTTTGACCTTGAGGTCGAGGGGTACCGCTACACCCGCATCGGCAACCCGACCACGAGCGTGCTCGAGCGGCGTGTCGCCGAACTCGAAGGCGGCATCGACGCACTGGCGGTCTCCTCCGGGCAGACCGCGCTCACCTACACGATGCTCAACGTCGCCGAGGCGGGGCAGAACATCGTCTCCGTGCCGCAGCTGTACGGGACGACGCATACCCTCTTTGCCCACATCCTGCCCAAGTTCGGGGTGCAGGCGCGCTTTGCGAAATCCGACCAGGCGGCGGACCTTGAGAAACTCATCGACGAGAACACGCGGGCACTGTTCTGCGAGACGGTGGGAAATCCAGCCGGCAACGTGTGCGATCTGGAGGCACTCGCGGCGATCACGCGCCGTGCGCGCATTCCGCTCATCGTCGACAACACGGTGCCGACGCCGATCCTGATGCGGCCGTTCGAGTTTGGCGCCGACATCGTGGTGCACTCGCTGACCAAGTTCCTGGGCGGCCACGGCACGACCCTAGGCGGCGCCATCGTCGACAGCGGCAACTTTCCCTGGGCTGAGGAACATGCCCGTTTCCCGAGTTTCAGTACCCCCGACGAGTCCTACCACGGGCTGGTGTACACCGAGCACTACGGCAAGAAGGCGTTCCTGGGGCGCATGCGCAGCGTCTACAACCGCACCATGGGCGCGGTGATCTCACCGTTCAACGCCTTCCTGCTGCTGCAGGGCATCGAGACCGTGGCGCTGCGCGTCGAGCGGCATGTTGAGAACGCGAAGAAGGTGGCCGAGTTCCTGCGCAACGACCCGCGTGTTGCCTCCGTGAGCTACGCGGGCTTTCCTGACAATCCGTACTACCCGCTGGTGCAGAAGTACCTGGGCGGCCGGGCCTGCTCGCTGATGACGTTTGCCATCCGCGGCGGACCTGCCGCCGGTGAGCGCTTCTACGACGCGCTGCGCCTGTTCAAGCGGCTGGTGAACCTAGGGGATGCGAAGTCGCTGGCCTGTCACCCCGCCTCCACCACCCACCGGCAGATGTCCGCCGAGGAGCAGCGCCTGGCGGGCATCGGGCCTGAGACGATCCGGCTCTCCGTGGGCATCGAGCACATCGACGACATCATCGCCGACCTCGACCAGGCGCTGGCCGCCGCCACGCGCGGCTCATGAGCCCCCAGACAGGCCTGCCGGCGCCGGCGGCGGCGCTGTTCCCCGACCGCGCGACGCGCACGCGGATCGAGGATCGCCTGACGCGCGAGCTCGCTGACGCCGGCGAGCGCGTCCTCAAGGGCCCGGTCGATGCCGCACTCTCGACCGCGCCAGGCTGCGCGAGGAACTGGCCGGATTCGACTTCGAGACCCCGCGCGCCCTTGACGAGCTGATCGACTGGACGGTCGAGCGAAGCTCGAGCACGGCGTGGTGCACATGAACCACCCGCGCTACTTCGGGCTGTTCAATCCCGCCCGCGAACTTCCCGTCCCAGTGCGCGGACCGCATCGCCGGCTCTTTCAATCCGCAGCTGGCAAGCTCGGGCTCCTCGCCGGCACCGGTGGAGATCGAGGCCCATGTCATCCGCGCGATGGCGCGGCGCGCCGGCCTGCCGCCAAGTCAGCGCGGGCCACTTCACCACCAGCGGCTCGGAGGCCAACTACACCGCGCTGGTGTGCGCCCTGACGCGCGCCGAGCCGCGCTTCGGCGATGAGGGCGTACGCGCCTTCGCCGGGCCCGTGGCCATGTACACCTCGCGCGAGTGCCAGCCGGCCTGGTTCAAGATCGTGCACCAGGCCGGAGTCGGGCGCGACGCGCTGCGCCTGGTGGCCACCGATGGGCACGGCCGGATGGATATGGCGGCGCTGCAGAAGCGCGATCGCGGCCGACCGCGCGCGCGGCGTGGTGCCGGTGCTGGTCTCGCCCACCGCTGGCACCACCGGCGGCCGGCATGATCGACCCGCTGGCACGAGTGTGCGCAGGTCGCCCGTGACCACGACCTCTGGTACCACGTCGATGCGGCGTGGGGCGGCGCCGCGCTGGCCTCGGACAAGCTGCGCGGCCTCCTGGCCGGCATCGAGCTCGCCGACTCGATCACGATCGATGCCCACAAGTGGTTCGCCACCACCATGGGTTGCGGCATGTTCATCACGCGCCATCCGGCGGTACTGAGTGAGGCCTTCAAGGTGAGCGCGGAGTTCATGCCCTCCAGCGTCACGCAGCTGGACCCTTACCTGAACACCGTGCAGTGGTCGCGGCGCTTCCTGGGCCTGCGCCTGTTCCTGTCCCTGGCGGCCGCCGGCTGGGACGGCTACGCGGTGCACGTGGAGCGTGCCGCGCTGGTGACGAGCATGGTCGGGGAACTGACTGGCCGCGCGCGGCTGGACAGTCGCGAACGACTCGAAGCTTGCGGTGGTATGCGCTCACGCCGCCGGCCGGCTACCCGCCGATCCGGGACATCGTGCGCGCGGGTGCTCGACTCCGGACGCGCCTGGGCGGCGGTGTCGAAGTACGAGGGGCGCAGAGGTGGTACGCGTCTGCGCGACCCACGGGGAGACCTCGGTCGCTGACGTCGACGAGCTGGTCGCAGCTCTGGAAGCTAAGGCTTGAGGGGCGAGCAGCCGGGCCAGCAGGGCCTCTATCGACAGCACCGAGCGGAAGTTCTCCGGTGTGATGTCGTTCTGCGGGATGCTCAGGTCGAATTCCCCCTCGACCGCGAGCATCAGGTTCACCATCTTGATCGAGCTCATGCCCAGTTCCGCTCAGGCGGCCGTCGACCGGCAGCGACTGTGCCTCGCCGGGCTTGCCGAGGATCTGCGCCACCAGGGCCAACAGCCTTTCGCGCACAGCCGCAGGCTGCGAGGCGGGTTTCGCGGACATGTCGTTCATGAATCTGCCAATGATACCGGTTCGGACGAAGCCGTCGGTGATTTAGCACTGGCGATAAAGGACGAGCCAGTTGCGGTAGATCGACGCGGCCGAATCGCGCCAGCTGTTCTTGAGTCCCGCCGCAATCTCTGCGAACGGGAAGTGCTCCATGAGTTCAGGCCCGCGCTGCGCCAGGGCCTGTGCCCGGAACCGCTCCAGGATCGCGATGGATGAAGGCAAGAAGTACCCGTGCGGCAGCGTCGGATAGTGCGGCTGCTGGGAATTGAGGTAGCGCGCCACGTCGCGCCGGTACTCCTTCAGCAGCGTCGTGTCCTCGTACTCCGGGTGACCCTGGAAGAACAGCATGAGGCTGCGGCGCCGGCGGACGAAGGCATCAGCGCCGTTGCCGGCTGACCAGCTGAGCATCTGGTAGCCGGCCGCCCGCAGCGCATCGACAGACAGCTCATTCCAGCGCGAGTGCGGCATGTTCAGCTGCAGCGGGGCGCCAGCCAGCAGCGGATCACGCGCAGCGGTCTGATGTTCATAGACCCCGCTGCGCTTTTGCGGCATTCGCTGCCGTTCGATCCCATCGAGTGACTGCACCGCGGCGTGTGCGGCGAGGCAGGACCAGATGCTGGCGCGCGTGTGGCCTTCCGCCCAGGCCAGGACCTGCCCGAAACGGTGCCAGTAGGGCTCATCGGCGAGCCGCGGCGCCCGCGGCTCCGTGCCGGTCACGATGAGGGCATCCAGAGGCTCGGCCAGCAGTTCCTCGAGAGGCCAGTAGGACTGCGCGATGCGGGCCAGCGACTCAGCGCCGCGAGGCAGTTCCGGAAATGAGGACAGGCGCACCGTCACCGCCTGCGTCCCGGCGGCGCCCTCGAGCAGCCCGGCAAACTGGGCCTCGGTCGACAGCAGGGCCGAATCGGGCATGTTATTGATCAGGCCGATCCGAATTGCTGCGCTGTTGCTCCGTCCCAACGCCTCGGGAGCGGGGCTTGCCTGCGTCCCGCGGGCCTCAAGCTTTACCGGCATGACATTTCACTTATCTTGCAGTGGCCTTTTGTGAAGTCCGCCAAGGGGTGTCACAAGGCCTTGAGGTATCATCAAAAGGTCAGATTACCGCCTGTCGACAAGGAAAACTAATCCGGGGGTCTCGCTAATGGAAGCGCAGTCGATTTCAGGGACACCCACCGGTGTTGCAGATGCCGCCGTGGGTGATTTGATGACCCGTGCCAAGAGCGCAGCGTCCGTCGCGGCGACCCATGCCGCAGCGGTGGACGGCGAGGCCCGTTTCCCGGCCGAGTCATTTGCCGCCATCAAGGCCAGCCGCCTGCTCGGCATCATGGTTCCCAAGGCCTTGGGCGGCGAGGGCGCCAGCGTCTCCGAAGTAGCGGACGTGTGCTACCAGCTCGGCCAGGCCTGCTCCTCCACCGGCATGATCTACGCGATGCACTCAGGTCAAGGTCGCCTGCATCCTGCGCCACATGGGCAACAGCCAGGCCCTGCGCGCGCTGCTGCGCCGCCTGTGCACCGAACAGCTGCTGCTCGCCTCCTCGACCACCGAAGGGCAGGGCGGCGGCAACATCCGCGCCAGTGAGGCCCCGGTCGAGCCCCAGGAAGGCGGGCGTATCAGCCTTGAGCGCAAGGCGAGCGTGATTTCCTACGGCGCCTACGCAGACGGTGTCGTCACGACGGCGCGCCGTGCAGCCGATGCGCAGGCCTCCGACCAGGTCCTCGTGGCCTTCCTCAAGAGCGACTACACCCTCACCAAGCTGCAGGGCTGGAACGCGCTGGGCATGCGTGGCACCTGCAGCGAGGGCTATATCCTCAAGGCGACCGCCTCCGCCGAGCAGGTCCTCCCGGAGCCCTACGAAGTGATCCACTCGCGCACGATGGTGCCGTTCGCGCACCTGCTGTGGGGCTCGGTGTGGACCGGCATCGCCGCCGCCGCGACAGCGCGGGCCCAGGCGTTTATCAGAAATGCCATGCGCCACAGCAACGGCCAGCTGCCCCCGGGCGCGCCGCAGTTCACGAAGGCACTGACTCAGCTGCGCACCCTGCAGGGGCTGATGGGTAATTCCCTGCGCCGCTACCAGCACAGCATGGACGATCCCCAGGCACTTGCCGGGCTCGAGTTCCAGACGATGATTACGCTCACCAAGGTCGAGGCGTCTGAGCTTGCCGCGGCCACGGTGATGAGCGCGATGCGCGCCTGCGGCCTGTCCGGTTATCGCAACGACAGCGAATACAGCCTGGGACGCCACCTGCGCGACGTGCTGTCCTCGCCGATCATGATCAACAATGACCGTATCCTCACGAACCTGGCGATGCCGGCACTGATGAGCCCCATTCCCGGTTCGCTGCGCGATTAACCCCCACATCTACCAGAACCTGATTTTGAGCGCGGTGCTCATGCCGCGCGGGAGCGAAGCGACGATGTCCGGCCCGCAAGCAGAAACTGTCAGTGATGATCCGCTCGCAGGGCTGGCCAGCACGCTGTTCAGGGACATGGGCGTGGACGGCGTGTACGCCCGCACCGCGCTCTACGAGAGCGTCATCGAGCAGCTGAACGGCTATATCTCCTCGCAGCGCGACCCCAAGGCGGAAGTCCTGCGCTTCCCGCCGGTCATGAGCCGCAAGCAGCTGGAGAAGTCAGGTTACCTCGACAGCTTCCCGAACCTGCTGGGCTGCGTGTGTGCCCTGCATGGGTCGGAGTCCCAGATCCGCACGGCCGCGGATCGCTACGCCAACGGCGGGGACTGGACGACGTCCCTGGGCGCCTCCGACCTGGTGCTCTCGCCTGCGGCCTGCTATCCGGTCTATCCCCTGGTGGCTGCACGCGGCGCTGTGCCTGCCGGTGGCCTGCGTTTTGATATTGCGGCGGACTGCTTCCGTCGTGAGCCCTCGCGTTCGCTCGACCGGCTGCAGTCCTTTCGCATGCGCGAGTTCGTGCGCATCGGCTCGCCGGAGGAAATCCGCGAGTTCCGCGAGGGCTGGATGGCGCGCGCGCAGCAGATGGCGGATGAACTGGCGCTGCCGTACACGCTCGACGTGGCCAGCGATCCGTTCTTCGGCCGTGTCGGGCAAATGATGGCGGTGAGCCAGGTCCAGCAGTCACTGAAGTTCGAGCTGCTGATCCCTTACTACGAGGGCGCCCGGCCGACCGCGTGCATGAGCTTCAACTACCACCGCGATCACTTCGGGCACGTCTGGGGCCTGCACGACGAGCGCAACGAACTCAGCCATACCAGCTGCGTGGCATTTGGCATGGACCGCCTCGCCGTGGCGCTGTTCGCGCACCATGGCCTGGATCTGGCGCGCTGGCCGGCGAGTGTCCGCCGCGCTCTGGCGTTGTGACCGGCCGACTGCGCCTGCGCGGCGCCCTACGGTAGACCATGCCGCTTGATCCGCGCGCCAAGCGTTTCCTGGATACGCTGGCGGCGATGAACCCGCCCAGCGTGCTCAGCCTCACCGCAGGCGAGCGCCGCCGTGGCCTTGAACAGCTTCTGGGCTTTTCAGGACCGCTGGCAACCGTCGGGGCTATCCGCGAGCTGTCCGTCGCTCTGCCCGGCAGGTCGATCGCGGTGAGGCTTTACACGCCTGCAGAAGCGCTCCCTGGGGAGCTTCTGCCCACTTTGGTTTATTTCCACGGGGGCGGCCTGGTGGCAGGCAGCCTCGATACCCACGATGCGATCTGCCGTTCGCTGTGCAGCGCCAGCGGCTGCCAGATCGCCGCAGTGGACTACCGGCTCGGTCCGGAACACCCGTTTCCGGCTGCGATCGAGGACGGCATGCAGGCCTGCCGCTGGATCAATACCCACGCGTCCGATCTTGGGATCGACGCGGGGAAGCTGGGGATCTGCGGGGACTCCGCCGGGGCAACCCTTGCAGCGGTGGTCTGCCAGGGGCTTGCCGCGGCAGGGGACGTGCCGCTGGCACTGCAGTTCCTCCTGTGCCCGATCACCGATTTCGCCGCGGAGTCAGAGTCGCGTCGCAGCTTCGCGGAAGGCTACCTTGTGGACAGGGCCACCCTGGCGCACGACCTGAAGTATTACCTGGGAGAGGGGAACGACGCCGCAGACCCGCGGGTGTCGCCGTTGCGTGCCGCGGACCTGCGCGGAATTCCTCACACCATCGTACATACGGCCGAATTCGACCCGTTGCGGGATGAGGGTCGCGCATACGCCGATCGGCTCGAGCAGGCCGGTGTCAGGACGATTTACCGCTGCCACCCCGGTATGATCCACTTGTTCTATGGCCTGGGTGGGGTCCTGCCTTATGCGCGCACCGCGTTCGCGCAGGTCGGTGCCGATATCCGTGCCATGCTCTCGAAGTCACAGGCCGCAGCAGGGGATCTTTGAATGTCCGATCGCTCCCAGGTTGAGCAGCTGGTGAAGGAACTGCACGCAGCGCGGGTCGCCGGTGACCTGGAGCGCCTGTGCCGCGTGTACGCACCGGACGCCCGGCTGCGCATTGCAGGCTCGAGTGATGGCAAGCCGATTGCGATCGACGCCAGCCGCATCGCGCGGATCCGCCCGTGGCTGTCGATCCTCGTGAAGACCTTTCGCCTGAGCAGGTACCAGTTGCTGTCGGTAACGATCGAAGGTGGCAGTGCGGCCGCCCACTGGCGCGTGGACATCGAGTCCAAGATCACCGGCATCGTCGTACCGACGGAACTGGTTGATCTGCTCGAGGTGAGCGAAGGCCACATCGCGTCGCAGATCGAATTCTTCGTGCCCAGCTGACGACCCCTGGCCGTGGTGCTGGCTCCTAGCCGGGCCTTCGGCATGAATGCCCACATTCCATGACGCGTTCAATCCGCCCCTCGGTCCCCGACGATGCACCTGCAATCGTTTCCCTATTCGACGAGCTAGGGTTACATCCGAATGCACGGGCGCGGGACCTTCAGTGGAAATACTGGGCACCAAGAGCTGACTTCCCGGGGCCCAGATCGTACGTACTCACAAGCGATGGAATCGTGGTCGCTCACGCCGCTCTTGTTCCGGGCGTAATCCTCAGTGAGGGCCGTCGCTCCACCAGCGCACATGTGATCGACTGGGTGGCGCGCCGGGGGCATGGCGGAGCTGGGGTGGCGTTGATGAAGTACATCGGCCAACAGGTGGATTGTTTGCTCGCGTTTGGCGGCAGCGACGACACGCTGCGTATCCTCCCGCACATCGGATTTCGCGGAGTTGGTTCTGTCACAGGGTTTGCGCGCCCATTGTTTCCGCTAAGAGCGCTAAATCCAGACGTGCGCATTAGCTGGAGGCTGATGTCGCGCTTAGCGCGAAACTTGGTGTGGAAATACACCTTGCCTCAAGCTCCCTATGGCGAGCGCACCGTCCGACCGGTCACCGATCACGACGAGATAGCACGATTGGCCAGTTGTATGCCTAGAGCAATCAAAGACGTCGCCGTCTTCGAGCGCCGGGCTGAGCAGCTTCGTTATGTGCTCGAATGCACGATCGTGAAAATGTCGCTTTACAGCGTAGACAGGGCCGGATGCGCCCCCGGTTACTTCATGCTGGCGTACGCGGCCGGCCAAGTGCGCATTGTAGATATCTGGACGAATTCTCTGGAGCCTTTGGATTGGCAGGCAATGGTTAACAGCGCCGTAGCGCAAGCAAACCAGCATCCCGAAGCATCTGAAATCGTGATGTGGGCGAGTCACTTGAGGCAAGCCAATGCAGCCATTTCATGCGGGTTTCGCGCGCGATTTGAGCTGCCAATTCAAATCAGAATTGCGGCGGGCGCGTCATTGAATGCTTCGGGTCTCAACGTGCAGCTACTTGACAATGATGCCGCGTATCTGCACGAGGGAGTAGCATCCCACTGGATCTGAACCGGTAGCTCGCTCCACAAGACGTTGCGGAACCGCTCATGGATGAAGTTAGGCAAGCGTCGATCCAGGAAGATCCAAACAGGGTACCGGCCCTCGATGGCATTCGAGGCATAGCGATCATCTGGGTGGTCCTGCATAACGCGATGGATATTCCTGTGGGACCTGCTACGGGATTCCCCAGGCTGATAGGCGTTTTGGCGCACCCCGGATGGATCGGCGTGCAGCTGTTTTTTGCGCTATCCGGATTTCTGATTACCCACGGCCTGCTTAAAACGCAAGGCAGCCCCAACTACTTCCGGAACTTCTATGCCAGACGGGCCTTGCGCATACTTCCGCTGTACTACGCGATACTTCTTGCTCTGCTGGTGGTGACGCATTTGCCCGCACTTCACTGGCCCTACGGGACCAACGGGCAGCTGTCGTTGTGGCTATTCACGGTTAACTGGACCGGCAAGTCTCCGTACGGATTTGCTCATTTCTGGTCTCTGGCTGTTGAAGAGCAGTTCTACCTTCTTTGGCCACTTCTCGCGTTTCGACGCGCGCCACGGCGCCTGTTTTGGTGGTGTATCGGCGTCTCACTGGCGGCTCTCGGGCTGCGCGCCGCTTTGTGCAGCTATGGCGCCGACCCTTGGACACTTTACGTAAATACGGCATGCCGTATGGATGCGCTTGCGCTGGGGGCAGCGGGTGCATGTGTTCTGTCCCAGGCTAGCTGGCGCACGTGGCTTGAGGCTCGCAGCGGTCGAATCGTAGTTGCCGCCGCCGCGCTTTTTATCGTAGGAATGCCTGTCACTCACATGTATGACCGGTATGCGGCATCCGGCCAGACAGTGGGCTATTCCGTTTTGGCGGCTTGCTCTGCTGCTTTGGTCGCTTGCGTTGCAATTCGCGGCCGACTCGGTGCGATAAATTCCATACTGGCCTGGCGGCCGCTTTGCTCTATCGGCAAGTACAGCTATGCCATTTACCTCTTTCATGGAATTTTGAACAAGCTGGTCGGAGAGCCTTTGCTTAAGTCGCAATTCGGCAGTGTGCCTAGAGCCGAGGAGGTGGCCCTATACGCGTTTGCTTTGCTCGCGGTGAGTTACCTGCTCGCGTTTTTCAGCTACCAATTGTTCGAGAAGCACTTCTTGAAGCTTAAGGCTGTGTTTGGATCGTCATTAGCGCGCGGGGCGGAGGGAGCGTTGCCATAGTGTCTTCTCACCGACGTACCCGCACGACACTCTGTCGCCAAAGCTATGCTCTAAGAGCAGACGGCCGCGGGCTTACAATGGCTAACTCGCCGTTGAGAGATTCAACTTGATTCACTACCACATTAAATTCTGAAATCCAGCGGTTTATAACTGCGGGCCCTCTCGGGTCATTCACATCATCTAGTAGCAATGCATCAAACGTTCGGCCCGTCGACTTCAGCCACGGCAAAATTCCGTATCGCCACGATGAATAGATAGGCTCGCCGTGCTCTTTCTCAATCGACGGACCATCGCAGACGATTAGTGAAAAGTGCATCGGAAGGATTTGCTTCACGTCGTACCAGCAATAATTGCCAAAATGCTTTAGCGGCGTGTCCAAGATGACTACGTTGGAATTCTTCGGGAGCATCCTCCTCGTTCCAACCGTCCAATCCGGATTCTGCTCGAGACAATAGGTTCGAAAGTTATTGCGAAGTCCCATTGCATTGGAAAGCAGAGTTGTCCCGCCTGTGCCGCACTCCAAAACGGGTCCCGTGGTATCCAACATCTTAGTCAGTTGCGCGAGATAGTCGCTATCTGCGGCGAATCCTACATTTCCCCACGCGTTGGCGAACGATTCGACCTGGTCTGAAGTCATGCGCCCGGACCGGCGCAGCGGCTCGATCGCCTTGCGCAGGCTACGGTCTTTGAGAGCGTCTCTCACTGCATGACGGATAGGCGCAGGGAACAGCTTTCCAATTCTTACTATTGGCTTCATCTAGCTCGCCTCGCGACTTAACCGACGCACATCGTCCGTCTTTGTTCTTATAATGTGCCGCGAATCAGTTGCGGCGAACTTTACGTCAAGCGCGCGGCCGCGCGCTTGGAATGGGTTCAGCGCAACGTTCGCGAAACTCATGACTTAAGGTCAATTAATGCACCTCAGAGTTGCTTTGTCGAGACCCGCGCTCGAATCTCTGAGGTGTTGGATGTTGACGGCTGCTGCAGGTGACCGGCTAGTGCGCGGTACCTAAACAGCAATAAGGCAGAGGCGTGACGATGTTAAGGGCGGCTAGGGAATCGTCTTGCTGCCGACGTTTGACAGTGCCCCTTCTGTTCCGCCGCTTGTATAGGCCGCAACCGCGAAATACCAGGCGCCTGAGGAGAGATTGGTAACGACGTAGGCTGTCAAACTTGCATTCGTTACTTGAATGGTCTGACTCATGTTGGCCGCGGAGCTCCCGTAGTGGATGTTGTAGCCCGCGAGGTTCGTCAGTGTAGTGCCGTCCAGATTTTGCGTGACAGCAGTCCAGTCCAGGGTGGCGGTGCCATTGGAAGACTGATTCACCGTAACCGCAAAGGTAGCCAACGATGCGGAACTTGATCCGTCGCCGACGCTTATGCCGATATTCGAGTAAGTGCCAGCGTTTGCGGCTGCCGGAGTGCCGGACAGTTGCCCATTCGCACTGTTGAATGTCAGCCAGGTGGGCTTGTTCTGAATGCTGAACGTCAGCGCGCCGCCGCCCGGGTTACTGACTGCCGGCGTGAAGTTGTAGGGCGACCCTACATTTACACTTGCTGACGGTGTCCCTGAGATCGCAAGCGTATTGGCGGGGACGACCTTTATGGAGAAGGCCGACAACGAACTTGACTGCGAGCCGTCGCTTACGCTTATTACAATGTTCGAGTATGTCCCCGTCTGACTTGCGCTCGCTGTGCCCGAGAGCATTCCGGTCGAGGTGCTGAACGAGGCCCAGGTCGGTTTGTTCTGGATCGAGAAAGTTAGTGCAGTGGTGCTGCCCGCGCTGGTGGTCGGTTTGAAGGAGTACGCGCTGCCTGCGGTAACCTGCGTCAGTGGGGTGCCTGAGATCGTCAGCGCCGAGACCACCTTGATCGTAAACGCCGGCAGAGAGCTCGTCTGCGCCCCATCGCTGACGCTGATAACAATGTTTGAGTAGCTTCCAATCTTGGACGCACCGGGCGTGCCATTGATGGCGCCGGTAGAACTATTGAAAGTAGCCCAAGAGGGAAGATTCTGTACCGAGAATGTAAGGTTCGTGCCGGACTTTGCGTTCGTCGTCGGCTGGAACGAGTAAGCCGAACCGGCCGAGACCGAGGTAGATGGGGTACCTGAGATGGCCAGCGCGGCGGCCACCTGTATGGCGAACGCGGGGAGCTTCGCAGAAGCGGTCCCATCGCTGACACTGATCACAATGTTCGAATAGGTGCCGGCGTTGGCAGCCCCCGGGGTGCCAGACAGTGTGCCCGTGCTGCTGCTGAAGCTGAGCCAGGACGGCCGGTTGGCGATGCTGAACGTAAGCGTATCGCCGTCAGGATCTGACGCCGTGGGCGTGAAACTGTAAGCCGTACCGACTCGCGCGGTGGGCGCCGGTTGTCCGGATATGACCGGGGGATGGTTGGTCGGATTTGGCGCCGCGACCGAGATCCCGAAGGCGTCCAACGAACTGGTCTGCGTGCCTTCGGTGACGCTGATCACGATATTTACGAACGTTCCGGCTTGGGCAGGCACGCCGGTAAGTTCGCCGGTAGCGGCATTAAACGCAGCCCAGTCAGGCTTGTTCGCGATCGAGAAGCTGAGGGTGGCACCGCTCGGGGCGTTGGTGGACGGAGTGAAGTCGTAGGTGCCGCCAACTGATACTTCAGTTTCAGGCGTGCCTGAGATAGTCAGCGGCGCTTCAACCGTAATGGAGAATACGTCCAACGAGACAGTGTCCTGTCCGTCGCTGACACTGATCGTGATGTCCGCGCTGGTTCCCACCGCTGCAGGCGGTGGAGTTCCATTCAGCAGGCCTGACGCAGCGTCGAAACTGGCCCAGTCGGGCTTGTTGGCAATGGAGAATGTCAGCTCGTCGCCATCGGGGTCCGATGCGGTGGGCAGAAAGGCGTAGCCCTGTCCTGCGATGACGCTGGTCGCAGGAGTGCCCGAGATCTGCGGTGGGGAGTTGGTCTCTGTGGACGTGGGTCCGGATGCCGGGCTGGTCGTTCCGGAACCACCTGTTCCAGAACCAACGTTTACGGACCCGCAGGCGCTGAGAACGAGTGCAAAAAGGAAACCTATGGCAGCGACGCGCAGATAGCGAAAAGCATCGGAGCCAGGTTGGGCCATATGTCTTGCAATCCCGATGAGCAAAGTTCTCGGTTGCAAGGGCGAGGCAAAGCCTGCTCAGAATCACGGCAGGCGCGCATCGCGTCGTTGCCGGTAACTCCGCTATCTCAAGTGAGCGAAAAGACTTGAGACCGGAAGCTTTGCGTCCCCGCCCTTACGGGTGGGTTTGCCCTTACGTGGCGTGCAGTAAAGCGCCGACAGACGTGTTCTGCAATATGTCTGTGCCTACAGACAACTCTATGACATAACACAGGAAAGGATGAGTTCGAGCGCGCCATCGAACGTCAACGGCTTAGGAAGCTTCTAGGGGGAGACGGCCTGGAGACACAGTGTCTTGCCGCTGCTTAGCAAGGGCGTGCTTCTTCAGACACCTACGCATGGAAGTTACCGCCAACACTCCAAAGAGGAGTTAGGGCGAACTCAAGCCACTGCAGGTGTGAGCCGTTTTCCGACGGGAAGCGCGCGCTACGAAAGCTTACGCCGAGGAACTTGCGCGGAACCTAGGCGGGCCAAGACTAGTCCAATCAGACTACTTCTTGTTGCGGCGACGCCGGGCTGCAATCGCGGCAGCTGCGCCAGCACCCAACACCGCCATCGTGGCGGGCTCGGGCACAGAGGTACCGCCCTTGCCACCGCCGCTGCCTGGAGGCGGCGGGCAAAGAAAGGGAAGAAGCTTGCAGATAAAGCTACCGCCTCCACCACTCGCGTACGCGGGAGTCGTGCCCATTGCGCCGATGGCTGCCACGGCGATGAGTGTCAGTGCGAAATTCTTCATGCGGGCGACCTTGGTGGAGAAACTACTGAGTTTACTGATGCAAGGAGCGAGCCAAATCTACAATGTATTGATTTTATTGGATCAACTTAGCCTAACGTAAGGAATCTTTCGCTCAAACCGTAAAATAAATCGACATTCTTCAGCCCCGCATACGCCGATCATCCGTGTGCCTCATCACATTCTTATGGCGGGTCAGGGACCGGCAACACCCCATAAGATACCATCCGGGGTCTAGTGGGGGGAACGCAATATCCTCAGAAAAGCCCTCAGCGAGCTCCCCTTGAAGCTCAATACCTCCGTCTGGGTTTACCTGCTCACGTTGGTAGCGGTTGTCGCCTATTGGCCGGCACCCGTTGCCCTATGGGCCTATTGGATAGGCGACCCATATCTGGGAGGCCACGGCACCTTAGTGGCCGCTTTGGCAATCTGGCTGCTGATACGGGTCAGTCAGCGGGTGAACGCCGCGCCGCAGCGACCCAATTTTTGGGGATTGACCCTGCTGGTACTGTGCAGCTTCGGCATTTTGGTTTTCTGGAAGGCAGGGATCCAATCACTGCAGTTGCTGATGCTACCGGTTTTGATCTGGCTCGCAGTGCTGGCCGCGTTCGGCGGCGCTGTGGCCCGCATCACGGCTGGTCCCATCGGATATTTGTATTTTGCGATGCCTGCATGGAACCTGTTGACGGTACCCCTTCAGCAATTGACTGTGCGGGCGGTGGGCGTCATTGCCCCGGCGATCGGGCTCCCAGCCACGGTGTCCGGAACTGCTGTCTCCTTCCCAAATGGATCAACTTTTGTAGTGACGATGGCCTGTAGCGGGGTCGGATTCTTGACTCAAGGTCTTGCAGTTGCAGCACTTCTTGGAGAACTCGAAGAAGCCAACACCGCAAGACGACTTCGGCTTGTGGGAGGTATGGCGCTAGTAGCCATTGTCACTAACTGGCTGCGCGTGCTTCTCCTTCTAGTCATGGGCTACTCAGCTGGTATGGACAACATCATTGTCGCGCACTTTCACCTGGAATTCGGGTACGTGCTGTTTGTGGTGGTATTAGTTGCCTTCGTCTGGTTTACAACGCGCCCTGCGACGCCGCCGCCAACGGAGGCGACGGCCCAGGCTGATCGGCGCCCAATTCTCCGGGGGTGTTTCGCGGCAATTCTCGTACTGATTGCAGGGCCCGCACTCAGTTTACTGAGCACGAAGAGCGCGACTCGCGAGCCGCAACTTACTTTGCCTGCAGCGCATGACCTTTGGAGTGGCCCCATGCCGAATGCGGACGGACATTGGCGCCCAGTGTTTGTCGGCCAGCACGCGCAGCAGCAGGGTTTGTACCAAGATGCTCGCGGGCGCAGGGTCGAAGCGTTGGCCGTGGGCTACTCGAGCCAAGGACAAGGACATGAACTCATTAACGAAGGCAACTCCATCCTAGGCAACGGCGGACTGTCGGCCAAGAACATGGCGTTCGCCGAGGCAGGTGATACCACATATCTCGAACTTGAGACCATCGACGGCTCGGGTAGCCGATCGGTCATTTGGTCGGTATACGATATAGGTGGAAGAACGTTCGTGGTCCCACTCCTATCGCAGTTGTGGTACGGACTGCAGGCACTGATCCAACCTACTTACTCACTCCAGTTTGTGTTTCGAACTCAGTGTGATCCTACCTGCGCCGGCGCCCGCGACACCTTGCGAGATTTCGTTCGGCGAGTTGGGTGGCCGCGACTTACAGACCAGGGCGCAGTGACCACGACGTTTCAAAGTTTGCCTACAGGTCGGAGCGAGGAAAAGAGGGAGCGATCTTGAACCCCTTAGTTACGCAAGTTTGGAACGAGATCATTGGTGCATATCGGTACCGCTGGCTGGCGTTGGCGGTTGCGGCACTCGTGGTTACGGTAGGTTGGCTGTATGTGTTTTCGCTGGCCGACAGGTATGAGGCTGTCGCAAGCGTGTTTGTAGATACACGCACGTCGCTCAAGCCAGTGCTACAAGGTTTGACCGTCGATCAAGACGTAGACGCCGAGATTAATTTCGTGCGCCAGTCCCTGCTTGCGGCGCCATCTCTTTCGCGAATCGCACTCGATGCCGGTGTGATCCCTCCGTACAAGCTCGACCCACGCATCGAAGAGAAGCTAGTGTCCGACATGGGATTGCGAATCGACATCGGAGTCCACAGCGCAAGTGGCCACGAGGAGGATCGAAAGACAGCGGGTACGATTTACCAAGTCGTTTACCAAGACCGCAATCGCGCGCGCAGCCTAAGGGTTGCCACTATCCTGGTAAACACGCTGGTTACGGAGACTCTGGGAGGGAAGCGCGAGGGCTCGCAAAGTGCGCAGCAGTTCCTGGAGGAACAGATTAAGGACTATGAAAAACGATTGCGGACCGCTGAAGATCGTTTAGCGGCATTCAAGTCGAATCATATTGGGCTGATGCCCACAGAGCAGGGCGGATATTTTGCGCAGCTGCAAAAGGAAAGCGAAGAGGCCAGCGCTTTGAAGACGAAGCTCGCTGCGGCTGAGGCGCGACGCGCTACGCTAGTCAGGCAGCTCCACGGCGACGCTGCGATCGCAGCGGTGGCTTCGGGGTCGTCGGGGTCGGGAGCCGCATCTGGAGGCTCTCCAGACACGCTGGCCCGCATTGATGAGGCACAGTCGAGGTTGGATGACTTGCTGATGAGGTTCACGGATCGGCACCCGGACGTGATCGCCGCTGAGCAGACACTCGCGGATCTCAAAAAGAAGCGCGCCGCCGAAATCGAAAGCTTGCGAAGAGGGGACGCAGCCACCGCAGCCTCAAGCCGCGCGAGCACCAACCCTGTCTATCAAAGCATCCAGCTGGCTCTCAATCAGGCGGACATCGATATCGGTGATCTCAGTACTGAGCTCAGTCAGCACGAAACAAAAGCGGCGCAGCTACGTCGTATGCTCGACACGGCACCGCAGGTCGAGGCTGAATACGCGCAATTGAATCGGGACTATGACGCCAACAAAGCGCAGTACACCGCCCTCCTGGCAAGTCTACAGAAGGCTCGGCTTGGCGAGCGCGCGGACGACGCAGGGTCGCTGCGCTTCGAGGTTGTTCAACCGCCTACGGCGAGCTTAGCGCCCGTATGGCCGAAGCGGCCATTGCTTCTGGCAGTCGTACTGCTCGTGGCACTTGCTGCCGGTGCTGGTCTCGCATACGGGCTAAGCTACCTGCATCCTGTGGTCTCGTCGCCTGGGGCTCTGGCGCAGGCATTCGGCGTGCCGGTAATCGGTATCGTGAGTTCCGCATTTCCCGCTCGAACCCGTGCCGCAATGAAACTAGACGTCCTTAAGATCTCGGCTGCGGCGGTATGCCTGCTGGTAGCCTTTGGCATTGCGGTGGCTGTAAGCCAACAGGGCTACCGGCTTAGCCTAACTGCGCTTAAGCACATGGTGAATCTGTGAGCTTAATTGAAAATGCGTTGGCTAGACTTCGTCAAAATGGCCACAGTGAAACTGCTTCCTCTGCGAAAGGCGTCTCGCCCGTCCCGCCTCTGAGAGATGCTGGGACATTACAAGCCTCGTCGCCGCAACGAGAAAAGCGGATCGTAGTCGACGACGCCGTTTTGAGAGCTGCGGGCTATCTTCCTGAACAGGGACTGGAACGTCGCTTTGCGGACCACTACCGACAGATCAAACGCCCGCTGATCGAAAGGGCACTTGCTGGGCCCACGGAAATGCGGGTGCTCCTCATAACGAGTGCGTTACCTGGCGACGGCAAGACGTTCACGAGCATCAATCTGGCATTAAGTATGGCGCGCGAACGCGACATATCTGTGCTTTTGGTCGACGCGGACGGACCGCGGGCGAGAATCAGTGAGGTTTTCAAGCTAAGAGGCGATCCAGGTCTCCTGGACGCGCTCGCGGACGAGGCAATAGACCCGGAGTCATTGATTGTCGGAACCGATGTTCGTGGATTGGAAATTCTCCCTGCGGGGAGACTAATCGAGAACAGCACCGAGCTGTTCGCAAGCGCGCGAATGAATCAGATAGCGACACAGATTGCGCTGCATAATCCGCGACGCTTGGTACTTATGGATTCGGCTCCTCTCTTAGCGTCAAGCGAAGCACGAGCTCTGATGCGGATACCTGCACAAATCGTGCTGGTAGTTCGAGCAGACGTGACTCCGCAAAGAGCAGTCGCCGAAGCAGTTGCGTTGCTGGACAAAAAAAGACTGCAAGGCCTCGTGGTCAATCAAGCGCGCTTTGTCCCGAGTGACGGCTATTACGGTTATGGAAGCTATGGCGACGAGAGTGGCCACGGTAGGAAACCGAGTTGAACTGCGGGTCGGGACTGCCTTGTGAAATGAGCGTTCGGAGATTTTCTGTGCTCAGCGATCTGACGGGTCACGTTCTGTCTTGCGATTAGACAGCGGCATACGGTCTGAGCCTCCTGTAATTGTCGAGGGGCTGTTTTCCTTTCAGATTGGAGGCTCCGAGCGCGTTGGCGTTGATCTCGCGCTTGAGTATGCACGCCGCGGTTACACGGTGGTGTGCTTTGCTTTCTACGACTCTGACGGTCCCATGCGTGTGGAGCTGGAGTCAGCGGGGATTCGTTGCCTTGATATGAACTATGAAAGGCAACGCGGCATTTCGCGCCGCATTAGATACCAGTGGCAGATTGCGCGAATGCTTCGCAGGGAGAGAGCCGCTGCTCTGCATGTGCACCACGCAACCGCGCTAATACTTTGCGGTATACCTGCTTGGTTTGCTCGAATTGGCAGAGTTGTGATGAGCGAGCACGGCCTGCATCAGCTACGAGAGCGGCCTCGCTACCGACGGAGTGCCAAATGGTACTGCCGCTTCGCCACGGACATCACGGTGGTGGAGCAAACCCAAGCGGACTATTTTCGCGACCAATTGCGTGTGCCTGCCATAAAAATACATTGCGTCCCAAATGGAGTCTTAATTAGGGAACGCCTACCTGAAGTTTGTGCCGACATGCGTGCACGTCTGAATATTTCGACCGACGCGTTTGCTTTTTTCTATGTTGGCCGCTTGAATGCTGTGAAAGATCTTGGCACGTTACTATCGGCGTTTGCTGCGCTGCCGGTAGATGTGGCCAAAAATAGCGAGTTGTATCTCGTGGGTGAAGGACCTGAACGGCCCGAATTGGAAGCACTATGCGAGCAGTTGGCTCTTCAACAGCGCGTGCATTTCTTGGGAGCAAGGCACGACGTCCGTGACTTGCTGATGGCAGCGGATGCTTTTGTCATGAGTTCCACAACCGAGGGGCTCCCCATGGCGCTCCTCGAGGCAATGGCTTCGTGCGTGCCGTGCGTAGCCACTGCGGTGGGTGGCATACCCGAGTTGCTCGCTGGTGGCCGAGGTTTGACGGTGCCGTCGAAAAGCCCAACCGAACTTGCCGGTGCTATGGCGCAGCTGGTGCGATCTCCAAGCTTGAGGTACGGCGTCGCGACAAATGCGCTTGAGTGGGTCCGCCGCCGTTACTCGCTGGATTCCGCGACGACAACCTATTTGAGACTCTTAGGACTTACGGCCACATTTTCCGCAGGTCCGGAGAACGTCCTAGGCGCTGATAATGTGATTGATACGTAGGAGCGCATTCCTCACGATATCGCGAAGGCCGCACACTTCCGCTTCAAAAACAATGTCGTCGATCGCGTCACTGTCTAGATAGCGCTTAAGCAACATCGGCGATGTCCCGTACGGATTCAAACCCGGATCGCACGTAGTAGCGGAGCTAATATTCAGGCGTGCGAGCCACTCGGGGTGTGCCTCTGCGTGCACGCCACTCGGGTAGCAAAAGTGATTTGGTTGCCTGCCGAGTATCTGCGAGAGGGCATCCCGATTTAAAGAAATTTCCGAGGCAACGGAGTCGAAACTGTCCGCCGCGAGTCGATGGGTGTGACTGTGCAACTCTATAGCCACTCCGCGCTCAGCGAGCTGCTTGATTTGATTGGCATTGAGAAAGGTGAATCGCCCATCCTTAAACACGTCAGCAGCGTCAACTCCGAGTGAGTGTGCCAAGGAAGGGAGCAAGTGTTGGCGCTCTTCGAGCGAAAGCGTGGCCTCGGCCGCCTGCACAATCTGAGCGGTGGCTACAGCGGGGTCAGTTAGATCGTAACTTCCATCCACGGCTGGATGAACGCCGTAAAGAGTAATTGCCCGTCGCTGAGACTTGTAGATCATGTAGTACAGGGCGACGTTGAACGCCTGTGTCCCGGAGGACAGATGTTCTGTCGAAACGTAAATACAGGCAGGAAAGCGAAACTGTTCGAGAATCGGCAGCGCAATCGTCAGGTTGGAGGCCCAGCCGTCATCGAGCGTAATCACGGTTTCCCCGTGACGCACTGTCTTGTTGTTCAGGCGTCGCAGACCCTCTTCTAGTGACACTACCGGGATCAAGTTCCGTCTCAGGATCTCCATTCGGCGCCTGAATGTGCCGGGCCTCATGAACATCAAAGGCATCTCCGCAAACTCGTCACCTGCAGCGAATCCGTGGTAGCAAAGAATGCGCAAGCGATGGCGCGTTAACCGTCGAGCAAGTGCAAAACCGCCCAACGCCCGAACGAGGTGGAGAATGGATGACTGGATCGCCGCCCGCGCTCTCACGCTTCACCAGCCAGGGCGTTCACTGCGATAGAGACCGGGGGGACGCGCTCCGCTGGCAAATACATGGCGTCCATAGCTTGGTGTGCGCGGATCAGGAATTGTGAAAGAACTTTAACATATGATCGGCATGCTGATTTGGCGGACTTAGACGGCGCAGAGCGATCACAGGAATGGCTAGAATCCACCGGCGTTTGCATATTAAAGGTACGAACTAAATTTATGTGTGGAATTGCGGGCGTATTCGTTCGCGAGGGCGTGCCTGACCTGAATAGCGTTAATCGTATGCTTTCGTCGATGGCTCATAGAGGTCCGGACGATAGCGGCATTCAGATTGTAGCTGACGGGCGTTTGGCCCTCGGGCATCTGCGGCTATCTATTCTTGATCTGTCTCCGTTGGGCCACCAGCCGATGTCATCGCGCGATGGCAGGGACTGGATTGTATACAACGGCGAAATCTACAACTTCAGAGAGATTCGTTCGACGCTAGAGGCAGATGGTGAGTCCTTCGTTAGCGATTCGGACACTGAGGTTATTCTGGCTGCCTTCAGGCGCTGGGGACTGCGATGCGTGGACCGATTTAGGGGGATGTTCGCTTTCGCGCTGTGGGATGACGCCAATAAAGTGTTGCACCTGTGCCGAGATCGGTTCGGAGTTAAGCCGCTGTACTTCTCGCTGAATGAAAGACGTCTTGCGTTTGCGTCCGAAATGAAGGGACTCATCTGCGGCGATGAAACGCGCAGGGACGTCGAGCCATCGGCGCTCGCGCAATTCGTGCAGTTCGGTTATATCTCCGCGCCTAGAAGCATTTTCTCTGATGTCAAAACATTGCGCCCTGGCACGATTTGCAGCATCGACATGCAGATGAGGGTGTCTGAGCTCGAATATTGGTCGCCCGGCGGACTGTTTGACGGTCGCCACGCGCACGAACTTCGACGGGAGCTTGCCGGTCTTCCAGATCCTGAGGTACTCGATCGTATTGAGCGGTCGCTGGCCGAATCTTTTGCCTACCGCATGGTTGCAGATGTGCCCGTTGGGGTATTTCTCAGCGGGGGCATTGATTCCTCGTTGTTGGCGACGCTTTTGACACGGAAAGCCGGATTCGCGCTCAAGACTTTCACAATAAGCTTCCCCGACTCCGAGTTCGACGAGTCGTCCTACGCAAGAGCCGTTGCTGAAACGCTCGGTGCAGACCATACGGAGTTTTCGGTTTCGCGCAATGCGATTCTAAATACCGCAACGGAGATCGTTGAGATTGCGGACGAGCCGATTGGCGACAGCTCGTTGATGCCCACGCTGCTTGTTTCGAGGTTGGCCCGGCAGCACGTGAAAGTAGCGCTGTCGGCAGATGGCGCAGATGAGCTTTTTGGAGGTTACGCGAGATACGCGGTGTGCGGCAATTTCGTAGAGAAGGCGGGCGCCACTCGTGCGCTGTATTTCCTATCAGCCGAGATTCTCGACGCGCTGCCCCCTGGAATTGTCGCGCGTGCCTACGAATTGTCGCGTCGTGGAGGACCTAAGTTTGCCGCGATAAATGACAAGTTGCGAAAATTTGTCCGAATGGCGAAGTCGTCATCTGAGTTTGCCGCTTACGAGGCTACCACCTCTGAATGGACCGCATCGCAAGCGAGGGCATTCCTCGTAAACCCCGGGCCTCAATCTGATTGCGCGCAAATCGCCTACCAACGGGTCCGCGGGGACGGTCCGCGCGATCGATTCATGCATTTCGATATGACGCAGTACTTGCCTGGGGATTTGCTCGTGAAAGTAGATCGGGCATCTATGGCTGTATCGCTAGAGGCGCGAGAGCCCTTCCTTGATCACGAGATGGCGAAGCTCGCTGCGGCGTTGCCGGTCTCGTGGAAAATCAGGGAGGGAGAGAACAAGTACATCTTGAGGGAACTACTATACAAATACTTCCCAAGAACTCTATTTGACCGCCCTAAGCAGGGCTTTAGTGCGCCGATTGCAGACTGGCTCCGAGGTCCGCTGCGTCCTGTTGTGCTCGAGCGGCTGTCAACTGCAGCGCTGCTAAAAGAGGGGCTGCTTGATCCATCGGTTGTCGAGCCGGCAGTTCAGCGATTTCTGAGGCAAGACAGTCGTTCCGGGTCCGCCGCGGGAGTCTGGATGCTGCTTCAACTGCAGATGTGGTCCGCGCGATGGCGGCGACTTGCCGCCCGACCGGCCGCTCTCGTGGCGCTGCGTCCTATGCTGGTGCGTTAGATAGTAGAAGGTACTAGTGCGTTGGATCATGTATTGGAAGCGATTTGAGTAGGGAAGGTCTTCATTCTTATATTATTGGACTTGGGTGAATTCATAGCATGGACTGTCCAAAGTGAGCACCGAACAGGATCGCGTCGAGCGCGAAGCCGAACATCAGAACCGACGCATGCAGGAGGCGCTGTCCGGTAAGGTAGAGCTGAGGGATCGGTTCTACTTTATCAATCGCGCTGCAAATGAAAAGTACGAGCAGTTGCTCCGTGGGCTGCGCGGAAAGCGTGTCGTCGTGGTTGGATCGAGCGATTGCGGCGTAACTCCTCTCGCACGAGATGGAGTATTCGTCGAGGGCACCGATATATCTCCGGTCTCCATCGACAAGCTTCGCGAATCAATTCGAAAAGAGGGTTTAGGTCAGTTCGCAACTGCGCGCGTGATGAACGCGGAAGCGCTGGATTACCCGCCAGGATCCTTGGACGTCATTACCTGTAGCGGTGTGCTTCATCATATAGATACGGAGAAGGCACTCAGTTCGTGGGCGCGCTGCCTCAAAAGTGACGGTATGGCCGTGCTTTTCGAGCCGCAAGCGTTGCATCCGGTTGTCGCCATGTTCAGGTTACTGACTCCGAGCATGCGCACACCTGACGAGCATCCGTTGCGAGAGCGCGACTTCAAGATTATGGGTCGCCATTTTCTGCAAGTAGACCGCGACGACTATGGGCTGCTAACGCCGATGTGTGCTGCGGTCGCGCTGTTCCCGGGACTCGGGGGACTCGCTGGTCGCCTCCTTCCGTCGCTGGAAGCGGCAGACGCGAGAATCCTGAGGGCAATGCCATTTCTGCGGAATTTTTGTTGGCTGACCGTTATCAGGCTCAGCCGCCCAGTGGTGATCTGAGCGGTCT
Source organism: uncultured Pseudomonadota bacterium (assembly GCA_963703025.1). Classification (GTDB taxonomy): domain Bacteria; phylum Pseudomonadota; class Gammaproteobacteria; order Steroidobacterales; family Steroidobacteraceae; genus 13-2-20CM-66-19. The sequence continues at coordinate 292,156 of OY969778.1, read as the reverse complement.
GACGGTTACCAGCCGTCAGGTGGGGAAAGCGTCCGAATTGGGCGAGCCGGGTTGCCCGCGACGACTGTCAGTTCCGGAACATCGCTGGTCACAACTGCTCCGGACGCAACAATTGCACCGCGCCCTATCGTGACGCGCTTTAGAATGATTGCCTTGCTGCCGATCCAAGCATAGTCGCCTATCCGGATCGGACCGAGTCCCTCGGGGCCTGGGCCATCGCCTTTGGCACGTGCCAACGGGTCAAGTGGGTGACCGTCGTAGCCATTGATCAGAACGTGATTGGCTATCAACACGTGCTTTCCAATCACAACTTGGTCGCCGACAAAGATCTCTGCAGAGAACCCTATATAGGTATCGTCGCCCACGCTGAAGGTCTTCGGGGAGGAGTCCCCGCAGGCACACCAAACTTGGTTGCCTGACAACGTTACGCGGTTTCCTAGATCGATTTGCAGATTGCCTAGCACCTTGGGGATATTTTCATATAGCACGAGATTGACGCCCGCTGAACGCGCTCGGCGGCGCAGCAGGGGTGTGTAATAAGTCTTTGATATCAGGAGACGAATTGGACCCTTGCGTACCCGCCGCTCTACTGCCAGTAGAGGATGGAGCAATGGGATCGAAGGAAAATCGGCTCGAAGAAGTCTTTTCGCGCTTGAATACGCCGCCTGCTGGAACGGAGTTTCACGCCTGCGCATCCAGTCATACAGCGACATGGAGTTTCCCAATTGCTCGTGTCAAACAGGTAGGACGAATTGGCTGCCTCCTTCTTGCGCTATACGCATCTCTGCGGGCGTAAGTGAAATGCTCCGCCTCTTGATTGTAGTATCTAAGTATAGCCTCCGATTCTGCGCCGCAGTAAGTGACCGCCAGCTGGATCTGGCGGTCGGATCTGCGTTAGCTCACGCTGAGGGCAGGTGCACTCGGCATGGTGCTATTGGCACCGGCGCCAATCTGAGTCGTTGTTCCGTCCCAGGCGCCAACGTTCACCGCGCCGCCGGTTGAAACGCCTCCCACTCTTCCTGAGCCAAACGCGATTCCACCGGTTACTTTGTACCGGGACGCATTGGCCCCAGAACTGCTGAACGTGGCTACGCCATTCTGCGAGTGCGCGTCGGCTCCGCTGCTGCCGCTTAGTGCCCCTTGCCAGGCGGCTAGTGACGAATATCTGGCCACGCCCGTAGAGTTCACTTGGCCGCCGGGCACCGCAGACCATGAAGAATGACCCCCGTATAAATTGAAGTCGATCAGGCCGAACGCGTCAGAATTCGCAATGATGTATCCGTAGCCATTGGATGGCGCGAGCCCGTTGTCGAAAAAGAGGTTGTTATAAAAGCGTACCAGTCGCGAACCCGAGGTCCGCTCGTAGTAATCGAGGCCCGTCGACCAACCAGACGACGCCACAAACGTATTGTTGTAGATAAAGAGTGGAGTGGACCAGCCTCCATTGTTCAACTCGGCCTGCAAATCCAAAGCGCTATAGCTGTATACGATCACATTGTGGTGAAACGAACTTGTCTGTGTAAGACCTGACGTGGCGGCGCCGTCGAATCCCTGGATGCCCGAGCGGTTTTGGCCGCTAGTGAACGGCGTGACATCTATGTAGCAAAATCGAATCGTGGTTCCTTGGTTCCCGCCCTCTTTTCCATGCAAATTGCCGCTATTTATCAGGGTGCAATACTCAATGACTGTTCCCGACGATTGCCATTGATACAGCGCGCTAAAGTGATCGGCGCTGTTCAGCCCAAACGGTCCGACGTTGTCATGATGATAGTTGTTCCGGAGTGAAGTTCCATTGTTCCTATAAAGAGAGATTTGAGCGCAATTGCCACCGATCGCAATCGGTGCTTGTGAGCTATTGTTGCCAGTGAACTCGCAATTCTGAATGGTAACGCCAGAAACAATAGGGCCACTGAAATCGTAGTTGCCGATCTCAATCACCTGATAGCCGCCGCCGGTGAATTTGATTCCGTCGATGGTGAGATATCCCTGCTGAGCTGCGGTGCTTTTGTGACCAAAAACCGCACAATTGTTGTTCCCCCCGCCATAAGAGCCGTTATTCGCGGTTATCGTCGCGCCGCCGGCGTTTACAGATGCGATAACGGTTGGTGAAGATGATGTGCCGCCGTTGACGCTGATGGCCGGCACATCCCGATTCTGGCTCATCATCGATCCAACGTTGTAGACGCCGTCGAGCAGGCCTACTCGCTTCCCGCTGTACGTACTTCTCTTAGAGTTCAGAGACGTTATTGCCCAGGGACTGCTCTGAGTGCCGGAGTTACCGTCTGAGCCCGATGGAGAAATATAGTAGTCGAAGCTCTGAGTGGTCTGGCCCCATGCCTTGCGCGCCATGAATTGAGGAAAAACCAGGATACTTGGCGCGAGCACACTGCCGGCCCTTAAAAGGTCACGACGGGAAAAAAGTTGAGGGGATGTCTGCGTAACGAAGCGTTTAAAGGCCATGTAGCCTCCCTGAAGTTAGACAAGCCGCGGAACGCCCCAGGGAGGGGCAAAGTCCAGTCCCGGAAGCAGCCAATTTAGCCACGCGTGGATGTGGTTTCAATTGTCGCTAATCCGCGCCAATAGACCGAAGCGACTTAGCCCCTTCTGGCCCTAACAGGGCCCCATGCTCGCTAGTAGCATCAGTATGAGTGCTTGCTCGTGTCGCATATCTGCGGCAGGCCCGGTCTGATGCAGGCGCGTTTCTATCGGTCCTCCGAGTGACACGGAGGCCAGCGCTAGATCGGAACGACGGCTTGAAGAGCAGTCTGGATTTAACCGCCCTGATTGGTCGGGTCGGGCAAGCTCGATTTCCCGCTCCAGAATTCTCTGTGCGAGCTACCGAATCGGCTTCCAGGTCACCATCCGCTCTCCCCGCAAGTATCGAAGCGTTGCGATAAGTGATGCGGCATTTGTTAGGAGCAGATAGTAAGGCCGTCCGAATAGTCCGAGATTCCGCCGCGTACCTTGAAGTAGAAAGCCGACCGCTCCCGCAGCAATTACTGCCAACTGAACCGCGAGCAGAATGAGATACGGCGTCCTATCAGCTAGAGAAATATTTGCGGCCAGGGCGCCAAGCCAGAGCAAAGGTGATGCGTAACGCAGGACTTTATGCGACCAAAGCTGCCAGGAAAATAGGCCGTATTTCGCGGGATTCAGAAAGCGACGCTCGCGTACCAAGGCATTGAGGCTCCTTATGGCAACCCGCACGCGCATCGACAGCTCGTGACTACCCCGGTCTAGAGTCTCTTCGAAACATACAGCGTCCGGCTCAAGCACGGTTCTGAGACCTTGCTCCTGCATTCTCATTGCGATTACGAAGTCGCTTATGAGGTCTGGATCAATCGGACGATAGGCGCTCCTTCGAACGGCGTAGAGGCAGCCGCTAACGCCAATGAGCGATCCCAGAAGACTTTCAGCGGCACGCAACCGCAGCTCGTAGCTCCAGTAAGCCTCACCTCCGGCACCTGTGACGTTCTCGACGTCCGTCACGTAGATAAGGCGGCCGCCAACGCATCCCACACTAGGGTCAGATAGGTTTTCAACCAGTTCTCTGAGTGCGCCGGGATGAAGTCGTGTTGTTGCGTCAGTAAATACCAGGATATCGCCGGTGGCCGCCGCCGCCGCCGCATTTTGGCAGGTCGTCTTGCCGCGCCTGCCCTCGATGCGAAGGACGCCTACTCGCTGGGGGTTGTAGGAGGCTGCGATGGATTCGGTTGAGTCAGATGAGCCGTCGGAGGCCACGAGGACGTCGTAGAGTTCAGGCGGATAATCCAGGCGGATGAGATTGTCGAGTTTCGCCCGGATACAAGCCTGTTCGTTGTATGCGGTAACGACTATTGTAACTTTTCGAAGGTACTCGTCGCGAAGAACGGGAATACCGCGAGCCTTTGCCAACGCAGATACCAGCAAGGGATACAGTACGTAGACGTACACAAGCAGTCCGCAGCAGATCCAAAGGGCAGCTATGTCCATGAAGCTGACTCTTCTTATTTTTCTGTCACGGCGCAAAGTCCCCAGTCGCAGCTTAGCAGAGCACGAGTGTTAACGGCTTCTCAATTGGCACTCAAAGCGCACGTTAGACAGGCAACATGAACATAACCTTACGGGTTGCGGGATTCTGCACCGCGTCAATTCAAAGCTTTGCCTCGTGGGATGAGTGCGAATTTGGACTTTAATAGTGCTATGAATCAAGTAGTTACGGACTGGGGCACTTCTTTTCGACTAGGCTTGCGGCCAGGAATGCGCAGGCACTGAGGATGGTCGGCCTTATGGCTCGTATCGCAGAGTTGCAGGCTGCATGGGTCTGTAATACGCGCGGCTATGTAGCGACCGCAGCGGTGCCCGATTCCAGTGCAATCAAGGCGGATCCCTTCAGCTAATGAACGGTGTGAACCGGTCTGTCATAAGTGGCCTTAGGTGGGTCGCGCTCTCTAGGCTCTTTGCCCAAGTCCTCACTTGGGTAAATACCTTCTTCGTAATCCGCCTCATTTCCCCTACCGAATTTGGTCTTGCCGCTCTTGCGGGGATTTTTGCTAGCTTTCTGGCCCTACTGAATGAGCTAGGTTTCAGCGTGACTCTGGTTCGCTGGCAGACCCGCGATAGAGACACATTGCAGCATGTATTCGGTGCTCTGTTGCTGGTGGGTTCGCTGTTTACCATCGGACTGCTAGCCGCCGCCCCCGTCTTCGGTGCCCTGACCAAAGAGCCCCGGATCGTTCCACTGATTCGCCTGATATCCATCCAGTTTCTGACGATGGCCTTTGCTGTAATCCCCCAGTCACAGCTATCGATGGACATGAAATTCCGTCAACTTGGTGTCTCCGATGTCATTGCCTCTTTGATCGGCGCGCTAGCCACCTTGGTAGTTGCGCTAAACGGCGGCGGGGCTTGGAGCCTAATTGTTGGGACAGTTGTACTTACGATCTCTCGGACTATCACGATAAATATATTCAGTCAGTCAATGAGCATGCCACGACTGAAACTCTCAAAGCTAAGGCACTTGGCGGGATTCTCCGGCTTGGTGCTGCTAGAAAAGACGCTTTGGTATTGGTACATGCAGGCAGATAGCTTCATAGTCGGGCGCCTCTTGGGCGCAACTCAACTGGGAATTTATGCCGTAGGGCGCCAACTGACAAACATCCCCTTAGAGCGAGCGATGGGAATTATCAACTCAGTCGCGCTTCCCGCATTTTCGCTAGTTCAAGAAGATTCGGACCGCGTGCGCGCCGGCTATTTGAAGGTACTACGCTTGGGCGCTGCCTATGCATTCCCAGTATTTTGGGGACTTGCCGTAGTGAGTGAGCCCGTGGTGCGCGTGACGATTGGCGTGAAATGGCTCGCCGCTGTAGTAGTAATCCAGCTTCTCTGCATATCTATGCCGCTGCGTATGCTTAATTCCTTTACAAGTGCGGCGGTCACGGCCGTGGGGCGACAGGACGTCAACATTAAGTCCCTAGTCCTGGCGATCATAATTGTCCCGGCGAGTATCCTCATCGGCGTCCATTGGGGTGTCAAAGGCGTCGCCGCGGCTTGGGCGATAGCTTTCCCGTTTGTCTACGCGTTGAATAGTTGGCTGGTGCGGCGAGCGTTACGTATTACTCTAATGGAAATGTTTCGCGCCGTCGCTCCCTCCGCCGGTGCCGCACTGCTAATGGCCGCGACAATAGTGGCGGTCAAGGCGGCATGGCTTTCCTCGCTAACTCCACTTGTTCAGTTGGCAATTGCAGTGCCGGTTGGTGCGTCAGTGTTTGTTATGATTCTTCGCGTTGTTTCGCGCGAGGCGACCGCCGAAATGCTTCGGTTCATTGCTCATTTCACATCCCGCACAGCGTGAGGGATACGATAGGTGAGCGAAATGTCCAGCAGTTCTCCGGGAGACAGGCTAGCGACGCAGCCAGGTGAGTTGCTGATGCCCACGTCGCCATCCATTCCGGTGCGGCCCGGAATGATGGAGTTTTGTTTTTGGGCATTCATACTGATAGCAGTAGGCCGAATCGGCGAACTGATCCCAGGGCTTGCTGCGCTACCGTTGGGCAAAATCAGCCTTGGCTTGGCGCTGCTCCAACTAATCGCTAAATGGAAGCGTATGCCAAGTGCTACGCCTGCCGTCAAGAAGATCTCAAAAACCGCACTTTGGCTACTGACCATCGCCATTCTTTCCTGTCCATTTTCTATTTGGCCGGGAGCGAGTCTGCAGTTTCTTGTTCAACAGCTTCCGACACTACTTGCGGCCGTGATCATCACTCACTGTATGTGCCGCTCCTGGAACTTGATCCGCGGCACACTACTAGTGCTGGTGGTCTCTGCGCTCATCTTGGCTCGCGCAGCTCTGTCGAGTTACACCGGTGGACGCGCCGAAGCAAATACGATGTACGACACGAATGACTTGGCTTATGTTCTTGTGACTGTGCTCCCAATTCTCTTGGCTTTTACGCTTACCGCAAGGACGACGGGGAAACGCCTAATTTTTGCTGGTTTCTCGTGCGTGATATTGGGCGCACTTCTGCTGACCCAATCCAGAGGAGGATTTCTCGGACTCGTGCTTGTCGTATTGCTGATCTGTTTCATGCCGATGCGAGCTCCCAAAGAGGGGCGCAAGAACAGAAAAGTTCTGTCGTTTATTCTTGTGGTGTTGCTTGGGGCGGTGGTCTGGACCCAGCTTCCACACGACGCGCGTGAGCGCTTCGCGACAGTGCTGAGCTTGAGCCACGACTACAACTTGGATCCGACGAACGACAAAAGCAGAGGACAGATCTGGACCCGTGGATTCCACGCGTCGATGGATCGACCCTGGGGCTACGGCCCGTGGTCATTCGGCATGGTGGACTATCGATACGGTGGAAGGATGATGGCGCCGCACAACAGCTATATGGAGGCGTTAGTTGAACTTGGCGTGGCGGGCTTGTTGCTGTTTCTTCGCATGTATGTACTAGCTTGGCGCGGATTGTCTAATACGCGTGCCCGTCTCTTGGCCCGCAAGACCGTTCACGGCGAATTGGAAGATCAGGTCGTCTTCGCCAGGGCTCTTCAGATATCTCTCGCGGGAAATGCGGTTGCAGGTTTCTTTTTATCAATGACCTATGCCACCGTGCTGTGGCTGACCATCGGTCTCGTCATGGCGTTGATGTCATTTGTGTATAGACTGGATCAGAACGACGAAGCGTGCGGCGGCCAAGAACTTCTGGGCTTGAGAAAATTTGGGTTACGAGGTGAACTCGAGCAATGAATCTCGAACTTCGCAGAAGCACCAAGGATGTGCTGGGGCGCATAGCAGGGATGGCGGGTCTGTATTCGCGACGGTTTAGCTCGCAAATGACGGTTGTTGCATTCCACCGCGTAACTGATGTTATTGAAACGGACGGGCTTACCTGCGCACCGGCGGTCTTTCAGGAATTCTGTAAGTTTTTTGTGAAGTATTTTGATGTTGTGTCGCTTGGCCAACAGGTCGATGCGTGCGCCTCTGGTGCCGATCTCGGGGGCACGTTGTCAATTACGTTTGACGACGGATATGCCGATAACGTTGAAGTTGCGGCGCCGATATTGCGCAAACTTAAGCTTCCTGCGAGTTTCTTCGTTACTTCTGGATTTGTTGATTCACCAATTGTCGCACCTTGGGATGCGCAGCTAAGGGCCGGGGTGGATTGGATGACTTGGGAGCAAGTCCGTAAGCTTCGAGATATGGGGTTTGAGATCGGGAATCATACGGACACCCATATCGATCTGGGAACCACTGAGCCGAGCGTCGTACGTTCCGAGCTTGCGAGATCAAAGGCAAAACTTTTGGCAGAGCTCGGGGTCGATACCCGACTGTTTGCCTATCCATTCGGTGGCCGACAAAATATATCGCCTGTCTCCCGCGAGCTTGTACGCGAGGCCGGATTTTCTTGTTGTCTCAGCTGCTTTGGTGGCGTCAACGGACGTCATCCCGATCCGTTTATGTTGAATCGAATTGGCATTGCCGAGTGGTTTGCGAGTCCGAATCAGTTCGGCTACGAACTCCTAAGAGGCAGAGCGTAAGCGCGTCACGTATCCACCCAGGTTGGGATGGTACTGCGCAGAGCTTCTGCGATCGGCTACAGGGAGGGTGCAAGCTGAGACCTGCCGTGTTGATTATTTCGTACCACTTTTTTCCTTCAATGGAAATTGGTGCGCGGCGCGTTAGCGCTGTCGCTGCACATCTGGCGCAATCCGGGTGCAGAGTAGTTGTGGTTAGTGCGTTTGGAGGCAAGCCACTTAAGCGGGGCGCGGAGGTGCTTCCGGGGGTGTTCGCATTACCGATCAGCATGCCGTCCAGGGCATTTCTTGACGGAGCCGTAGCTTTTAAGCGGATGTTGTGGGGTAGGTCGCGGGGTAGCGTCGACTTGGCGCCATTAGCAAGCGGCACTTCTCTCATTCGTGGATCAACTATTGCCAGGGTGCGAGGCGCCTACTTTCGCTCACTGTATTTCATAGACGGATATAAGCGATGGGCTTGGAGGGCATCGCGTGCGGCTATCCGTGCGGGTGCCCAAGACCCGACGTGTGTTGTTTTGGCGTCGGGACCGCCGCACAGCGTGCTCGTGGCTGGCGCACTCGCGGCGCGACGGTTGCGCGTTCCATTCGTGGCGGATTTGCGTGACCCCTGGGCGGACGACGTTGATGGAGCCTCGAGTAGTGGCAGCGGACTTAGCAAATGGCTGAGGCGGCTGGAACGGGCTGTGCTTGGAAGCGCGTCGGCGGTCACGTTCACCGGTGCGGCAGCGGCTGATTTAATCGAGTCAAGATATGCAAACCTTAAACACAAGGTTCATGTCATCAGGAATGGCTATGACGGGAATGTGCATCAGAGAGCGTCTGAAACGCGGAGCCGGTTGTCGATACTCTTCGCGGGCGAGTTATATGTAGGGCGTGATCCATTTCCCTTTTTGCGTGCGCTCGAATGGCTCCTAAATCAGCCCGGAGTTGATAGTTCTCGAGTCCACGTAACCTTTATGGGCAAGGCGGACACCTATGGTGGCAAGCGATTGAGCGATGCACTTAGAGGCACCCGCAGCGCGGATGTCGTGAACATCATTGCACCACAGTCACCGGCGGCGGTTGCGTGTGCTGTGGAGGAATCTACGGTCGTATTAAATCTTGCGCAAGGTCAAAGACTTTCTGTGCCTGCAAAGACGTTTGAGCACCTCGCAAGCGGGAGAGAGAATCTGTTGTTGTGCGAGGATGACTGCGAGACTGCCCGCCTTGTTGAGGGTATCGCAGGAGTCAACCAAGTCGATCCGAGCGATTTCCAGCGACTAACTGCCACGCTACTCTCGTTGTACAACAGGCACGTTCTGATCGGAGAAATGACTGCCCCGGGCAAAATGCAGGTTGGACGCTTCTCTAGAGAAGCGTCCAACGACGCATTCTTGAAGCTCTTGCAATCGTTGTCGCCATCACTCGCCGCGAAGGGTGCTGATGCGGGTAGTCTGAGACTAGATCTGGAGAGTTAGACTAACTGTCGCGGTTACTCGCGCCCCGGCCGGTCAGTCTTACTGCGCTCGTGCAATAGGCGTGGCAGTCGGATGAGGAAGCTAAGGAATAGCCGAAGGTACATCGACGTGAGTAGCACGTTATCCCGCCAGTAGTGGAAGTGCGATACACCACCCTCGGAGGGACGGAAATACCTTACTGGCGCCGGGAGATTGACCGGTCGTACGCCATGCCAGAATAGCCGTAGTACGGCCTCGGCATCAAAATCGAAGCGACGCATCCAGCGCGTCTCGTTCATCACCGCAAGTAGCGGGACTAACGGATACACCCGAAATCCGAATAGCGTGTCTTTGATCCCGCCCCAGAGCGTTTCCACATTCGTGGCCCAGTTGGCGACCTTGCGTCCGCGCACGCGTTCAGCCGGGGCATTGGCATCGAAGATGGGGACGCCGAGGATCATCGCCAGTGGATTCGCGTTGGAAGCTTCCATGAAGGCGCCGATGCACTGCGCAGGATGCTGGCCGTCAGAGTCCATGGTGAGCGCATGTGTAAAGCCAAGGTGGTCTGCCTCTACGAGCCCGTCATAGATCGCCGCACCCTTACCGCCATTCAGGGCACGCACGATGACGCGCAGATGCGGGTCGGACGCGGCCATCGAATTCAGTGTGGCGGTAGTGCCGTCGGTGCTGCCATCGACCACAACCCACACCGGAGCCCAGTGCTCACGCGCAGCGCGCACGGTCTCGATTCCCTTGGCGCCCGGGTTATAGCTTGGGATCAGAACCAGGTGCGTGGAGGAGGGCGTCAATCCTCGCTCTCCAGCGTGCGTGTGGACTGACCAATGATCCAGGTAATCGCGAGGCCGCCCGACCAGTAACTGCGCGTCTTCACGAGTGGGCTGTCGATGAAGCTCGCGCCGTCCAGAAAGTCGTGGCGCAAGTAGCCGCCAAACCAGTACTTCGGGTAGCGCCTGGTGAGGGAGACGAGCGCCTGTGCGCCGGCGTAACCCCCGTGAGCTTCGTACTCGGGGCGCTGCGCGGTCGCGTACTGTGGGGCGACGCTATAGAAATACTCGTTGTACTTTCGGTTGGCGAACAGAGGTCCGGCCAGCATGCCCAGTTTCCAGCCCTGCGTCCCCTTCTGCTGCGCCAGGTCCAGGTTGATATTGGGGGCGAAGAAGCCACCGATGAACTGCGGTGAGGCTTCAAGCGTGACAGCGCCGCGCACCGGCAGGCGCAGGTCAAGCTTCGCGCGGCCACTGCCGCTGCGCCACATATGTACGTTGAGCGCGCCACCGAGCTCGAGCGTGGACTTGAGGTCAGGCATGCCTTCGCGTGCAGAGCTGTTGTGCACCGGCGTTGTGCCGTTGACGCTCAGAGTGAATTCGATCCAGTTGCGCGAGAAGAACTTGCCGCGCAGGCCGTCGCTGTCGGACTTCAGGATCTCGCCGCGGTAGATGAAGTAGGGGACCGGCAGCGGGTAGACATGCGTGGTGTCGGCACCGCGGTAGTCGTTGAAGGCAACTACTCCAACGCCGAGTCCGGCTTCCCACAGCGGCTTCTCGTCTGCGCGGGCCGTTGCAACCGCGCCGATCAGCGGCAGCAGCGAGGCGATGACGAGCAGCCTGCGCTGCATGTCACGCAACAGCGGCAGCCGGGGCGATGCCCGTGGCCTCGATCTCGACCAGCAGTTCGTGACGGCAGATATCGGCCTGCAGATAGATCGTCTGGGCTGCCGCGCAGGCGGCGGCCGTGAGCTCCGCCTGGATGGCAGGTAAGTCGGCAGGGCGGCGCACGTACACCTTGTAGGCCAGCGTCTCCAGAGAGAAGCGTGCCACACCCTGCAGGCGATTGGCCTCCATCACCAGGGCCTCGATGTTGCTCAGCGTCTCGCGCGTTTGCGCCGCAACGTCGCCGGCGTGCAGCGAGCGGTGCCCGACGATGCTTGCGGTGCCCGAGATGAAGAGCGTGAGATTTTCAGGGTCACTCAGCAGCGCCGCGCGTGAGAACGCCGGGCTGTGCGTGCCGTACTCCGGCGGGTAGTGGTAGGCACTCACCTGGCGCGGATTCTCGACGAAGATCGGTGGGGTGCGTCCGGCCAGGAAGTACACCACGACCGGGCCGTCACCGATGGAACCCAGTGCCGAGGCCGCCGGCACGCTGCCCACCACCGCGCGACCGAAGCTCTGCAATGCCTGCTGCCGCGCGGTATTGAACTGCTGGTAGCGCTCGGTGCCGGCGCCGTCGCCGTTGATGTGGGGCAGGTAGTTCCACACGCGCAGCAGGTGCGGATATTTTTCCGCTTCGAGCGTTGCGCAAACCTCGCCGTAGAGCTGCGCCGTGACTTGCTGCAGCGGCGAGCCAGGCGTGCCTCCGGCGGGCGCCGGCGAAGCTGCGAAGTCGGACTCTGGAATCGAGATCGCACCGAACAGGATCGTGTCGTTGCGCCGGAAGTGCACGCGCCCGTGTCGCCCGGAGATCGATGGTTGGCGCATGCTCCACACCTCGTACAGGTGGGGCGCGCCGGCCAGCAGCGGCATGTGTACCGCGGCAACCGGGATGCCCGACCCGTCACAAGCAGGCGCAGGGCTGCCATTGAACGTGGCTATCCCCAGCACGTCCTCGGCTCGTGCCGCTGGATCTTGGGCACTGGAGAGGTACGCGAGATGCAGGCCTGCTGGCGCGCGCATCCGAAGTGGGCTCAGGGCTTCATTCCTTAGGCTTGGATCCGTCGTCAACGACGGCAGCCTTGACCTGGTGTGTGCCGGCGCTTACGTCCTTGCCGACTTTCTTGGAAGTGTCAGCGACTGCGTGGCCGGCCTGGGTCGATTTATCGGCGACGGTATGCGCGACGTCCTTTGACTCATCAGCGACGGCGTGGCCGACCTCCGTGGATTTCTTGGCCACCTCGTGCGCCACTGTCCGTGACTCGTCAGCCACCGCGTGACCCACGCTCTTGGCGCCATCGGCAATGGCGTGCCCGGCATCCACGGCATCCTTCTTGATGGTGGTGGCGAGGTCGGACGTGGTGCTCTGGGCGGGACAGGTGGCGGCCCACGCCAGGGCCAGCATGCTTATGAGAACTGCCCGGACAAAGGAGACTTTCATGGCGCCGCATCGTACGACAGGCGGTCGCTATTTGCACGGCACCCAAGGCTTGGCAGAGCGCCCAGAAAGAGCACCCGGCAATGCCATTAACGCCTCTTTAGGGCACACTTCCAAAGATGGCATTGTCCCGTCCCGCCCCCAGCGGAGCTAACCACCGCACCGCAGAGCGGTTGTACGCGGTCCGATGTTCAGGCGATCGGTACCGGCGGGTAGTCGGTGCGGTTGACGTAGCCTTCGGAGCCCAGAGCGGAGGTGGGCCGTGCCGGGATCCCGCCCACACTGGTACTGCGGGCGACGTCGTTTACGACGACCGCATTGGCACCGATCGCCGCGTGGTCACCCACGTGGACGTTGCCGATGATCTTGGCGCCGGGACCGATGTAGACGTTGTTACCCACCACCGGGCACCCCGTCCGCGCGCCGCGGTTCTGCCGCCCCAGCGTGACCCCCTGGGAGATGTTGCAGTTGTCGCCGATGACGACATCCTCGTTGATGAAGATGCCGCCGAAATGACCTATGTAGAAACCACTGCCAATGCGCGCATCACGCGAGATGTCTATCCCGTATCTGATCCCATAGTGATGCAGCAGCAGCACCGTCAGGTGCCGGATTCCGAAGCGACACCACAGTGCCGAACGCGAGTAGGCGTAAAAACGCAACAGCGCTGCATACCGGAAGCCGGGCACCATTACGTAGCAGGTGCAAAACGTAAGCAATCCCGCCCGACCGCTGTGGCGCCAGAGGTCCGAGGCGATGAGCGCCCGGCATTTCTGCCAGCTCATTCGCGCGATTTGGTTCAAGTCGTGACCCCATGAGGATTCTTCACCTCATTGACAGCGGCGGCGTGTACGGAGCCGAACGGATTCTACTGTATCTCGCGCGCGAGCAGCAGCGCCGCGGCGACGAGCCTTTCCTTGGCAGCATTGGCCGTCCGGGCGCGGGCGGCACGCCGCTCGAGGACTTGGCGCACGCGTGGGGTGTGCCCGTGGTGCCCATCCGCATCGCGCCGAAGCCCACGCCTGGGGTGGTGCGCACGCTGCTGGCTCATGCGCGAGCGCTCAACATCGACGTGCTGCATTCTCATGGCTACAAGGCGAACATCCTGCTCGGACCGATTCCACGCCGGATCCGCGGGCCGATGATCTCAACCCTCCACGGCTGGACCGGCGCTCCTCGGTTCAGCGCGCTGTGGCTCTACGAGCGTCTGGACTACTGGGCGATCCGCAGGATCGATGCCGTCGTGGCAGTCACGCGCAGCATGCTGAGCCTGCCGGTTCTCAAGCGCGTTGCCCCATCGCGGCGGCACCTCATCGAAAACGGCATACCCTCCCTCGATGTCAGGCTGGCTGATCTGAAAGCAGGGTCTGTCGCAGCGCTGCCAACCGCCCTGACGGACCTTATGTCCCGGGCGCCTACCCTGATCGCCATCGGCAGGCTATCGCCGGAAAAGGCCTTCGGGAACCTGATCGACGCGGTTGCCGTCGCACGTGCGACCGGACCTGCCGCTTTCAAACTTGTGATCGCCGGGGAGGGGCCAGAGCGCGCCGCGCTGACCGCGAAAATCGCATCACTTGGGCTGCAGGATGTGGTCCTGATGCCCGGTTACCTGGAGGGTGCTGAGCGACTGCTGCAACATGCGGCCGGGTTCGTGATGAGTTCCCTCACGGAGGGCCTGCCGCTGGTGCTGCTGGAAGCGATGCAGTGGCGCGTGCCGATCCTGGCCACCGCGGTGGGTGCCATCCCGGAGTTGCTCGATGGGGGGGCGCGCGGCCAGCTCGTGGCGCCAGGCAGCGTTGATGAACTTGTGCAGGGGTTGCATCGCCTGGTGTCCAGCGCGGACAGCGTACGCAATCAGGGTATCGAACTCGCCTACGCGGCTGCGATGCAGCGCTACACGAGCGCACGCATGGCCGAGGAGTATCGCCGGCTCTATCTGCAGGTCACCGAGCGTCCGCGGGCGGCGAGCACCTGACCTGCGGGCTCGTAACCGAAAGTAAGGCCAGCGGCAGCACACTCGGTAAGCTGCCGGGGCGCAAATAACATCACGCGACGCGGTGCCAATCATCACGCGCTTCGGGCAAACTCGGCGGGATGCGCCTCGACCGCCTGCCAATCTCGGTTATTCGCGACCGCTATGTCCCGGGCGGCTGGGACGTGTTGGCGTTCCTGCTGGTCTTCTCCTTCTTCATTTACCTGGCGCAGGCGGCCCACGGCCTGACCGGGTCGCTCGAGCGTCTGGAGGGGACCGGCATCTCGCTCGCCCCGAGTGCGCTGGTCGGTTATGCCGCGCGTACCGGTCTGCGCATGCTGGTCGCGCTGGTCTTCTCGCTGCTGTTCACCTTCACGTACGCGACGCTTGCGGCCAAGAGTCGCCGCGCCGAGGTCATCCTGGTACCGCTGCTGGACTTCCTGCAGTCCGTGCCGATCCTGAGTTTCTCCATCGTCATCATTTTCTTTATCCGGCTGACCCCCGGACGTGTGGCGGGCGCGGAGATGGCCGCCATCTTCCTGATCTTCACCAGTCAGGCCTGGAACATGGCCTTCAGCTTCTACCACTCCCTGCGCAGCATCCCGGACGAGATGGTCGAGGCGGCGCGCAACTTCCAGCTGAGCCCGTGGCTGCGGTTCTGGCGCCTCGAGGTGCCTTTTGCCATGCCGCCGCTGATCTGGAACATGATGATGTCGGTTTCCGGGGGCTGGTTCTTCGTGGTGGCCTCCGAGGCACTTACAGTCGGGGACAACCGGATCGCCCTGCCGGGCGTGGGCTCGTACATCGCACTGGCCAACGATCAGCGCAACTACGGCGCCATCGGCTGGGCGATCCTGGCGATGTTTGTGGTGATACTGATCTTCGACCAGCTGCTGTTCCGGCCCCTGATCGCCAGCGCCGACTGGTTCCGGCTCGAGCAGGAGGCCGGCCAGACCTCAAACAGCCCCTGGGCGCTGACCATGATGCGCCGCTCGCGTTTCCTCGGGCTGGTCGGGCGCGGCTTCGCCGCGCTGCTGCGCGCGGGCACCAAGCCACCGCGACCGGCGCGGCCGGCAGCGGTGGTACGGCAGGAACAGGCGCGCTCGCGCCTGGCTGACCTGCTCTGGTATGGCGTGTTGGTGCTCCTCGGCCTGCTGGCGCTGTGGAAGACCGTGGCGTTCGTGCGCGGGGACGTGCCGGTGGGGGAGATCTGGCACGTGGTCGTACTCGGGTTCATCACGCTGCTGCGGGTGGCCGTACTCATAGTGCTCGCAAGCCTGATCTGGGTGCCGATCGGGGTGTGGGTCGGCATGCGCCCGCGGGCGGCGAGCATTGTGCAGCCGGTGGCGCAATTCCTCTCCGCCTTCCCGACTAACCTGTTCTTCGGCTTTGTGGTCTCGGCGATCGTGCTGTTCCACCTGAGCCCGGATATCTGGCTGAGCCCGCTGATGATTCTGGGGACGCAGTGGTACATCCTCTTCAATGTCATCGTCGGCGCTTCCGGCATCTCCGCCGACCTTCGCTACGCGGGCCAGAGCCTGGGGCTCAAGGGGCTGGCTGTGGTGGAAGCGGCTGGCGCTGCCGGCCATATTCCCGTTCTATGTAACCGGCGCCATCACCGCGGCGGGCGGCTCATGGAACGCGAGCGTGGCCGCCGAGGTGGTCTCCTGGGGAAAGGAAACCGTGACCGCGCATGGCTTGGGCGCCTACATTGCGGTGGCGCAGGCTGCCGCGCCACCGGACTTCCGGCGAGTGGTGCTAGGCACGGTGGTGTTGAGCCTGTTCGTCGTCACCTTGAACCGCGTCTTCTGGCGGCCGCTGTACGCGCGTGCCGAGCGCAAGTTCCGCATGAGCTGAATCGGAGACTTCACGTGAACAACGCGGCCCCCGCCCTGAACCTGGCGCCCCTGCTGGACGTGCAGGCGGTCAACAAGTCCTTCCGCAAGCCCGACGGGGACGACCTGGTCGTGCTCGAAGGTGTGAACCTTACGCTGCGGCCCGGGGAGATCGTCGGTCTCCTGGGTCGCTCAGGCTCCGGCAAGTCGACCCTGTTGCGCTCCATCGCCGGCCTCGACCCGCCCTCCGGCGGGGTGGTCAGTTACCTTGGGCACCCGGTGCTTAAGTCCCGCCGCCGGGATCGCCATGGTGTTCCAGAGCTTTGCGCTGTTTCCCTGGCTCACCGTGCTGGAGAACGTGCAGCTGGGGCTGGAGGCGCTCGCCGTGCCCGAGGCTGAGATGCGCAGCCGGGCGCTGAAGGCCATCGACCTGATCGGACTGGACGGCTTCGAGTCCGCCTACCCGCGCGAGTTGTCCGGCGGCATGCGCCAGCGCGTCGGCTTCGCGCGCGCACTCGTGGTGCACCCGAACATCCTCCTCATGGACGAGCCGTTCTCAGCGCTCGACATCCTCACCGCCGAGACCCTGCGCACCGACTTTCTGGAGCTGTGGGGGGAAGGCCAGCTGCCGATCAAGGCGGTGCTGCTGGTGACCCACAACATCGAGGAGGCGGTGCAGATGTGCGACCGCCTGCTGATCTTCTCCACGCAATCCCGGCCGGATCGTCAGCGAGATCCCGATCGACCTGCCGCAGCCGCGCAATACCCAGGACACCGCGCTTCCGCGCCTACGTAGACCGGGTGTACGTGGAGATGACCGCCCGCCCTCGCGGGGAGCTGCGTCACGGAGTCAAGAACGAGCGCTTCCCGGGCAGTGGCATCGGTACGACGCTCACGCACGTGTCCTCGACCATCCTGACCGGGCTCATCGAGGCGGTGAACGAGCCCCCGTACAACGGCAAGGCCGACCTGCCGGCCATCGCCGAGGAGCAACACCTGGACATCGATGAGCTGTTCCCGGCCGCCGAGGCGCTGCAGATGCTGCGCTTTGCGGAAGTCGAGGGCGGCGACATGAAGCTCACCGATGCGGGCCTGCAGTTCGCCCGCGGCGACACGGACGAGCGCAAGAAGCTCTTCGCCCAGCACCTGATCACCTATGTGCCGCTGGCGGCCCACGTGCGCCGCGTCCTGGACGAGCGCGCCAGCCACACCGCGCCCAAGAGCCGCTTCTTTGACGAGCTCGAGGACTACATGGCCGAGGATGCCGCCGAGCAGACCCTGCGCACCATGATCAGCTGGGGCCGCTACGCGGAAGTCTTCGCCTACGACGACAACCGCCAGGCCTTCAGCCTGGAGAACCCCGCCTGAGGACCTGACCTGTTCCTTAAGCTCTGCCGTAATTCATTGGCAGTTCTTAAGGTATCTCCACGGACCGATAGGGCATCCTAGCGTCGCCGGTGGCCCATGGGTCCCGGCGCGGCCCTTGGGCGCTGGCGTGGCCGCAGCGCCGCTCCTGCTGCATTACGCGCAGTCTGGCGTGCGTCTCTGAGCCGCCGTCGAACCAGCCCTCGGATTTCGTGGAGTACATTCCTTGAGTACTGTCTTATTGCGCTTGGCTGTTCATGGGGGCAAATCCAGATGAACGACGTCCACCAGCCGCAGGACCGCGAGCCAGTCTTCGCCGCCCCGACTGACGCGCCGGAGCGCAAGAGCCGCCTGCGCCGGGTGGGCCTGGTCATCGGCGTGCTCCTGGTGCTCGGGCTGCTCGCCTGGGCCCTGACGCCCAAGGCGGGCAAGGCCCCTGGCGGGCGCTTCGGCAACGGGGGCCCGATGCCGGTCGTGGCGGCCCAGGCACGCTCAGGGGACATGCCCATCACCCTCATTGGCCTGGGCGCGGTGACCCCGATCGCCACCGTCACCGTCCAGTCCCAGGTCGCCGGCCAGATCACCAAGGTCCTGTTCCGCGAAGGGCAGAACGTAAAGCCCGGCGACCCGCTGTTCCAGATCGACCCGCGTCCCTTCCAGGTCGCGCTCGAGCAGGCCCAGGGCGCGCTTTCGCGCGACAAGGCACTGCTGGCCAACGCGCACACGGACCTCGAGCGCTACACGACGCTGTTCGCGCAGGACTCGATCGCCGAACAGACACTGGCCACCCAGAAGTCCCTGGTGCTGCAGGACGAGGGCACGGTCAAGACCGACCAGGCGCAGGTGGACACCGCGCGCCTGAACCTTTCCTACGCCCACGTGGTGTCGCCCATTGCCGGGCGCGCGGGACTGCAGCAGGTGAACCTGGGTAACTACATCACCCCGGCGGAGCCCAATGGCCTGGTGGTCATCGCACAGCTGCATCCGATCACGGTCACGTTCAGCCTGCCGGAGGACCAGATCCCACCGCTGCTGCAGCAGCTGCACGCGGGCAACACGCTCCCGGTGACCGCCTTCGACCGCACCAACACCACCCAGCTGGCCACCGGCGTCCTGCAGTCGATCGACAGCCAGATCGATGCGACCACCGGCACGCTTAAGATGAAGGCAAGCTTTGCCAACGAGCAGGAGAGCCTGTTCCCGCAGCAGTTCGTCAATGTCGTGCTGCTGCTGAACACGCTGCACGGGGCGACCCTGGTGCCCCAGGCTGCGGTGCAGCGCGGGGCCCCGGGCACCTACGTGTACGTGGTGAGCAACGGCACGGTGAGCGTGCGCAAGGTGACCCTCGGCCCGGGCAACGCCACCGACATCTCCATCCAGGACGGGCTCAAGCCCGGCGAGAGTGTCGTCATCGACGGCGCCGACAAGCTCAAGGAAGGCGCCAAGGTGCTGGTCCGCGATGCACCCGGCGCCGCGGCTGCCGCCGCACCGGGTACGACCGCGCCGCAGCCCAAGGGCTCCGGGCAGCACCGGCACCGCAACGGCCAGGCCGGTGCACCGGCCACCGGCGGCAGCGCAGCGCCGCCTGCGCAGTAAGTCCGGCACGGATGAACCCCTCGCGCATCTTCATTCTGCGGCCCGTGGGGACCACCTTGCTGATGGTGGCGATCCTGCTGCTGGGCCTGGTGGCGTTTGGCTTCCTGCCGCTGTCGGCACTGCCGGAGGTCGACTATCCGACCATCCAGGTACAGACCTTCTACCCGGGCGCAAGCCCGGAGGTGATGACCTCCTCGGTAACCGCGCCCCTGGAAGTGCAGTTCGGGCAGATGCCCGGGCTCAACCAGATGTCCTCGACCAGCTCCGGTGGCGCCTCGGTCATCACGCTGCAGTTTGCCCTCGACCTCTCCTTGGATATCGCCGAGCAGGAAGTGCAGGCGGCGATCAACGCGGCCGGCAACCTGCTGCCTTCCGACCTGCCCGCACCACCGATCTACGCCAAGGTGAACCCCGCTGACGCCCCGGTCATCACCTTAGGGATCACCTCCAAGACCCTGCCGCTGACCCAGCTGGAGGACCTGGCCGACACGCGCCTGGCGCAGAAGATCTCCCAGGTGCAGGGGGTGGGACTTGTGAGCGTCAGCGGCGGCCAGCGCCCCGCAGTGCGCATCATCGCCAACGTGCGCGCGCTGGCCGCCTACGGCATCAACATCGATGACCTGCGCACCACCATCAGCAACGCGAACGTCAACGCACCCAAGGGCACGCTCGATGGCCCGGCGCGCTCGTGGACGCTGAACGCCAACGACCAGATCCAAAGCCCCGAGGCCTACGAGAACGTCATCGTCGCCTACAAGAACGGCAATGCGGTGCGGCTGTCGGATGTCGCCCAGGTCACCCAGGGGGCCGAGAACGCCTACCTTGCAGGCTGGGTCAACAATGCCCCGGGCATCATCCTCAACATCCAGCGCCAGCCCGGGGCGAATGTCATCCAGGTGGTCGATCGCATCAAGCAGCTGCTGCCGAGCCTGCGCAGCTCGCTGCCCAGCGCCGCCGAGGTCACCGTCCTCACCGACCGCACCAACACGATCCGCGCCTCCGTGCACGACGTGGAGTTCGAGCTCACCCTCGCCGTGGCGCTGGTGGTCATGGTGATCTTCCTGTTCCTGCGCAGCCTGCCGGCCACCTTCATCCCCAGCCTCTCGGTGCCATTGTCCCTGGTCGGCACGCTCGCGGTCATGTACCTCCTTGGCTACAGCCTGAACAACCTCTCGCTGATGGCGCTCACCATCGCCACCGGCTTCGTGGTCGACGATGCCATCGTCATGATCGAGAACATCTCGCGCTACATCGAGGAGGGCATGCCGCCGCTGGAGGCGGCCCTCAAGGGCTCAGCGGAGATCGGCTTCACGATCGTGTCACTGACGGTGTCGCTGATCGCCGTGCTGATACCGCTGCTGTTCATGGGGGATGTGGTGGGCAGGCTGTTCCACGAGTTCGCGATCACCCTGTCCGTCACCATCATCATCTCCGCGGTGGTCTCGCTCACGGTCGTGCCCATGCTGTGCGCGAAGCTGCTGCGCCACCACGAGCCGAGCGAGGAGAGCCGCATTGCGCGCTGGTCGAATGCGAAGTTCCAGGCACTGATCGACGGCTACGACCGCGCACTGCAATGGGTGCTCGACCGGCAGTTCATGACCTTGATGGTGGCCATCGCCACGCTGCTGCTGACCGTGGTCCTTTACGTGTTCATCCCCAAGGGGTTCTTCCCGGTGCAGGATACCGGGCTCATCCAGGCGATCACCGAGGCGCCGCAGTCAGTGTCCTTCGGCGACATGTCGCGCCGGCAGGCGCAGCTTGCCCAGCAGATCCTGAAGGACCCCGACGTGGTGAGTCTTTCGTCATTCATCGGCGTGGACGGCAGCAATATCACCCTCAACAGCGGGCGCATGCTGATCAACCTGAAGCCGGTGAGCGAGCGCCACGGCACCGCAAGCGATGTCATCCGCCGCCTGCAGAAGAACACCGCCCAGGTGGTCGGCATCGCGCTCTACATGCAGCCGGTGCAGGACCTGTCGATCGATGACACCGTCAGCCGCACCCAGTACCAGTTCGTGCTGGAGGATGCGAACCCGAAGGAGTTCGCCACCTGGGTGCCCAGGCTGGTCACCGAGCTGCAGAAGCTGCCGCAGCTGGAGGACGTGGCGAGCGACCAGGAGAATGAGGGGCTGTCGGCCTACCTCACCATCGACCGCGACACCGCGGCGCGCTTTGGCATCACCCCGGCCACGATCGACAACGCGCTGTATGACGCCTTCGGCCAGCGCATCGTCTCGACGATCTTCACGCAGTCAAACCAGTACCGGGTGATCCTGCAGGCGGATCCGACGCTCATGGACTCCCTCGATGCCCTGGGCACGATCTACCTGCCTTCCGCCACCGCGCTGTCAGGCCAGGTCCCCTTAAGCGCGCTCGTCAAGGTGACGCGGCAGACCGCGCCCTTGTCGGTCGGGCACCTGGGGCAGTTCCCCGCCACTACCATCTCTTTCAACCTCGCCAGCGGGGCAGCCCTGGGGGACGCGGTGAAGGCCATCCGCGCCACCGAGGCCAGGATGGGCCTGCCCGAGAGCATGATGACCACCTTCCAGGGCGCCGCGCTGGCCTTTGAGGCCACCCTGGGCAATGAGCTGCTGCTGATCCTCGCCGCGCTCGCCACGGTGTACATCGTGCTGGGGGTGCTCTACGAGAGCTTCATCCACCCGATCACGATCCTCTCGACGCTGCCGTCCGCCGGCGTCGGTGCATTGCTGGCCTTGCTGCTCGCCGGCAGCGACCTGGGCGTCATCGGCATCATCGGCATCATTCTGCTGATCGGCATCGTGAAGAAGAACGCGATCATGATGATCGACTTTGCGCTCGTGGCCGAGCGCGAGCAGGGCATGAGCCCGCGCGACGCGATCTACCACGCCTCGCTGTTGCGCTTCCGGCCGATCCTGATGACCACCATGGCCGCGTTGCTGGGCGCACTGCCGCTGATGCTCGGCCGCGGCACCGGATCCGAGCTGCGCCACCCGCTGGGTATCACGATCGTCGGCGGCCTGATCCTCTCCCAGCTGCTGACGCTGTTCACCACGCCGGTCATCTACCTGTACTTCGATCGCCTCGAGCGGCGCATCAAGGACCGCTTCGGCACAGCCACCGAGGCCCGCGGTGAGGCGGCCACATGAACCTGTCGGAACCGTTCATCCGGCGCCCGGTGGCCACGGTGCTCCTGAGCGTCGGGGTGGCGCTGGCCGGGATCCTCGCCTACACCAAGCTGCCGGTGTCGCCGCTGCCGCAGGTGGATTCCCCGACGATCTCGGTCTCGGCAAGTCTTGCCGGGGCAAGTCCGGATGTCATGGC
This sequence comes from uncultured Pseudomonadota bacterium, assembly GCA_963703025.1. Classification (GTDB taxonomy): domain Bacteria; phylum Pseudomonadota; class Gammaproteobacteria; order Steroidobacterales; family Steroidobacteraceae; genus 13-2-20CM-66-19. The sequence continues at coordinate 269,531 of OY969778.1, read as the reverse complement.
CTCCACGGTGGCCACGCCACTGGAGCGTCACCTGGGGCAGATCGCCGATGTCACGGAGATGACTTCGTCCAGTTCCGTGGGTGGCTCGCACATCACGCTGCAGTTCGGGCTCAACCGTGACATCGATGGCGCGGCGCGCGATGTCGAGGCGGCGATCAACGCGGCCCGGGCGGACCTGCCGAGCTCGCTGCGCAGCAACCCCACCTACCGCAAGGTGAACAGTGCCGACGCGCCGGTGATGATCCTCGCGCTGACCTCCTCGACGCTCACCGCCGGCCAGATGTACGACGCGGCGGACACGATCCTTGCCCAGAAGCTCTCCCAGGTGAAGGGCATCGGCCAAGTGCAGATCGGCGGCGGCTCGCTGCCGGCGGTGCGGGTGGAACTCAACCCGAGTGTGCTGTTCAAGTACGGCATTGGCCTTGAGGACGTGCGCGCCGCGCTGGCCTCCGCGAACGCCAATACCCCCAAGGGCTCGATCGACGTGGGCGGTGAGCGCTACCAGATCTACACCAACGACCAGGCGAGCCAGGCGGCGCAATACCGCAACCTGGTCGTCGCCTACCGCAACGGCAACGCGGTGCGCCTGTCGGATGTGGGCGAGGTGCTCGATTCGGTGGAGAACGTGCGCAACCTGGGGCTTGCCGACGGCAAGCCGGCGGTGCTGGTGATCCTCTACCGCCAGCCCAACGCGAACATCATCGACACCGTGGACCGGGTGAAATCGCTGATCCCCGCGCTCAAGGCATCCATCCCGGCCGACATCGACATGAAAGTCGCGATCGACCGCACCACCACCATCCGCGCCTCGCTGCACGACGTGGAGCGCACGCTGCTGGTGGCCATCACGCTGGTGATCCTGGTGGTGTTCCTGTTCCTGCGCAATGGGCGCGCCACGCTGGTGCCCGCGGCGGCCGTGCCGATTTCGCTCCTGGGCACGTTCGCGGCGATGTACCTGCTGGGCTACAGCCTGGACAACCTGTCGCTGATGGCGCTGATCATCGCCACCGGCTTCGTGGTCGATGATGCGATCGTGGTGCTGGAGAACATCACCCGCCACGTCGAGGCGGGCGTGCCGCCGTTCCAGGCCGCCATCCTGGGCGCCAAGGAGGTCGGCTTCACGGTGCTGTCGATGAGCCTGTCGCTGGTGGCGGTGTTCATCCCGATCCTGGCCATGGGCGGGCTGGTGGGCCGGCTGTTCCGCGAGTTCTCGGTCACCTTGTCGGTGGCGGTGATGATCTCGCTGCTGGTGTCACTGACCACCACGCCGATGATGTGCTCGCGCCTGATCAAGAAGCGCGATCAGGCCAGGCCCGGCCGGGTGTATGCGGCCAGCGAGCGGGTATTCGAGTCGACCCTGAATGGTTACTCGCGCGCGCTGCGCTGGTCGCTGCGCAACCGCGCTTTGGTGATGGTGCTCCTGCTGGGCACGGTGATCTTCAACGTCTACCTGTTCCGCGTGATCCCCAAGGGATTCTTCCCGCAGCAGGACACCGGCCGCGTCATGGGCGGCATCCAGGCCGACCAGTCGATCTCCTTCCAGGCGATGTCCGGCAAGCTGCGGCAGTTCATCGCGCTGGTGCAGTCCGACCCGGATGTGGACACGGTCGTGGGCTTCACCGGCGGTGGCTCGCAGGGCGGCGGGCAGACCAACAGCGGCTTCGTGTTCATGTCGCTCAAGGCCAAGCCCGCGCGCAAGGCCTCCGCCGACCAGGTGATCGCGCGCCTGCGACCGAAGCTCAACCAGGTCGCCGGCGCGCGACTGTTCCTGCAGGCCGCGCAGGACATCAGGAGTGGCGGGCGCCAGAGCAATGCGCAGTACCAGTACACCTTGCAGGCGGACAACGTCGCGGACATCTACACCTGGGCGCCCAAGGTGGCCGAAGCGATGGCCAAGGCGCCCGAGCTCACCGAGGTGAACTCCGACCAGCAGCAGAATGGCCAGGAGATCGACCTTAAGATCGACCGCGACACCGCCTCGCGCCTGAAGCTCAACCCCGCCACCATCGATGCGACGCTGTACGACGCCTTCGGGCAGCGCGACGTGTCGACCATCTACAACCCGCTGAACCAGTACCACGTGGTCATGGAGCTCGCGCCACAGTTCTGGCAGAGCCCCGAGACGCTCAAGGACATCTGGGTCAGCACCTCCGGGGCGACCGTCACCGGCACCCAGGCCTCCCAGGCGGTCGCCGGCACGGTGAGCTCCGCGCAGACCGCCGCGGCCACCACGGCTGCGAGCGTGGCGGGTGACTCGGCGCGCAACGCGGCGACCAACGCGCTGGCCAACTCCGGCCGCGGCGGGGTGTCCACCGGCTCCGCCGTCAGCGTCGCCCACGAGCAGATGGTGCCGCTGGCCGCCTTCACCAGCTACGGCCCGGGCACGACCCCGCTGGCGGTGAACCACCAGGGCACGTTCGTGGCGACCACGATCTCGTTCAACCTGGCCGAAGGGGTGTCCTTGAGCCACGCCACCGATGCCATCGCCCGGGTGATGAACGAGGTCGGCGTGCCCGCGACGATCCACGGCAGCTTCCAGGGCACCGCCGCGGTATTCCAGCAGTCACTGTCCAGCGAGCCGGTGCTGATCCTGGCCGCGCTGGCGGCGATCTACATCGTGCTGGGCATCCTCTACGAAAGCTACATCCACCCGATCACCATCCTCTCGACGCTGCCCTCGGCCGGCATGGGCGCGGTGCTGGCGCTGCGCCTGTTCAACACCGAGTTCAGCATCATCGCGCTCATCGGCGTGATCCTGCTGATCGGCATCGTGAAGAAGAACGCGATCATGATGATCGACTTTGCGCTGGACGCTGCAGCGCCAGCACGGCCGCGACCCGGCCAGCGCCATCTACGAGGCGGCGCTGCTGCGCTTCCGTCCCATCATGATGACGACCCTCGCCGCCATGCTCGGGGCGCTGCCCCTGGCCTTCGGCAACGGCGACGGCGCGGAACTGCGCCAGCCGCTGGGCATCGCCATCGTCGGCGGCCTGATCGTCAGCCAGCTCCTCACCCTCTTCACCACCCCCGTGATGTATCTGTACCTGGACCGCTTCGGTCGCTGGTCCAACCGGGTGTTCGCGCGCATGCATCCCCCATCCAAGCCGCTGCCGGCGACCTCCGTACCTGTCGCATCATGAAAACCCACGCAAGTATCGTCCTCACCCTGGCGCTGGCGTACCTCGCCGGCTGCGCGGTGGGACCGAACTACCACCGCCCGGCCGCCCCGGTGCCGACGCAGTTCAAGGAGGCGGAAGGGCTGGAAGCCGGCGAGCCCCGCCGAGCCTGCCAGCGCCACTGCCTGGTGGTCGGTCTACAACGACCCGGTGCTGGATGAGCTGGAGAAGCAGATCGACATCTCCAACCAGACGCTGAAGGCCTCGGAGGCCGCGTGGCGTGAGTCACGTGCACTGGTGAGCGAGGCGCGCTCGGCCTACCTGCCCACCGTGGGGCTGGCCGCCGATGCCACGCGCTCCGGCGGGCGCACCACCACCACCACCAACGGCTCCGGCGGGGTCGTGATCGGCACCACGCATCCGTACAACAGCTTCGAGGTCGATGCGACCGCCTCCTGGGACATCGACATCTGGGGCAAGATCCGCCGCACCGTCGAGAGCCATGTCGCCAACGACCAGGCGAGCGAAGCGAACCTTGCCGCCGCGCGCCTGTCCGCCCAGGCGACGCTCGCCACCGACTACATAGACCTGCGCGTGGCGGACGAGACCCGGCGGCTGCTCGATGAGACCGTGGCCGCCTACCAGCGCTCGCTGGAGATCACGCAGAACCAGTACAAGGCCGGCATCGTCGCCAAGGCGGACGTCATCACCGCGCAGACCCAGCTGGGCAGCGCGAAGTCGCAGCAGCTGGCGATCGGGGTGACGCGCGCCACGCTCGAGCATGCCATCGCGGTCCTCATCGGCAAGCCGCCGGCGGACTTCTCGATTGCGCCGGCGGACTTTGGCGCCACCGTGCCGGTCGCCCCCACCGGGGTGCCGTCCACGCTGCTGGAGCGCAACCCGAACGTGGCCGCCGCCGAGCGCAACATGGCCGCGGCCAATGCGCAGATCGGGGTCGCGATCTCGGCGTACTTCCCGGACCTGACGTTGAGCGGACTTGCAGGCTATGCGAGCAACACCGCGTCGGACCTCTTCAAGGCGCCCAACCAGGTGTGGTCCTTCGGCGGCAACGCCGGGGTGACGCTGTTTGACTTCGGCCTGCGCTCGGCCCAGGTGCGCGCGGCACGCGCGACCTACGACCAGGCGGTCGCCAACTACCGCCAGGCGGTCCTCGTGGCCTTCCAGCAGGTCGAGGACCAGCTGGCGACTCTGCGCATCCTCGAGGCGCAGTACGCGGTGCAGGAGGAGACCGTGAAGTCGGCCAACGAGGCGGTGCGTCTGGCACTGAACGAGTACAAGGCGGGCATCGTCAGCCTACACCTCGGTGGTCGTCTTCCAGGCCACAGCCCTCAGCGCCTCGCAGAACCTGCTGGCCATCCGCCAGAGCCGGCTGAACGCAAGTGTTGCGCTGGTGCAGGCCTTAGGCGGCGGCTGGGATGCCTCGACGCTCGGCAAGCCCACCGGCGAGGCGGCGCAGTTGGCGGCAGGCAGTGGGCACTGACCATGGCGACTGCAAGTCCCGTGTCGCCGCGATCCGCAGGCCGTGACCCACACGGAGCGTGTATCGTTTGAACACCGTGGCGCCGCTGAGCGAACCGAAACCCACACTGCTGATCGTCGACGACGATCTGGCGCTGTGCGCGATGCTCGATGAGTACCTCACGCTCGAGGGCTTCACCGCCGTCACCGCGGGCACCGGTCCTGAAGGCCTGGAGCTGCTGGTGCGCTCGGCGGTGGACCTGGTGATCCTGGACGTCATGCTGCCGGAGCTGTCCGGGTTCGAGGTGCTGCGCCGCATCCGCACCTTGAGCCGGGTCCCGGTGATCATGCTGACCGCCCGCGGCGAGGAGGTCGACCGCGTCGTGGGCCTGGAGCTCGGGGCCGATGACTACCTCGCCAAGCCCTTCAGCCCGCGCGAGCTGGTGGCCCGCATCCGCGCGGTGCTGCGGCGCATGCCCGGGGACGGCGGCGGCGCGGCCGACGCGCCCATCCAGTGGGGGCCGCTGCGCCTGGACCTGCGCGCGCGCCGCGCCCAGGTGGGCGAGAACGACCTGGAGCTGACCTCCGCGGAGCTGCGCATCCTCGAGCTCTTGGTGCGCGCTGACAGCCGCACCGTGTCGCGCGACGAGCTGCAGCTGCAGGCCCTGGGGCGGCGCCTGCTGCCCACCGACCGCAGCCTCGACACCCACGTGAGCAACCTGCGCCGCAAGATCCTCAGGCACAGCGACCGCGTGAGCGTGCAGGGCGTGCGCGGAGCGGGCTACGCACTGACGCTGAACCCGCTGCGCAGCGGGAACGGGTCACAGGACTGAAGGGCCATGCACTCGCTCTACTGGCGGATTTTCCTCGCGTTCTGGGCCGCCCTTGCCCTGATCCTGGTCGGCACGGTGACGGTGGCCGTCAATGCCACCGCGCACCGCACCGACCGGCCCTGGGTGCAGCGCGGGCAACTGTATGCCCAGGCCGCGCGCGCGTTCGAGGCCGGCGGGCCGGCTGCCCTGAAGGGCTGGCTGCAGGGACTGCCGGGAGAGCCGGGCGCGCGCACCTACATCGTCGGCCCCGATGGACATGAGGTGCTCGGGCGGCCACTGCCGCCGATCCTGCGCGCCACGGCTGCCGACGTCGCAGCAGGAGCTGCCCCCGGGGCGATCGCCCCGGTCGGGGGCGCCCTGGTGCTGGTGGGACCGGATGCTGCGACCTACCACGTGGTGGTCGGCCCGCTGCGCGATGCGCCGCGGCTGTTCGGCGAGCTGGAGCTGCCGGGCGTGCCCCTGTCGATCCTGCTCATCGCGATCGCCGCCAGCGCCGCGGTGTGCCTGCTGCTGGCGCGCTACCTGGTGGCCCCCGTGGACCGCCTGCGGCTGGCAACGCGGCAGCTCGCCGCCGGGGACTTGAACGTGCGCGTGCTGCCCGCGCTCAAGGGTCGCAAGGATGACCTGGGACTTCTCGCCCAGGACCTGGACGCGATGGCCGAGCGCTTGCGCCAGCTGCTGGAGGGCAAGCAGCAGCTGCTGCGCGATGTGTCCCACGAACTGCGCTCGCCGCTGGCGCGGCTGCAGCTGGCGCTGTCGCTGGCACGGCGCGATCCGGGCGCCGGCGAGCGGCACCTCACGCGTGCCGGCCTCGAGGCCGACCGGCTCGAGCAGCTGATCGCGCGCACGCTGCAGCTGGTGCGCCTGGAGCGCCCGCTGCAGGAGCTCGAGCGCACGGATGTGGACATCGGCGAGCTGCTGCGCAGCATCGCCGCCGAGCTCGCGATCGAGGCCGACGCCCAGGGCTGCACGGTGCTGGTCCAGGCCCACAACGCCCTGCACCTGGCCGCTGACCGCGAACTGCTGCGCAGCGCCTTCGAGAACGTGATCCGCAACGCGGTGCGTTACAGCCCCGTGGGGTCAGGGGTGAACATCATCGCCCGTCGCGGCGGCGGCGCCGGCGGTGACATCGAGGTGGTGGTGCGCGACGAGGGGCCGGGGGTGCCGCAGAAGGACCTGGCGCTGATCTTCGAGCCGTTCTACCGGGTGGATGCCGCGCGCGAACATCGCAGCGCAGGCGGGGAGGGGCTGGGGCTGGCGATCGCCGCCCGGGCGATCGCGGTGCACGGCGGCACGATCCGCGCCGCCAACGCCGACGGCGGCGGCCTGATCGTGACTCTCAGCCTGCCGACATCGGCTGCTGGGACAGCGGCGTCTCCAGCAGCCGCCGCTGCCGCGTAGGGGCGGGCGCCTCGGCGAGCAGGCCACGCTGCTGCAGCGCCTCCTCCATCGAGCCGAACGCAAACTCGCCCAGCACGCGGCGCAGGCGCGCCTCGCAGCGCGACAGGTTCGTGTAGTGGCGGAAGCGCGAGAAGGCCCCCACCTTGATGCGCGGCTGCCCCGGGTCCAGCTCCCACGGATGCAGGTAGAAGGCGAACGGGCGCTTGGCCTCCTGGTTGATCTGCCTGAGCCCGGCATGGGTGAGCCAGTACGGCAGGATGCGGAAGTAGCCGCCGCCTGAGACCGGCACCTGCAGCCCGAAGAAGCTGGCCGCCGACATGGGGAATTCCGCGATAGTGCGCCCGGACGGGGCGGCCACGCGGTGCGGCTCCGGGGTGGCTCCGGGGATGCCATACAGGTCGTGGTGGATCGGGAAGATCGAGGAGTCGTAGCGGAACCCCAGGTCGATCAGCACATCCAGTGCCCACAGCGACTGGCGCGTCACCGAGAAGCTCGCGGCGCGGTACCCGAGCACGCCCTTGCCGAGGGTGTCCTCGAGGCCATTCTTGGCGCGCACCGTCTCCTCGCGAAACTCAGCGGGTGTCTGGGTGTAGACAAGCTTGTGCGAGTAGCCATGGCAGGCGACCTCGTGGCCGGCGGCGGCAATGCGCCGCACCAGCCCGGGCACACGCTCGGCCACCCAGCCGAGGACGAAGAAGGTCCCGCGGATGCCGCGCTCCTGAAGGATCCCCAGCAGCCGCTCGGTGTTGGCCTCCACGCGCAGCTCGCGCGTCGCCCAGCTGTCGCGCGGGATCGCAGGTGCGAGCGCGGCCACGTGGAAGTAGTCCTCCACATCCACCGTGAAGGCGTTGAGCGGACCGGCAGGGCGTGCGGGCGTCTTTGTTTGAGTGTCTGACATTCGTATTGACTATAGCGCGCCGCTGGTACGGTGATACTTAGATCGACCCTAGTTGTCGGTCGCTAGAGTCAGTGTGGTTCGGTGGAGTCAGTGTCCAGCGCCAGCGGTGTCGCTGCTTGCTTGGCGCGCAAAGTTTTACACGCCCTGAAGCACAATCGGCTCCCGAAGGAGCCGATTGCATCAAGCCATGTCTGCAGGCTTCAGATCTTCGCGTTCGCGCGCTTGCGGCGCAGGGCAAGGAACCCCACCCCGGCCAGGCCCACTGCGAGCAACGGCAGCACACCCGGCTCCGGCACACCGGTGGCGGCGGTGGTGGCACTGGTGTTGTGGTTGATGGCGACGGTCGGGCGACCGGGCCAGCGATCATGCACCTGCGCGCACGCGCTCGAGCCGCACGACATCGCCGCCGAGGCCGGCACGCTCCACATGACCGCCGTGGCAGCCACGATGCTCGCCACACCTGCAATCTTGGTAATTCTCTTCATCGCAGCATCCTCCAATGACCCGTCCTTAGCTTTTGCGGCCGGCTTCTCGCCGGTGCCCGGTCATCGATCTTGTTTTCGATACGTCCTGTGTCTCACCGCGCAGCCGTATCAGTAGCTTACGCCGCTGCAGTGAACTTGGATTGAGGATAGCAAACCGCCCGGGGCGTCGAGTGCCCGATACGACATATCAACCCGTGAATGTGCGCTCACTCACACTCTGACATTCCCTGACGTTGTGTCTGCGCATCGCGACGACTGGTTTAATCATTTAAAACAATAGGTTAGCAGTCCCTGTAGGACGTCGCCTGTTTCTTGCGTCGGATTACGGAGACGTAATGCGGCGCAGCCTCGTCATGGCCCGAGGCTGGGAACTCATAACTTACTGAAACAAAAGTTGTTTTCCGTCATGGCACACCCCTTGCAACTGTCATATCAACAGCGGCTGGTGGGCTCTTCGCTTGTCCTGCCCGCCGCGCTCTTCCAGCCGAAAGCCGTGCCCGGACTTGCGCCGGGCCTGAGTGGGGGTTTGCGCCTTGAAAATGCTGAAACTGGTGGCGGTGGTGTTGGTCGGGGGATTGGTCCTCGCGGGTTGTAACAACGGCAACGTCGCGGATCCGGCCAATGCTTCAACCGGTGCGGACCTGCCCGCGGGTAACGGCATGGCGACTGTCTCCTGGGAAGCCCCAACCACCACCACCACCGGTTCCATGCTCAGTAACCTCAGCGGTTACCGCATCTATTACGGGCTGAGCCAGAGCGACCTGTCACAGGTCGTGAATGTCGGGGTGAACCTGCAGACCTACGCGATCGACAACCTCGGCAGCGGTACCTGGTATTTCGCGGTGCGGGCCGTCACGCAGCTGGGCGTGGAGAGTGAGCTGTCACAGATCGTGAGCAAGACCATCGGCTGAGGCCGCCAGCGTCGTTAGGTTTTCAACGGCGACGCACACTTCCAACAGCGCGGTTCTCGTAAGATCCGCCGGATGCATGGTTCCGGTTCCCAGCGCCCGTGGTTGATATTGGCCCTGGCCTGTCTGGTGGCGGTGGTCTACTGGCCGAGCACCGCGGTGCTCATCGGCCAGTGGAGCGACTTTGCCAACATCACCTACACACACGGCTGGCTGATCGTTGCGATCTGCGCCGGCCTCGTCTTTCGCGATCGCCACGCGCTGGCCGCAGCGGCGGCCGCGCCCATGCCGCTGGCGCAGCTGGGCCTGCTCGCAGCGAGCCTTGCCTGGCTGGTCTGTTACCGCGGCGGCATCCAGGACCTGCACGTGCTTATCTTCCCCGCGTTGTTCTGGCTGGCGGCCACCGCCGCCTTTGGCATGCGCGTGGGATGCCTGTTGCTGTTCCCGGCCGCGTTCTTCGGCTTCGCGCTGCCCAGCTGGGGCCAGCTGGCGACACCCTTGCAGGCACTGACCGTCAGCGTGATGGGCACGGTACTGGAACTTACCGGTCCGCACGCGACGATCCACGGCGACATCATCCGCATCCCCAACGGCAGCTTTGTCATCGAGCAGGGCTGCAGCGGGCTGCACTTCATGATCGTGGGCCTGGCGGTCGCAGCGCTGCACGGGGAGCTGCGCGCGGATCCCTGGCGGGTGCGGCTGCTGCAGCTGGTGGAGATGGCAGTGCTTGCGCTGCTGGCCAACTGGGTGCGCGTCTACACGGTGATCGAGGCCGGCTACCTCACCGACATGAAGCATCACCTGGTGAGCGTGGGCCACTACTGGTTCGGCTGGTGCGTCTTTGCCGTGGCACTCGCCTGCTTCTTCTGGCTCACCACCTGGTTCTCCGCGGCCGCGGCGGCCCCGGCGCCGCAGCGTGCGCCGCTCGCCGGGGCCGCAGGCGGTGCCGCGGCGCGTGACGGGCGCGGCTTCGTGATCGCCGCACTGTTGCTGATGATGCTCCCCGGCGTGAGCGGTGGCCTGCGTCACCTGGCCGCCGCAGCGCCGGCAAATGCCGCCGCGCAGATCCACCCCGGCTCGCCGTGGTCGTATGCACAGGGTAGTTTTGGCTCGTACTGGATGCCCGATTTTGCAGGCGCGGATGAAACCGTGCACACCGTGCTCACCGATGCGACCGGCAGGACAGTGGAGGTATTCGCGGTGGGCTACCGCGAACAGCGCCAGGGGGCGGAGTTGGTCGGGGAGTCCAGCAGCCTCCTGGGCCCGCACCTGAAGTTCGGCGGCGAACGCGCCGCGGGGGCCGGCGGCCCGGGCCTTGTCGAGACCGAGGCGGTGGATCCCGACGGGGCGCGTTCGCTCATCTGGTATCGCTACGAGATCGGGGGCCGGGGGTTCGTGCAGCCGCTGGCCTCACAGCTGTGGTTCGGGCTGCTGGCGGCCGCCGGGCATGTGCCCTCGGTACTGTTGGCGGCGCGCGCCGAGTGCGGTGGGGACTGCACGGCCGCCCGCGGGCTGCTGGGGAGCCTGGTTGCCAGCGGTACGCTCAGGTAGCCCCGCGGGTGGGGGCGGTCGGCGGTCTTACATAGTCCCACCGTGCGCGGCTCGCGCTCGCGCACCACAGGATCGATGTGACCTGGGTCACACTGTGCCGACGGGGTCTGCCGGTACAGTTCGTCGCTTGCCAACGACGGTTCGGTGGGCCTCGATTCAACCGTCAAAAAAGATACAAGGCTCTGATCCGGTTGTCTTAATGGGACCTGCGCAGTTCGACCAGATCAGGGGGCTGGGCTCCCGTGCTTTCTGATAGTCTCAACTTTTGCACCCAGGGATTGACGATGCGACGTCCAAGCGCGCTGATGCTGGCAGGATGGCTGGCCGTGGTTTTCTTGCTCAGCAGTTGCGCCACCAGCGCACCGCCCATGCTGCCCCCGACCCCCAAGGAGGCAACGGCGACGGCCGCCAACAGCGACTACATCATCGGGCCCGGGGATACCTTGCAGGTGTTTGTCTGGCGCAACCCGGAGCTGTCGGTGACCGTGCCGGTGCGCCCGGACGGCAAGATCTCCACCCCGCTGGTGGAGGACATGGTGGCCGTCGGCAAGACCTCCCCGCAGCTCGCCCGCGACATGGAGAAGGTGCTCGGCGAGTACGTGCGCAGCCCCAAGGTCAACATCATCGTGACCGTCGCCGCGAGCTCGTTCAGCCTCGTGCGCGTGGTGGGCCAGGTGGTGCGTCCGGAGGAGCTTCCCTACCGCGAGGGCATGACGGTGCTTGACGCGGTGCTGGCGGTCGGCGGCCTCGGCCAGTTCGCCTCCGGCAACCGCGCGCAGATCACCCGCGTCGTCAACGGCAAGCAGATCAGCATCAAGGTCAGGCTGGATGACCTGATCAACAACGGCGACACCAGCCAGAACATCCCACTGAAGCCGGGCGACATCCTGTTCGTCCCGCAGTCGCGGTTCTAGCGTGAACGCAGCCGTCGACTTCATCCTCGAACAGATCCGCGGCATCTGGCGCTTCCGCTGGACCGCGATGCTGGTCGCGTGGGTCATCTGCCTGGTGGGCTGGGTGGTCATCCTGCTGTTGCCCGACACGTACAACTCCTGGGCGCGCGTATTCGTGGATACGCGCACGCGCCTGAGCCAGGTGACCGCGGGCATTGCCGTTGAATCCAACGTCGGCGCGCAGGTCGAGGCGGTCCGCGAGGCCCTGCTCGGCGGCCCGCAGCTGCTGAAGGTCGCCCGCGCCGCCATTCCCGGGTTCTCCAGCATGACGCCCGCGCGCCAGGCGGGCATCGTCGATGGCATGCGCGCGCACCTGAGCGTGGAGGCCAACGGCGAGCGCAACCAGCCCGCTGACCTGTACGTCATCTCCTATACGGACCATTCGCGCAACACGCGCGAGGTCGTCAACCAGCTGCTGCAGCTGTTCATGGCCAATGCGCTCACCGGCAGCCAGGCGAGCGCCCAGCAGGCGCAGACCTTCATGACGCAGCAGATCGCCGAGAGCGAGAAGAAGCTCGTCGCCGCCGAGGCGCAGATCGCGGAGTTCAAGCGCCTGCATGCCGGCCTCATCCCGGGCAACACCGGCGGGGACTACTTTTCGCGCCTCAATGCCGACAACGACCAGCTGAACAAGGACAAGCTCGCCGTCACCGTGGCCGAGCAGAAGCGCGATGAGCTGCAGCGACAGCTGGCCAGCGAGCAGCCACTGATGGGCGGGGCGGTCGTGGTGGGCGCCACCGGCGGGGCCACCGACACCGGCAGCGCGGTGCGTGAGGCCCAGGCGCGCCTGGACGAGCTGCTGCAGCGCTACACCGACAAGCATCCGGATGTCATCCAGGCGCGCGCCACGCTGGATGACCTGAAGCACCGCCAGGCCGCCGAGACCGCGGCGATCCGCCGCGGCGACCCGGCGGCGATCTCCTCGAGCGGCCTTGCCGCCAACCCGGTCTACCAGAACATGCGCATGCAGCTGAGCCAGGCGGACGTCGAGGTGGCCACCGCGCGCCGTGCGGTCATCGACCAGCAGAACCAGATCGACGAGCTGCACAAAGTCATCAACGTGGCGCCGGAAGTGGAGGCCGAGTTCGGCCGCCTGAGCCGCGACTACGAGGTCAACCGCACCCAGTACCAGGCCCTGGTCGAGCGCCTCGGGCGTGCGAAGCTGTCCGACCAGGCCGACGCGACCGGGGTGGTGCGCTTCGAGATCGTCGATCCGCCCTCCGGCGGCCAGTATCCGGTAGCCCCGGACCGGGTGCGCCTGATCCTCACGGTGCTGCTGGGCGGACTTGCCGCAGGCTTAGGTGTCGCCTACCTCATGCACCAGCTGCGCCCGGTGTTCACCTCCACACGCCAGCTCACCGAGCTGACCCAGCTGCCGGTACTCGGCTCAGTGAGCATGACCTGGCTGGAACGCCACAAGGCGGCCGGGCGGCGCGCGGTATGGACCTACGCGATCGCCACCGCGGCACTGGTGCTGCTGGCCTTCTTCACGGTTGTCATCCAGGGGCCGACCTCGCGCTTCCTGCACGGGCTGGTGGCATGAGCGTCATCGAGAATGCCATCAAGCGCCTGCAGGCGAGCCAGGGCACCGCGGCCGCCGCCGGACGCGCGCTGCCGCCGGCCGTGGCCCGCCGCCAGGCTTCGACGGGCGACACGACCACCTCCACCCGCATCATCCCGATCGATCTTGACGGGTTGCGCTCCGTGGGGCTGCTGCCACCGGCACACCAGGAGCGCGAGCTTGCGCAGCAGTATCGCCAGATCAAGCGCCCGCTGATCAACAACGCCCTCGGGCGCGGCGTCGAGCGCCTGCCCGGGGGCAACCTGGTCATGATCGCCAGCGCGATCCCCGGGGAGGGCAAGACCTTCACCTCGCTGAACCTCGCCCTCAGCATGCGCCTGGAAGAGGACGTGACCGTGCTGCTGGTCGACGGCGACGTGGTCAACCCGCGCCTGAGCCAGATCCTGGGCGCCGACGATGTGCGCGGCCTGCTCGATGTGGTCAAGGACCCGAGCTTGTCGCTGTCCTCGGCGCTGTTGCAGACCGACATCCCGGGGCTGTCGTTCCTGCCCGCCGGCCACCAGGACCCCAACGCCACTGAGCTGCTCGCCAGCGCGCGCATGCAGGAAGTGGTCACGCAGCTTTCGCAGCAGGACCCCTCGCGCCTGGTGCTGTTCGATTCCGCACCCTTGCTGCTGACCACCGAGTCGCACGCACTGACTGAAGTTGCCGGCCAGATCCTGGTGGTGGTGCGCGCTGACCAGACCCCGCAGCACGTGGTGCTGGAGGCCATCGAGACGCTCTCGGAGAGCAAGTCGGTTTCGCTCGTGCTCAACCAGAGCATGAAGCAGCCGCATGCCGGTTATTACTACCGGTATGCGAACAGAAAAGCAGAAGACAAAGACGACGGCTCCTGAGCCGCGTTGAAGGGGTGCGCCACATGAACACGCGATGGATGCTGGCATCGCTCAGGCATGGCCGCGTGCTGCTGGGTCTTTCGCTTGCGCTCGTGTCCATGCAGCTGCACGCGCAGGCCGGTCCCATCACGACCCAGACCCTGTTCTTCGACCAGGCCACTGACGCCAAGCAGGGCAACTACCTCGCCGCGCAGGGCGGCATCATCTATACCGACAACGTCGACTTCACCCGCCAGCCGCAAAGCGACGAGCTGGCAATGATCGGACTGGTCGGAGATGTGTCGCGCCAGGGGTCGCCGCGGCTGGACTATCACCTGGACACCGACATCGCGGTGGTCAAGTACTTCAGCAACTCCTTCGATGTGCAGCCCTTCGGCTACCTCGATGCCGATGGTGCCTTCAAGATCGTCCCCGGGTTCTTCTCCTGGGTCGCCCGCGACAGCTTCTCGCAGGCGGTGCTCGATCCCTTCGCCGCCGCGACGCCTGACAACATCGAGAGCATCAACTACGCCACCACCGGCCCGCAGTTCACGTTCAAGCCGACGCTGCAGGACACGCTCACCTTCGGCGGCGCCTACGGGCGGGTGGACAGCAATTCCAAGTCCCCCAACTACGTCAACATCGACAGCAATCGCTGGGGCGGGGACGTGCGCTTCGACCACGCCTTCTCCAACAGCGTGACCGGCTACGTGACGGGTGAATACTGGGACGTGAAGTACACCGATACCGTCGACAATACCGACTTCACCTCCAAGGAGATCATGGGCGGGTTCCAGTTCAACAATTTCCGCACCACGCTCGACGCCTCGATCGGCTACACCAAGCTCAAGTTGAACACCGATGACCCGACGGTCGAGGACAAGTACCCGAGCGGGGTCAACTGGAAGTTCAATGCGGGCCGGCTCATCTCACCCACGCAGCGCGTGACCCTGCATGCGAGCAGGGAGACCACCGATGCGGCCAACCTGTTCCGCATCAGCCTCGACCAGCCGGTGCCCAGCAACCAGAACAACCAGATCGTCACCGGGCAGCCTTACGTGCACACCGAGTACGGGGCGACCTGGCACATTGACGGCATCCGCAGCGCGCTTGACATCGGGGCGGTCAGTTCCACCGATCGCTACGACGTCACCCCGCAGGACAACAAGGATTCCAAGAGCATCAATGCGATCTATTCGCGCAAGCTCAGCGCGGTGATGACCTGGAACATCAGCGGCTCGTACGAGGATGACGACTACACCACCGGCGGTACGGTGAAGACGATCGACTTTCTGACCAGCCTGCGCTGGCGGCTGGGCGACCGCGTTGCCGTGCGCTTCATCTACGCCCGCTCGGAGCTGGGTCCGCACGGCGTGGCGGCCAACGAGATCGGCGTGACCGCGACCTATGCGCTGACGCGGGCGGCACTGGCGCAGGATCCGGCCCTGCAGCAGCTGCGCCCGTTCTCACCTGCGATGCAGCCGCGCCAGTGACCTCGGGGGGCTCAATGCCGCCGGCGGCGTGGCTGTTCTGGCTGTGCCTCGCGGCGGGGTTTTATCCGTACGTGGGCTACCCGCTATGCGTCGCGTTGCTGGGGATGCTCAGGCCGCGCCCGGTGCGCCCGGCGGCGATCACCCCGAGCGTCACCGTGGTGATCAGCGCCTACAACGAGGCAGCCCACATCGAGGCGACCGTGCGCAACAAGCTCGCGCAGGACTACCCGCACGAGTTGCTGCAGGTGCTGGTGGCCTCCGACGGCTCAACCGATGCGACGGATGCACTGCTGCGCAACCTCTCCCAGCAGGATCCGCGCCTGTCCTTCTTCCGCCAGGAGCCGCGCAGCGGCAAGACCGCAGCCCTCAACCGCCTCATCGAGAAGGCCACCGGGGAGGTCGTGGTGTTCTCGGACGCGAAC
Source organism: uncultured Pseudomonadota bacterium (assembly GCA_963703025.1). GTDB lineage: Bacteria > Pseudomonadota > Gammaproteobacteria > Steroidobacterales > Steroidobacteraceae > 13-2-20CM-66-19. The sequence goes on along the minus strand of OY969778.1, from coordinate 253,595 downwards.
TCCATGTACCGGCCCGACACGGTGCGCAAGCTCGTGGCGCCCCTGGCCGATCCCACGGTCGGCTACGTCACCGGGCGCATGCTTTACGTGGACCCGCACGGCTCGGTGGTCGGGGATGGCTGCACCGCCTACATGCGCTACGAGAATGCGCTGCGCCAGGCGGAGACCGGCGTCGGCTCCATCGTCGGGGTGGATGGCGGGGTCGATGCGGTGCGGCGCGAGCTCTATCGGCCCATGAATGCCGACCAGCTGCCCGACCTGGTGCTGCCGCTCAGCGTGGTCGAGCAGGGCCGGCGCGTGGTGTTCGCCCCCGAGGCTGTGCTGGAGGAGGAGACCTTGAGCTCCAACTCGGCCGAGTACCGCATGCGCGTGCGCGTGGCGCTGCGCGCCTTCTGGGCCATGCGTGACAAGAGCGCGCTGCTGAACCCCTTCAACTACCCGCTGTTCAGCTGGCAGCTGGCCTCGCACAAGCTGCTGCGTTACCTGAGCTTCCTGCCGCTGGCGGTCGCCGCGGTGCTCAACTGGTGGCTGCTGCCGCGCGGCTGGCCCTATGACCTGATGGCGATCGGACAGTGCCTGGCGCTGCTGCTCATCGTGCTCGCGGCCATCGGTCCGCAGCGGTTGCGCCAGTTCGGGCCGGCGCGCTACGCGTACTACTTTGTGCTCCTGAACTGGGCGTCCGCGGTTGCATTTACCCGCTTCCTGCGCGGGGAGAAACAGGTGCTGTGGCAGCCGCGCACCGGATGAGGTCCGCGTGTCGGTGATGAGCTCGCTGTCGCGCCATGTCTTTCACCCGCTGTGGGACGTGAAGGACGGAAGCGCGCGCCTGAAACTGCTGCGACAGCTGCAGCGCACGCAGTGGCAGTCACGGCAGGATCTCGAAGCCCGGCAGCGCGCCCGGCTGGACGAGATCGTGCGCTACGCTGCCGCGAATTCCCCCCACTACACACAGCTGTTTCGCGAGCATGGGTTCGATCCGAACAGCTTCACGCTCGCGCAGTTCGCAGCGCTGCCGGTGCTCACCAAGGCGACCATCCGCAGCTCGACCGACCAGATACTGTCCAGGCAGTTCAACCGCGGCGAGCTGGGCGAGCACAAGACCGGCGGCTCGACCGGGGTTGCCCTGACCACTTACTTTGACCACGACTGGCTGGTCGCGCGCACGGCCGACTACATGCGCTCGGACCAGTGGGCGGGGCTGTTCCATGGCATGAAGGTGGCAGCGCTGTGGGGTAACCCGCCCGTGGCGCACTCCCTGAAGGAACGCCTGCGCCGCGTGCTGATCGACCGCTTCCTGTACCTGGACACCATCGACCTCAACGAGCGCTCGATCGGGGCGTTCATCGCCGCCTGGCGGCGCGAGCAGCCGGAAATACTGCTCGGGCACTCGCATTCGCTCTACATGCTGGCGCGGCATCTGCAGGAACATCGCATCAGCGACCTCAGGCCGCAGGGAATCATCTCCACCTCGATGATGTTGCTCGCCCACGAGCGGCGGGTCATCGAGGACGCCTTCGGCGCCAAGGTCACCGACCGCTACGGCTGTGAGGAGGTCGGGCTGATCGCCTGTGAGTGCGAGGTGCACAACGGCATGCACCTGGACATCGAGCACCTGTACGTCGAGTTCATCCGCGCCGACGGCAGCGCCGCGCCTCCCGGGCAGGAGGGCGCCATCGTCATCACCGACCTGTTGAACCGCGGCATGCCCTTTATCCGCTACCGCATCGAGGACGTCGGCGTGCCCACCGATCGGGTCTGCCCGTGCGGGCGCGGCGCGCCGCTCATCGAGCGCGTCACCGGGCGGGTGGCCGACTACCTCAAGCGGCCCGATGGCTCACTGGTCGCCGGGGTCTCGCTGGTCGAGCGCACGCTCACCGCGATCGCCGGCATCGAACAGCTGCAGGTCGTGCAGCCCTCGCGCGAGGAGATCGTACTCAACGTGGTGCGCGATGCCGACTTCTCCGCGGCGAGCGAGGCGCAGCTGCTGGCAGAGTTCGCAACCGTGTTCGGGCCGGGCATCTCCTTCCGCCCGGTGTATCTGACGAGCATTCCCCAGGAGCGCTCCGGCAAGTACCGCTTCTCGATCTGTCGGGTCTGAGCATGTCCGACAGCAGCACACCCAACGAGCTGGTTTCCGCCGTGATCGCCAGCTACAACATGGCGCAGTACCTGCCGCAGGCGGTGAACTCGGTCCTGGCGCAGACTTATCGAAACCTCGAGGTGCGGATCGTCGACGACGGCTCGACGGATGACACCCGGCAGGTGGTGCGCCAGTGGGAAGCCGATCCGCGCGTGCACGTGCTGTTCCAGAAGAATGCCGGCGCCGCCAACGCCAAGAACCAGGGCATGAAGGCCAGTCGCGGCGCGTTCGTGGCGCTGCTGGATGCGGATGACATCTGGCTGCCGCAGAAGCTGGCGCACCAGATGGCGCTGTTCAAGGCGACCCCGCAGGTCGGCCTGGTTTACTCCGACTACGCGCGCATGGACGGCGAGGGCAGGGCCTTGCCCCAGGCGCTGACGCGCATGCATCGCGGCTGGGTGGCAGGTCCGCTGCTGGTGGAAAACTTCGTGGCCTACTCCGCGGTGGTCATGCGTCGCGAGTGCCTGGAACGCACCGGCTACTTCGATGAATCCCTGAGCATGGGCTTCGACTACGACTTGTGGTTGCGCCTGTCCGCGCACTACCGGTTCGACTACGTGCCGGAGGCGACCGTGCGCTACCGGGTATGGTCAGGGCAGCTGTCGCGCAACTACAAGAAGCGCTGGCAGGTCGCGATCCAGACCACGCAGAGATTCCTCGATAACCACCCGGATGCGGTCGAGGAATCGGTGGTGCGCCAGGCTTGGGCACACACCTACGTGGGGCGCGGCGACAGCACGCTGTGGCAGGAAAAGGACCGCAGGGCTGCCTTCGCGGACTACCTGCGCGCGCTCAAGTACGTGCCGTGGTACTACCCGGCATGGCGCGCGCTGGCGCGTGGCATGCTGACCACGCGCGCGCCTTGAGTCCCATGCTGCCTGTACGCTCAGCGGCCCGGTACGGGTGGGTAGTCGGTGCGATTGACGTAGCCCTGAGAGCCTTGCTGGGAGATGACCCGCGCGGGTATGCCCCCGACGGCGACGTCCGGGGGCACGTCCTCGATGACCACCGCATTGGCCCCCACGGCCGCGCGATCGCCGACCTGGATGTTGCCGAGGATCATCGCGCCGGGGGCAATGTAGACGTCATTGCCAATGCTGGGGCAGCCGGTGCGTTCGCCACGGTTGATGCGCCCGAGCGTGACCCCGTGCGAGAGGTTGCAGTTGTCGCCAATGCGCACCGCGGCGTTCACGACAATGCCGCCGAAGTGACCGATGTACAGGCCGGCGCCGATGCGCGTATCGCGCGAGATGTCGATACCGTAGAGGATCGAGTAGCGGTGCAGGGCGAGCACGGCGAGCTGCCTGACTCCCAGCTGGCACCATGGCGCCCGCGCCGCGTAGGCATAGAAGCGCAGCAACGTGCTGTACCGGAACCCCGGCGTGGCCAGGAAGTGCTTGAGGAACGCACCCGTGCCCAGCGCGCCCGCGTGGCGCCACAGGTCCGATGCAATGAGCGCCCGGCAGCGTGCCCAGCTCATCGCCGCGACGCTTTCGACCAGTGACCCATGCGGATTCTGCATCTCATTCATAGCGAGGGCGTGTACGGGGCCGAGCGTATTCTATTGTATCTTGCGCGTGAGCAGCAGCTGCGCGGTCACCTAGCCGTCGTGGGCAGCATGCGCGATCCGGGAACACCGCAGACACAGTTTGAGGCCCTGGCAACTAGCTTAGGTCTCCCCGTCATGCCCATCCGCATCGCACCGCGGCCGACGCCTGCAGTAGTGCGGCGGCTGTTGGCCGTGATCAGCGAGACGCGCGCCGATGTGGTGCATTCGCACGGCTACAAGGCCAACATCCTGTTAGGTCCTGTGCCACGTACCCGTCGCGGCCCGATGCTGTCGACGCTGCACGGCTGGGTTGCCGCGGAGGGATTCAGCGCACTGCGGCTCTATGAGCTGCTGGACCGCATGGCACTGCGTCGTATCGACCAGGTGGTCGTCGTGACCCAGGCGATGCTGGCGCTGCCGGCCCTGCGCGCTCTTGCCCCGCACAGGCGCCGGCTCATTGAGAACGGTATCCCGGACCTGCAGACACGGCTGGGTGACCTGGCGCAGCGTGCAGCGCCGCCGCTGCCGCAGGATCTCGTGGCGGCGGTGCAGGCGCGGCCTACCCTGGTCTCGATCGGGCGCTTGTCACCGGAGAAGGGCTTCGCACTCCTGATCGAGGCCTTTGCGCAGGCGAAGAAAGCGGTGGGTGGTGCACACCGACTGGTGATCGTCGGCGAGGGACCGGAAAGAAATGCACTCACGCAGCGCATCGCAGCGCTCGGGCTGCGCGAGGAAGTGACGCTGGCCGGTTACCTTGACGGCGCGGATCGCCTGCTGAGGGATGCCTGCGGATTTGCCATGAGCTCGTTCACCGAGGGGATGCCGCTGGTGCTGCTCGAGGCCATGCAGTGGGGAGTGCCGGTGGTGGCAACAGCCGTGGGAGCAATCCCTGAAATACTCGGCCACGGCGTCGTGGGGTCTCTGGTGCCACCGGGGGATCTGCCGGCGATGAGCGGGGCGTTGCAAAGGCTGATGACCGGCACTGCCGCGCACGGGGAACCCAAGGGGAAGGGGGCCAGCGGGCGCTACTCGAGCGGCCGTATGGCGGAGGAATATATGCGTGCGTACGAGGCGATTACGTGAAATCCGATCGTGATTCCGCCACCCCTACCGGGCACACTTGCAGGCTACCGCGCGCACGTTGACGAGTGGTTCGACGTGACATAATGAAGCTATGAGAAAGTCGCGAGTCAAAAAGGAAGTTGAGTCGCTGGCGGAGCACGGTGAACGCGATGCCGCCTTCTACCTGTTCTGCGTCTTCATCGTCAGCTACTTCACGCACCTTGCCGCACGCGTGCCGGCACTGGGTACGCTGCACATCGACCTGCTGCTCGCCGGGGCGACGGCGCTCGCGATCGCATTTTCCGGAACTCGCAGGCGCAAGGGGCCGGCGCCGAAGATGGACCCGGTGGCGCGCCAGCTGTGGGTCCTGCTGGCGTACATCATCGTCACGATCCCGTTCGTCGAGTGGCCCGGCAGCGTGGTCCACAACCTGCAGGACTACGCCAAGTCGCTGTGCTTCTTTTTCTTCGTGGTGGCAACGGTGGATACCACGCGCAAGCTGCGCGTGCTGATCACCGTGTACACGGTCGCGCAGGTCTTCCGGGTGATCGAGCCGCTGGAGATGCACATCCGCGGTGGCTACTGGGGTTCATTCACCTCCCTGGGCAACTGGGAGTACATGGACCGGCTGGCCGGCTCGCCCTTCGACATCATCAACCCCAACGGGCTCGGCTTCGTCATCATCATGACGCTGCCGCTGTTGCACCTGATCCTCAAGCCCGACACCCCGATGCGCAAGGCGCTGCTGGCAGGGCTGGTCGGCGCGATGTGCTACGCCCTGGTACTCAGCGCCTCGCGCTCCGGGATGCTCGGCCTGGTTTTCCTCGGGGTGCTGCTGGTGTGGAACAGCAAGAACCGCGCCGCCTGGCTTACGGTGGGGGCGGTGGTGATCGTGGCCAGCATTGCCCTCATGTCGGACCTGCAACGCGAGCGCTATGTCTCGATCTTCTCCCACAAGGCCAAGGGCGGGGCGACTGCCGAGGACCGCGTCAATGGGGTCATCGGGGACTTCAAGGTCTCGCTGCGCCGTCCGTTCTTTGGCCACGGCCTGGGAACTTCCGCCGAGGCCAATTCACACTTTCGCGGCGAGGACCTGCCCTCGCACAACCTGTACACCGAGGTGGCCGAGGAACTCGGGTACGTCGGGCTGGTGCTGCTGCTGGGCCTGATCTGGGGCTTCATCCAGGCGTGCCTTCGGGCCCAGCGGATCGTCAGTGCGACGCCGATGACCGACCCGCGCCTGCGCTTCCTGCACGAGGTCGCCGTCGCGCTGGTGGTGGTGGTGGGCGTTGACCTGTTCTTCAGTTTTGCGGCCTTCGGCTTCTCCGAGCCATATTGGTATTTCTTCGGCGGCCTGTCGGTCGCCACCGCACGCCTGGCCGTCAAGCTCGTCCCGGAGGCGGCAGCCGTGGCAAGCCCTGGGCGGCGCCGTCGCGGGGTGCCGCTGCGCGGGCGACGCAGCCTGCCGGCGCGGCGCCCCTTGCTGTCGCGGCCGGCGCCGCGCGCGCGTACTCAGTAGGTCAAGCACATGTGCGGAATATGCGGATTCGTCTCCTCGGCCGGATGGTCGGCGGCCACCCTCCAGGGGATGAACGATGTCATCTTCAGGCGTGGCCCTGACGGGGAGGGCAGCCTGCACAGCGGACCGGTCGGCCTGGCGATGCGGCGGCTGGCGATCATCGACGTGGACGGCGGCTGGCAGCCGGTCTACAACGAGGACCGCTCGGTCGCGGTGGTGTTCAACGGCGAGATCTACAACTTCAAGTCGCTGCGCGAGGGACTGCGCGCCCGCGGCCACCAGTTCCGCACCGAATCGGACACCGAGGTCATCGTGCACCTGTACGAGGAGAAGGGCGCAGAGCTGGTCAATGACCTTGAGGGCATGTTTGCCTTCGGCCTGTGGGATGCCAGGCAGGAAAAGCTGCTGCTGGCCCGCGACCGCCTGGGCATCAAGCCGTTGTACATCGCACAGCTGCCCGGCGGGGTGCTGTTCGGGTCGGAGATCAAGTCGCTGCTGTCCACCGGGCTCGTGCCACTGGAGATCGACTGGCAGGCGATGGACGAGTTCTTCACCTACACGTTCATCCCCGCACCGCGCAGCATCTATCGCGCGATCGCCAAGGTCCCGCCGGCCACGACGCTGACCATCGATGCGCAGGGCAAGCTCGAGTCGCGCACCTACTGGCAGGTGCCGGATGTCGCCCCGGTGCGGCGCTCGCACGATGAATGGATCGCGCGCGTGGAGAGTGGTCTCAAGAGTGCCGTCGAATCACACCTGGTCAGCGACGTCCCGGTGGGGGCCTTCCTCTCCGGCGGCCTCGACAGCGGGGTCATGGTGGCGATGATGGCGGCCGCGAGCGAGCGCCCGGTGGAGACCTTCACCGTGGGATTTGCCGACGCGGGTTCGTCGTTCATCGACGAGCGCGTGTACGCGCGCATGATCGCCCAGCGCTACCGCCTCAATCATCACGAGATCAACGTCGAGCCGCACGTGGCGAACATCATCGAGGACGTCGTGACGGCCTTCGACGAGCCGTTTGCCGATGATTCGGTGATCCCGAGCTATTACGTGAGCCAGGCGGCCGCAGGCTTCGTCAAGGTCGCACTCACCGGGCTGGGCGGGGACGAGATCTTCGGTGGCTACAAGCGCCATCTGGGTGTGCACGTCGGTGACACCTACGCGCGCGTGCCGGCCTGGTTGCGCGATGGGGTGGTGGATCCTGTGATCCGCCGCATCCCGGAGCCGAAGACCTCCAGTGACCTCATCGACCACATGAAGCGCTTCTCGCGCGCCTCCTCGGCGAGCGCGGCGAGCCGCTACCAGGACTCCATGAGTTCACTGCCGGCGCGTGAACGCGCGCGCCTGTATGCCCGCGAGACCGCAGCCAAGGTGGACTCCGCGCGCACCGCGGCGATCCTGACCGGCACGTTCGCCGGCTTCCGCCACGGCACCAGTGTCGACCGCGCGCTGAAGACGGACCTGCGCTGGTACCTGCCCGATGACATCCTCACGCTCACCGACCGGCTGAGCATGTGGCATTCCCTGGAGCTGCGCGTACCGTTCCTGGACCACCGCCTGGTCGAGGACGTGATGAGCATGCCAGCGAGCCTGAAGATCCGCGGCCTGAAGCAGAAGTACGTACTGAGGAAGGTGGCCGAAAAGTGGCTGCCGGCGCCTGTGATCAATCACCGCAAGCAGGGCTTCGAGGCTCCGATGGGGCGCTGGCTGCGCGGCCCGCTGCAGGAGCTGCTGCAGGACACCCTGAACGCTGCGACCATCGGCAGGGAGGGGATCTTCAACTACGCCGAGGTCGAGCGACTGAAGAACGAGCACCTCGCCGGCACCCGCAAGCACAGCAAGCTGCTCTTCTCGCTGCTGATGTTCCAGCTGTGGCAGTCCCAGCACCGCCGGGCCGTTGCCGCCCGCCCGGTCGTGAATTTCGCCGCATGAGCGCCCTTGCGCTCTCCTGGTCCGAGCATCGCCGCATGCAGGAGCTGTGTGCCGGGCTTGGGCTGGAGCTGGTGGTGCTCAAGACCCGGCGGCGCGGCGCGCTGCGCTACCTCAGCCTGTCTGCGCGCACCGTCGGCCTGCTCATGAGGCGCCGCGTGAAGGTGCTCCTGATCCAGAACCCCTCGCTCATCCTGGGCGCCCTGAGCGCACTGCTGCGTCCGGTGCTGGGCTTCCAGCTCATCGTCGATGCACACAACGAGGCGGTCACCCCGTACATCAATCGTCAGGACTGGGTGAGGCGACTGTCCTACTGGGTCATCCGCCATTCAGAGCTCACGATCGTCACCAACCGACAGCTCGCGCGCATCATCGAGGCGCAGGGCGGGCGCGCATTCACGCTGCCGGACCGGGTGCCGACCGCGCCCGCCCCGGGTGCGGCGCCTGCCCTGGCGGGTGCCTTCAACGTGGTGCTGATCGCCACCTACGCGGCCGATGAGCCGATCGCCGCAGTGTTCGAGGCGGTGCGCGGGACGGATATGCAGCTGTATGTCACCGGCAACCCCAAGAAGCTCGACCCGGCCGTTGCCGCGAGCGTTCCTGCCAACGTGCACTTCACCGGCTTCCTCGAGGAATCCGCCTACTGGGGCCTGCTGCGCTCGGCCGACGGCATCATCGACCTGACGCTCATGGATGACTGCCTGGTGTGCGGTGCCTATGAGGCCCTTGCCATCGGCAAGCCGATGCTGCTTTCCAATAACACCGCGAGCGTTGAACTGTTCGGCGACGCGGCGGCCTTCACTGACAACACCACTGTCGACATCCGCCGCGCGCTGGACGCGCTGCGGCTGCGCAAGGCGGACTTCGCTGCGGCAGCGCTGCGCAAGCGCGGCGAGATGGCGCAGCGCTGGGACGCGGCCGCGCACGCACTGGCGCGGTTGGTTGCCGAGGGACCGGTCGCCGGGACTGCCACGGGCGCGTGACGGCTGGCGGTTCCATGGCGGCGCAGACCAGCAGCAGTGCGGTGACCGCAGGTCCCGGTCCTGAGCCACCCCCTGCGGTGGCCCCAAGAATATCCGGGGTGCGGCTCGTGGCGCTGTGGCTGCTGGCGTTCCTGGGCTTCCTGGTGGCCGCGGAGTGCGCTGCGCGCCTGGACGATGCGGTGTTCCACGGCGTGCCGTTCCTGGCGAATCCCAGTTATGACGACCTGTTCGTGCGCGACGCGCTGGGCCGGCGCGGGCGCCCGGACGCGCAGTTCGGTAAATGGAAGCTCAACAGCTTCGGGTTCCGCGGGCCGCAGATCTCCCCCACCCCCGCGCCCGGGTGCACGCGCATCGCCGTCATGGGAGCTTCGGAAACGTTCGGCTACTTCGAGTCCCCGGGGCACGAGTTTCCCGCCTTGCTCGGGCAGCAGCTGGCCGGGCACGGTTGCATCGAGGTCGTGAACGTCGCGGTGGTCGGCATGACCACCGGCACCATGATCAGCTACTGGAACAACTGGGTTGCACGGTTCCGGCCGAACCTGGTGGTCGTCTACTCGTCGCCGCTGTTCTACCTGACCAGTGACGACAGCCAGGAGCCGGCGCCGGCGGGACGGCCCGCAACGAGGTCGCCATCAACCGCGCTGCCCCCGCCGGCAGCGCTCCCGCATCACCCCTTCACGTCCCGGTTCGTCGCGCGAGTGCGCGGCGTCGGGCACGCCGCGGTCCCCGCGTGGGTATGGATGGCGATTTCAAAACACCAGATTGAGCAGAAGCTGCAAGGGATCCCGGACAACGCCCGCATCCACAGCGCGCCCGCCGCCGGCCTTGCCGCCTACGAGCACGACCTCGTGAGCCTGGTCGAGGTGCTGCGCACAGCAGGCGTGCGCGTGGTGCTGGTGACCCATGCGCAGCGTGCGGAGCTGCCCGTGACGGCGCGCGCGGAGCCGGACCTGTGGGAGGAGCGCTCCTGGGTGCCGCAGGCCGACCTGCCGGTGTTCATCGAGTTCGATCGTGCAGCCAATGCGGTCACCCTGGCCGTGGCGGCGCGCGAGCAACTGCAGGCCGTCGATGCGGCGGCGGCCTTGAGTGGCTGCTGGGACTGCTTCGCGGACCTCAACCACTTCAGTGACAAGGGCGCGCAGCTGATGTCGGGGTTGCTCGCAAGGCAGCTGCCGCTGCCGGGAAAGACCGAGTAGCCGGCGATGCTCTTCAACAGCTTCATCTTCATCTTCGGCTTCCTGCCGGTGGTCTACCTGGTGTTCTGGTGCCTGCCGGCTGCCAAGCACCGCTACGTGTGGCTCGCCGTCTCAGGCTACGTGTTCTATGGCTACTGGGATGCGAGGTTCTGCCTGCTGATGGCGTTCTCCACCCTGGTCAGCTACTGCGCAGGTCTGGCTATGCTCAAGTACCAGGACCGGCGCGCGCGCCGCCTGGCGCTGGTCATACCTGTCTGCGTGGATCTTTGCCTGCTGGGGTTCTTCAAGTACGCAGGCTTCGCGCTGAACTCCGGGCAGTGGCTCGCCAATGAGCTTGGCCTGAATGTCCACCTGCCGGTGTTCGACATCATCCTGCCCGTGGGCATCTCGTTCTACACCTTCCACACGATCTCCTACATCGTGGACTCCTATCGCGGCACGATCAAGCCGACGCGCAACCTGTTCGAGTTCAGTGCCTACGTCTCGCTGTTCTCGCAACTGGTGGCGGGCCCGATCGTGCGCTTCCGCCAGATCGAGGCGGATCTGGAGAACCTGGGTGGCGCGCAGCGGCGCCGCTGGCTGATTCCCGGGATGATGTTCTTCGTGACCGGGCTGGTCGAGAAGGTGCTGGTCGCTGACACGCTTGCGACCTTCGTGGACCCCGCGTTCAAGGACATCGGCGCGCTGTCCACGGCCGGTGCGTGGCTGGTGATGCTGGCGTACTCGTTCCAGCTTTACTTCGACTTCTGCGGCTACAGCGACATGGCCGTCGGGCTGGGATACCTGTTTGGGCTGCGCATCCCGCAGAACTTCAACTCACCCTACAAGGCGCACGACCCATCCGACTTCTGGCGGCGCTGGCACATCTCGCTGTCGACTTGCATGCGCGACTACCTGTACATCCCCTTCGGCGGCAGCCGCCACGGCAACCTCGCCACCATACGAAATCTCATGCTCACCATGCTGATCGGCGGGCTGTGGCACGGGGCGAACTGGACCTTCGTAGTGTGGGGCGCCTATCACGGGGTGCTGCTGATCCTGTACCGGGTGGCACCGAAGCTGTGGGATGCGCTGCCGCGGCCGGGTGCGCAACTGCTGATGTTCCTGCTGGCGTTGATCGGCTGGGTCTTCTTCCGCTCGCCGACGTTCGCGCAAGCAGGCCAGGTGCTGCACGCCATGTTCAGCGCCACGACCGGCACGCTGCCGCAGAACCTGGGCGTACTGGGCTGCATGTTGCTCGTGGCCGGCTACTGGGCGATGGTCGGGCGCAATACATTCCAGTTCAACGAAACGCACACCGCTACACCGATGCGCCGGGTTCTGATCGCCGCCGCGTTCGGCGCCTGTCTGGCAGTGATGGCCGGCGGACGCGACTCGCCCTTCCTTTACTTCCAGTTCTAGGCGCCGCAGCCGCGGACACGACGCCTGGGTCAGTGTGCGCTCGCGCGCAAGTGGACTCGTTCCTCCCCGGCTGCTGCATGCGCGCAGCGCACAAGATTGGTGCGCGCGTAGGCGCAATCCGCATTCAGGTGTCGCCAACCTCCGACAGACAGGCATGCGGAACGCCGGCAAATTACACAGTCACACGTGTGCTGCATCCAATCGCCTTAACATAAGCTCTTCATGCTGTGCGATGGTTCACAGACTGCGCGCCCGCTGAGTAGACTGGCGGCCCGGAATTTTGAGCAGCCAAGGGAACGGCACAAAAAAATGCAGCGCAGCAGCGCGACCCGCGCGGTCACTTTCTCGCTCTTCTTGTCGCTGGTGCTCAGTGCCTGCGGCTCGGTGAGCACTGGTGCCAATGATGGCAGCGGCACGGCTGATGCCGTGGCCCCTGCCATCCAGAGTGCACCGACCAGCCAGACCGTCAGCGTCGGCAGTCCTGCGACTTTCACCGTGACCGCGATCGGCACGGATCCACTGAACTTCGAGTGGTCCAGAAATGGCGTCGCCATCGCCGGCGTCAACGCGCCCAGCTACACGATTCCCAACACCACGACCGCTGACGACGGCGACACCATTGCAGTGACCGTCAGCAACGTCGTCGGCGCGGCCCAGAGTGCGCCGGCGAAACTTACCGTCATGCCCGGGCCCGTGGCGCCCTCGATCACGATGCAGCCTGCCAAGGAAAGTGTCACCGCCGGCCAGACGGCCACCTTCACGGTGACCGCCAGCGGGACCGCGCCCCTGGGTTACCAGTGGCAGAAGAACGGCAGCGTCATCCTCGGGGCCACCAGCGCCACCTACACCACACCGGCCACCACCACCGCGGACGACGGCAGTTCATTCACCGTCGCAGTGAGCAACGCTGCGGGCGTGACACAGAGCGCAGCGGCGGTACTGACGGTCACCCCGGTGCTCGTGGCACCGACCATCACCACGCAACCGGTCGACCAGGCGGTCACCGCCGGCACGGCCGCGACCTTCACCGTCGTGGCCAGCGGCAGCACCCCGCTCACGTACCAGTGGCAGAAGGGCAGCGCTGCCATCGTGGGGGCAACGGCCGCCAGCTACACCACGCCTGTGACCGCGACGAGCGATGACGGCACGCTGTTCAGCGTCATTGTCACCAACGCGGCAGGAACCGCCACGAGCAACACGGCGCGGCTGAGCGTGGCTCCCGCGCCGGTGGCGCCCACCATCACGACGCAGCCGGCGAGCCAGACCATCGCCGAGGGCGCCACCGCCACCTTCAGCGTGGTGGCGACCGGCAGCGCGCCGCTGTCCTATCAGTGGCAGGTCAATGGTGCGCCGATCGCCGGGGCCACCGCCTCGACCTACAAGACTCCAGCACAGAGCGCCTCGGCCAGCGGCACGGTGTTCACCGTGGTGGTCAGCAACGCCGAGGGCAGCGTGCAGAGCAGCCCCGCGACGCTCACGGTGACGCCTGCCACCATCGCCCCGACCATCACCTCGCAGCCGAACACCCAGACGATCACCGCCGGGGCTACCGCGAGCTTCAGCGTCACAGCCGCAGGCACCGCGCCACTGACCTACCAGTGGCGCAAGAACGGCGTGGCGATCGCCGGCGCCACCGCTGCCAGCTACACGACCCCGGTGACGACCACGGCCGACAACGGCGAGCTGTTCAGTGTCCTGGTGAGCAATGCCGCCGCCAGCATCGCCAGCGCCAATGCCATGCTCGTGGTCACCCCGCCGGCGGCGATCGCCCCGACGATCACCACGCAGCCGGCCAACGTGTTTGTCGCCGCCGGCGGCACCGCGACCTTCACTGTCACCGCCACGGGCACCGCGCCGCTGGCCTACCAGTGGCGCAAGAACGGCACGGCCATCACCGGCGCCACCTCCGCCTCGTATACCACCCCGGCGGTGACCGCGGCGGACAACGGCAAGATGTTCAGCGTCGTGGTGAGCAACGCCGGCGGCAGCATCACCAGCAGCAGCGGCCAGATCGTGGTCGTCTCGTCACCGACGGCCCCGAGCATCACCGCCCAGCCGGCCAGCCAGACCATCGCCCCCGGGGCGACCGCGACCTTCACTGTCACCGCCACGGGCACCGCGCCGCTGAGCTACCAGTGGCGCAGGAACGGCACGGCGCTCCCCGGGGCTACCACGGCCTCCTACACAACCCCGGTGGCGACAACCGCCGACAACGGCGCCTCGTTCAGCGTCGTGGTCAGCAACTCCGCCGGCACCGCCACCAGCGGCAGTGCCACCCTGACGGTGACCTCGGGCACGGTCACCGCGCCGGCCATCACCGCGCAGCCGGTCAGCCGCTCGATCACCGCAGGCTCCACGGCGACATTCACGGTGGGCGCCTCCGGCACCGCGCCGCTGAGCTACCAGTGGCGCAAGAACGGCACGGCGATCCCCGGGGCCACCGCCGCGACCTATACGACCGCCGCTGAGACCACCGCCGACAGCGGCGCGATCTTCACCGTCGTGGTGAGCAACTCCGCCGGCAGCATCACCAGCGCCAATGCCACCCTCACGGTCAGCGCCGCGGTGGCCGGCAGCGTCGATGTCACGACCTACAAGTACGACAACTCGCGCACCGGTGCGAACACCAAGGAAACCCAGCTGACGCCGGCCAACGTGACTGCGGCGACGTTCGGCCTGCTGCGCCAGCTAAGCGTCGACGGCCACGTCGATGCCCAGCCGCTGTACCTGTCGGCACTGACGGTAAACGGGGCCGTCCACAACGTGGTGTTCGTGGCCACCGAGAACGACTCGGTGTATGCCTTCGACGCCGACACCGGCGCGCAGCTGTGGAAGGTCTCGCTGATTCCCGCCGGGGAGACGGTGAGCGACACGGTCAACTGCAACAACGTGACGCCCACGATCGGCATCACCTCGACGCCGGTGATCGACCGCACTGCCGGCGCGCACGGCACCATGTACGTGGTCGCCATGACGCAGGCCGGGGCCGGTACCTATCACCACCGCCTGCACGCGCTGGACCTGGCCAGCGGCAGCGAGCTGCTGGGCGGCCCGGCCCTGGTCACCGCCTCTTACCAGAGCAACAACGGGGTGGTGCAGTTCAACTCATCGCAGGGCAACGAGCACGCGGCGTTGCTGCTCGCCAACGGCACGCTCTACACGACCTGGACCTCGCACTGCGACCACTACTACTACGCCGGCTGGATCATGTCCTACAACCCCGCCACGCTGCAGCAGCTGTCGGTGCTGAACGTGGGCATCAACAGCGGCGGCATCGGTCCTGCGATCTGGATGGCCGGCAGCGGCCCGCTGGCGGACTCCGCCGGCAACATCTACCTGACCACGGCCAACGGCGGGTTCGAGGCCTCGCTGGATGCCAACGGCTTCCCGAACATGGGCGACTTCGGCAACGCGTTCATGCGCATCACCAACACCGCCGGCAAGCTTGCAGTGGCTGACTACTTCGCCCCGTACAACACCGCGCTGCTGAGCCAGCACGACCTTGACCTCGGCGGCGGCGGCAACATCCTGCTGCCCGATGAGGTCGATTCATCGGGCAGGACGCGCCACCTGATGGTCGGTGCGGGCAAGGACGGCAACCTCTACGTGGTCGACCGCGACTCGATGGGGCACTTCACGACCACCACGAACAACAACTACCAGACCATCGCGAACGTGTTCGGCAACCGTGGCGCTGATCCGTTGAATGGCACCGGCGGGGTGTGGTCGACTCCGGCGTACTTCAACGGGCGCATCTACTACAGCGCGGTCACGCGCCAGCTGATGTCCTTCACGATCAGCAATGCGCTGCTGTCGGGCACACCGCTTACCAACGGCACGGTGAAGTACCCGTATCCGGGAGCCTCGCCCTCGGTGTCCGGTAATGGCACTGCCAACGGGATCGTCTGGGCGCTCTACAACGCCACCCCCGCGGTGCTCTACGCGCTGGATGCGACCACGCTCGCACAGCTGTACACCAGTGCGGATGCCGCCGGCGGCCGTGACCAGTTGGGCGCGGGCAACAAGTTCATCGTGCCCGTGGTCGCCAATGGCAAGGTCTTCGTGAGCAACGCAAACAGCGTCGCGGTGTTCGGCCTGCTCAATTAGCCCGGCCGGCACCGCGAGCGCGAGTGCGTTTCAGTTCACCGACACCGACGGCGGCGGGTTCGGCTGTGCGGCGGTGCCCCCGGCGGTCACCGGCGTACCCGTCGCGCTCACCGCCCCGGTCGCATCGACCACGAACAGGTAGGCGGTCTGGCCCTGGGTGAACTGGCCCAGGTTCACCGTGGCGGTGATCGAGCCGTCGCTCCAGGTGATGGGAATCTGGTTCTCGATGATCGTCGCATCCTTGAGGCTCGGCTTGTCCGCCAGCACCACCCGCGCAAGCGTGGTGTCGAGGTAGACGTCGTCGAAGTAACGCCAGTTGCTGGTAAAGCCCTGCATGCGTGCGTAGCCGCCGATGGCAATGTCTCGGCCATTGCCCGGGAACTTGTCAGTCGGTCCGGCATAGTCCATCACCAGCGTGCCGTCCTCCCACTGCTTCACGTAGCCGTCGGAGCCCGCGGATGCCTTGATGGCCATCTCGACCTTCGACCACTTGCCGGCGGTGGGGTTGACGGCCCGGCCCCACCACGCATTCTTCCCGTGCGCGTCAGGGTTGGACAGCTGCTGGCCATTGATGGCCCAGACGATGCCCTTGTCAGAATTGCTGGAAGGGTGCGGAGGCCCGTACATCGTGTACCAGTACGGCTCGGAGTACGCCCCGCAGCACACCGAGTAGGCAAAGGTCTTGAAGTTGTTGTCGCCACCGAAGTGCCAGCCGGCGTCCGCGCGCTGGTACCAGCTCACGTAGATGTACGAGGGCGCCGACTGCACCGTGATGTTCTTGTAGAACACGACGTCGTAACCGGCGTCAGCGCCGGTATTGGACGCGTGCGCGCCGGCGATGAAGCGCGTGTCATGGCTGTGCGGCGGGTTCACCCCGCGCATCGCCCCGTAGTACTGCGTGTTGTAGCCGGGCAGCTTGTCCGGCCACGCGCCGTCCCACTTGTCGGTGATGAGGTTGCCCGAGGCGTTGTCCCAGACGATGGGAGCGGCGGTCGGCTTGGAACCGAAGCCGCTGCCGGTGATGGTGACGCTGGCGTTGTGGTCCAGGGGACCGCCCACCTGCTGCACCGAGGGCCCCGCGAGGGCAAGACTGGTGGCAAGGGACAATCCGTAGGAGAACGGGGAGCAAGCGGGCGGAGTGGGTCATTCGGCTACCTTTTGCAGAAGCTGGGACAGCGCGCGCGACGCCATGGACGGGGGCGCGCGGGGCGGCAGTTAACATACAAGATCCGTGCCGCGCCTCAGGTGCCGCAGAGAATATTATAACTAATTGATCCTGAAGGCACTTTTCGGGTCCGCGGTTCAGGACTCGGTCCAGTCTTGCGAGGCTGGGTCGTGGCGCGCCGACAGGCGCGGCGGCAAGTCGGCACCTATTCGCTTAACTATATAATTTACCTGAGAAATCCATCGTCGCGATCACCCGACAGCGTGACGCGGCGCGCAGCGCCTACTTGGTCACTTTCAGCATGGTGTACCAGGCCCACGCACCCAGGCGCGGTACCACCCGCAGCAACGCACGGTCGAGCCGGTGCAGGCCGCGGCTGAGGCTGGGGAATACCCGTGCGCCCCCGGGCACGTAGGTCAGGGCGATCGCCCCGAGCGCGGTGAGGTAGAACTCGCGATGCTCGAAGGAACGAAAGCCGGACAGCAGCTGAGGCAGTTCACTTAGCACCAGGGGGCGTTCGTCAGGCGTACGGTACTGCGGGGTGAGGCGGCGATAGACCTGGATGAGCGGGTTGGTCGCCAGCGGTTCGGCGAAGTAACCCACGCCGCCGGGCTTGAGGACCCGGTGCAGCTCGGCCAGGGCCTTGCCCAGATCCAGGTGGTGGATGATCGCGAAACCGACCGCGATGTCGAAGGAATTGTCGGCGTACGAGAGTTTCTCGGCCGGCATGACCCCGATCGTGCAGCGCCCGAGCAGGTTGTCCGCCGCCAGGATCTTGCGGGTGTTTTCCGCCGCCTGCGGGGAGATGTCGAAGGCGCTGACCGTGGCGCCGCGCTGGGCGAGTTCGCGGGTGATCCAGCCCTCGCCGCAGCCGACCTCCAGCACGTGCTTGCCGTTGAGGTCCCCGAGCGCGTCGCGCATCTGGGTGTAGACATATTGGGTCGGCCCCACCGCGTAGTGGGACGGATACGAGTCACCAACGGAGTACTTCGTATCGTGGAACTGCGCTTCTCTTTGTAAGCGCGCCTCGAGGGAGTCTTCGCTGCTCATTGGACCCGGGAAGGACGCCGCCTGTCTGCATGAAAAACCACGGCAATGCAGCCAGTTTCGCACACCTTGCCCCCACCCGCTCGTTAACCCGTGCCCGGTTTGACCATAAAGGGGCCTCTGCCAGCCGGATCAAACATCGACGCGCGGGCAGCGCAGGCTTCGCCTACATTGCATTACGACCCATGATCAGATCCGCCCTATACAGGCTCTACTGGCAGATGGAGCGCGTCATCGCGCCGGGCCTCGCGGACTCGCAGGAACACTACCAGGCGGTGCTTGCGCAGCGCTGCGCGGGGGCCGCGCGCTGGCTCGACCTCGGCTGCGGTCATCACGTGCTCTCGCCTTGGCGCCACGAGGAGGAGAAGAAACTCATCGCCTCCGCCGGCGTGGTCGTCGGGCTCGACTACGACGCGCTGTCACTGAGCAAGCACCGCACCATCGACAGCCTCGTGCGCGCGGATATCAGCAGGCTGCCCTTTGCCGACGGGGCTTTCGACCTCGTGACGGCGAACATGGTGTTCGAGCATCTGCAGGAGCCGCAAAAGCAGCTGCAGGAGATCTGGCGCGTGCTGGGCCGCGGCGGCCGGCTGGTATTCCACACGCCCAACCGCGCCGGCTATCCGACGCTGCTGGCACGGGCCGTGCCCGAGTCGCTCAAGGAACGCATGGTCCTGCTGTTCCAGGGTCGCAAGGAGGAGGACGTGTTTCCCGCCTTCTACCGCATCAATACCGCCGCCGACATCCGCAGGCATGCGCGACAGGCAGGCTTCACCACTGTTGAGGTGAGGCAGGTGTGCTCACAGGGGCAGTTCGTGGTCGTACCGCCGCTTGCCCTGCTGGAACTGGTCTGGATCCGGTTCCTGATGTCCGGCGGGGGTCGGTCGCTCAGGCCCTACCTGATCGCAACGCTCACCAAGGACACCTGACACGGCAGGCGCCGTCGACCTGCGCTCTCACATGCGCCGCAGGCGGGTCGAGGCGAAGCCGCGGGCAAAGCCCACCGCGGCGGCGGCCTTCTCGAGCAACGACGGCGCCCCGTTCTTCAGCACCCACAGCAGCTCGCGCGTGCGCGTCCCGACCGTGCCTGCAGGGGCCTGCTGCGGGGCCTTGCGCCGGATCACCAGCACCGGGCTCAGACCGCTTTCGCGCATGAGGTTCATGTGGTCCGCCTCGGAGAGCCGGTTCAGGTCCGGGTAGGTGAACACGTACTCGATCACCCGCTGCGCGGTCTTGGCGCCAAGGCGCGGCTCGATGCGGGCGTAGATCTGCTCGGCGGACGAGGTGATGTGTTCCCAGGGCTTGAGTACGCCATCGAAGATGCCGATCGGTCCATCATCGGTCGGGATGCTCAGGTGATGGCCGACGTCTGAGCTCCAGATCGGACCAAACACGGTGAACAGCTTGCCCCCGGGCACCAGGCCCTGGCGTACCTTGCCAAGGGTCGTGCGCAGGTCACGGATGTGCTCGAAGGCGTTGATCGAATAGACCACCGAGAAGCGCGAGGGGATGTCGATCGTGGCAGCATCCTGCTCAAGTGCGCGGTAGCGGCTGCAGCCACTTTCCTGCGCCAGGCGGTTGAAGGCCGCGACGGCCGGCGGGTCCAGGTTGAAGCACGTCCAGGACTTAGGTCCGCGCGCCCGGATCTCGGCAACCGGCGAGCAGCCGCCGATCTCGAGCACGTCCTTGCCGGCAAAGCCTACGGTGGAGTCAGCCCATGTGAGGTACTTTGCATGGGGCGTACCGATATCGTGCATGCGGAGGCTATGGAGACTGTGCCGGGGTGTCACCGCGCATGCGGTGCACGATCTGCTGCGGCAGGGACCCGTTGTAGTGGTGCCAGAACTGCCGGGTCGCCTTCACCTTCAGCTTGCGCGCCCGCCAGTAGGCCGGCCAGGTCGAGCGCGCGAGGGCGAACTCGAACTGCTCCCAGGCGCGGGTCTGGGGAAAGCAGCGCGCCAGCCAGTCGTTGACCTGCAGGTCCATGACCAGGTGCGTGCGCGCCGCCTCGCCCTCGTTCTTTACGTAGTGGGACTTGGAGAAGTTCACGTAGTAGATGTTTCCGGGCTTCATCTGGATCTTCTCGCCGCCGACGAAGAAGGTGACGCGGTCGTTGGTCACGATCGGCACGTGCAGGCGCACCTGCCGGAAGGCAAGGCAACCGACCTCGGCACCGACATCGCGGTGCAGGTTGATGGTCATGCCAGGCCCCAGTCGCATGATGCGCATGCGCCCTTGCGGGCACTCGATGCGGTCCATGAGCTCGCGGAAGTAGGGTAGCTGGTCGACGTACGGCGTGCGCTCGTAGGCGGAGAAGTCCCAGGAGGGCTGCTGCGCGAGCGGCCCGGAGATGTCCCCGCCCTTGCTCTTCAGCAGGATCGCCCGCCAGCCATCTGACAGCGCCGTGTCGTAGTGCGACAGCCAGGCTTCGGAGTGCTGGAAGGCGCCCAGATCGGCCTTCATTCTCTCGACGTCGAAGCGCAGCGGAAATTTTGCCGTTAAGTCAAACCAGGTCTTCATGGCCGCCGTCCCCGTGTCGGTGAGTGCCGCGCCCCTCATGGGGCTCCCGCCTCGCGAGCTTTGGGCGCCGTGAACCCCGCGGCGCCGAGCCTCTGCTTGATGGCGTGACTATATCGCATCGGGAGCGCGGTTCAGACCCTGAATGGGCACCGCCCAAGGGCGCCGGGCCGGCCGGCACCCCAAAGCACGCGAGGCGCCCCGGGGGCGTACACGCCGCCCGGATATACTGCACCGGTCACGAAGGCCCGGGGCTTAGGACACAATTACAAGGGCTATATGGTGGCGAACAAGCGCTTCGTTGTGATGTTGGGTCCATGAATCCGCGCCCGATCGAACTCCTGTTCCTGATCGATTACTTCTACCGCACCGGTGGCACCGAGCAGCACCTCGTGCAGCTGGTCAGGGGCCTCGCCGGGCTGGGCTTCAAGAGCACGGTGGTCGTCTTCGACATGGGTGAGAACCCACTGCTGGAGGCGCTGCAGGCGCACGGCGTGCCGGTCATCCACCTGCCGGTGGCGCGCGAGTACGTCCCCAATGCACTGCGCCAGGCCTGGCGCCTCGCGCGCCTCATCCGCGCCAACCGCTACGACATCGTGCAGACCTACCACCAGAAGGCGGACACGTATGGCGCACTGGTGGCCTGGCTCGCCGGCGCGCCGCGCCTGGTCTCCAGCAAGCGCGACACCGGCGAGCTGCGCAAGCCGCTGCACGTGTTCCTCAACCGTCGGCTGCGCGGCCTGTTTGACCGCTTCATCATGACCGCCGAGCGGGTGCGCGCGGCCGTGGTCGCGCGGGACGGCCTGGACGAGGCGCGCGTGACCACGATCCACAACGGGGTGGATGCGCAGCGCTTTGCGGTGCCCACGGCCGCGCAACGCCAGGCCGCACGGGCGCGGCTGGGGTTCGCGCCGGATGACTTGGTCGTCGGCATGGTGGCCGGCTTTCGCCCCGAGAAGAACCATGAGGTCTTCTTCGACGGCCTGGCGCGCGCCGCCGCGTCCATCCCCTGCCTGCGCGTGCTCGCCGTGGGAGCCGGCGAGCTGCTGGAGGCTTACCGGCACTCGCTGGCAGCTTCCGCGTTGGGCGCGCGCACGAGCTTTGCCGGCGATGTGGCCGATGTGGTCCCGTACCTGTGGGCGATGGATGTCGGCTGCCTCACGCCGGGGTCTAACGAGGGCTTCTCCAACGCGGTGATCGAGCAGATGGCGGTCGGCCTGCCGATGATCGTGACCGATGTGGGCGGCAACGCCGAGGCGGTCGCAGACGGGGTGAACGGGGCGGTCATCGCCCCCGGAGACTCAGCCGCACTGGCCACGGCATTGCTGAGGATCTGCGGCGATGCGGGCCTGCGCGCGCAGCTGGGCGCCGCCTCGCGGCGCCGGGTGGAGGAAGCCTTCTCCATCGAGCAGATGTGCGCGGCGCACGCAGGGCTCTACCGGGCGCTGCTGCCGGCGGGCAGGCTTGCGTGACTCCATCATGAGCGCAGCCCCCGAAGTGACCTGCGAGGTGACCGGTTTTGCCGGTTTCGAGGATCAGATCCTCAGCCTGCGCAACAGCAACCGCGAAAACCCGGAGACGCTGGAGTACCTGCGCTGGCGCTACGAGTGTCCCCCCGGCACGCCCTCAGCGTGTGTGTTCTGGCTGAAATCCACAGACGGCCAGGTCGTGGGGATGGCGTCCGCGATCTTCCGTGCCTACCTGATCGAGGGCCGGCCGGCGCACGTCGCGGTCATCGGTGACATCTCACTCGACGCGCGGTATCGGCGCATGGGCCTGGGGCAGGTGCTGCTGCGCGCGATGACCGAGCACCTGGACCGGGTTGCCCCGGGGGCATACGCCCTGGTGATCCCCACGGACAGCGCGCGGCGCTCGCTTGCGAAGGTTGGCTGGTCCAAGGCCGGGGACTTAGGCTCGCTGGTCTACGTCCTTGATGCCGAGCCCTACGTACGGCGCTTCCTGCGCCTGCGGCGGCCCTCGGCGGTGGTGGCGCGCCTGCTGCGCGGCGGCACGGATTTCCTGGCGCGGCGCCACGTGCGCGCCGGCGGCAGGCTGCGCCTCAATCCTGCCCCGGATCCCCAAACCTACGCTTTCCTCGCGGGCCTGCCACACGCAGGCACCGTGCAGCGCAGCCTGCCACCGGGCTCGCTGGAGTGGCGCTACGTGCGCCACCCGCACAGCCGGTTCACCTTCGCCACCTACTGGCTCGATGCGGCGGTACGCGGCCTGCTGGTCTTCGAGGACACGACCCTCGGGGGCGCGTGCACCATCTACGACATCTTCGCGCAGGCGGACGAGGACATGCGCGCGATGCTCGCGCTGTTCATCCTGCGCAGTTCAGCGGTGCCAGGGATTGCCACCATCCGCATCGCACTGGATGGCGCGCATCCGGCGCGCGAGGCGCTGCGCCGCGTCGGCTTCATCGCCCGCCCGGCCGAGGCGGTGTTCCAGGTGCGCTCCCAGGGCGGTGGCGCGGAACGCGCGCGCTGGCGGATCAGTCAGGGGGACAAGGACACGTGAGACCCGCGCAGCAACTTAACCTCGGGGGCGCGCCGGCGGGCAAGCTCAGCGTGCGCCACTGGAGTACCGCCGAGTGGTTCGCGAGCCAGCCGGCGTGGGATGCCTTGGTCGCGCGTTCATGCACGGACGCGCTCTTTCTGTCCTGGGACTGGCTGACCAACTGGTGGCGGGTGTTCGGCGACATGGTCGGCGGCAACGCCGACGTGCTGGCCTTCTACCGCGGCCCGCAGCTGGTGGGCCTCGCCCCGCTGTATCACCGGCGCCTGCGCCGCAACGGCGTATTCATGACCCGTTCGGTGCAGATGATCGGCATTGCCTGGCGCGACGCGGAACCGCTGATCTCAGAGTACCTGGACGTCATTGCCGCCGCCGAGGACCTGAGCGCCGTGCGCGATGCCTGCGTCGAGCACCTGGTCGCGCAGCCTGGCTGGAACGAGCTGGTCATTGCCTTCACCGGCACCGGTGGCGAGTGGGCCGCGGCATACCGCAGCCGTGCACCCGCCGCCGGGCAGTACGTACGCGAGCTTGATCGCTCGGTCACCCACCAGGCGGACCTGAGTCAGGGATTCCAGGAGTACCTGAAGCAATTGCGGCAGTCGACGCGGCGCAGTGTCTGGAACCTGCGGCGCCGCCTCGGTAGCGATGGCGCGGTGCGCCTGGAAGCGGTCGGCCTTGCCGACATCGACGACGCCTTCGCCGACCTTAACCGGCTGCACCTGCTGCGCTGGAACAAGCCGGCCTTCATCGGTAAGCGCCTTGAGTTCCACCGCCAGCTGGCGCTGCGCCTCAGCGACACCGGTGGCCTGGCGATGTCGCGCCTGTGGGTCAACGGCAAGGTCGTCTCGGTGCTCTACGACGTGTGCAAGGGTCACCGGCAGTACAACATCAAGATGGCCTTCGACCCGAACTTCAGCACCCAGGTCTCCTTGGGGCTTATTCACCTGGGCTATGCGATGGAGCAGGCCGCCGCGCGCAAGGTCGCAAGCTACGATTTCCTTGCCGGTCCGGGTCGTTCCAGTGATTTCAAGCGCCTGTTGAGCCAGCAGCACTACGAACTCAGCTGCGTTCAGATCCTGCGCGGACCGCTGCTGCCAGCCATCTACCGCTGGCGCGATCGCATGCGCCGCACCGACTCACCGCCGGTTGAGTGAAGGTGCAAGCGAGCCGGCCGCGGCGCGCAGCCAGCGCCGGTCAGGGGATACCGTCATGGCCTTCAGGAAGGTCGCGGCGGCGGCCAGGCGGCGGCCGCAGCGGCGGTGCTCATAGGCGATCGCGCTCAGGTTCGCCGCTATCAGGCGGTCGAGCTGGCGGCGTGGACCACGCGCCTGCCAGCGCTGCTTCTCGCGCTGCAGGACCACGATGCGGCTGTGCGCCTGCTGGTCGCCCGGCCTGAAACTGAGGCTACCGGGGGCCACGCGGTAAGAGTGGCCGATGCGCGCAACATAGAGAGCGTCGCTGACGTGGGCAATGCGGAACCACAGGTCGCGGTCCTCGGAGTATGTCAGCGCTTCATCGAAGGCACCGACCCGCTCGAGGATGCTCTTGCGCAGCACGACCCCTGAGGTGCCGATGAAGTTCTCGTGCAGCAGCCCGAGCGCAAAGTCCGGCTGCTTGATCAGGCGCCAGCCGCCTGCGACCGCGGTTGCCTGCAACTGCGCGAATACCGGGTACCCGGACAGTGTCGACTCCTCGAACAGTCGGCCATCCGCATCGATGCGCTCATAGTCGCCAAATGCCACCCCTGCCTGCGGATGCGCATCCATCGCCGCGACCGTCATGGACAGCTTGTCGGGCTTCATGAGATCGTCCGCATCCAGCAGCGCCACGTACGGCGCCCGGGCGCGCGCAATCCCGAGGTTGCGCGGCCGCGAGGGCCCGCCGCTGGCCGGTAGTGGCACGACCACGAGGCGCGGGTCCGCGATGCTGTGAACAATGGCAAGCGAGCGATCGCTGGACCCGTCGTCAAGAGCAATCACTTCCAGGTCGGCAAGGTCCGAGGCGAGCACCGACCGGATCGCCGCCTCCACGTGCCGCTCCGCGTTATACACGGGTATCACGACGCTCACCTGCGGCTGCCGCGCACTCACTGGCGCGTACCCACGATCTGCACCGCCGGGATCGGCACCACGAACTGCGCCTCCAGGCGCGGATCGGCCCCCACCGTAGCGAGGATCTCGTCCTTCAGGTTCCACGGCAGGATCAGCACATAGTCCGGGTGCGCGGCGAAGAGCTCGTCCGGGTGGCGGATCGGGATGTGCATGCCGGGGGTGTACTTGCCCTGCTTGTAGGGGTTGCGGTCCACCGTGAAGTCCAGGAAGTCGACGCCGATGCCGCAGTAGTTCAGCAGCGTGTTGCCCTTGCCCGGGGCGCCGTAGCCGACGATGCGCTTGCCGGCGCGCTTGGCCGCGATCAGGAACTCCAGCAGCGCGCGCTTGGTCGCGCGCACCTGTTCTGCGAAGGCGGCGTAGGTTTCTAGCCGGCCGAGCCCGAAGTCTTGCTCAAGGCGCGCCAGCGCATGCGCCCGCTGGCTGACGGGCCCGCAGGCGCCCCCGGCGTGGCCGGCGTAGATGCGCAGTGAACCGCCATGGGTGGCGAGTTGCTCGACGTCGAATACCGTCAGCCCATGGTGCGCGAACACCGCGCAGACGGTGGCGAAGGAGAAGTAGCTGAAGTGCTCGTGATAGATCGTGTCGAACTGGTTGTGGCGCATCAGTTCCAGCAGGTGCGGAAACTCCATGGTGATGACGCCAGCATCGGCCAGCAGCAGTTTCATGCCGGCGACGAAGTCGTTCAGGTCCGGCACGTGCGCCAGCACGTTGTTGCCGATGAGCAGTTCGGGCTTGCCAAAGTCAGCAGCAAGTTCCCGCGCCAGCTGCGTGCCGAAGAACCTCACCAGCGTCGGCACGCCCCGGGCTACGGCGGCCGCGGCGACGTTCGCGGCCGGCTCGACGCCCAGGACGGTCACCCCGCGGGCGACGAAGTGCTGCAGCAGGTAACCGTCGTTGCTGGCGATCTCGAGCACGCGGCTGGCGCGGTCGATACCGAAGCGCGCGGACACCAGCTCGCAGTAGCCGCGCGCGTGCTCGACCCAGCTATCGGAGTAGGAGGCGAAATACGCGTATTCGGCAAAGATCTCGGCGGGGCCGACGAACTGGTCCAGTTGCACGAGGAAACAGTGCTCACACACGTAGGCGTGCAGCGGGTAGTACGCCTCCATCTGGTTCAGCTGCGCGCTCGTGATGTGGGTCTGGCACAGCGGTGACATCCCCAGGTCCACGAAGCTGTGCCGGACCTGCCGGCCGCAGAAGCGGCACCTCAATTGACTCATGCAGTCAGCTCAAGCCAGGCACTGTTGACAATAGTCCTTGTGGACATGGGATTTTAGCGGTCCAAGAGGAGCTCAGATATCGACCAGTTCAAGCCGCGTCGCATGGCCGGCGGGGCGGAACCGTGCTGTGCGTCAGGCCCCCGGTGCCTAATGCGGATATCATATGGCAAGTACCGGTACTATTGAGCGCCTCCGGGCGCCGGAGCGCGCGCGCACGGCGCGCTGACCGCAGGCTGTTGGACTTTGTCAGGGACTAGGCACAAATACCGTGGGTGAGTGGTTTTCGGAACTCTGGCGCAGCCGGGAGATTCTTTACTACCTTGCTTGGCGCGACGTCAAAGTGCGCTACAAGCAGGCGGTGCTTGGGGTCGGCTGGGCTGTGCTGCAGCCGCTGTTCACGATGATCACCTTCACGGTGTTCTTCGGCAAGCTGGCCGGCATCCCCAGCGGCGGCATTCCCTACCCGCTGTTCTCGTACTCCGCGCTGCTGCTGTGGACCTACTTCTCCGTCACGCTTTCCCAGGTCGGCAACAGCCTGGTCGCCAACTCGAGCCTGATCACCAAGATCTACTTTCCGCGCGTGCTGCTGCCGGCGGCGGCCGCGTTGGGGGGCATCCTTGACCTGCTGGTCGGCTCGGTGCTGCTGATCGGGATGATGGTTTACTACCGCGTGACCCCGAGCTGGTCGCTGCTGCTCACGCCGCTGTTCGTGCTGCAGACCGTATTGCTGGTGATCGGTACCGGCATGCTGCTGGCATCCCTGAACGTGCGCTACCGCGACGTCAAGTACACCATCCCGTTCATGATCCAGATCGGGCTGTTCGTGACGCCCATCATCTACCCGGTGACCTTCATCCCCAAGCGCTACGCGACGCTGCTGGCGCTGAACCCGCTCACCGGCATCGTCGAGGGCTTCCGCGCCTGCCTGTTCGGCGCCAGCTCGATCAACTGGCCGATTATCGGGCTCTCGTGGCTGATCACGCTGGTGCTGCTGTTCCTGGGCGGGCTGCATTTCCGCCGTACCGAACGCGTCTTCGCGGACATCGTCTGAGCGGCGGGCAGACTTAAAACCATGGCTGAGTCGATCACCGTCGAGAACCTATCCAAGAGCTACGAGCTTGGGGCCCTGCAGCAGGAAACCCAGCTGCGCGACCAGCTCGTCAACCTGGTGCGGGCGCCATTTCGCAAGCGCCGCCCCAAGGAGATCCTCTGGGCACTGCGCAACGTGTCCTTCAGGGTGAACGAGGGCGAGGTGGTGGGCATCGTCGGCCGCAACGGTGCGGGCAAGAGCACGCTGCTGAAGATCCTGTCGAAGATCACCTACCCGACCTCCGGCGTCGTCAAGGCACGCGGCCGCATCGCCTCCATGCTCGAGGTGGGTACCGGCTTCCACGAGGAGCTGACCGGGCGCGAGAACGTCTACCTCAACGCCTCGATCATCGGCATGCGCAAGCGCGAGGTCGACGCCAAGTTCGACCAGATCGTCTCCTTCGCAGGAGTCGAGCGCTTCATCGACACGCCGATCAAGCGTTACTCGAGCGGCATGCGCATGCGGCTGGGCTTCGCGGTGGCCGCGCACCTCGAGCCGGACGTGCTGATCGTCGATGAGGTGCTGGCCGTGGGCGACGCGGTGTTCCAGAAGAAGTGCATCAGCGCGATGCAGGACATGCGCGGTGGTGGCCGCACCGTGCTGTTCGTCTCGCACAACATGTCGGCGGTGGAGAACCTGTGCTCGCGCGGCATCTGGATTGCCAACGGCCAGGTGCGCATGGATGGCACGACCCACGAGGTGATCGAGTCGTACATGGGCTCCTTTGCCTCCGCCGAGGGCGCAACCAGTGACCTGGCGCAGGCGGATGGCCGGCGCGGCTCCGGGGAGATCCGCTTCACGCGCGTGGAACTGGTCGCCAAGGGCGGTGAGCTGCAGGCGGTCACCCGCAGCGGCAAGAGCGTCACCATCCGCCTGCACTTTCATGCAACCGAGGCGGTCGAGCGGCCCAGCTTCGGCCTGAAGATCAACAGCGAGATGGGTACGCTGATTACCGACACCAGCACCTGGCTGCACGGGATCGACATCCCGCTGGTCAACGCAGGAGATGGCTATGTCGATCTGGAAATCGACATGCTCAACCTCCTGCCGGGCCGCTACTCGCTGTCCCTGTGGGTGGACTCGGCCTTAAAGCACCACAACTACGACGTCATCGAGCATGCCATGAGCCTGGATATCGAGGAGGCGCCGGTCTACAACACCACGCGCCGCATCGACAGTCGCTACGGGCTGGTGTTCTTTCCCCAGCGCTGGCGGCTTGAGGGTATCGACCGCGCAG
Source organism: uncultured Pseudomonadota bacterium (assembly GCA_963703025.1). Classification (GTDB taxonomy): domain Bacteria; phylum Pseudomonadota; class Gammaproteobacteria; order Steroidobacterales; family Steroidobacteraceae; genus 13-2-20CM-66-19. The sequence continues at coordinate 224,805 of OY969778.1, read as the reverse complement.
CGCAGGGGTAGGGGCCGGCGGCCAAGCGCACCGGTGCCCCCGCAGCCATCCAACCCGATGCGCGTATTCGTTACAGGAATCAACGGCTACATCGGCGCGGTGCTGGCGCCCTACCTGATCGGGCGCGGCATGTCGGTCGTGGGCCTGGATACCGGCTACTACCGCGATGGCTGGCTCTACAGCGACGACCGGCACCAGCCGGTTTCCCCCGTCACGCTCAACAAGGACCTGCGCTCGGTCAGCGCGCAGGACTTGGCCGGCTGCGAGGCGGTCGTGCACCTGGCGGAGCTTTCCAACGATCCGCTGGGACAGAACAACCCCGCCGTCACCCACAAGATCAACCACGAGGGGTCCATCGCCCTGGCGCGGCTTGCCCGCACGGCGGGCATCAGCCGCTTCGTCTATACCTCCTCGTGCAGCGTCTACGGGGCAGGTAGCGGCGAGTTCCTGGATGAGGGGGCGCCGGTGAATCCGCAGACCACCTATGCTGAGTGCAAGGTGCTGGTGGAGCGCGACCTTGGCGCCATGGCAGGCCGGGAGTTCGCCCCGGTGATGCTGCGCAATGCCACCGCCTTCGGTCCCTCGCCACGGATGCGCTTCGACATCGTGATCAATGACCTGTGCGCGCTCGCCTGGACGGCGCGCAGGATCGCCATGACCAGCGACGGCAGCCCGTGGCGCCCGGTCGTGCACGTGGCGGACATCTGCGAGGCGATCTACCGCTGCCTGCTGGCACCGCAGGCGGCCGTTTGCGGCCAGGTCTTCAACGTCGGCCAGGATTCGCAGAATTACCGGGTGCGCGAGCTGGCACAGATCGTGGCCGCCGAATTCCCCGGCTGCGAGGTGACCAGCGGGCCTGCCTCGAAGGACAACCGCAGCTACCGGGTGAGCTTTGGCAAGATCCGAAGCGAGCTGCCCGGGTTCAGCTGCAGCCATACCGCACAGGATGGGGCGCGCCAGTTGCGCCAGCTGTTCGAGCGCATCCAGATGCCCCAGGAGATCTACCAGTTCCGTGCCTTCACGCGGCTGCGGCAGCTGAAGTACCTTCTGGCAACCGGCCAGATCGATGACCAGTTCTACTGGCGCTAGATGAAGATCGAACCCCTGCCTGTGCCCGGAGCGGCGCTCGTGAAGCTGGAGGCCCTGCAGGACGAGCGCGGGTTCTTCGCACGCTCCGTATGTGTACGCGAGCTGCGTGCACACGGCTTGTCAGGGGAGTTCGTGCAGTCCAGCATCTCCTGGAACCCGCGCCGCGGCACGGTTCGCGGCATGCACTTCCAGTGGCCGCCGTCGCAGGAGGCGAAGCTGGTGCGCTGCGTGCGCGGCGCGATCCACGACGTGCTGCTGGACCTGCGGCCCGGACAACCCACCTATCTGAACTACGTCGGCGTTCACCTCGACCAGGACAACCGCGACGCGGTGTACGTGCCGCCCGGGGTCGCGCACGGCTTCCAGACGCTCACGGATGCGGTTGAGGTGCTCTACCAGATGAGCGACTTCCATGCCCCGCAACTGGCGGCCGGCGTACGCTGGAACGACCCGGCGTTCGGCATTGCCTGGCCCCTGCCGCAGGCAAGCGTGATCAGTGCGCGTGATGCCGGTTACCCGGACTTCTCCAAGGCCGAGTTCGCCGCGCAGCTCGCGCGCCGGCTCGCATCGACGGAAGGGGAGCGCTAGTGGACGAAGCCAACCAGTCCAAGGACCGCGAGGTTTCCGCCGGTCAGCGCCTGCATGACTTTGCCGCCCAGCTGTACCCGATCTGCCGCAGCATCACCGGTGACGGGGTGCGCCAGACGCTCGCGCTCATCCGTGCGCGCATACCCCTGGTTGTGCACGAGGTGCCCAGCGGCACCCGGGTCTTTGACTGGGAGGTACCGCTGGAATGGAACATCGAGGACGCCTGCGTCATGGACTCGCATGGACGCCGCGTCGTGGACTTCCAGCGCCACAACCTGCACCTGGTGAGTTACTCCGAGCCGGTGGCAAAGACCGTCTCGCTGCGCGAGCTGTCGCCACGCCTGCACGTGCTGCCCGAGCACCCGGACTGGATTCCCTACCGCACCAGCTACTACCAGCGAAACTGGGGCTTCTGCATGCGCTCGCGCGAGCGTGAGCTGCTGAAGGAGGGTGAGTACCGCGTGGAGGTGAACAGCTCGCTCGCCCCCGGGGCACTGACCTACGGCGAGCTTGCGATCCCGGGCCGCTCGCGCGACGAGGTGCTGTTCTTCACGCACACCTGCCATCCCTCGCTGGCGAACGACAACACCAGCGGCATGGCGGTGGCCACCGCACTGGCGCAGTGGATCGCACGCGAGCCACGGCGCTTCACGTACCGCTTCGTGTTTGCCCCCGGCACCATCGGCTCGCTGACCTGGCTTCGGCGCAATGCCGCCCGCCTGCCGCGGATCCGCCACGGCCTGGTGCTGACGCTGCTCGGTGACCGCGGCGGCCTCACCTACAAGCGCAGTCGTCGCGAGGACAACGAGATCGACGCCATCGGTGCGCAGATCACAGGTGGGGCCGGCGCGGTGATCCCGTTCGCGCCGTATGGCTACGACGAGCGCCAGTTCTGCTCCCCCGGGTTCGACCTGCCGGTGGGCCGGCTCACCCGCTCGGTGAACGGCGGTTATCCGCAGTACCACACCTCCGCGGACGACCTGGGACTGATCACCCCGGAGGCGCTGGAGGGTAGTCTTGAGGCATGCAAGCATGCCGTGGAGATCATGGAGGGCAACAGGCGTTACGTGAACCTCAATCCCAAGGGCGAGCCGCGGCTGGGCAAGCACGGGCTGTACGGGGCCATGGGCGGCCGCGCGCCGGCGCAGCGCGAGCATGCGCTGTTGTGGGTGCTCAACCAATCCGACGGCGCACTTACACTTCTTAACATCGCGCAGCGCTCCGGGCTGCCCTTTGCCGCGGTGCAGGCGGCTGCGCGCGATCTTGAGGCCGCCAGGCTGCTGCGCCCGGTACGCTCCGTGACCAGGCGCACAGCGCGGGGGCGAAGTGGCGGTAAGATCCGGCGCAACAAATTATGAAAGTCGTTCTTTTTTGTGGGGGTCTGGGGACGCGGCTGCGCGAGCAGTCCGAGACGATCCCGAAGCCGCTCGTCAACATCGGCTACCGTCCGCTGCTGTGGCACCTGATGCGCTACTACGCGCACTTCGGCCACCGCGACTTCATCCTGTGCCTGGGCTACCGCGGCGACCTGATCCGCGAATACTTCCTGCGCTACAACGAGGCGATGACCAACGACTTCACCTGGCACGAGGGCGGCCACCGCGTCGAGCTGCACGGCAAGGAGGTCAGTGACTGGAACATCACCTTCGTCGACACCGGGCTGCACAGCAACATCGGCCAGCGCCTGCTGCGCGTGCGGCGCTACCTGGGGGACGACGCCGAGTTCCTGGCGAACTACTCCGACGGGCTCTCGGATGCACCGCTCGACAAGGTGATCGCCGACTTCCGCGCCAAGCAGGCGGTGGCGAGCTTCCTGTCGGTGCGCAGTCCGCAGAGCTTCCACATCGTCAAGGCGACCGCCGACGGCCACGTGACTTCCCTGGGTGCCGTGCACGACCTCGAGGTGCGCATCAACGGCGGGTTCTTCGTCCTGCGGCGCGAGATCTTCGATCACCTCAACGAGGGCGAGGAACTGGTCGAGCAGCCCTTCGGGCGCCTGATCGATGACAAGCAGCTGCTGGCCTATCGCTGGGACGGGTTCTGGCAGTGCATGGACACCTTCAAGGACAAGATCACCTACGAGCGCCTCGAGGCTAAGGGTGACTGTCCCTGGAAGGTATGGGAGGGGCGGGGGCCCGCAGCGACGAAATGAGCTTCTGCGCAAGGTAGGCGGGGGTGGCCTCCGCACGCGCGGAGAACTCGACGGTGCGCGCCACCAGCTGGTCGTAGTACGCGTGGTCGTCCCACATGGCGCGCAGCGCCTTCACCCAGTCCTCGATGGGCGCATCCGCCCCCACCAGCACCCCGCCCGGGCCGACCGACTCGGGCAACGCGGCGTAGGCGCGCGCCAGCACCGGGATTCCCGAGGCGTGTGCCTCGGTCACCACGCGCCCCCAGGTCTCCTCCCACTGGCTCGGCACCAGCAGGATGCGCGTGCCTGCATAGATGCTGTTCATGTCGAGCGTGGGCTTGCGCCAGGTGACATTCGGCAGTGCGCGCACCGCATCGCACAGCCCGCGCACGAACGGATCGGTCGTGTTCCAGGCCTCGACGAACACGAACGGGATGTCCGGGCAGGCCTTGGCAAGGTCGAAGGCGATCTGGCCACCCTTGATGCGCCGCGGGTTGACCATGGTCACGTAGCGGCGCGTGGACTTGAGTGCATAGGCGCTGCGGTCCACCAGCGGCGGAATCACCAGCGGATCGAGGTTGATGAGTTTCTTCACGATGCTGGCGCAGTAGGCTGGAATTGGCGATCGTGGACAGGCCATCAAGCAGCTGCGGACGCGTCAGCCGCCGCAGCGTGTTGAGCTCGTGGAAGTAGAACGCGCTGCGCACCCCGGTCGAGCGGCAGTAGGGGGCCAGTTCAAAGGACTCGTCGGCGCCGCCGGCGATGATGATCGCGTCGGGATGAAAGTGCGCCACGACCTCAGGCAGCGCGGCGGAGTGCCCGTAGCCGCGGTACACCGGCAGGCCGCGGTAGTGGCTGAGGGGAAATGCGCGCCCGCTGAGGCGGTTGCTGATCCGGTTGCGCAGCCACATGGCGTCGTTGCGGCCAATCTGGGCCATGACCGCGGCCGGGTGTCCCATGTCGGTCAGCTGCCGGCACAGGTCGAAGGTCGTGGTCTCCACGCCTCCCAGCAGCTGCGGCAAATAAATCCGCGGGTTAAGAAACAGCACTCGCAACGACAAATCTCCGAAGATCACGAGCCGGGCGCGCTTGCCGCGCCAGCGCCGGGAGTACAGTACAATAAAGGTCTACTCAATGCGTTCCGCGCGAACGCCAATTAAGTGAAATCACCGCATAAGTGAACGCCCGGAAGTCACCCCTGGTGAGTCTGGTAACGCCCGTCTATAACGGCGGCGACTACCTGCGCGAGTGCATCGACAGCGTGCGCGCGCAAACCTACGACAACTGGCGCTACGTCATCGTCAACAACTGCAGCACCGATGACACGCTCCAGATCGCGCGCGACTATGCCGCGCGCGACCCGCGCATCACGGTCTTCGACAACGCGCAGTTCCTGCCGATCGTCGAAAACCACAACCACGCGCTCAGCCTGATCGACCCGCACAGCGTGTACTGCAAGCCGGTGATGGCCGATGACTGGCTGTACCCGGAGTGCCTGGAGCTGCTGGTCGGCTGCGCGCTCGAGCGGCCCGCGGTCGGGCTGGTGTGTGCAAGCGCACTTACCGGCACCAACCGCGTGCTGTTCGACCACCTGCCCGCAGCCGCCTCGCAGCGCACTTTCCTCACGGGCCGCGAAGCCGGGCGCACCGGGCTGCTCAAGGACGGCTACTTCTTCGGCTCCCCGACCACGATGCTGCTGAGGGCGGACCTGGTGCGCAAGCGCGCGACGTTCTACAACCCGCAGAACCTGCAGGCGGACGAGGAGGCCTGCTACGACATCCTGCGCGAGTGCGACTTCGCCTTCGTGCACAAGGTGCTGGCCTACGTGCGCACCCATGCGCGCAGCTATACCTCGGCCACCTACTACCTGTTCGCCATGCCCAGTTGCCACACCTACGCGCTGGCGCACTACGGCCGCGATTACCTGAGCGAGGCGGAGTTCGCGCGCCGGATGGACGCGCGGCTGCAGCAGTACTACGCGCGCCTGGCGGTGGGGGCGATCGAGCATCGCGGCCAGGAGTTCTGGGCCTACCACCGGCAGATGCTGCAGATGATCGGCGCGCCGCTGGAGCGCGGGCGGCTCGCTGGCGCCATCCTCTCGCACGTGGTGCGCAAGGTCCTCTCACCCAGTTCACTCGTGCGCGTCATCGGCGGGCGCCTCGCGTCGGCCTCGCGGCGCGTCAGGGGTCCGTGAGGCTCAAGCCTTAGTACTTGTGGACCGAGCGCAGGTGCAGGTCGGTGACCTCGATGGGCATGGGCAACTGCGCCAGGGCGAGCACCACGCCGGCCACGTCGGCGGCGCTGAGCAGCAGCGCGGGCCGGTACGGCTTGCCCTCCTTGGCGTAGATCTTCGCCATGCGCGCCGTCGCGGTCCTGCCCGGGTACAGGCTCGACACGCGGATGCCGCGCCGGTTCAGGTCCTGGCGCAGGCTGTCGGTGAGGCCCTGTACTGCGTGCTGCGTGGCCTTGTAGAGCGCCACGCCCTGGCCGGTTCCCCTGACGACACTTGAGTTCACGAACACGACCTGGCCCCTGGCGCGCGCCAGGGCGACCAGCAGTGCCTGTGTGAGCAGGTACGGCGCGCGCACGTTGACGTCGAACAGGAGCGCGAAGCGCTCCGGGTCGAAGCGGCCCGACTCGCTCCAGTCGTGCTCGCCGGCGCAGTGCACGAGCAGGTCCACGTGTCCCAGCCCCAGGATCTCCAGGATCAGCGCGCGCAGGTCATCCAGCGACCCCAGGTCCGCGAGCGCGCTGCCGGCAAGGCGACCGCGCGGGATGCCGCGGGCGGCGGCGGCCAGCCTGGCAGCGTTGCGGCCCACCAGGAATACCTTGATGCCCGCCCGGGACAGGGCCCGGGCCGTGGCCTTGCCGATTCCCGACGTGGCACCGGTGATCACCGCGATTTTGCTGCGTTTCATGGCGGCAACGATCCTGCTTCCAAGTGCACACGGTCAAGTACCAATGGTCAAAAGACACGCCGCTTGCCAAACTGAGCGCACGATGACCTCGTGCCCGGGCCCAAGATGATCGAACTGACACTGCCGCTCGCCCACCGGCGCCCGACGCGCATCCTGTGCATAGGCGCGCATGGCGATGACATCGAGATCGGCTGCGGCGGCACGCTGCTGAAGCTGCTCGCGCGTGGCGGGGACTGGGATGTGACCTGGGCGGTGTTCAGCGCGGATGCTGCCCGCGTGCGGGAAGTGCATGCCAGCGCCCGCCGCTTCCTGCGCCGCGCCCACGCCTCGCAGGTGCTGCTGCACTCGTTCGAGGACAGTTACTTCCCGGCCCAGTACGGGCCGCTCAAGCAGGCGTTCGCCGCGCTTAAGAAGCTGCCGGACCCGGATCTGGTCTTCACGCACGAGCGTGACGACCGGCACCAGGACCACCGCGTGCTCAACGAGCTCACCTGGACTGCGTTCCGCAGGCACATGGTGCTCGAGTACGAGATCCCCAAGTTCGACGGCGGCCTCAGCGATCCTGAGGTGTTCGTGCCACTCACCCGCGCGCAGGTCAGCACCAAGACACGCGCGCTGCTGGCAAGCTACCCCAGCCAGCGCGCCAAGCCCTGGTTCACCGAGTCGACCTTCGAGGCGCTGCTGCGGCTGCGCGGGGTGGAGTCAGGGGCTGCCAGCGGCTGGGCCGAGGGCTTCCACGTGCGCAAGCTCCACCTGGCCTGACGCAGTTCCCAGGCAAGCGCAGCATCGGTGCGGGCAGCGGGTCCACCGGGGGCGTTGATCAACTGACCCCGGCGGGGACGCCGTGCACCGGATCCGCCGCGGGCAGCTACAGCGCGAGCGTACCGCTGCCCCCCCCGCGGGCCCTGGATCCTGCAAGCTGGCCGCCTTGCGGGGGCATCCGCCGCCACAAGCGCGCGGGAACACCGTTCCCACCGGTGCAGCGAGGGGGTGAACCGCGCGCTTAACCGGCCGAAACGGCATGTCGGCGGCGAACGGCGGGGGCCTGGACACGGGCCTCACCGCAGGCCCCAACTGTGACCGACTTCACAATGAGACTCGGTCGCGTCTTTACACCGTGGTGTAAAGTCTCGCGTGCCACTTGAGTGGCGTTTCCGTAAAAAACAGGTCTTCATGCGCATTCGCGTTCTTGGCCAGAACATGCCGGTTTCCCTGGGGGTGCTTGCCCTGGCCGAGGCCCTGATCGCCGCGATTGCCCTGTACGCGGCGGTCTGCATCCGCTTCGAAACCCCGGTCTCGCACCTGCCGCTGCTGGAGCACGAGCTGGGTCCCCTGTGGCCGCGCGCGCTCACCTACAGCGCGATCGTGGTCGTGTGCCTGATGGCCTTCGGGCTGTACAGCGCGCGCCAGCGCGCGCAGCTGTCCGGGGTGATGGTGCGCGTGGCCGCAGCGCTGCTGATCACCTCGGCGGTGCTGGCGGCGGTGTTCTACCTGGTACCGCCGCTGAAGCTGTGGCGCGGGGTCGAGGCGCTGGCCGTGCTGCTCACCGGCTGCGGGGTGGTGCTGTCACGCATCATCTTCGCGCGCGCGGTCAACCAGGACATCTTCAAGCGCCGCGTGCTGGTCTACGGCGCCGGCACCGCGGCCGCCTCGGTGGCGCGCCTGCGCCGTTCCTCTGACCGGCGTGGCTTCCAGCTGGTGGGTTTCGTGCCCGCCGGCGACGAGGTACGCAGCGTGCCCGAGGAGCGTGTGCTGGATGACGCGGATGACCTGCGCGGCCTGTGCGAGAGGCTCAACGTCAACGAGGTGGTCGTGGCGATGGACGACCGGCGCCGCGGCTTCCCGATCCGCGGGCTGCTCGAGTGCCGCCTCGCCGGCGTCGATGTCACCGAACTACTGAGCTTCCTCGAGCGCGAGACCGGGCGGGTGCGCGTGGACGTGCTCAACCCGAGCTGGATGATCTTCGGCCAGGGCTTCCGCCGTGACCCGCTGCGGCTGTTCTCCTCGCGCATGCTGGACCTTGCGGCAAGCCTGCTGGTGCTGGCGATCTCGCTGCCGGTGATGGCCCTGACGGTCATCGCCATCAAGATCGAGGACGGCCCAAGGGCACCGGTCTTCTACAGCCAGCGCCGCGTGGGGCTGGGCGGGCGGGTGTTCAAGGTATTGAAGTTCCGCAGCATGCGCGCGGATGCGGAGCCCAACGGCGCGCAGTGGGCGCTGCAGTCGGACCCGCGCGTCACCCGCGTCGGCGGCCTGATCCGCAAGCTGCGCATCGACGAGCTGCCGCAGATCTTCAACGTGGTGACCGGCCACATGAGCTTCATCGGGCCGCGCCCCGAGCGCCCCGAGTTCGTGCAGGACCTGGCCGAGAAGATCCCCTATTACGTGCAGCGCCACAGCGTGAAGCCCGGCATCACCGGCTGGGCGCAGCTGTGCTACCCGTATGGCTCCTCCGAGCAGGACGCGCTGGAGAAGCTGCAGTACGACCTGTACTACATCAAGAACAACAACCTGCTGTTCGACCTTGCGATCCTGGTGCAGACCGCCGAAGTGGTGCTGCTGGGCAAGGGGGCGCGCTGATGGCCGCCACCGCCCAGCGGCGCAAGCTGCTGATCCTCGAGAACGACCGCGCGCTGCGGCGCGAGCTCGAGACGGTGTTCTCCGATCTGGACGTGACGGTCGCGGAGGCCTCCGAGCAGACCCTGGCGCTGGTGCGGCGCATCGAGCCGGACGTGGTGCTGTTTGACCTGGGCGCCGGCGCGGGAGCCGGCGCACGCGGCAGCGCAGAGCCTGGCGCTGCTGCGCCAGATCCTGAACATCTCCCCGGACACCAAGATCATCGCCATGACCGAGCACGACGCGCGCGAGCTGGCGGTCGCCGCCGTGGGCCTGGGGGCCACGGACTTCTACCACAAGCCCATCGATGCCGGCGTGCTGTCGATCGTGGTGCGCCGCGCGTTGCGCATCCGCGAGCTCGAGGAGGAGAACTGGCGGCTGCGCGAGCGCACCGGCGCGATGGCGCTCGAGGGCATCATCGGGGTCAGCGACTCGATGCGCAGCCTGTGCCGCGCCATCGAGAAGGTCGCCCCCACCAATGCGACGGTGCTGCTGCTCGGGGACAGCGGCACCGGCAAGGAGCTGCTGGCGCGGGCGCTGCACCGGCTCTCCGGCCGCGCCCACAAGCCGTTCGTCGCGATCAACTGCGCGGCCATCCCCGACACGCTGCTGGAGAGCGAGCTGTTCGGCTACGAGAAGGGCGCCTTCACCGGTGCTGCCAAGCGCACCGCCGGCAAGCTGGAGAGTGCCGATGGCGGCACGGTGTTCCTGGACGAGATCGGCGAGATGCCCGCGTCGCTGCAGGCGAAGCTGCTGCGCGTGGTGCAGGAGCGCACGGTCGAGCGCATCGGCGGCCGCGTGCCGCTGCCGCTGGACCTGCGCATCGTGTGCGCCACCAACCGCCCGCTGGATACCCTGCTCGGCACGGGGGGCTTCCGCGACGACCTGTACTACCGCATCAGTGAAGTGACCATCCGCATCCCGCCGCTGCGCGATCGGCAGGGCGACAGCCTGCTGGTCGCCCAGTTCCTGCTGCAGCAGATGGCCGAGCGCTTCGGCAAGCCCTCGCGCGGACTGGCGCCGGATGCGATCCGCGCCATCCAGGCCTACCGCTGGCCCGGCAACGTGCGCGAGCTTGAGAACCGCATCAAGGGCGCGGTCATCATGGCCGAGGGCGTCGTGGTGACCGCCAGCGATCTGGGCCTTGAGGACCCGGGCGAGGAACCGCAGTACCTGAACCTGCGCGTCGCGCGGCAGCGTGCCGAGGCGCAGGCGGTGCGCCAGTCCCTGGCGGTGGCCCGCGGCAACCTGTCGCGCGCCGCGGAACTGCTCGGGGTGACGCGACCGACGCTCTATGACCTGCTGGGCAAGCACAGCATCGATGCGGCCCAGTTCAGCCGCGCCGGTGCTGCGGCCAGCGCGAGCGCGGCGCTGACCGAGCTTGCGCAACCACTCGAAGACGGTGGCCCCAGCCCGTGACCGCGGCTGAGCGGACGGTCCCGTTCCGTGCGGACATCGAGGGATTGCGCGCCGTGGCGGTGCTGCTGGTGGTCGCCTGTCACTGCGGCATCACGACCCTTGCCGGTGGCTTCATCGGCGTGGACGTGTTCTTCGTGCTGTCCGGCTACCTCATCACCTCGCTGCTGGTGGCCGAGGTCGGCAAGACCGGTCGTCTCGACCTGCCACGCTTCTATGCCCGACGCGTGCGGCGCCTGCTGCCGGCCTCCGCGCTCACGCTCCTCGTGACGCTTGCCGCCGCCGCCGCCATCCTCGCCCCGCAGGAGCTGGTGTTCGCCGCGCGCGCCGCGCGCGCGGCCGCCCTGTACGCCAGCAACATCTTCTTCGACGTCGACGCGGCGGACTACTTCGCCCCGGGTGTCGAGTTGAACCCGCTGCTGCACACCTGGTCGCTCGGGGTCGAGGAGCAGTTCTACCTGTTCTGGCCCGCCCTGGTGCTGCTGGGGCTGGGCAGGGGAGGCAGCCGTGGCCGGCTGCTGGCGATCCTGGGCACGATTACCCTGGTGTCGTTTGCCCTGTGCGTGTGGATGACGTGGCGGCAACCGACCTTTGCCTTCTACGAGCTGCCCGCGCGTGCCTGGGAGTTCGGCGTCGGGGGCTTGCTCGCGCTGGTTACGCTGCGGGCCGCCCCGTGGACGATCATCGGCTGGGCGGGATTGCTGTGCGTGCTCGCGTGCGGCTGGCTGATTCCGGCAGGTGCCGGCTTTCCGGGCTGGCGCGCGGGCCTGCCCGTGGCAGGCACGCTCGCGGCACTGGCCGCCGGCGCACAACGGCCCGGTCGCGGCGTCACCCGGTTGCTGAACTTAAGCCCGCTGCAGTACCTGGGGTCACGCTCGTACTCGTGGTACCTGTGGCACTGGCCGTTCGTGTTCTTCGCCGCCGCGCTGCTGCCGGGGATCGGCGTGGGCGGCAGGCTCGTCGCGGCCATCGCCGCCCTTGGGGCGGCCGAACTTACCTTCCGCGCACTGGAGCGCCCGGCGCGCGAGAGCCGCTACCTGCGGCCGCGCCCGTGGCTGTCGCTGGGGCTGGCGACTGCGATCACCCTGGCCACTGTCGGGATCGGCTTCCTAGGCATCCGCTGCGGCAACGCCCAGGCCGGCGCCGCGCAGTTCGCCGCGGTGAATGCGGCAGTCGATGACATCGCCTCGATCGACCGCGCGCGCTGCGTGACCCCGTACGGGGCGGACGCGCAGGTGACCCGCTGCCAGTTCGGCAAGGCGGACGCCCCGATCACGGTGGCCCTCTTCGGGGACTCGCACGCCATCCAGTGGTTCAATGCAGTCGAGGCGCTCGCGGCGGCCAACCAGTGGCGCCTGGTGACGTACCTCAAGTCCGGCTGTGCCGCGCACGATGCGGCGCCGCTGCTGGGCGGCAGCGGCTGCCGCCCGTGGCGCAACGCGGCACTGCGTGAGCTGGTGGCGCTGCACCCGGATGCGGTATTCGTGGCCAGCTACACCTCCGCGTACGGGCTCGGGCAGGCCCACCCGGAAGGGGACCTTGAGCGCCTGCGCGCCGGCTGGCGCCGCTCGCTTGAGGTACTCAGCGCTGCGCACCTGACGGTGATCCAGTTCAGGGACACCCCGTTGCCCCCGTTCGACGTACCGACCTGCCTGGCGCGCGCGCTTCGCCACGCCTGGATGCGCGGACGCTCGTGCGACCTGGACCAGGGCAGCGCGCTGCAGCCGCGCACCTTCCAGGCCGAACAGGCCGCCGCGGATGGCCTCGCGGGCGTGCACTTCTTGGATCTCACCGACCGGCTGTGCCGCGACGGGATCTGCCCGGCGGTATCGCAGGGGATGATCGTCTACCGCGATGCGAGCCACCTCACCGGCACCTTCGCGGCAAGCCTGGCGCCAGAGATTGCCCGACGCTCGCGCGCATGGATCGTGCCGCCGGCGCAGCCCGGCCCAGCCGCTCAGGGCGCCACCGCCCACTAGAGGCTGCAGCAGGCGCGCGGGGCTGCGGTCTTAAGGCTGCAGGCCGTAGACGGTCAGTTCTGCCTGGCAGCCCACGTACACGTGGCCGTTGGCCACGGTCGGGACCACGAACTTCACTGCAAGCCCGGCCGCATCGGCGGCACTGGTGCTGCTGCTCCACAGGCGCGTGGCCAGATTGGTGGCGTCGTAGGCACGCAGCACCGCAGGCCCTGCCGCCGTGCTGCCACCGGTGCTGGTGCCGTTGGCGGTGGTATCCACAGCCCAGGTGACCGCCCCTGTGGTGCCGGCTGCGGAGATGACCGGGTTGGTCCCCGGGTAGCCGTAGGTTTCGGCCGATTGCGAGGTGGGCTGCAGGGAGATCGCGGCGCTTGCGATCGAGTAGGACTTAAGCGTGTCGTTGATCGCCCCGACATACAGGTGGCTGCCCCACACCGAGGGCGTCGTGAACAGGCCGCAGGTGATGCAGTTGCCGCTGCCGTTGATCTGCAGGGTCTGCACGAGGTTGTCCGGCCCGCCGAGGGTGTAGTGACCCATGTTGTCGCGGTCCACGAGGAAGAGCTTGGCCTCCTTGTCGCCACCGATCGCAAGGTGCGCGTGGGCGGTGGACCCCAGCGCATCCGCCAGCAGCACCACTCCGCTGGTGCCGAAGTCCAGGTCCGCGCTCTCAAGGTGGGCCTGGTTGCTGGGCGTGAAATAGTCACTCACGGTCAGCCCGCCGCCGGCTGCGAGCCTGATCATCGAGTCCCCGTAGTCATCGTTCGGGGCGGTGGTGCTGCTGGCGTCGAACGGCCCGTTCGCGGTCGCAAGGTAGATGTTGCCGGCCGCGTCTGCCGCGGGACCTGCGCCGACCATCCACACCGCCGCCCGCGAGCCGTGCGGTGCGAAGTTGAACGCGGCAGTCTGCGCAAGCGTGGTCGCGTCGTAGCCGAGCAGCCAGCCGGAGTAGGGCGCCACGTCACCGTGCGAGCCGAAGGCGATGTAGACGGTGTTGTTGGCCAGCAGCAGCCCGGGGCGCTGCATGTGGTAGCGCGGGTCGAACACCACCCCCGACACGGTCGCGGCGGTGACCGCCGGAGAGCCTGCGCGGGGGCTGCCAGTGGCGACATTGAGCGCGTTGAGCCGGTACCAGTAGGTGGGCCCCGCGGCCTTGCTGGTCGCGACCGCGTAGAGCGTGCCGCGGGCAAGATCGATGACCGGCGTGCCGGTGATGCCGAACTCACCGGGCACGTCCCCGGTCTCGCCGGTGTCGGCCGCCGGCACCGGGGTCTCCCCTGCGGGCAAGAGGCTGACCTGCCAGTACGCGTGGCACGGCGCCGCGTCGGCATCGAAGGCGTACACGGTGGCGTGCTGCGTGACCACGAACACCACGTTGTGCGTGCCCGCGCCGATGGCGAGATTGGCCACCCACAGTGGCTGCGCGTAGATCGGCCCATCGACCGGGCAGGAGAACAGCTTGCCGAAGGCGCCGTGCGTTGCGAGCACCGCGGGGGTGAGCGCAAGCTCGCTCAAGTTCTGGCCGGTGCGGTCGCTGGCGTAGCGCTGGGTGGCAACACCTGCAAGGTCCGTGACCGCAACGCTCGCCGAGGCGCTGCGGCTGGGGTCCGCGACACTGGTGGCGACCACCAGGTGCGTGCCGGGGCTGCCCGGGGGGGCATACACCCCGCCCGCGCTGATGGTGCCCACGGTCGCATTGCCGCCGGCGACGCCGTCGACCGTCCAGTTGACCGAGGAGACGCCAAGACCTGTGACCGTGGCCAGGAACTGCTGCGTGACGTGCGTCGTGACCGCGGCACGGCGCGGGCTGACCGTGACACTCGGGTTCGCCCCCGTGAGGGTGACGCTGGCGGCGGCCTGCTTGGAGGTGTCGGCCACGGAGGTGGCAGTGACCATCACCTGCGCAGGATTTGGCACCGCGGCCGGTGCGCTGTAGAGGCCGGCATCCGAGACGGTGCCCACCGTGGCATTGCCGCCAGCCACGCCGTTGACCGCCCAGCTGACACCGGTGTCCGCCGCATTGCTCACGGTCGCTGCAAACTGGTAGGTCGCAGACACGCTCACCGTGGCACTGGTCGGTGTGATCGCAATGCTCACCGGCGCGGTGATGGTGACGGTCGCGGTTCCTGACTTGCTCGAGTCAGCCGCCGCCACGGCCGTGATCGTGATGTTTGCCGGTGCGGGCACCGCGGCCGGGGCGCTGTACAGCCCGGCGACTGAGATCGTGCCGAGGGTGGCGTTGCCGCCGCTGATACCCCCGACCTGCCAGCTGACACCGTTGTTGCTGCTGTTGGCGACCGTGGCGGTGAATGCCTGCGTGCCACCGGTGGTGAGGCTCGCGGTGGCAGGCGCGACGCTCACGGTGATGGGGGTGGCAGGGGTACCCGACCCGGACCCACCGCAGCCGGCAAGGCCTGCGAGCACGCTCAAGGCCAGCGCGGGCAGCCACAGCGCCCGCAACGTTACCCGTCCCATCAACCGCCTCCTGGATTTGCCTGTGAGCCCGCCGCAGGTCCTGCTGCACACCCCGGTCGGTGCGGCCGCAGGACATGATCCCTAGCGCTGCTTGAACTCCTCGGGAGTCAGCTGGTGCCGGGCGAGCAGCTTGTAGAAGTCGGTGCGGTTGCGCCGTGCCAAGCGCGCGGCCTGGCTGACATTGCCGCCGGTGATCTGCAGGATCGAGGACAGGTAGCTAGCGGGTGAACTCGTCGCGCGCCTCGTCGAAGGAGGGCAGGCGCCCGGGGGTGCCCCCGAGTGACTGCTGCACCAGCTCCACCGGGATGATCGGGGTCTGCGACAGCGCCACGTTCTGGCGCACCACGTTCTGCAGCTGGCGGATGTTGCCCGGCCAGTCGGCCGTGGCCAGAAGCTCCACCGCCTCGGGTGCGTAGATCTTGCGCACGCCGCTTTCCTTGGCGATGAGCGCCAGGAAGTGCGCCACCAGCAGCGGGATGTCCTCGCGGCGGCGGTTGAGCGAGGGCATCTCGATGTGCACCACGTTCAGCCGGTAGTACAGGTCCTCGCGGAAGGTGCCCGCGGCCATCAGCTGCTGCAGGTCGCGGTGCGTGGCCGAGACCACGCGCACGTTGACCGGGATGGCATCGGTCGCCCCCACCGGGCGGATGACGTTCTCCTGCAGCACGCGCAGCAACTTCACCTGCAGGCGCATCGGCATGTCGCCGATCTCATCCAGCATGAGCGTGCCGCCGTCGGCGGCCATGAATAGGCCGCGGTGCGCGCGCGTGGCGCCGGTGAAGGACCCCTTTTCGTGGCCGAACAGCTCGGTTTCGAGCAGCTCCTCCGCCATGGCGCTGCAGTTGATGGCCACGAACGGCTTGTTGCGCCGCGGGCTGCCCTTGTGGATGGCGCGCGCCAGCAGTTCCTTGCCGGTGCCGCTTTCCCCGGTGATCAGTACGCGCGCGTCGGTGCCGGCCACCATGTGCGCCTGCGCGAGCTTCTCCTCCATCGCCGCCGAGCGGGTGATGATCTCCGCGCGCCAGTCCTCGTCCGAGGTGCCGAAGCCTGAGATGCGCAGCGCCTTTTGCACCTGGTCGAGCAGTTCCTGCTTGTCCACCGGCTTGGTGAGGAACCCGAAGGCCCCCATCTGCGTGGCCTGCACCGCGTCGGGGATGGTGCCGTGGGCGGTGAGGATGATGACCTTAAGGCCGGGCCAGCGGTTCTGCAGCTCCTTGAGCAGCCCGATGCCGTCCATGTTGTCCATGCGCAGGTCGGTGATGACCAGGTCAGGGCGGAAGCGGCTGGCGGCGGCGAGCGCCTGGGCGGCGCTCTCGACGGCCTCGACATCGTAGCTCTCCGCGCGCAGGCGGATGGTCAGGAGGCGCAGCAATCCCGGGTCATCATCGACGACCAGGATGCGGGCCTTGCGTTTTCCGGTCTGGTTCAAGGGTGTGATTCCTCGTGGCGCACGGTCAGCGGGGCGTAGTACCGGGTTTGCGCTCATTCAGTGACTGCTCGATGTTGGTGATGGCGTCGAGCTTGGCGCGCGCGGCGTCAAGTTCCTTGCGCAGGCGCGCGTTCTCGTCCATCTCGGTCTGCAGGCGTTTGTTCGCATTCGCCACCAGCGTGTGGTCGGTGCGCGTAGCGTCCGCTTGGAGCCTGCGGTTTTCCGCCTCGAGCGTCAAATGGTCATCAACTTGCGACAGTTCGAGCCCCGCCAGCGCCCGTTCGGCCGGCAGCAGCATCTCAGGATTGGCGTTCAACTCGCGCAGCAGCCCCTGTGCGCGGGTGAGGTTGGTGCCCGGGTGGCCATGGGTGCCCAGGATCAGGGCAAGTTTGAGCTCGTGGCTGGGCGTGGGGGCCACGGCGTACTCGTGCTCGGCGCTGGCGAGGATCTCCGCCTGCTCGGTCGGCGGCCCTGAGATCAGCCGCTGCAGCATCTGCAGGTACTCCGCGATCACCGCGGAGTTGGCGCTCACCGGGCTTGCCGCGGGGGCAGGGGCGGGCGCGCGCTGGCCCGGCAGCGTGCCGTTGCACGCGCCCAGCACGGCTGCAAGCAATGCTGCGGCGGCCAGTCGCAGCCGCGGCGCGCTAGGCTGCATGGGCCTGCGCCTTGGGGCCGGTGGTGAGGGCGAGGTCCCCGCCACTGGCCCGGATGGGCATGGTGATGCGGAAGTGCGCCCCGGGGAACTGGCCGTCGATGAGCTGGATGGTGCCCCCGTGCGCGGAGACGAACTCCAGCACCACCGACAGGCCGATGCCGGTGCCCTTGACCGCGGTGCTGCGCGCGGCGCGCCCGGTGTAGAACGCATCGAACACGTGCCCGCGATCCTCCACGGGGATGCCAGGTCCGCGTCGGCCACGTCCAGCATCAGCTGCAGCGCCGAGGCGCGCGCCATCAGATGGATGGTGCCGCCCTTGGGGGAGTACTTGACCGCATTCGACAGCAGGTTCTCGAGGATCAGGCGGATCTTGCCGCGGTCGGCCACGAGCGTCACGTCCTCGACGTGCACGTCCAGGCGCACGCGCTGCGACAGCAGCGTCAGCTGCTGGTTCTCCAGCACCTGCTTCACCAGCGGCCGCAGGCGAAACTCGGTCGCCTCGAGGCCTACGCTCGAGGTCTGCCAGGCGCTGAAGGACAGGAGGTTCTCGATCATGCGCTGCAGCTTGATGCCGTTCTCGCGCAGGATCGCCGCCACCTCGCGCTGGTTGGAGTCCAGCTCCCCGACCGCCCCGTCCATGAGCAGCTCGGTGCCCTCGCGGATGTTGGCGAGCGGGGTCTTCAGCTCGTGCGACATGTGCCGCAGGAAGCGGTTGCGCTCGTGCGCCAACTCCAGCAGGCGGTTGCGCAGCCACTCGAGCTGCCCGCCCAGGCGCTCGAGGTCATGCGGGCCGGTCACCGTGATGGGGTTGGTGAAGTTGCCCTCGCCGAGCTCGCTGATCGCGCGGTCCAGCTGGCGCAGCGGGCGCCCGACACCCACGGTGAGCACGAACACCGCGATCACCGCCAGCGGCAGCAGCAGCAGCGCCTGCCACAGCAGGCGCCGGCGCGCGGCGAGCGTGCGCGCCTCCAGTTCGGACACCTCGGTGTCGACCTGGGCGTTGCTTTGCTGGGCGACGCGCTCGACCAGGGCGGTCAGCTGCGTGAAGCGGGTGGACAGGTCCTGCGCGGCCGCAGGTCCCTGCGCGGCCGGGATGGTCATCACGCTTGCGGCGATGCTCTCCTGCAGCGTCCCCAGTTCCTCCAGCGTCTGGCGTGCCTCGGTGCCGTCCTGCGACAGCAGCTGCTCGCGCGTGGTCTTCAGGCGGTCGTCCTGGGCGCGGTAGACATCCACCAGCTTGGGGTCATTGAGCACCCCGTAGAGGCGCGCGGTGCGCTCGAGGGAGGCGATCTGGCCGAACAGCGCCTGGCTGGCGCGTGCGGTGGTGACCCCCTGGATGACGATCTTCTGGCCCCGGTCACCGAGCTCGCGGATCTGCAGCACGGCGGTAAGAATAGCGACCAGCAGGGGCACGGCCATCAAGGCCAGGCCCACTAGCATCAGTCCACTCAATGACTTGGGACGCCCCCACTGCATAGGGGCCGCATTCTACCGGTCAGGCCGGTCAAACGTCTGGGTATGGCGCTTTCTGGCGACTACCACGGATCTCGTTGCAGGCGCTGCTCCCAGGCATAGGCGGTGCGCACGATGGTGTCGAGGTCGTCCAGTCGGGGCTGCCAGCCCAGTTCGCTCCGGATGCGCTCGGCGCGTGCCACCAGCGCTGCCGGGTCCCCGGCACGCCGGGGCTCCTCCTTCACCGTGAGGCGCTTGCCGGTGACGCGCTGCACGCTGTCGATGACCTCGCGCACGCTATAACCGTGGCCGTAGCCGACGTTCAGGGTGGTTGAGGCGCCGCCACCGCGCAGGTAGGCCAGCGCGTCCAGGTGCGCGGTGGCCAGGTCCTGCACGTGGATGTAGTCGCGCACGCCGGTGCCATCCGCGGTCGGGTAGTCGGTGCCGAAGATCGACACGTGCGTGCGCTTGCCGACCGCCACCTCGCAGGCCACCTTGATGAGGAGTGTGGCGTTGGGAGTGGCCTGGCCGACACGCCCGCCCGGATCCGAGCCGGCCACGTTGAAATACCGCAGTGCGGCATAGCGCAGCGGGGTGGCCGCGGCGACGCTCGCCAGCATCCACTCCGACATGAGCTTGGAGGTGCCGTAGGGGTTGATCGGGGCGGTCGGGGTCGATTCCGCCGCGACCCCCTCGGCAGGATTGCCGTACACCGCCGCGGTGGAGGAGAACACGAAGTGGCGCACCTTCGCCTGCACGCAGCACTCCAGCAGCGAGCGCGTGGAGCAGGTGTTGTTGCCGTAGTACTTCAGTGGCTCACTGACCGACTCGGGCACGATGGTGTAGGCGGCGAAGTGCATCACCGTGTCGACCTCGTGCTCCTTGAGCAGCCTCGCGACCGTGTCCCGGTCACCGACCTTGCCCACCACCAGCGGGGTGTCGAGCACCGCCTGGCGGAACCCGCGCGAGAGATCATCCAGCACCACGACCCGCTCGCCGCGCGCACGCAGCTGCAGGACGACGTGGGAGCCGATATAGCCGGCGCCCCCGGTGACTAAAATGCTGCCGTTCTTCATAGTGACCTGATGATAGACAAAAGCCCGCCCGCGGAACGGCAGCCGTTCGCAGGTCTGACACCCGAGGTGGTGCTGGATGCGGCTTCCGCCTTCGGGCTTGACCCGGACGGGCGCCTGTTTGCCCTGAACTCCTACGAGAACCGGGTGTACCAGATGGGGGTCGGGGAGGGGCAGGTGGTACTGAAGTTCTACCGCCCGCAGCGCTGGACGGACGCGCAGATCCTGGAGGAGCACGAGTTCACCGCCGAGCTTGCCGCGGCTGAGATGCAGGTCGCCGCGCCCCTGGCCATCCGCGGCAGCACGCTGCTGCGCTTCCAGGACTTCCGCTTCGCGGCCTTTCCGTGGATGCGCGGCCGGGCCCCGGAGCTGGATGCCCCGGAGGCGCGGGTGCTCTTGGGGCGCGCCCTGGGCAGGTTCCACCAGATCGGCGCCACGCGCCGCTTCGCCGTGCGCCCGGCAATCAGCGTGCAGCGGCTGGGGTGGGAGGCACGCGACCAGGTGCTCGACAGCACGCTCTTGCCCGAGCGGTTGACCGAGCGTTACGAGGACATCAGCGAGGAACTGCTGGAGCGCATCGGGGATGCCTTCGATGCGGCCGGGGAGGTGCGGCAGATCCGCCTGCACGGGGATTGCCACATGGGCAACCTGCTGTGGAACGAGCAGGGGCCGGTGTTCGTCGACCTCGATGACTGCGCCAGCGGCCCGCGGGTGCAGGACCTGTGGATGATGCTGTCCGGGTCACCCGATGAGCAGCAGCACCAGTGGGCGCAGCTGCTGGAGGGGTACCGCCAGTTCACCGACTTTGACTACAGCGAGGTGCGGCTGGTCGAGCCGCTGCGCTCCTTGCGCATGCTGCACCATGCCGCCTGGGTGTCGCACCGCTGGGCGGACCCGGCATTCCCGCGCGCCTTCCCCTGGATCGGCGAGGAGCGCTACTGGGAGGGGTACCTGGGGGACCTGCGCGACCAGCTTGCCCAGATCGAGGATCCCCCCCTGCTGCGCGGCGAGGCCGCATGAAAATGCCGACCGGCGCACGTGCGCGCCGGGGCGCTCTCGCGTTATTGTGCGCCGCGCGGGAGTCCCCGAGGACAGGTCAATTGCGGAAGGCAGCCCCTTAAAGCCATGCGTCCCCTGATAAGCATCGCGGTCCTGTTCGCCCTCCAGCTGCCACTGCTGGCGGCCTGCGGCTCCGGGCACGACGCCGGGCCCGCCCGGCCCGCCGGCCCGATCACCAAGCGGGCCGTCAACCCGGCCGACACGCTCGGACGCGACTTCGTCGCCGCGGTGGCCTCGGTCAAGGCGGGCACGCCGGCGATCCCGGTACAGGTCAAGTTCGCCCTGCACGAGCATCCCCAGGCCGGGCAGCCGGCCACCGTTGAGATCGCCCTGACGGCCACGGCCGGCACCCTGGACCGCATGTCCGGCAAGGTCCACGGCGAGGACGGACTCACGGTGGTCAGTGGCGAGGACCTGCCGGACACCCAGAAGCCCGTCGAGGGTACCCCGGTGCGCCATACCGTCCAGCTGTTGCCAAAGCAGGACGGCATCTTCGAGCTCACGGTCGATGTCACGGTCGATGCCGGCGGGATCACCTCCACGCAAGGTTTCTCGATCCCGCTGCTCGCTGGCAGCGGCATCGCCGACCTGCCCACGACCGGGACGGTGACCGCCCCGGTAACGGCGGCCAGGCCCCCCGGCAGCCCCGCCGCCCACTAGGCATCTGGCGACGGGACCCCCGCAATGGCGGGGGCCTTGCCCCTTGCGTGAGAACCGGGAGGGGCTTCACAAAGGTGTTCCGGGGCGGGCCGTATGATCTGGATCGGGTCCATCCGCCTTGGTTATGTCAAAGATCCAGCCCTTCAGGAGCCCTCCCGATCTCGCCGACGCTGATCCTGGCGTCACGGCCACCTTGGGCCAGTCGATGGCCGGGGCCACCACCACCTTCGTGCGCGCCGATGCCCGCCCGCTGCCGGAGAACCTAGGCGACCTGCACCCGCAGCTGAAGGCGCAGCTGCGCGAGGCGCGCCTGCGCACCGGCAGTCCCGACCCGGACGTGCCGATGCTGCTGCGGCTGATCAACGAGCACTACCAGACGATCGAGCGTGAGCGGCGCGGGATCGTCGAGTCCATGCGCCTGATGGCCGATGAGGCGCAGGCGCTCGCGCACGAGGCGCGCGAGCAGTCCTCCGAGCACCTGCAGGTGATCCTCGACCACATCAAGGACGTGGTGCTGCTGGTGGATGCGGAAGGCATGATCCGCACCTTCAATCCCACCGGGGAGCGCGTGTTCGGCTACCGCGAGGCGCAGGTGCTGGGCAAGTGCATTGACCTGCTCATCCCCAAGATCGCCGACGAGGAGAGCGTCGCGCAGGCGCTGGAGCGCCTGGCCGCCAGGGGCGATGACAGCGCGCGCGACCTGGCCGCCCGCGAGCTTTGGGCACAGCGCCACAACGGCGCGCTGTTCCCGGCCGAGATCGCCATCAGCAAGGCACCGCTGTCACAGCGGCAGATGTTCGTGCTGTGCCTGCGCGATGTGACCGAGCGGCGCGAGTCCGAGCAGGCCATGCGCGAGTCGGCCGCGCGCTACCAGCTGCTGGTGGACCACGCCCCGGATGCCATCGTGGTGCTCGATGCGGACACCGGCCGCTTCGTCGATGCCAACGACAAGGCTGTGAAGTTCTACGGCCTCAGCCGCGAGCAGCTGCTCACGGTCGGCCCGCACACGATGAGCCCGCCGCTGCAGCCTGATGGGGCGGTGTCCGAGGAGCGCGCGCGCGACTACATCGAGCGCGCGCTCAGCGGCGAGGTGCCGGTCTTCGAGTGGACGCACCTGGTGGGGGCTGGCCGCGAGATCGTCTGCGAGGTGCGCCTGGTGAACCTGCCCAGCGGCAGCCGTCGCCTGGTGCGTGGCAGCATCGCCGACATCTCCGAGCGCAAGCGCGCCGAGCGCGTCTCGGCCGCCGAGCGCCAGGTGTTCGAGCAGCTCACGCGCAACGCGCCCCTGACCGAGCTGCTCGCCTCGATCACAGCGCTGATCGAGTCGGCTATCCCCGGCACCGTCGGGGCGGTGAGCCTGCTGGATGAGCACGGCCACCACTTCACCTCGGTGCACGCCCCGCACCTGCCCGAGGGCCTGCGCACCGCGCTGGCGCGCACCACCGTGGGCATCCGCAATGGCTCGTGCGCGGCGTGCGTGTACCTGCAGCGCCAGGTGCTGGTGGCGGACCTGGGCAAGGATCCCTTCTGGGCCGAGCAGCGCGAGCCGGCGCTGGCGGCCGGCAAGCGCGCGGCCTGGTCGACCCCCATCAAGGCGGCGGGCGGGGCCACCCTGGGCTCGCTCGGGGTGTACCGCACCGAGGTCGGCCTGCCGGCGGCCGCCGACTCCAGCCTCATGGCGCGCGCCGCGCAGCTGGCCGGACTTGCCATCGAGCGGCGCCGCGCGGAAGAAGCCCTGCGCAGCAGCGAGGCGAAGTTCCGCGGCCTGTTCGAGAGCATCGCTGAGGGGGTCTACCAGAGCAGCCGCGACGGTCGCCTGCTGTCGGTGAACCCGGCGTTCGTGGGGATCCTGGGCTACCAAAGCGCGCAGGAGCTGTACGCGCTGCCCAATGCCGCGCAGCTGTACTGGAACCCCCAGGACCGCGCGCAGTTTGCCGCCCGCGTGGACAGCGAGGGGGAGATCCGCGACGCGGAGTTCACCGTGCGCGGCCGCGACGGCCAGCAGCTGGTGATCCTGGAGAACGCCCGCCAGATGCTCGACGCCGCCGGCCGCTGCGTCGGCTACGAGGGCACGATCGTCAACATCACCGAGCGCAAGCGCGCCGAGCAGGCGACCTTCGCGGAGAAGGAGCGTGCCCAGGTCACCCTGCAGTCGATCGGGGATGCGGTGATCAGCACCGATGCGGACGGGCGCATCGAGTACATCAACCCGGTCGCCGAGGCGCTCACCGCCTGGAGCCTGGCCGAGGCGCGCGGCCAGCCGATCGGTACCGTGCTCAACGTGGTGAACGAGATCACCCGCGAGCCGATCGAGAACTCCGTGCACGCAGCGCTTGCGCGCACCAGCCCCGGCGCCCCGGCGGACCATGCGGTGCTGGTCACCCGCGCCGGCCACGAGGTCGCCATCCAGGAGTCCGCCGCCCCGATCAGCGACCGCCAGGGGCGGGTGATCGGCGCGGTCATCGTGTTCCACGACGTCACCAAGGAGCGGCGCCTGAAGCGCGCGCTGTCCTGGCAGGCCAGCCACGACGCACTGACCGGTCTGATCAACCGCCGCGAGTTCGACAACCGCCTGCACGGGGCGCTGCTGAGCGCGCAGCGTGGCGAGGGCGTGTACGCGCTGCTGTACATCGACCTGGACCAGTTCAAGGTCGTCAACGACACCTGCGGCCACCAGGCCGGCGACCGCCTGCTGCGCGATGTCACCGGCCTGCTGCAGACGCATGTGCGCGCGAGCGATATCATCGCGCGCCTGGGCGGTGACGAGTTCGGCGTGCTGCTGGAGGGCTGCACACCCGAGCAGGCGCTGCGCATCGCCGACGGGGTGCGCCAGGCGATCCGCGACTTCCGCTTTCTGTGGGGCACGAGCACGCTGTCGGTGGGGGCAAGCATCGGCATCGTGCAGATCGGGGCCGATACGCCCAACGTCGCCCAGGTCATGAGCGCGGCGGACATCGCCTGCTACGCGGCCAAGGATGCCGGCCGCAACCGCATCCACGTCTACGGCGCCGATGGGGTCTCGCACCGCCACCGCGAGATGCACTGGGTCTCGCGCGTCACGCGCGCGGCCGAGGACGGCAGCCTGGAGCTGTTCTTCCAGCCGATCGTGCCGCTGACGCCGGGGGTTGCGCGCGCCTTCCACGAGCTTACCGTGCGCCTGCGCGATGACACAGGCGCGCTGGTGCCGCCGGAGGAGTTCATCCCGGCCGCCGAGCGCTACAACGTCATGTCGGCGATCGATCGCTGGGTGCTGGCCCAGGCGATCAGCCTGCTGCGCGCGCGGCGCGCGCGCGGCCAGCCGCTGCCGCTGCTGGCGGTGAACCTCTCGGGCACCTCGCTCAACGAGCAGTCCTTCGTCGACTTCGTGCTGCAAAGCGTGGCCGAGCCTGAGATTGCCGGGGCGCTGTGCTTCGAGATCACCGAGACCGCCGCGGTTACCAGCCTGTCCAACGCGCGCTTCCTCATGGACGAGCTGAAGTCCCGTGGAGCTAAGTTCTCCCTGGATGACTTCGGCACCGGGGTGTCCTCGTTCGTGTATCTCAAGTCCCTGCCGGTGGACTACCTGAAGATCGACGGGCAGTTCATCGCCCACATCACCCACGACCCGGTCAACCGCAGCATGGTCGAGGCCATCGGCAAGGTTGGCCGGGCACTGGGGATCGCAACGGTGGCCGAGTGCGTGGAAAGCGAGGCGGTGCTGGGGGAGCTGCGGGCGATCGGCATCGACCATGCGCAAGGGTTCCACCTCGCCCACCCCCTGCCGGTCGCGCAGCTGCCCTGAGGCGTGCGCATTCCGCACAAATAAAGACCGATTCTAACTTGGTGCCCGCGCAGGCTTGTTCGTAGAATGCGCGCCTCAAAGCGCCGAACGGACTCAATTATCGTGCCCAATGGATATAACGCTGCGCGCCTGGCGCGGATCGCAGCCCTGGTGGCGCTCACCAGCGCATTCGCGGTGGCCGCCGCCGACAAGACCCCGCCGCCGGAGAGCGTCGCCGCGCAGCTGCGCGATGCGGCACTGGCCGGTCATGACATCGCCTTCAACTGGGTGAGCGAGCTCACCACCCGCTTCGGCCCCCGGCCCGCCGGCTCCGCCAGCGAGCAGAAGGCCGCCGAGTGGGCGGCCGCGCAGTTGAAGGCGCTCGGCTTCGACAACGTGCACA
This sequence comes from uncultured Pseudomonadota bacterium, assembly GCA_963703025.1. GTDB lineage: Bacteria > Pseudomonadota > Gammaproteobacteria > Steroidobacterales > Steroidobacteraceae > 13-2-20CM-66-19. The sequence goes on along the minus strand of OY969778.1, from coordinate 199,108 downwards.
TCGAGAGCTTCCCGATCACCGCCTGGGTGCGTGGCAACGAGAGCGGCGCACTGGTCGCCCCGTCCGCGCAGCCGCTGGTGATTGCAGCTCTGGGGGAGTCCCCGCCGACCCCTGCCAGCGGGGTCGAGGGCGATGTCGTCATCTTCAAGAGCCTCGAGGATCTTGCGGCAGCCCCGCGCGACTCGCTCACCGGCAAGATCGCCATGGTGACGCAGCGCATGGTGCGCACCCAGGATGGCGAGGGCTACGGGGATGCGGTCGCTGCGCGCACCGAGGGACCCAAGGAGGCCGCGCAGCGCGGCGCGGTGGCCTTCATGCTGCGCTCGGTCGGCACCGACTCGCACCGCATCGCCCACACCGGCACCACGCGCTACGTGAATGCGCACGTGCCGCTGCCATGTTTTGCACTGAGTAACCCGGATGCCGATCAGCTCGAGCGCATCGTCGCCCTCGGGCAGACCCCGCGGGTGCACCTGTTCTCCAGCGCCGCCTACGTAAGCGGTGCGCACTCACAGAACGTGATCGCGGACCTCAAGGGCACGACACGGGCCAAGGAAGTCGTGCTGCTGGCCGCGCACATGGACAGCTGGGACCAGGGTACAGGTGCCATCGATGACGGCACCGGCACGGCCATCATCGTCGCGGCCGTGAAACTCATGCACGACCTGCCGCACCGCCCGCTGCGCACCGTGCGCGTGGTGCTGTTCGGCTCCGAGGAGATTGCGCAGCCGAACGCCCCGTTCGGGGACTTCGGCGGCGCCGCCTACGCGGCCAACCACCTCTCGGAGCTGCCCGGGCACGTGCTGGCCGGGGAGAGCGACCTGGGCGCCGACCGCATCTTCTCGCTTGCGCTGCCGCCGTCGGTCGCCCACGGCGAGTTCCAGCTGGCAACCGACCGGGTGCTCACGCCGCTGGGCGTGTTGCCCGCCCCGCATCCTGCGGAGGAGGGCGGCGCGGACGTGGAGCCGGTGGCCAAGGCCGGCGTGCCGCTGTTCTCGCTCAACCAGGACGCCACGCGCTACTTCGACATCCACCACACCCCGGATGACACGCTAGACAAGGTAGACCGGACACAGATGGACCAGAACGTCGCCGCCTGGGCGGCGTTCATCTGGCTCGCGGCCGACAGTGATATCGATTTCCGCGCGCCCCCGCGCTCCTGAACCGCCGCAGCGGCCGCTGCGGCGCGGCATGAGCTGAGCGGCGCCCGTGGGTCCGCTGGCGGGGATCAGGGTCCTTGACCTCACGCGCGTGCTGGCGGGCCCGTGGGCAAGCCAACTGCTGGCGGACTACGGCGCGGAGGTGGTGAAGATCGAGCACCCCACCGGCGGGGATGACTCGCGCCGGTGGGGTCCGCCGTGGCTTGCAGACCCCAGTGGCGCCTCCACCGGCGAGTCCGCCTACTTCCTTTGCGCCAACCGCGGCAAGCGCTCGGTGACGCTGGATCTTGCGCAGGCCGAGGGCGCACGCCTGGTCCGCGAGCTCGCGCGCGATTCGGACGTGCTGCTGGAGAACTTCAAGGTCGGTGGTCTCGCCCGCTACGGCCTCGACTACCAGGCGCTCGAGGCGGTGAACCCCCGGCTCATCTACTGCTCGATCACAGGCTTCGGCCAGGACGGGCCGGATGCGGGCCGGCCTGGCTACGACGCCATGATCCAGGCGATGGGCGGGCTCATGAGCGTCACCGGGGTGCCGGACGGCGAGCCGGGTGCAGGCCCCCAGAAAGTCGGCGTCGCGGTGAGTGACCTCATGGCCGGCATGTATGCGGCGACCGCGGTGCTGGCAGCACTGCACGAGCGGGTGCGCTCCGGTGCCGGCCAGCACATCGATCTGGCGCTCCTGGACACGCAGCTGAGCTGGCTTGCCAACCAGAGCATGAACTACCTGGTCACCGGGCAGGCGCCGCGGCGCATGGGCTCCTCGCACCCGAGCATCACTCCCTACCAGCCGTTCGCCAGCGCCGATGGGTTCGTGATGCTGGCGGTGGGCAACGACCGCCAGTTCGCAAGCCTGTGCCGCGCCGCAGGCGTGCCGCAGCTTGCAGCCGATGCACGCTTTGCCACCAGTGCGGCGCGCGTGGCGCACCGCGCCGAGCTGGCCGCTCAGCTGACGCCGCTGATGCATTCGCGTACCAGCGCCGAATGGGTGCGGGTGCTTGGCGAGGCGCAGGTGCCGTGCGGGCCGATCAACGATATCGCGCAGGCGTTTGCCGAGCCGCAGGTGCAGCACCGACAGATGCGCCTCGACCTGCCGCATCCGCTGGCCGGCACCGCCCCGGGGGTCAAGAATCCGGCGCGCTTCTCGCGCAGCGATCTTGAGTACCGGCGCGGCCCGCCGCTGCTGGGTGAACACACCGACGAGGTCCTCAAGGAGCGCCTCGCACTGGATGACGAAGCGTTGGCGCGCCTGCGTGCGGCAGGCGTGCTGGGCAAGCATCGCCGCTGAGGGTGCGCGGGCGCAGGCGACGCCTGCGCGGGCAACGGAGTAACCTTGCGCACACACGGCAGGTGCTGCGGCGCCCGTGCCAACCGGTGCCCGGCGCGAACCCACACGGAGATGCGACGCCCATGAGTGAACTCGTCCTGGTCGAGAGTGCGGCAGGGGTCTGCCACCTGCGCCTGAACCGCCCCGAGAAGCGCAACGCGATCACCTTTGCGATGTACGCGGCGCTCGAGCGCGCGCTGGCGGCGGCCAACACCGACGAGGGCATCCGCGCACTGCTGCTGAGCGGGGAGGGCCCCGGGTTCTGCGCCGGCAACGACCTGCACGACTTCATCAACGGCGGGGAATTCTCCTCCAGCCACCCGGTGCTCGGGTTCCTGCGCGGGCTGGTGAACCTGCAGAAGCCCCTGGTGGCCGCCGTGCACGGTCAGACCGTGGGGATCGGCGTCACCATGATCCTGCACTGCGACCTCGTGGTCGCCGCCGACAACACCCGTTTCAACATGCCCTTTGTAAGCTTGGGCCTGGTGCCGGAAGCTGCCAGCTCGCTGCTGCTGCCGCAGCGCATCGGCCCGCAGCGCGCCGCCGAGCTATTGCTGCTGGGCAAGCCGTTTGATGCCGCCACCGCGCAATCTTTCGGGATCGTCAATCGCGTGGTGCCCGAGGCGGCAGCGCTCGAGGAGGCACGCGGCATCGCGGCGGCCCTGGCAGCCCAGCCCCCGCAGGCGCTGCGCGCGACGCGCCGCCTGCTGCGCGGCGACCCGGCCGCAGCCCTGGCGCGCATCGATGCCGAGGCGGACATCTTCGGCGCGCAGCTGAAGTCCGCCGAGTTCATGACCGCGGTGCAGGCGTTCCTCGCCAAGGCGAAGGCGCGATGACCGTCTACTCGCTGGACGGCATGAGGCCGGTCATCGACCCCAGTTCATTCGTGCATCCGCAGGCGAGCATCATCGGCGACGTGATCATCGGCCCGCGCTGCTACGTCGGTCCGGGCGCCTCGCTGCGCGGGGACTTCGGGCGCATCATCATCAACGAGGGCTCCAACGTGCAGGACTGCTGCGTGCTGCACAGTTTCCCGTCCCGCGATGCCCTGCTGGAGCAGGACTCCCACATCGGCCACTCCGCGGTGCTGCATGGCTGCACCATTCGCCGCGGTGCCCTGATCGGCATCGGCTCGATCTTGATGGACGAGGTGGTGGTGGAGGAGGAGGCGTTTGTCGGTGCCGGCAGCTTCGTGCGCGCAGGCTTCGTGGTGCCGCGCCGCACCCTGGTGCTCGGCTCGCCGGCGCGCGTGATGCGTGAGCTCACCGACCAGGAGGTTGCCTGGAAGGCGCGCGGCACGATCGAGTACCAGGAGCTGGCTGCCCGCTGCCTCAGCGGCTTGAAGGAATGCCAGCCGCTCGCAGCGGTGGAGCCCGACCGCCCGCGCTTGTCACTCTCCGAGGCGATCCCATTGCACGAGACGCGCAAGGGCACGAGCTAGCACAAGATCGCGGCGTATCAGCCGCGCATGCGCAGCCAGGCAAAGGTCCCCATGCCGGCAAGGGTCATGAGCACCGACCCGCACAGGTGGACGGCAGCGGTGGCGAGCCCCCACAGCGGCCGTCCGCCCATGAGCATGCCGACGATCTCGGCCGAGAACGTCGAGAAGGTGGTCAGTCCCCCGCAGAACCCGGTGATGACAAACAGCCGCCATTCCGGGGACACCGCGGTGTAGGTGGAGAAGTAGGCCACAGCGAATCCAACGATATAGCCGCCCAGCAGGTTCGAGGCGAGTGTGCCCGGCGGCAGGGCGGTGAAGTGCGGATTGAACGAGGCTGATAGCCACCAGCGCAGCAGCGCGCCGATGCTGGCACCGAGACTGATCGCGAGGACCGACTTCCACATCATCGGCAAGCTTTCTATCACGTTTCAGCGCAGCCGCCGAATCCGCTCCGGCGCCGGCGGCGGGCCGGCTCCCCTGGGATCCGAAGGGGTGCGCGTATCGAGTATGCTCTTGAGCCAATCACGGCCCCGAAACCGGGCCTTCTGGAAAGGGCAAGCATGCGTTCGCTGCGGTGGGTTCCTGCGCTCCTGATCCTGGTGGCCCTTGGCGGCTGCTCACACAAGTCCAACAGCCATGCCGAGGATGCACGCTTCGCGGCCATCTACGACACCGAGTGGAAGTGGCGCACCGACCAGCAGCCGGATGACGAGGACGGCGTGCGCCCGATCAGTGACCACCTGCCGCACGTGGACCCGGCCACCCAGCAGATGCGCCTTAAGTACTGGCAGGACGTGCAGAAGAAGCTCGCAACCATCAAGCGCGCCCAGCTGTCCGCGGCCGAGCAGGTCAACTACGACGTCTACACCGCGCAGATCGCGGTGCTCGTGGCCAATCAGCGCTTCCGCGACTTCGAGGCGCCGGCCAACGCCGACACCACCTTCTGGACCGACATCGGCTACACCGCGCGGCGGCAGTTCCGCACGCTGGAGGATTACCGGCACTGGATCTCCCAGATGCAGGATATCCCGCGCTACTTCCACGAGCAGATGGACCAGATGCGCGCCGGTGTTAGGCGCGGCTTCACGCCACCGCAGGTGACGATGCAAGGGCGCGACGCCTCGCTGACCGCGGTGACCGAGGCGACCCCTGAGGGGAGCCTCTTCTACACCCCGTTTGCCGAGCAGATGCCCGGGGTGCCCAAGGAGCGCCAGGCCGAGCTTAAGGCGGCAGCCGTGAAGACCATCCGCGAGGTGGTGCAGCCGGCCTACGAGGAACTGCTCAACTTCATGCGCAACGAGTATGTGCCGAACATGCGCACCACCCTGGCCGCGCAGGACCTGCCGGACGGCAAGGCCTACTACCGCGCCAAGATCATCGAGTTCACCACCCTCGACATGGACCCGGCGCAGATCCACCAGTTGGGAGTCGCCGAGGTGCAGCGCCTGCACGAGGAAATGATCACCGCGATGCGCGAGACCGGCTTCAAGGGTGACTTCCCTGAGTTCCTGAAGTTCCTGCGCTCGGACCCGCGTTTCTACGTGAAGACCCCCGACGAGCTGCTGATGCATGCGGCCTGGATCGCCAAGCAGTTCGACGGCAAGGCTGCGCAGTACTTCGGCTACCTGCCGCGCCGGCGCTTTGCCATCAAGCCGGTGCCCGATGACATGGCACCGTTCTATACCGCCGGGCGTGGCGGGGCGAGCGTGTACCTGCTGAACACCTATGACCTGCCTAGCCGGCCGCTGTACAACCTGGCCGCGCTCACCCTGCACGAGTCCGCCCCCGGGCATTCGTTCCAGATGTCCATCGCCATGGAGCACAAGGACCAGCCGGTGTTTCGCCAGCTGACCTATATCTCCGCCTACGGGGAGGGCTGGGCGCTGTACTGCGAGCAGCTGGGCCTGGAGATGGGCATGTATGACGACCCCTTACGACCGCTTCGGCATGCTCGGCTACCAGATCTGGCGCGCCGCGCGCCTGGTGGTGGACACGGGCATCCATTCCCAGGGCTGGACGCGCGAGCAGGCCCTGGACTACTTCCGCAAGTACACCGCGCTGCCCGAGCATGAGATCAACACCGAGATCGACCGCTACATCGCCTGGCCAGGCCAGGCGCTCTCCTATTATCTGGGCGAGCGCTCGATCCTCGAAGGGCGCGCCCGCGCCGAGCAGGCGCTCGGCGAGCGCTTCAACATCCGCGCCTTCCACGACGCGGTGCTGTCACTGGGATCCGTACCGCTGCCGGTGCTGCAGGCACGCATCGACCAGTTCATCGACGAGGGCGGCCGCGGGCCCTACCCGGACATGGAGTAGGCTCAAGCTTTGGGGTTAACATCGAAGCCCACAGGCTCAAGGTTATACAAAGGAGACGCCATGAAAGGTTCAGTGTGGATGGTGACGGCCGCGGCTGTGCTCGCGGCCGGGTTCGCGCAGGTTCCTGTTGCCCGGGCCGACAACACCCAGCAGGACAAGATGACCGCCTGCAACGCGCAGGCCAAGACCCAGGCGCCCACCGGCGACGCCCACAAGCAGTTCATGTCCAACTGCCTGTCCGCGCATCCCAAGACGACCACCACGGGCAACAGCCAGCAGGAAAAGATGAAGACCTGCAACGCGGAGGCCAAGACCAAGGCCCCCACCGGCGATGCTCACAAGCAGTTCATGTCTGACTGCCTCAAGGGTGGCAGCACGAGCGCGACGACCCACTAGAAATCCGTCGTGCCGCGCGGCACCGCGCCGCGCGGCACCCGGCCGACTCCGCCGGGGTCAGCCCTGCGTCATGGGGCGGATGAAGCGCCGGGCGAAGTCCTCCATCACGCGCTTCTTGTCATCAAGGCTTGAGTGCTTGCCAGCGGTGTAGGCGAACGGATAGCTCACCCCGCCGCACATGCCGGCCGCGTCCAGGCGCTGGAAGGTCGCAAGATCCGGGGGCGTCGACAGGCCGATCACGGTCTCAAACGGTACCTGGTCCCGGCCTGCCTCGTGGCGCAGCCGTGCGAACTCGGCCAGCAGTGCGGGGACCTGCTCGGGCGTGTTGCCCGCGCCGATCCAGCCATCGCCCTTCACGGCGGTGCGCTTCAGCGCCACGGGCGCCGAGCCGCCCAGGAAGATCGGCACGGTCTTCTTCGGCGCCGGGGAGATCTGCAGCGCCGGGAAATCAAACATCGGGCCATGGTGCTCCACCATGCCCCCGCCCCACAGCTTGCGCAGCACGTCCAGCATCTCGTCGAAGCGCTTGCCGCGGGTGTGGAAGTCCACGCCGTAAATCTCGAACTCGTCCTTCATCCAGCCGGTGCCGGCCCCCAGGATAAAGCGGTCGTTGCTCAAAAGCGCGAGCGTGCCGGTGGCACGGGCCACCTCGAACACGTTGCGCAGCGGCAGCACGTACACCGACACCGCAAAACGGATGCGCCGGGTGACCGCGGCGATCGCCCCGATGGTCGCCCAGCAGTCCGGGTACCAGGAGTCAGGGGCCATCGGCGGCTTGCCGTCCTGCGAGTAGGGGTAGGGGGCCTTCACCACCTGCGGGAACACGCCGTGGTCCCCGAGCATCACGCCCTCGAAGCCGACCTCTTCGGCGAAGCGCGCGACATCCAGGATCTGCTCCGGCTCCATCCAGGTGAGCATCTGCCAGAACTTCATGGGGTTGGCTCCTAGCGCGTGAACTTGCCGCGGTTGAAGAAGCGGTCGAAGGCCTCAGGGTCAGCCGCGCCGAAGGCGGCGATGTCGTTCTCGAGGAAGCGGTCGCCGGTGGTGACGCCGCGAGTCACCGCCGGGCGCGCGTTGATGACCTGGAACCAGCGGTCCATCGCCGGCCACTCCGACAGCGCATTGCCACGCGCTGCCGCCTCGACCAGGAACGGGTATATCTTCGAGACCGTGCGGATCCACGGCCAGGTCGCCACATCCGCCACCGAGAACGCCTCGCCGCCGAGGAAGGTGGATGCCGCGAGGCGCCGCTCCAGCACCCCGAAGATGCGGCGCGCCTCGCTCGTGAAGCGCTGCACGCTGTAGTCGTTGCCCGGGGGCGCATAACGGGTGAAGTGCACCAGCTGGCCGAACATCGGGCCGACCGAGGCGATCTGCACCATGAGCCACTCCATGACCGTGGTGCGCTCGATGCCCGAGGCGGGCAGCAGCTTGCCGGTCTTCTCGGCAAGGTAGAGCAGGATCGCGCCGCTTTCGAACACCGGCAGTGGCTGGCCGCCGGGGCCATCCTCATCGACGATCACCGGGACCTTGTTGTTCGGGCTGATGGTGAGGAACTGCGGGACGTACTGGTCGCCGGCGAACACGTTGATGTGGTGCTGGCGGTACGGCAGGCCCACCTCCTCGAGCATCACGGTGATCTTCACCACGTTCGGGCTGCTCATGCCGTAGACATCGATCATCGCGATCCTCCCTGGCGCTGCGCGCGTGCGCAAACCGTGCGCGAACGCGCTGGGGCGCGCATCCACCAAACGCGTGAGGCACGCCTCGGCGCGCCGCGGGCAGCGGAAAGCGGGTAGGCTAGCGCACCGCGGTCCTGAAGACCTTACCGGCGAGGCGCTCGTGGGCGATACGCTGCAGACGCTGATCGACAAACAGGCACTGTCCGAGCTGGTGCAGACCTACTGCCGGGCCTGTGACCGGCGTGACTTTGCCCTGGTGCGCACGCTCTACCACGACGATGCGATCGATGACCACGGCACGATGTTCCGCGGCGGCGCCGATGCCTACGTCGCCTGGCTGCCGGGGGTGATGGCCAACTTCGAATCGACCGTGCACTCGATCACCAACTCGCTGTTCGTGGTGCGCGGTGAGCAGGCGCAGGGGGAGCTCTACTGCCACGCCTATCACCGCACCGCGGCGCCGGACGCCCAGGAGATCATCATGGGCGGGCGCTACCTCGACCGCTACGAGCGCCGCGCGGGCGTGTGGAAGTTCCTGCACCGCTCGCTGGCGCTGGACTGGGCGCGCGTGCAGCCGGTTGACGCCCTGGCCTATACACAGTTCGCCGCCGGTGCCCCACCCGGGCGTACCGATGCCACCGATCCGTCCTACCTGGCCCTGTCATTTTTTTCCCGGAGCGCATCCCCATCATGAAATTCTGGTTGTCCCTGGTGTCGGTGCGCGAGACCGACCAGCTTCCCGAGCTTGCCCGCTTTGCCGAGGACCTGGGCTTCCACGGGCTGATGGTCGGGGACCACCTGCTGTGGCCGGCTGATATCGAGACCCCGTACCCGTATTCCCCGGACGGCAAGATCTTCGTGCCACCGGACACCCCGTGGCCTGACCCCTGGGTGCTGTTCGCGCACCTGGGCGCGGTCACCAAGAAACTGCACTTCGCCTCCAACATCTACCTGGCGGCGCTGCGCGATCCGCTCACGGTGGCCAAGGGCGTCTCCACCGCCGCCGCGCTCACCCAGGACCGCATCGTGCTCGGGGTCTCCGCCGGGTGGCTGAAGGAGGAGTACGAACAGGTCGGCATCGACTTTGAAACACGCGGCTTGCGCCTGGACGAAACCCTGACCGTGGTGCGCAAGCTGCTCACCGGCCGGATGGTGCGCTACGAGGGGCCGCTGTTTAGCCTCGAGGGCATCATGTGCCCGGCGCCGGCGAAGCCGGTACCGGTCTGGTGCGGTGGCGCGGCGGCCCCCGCCATGCGCCGCGCAGCCCAGAACGACGGCTGGCTGCCGCTGCCGATGACCCTGGCCCAGACGCGCACCGCGCTCGGGGCCATCCACGTGATGCGCCGCGATGCCGGCCTTGCCCAGGCGGGGTTCTCAGTCGGCCTGCCGCTGGCGGAGCCGGTCACGCAGGCAGCGGTGGATGTGCTGCGCGAGCTGGCAGTGGAGGACCTGGTGGTGATCGCCCCCTGGCTGCCTTCCCCCTGGGATGTCACGGCGTGGCTTGACCCGGGGGACGACATGTCGCAGCTGGGGACCAAGAAGAAGGCGCTCGAGCGCTACGCGACCGCAGTCATGCGCAAGGTGCGCTGAAGGGCAGGCCCATGATCAAGACCATCGCATTCCTCAAGCGCAAGGCCGGGCTCTCGCAGGAGGCCTTCGAGCGTTACTACGAGACCCAGCATGCCCCGCTGATCCTTTCCATCGCGCCGCAGATCTGCGACTACCGGCGCAACTTCCTCAAGAGCGAGGGGGCGATCGTGATGCCCGGCCTGGCAGCGCCGGACTTCGACGTGGTGACGGAGCTGTGGTACCCGGACGAGGCGGCGTTCGCCGCAGCCCTGGCCGCCTTCACCGATCCGGTGAATGCCAAGCGCATCGCCGACGACGAGGAGAATGTCTTCGACCGCGCCTACACGCGCTTCTACATGGTCAGGGAGTCGCGCTCACCCGTGCGCGGTGGATGAACCTGCCTGCCTGCGCGGCAGGATGGCGGCGACAACCATCAGTAGCGCGGCCGTGACCATGAGATGCCCTGGCGCAAACGCGCCGAGGAAGTGGTAGATGCACACCGCGGTCGCCGCCGGCACCACGGCGAGCACGCTCACCACCGAGGGTGTGGCCAGCGCTGGCTTGAGTGCCAGCATGCCGGCGAGCACACCGACGATGGCGGTCGTGGTGGAGTCGGCCATCCACAAGGCGCGGTAGGCGTTGCCCAGCAGTGGCGCCAGCGCGGAGGCGGCGACCCCGGCATCGACCCGGCCGTAGGCCGAGGCGTGCAGCAGTGCACTGCTGATGAGAACCAAGGCTGCCGCGCCCAGCAGGATCCGGCCGAGGGTTGAGTTCATTGCATGCTTCCTTTACACCCGAGGGTGATCAGCTGTCGGGCAGGGTCTTAGCATCTGCGCCGCTTGTGGCCTGCTTGCGGAACAGCCGCCGTGCCATGCGCACTGCGTAGAAGCAGAAGATCGCAACGAGCGCGACCGCGATCAGCGGCGACGCCAGCGCCAGCAGCGACACTGCGACGGCCCCGCCCAGCTCGCCAGTGGAGACCACCGGGTTGGCAAGCCCGCCGGTGAGCACGGCGGACTTCACGCGCAGCAGCGAGGTCAGGCCCTGGGTAAGTCCGGCGGCCCCGCCGCCGGCGATGACCGCCGTGGTCCACTTGAGCATCGGCGGCAGGTCGGTGATGACCGCCGCGGTCACCACCGTGCCGGCGATCAGCGCGGCCGGTGCGGCAACGGCATCCAGCAGGTGATCGAGGCCTGGCACGTAGTAGGCCAGCACCTCAAGCAGCGCGGTGATGCCGAACATGACGATCGCAGGTGCGGTGCCCAGCCACTGCAGGCCGCCGCTCAGGTGCGCGTGACCGGTGTAGGCGGCCACGCTCAGTATCAGCATCGGCACAAAGACGCGAAAGCCGACCGCCGCGGCAAGCCCGACCCCTAGGGCAATCGAGAGCGCAAGGTCGGTTGCGGCCATGTGGGGCAGCGGGATCATCCTCACTACGATAGGGCGGCGTCGCGGTGGTGTCGAGCCGTGCGGCTTGACCGCCACGGCGGTTGGGAGCGAGCATCCGCCGCTATGACAGCCAACCTCGCGTATCACGCCGGCAGAATCGTCCGATGATCGCGCTCATGCGCGCGGTCGCCGCATCCCTGGGCCACTGCGAATTGAGCTTCGTCGGGCGCAGCCAGATCGACGTCGCCCGCGCACAGGCGCAGCACGGCGCCTATGCCGCAGCGCTCACCTCCCTCGGCTGCACGCTTGAGTGGCTGCCGCCGCTGGCCGCGCACCCGGATGGCGTGTTCGTCGAGGACACCGCGGTCGTGGTACCGGAGCTCGCCGTCCTCACCCGCCCGGGGGCAGCCTCGCGGCGCGGGGAGGTCGACTCGACCGCGACCGCGCTCGCGGCCCACCTGCCGGTACGCCGGGTCACCGAGCCGGCGACCATCGAGGGCGGCGATGTGCTGCGGATCGGCCGCCGGCTGTATGTCGGGGCTTCCGCGCGCAGCAATGCACAGGGTGTAGAGCAGCTCAGGCAGGCGCTCGCACCGTTTGGCTACAGCGTGGCCGCCGTGGCCATGCACGATTGCCTGCACCTGAAGAGCGCGGCCACCTTCATCGCCCCCGACACGCTGCTCAGCAACCCCGCCTGGGCCGATCCTGCACAGTTCGGCTGTGCGCGCGTCATCACTGTCGCACCTGAAGAGCCCTTCGGCGCCAACACGCTCACCGTGGGTGGCGTGACGCTGGTGAGTGCGGACTACCCCAGGACCCGGGAGTTGTTGGAGAACGCCGGCATCGCTACCCGCGAACTGGACGTCAGCGAGCTGCACAAGGCGGAAGCCGCGCTCACCTGCCTGAGCATCATGGTCGGCTAGCAGCGCCTCAGGCGCGCAGCGCCGCGGGCAGCTCGGCTAGGAACGCATTGACGTCCGCCTCGGTGCCGATGGTCACCCGGCACCAGGTGTCGTACGGCGGGAACGGGCGCCCGACCAGGATGTTGTGCGCCTCCATGCGCTGGGCGAACACCGTCAGCGGCATGCCGGTGTCGAAGAAGATGAAGTTGCCCTGGGGCTGCGCGTACCTGCGGCCCAGCGCGGTCAACCGGTTCATGATGCGCGCGCGGCTGGCGATGACGCGGCGGCGCGTGTCATCGAGGAAGGCCTTGTCGGCAAGGCTCGCCGGCGCCGCGCGCACCACCATGACGTTCGGATAGGTCATGCAGGTGGCCGTGAGCGCGGTGGCGATGTCGGTGCGCGTGATGGCGTAGCCTAAGCGCATGCCCGCCATGCCGTGGATCTTGGAGAAGGTGCGCAGCACCACCACCGGATGCGCGCCGTCGACCAGATCGACCACCGAACCCACTCCCGGGGCATCGGTGAAGTCCATGTAGGCCTCGTCCACGATGGTCATCACCTGCGGCGGCACGGCTGCGACGAAGTCGCGGATGGCCGCGGCGCTGACGGCGGTCCCGGTCGGGTTGTTCGGGTTGCAGATGTAGACCGCGCGCGTGTGCTCGTTGACCGCCGCGTGCATCGCGGCCAGGTCGTGCTGCAGCAGGGCATCGACCGGCACGAACTTCATGTGCACACCCACGCTCTGGGCGTAGTCGGGCAGCTCGAGGTAGGTCGGTTGCGCGGCGACGATCTCCCCAGGGGTGCGCGAGCACATCAGCGCCAGCGCACGCAGCAATTCCCCCGAGCCGGTGCCGATCACGATGTGCTTGGGCTCGGTGCCCTCGTGCTGGGCAATCTTGCCAATGAGCGCCCTGATCTCGTCCTCGGACGGGTAGCGGCAGCCGTCCTCGACCGAGGCGGCCATCACGCGCCGCGCGGCAGGGGAGGGACCGTACGGGATTCTCGTTCCAGCACATCAGGCGTGGGCCTGTGGCCGCGCGTGCGCTGGCGGTTAAGGCCAGGCCCGGCCCTGCCAGCAGCAGCGCTGAGGCGGTCAACAGATCGCGGCGGTTAACGGTCATCCCTGGGGCCATCCTGTTTATGAGCGAAGAGGTTCTGGGGTGGTCGCGCAGGCGAACCGCACATTGAATGAACCGGACACCGTCCACAGCGCCCCGGCGAGCGCGGTGGCAACGAAGAGCGCGGTCCACTGCTCGCGGCTGCTGGGGTGCGCGGCGACGGCCGGGACATGCACCAGCACCACGAAGGCGCTGAGCATGATCGCCTCCAGGCGCACCGCGAGCGCGGGCACGATGCCCAGCAGCACCGCGGTCCCGGCCGCCACGTGGGCAGCCCCGGTGAGGTAGGCCAGCGCGAGCGGGGCAGGGATGAATGCCGGGATCATCGAGGCGGTGAAACTGGCATACGCAAAGTGGGACAGGCCGAACACCACCATTGCAGCACCCAGGATCAGCCGCGCGGAGGCGGCCGCGCCTGCGGTGGTGGCCAAGCCGCCTGCACGCACAGGCGCCAGGTGGTCGGCCCACGCATACAGCACCCAGGCGCCCACGCAGAGGGTGAAGGTCTCGCACAGTCCCAGCCACACGGCGATGTTCAAAGGACTCGTTGCCAGCCGCGGCAGCTGCAGCAGCAGCACCCAGCTGAACAGGAACAGCGCCAGGACCAGGCCCGCGCTGCGCGCGGTGCGCCTGGCCAGCAGCGCTGCCGCCCCCAGCACCAGTACGGCACCGGAGGCCAGCGCCAGCGCCTCGCGCCCCGGGATGCCTGCGGGCACTGGCTGCCACTGCAGCGCAAAGTCATGGTGCAGCAGGCTCAAGGTGCCAAGCCCCGCCAGGCCGATGGCGAAGAGCAGCTGCCCGGGCCCGAGGTATCGCAACATCACTCAACTTTCGCTGCTAGGAGGCCACAGAGCCTACGCTTGCCGCCGATCGCAGGGAATCCATGCCCGCCTGGGCCCGGCACGGCTGCGGCGGCACGGATGTCGTGTTCACAGGCACCGCGGGTCGCAGATTTTCCGACGTGGACAGCGCCGAAGAGCCGCGGCTAGACTTCACCGTGGCTGCCAGTCAACGTCCCAAGTCCCTGCGGATCGGTGCACCGAACGAGCTCGTATTCGAGCGCGGCGATGGCACCGCGCACGTGGTGCATCCGCTGTGGCTGCGCGAGCGCTGCAGGGATGCCGCCAGCATGGACCTGCTCACGCAGCAGCGCCTGCAGGACCCTTCCGACTTTGACCTGGACCTGAAGATCCTCGCCCTGAGCCAACCCTCCGCGGGTGTATTCCGGGTGCGATTCAGCGACGCCCACGAGGCGAGCTTCAACGCCCAGGAACTGCTGGCCGAGGCGGCGCTGGCGGACAACAGCCACGACATCCCCGAGCCCACGCTCTGGGACGGCACGCTCAAGCAATTCCCGCGCGCGCGCTGGCGGCCGGACCCGACCGAGGCGGAGCTGATGTCGTGGCTGGAGTCCTTCCTGACCTTCGGCTTCGTGATCTTCGAGGGCGTGCCCACGCAGCCGGCGACCGTGCTCAGGGTCGGTGCGATGTTTGGCTTCACGCGCGAGACCAACTTCGGGCCGCTGTTTGACGTGCGCTCGACCCCCAATGCCAGCGATCTTGCCTACACCTCGGTATCGCTTGACCCGCACACCGACAATCCCTACCGCGCGCCGGTGCCCGGTATCCAGCTGCTGCACTGCCTGGCCAACGAGACCACCGGGGGGCTGTCGACCCTGGTCGATGGCTTCGCCGTTGCGCAGGGGCTGCGCACGGATCACCCGCGCGCCTTCGAGGTGCTATCGCAGACCCCGGTGCGCTTCAAGTACATCGACGCGGACACGGAGCTCACGGCGAGCGCGGTGCCCATCGAGCTGGACGTCACCGGGGCGTTGAAGGCCATCCAGTTCAGCCCGCGCCTGGATTTCGTGCCGCTGTTCAGTGCCGAGCGCCTGGACGCCTACTACCGGGCGCGACGCATCTTCGACCACCGGCTGCGGGCGCCGGACTACGAGATCCGTTTCCTGCTCAAGACCGGGGACCTGGTGATGTTCGACAACTGCCGTCTCCTGCATGGCCGCACCGGCTTTGATCCGGCCGAGGGCCTGCGCCACCTGCAGGGCTGCTACATCGACATTGATGGGCCACGCAGCCGCTACCGCGTGCTGCGCCGCAAGCTCGGGCAGGGCGCCGGGGTGAGGCGCAGCGCATGACCCGCATCGTCAGCTTCCGGCAGATGAAGGACGGCACCAAGGAGGACTACCTGCTCCTGGATGAGGCCGAGAAGAAGTACGCCGCAGGCCTGGGCAGCCGCGTGCTCGAAAGCCTGGCTAGGCTGGATCACTCGCTGGAGGGCTACCCGGTGAGCCGCCTGGGCCACTCGCTGCAGGCGGCCACACGGGCACTGCGCGACGGCGCCGACGAGGAAATGGTCCTCGCCGCCCTGGTGCATGACGTTGGCGACGAGCTTGCCCCCTACAACCACGCCGAGGTTGCCGCCGGCATCATCAGGCCGTACGTGCGTGCCGAGGTCAGCTGGATCGTCGCCCAGCACGGCCTGTTCCAGAACTACTACTACGTGCATCATTTCGGTGGCGACCGCTACGCGCGCGAGCGGCTCAAGGACCACCCTTACTACGAGGCGTGCGTGCACTTCTGCGCGGCCTGGGACCAGTGCTCCTTCGACCCCGCATACCCCAGCGAGCCGTTGAGCACCTTCGAGCCTCTGGTACAGCGCATTTTTGCGCGCGCGCCGCACGATCCGCGCTACATCGCCGCGGGCCTGCAGGCAACCGCCTAGGCAACCACCTGCTTAGCGCGCGCTGCGCGCTGCGCGTACGATCACCGCCGTATCCGCCAGCTGGCCCTCCGCGTTGAACCAGCGCATCTGGTCGCCGTCGATGACGGTGTGGAAACCGACCACTTCCGCGTACGCCCAGCTGTTCCACTGGCGGAACCAGCGATCATCCTCGATCCACCAGCGCCCGCTGTCGCGATCCTCGTCCGCGTAGCCCGCGCGCCCGATCAGCGCACCGTCCGCGCGCACCTCGATGGTGCACGGCTCACCGTAGACGGTGTTGTATAAGAGAGTCGTCCCGGCCATAGCACGTTGCAGCTGGCGGCCACGCAGCGCCGGGGCTGCCTCCTCGCGCAGGTGCCCGGAAGCGGCGCGCGGGTCGCGGCGCACCAGCCGCGCAAGCCGCTCGACCCCTTCGCGGATCCGGGCCCTGGGCAGGCCGGTCACCCCCATGCACAGCAGCTGCCCGGCCGAGGACCCCACCGGTTCGATGAGGATGCCGACCGTGGCGGCAGTGCGTGCCAGTTCGGCGGCATCCAGCTGCCCGCCGCGCACCCAATAGGCACTGGCCCCGGTGCGGGTGTGGATCGAGACGAACTTGTGCAGGTAATGGTTCAGTGCATCGCGCAGCGCCGTGCGCCGCTCCTGGAGCACCCGGCTGGCGCGGGCGGTGGCGGCAGCGTAGTGCCCGAGACTGATGAAGTATCCCCAGGCACGCTGCATCCCCAAGGGCAGGCCGCTGCCAGACAGGCGGCGCACCTCGCGCAGTTGCTCAATCAGCTCACCGCCGGCGTTGATGAACCCCGGTGCGGCCCCCAGGGCTGCCGACCTGCGACAGCGCGCCCAGCAGGAGCACGCGGCCATGCGGTGCAAGACTGCGCAGCGAGGGCACGCCGCGGCGCGGTTCGCGTACATCCGGTGGCATGACGCACTCGATGAGCACCGCAGCGCTCCTGTTTGACGCCTCGAGCAGGGCGTGTGCGCGTGCCTGCGTCAGCGGTGCGCCATCGGGCGCGTTGCGGACCCCCAGGAGCACCACCGCATGCTCGGGCAGCTCCGCGAGCAGCCGGGCGCTCGCGGTCGCCGGGTCAAAGGTGACTACCTGAGCCTGCAGTGCGTGGAGGCGGCGCATGGTATCTGCGTCCACCGATCCGTCCGCCCACACCACGCTCTGCCGGCCGACCAGGGCGTCCAGGACGATGTGCAGGGCATGGCGCGCCGAGGCGGTGCATAGCAATTCATCCGGCGCGGCATCAATGCCCCAGGTCGGTAGCACCTGGCTGCGCAACTCCTCGTTCAGGCGCGCATCGTCGAGGTCGTCCCCTGCGGTACCCCAGCGCAGCAGGTCGCGCTTGCCGAAGGCGATGCGCAACGCCTCGCGCCACTCATCGGCGGGCACCAGCGAGGGGTCGATGCAACCGTCAAGGAAGGGGTAGGGGTGCTGCTCCCAGTTCGGTGGGCGCCGGAATTCCCCGGACTGGCCGGCACCGGCGGTCGCGCTTGCCGGGTCCGCCGGCCGGGACAGGCCGCGCCGTCCGGTCGTCACGCGCTCCGCCGGGGACTGCGGGGCGATGAAGATGCCACTGCGCGGCCGGCTCACCAGGTGGCCGGCGGCCAGCAGCGCATCGTAGGCGAGCGTCACGGTGTTGCGGGAGATGCCGGCCTGTCGGGCGAGCGCGCGCGAGGAGGGCAGGCGCCGACCCGGGCGCAGGGTACCGCGGGTCATGGCGTCGATGAGCCGCTGACGCACCTGGTGCTGCAGGCTCAGTGGGCTGTCGGGGTCTACGACCAGATCGATCCGCGGTCGCAGGTTCTTGGCGGTACGCCTGGGCATCGGGCTAACAGCGCTCCCTGAAATGGTGCAGCGGCGCAGCGGTCCGCACGCGACTGCAGGCGTGCGATTGTATCTGGCCCCATCGTGCGTACCAAACTGGACCTATCAGGGGCGTGCCCTGCCTGTCACTGTCAGCTGCAGCTTGGGGGCGCGAAACGGGGTAGGACTTGGGCACACTGGGCGTTGCGGGACTGCAGCTCGATCTGGACAAGGGGGGGAACCTTGCCCGCATCGCCGATGAGATCAGTGCGGCGAAGAAGCGCCTGCCCTGGGTGGATGTCATCGTCCTGTCCGAGTTGTCCGCCTACGGCACCGATCCGCGCCACGCGGAACCTGAGGGCGGCCCGGCCGAGCGCGAGTTCAGCCGCATCGCGCGCGAGTGCGGCGTCTGGCTCGTGCCCGGCTCGTTCTTCCAGCGGCGCGGAGCGCATACCTACAACGTCTGCCCGGTCATCGACCCGAGCGGGGCGACCGTTGCCCGCTACAGCAAGATGTTCCCCTTCACCCCGTACGAGAGCGGGGTGACCTCGGGGGAGGGCTTCTGCGTATTTGATCTGCCCGGTGTGGCGCGCATAGGCGTGTCGATCTGCTACGACGTCTGGTTCCCCGAGGTCACGCGCGCGCTAGCCTGGATGGGGGCTGAGATCGTGCTGTGCCCGAGCCTGACCAACACGATCGACCGCGAGGTAGAGGTCGCCCTGGTGCGCGGCAACGCTGCGGCGAACCAGCTGTACTTCATGAACGTCAACGGTGCCGGCCGGCTGGGCTTTGGCCACTCTGTGGTCTGCGGGCCCGGCGGCGAGGTGATCCACGAGGCCGGCGAGGGACGCGAGGTGCTCGCCTGCGAACTGGACCTAGACTACGTGCGGCGCGTGCGCGCGCGCGGCTGGCACGGCCTGGGCCAGACCCTCAAGAGCTTTCGCGACTGCGCGGCTGTGTTTCCCCAGTACCAGCCGGGCGCGCGCTCAGCGGCCCTCGATGCGCTCGGGCCGCTGCAGCTGCCCCGCTCGACGCTCACAACCTAGATCCTTAGTTTTCCGGAGAACATGCCCATGAGCCTGTATAGCACCGCCTCTGCCGCTACCCGCAAGCGCGCCCTGACAGTCATGGGTTCCGGCACCCTGATCGCCAAGGCGGTCTCGGTCGCACTTGCCCAGGCCGCATCGGGGCCGGTGATAGCGGCCAGCGAGCCGATTCAGGAGGTCGTCGTGACCGCGCAGCGGCGCAGCGAGGACATCCTCGACGTGCCATACAACATCAGCGCGGTGTCCGGACAGACCATCCTCGACAACCACGTGCTCGACACCGCAGAGCTGATGCGCTCGGTGCCGGGGGTCTCGGTCGTGGATCGCGGCGACCGCAACTCAAGCGTCGTCAGCGGCATCCGCATCCGCGGACTGAACGTCGACAGCTCAGCCCTGGGCGACTACGCGGTCGGGGCCGCCGCGACCGTGTCGACCTACGTGAACGACACGCCGCTGTTTGCGAACTTCCTGCTCACCGACATCAACCGGGTCGAAGTGCTGCGCGGCCCGCAGGGCACGCTGTACGGCTCAGGCTCCCTGGGCGGCACGGTGCGCTACCTGCTGAACGCACCGGAACTGGGCAAGGCTGATGGCCTGGCCAGCCTGTCGTTCTCGCAGGTGAAGGGCTCGGATAGCGTTGGCTACTCAGGTACGCTCACCTTGAACGTCCCGCTGGGCGATACCCTGGCGCTGCGCATGACGGCCACGGGCAACGACTACCCGGGAGTCACCGACTACGTCAACCTGTACCAGGTCAATGCCAAGGACATCCCGGTCGCCCCCAACGGCGTGCTGTCCCCGGATGCGGCCTACACCACGCGCAAGGACGCTGACTTCTCGCACCAGTCCTACGGGCGTGCGGCACTGCTATGGAAGCCCACGGACACCTTCGATGCGACCTTGAGCATCATGGGCCAGTCGGACAACTTTGGCGGCCGCCGCGCCACCTCGCTAGGCACCGACGGCAACGGCGTGCCCTACCAGGCCTCCCAGGTGGGCTCCGTGCAGCTGGAGCCGGCCTCGCGCAACGTCTACCTTGCAAGCCTTGAGATGAACGTCGACCTCGGGTTTGCGACCCTCACCTCGAGCACCTCCAACTACAACCACCACGGCGAGATCACCAGCGAGAACACCGGCTTCTACGCCCAGAACAACTGGCTGGCGGCCTTTTACTACAACTACCCGCGCCCGATGGCCACCGCACTGCGCCAGTACGGGGACAAGGCGACCATCGAGGAGCTGCGGCTGGTGTCGAAGGAAGGCAAGACCTTCGATTACGTGGTCGGCGCCTACTACCAGAACCAGAGCACCTTCAGCTCACAGGACAGCGAGCTGCGCGGCTTCAAGCAGTGGTGGGATGCGGCCTACCCGGCGTTCGCCTCCGCGGTCATCAGCGACAACGACTACCTGTACCACCAGGACCAGCACTACACCGATCTTGCCCTGTATGGAGAGCTCACCTACCACATGACCGAGGCGCTGCAGTTCACCGGTGGCGCGCGCGTGTTCAGCGACTACTCGCAGACGAATGTCAGCCAGAACACCGGCCTGTACAGCTCGATATTCGACAGCTCGTACTCCAACGGCACCGAGCGGGAGAAC
The DNA here is from genome assembly GCA_963703025.1 of uncultured Pseudomonadota bacterium. Lineage (GTDB taxonomy): Bacteria > Pseudomonadota > Gammaproteobacteria > Steroidobacterales > Steroidobacteraceae > 13-2-20CM-66-19. The sequence continues at coordinate 178,614 of OY969778.1, read as the reverse complement.
AAGGCGATCTTCAAGGGCAACATGTCCTGGAAGTTCGCCGCGCACGAGCTGCTGTACGCCACCGTCGCGCAGGGATACCGCCGCGGCGGGGCCAACGGCACCCCGATCACCGGCAACTTTGCCGAGAGCCCGGCGTGGCTGACCTACCAGCCCGATACCGACATCGACTACGAGGTCGGCTTCAAGGGGGTGCTGTACGGCATCACGTACAACGCGGACGTCTTCTACGTGGACTGGAAGGACCCGCAGATCAACACCGCGACGACCAACTGGGGCTTCTTCGCGGTGCAGAACGCCAAGACGGCCTCGACGCAGGGCGTCGAGCTGCAGCTCAATGGACGCCTGGGCGCCCAGTTGCGTTACGGGCTCGGCTACACCTATACCGATGCCCACCTCACCGCCCCTGCGATCTCCGCCGACGGCGCCTACCAGATCGCCCCTTCCGGCGCGCGCCTGCCCGGCGCGCCGCTGAACCAGGCCAACGTCTCGGCCGACTTCGACATCCCGCTGCAGAAGGCGCGCGTCACCCTGCACGCGGATGCGTACTACCAGTCGAGCACCGAGGACACCATCTTCGCCGGCAACGTCGCGCTGAACACCGTGCCGCCGCCGAACCCATACCTGGGGCAGCCGAAGTTCTACTACCCGATGTCCGGCTTCACGATCCTGAACCTGGCCGCCTCGCTCACCGATGACAAGTGGAGCGCGACTGTGTGGATGAAGAACGTCACCAACGAGGCCGGCGTGACCGGGGTCTATACTCCGGCCTACATGGGCACCTCACCGCAGCAGAACTACTATGGCAACGGTTCCAAGGCGCTGATCGCCCTGCCGCGCACCATCGGCCTTACCTTGAGCTACGGGTTCTAAAAGTGCAGCTGCAGCAGATCGAAGCGCTGCTCGAGAAAGGAGAGATCGCACAAGGCGTAGTGGAATTGAAGGCACTCGCGGCTGCAGTACCCGCGGATGTGCGCTCCTTGAGCCAGATGGGGCAGCTGTTCACCTACCTGAACCTGCACGCCGATGCAGAGCGCTGCTACCAGCAGGCGCTTGCGCTGCAGCCCGGCGCTGCACAGCTTTACAACTGGGCAACCTCGCTCATCGCGCTGGGACGGCTGGAGGAGGCTGAGCGGGCGCTGTCGCAGGTCATCGCTCTCAATCCGCACGACTACGACGCCTACTACAACCGCGCCACGCTGCGCCGGCAGACGCACTCGAGCAACCACGTGCCGCAGATCGAGGCGGCGCTGCTAATGCCTATGCGCCAGCCGGCAGGCCCCGTGGCGCTCAACTACGCGCTGGCCAAGGAACTGGAGGACCTGGGCAGCGACGAGGCCTCATTCGCCGCCCTCAAGCGAGGCGCGGACCTGCGGCGCCGCCTGCTCAGCTACAAGGTGGCAGACGATGTTGCCACCCTGCAGCAGATCGCCGCGGCGTTCGGCGCCGGCTTCTTCGCGCGCGCCATCGAGGGCTGCCCCGACGCGCGCCCGGTGTTCATCGTCGGGCTGCCGCGCAGCGGCACGACCCTGGTCGATCGGATACTCAGCTCGCACTCAGCCATCAGCAGCCGCGGTGAGACCAGCGACTTTGCCAAGGCGCTGCTTAGCGAGGTGGGCGATGCCGGCGGCAAGGCCGACCTGATCAGGCGCTCGGCCGGGGCCAACTTGCGTGCCGTGGGGGAGCGCTACTGTGCGCGGCTTGCCGGCGAGCGCGGCACGCGCTCGATCGACAAGACACCGGTCAACTTCCTCTACCTGGGCCTGATCGCCCGAGCACTGCCGCAGGCGCGCATCATCCACGTGCGGCGCAACCCGATGGACCTGGGCTATGCGATCTACAAGACGCTGTTCCGCATGGCCTACCCGTTCTCGTACGACCTGGCCGACCTCGGGCACTACTACCTGGCCTACGAGGCGCTGATGGCGCACTGGCGCGCGATGCTGCCGGGCGGGTTCCTCGAGATCAATTACGAGGACCTGGTCGCAAGCCAGGAGGCCACGAGCCGCCGACTGGTGCAGTTTTGCGGACTGGCGTGGCAGGACGCCTGCCTGGCCTTCGAGCGCAACGAGCGGCCCGTGCTCACCGCCAGCGCAGCCCAGGTGCGCCGGCCGATCTACAGCTCCTCGGTCGGGCTGTGGCGGCGCTACCGGCAACAGCTGCAGCCGCTGGCGGACGTACTCAAGGCCGGCGGCCTGCACGTCGATCCGGCCTGAGGATGCCGCGGTAACGATGAACACGCTCGACCCGGCCGCCACCGAATCCTCCCGCCTGCCGCAGGCGGCCCCCGATGGTCTGATGGCCGCGGTGCTGCTCTCGTTCCTGGCAACGGCTGGGTTCTTCTACGTCAACATCATGCCGGCGATCGTCTCGGGCCTGGTCGACGGGCTGCACTTTGGTGCGCGCGAGGCCGGCTGGGTGGGCGCGGCGAATGTCTATGGCGCGGTGGTGGGCGCAATGCTGGCGATCTACCTTAGCCAGCGGGTGCCGTGGCGGCGCCTTGCGGTCCTGCTGCTGTGTGGATTGATTGCGATCGACCTGCTGTCGGTGACGGTGATCACGCCTTGGCCGCTGATCGGCACGCGCTTTGCGCACGGCATCGTCGGCGGCACCCTGGTGGGGACCGCGTTTGCGGTGATTGCCCGCACCCGCGTGCCCGAGCGCACCTTCGGCATGCTGCTGATCGTGCAGTACGGCCTGGGCGGGGTTGCGCTGCTGCTGCTGCCGCGGCTGATTCCGGTGTTCGGCTCGCGACTGCTGTTCCTGGTGCTTGCCGCATTCAGCTTAGTGACGCTTGCGATGCTGCCGTTCCTGGCGCCGTACCCGCGCCGGCCGGCCGCGGATCAGCTGCCTGCCGAGGCCGCGGTGGTCGCTGCGGCGGGCCTGGGCCGACTGCTGCCGCTGGCTTTGCTCGCGGTGTTCTTCTATCAGGCTGGAAACATGGCGCTGTCTGCGTATGTCATCGAGCTGGGGCGCGCCTTCGCACTTGGACTCAATGACATCAGCTCGATCCTCGGGGCCGCGGGCTGGATCGGCGCGCTTGGCGCGGTTCTGGTCATCGTACTGAAGCTCAGGGCTGGCCGTGTGCGGCCGATACTCGCGGCGCTGCTCCTGTGCAGTGCCGGCATGCTCGCCTTCCGCTACAGCGGCTCGGGGGTGATGTACGCGCTGGCGAACATCGTGACCGCGGTGGCCTGGGCCTTCGGCATACCGTACCTGCTGGGCATGTGCGCAGCCTTCGATCGCCAGGGGCGCGCGGCCACCCTGGCGAGCGTCGCATCCAAGCTCGGCCTGGCGAGCGGGCCGCTGGTCGCCAGCGCGTTCGTGCGCGAGGGCCATTGGCTGTGGGTGGTCACCCTGGCCACGGTGGCGATGCTGGCAAGCCTGCTGTGTGCGTTTCTGCCCGCGTGGCGGCTTGACCGGGCACGCTGACACGCACGGCACGCGCGTGCGGTGGTGGCTGCAGATGGCGGGCATCGTGCTGCTGCTTGTCGTCAGCGTCGGCAGCGGCGCCCGCGACCGTCTGGACTATGCAGCGCTGATCAGCGGCAGCTATCCGCGCACGGTCGAGCTCGCGGCGTTCACGCCCGATGCAGGCGCAAGCCCTGCCACCAATACCTTCGAGGGAGTGCTGCGCATCAGCGGCGTGCCGCGCACGCGCACGATCCTGCGCGACCCGGCATTCGTCGACGCCAGCGGCCTGAGGCTTGCGCGCACGCTGCCGCAGGACTTCGCCTTCGAGTTCGTCCAGGAGCACGGCGAGATCATCCCGGTGCGGCGCGGCGCCCAACCCAGCGCCCACGGCTGGTGGGAGTTCATCCTGGAGCCGGGCAGGGTGTGGAACGAGCCTGGCGACCACGGTTACACACGCGCATCGATCCCCTTCGCGCTGCAGGAGAAGAACGCCAACTGCACCCACAACGGGGTACTCATGTTCCTGTTCCGGGGCGATGGGTCGGTCTCGCACGCAGCGCTGCAGATCAGCGGCGAGACGTGCAGTTACCTTAAGTTCGACATGTGGGCGGCGCTGGCCGCCGCCTACGTGCCAGGTGTGGTGGCCGAGCGTGCGGCGGCCCTGGCCGTACACCACGACGAGGTGGTGCACCGCCTGGCGCAGCGCCCGCTGGCGCAACTGGCGCAGGACTACCCCTCGGTGAGCGTGGCGGACTTGGCCATCGGCGCCGCCGGCGCGCGGACGGTCTATGGGCTGGTCGTGGACGGGGTGAATTATGTCTCCGCCTGCCACACGCGCGCGGGTGACTATCCGTACTGCGCAGTGCTCGACCTGCCTTCCTACTCGACCGCCAAATCCGCCTTTGCAGCGCTCGCACTCATGCGCCTGCAGGCCTTGACGCGTGCGGCGGTCACGCAGTCGATCAGGGGCTGGGTTACCGCGCCATCGTGCCAGCACCCCGCCTGGGACGCGGTGACTTTCCGGGACGCCCTTGACATGGCCACCGGCAACTACGACTCCGCACTGTACGAGCAGGACGAGAACGATGCCAAGACGCGCGGCTTGTTCCTCGCCCTGGATCATGCGGGCAAGATCGGCTTCGCCTGCGGCGCCTACCCGCATCATTCGCCGCCGGGGACGCTGTGGGTGTACCACACCTCGGACACGTACCTGCTCGGCACTGCCATGAACGCCTACCTCAAGAGCCTGCCGGGCCGCGAACACGCGGACCTTTTCAATGATCTGCTGGTGGGTGATGTTTTCGGGCCGCTCAACCTCAGCCCGGTCACGCACACCTCGCGCCGTACCTACGATGCGGTCCGCCAGCCATTTACCGGGTGGGGGCTGACCTGGCACTACGACGACATCGCGCGCCTGGCGAGCTTCCTTGCTGCCGGCGACGGGCGCATCGCCGGCGAGCCGGTGCTTGACCGGCAGATGCTCGCCACGGCGCTGCAGAGAAATCCCGATGACCGTGGGCTGCCGGCGGCGAACCTGGCCAACTTTCGCTACAAGTACGGGTTCTGGGCCCGTAACGTACAGTCGCTGCTGGGCTGTGCGGCGCCGACGTGGATCCCCTTCATGTCCGGCTTCGGCGGCATCTCGGTGGTGATGTTCCCCAACGGGATCGTCTACTACAACTTTGCCAGTGACGGCGAACTGGCGAGCTTTGACTGGGGGCACCCTGCGAAGCAGGTGCGCAGGATCCGCGACTACTGCCAGTAGCGGGGCGCGCGCAAAGCACATCGAGGCCGTAGAATCGTCGCGTCGCATGAACACGGTGCTGTCGCATGAACGATCAGGTCGCGCAAATCAATCATTTCAGGGATACGTTCCTGGACATGGCCGTGAAATACGGCCCGCGCCTGCTGACGGCGATCCTCATCCTGATCGCCGGGGTGATCTTCAGTCGCTGGGCAAGCCGCTGGCTGCTGCGTGCCCTGCATCGCATGGAACTGGAGCAGCCGGTGCGCCAGCTGCTGGCGCGCGTGGTGTGGGCGCTGTGCTTCGGGCTGTTCCTCATCATGGCGCTGCAGAACCTGGGCGTCGAACTGCTGCCCCTGATCGCCGGCCTGGGAGTCGCCGGTGCCGGAGTTGCCCTGGCCACCCAGGGCGTGCTGAGCAACCTCGTGGCCGGCCTGTCGATCATTTTCGCCAAGCCCTTCCGGGTGGGGGAATACATCGCGATTGCCGGGGTGGAGGGGACGGTCGAGACGATCACGCTCTTCAGCACCACGCTTGCCCACGTGGACCGCTCGCGCGTGATGGTGCCCAATCGCAAGATCGTGGGCGAGATCCTGCACAACTACGGGCGCATCCGTCAGCTGGACGTGAGCGTCGGGGTGGCCTACGACACCGATATCAACCTGCCGCTGCAGGTGATCCGTGAGGTGCTCGATGCCAATGCGCGCATTCTCAAGGACCCGGTGCCGGTGATCCAGGCGATGCAGCTGGCCGATTCCGCCGTGTACATCGCGGTCAAACCCTGGGTGGCTGTCAGCGACCAGGGAACGGCGACGGGGGAGGTCAACGCGGCGCTGCTGCAGGCCTTCCGGGCGCGCGGCATCGTGATCCCTTTCCCGCAGCGCGAAGTGCGCCTGCTCAGCGACAAGCCTGCGTGAAGGGGCGGCACCCGCGCGGCTGCGCGGGTGCCGTCACTGCCTCAGTAGTTTTCCCAGTAGCGCGGGGTCTTGTAGTAGTCGAAGCTGCGATCACGGAAGTGCATGCCGTTGTCGCCTGTGAGCTCATCGATCGAGCCTGCCGGGGCAGCCTCAAGCTGCTCGCGCGTGAAGGTCACGACGTAGGCGCTCTCGTTCTCGTCGTAGTCCAGTGACTCCCAGGGGATCGGATGGTACTTCTCGGCCATGCCGAGGAAGCCACCGAAGCCCACCACTGCAAACATGATGTTGTTCGATTCCTTGTCGAGGACGACATCCTCGATCTTGCCGATTTTTTTGCCTGCATTGTCGTTCACGTCGGTGCCAATGACTTTCTTGGCACGGATCGCTGAGGTGTGGCCGCTCGAGGTGGTCATGTTCGTGTCTCCGTTGATGACTGACTGTAGAGACACAAAGCATGCGCGGGGGATGACCAGCATGCCGTAGGCAGCCGTCGCCCACGCGCGTAGGACAATTTCGCGGTAACGCTTGCGGCAAGCTTGGCGATAAGATCAGCTGCGGGCGAACTTTTGCAGCGGGAGAAGATAGCGTGGCGCATTGCGACGTATTGATCGCTGGCGCAGGTCCTACCGGGCTGGTGCTGGCGCTGTGGCTGACCAGGCAGGGCGTGAGCGTTCGCATCATCGACACCACCGCTGCGCCCGGCACCACCTCGCGCGCCATGGCCGTGCAGGCGCGCACGCTCGAACTGTATCGCCAGCTGGACCTCGCCGGCAGCGTGATCGGGCGGGGCCATAAGGTCGCGAGCGTGAACCTGTGGGCGCGTGGCGAGCATGCCGCCAGCGTCGCGTTCGCGCGTATCGGCGAGGGGCTGACGCCATTCTCCTTCCTGGAGATCTTTCCGCAGGACCAGCACGAGCGATTGCTGGTCGAGAAGCTGCAGTCTTTGGGGGTAGCGGTCGAGCGCAGCACCGAACTCATCAGCTTCACCGATCACGATGATCGCATCCGCGCGCGCCTGCGCAGCGCCGGGGGTGCGGAGCAGCTCTGCGAGGCAACGTACCTGGCCGGCTGTGATGGCGCGCGTTCGCTGGTGCGCCACGCCATCGGCAGTGACTTCCCGGGCGGCACCTACCGGCAGGTCTTCTACGTAGCGGACATCGAGGGCTCCGGGCCGCCGGTGGATGGCAACCTGCACCTGGACCTGGACGAGGCGGACTTCCTGGCCGTCTTTCCTATGGCTGGTCAGGGCCACGCGCGCCTGATTGGCACCGTGAAGGACGAGCGCGCCGAGCACGCGGAGGCTCTGAAGTTCGCCGACGTCAGCGGGCGGGCCATCGAGAACCTCAAGCTCAAGGTGGACAAGGTGAACTGGTTCGCCACCTACCGTGTGCATCACCGCGTCGCGGATCGCTTCCGCAAGGGGCGCGCCTTCATCCTGGGGGACGCCGCCCACATCCATAGCCCCGCCGGGGGCCAGGGCATGAACACCGGGATCGGTGATGCGGTGAACCTGGCGTGGAAGCTGGCCGCGGTCCTGCAGGGCCGGGCCGATGATGGATTGCTGGACAGCTACCAGGCCGAGCGCATGCCCTTCGCCCAGCGGCTGGTGGCTACCACCGACCGGGCGTTCGGCTTCGTGAACTCCGATGGCCCGCTGGCTGAGATCGTGCGTACGCGCGTGGTCCCGCTGTTGTTGCCGCGGGCGCTGTCTTTCGAGCCGCTGCGCGAGTTCATGTTCCGTACGATCTCCCAGATCACGCTGAACTACCGCGACCGGCCCCTGAGTGCAGGGCGCGCCGGTGAGGTGCATGGCGGGGACCGCCTGCCCTGGGTTCCCGCGGGCGGCTCGGACAACCACGAGCCCCTGAACGCCATGGCGTGGCAGGTGCACGTTTACGGCACCGCGCGTGACAGCCTGGGGCAATGGTGCGCCGGGCACGCGACCCCGCTGCACGTGTTTGCCTGGAGCGGCGCCCACGCTGAGGCCGGGCTGGCGCGTGATGCGCTCTATCTTATGAGGCCGGACACTTACGTGGCCCTGGCGGAGGGTTCCGGGGATCCGGCCACGCTCGAGCAGTATTTCTCGCAGCGCCGGATCCGCACGCCATGCTGAGCAGGCCAGCGGTGCGCGCCGCCTACGCTTTGCGAGTCGCAGGATTGATGCGAAGATCGCTGTCAACAGGATCGACACGGGGATGGCGCCGCCGGACGCACTCCTGAGCAGATCTTGCCGGACAGGCAACCGTACGCAACTAACAAGACGGGCCAGTCGTCAAAGGCTCCGGCGCTTCAGGCAGGTCACGCATGATGAATCGTTCTTCAGCCGCGGGAGTTCCCAGGGCATCCGGTCCGGCCACAGCCGCAGGTACCGCGGTGCTGCTGTGCACCGTCTTGGTGCTAGCTGCCTGCCACCACAAGAAGGCCCCGCCCGCGCCGCAACCGCCGCAGGTGAAGGTGGTCACCCTCAAGTCGCAGGCCGTGAGCCTGACGACCGAACTGCCGGGCCGCACCGTGGCGTACAAGATCGCCGAGATCCGGCCGCAGGTGAGCGGCGTGATCCTGAAGCGCATGTTCGTCGAAGGCAGCGGACGTCAAGGAGGGGCAGCAGCTCTACCAGATCGATCCCGCGCTGTACCAGGCCGCCTACGACAGCGCCGCGGCCGCCGCCGCGTCGGCCAAGTCGCAGGTCGGACCGCTACAAGCCGCTCGCCGAGGCCAACGCGGTCAGCAAGCAGGACTACGACAACGCGGTCGCCGCAGGCCGCGCAGACTGCCAGGCCGCCGCTGACACCGCGCGTATCAACCTGGTGTACACCAGGCTGCTGTCGCCGATCGCCGGACGCATCGGGCGATCCGCGGTCACCGAGGGTGCGCTGGTCACGGCGAACCAGACGCAGCGCGCTGGTCACGGTGCAGCAGCTCGACCCGATCTATGTGGACGTCACCCAGTCCAGCGCGTGCTGCTGCGCCTCAAGCGCGAGCTCGCGGCCGGCCAGCTCGAGCAGGCCGGCGACAACCAGGCCCAGGTGCACCTGTTGCTCGAGGACGGCACCAGCTACGAGCACCGCCGGCAAGCTGCAGTTCGCGGAGTCACGGTCGACCAGACCACCGGCTCGGTCACCCTGCGCGCGCTGTTCCCCAACCCGGACAAGATCCTGCTGCCGGGCATGTTCGTGCGCGAGCAGATCGAGGAGGGCGTCGCACCGATGCCTTGCTCGTGCCGCAGCTGGCGATCACCCACAACCAGAACGGCGAGCCGACCGCGCTGGTGGTCGGCGCCGACAACAAGGTCGAGCTGCGCGCCGATCGTGACCGACCGCGCGATCGGCGACAAGTGGCTCGTGATCGAGGGCCTCAAGGCCGGCGACCGGGTCATCGTCGAGGGCCTGCAGTTCGCGAAGCCCGGTGCCAGCGTGCACCCGCAGGAGGCGCAGCCGGGCGCGGCGGCGGACCAGCCCGCACCTGCCGCCGCTGCGGCCCCGGCGAACGTAGGACCCAGGGCGGTGGTCAATTTCTTCATCGACCGGCCCATCTTCGCCTGGGTGATCGCCATCGTGATCATGCTGGCCGGCGGCGCTGGCGATCCGCACGCTGCCGGTCGCGCAGTATCCGAGCATCGCGCCGCCGGCGATCTCGATCACGCGTCGACCTATCCGGGCGCCTCGGCCGAGACGGTGCAGAGCACGGTCACGCAGGTCATCGAGCAGCAGATGAGCGGCATCGATCACCTGCTCTACTTCTCCTCCGAGAGCGACAAGGACGGCAGCATGACCATCACCCTGTATCTTCGAGCAGGGCACCAATCCCGACATCGCGCAGGTGCAGGTGCAGAACAAGCTGCAGCTGGCCACGCCGCTGCTGCCGCACGAAGTGCAGCAGCAGGGCCTGCGCGTGGCCAAGGCGACGCAAGAACTTCCTGCTCGTCGTCGGCTTCGTCTCGACCGACGGCAGCATGAACGCGCTCGGACATCGGCGACTACATCGCCTCGCACGTGCAGGACCCGATCAGCCGCACCACGGGGCGTGGGCGACTACCAGCTGTTCGGCTCGCAGTACGCCATGCGCATCTGGCTCGACCCGGCGAAGCTCAACAACTTCGGGCTCACCCCGGGCGACGTCGGCAACGCGCTGCAGGCGCAGAACGTCAGGTCGCCGCCGGGCGAGCTGGGCGGCCTGCCCTCGGTCAAGGGCCAGCAGCTCAACGCCACCATCATCGGCCCGCAGCGCCTGCAGAACGCCGAGCAGTTCGGGCAGATCCTGCTGCGGGTGAACCCCAACGGCTCGCGCGTGCTGCTGCGCGACGTGGCGCGCGTCGAGCTCGGGCCGGAAAGCTACGCGGTCAACACCAAGTACAACGGCCATGCCGGCGGCCGGCCTCGCGATCAAGCTGGCGCCCGGCGCCAACGCGCTGGACACGGCCGAAGGCGGTCCACGCGACGATCGAGAAGCTGGAGCCCTTCTTCCCGCCGGGCCTGAAGGCCGATCTATCCCTACGACACGACGCCGTTCGTGCAGCTCTCGATCGAGGAAGTGGTGAAGACGCTGTTCGAGGCCATCGTGCTGGTCTTCATCGTCATGTATCGTCTTCCTGCAGAACTTCCGCGCGACGCTGATCCCGACCATCGCCGTGCCGGTGGTGCTGCTGGGCACGTTCGGCATCCTCGCGGTCGCCGGGTTCTCGATCAACACCCTGACCATGTTCGGCATGGTGCTGGCCATCGGCCTGCTGGTCGACGACGCCATCGTGGTGGTCGAGAACGTCGAGCGCGTGATGGACGAGGAGAAGCTGTCGCCGCAGGAGGCGACGCGCAAGTCGATGGACCAGATCACCGGCGCGCTGGTCGGCATCGCGCTGGTGCTCTCGGCGGTGTTCCTGCCGATGGCGTTCTTCAGCGGCTCGACCGGCGTCATCTACCGCCAGTTCTCGATCACCATCGTCTCGGCGATGGTGCTCTCGGTGCTGGTGGCGCTGATCCTCACGCCGGCGCTGTGCGCCACGCTTCTGAAGGCCCCGGCGGAGGAGGGCAGATGAAGCATCACGGCGGCTTCTTCGGCTGGTTCAACCGCAGCTTCGAGCGCACGAATCACGGCTACACGCGCAGCGTCGAGCACGTCGCCGCAGCGCACCGGGCGCTATCTTGCTGGTCTACCTGGCGATCGTCGGTGCTGATGGGCGTGCTGTTCGTCACGCATGCCCAAGTCGTTCCTGCCGGACGAGGACCAGGGCGTGCTGTTCGTGCCAGGTGACGACGCCGCCGGGCGACCCCGGCGGAGATCACCGAGGAGGTGCTGGACCAGGTGCGCGACCACTTCCTCAAGGACGAGAAGAGCGCAGTGCAGTCGCGTGTTCACCGTCACCGGCTTCAGCTTCGGCGGCCGCGGCCAGAGCTCCGGGCTCGCGTTCGTCAGCCTCAAGGGCTGGGGCCATGAGCGGGGCCAAGGCGACAACAGCGTGACAGGCCATCGCCGCGCGCGCCAACAAGTACTTCTCAACGATCCGGGAAGCGCATGGTGTTCGCCTTCGCGCCGCCGGCGGTGCTCGAACTCGGCAATGCCACCGGCTTCGACTTCGAGCTGCTCGACCGCGGCCTCGTCGGCCACGAGGCGCTGATGGAGGCGCGCAGCCAGCTGCTGCAGGCTGGCCGACGAAGAATCCGGCGATCGGCATGCTGCGGCCCAACGGGCTGGACGACGAGCCGCAGTACCAGCTGGACATCGACCGGGAGAAGGCGAGCGCGCTGGGCCTGTCGATCGCCGACATCAACAACACCCTGGCGGCCGGCTGGGGCTCGGCCTACGTCAACCAGTTCATCGACCGCGGCCGGGTGAAGAAGGTCTTCATCCAGGGCGATGCGGACTCGCGCATGCTGCCGCAGGATCTCGACCGCTGGTACGTGCGCAACGGCGCCGGCACGATGATCCCGTTCTCGGCCTTCGCCAGCGCGCACTGGACCTACGGCTCGCCCGAAGCTCGAGCGCTACAACGGCGTCGCCTCGCTGGAGTTCCTGGGCGCCCCGGCGCCGGGCAAGAGCAGCGGCGATGCCATGAAGGCGATGGAGGCGGCTCGCGGCCAAGCTGCCCAAGGGCATCGGCTACGACTGGACCGGCCTTTCCTACGAGGAGCGGCTGTCCGGCTCGCAGGCCCCGGCGCTGTATGCCATCTCGCTGATCGATCGTGTTCCTGTGCCTGGCGGCGCTGTACGAGAGCTGGTCGATCCCGGTCGCGGTGCATGCTGGTGGTGCCGCTGGGCATCATCGGCGCGGTGCTCGCGACGCTGCTGCGCGGCCTGAGCAACGACGTCTTCTTCCAGGTCGGCCTGCTGACCACCGTCGGCCTTGCCGCCAAGAACGCGATCCTGATCGTCGAGTTCGCCAAGGAGAACTACGACCAGGGGATGCCGCTGATCGAGGCGACGCGTGGCCGCCGCGCGCCAGCGCCTGCGGCCGATCCTCATGACCTCGCTCGCCTTCATGCTCGGCGTGCTGCCGCTGGCGATCGCCACCGGGCGCCGGCGCCGGCGGCCGGAACGCGATCGGCACCGGGGTCATCGGCGGCATGCTCAGCGCCACGATCCTCGCGATCTTCTTCGTGCCGGTGTTCTTCGTGTGGGTGCGCTCGCATACGCACCCTGACGCGGCGCCGCCGGCTGATACCCACGGCGCCGCGCCCGAACACCCGCCCGGCACGCTCGTGCCGCAACCGGAGCCGCCGCCGTGAGCGCCAGGGTCACGACCGCGGCCGCCGCGTGCGTGCTGGCCTTGGGCGCGTGCACGCTCGAGCCGCACTACCAGCGTCCCGCCGCCCCGGTGCCGCCGGCATGGACCGACGGCGTGCCGCCCGCAACCGAAGGGGCCGGCGCTGCCCAGATCGGCTGGCGCGACTTCTTCCCGGACCCGGTCCTGCAGCAGTTGATCGGCCAGGCGCTCGCCAACAACCGCGACCTGCGCATCGCCACCCTGAACGTCGAGGCGGCGCAGGCGCAGTACCGCATCCAGCGCGCGGACCTGTTCCCGAGCATCTCCGCCACCGGCATCGAGCAGTCGCAGCGCTACCCCTATGGCCTGGTCGCCGGCAGCACCCCTGGCAAGGGTGAAGTGGTGCGATTGTTCGAGGCAAGTGTCGGCTTCACGGACTACGAGCTTGACCTGTTCGGCCGCATCAGGAGTCTCAAGCACCAGGCCCTCGAGCAGTACCTGAGTACCGAGGAGACGCGACGCAGCGCGCAGCTATCGCTGATCGCCGAGGTCGCCAGCGCCTACTACACCGTCATCGCCGATGAGACGATCCTCAAGGTCACCCGCCAGACGCTCGACAGCCAGAGCGCTTCCTACAAGCTCATCAGGCAGAGCCTGGACGCCGGGGCGACGACGGCACTGGTAGCCGCCCAGGCCGCCACGACCGTGGACACCGCGCGGGCGAACGTGGCCGCCTACACCCGCCAGACGGCCCAGGACCGCAACACGCTCATCCTGCTGGTCGGCAGCCCGCTGCCCGCGGGCCTGCAGTTCCCGGCAGATCTGGAGGCCCACGAGCTCTCCGGCGACCTGCCGGCGGATGTGCCTTCGCAGGTGCTGACCGCGCGCCCGGACGTGATGGCTGCCGAGCACCAGCTGGTCGCGGCGAACGCCAACATCGGCGCCGCCCGCGCGGCGTTCTTTCCCCGCATCTCCCTGACCGCCAGCTACGGCACCGCAAGCACTCAGCTGTCCGGACTGTTCAAGACAGGCTCGGAGGCGTGGGTATTCCAGCCGCAGATCTCCCTGCCGATCTTCACCGGCGGGGCGAACCGCGCGGGCCTGGATCTTGCCAAGGTCGAGAAGAACGTGCAGGTCGCCCAGTACGAGAAGATCCTGCAGACGGCGTTCAAGGAAGTCGATGACGCGCTGGCCGCGCGGGCGACGCTGGATGAGCAACTGGCGGCACAGCGCGCGCTGGCCGGAGATGCGGACCAGTCCTATCGCCTGGCGGACATGCGCTTCAAGGCCGGCGTCGACAGCTTCCTGCCGGCGCTGGATGCGCAGCGCACCCTGTATGCTGCGCAGCAGAGCGTCGTGACCGTCGAGCTGATGAGGCTGCAGAACCTGGCAACCCTCTACAAGGCCTTGGGCGGCGGCGAGCAAGAGGCATCGGTTGCACACTGAACACGACATGACCGCCCTCACGGGCGCCGCTGCGCACACACCATGGTCACGCTGACCTTAGGGCAGGGCGAGCCGGTAGCCGACCTGCGCGCCAGTCCGTCGCCGCTGCGCGAAGGGTTCCTGCGCATCCTGGCGGCGGTCCTGCAGATCGCAGCGACGGTGGCGATCGTGCGCGCGCTGGAGCCTGAGACCGCCGGCATCTACTTCAAGGGCTTCGTCATCGCCTACGGCCTGGGTGCGCTGCTGCGCGGCAAGTACGAGCTGTTCATCGCGCACTTCTTCATCGGCAACTCGCCGCACCTGGAGTTCGGCATCCCGGCGCGCGTGCTGGTGCGTGCGCTGGGCATCAGGGTGCTGATCCGCAGCGCAATCGCCTGCGCGATCCTCCTGGTCGTGACCGCCGACCTTGACGTCATGCAGACCCACCTGCGCCCGTATCTTGAGACCTACCTGCCGTTTGTTCTGGCGGTGCCGTTTGCGACGCTGGCGCTGCTGCTCTCCGGGGCATTGCGCGCGGTCAACCGCACGCTCGGCAGTGTGCTCGTGGCCAGCTACAGCATGAACATCGCGATCCTCATCGGCGCCTGGTTCGCCCCGCCCGAGGACGCATTGTTCGTGCTGTCGTGGGCCTTCTTTGCCGGCAGCGTACTCATGGCCGCCACCGGTGTGCTGATCACGCGGCGGGTCTTCAAGGAGACCGCCGCAACCGCCACGGTCAAGAGCTCCTCCTATCCGTGGTCGCAGGTCTACCTGTCCACCGGCCTCAACGGGCTCACCGGCATTGCCCTTGCCGGGCTGCAGTGGGGGCCGGCGTGCGTGCTGGCCATCTTCGGCACGGACCTGGGCATCGCGCAATACGCGGTGGTCTACCGCACAGCGCAGATCATCGACTTCCTAGTGCCCTCGGTGATCCTGATCCCGCAGAGTGCGCGCTTCCAGTCACAGCTGTGCGAGGCCATGAGCACATTGCGCGGCAAGCTCGCGGTGGACCTGGCGGTGTCGTTCTCCACCACTACCGCGTGGGTCATCGCGGTGGCGATCATTACGCCCTGGATCATCGGCCTGTACGGGCCGCCGTACACCGAGGCGGTCGCGCTGTTCCTGCTGCTGTACGCAACCCAATGGATCCTGGGCGGGGCGCGTCCTGCGATCCGGCAGGTGGCCGCGGAATGGGACCTGCCACGAATCCGCCGCGTGCTGCTGATCAGCGTGGCGGTCGCGGTGCTGGTGACACTCGTCGGGGTCCACGACTACGACGCGATGGCAGCGGCAGTGGGCGTGCTCGCCGGGGCTGTCATCGAGCATGCCCAGGCGCTGGGGTCGGCACTGCGATTGACGGGTGCCCGTGCGAACGCGCCACCACCTGCACGCGGCTGATCACCAGATCCTGGAAAGTAAAACGGGCCGCAGGCTGGTCTCCTGCGGCCCGTGGGAAAGCCGGGCGGGGGTAGCCCGGCTGGGGGTTAGCTGATACCCATGCTGGTGGCGATACTCTGTGCCGCCTGCAGGTGCGACTGCACGGTCGGCAGCAGTTTCTGTGCCAGAGCCTTCGCATCGGCATCCTGGCCGTTGGCGATTTCCTTCTGCAGCAGCGCGATCGTGTCCTTGTGCGCCTTCACCTGACTCTTGACGTACGACTTGTCGAAAGCCTCGCCGGTGAGGACATCGAGCTCACCCTTCTTGGTGTCAGCGCCGATGCCCGGGCCGGTAGGCAGCTTGATGCCCTTGGACTGCGCGAGCGTCATCAGCTCCTGGTTCGCCGCGGTATGGTCCTTGACCATCATCGCGCCGAAGTCCTTGATCTGCTGGTTGCTGCTCTTCTTTTGCGCCAGGTTGCCATCGCGTACTTCTGCGATCCCGCCCTCAGCCAGGGACTTATAGAAGGACTTGTCCGGCGTCGCATTGGCCGCCAGAGCGGTAAGCGGCAGCACTGAAAGGGCGGCAAGTATCAGTAGTTTCATGGAGAGCTTCCTTGATTGAAACGATGGGCGAGATTTATAAGGGCCTTGCCCAGGTGGCAGTAGCGTCCTAGCTGCAGACACACAGTAGGCACTGTCCTACCGCACTGTATGAACCTGCCCTCGCGCTCTGGCCGACAGCGTGGCCATTGGGTAATGTCGGTGCCATGATGCGCCGCGCCAGGAAGCACACGCTCGCGCAACGCGATCCCGAGCACCACGTGCGCATGTGTGACTCGACCGGGGCGTATGTGTATGTCCTGCAGTGCAGGTACGAGGACATCCTAAAGGTTGGTTTCTCGCGCGATCCGCTGGGTCGCATGCAGACGCTGCACCCGCGGTACTTTGAGTTCTTCGACCTGGAGCGCGCGCTGGTGGTGGCTACCGAGTCGGTAGGCGATGCACGGGCTCTGGAGAGCGAGCTGTTCGAGGTGGCCGCGCTGCACCGGGCCCCGGGCCCGCTCGCGGTGTGCCCGGCCGCCGGCGGGCACACCGAATGGTTCCGCGGCGCCTGTTCTTTGGTGCAGGGCGCCGCCGCGGGCAAGGCGGCCGCGGCAGGCTACACGCTGCACGCGCCGGCGCTGGGCTGGCTGCGGGGGCGCCTGCAGCGGCGCGCCGCAGGCCTGTACGAGTCAACCACTCACATGCTGCGCGTGATCGAGGCCGGGCGTGCCTGTGGGGAGCCTGCCGCCGCGGTGGAAGCCCAGTTGCGCGACCTGCTGGATTCCTACGCGGCCATGGAACTGGATGTCGCGTGCAGCGTGCCACCGGGCGTCCTGGTCTGGTACTGCCGCAGCGTCCGGGGCGATACGTAGGGGCGGCCCTACATTCAACCTTCGGCACGATGCTGTATCTTTGCAGCACAGATGGGCCGGTCTAATTGCGGACCCGAGCCCTGCCCCAGAAGAGGACGCCGATGATTTACGCCCCAGGACGACGGGCTTGAAGAGCAATCCCCTGGCCGGCAAGCCGGCCACCGCGGCACCGCTGGCGGATATCCCGCGCCTGGTGACTGCCTACTTCAGTGAGGTCCCCGATGTTGCGGTACCGGAGCAGCGGGTCGCCTTCGGTACCTCCGGCCACCGCGGTTCGGCACTGACGCGCACCTTCAACGAGTCGCACGTGCTCGCCATCACGCAGGCGATCTGCGAGCTGCGCCGGGCGCGCTCGACCGATGGGCCGCTGTTCCTGGGCATCGATACCCACGCGCTCTCGGAGCCTGCGCGGGTGAGCGCGCTTGAGGTGCTCGCCGCCAATGGCGTGCAGGTGATGCTCGCCGAGGGCGACGAATACACCCCGACCCCTGCGGTCTCGCACGCGATCCTTACTTACAACGACGGGCGGGAGCGCGGCCTCGCGGACGGCATCGTGATCACACCCTCGCATAACCCGCCGGAAGACGGCGGGTTTAAGTACAACCCGACCAATGGCGGCCCGGCGGACACTGATATCACCAAGGCGGTCGAGACGCGCGCCAATGAGCTGCTGGCCGCTGGCCTTGCAGGCGTGAAGAGAGTTCCGCTCGCCCAGGCGCTGGCCGCGTCCACGACCCACCGCCACGACTTCCTTGGCAAGTACGTCGCGGACTTAGGCGCGGTGCTGGACCTGGAGGCCATCCGCGGCGCGGGCGTGCGCATGGGCGTCGATCCGCTGGGCGGCGCGGGCGTACATTACTGGCCACGCATCGCCGAGCTTTATGGCCTGGACCTCACCGTCACCAACAATGCAGTAGACCCGACATTCCGCTTCATGACGCGCGACTGGGACGGGCGCATCCGCATGGACCCCTCGTCACCGGATGCGATGCAGTCGCTCATCGCTCTCAAGGACCGCTTCGATATCGCATTTGCCTGCGACACGGACCACGACCGCCACGGCATCGCCACGCACCAGGGCCTGATGCCCCCGAACCACTACCTGAGCGTGATGGTGTATTACCTGCTGCAGAACCGTCCGCAGTGGAAGAAGGGCATCGCGGTCGGCAAGACCGTCGTTACCACCCAGCTGATCGACCGCATCGCGGCGCGGCTTGGCCACGACCTTTACGAGGTACCGGTTGGCTTCAAGTGGTTCGTCACCGGCCTCATCGACGGCTCGCTGTGCTTTGGCGGGGAGGAGAGCGCGGGGGCCTCGTTCCTGCGCACGAACGGCAAGGTGTGGACCACCGACAAGGACGGAATAGTGCCGGCGCTGCTGTCCGCTGAGATCACTGCGCGACTGGGTCGTGATCCGGCAGTGGTGTACCGCGAGCTGTGCGCGCAGCTGGGCGATCCGCTGTCGGACCGCATCGACGCCCCGGCAACCCCCGAGCAGAAGAAGAGGCTCGCAGGACTTACCGCCAGCGCGGTTACCTCGACCGAGCTTGCCGGTGAGAAGATCGTGAAGATCCTCACCCAGGCCCCCGGCAACGGCGCGGCCATCGGTGGCCTGAAGGTCACCGGCGAGAACGGTTGGTTCGCGGCCCGGCCCTCCGGCACCGAGGATATCTACAAGGTGTACGCCGAGAGCTTTAAAGGCAGTGAGCAGCTGCAGCGCATCCTGACAGAGGCGCAGGCAATGGTTGCCAAGGTGCTTCGCTAGCGTGCGCTCGGTCTCCGCCCGACGCTGTCCTGCCGCCCGGGACATGAGGCCTGGTCAATATTGTAGTTGCGGCGCGGGTGCGTTTACGCCCACGCTTGCTGCCGTCCCCCTGCTGATGACTCACGGATGATGCGGACACTGAGACTGTTGTGTGCCCTGACCCTGGTTGCCTGTCCATGGATCGCCCATGGTGCACAGGTACCGGCGACTGGCCTTGCCGACTCCGCGGCCCTGCGTGCCACGGTCTACGGGCCGGCCCCGCAGGACATCGCGCCGCTGCCGGCGACCGTGCCGCTGCAGGAAATCAACATCGCCTTGCCCTGGGCGCGCCGGCCGCTGCCTGATGTGTTGTGGTTCGACCGGCGCCTGCGGGTGTGGCTGTCCATGCAGGACAAACCCGCGCCGCTGGTCATTGTGATCGCGGGCACGGGCAGTGACGGCAACTCCACCTCACAGTCGCGGCTGCGCGCGATCCTGTACGGGGCCGGTTACCACGTGCTCACCATGCCTTCGCCGACCTTTCCGCGGTTCATCACCGCGGCCTCCAGCACCGGAGTCCCCGGTGACTTGCAGCAGGATGGCCGCGACCTTTACGCCGCCGCTCAGGCGGTACTCGCGCGCCTGCCGTCGAAGGCGCTGGTGACGGAGATTCATATCATCGGCTACTCGCTGGGCGGGACGAACGCGGCGGTGGTGAAGTCCCTGGATGCCAGCGAGCATCGTCTGAACATCCATCGCGCGGTGATGATCAACCCGCCAGTGAGCCTCTTCGCCTCCCTCGATAGGCTCGACCGCCTGTTCGCCCAGAGTATCGGCCCGGGGCAAGAGGGCCTCGAGCAACTCTACCGGCGCCTGTATGCGCGCCTGGCAAACTACTATCGTGCCACCGAGCAGGTGCACATCGAGACCACCGACATGTACGCCGCGATCGCCGCCGTGCTGCGTACCGATGCCGATTTTGCCGCGGCCATAGCACTGACTTTCCGCCTCGACCTCATGAACATGTTCTACGAGGGCGACCTGTACGCAGGCACGGGTGTGGTCTTGGATCCGCGGCACCCGCCCAAGGCCAGCGACTCCACCGATGCGATCGGCCGCGAGTTGCGGGCCCGATCCTTCGCTAATTACTTCGACACGGTGTTCGTGCCGTACTACCTCGCGCACCGGCCAGGTGCCACGCGCGAGTCACTGATTGCCGAGAACCGCCTGCAGCTCATCGAGCACACGCTCAAGAGCGATCCGGACTACTACGCGCTGACCAACGCGGATGACCTCATCCTGGATGCCCAGGATCTGGCCTGGCTGCGTGAAACGATGGGCGATCGCATCGTGGTCTACCCGCAAGGGGGTCACTTGGGCAACCTTGGCGAGCGTCAGCAGGCTGCCGACCTGCTGCGCATGCTCGCCGGGACCTGGCACGGCGCTGCCCAGTGAGGCTTGCGCATAATGCCAACCTCGCCGGACTGCTGGCCGCGATGCTGCTGGCGGCAGGCTGTGCCTCGAGTGACTTCTCGGTACGCAACGATCCGTCGCAGACCCCTGCGGCCGACAACGCCGCCGCCATCAAGCGCATGGAGCAGCTGCGTGCCGTGCACGAGGCGCCTGCTGAGCCCGCACCAGCAGCCGCAGCGCAGCCCAGCGACGCCGCCGGTGAGGTGCCCGCGGTGCCGGCGGCAACAGGGGTAGCCCCAGCCCCCGTCGACCAGTCGCGGCTCGGGCCGCCGCTCACCGCGGCGGACGTCCCGTCCATGCAGACCTACGACCCGTGGGAGCGCATGAACCGGTTTACCTACCGCTTCAATGCCCGCTTTGACGAAGCGGTGTTCCTGCCGGTCGCCAACGGCTACCGCAAGCTGCCGGCCCCGGTGCGTTCAGGGGTGCATAACTTCCTGTCGAACCTCACCGAGGTCATCAGCACCGCCAACTACGTGGTGCAGCTGCGCTTCCCGCAGGCCGTGCGCAGCCTCGGACGCTTCGTGATCAACAGCACGATCGGCATCGGGGGCATCTTCGACGTGGCGACCAGGATGCACATCCCGGCCGCGCGCACCGGGTTCGGGGCGACACTTGCGCGCTGGGGCGTGCACCCGGGGCCGTACCTGGTCATCCCCTTGCTTGGTCCCTATACACTGAGGGACGGATTCGGCTTCGCGGCGGACTTCGGCACCGCATATGGAGTCAACTTCCCGCCGGTCTATCGCAACTGGGCCGGCTGGGTCATCACGCCGGTGGGCATGGTGGACGTGCGCGCCAATACCGACTTCCGCTACTACGGCACAGGCTCAGTGTTCGAGTACGACGATGTGCGTTTCCTCTACGTGCGCAAGACCCTGATCGAGGATGACGCGATCCGCCTGTGGCACCGCAAGACGGCAACCGACCCGCAGGCGGAAGCGGGCCGATGAGCGCGCTTGCCTTGCTGGGCGCAAGCCTCGTGCTGCTTGCGCTGACGGCATGGGCTGGGGCTGCCTTGTGGTTTCAGGCCCCAGGGCGCCCCTGGGCGCGCCAGGGGTTGATCGCGCTGTGGCTGCTGTTCAGCGTGGTCATGGTCGCAGGGCTGTGGGCCGGGCATGCGCGCGCGTCGCTGCTGGCCTTCGGGCTTGCCTTCGCGGCACTGCAGCTGTGGTGGCACACGCTCAGACCGTCCAACGAGCGCGCCTGGGCCGATGATGTCGCGCACGTGAGTCACGGCGAGGTGGACGGCGATGTGGTCACCCTGCATAACGTGCGCAACTTCCAGTGGCGCAGCCGCACCGACTACACGCAGCACTGGGACACGCGCCGCTACGACCTGGCCCAGCTGCACTCGCTGGACATGATCACCTCCTACTGGCGCAGCCGCGCCATTGCCCACCTGTTGTTCTCGTTCGGGTTCACCGATGGCGAGCACGTGGTGTTCTCGGTCGAGATCCGCCGCAAGCAGGGCGAGGCGTTCAACGAGATCGGTGGCTTTTTCAAGGAGTTCGAGCTCAGCGTCATTGCCGCCGACGAGCGCGACATCATCGCGGTGCGCACCAACGTGCGTGGCGAGGACGACTACCTGTACCGCCTGCGCCTGCCGCCGGCGGACATCCGCGCGCTGTTCATGGCGTACCTCGGGCAGGCCAATCGCCTGGTGCGCACCCCGCGCTTCTACAACACGGTGACGGTCAACTGCACGACGCTCGTGTACCGCATGCTGCGGCAGATCGTCGGCGCGCTGCCGATGAGCTACCGCGTGGTGTTCTCGGGGTTTCTGCCCGAGTACGTCTATTCCCTGGGCGGCCTCGACGGTCGCTACACGCTGGCGGAGCTGCGCGAGCTGGGCAGGATCACCGAGCGGGCGAAGCAGGACGGTGGCAGCGAGCGGTTCTCGGCCGCAATCCGCGCCGGCATCCCGGAACTGGCCGCCTAGCGTTCCCCGGCCCCCGCAGCCCATTCGCGGCAGGCAGCCGGCCCCGCATGCGCTATCCTGCGCTCCTGACACCGGGCGGCCCGCCCGGGATGAAAAGAACACGAGCCCAGGAGCCATCGATGAGCAGCTTGCAGGACATACAGGTCAAGACCATCACCGGGGAGACTACCTCCCTGTCCGCCTACCAGGGCAAGGCACTGCTGATCGTGAATGTCGCCAGCAAGTGCGGCCTCACCCCGCAGTACACCGGGCTTGAGGCGCTGTTCCGCAAATACAAGGACCGCGGTTTTGAGGTGCTGGGCTTCCCGTGCGACCAGTTCGCTCACCAGGAGCCGGGCAACGAGGCGCAGATCCAGAACTTCTGCTCGACCGAGTATGACGTCACCTTCCCGATGTTCTCCAAGATCGAAGTCAACGGCCCCAATACCCATCCGCTCTACCAGCAGCTGAAGAAGGCGGCCCCGGGCATCTTCGGCACCGAGAAGATCAAGTGGAACTTCACCAAGTTCCTGATCGACCCGAAAGGCAACGTGGTGGCGCGCTATGCCCCTACCGGCAAGCCGGCGAGTCTTGAGAGTTCGATCGAGGCGGTTCTGCCGGCCTAACGCCACGTGCCTTGCGCTGCGGGGGAGGGAGTGGGGCACAGCGCCAGCCAACGCTGGTGCTCTGGTCAGCGCCTTGCACTGGGACTGCTACTCACCGGTCTCACTGTCTGGGCCGGTGCCAGTGCGCAGGCGCCCACTGTTGCCGGGCTTGAGAACGCCTACGCCGACTTCAACGACGCCCAGGGCGCGATCTCCCTGATCGATTCAAACCCGGACCGCTTCCCGGAGGAGGCCTATGCGGGCCGCCGCCGCGCGCAATGGCAGGACGTGTACGT
Organism: uncultured Pseudomonadota bacterium; assembly: GCA_963703025.1. Taxonomy (GTDB): domain Bacteria; phylum Pseudomonadota; class Gammaproteobacteria; order Steroidobacterales; family Steroidobacteraceae; genus 13-2-20CM-66-19. The sequence goes on along the minus strand of OY969778.1, from coordinate 155,587 downwards.
GACGCGTCGCGGACAACTGGTCACCGCATTGCCGCTGGCAGCGCGCGCGGGGCTGCCGCCGGAGGATGCGCGGGCAGTGAGCGTCATGCGGGCGGCGATCGACGACTCCGCGCCCACGCCCGAGTCCCTCGCGCCGGTGGGCCACTGCCGCGATGCCACGCGCGCGGGCTTGCCCCTGCAGCCGCTGCAGCAGGCGCTTTACGCATGCTTCGCGGAACTGGCCAATGACCTCAAGTTCGAGGGCGCAAGCGTCACGCGCGTGGCCGCGTTCGAGATGCTGACCCACATGGACGAGCCGTCGCGTCGCAAGGGGCTGTTTTTGGCGTTCGTGCCACTGTGGCAGGCATTGAACGGCGTCGACGATACCGGCAGTCCCTATCGGCGCATGATCCGGATGGCCGCTGCCGGGTCGCGCAAGGGCGGCTCCCCGGTGGATGACGCCGCGCACACCGTGGGCATCCGCAAGGGTGAGGTCGAGGACTGGCTGGTGCGCATCCTCGACACGTGGCGGCAGGTGGGAGGCGACACCGAGCTTGAACCCTGGGACTACCGCTTTGCAGGCGGGGCGGCCGAGCGCGAGCTTGCCGGTGCCGTGCCCCTGGCGGACCTGCAGCCGCTGAACCAGCGCTACTACCAGGAGCTGGGGCTGGATCTTGCCGCAGCACAGGTGCTGTACGACTTGCAGCCACGCAAGGGCAAGGCGCCGCTGGCCTACACCGATTACATTCGTCGAGGCCGCATGCACGATGGGCAGTGGCAGCCGACGCTGGTGCGCGTCCTGGCGAGCTACGGGCGCGGCGGCCTGGGGCCGCTGGATGAACTCGTGCATGAGAACGGCCATGCCGCGCACATGCTGGCCCTGCACACGCGACCGGCATTCATGGACCTGGGAGATGCGATCTTTTACGAGGCCTTCGCGGACGTGCCGGCCTGGAACGTGTACGAACCGGCCTGGCAACAGCACTATCTAGGTCGCAGCGCCAATCAGTCCGATTCCCTGCGTGCCCTGTTCAGCGGCGTGATGCTCGATGTCGCCTGGGCGCTCTTTGACCTGCGCATGCTGGAGCATCCGCAGGCGGACCCGAATGCAGTGTGGACCGCGATTACCCACCGCTACCTGCACGTGAAGCCCCATCCGGAATTGTCGTGGTGGGCGGTGCGTGTGCAGCTGGTCGACAAGCCCGGCTACATGGTCAACTATGGCCTGGGCGCGGTGATTACCGCCGACATCCGTCAGCGCATCGCAGAAGAACTCGGATCCTTCGAGACAGGCGATGCACGCTGGTACGGCTGGTTGTCGCAGCACCTGCTCGCCAGCGGCGAACAGTTCCCGACCGCACAACTGCTGCGCCAGTTCCTTGGCCGCCCGGTCTCACCGCAGGCGCTGCTGACGGAGCTCAGCCGGATGTCAAACAAGGTCGGCCCGGCGGCCGCCGCGAGCGGCGCTGCTAGGGATTGACGCCGTGCTTGCTGGCAGTCTCGGCGATGTTGGGCGCCAGTTGCGTGGCCGCGGCGATGTCCGCCTGGCCCTGCGTCGCAAGTCCCTTGCGCAGTCGCGCGATGCCGCGGCCGTAACGTGACCAGGCGATCTTGGGCTCCAAGGCCAGCGCGGCGTCGTAGTCGGCGATCGCCTTGTCGTAGTTGCGCATTCGCAGGTACACCAGTCCGCGGCTGTCCAGGTAGGTCGGATTATCCCCCTGCAGCCGCAACGCGCCATTGCAGTCGGCCAGCGCCGCGTCGAGTTGCTGGTCCAGGAGCGCGCGGGTCCAGCAGCGTGAGTTGAGCACGCTCGGCATGCGCACATCGGTGCGCTCGTGGCTGTCGATCCACTTGGAAAATTGCACGACCGCGGCGGACAGCAAGTCGCCCTGCTCATACACGTTGGCGATGTCCAGGTGCTCAACGGCCTCCTTTGGAAGGTAACGGTCCGCGGCCTCAAGATCGGCGGTCGCAGCGCCCAGGTCAGTCTTGACCTGAAGACGCGCGCGCGCCAGCAGTGCTGGCACGTCGTCGGGTTTCACCTTCAGCGCGGCATTGAAGTCCGCCAACGCAAGCTCTGACTGGTGATTGCCCCACAGCGCCATGCCGCGCTGGTACAGATACTCAGGGTTGTCCGGGGCCATTTCGCAGGAGCGGTTGAGGTCGGCTATCGCGCTCGCATAGTCGTGGCGTACGGAGGCCAGTGCCGCGCGGCGGCTGAACGCGGCGGCATCGCTCGGCTCGCCGCTGGCGGCGATCACGCCGCCGGAGGTGGCGGCCACCGCCTCGTTCGGCGCCTGCTCAGACTTTGAACGGATGCCGAGGTTGAAGACCGGGCCACCGTTGTAGGTGAAGTAGAGCTTGGCCCGGTCGGAGGCAACGAAGACGCGGTGGGAGAGGAAGAAGTCGGGACCGACCAGCATTTCCACGCCGTTGCCGATGGAACCGAAGTCACCTATGTGCAGCTTGATGTCGCGGATCTCCTCGTCGCCGATCTTGAAGCTGTGGAACGGCGCGATCCAGCGTTGTACGTAGTGTCGCCCCATGCCGTAACTTACGCCCGCAGGCACCACGCCCTCACTGGTCGCGGTGATGCCTGCCCGCTTCGCGCCCTCCAGCGATACCACGGTCGAGCCGGCTCCGGTGTCGAATAGGGCCCTGATCCTGGCGCCATTAAGGTAGACGTCGCCGACGATGTGAGGTTCTCGATCCGACTGGCGGGCGATGTCGATCTGGGAGTACGGACCGGCGCCAGCCCAGTACGCGAGTCCGACGGACTTGCAATCCGCGCCCGGGCGCATGATGCGGATCGCACCATTCGCGAGGTCAAACTCGGTATCCGCGATGCGGAAGAGGTTCTGGCCCAGCAAGCCCGCCGCGGTGCCGAAATCATTGCCGGCGACGACGAACAGAACGTTGGGAAACTTCACGCCCAGAATGGTGAACTCCTTCACCGTCGCCAGCGATGCCTGCGTACTGCCACCGGTACCTGAAACGTAAAAGCCGATGGGCGCCATGCGCTGCGGCAGTTTGTATTCAAGGGCAGCGGCAGGGACCATCGAATTGAAGAAGGCGCCGCTGTCAGCGATGAAGGTTGCGTCGGCGCCGTTGATGAGCGCATGCACCGTGGGATGAGTCCCGTCCATCGTCACCGGCAGCTGCGCGAGTTGCGCGATCTGGCAGCCGCCAGCCGACGCGGCAGGCTGGCATGCCAGGCTCATGAGCAGGAGTGTTACGCAGCTGCGCGGGACGTCGTGGTGCAATCGTAGGGAGGATGGGGTCGAAGTCGACATGCCGTTCTGCCCTCGTTACACCTTGAGCTTGGACTATACCATCGTGTGGCGACGGCGACGCTAGAGGAAGTACTGGAAATGCACGCGCACCGTGCGTGGCACTCCCGGGTGCACAACGAAGTCAGGCGTAGCGTATGTCTCGTTCTGCAGTCGCGATGCGTAGTAGTACTCGATATCGTTCCAGTTGACGTCGAATAGGTTAAACACGTCCGCCGCCAACAGCCACTTGCCGGGGTGTTGGTAGCCGAGCTGCAGGTCAACCGTGGTGTAGGCGGGGGACTTGGCGCTGTTGTCCTCCGTGAGCGGCGCCGCGCCGAAATGCCGCGCCTTGAGCGACCCGAACCAGCCGGATGGGTGCTGCGCCGTCAGCCCCGCGTCGATGACGTTGGTCGGACTGTTGGGGATATAGCGGCCAACGATTGCAATGGGGGCGGCGCACGGATGGCCGGGCGCCGCCTCACCGCAACCCAGGTCATCGGGCGCGGTGACCTGGTCGAAGCGCGCCCTGGAGAAGGCAACATTCAGGTCCGCGTGCAGCCAGCTGTTGATGCGTAACGTATTGCCGGACTCCACCCCGACGCGCGTGGTGGCGCCGCTGGGGGAGGTCACGCCGGCGTCCCCGTCAAACACGAGTTCGCTGCGCAGCTTGAGCAGGAACACATCGAGGGTGGTCTGCCAGCGCGGCAATGCGGTAGAGGTCAGGCCGAGCTCTGCTGCCACCGCGCGCGTCAGTGGTGTGACCGGAGTCGCCTCGGGATTGGCCCCACTGCGGGTGATGCCGCGGGCGTCGTTGCTGTGATAGCCCTCCGCGAGGTTGATGAAGTACGAAGTGTCGCGCCACGGTCCCAGGATGATGCCTAGCTTCGGACTGCCGAGGTTGGCGTGAGCGTCGCCGCTATTGCATCCGAGCGGGTCGCTGGCGAGGTCGCACAGCCCGTCGAGGCCACGCATCTTGTCGTGAACGTTGAACCAGAACTGGTCATCACGCAGGCCGAGCACCGTACGCAGCGACGCAGACCACGAGGTGCTGGCCTCAAGGTAGGCGGCCGCGTTGGACTCCACGACCCCGGCATCCTGGTGGGTCGACAGGTACTGCCGCTGCACCGTGGCATCGATGGCGACGTCGCGGATGTCGTCCAGCCGGCCCTGTATCCCCAGGAGGATCGTGGTAGGCCTGCCCCCCATCTGCGTGAACCAGGTCTTCGAGCCGTTGAAGCCGTACACGACGCGATCATCGTGCTGGAGCATCTGGTCGCCGTACACAGGGTCCTGCAGGTAGTAGGTAAAGGTGGACCACAGGTCGAGCTTGTAGCGGATGACGTAGGCGGAGAACTGCTTCTGGTCGGTGTCGCTGCGCTGCACGCGATTGAACGACAGGCTGTAGCGGCTGGAGTCACCTCCGTCGGAAGGATTCAGGCTGCCGAAGCGGCCGATGATCCCATCCGTGATGGCATGTGCGGGCACCTGGTCAGTGGAATTCCAGTCGCCGGAGTAGGCCATTGCGGTGACGGTCAGGAAATCAGCGGCCGTGCCCTGTGTGTAACGCAGGACGCCGTTCACCCGGTTGTAGTCGTCCGGGTAATCGAAGGGCCCGTCGTTGTGATAAAGATCGCCGCCGGCCAGAAGCGTGCCGGCGCCGAGGGCGGTTGACCCGAGCAGCAGCGCGCGACGGTAGCCGTCCTCGCCGTATCCCAGCGTCGCAGATACCGGCACCTCGTTGAGCAGGTCCATGCGCACCGCGCCTGCGGTCGCAAAGTCGCCTTCGTCCGCGTAGTAGGGGCCCTTCTTGTAGTGCAGGTCGCTCACCAGCTCCGGGATCAGGAAGTTGAGGTCGGTGTAGCCCTGTCCGTGCGCGTGAGTCGGCATGTTGATCGGCATGTTGTCGACCTCGGTAGCCAGGTCCGTGCCGTGGTCAAGGTTGAAGGCGCGCAGGAAGTACTGGTTGGCCTTGCCCTCCCCGGAGTGCTGCGTGACGATCAGTCCCGGAACGTTCTCCAGGATCGCCCCTGGACGCAGCAGCGGCTGGCTCATGAGCTCATCGTGCGTCACGTCCCCCGCGGAGGCTGCGTCCATGTTGCTCACGCCGGCCGCCACCACCGTGACAGTCTGCAGGCCGGCCGGGCTGGTTCCCGCAGCATCCGCCGCAACATCGGCAAGCGCACCCTGGGCGGCCAGAAGCCCCAGGACATTCATCCCGGCCTGAGCCGCGCCGCGCCGAAGTTTCGAACCTACAAAGAGCAAGACCTACCTCTTTCCCTGCCGACCAACCCACCCGAGCACGCGATCCGCCTCCGACAGATGCTGCAGGCATCGCCTTGTACGCTCAGTTGCCGCCCACGGATGCAGGCCCGAGCCTGCCGATGCCAGGAGCACCTGTAGGCGGGGAACGCCAAGCGGCGCGCTGCTGCATCCGCCTCAACGGGCCGCGCGTATACCCCCTCGTTAACAACCTTCCGCAGGGGATTTACTCATGACTCCAATACGTCTGGCCGTCGTGTCGCTGCTAGGAGCAGCCACGCTTCCGCTCGCGAGCATGGCATCGAGCCACCGCGAAGCACCCTTCATCACCTCGCGTCCCAAGGTCGATGCCACCGACCTCTACATGTTCAACAGCTACGAGCCCGGCCGCGCCGGTTACGTCACGCTCATCGCAAACTATCAGCCGTTCGAGAACCCGCAAGGGGGCCCGAACTACTACACGATGGACCCGCGCGCATTGTACGAGATACACATCGACAATAACGGCAGCGGCAAGGAAGCCCTGACGTTCCAGTTCCGCTTCAAGACCACCGACCAAGGACTGACGGTGAGGGCCGGTGGCAAGGCGATACCGGTGCCACTGAGCAATATCGGCGCCATCAGCGCAGGTTCCGCGGCGCAGAACGTCGCGGAGACCTATACCGTGACCCTGGTCAAGGGTGACCGGCGCACCGGTGCCGTCTCGCAGGTGGTCGACGCTGGCAGCGGCAGCAGCACCTTCACCAAGCCCTTCGACAACATCGGCGCCAAGTCGATCCCCAACTACGCCGGCTATGCCGCCGGGTTCATCCACAGCATCACCATTCCCGGCTGCAGCAAGCCCGGGCGGGTATTCGTCGGCCAGCGCCAGGATCCGCTTTGTCGTCAATCTCGGCGAAACCTTCGACCTGGTCAACATCAAGTACCCGGTGGAGGAGCTTGGCCCGTCCGGCCAGAACGCGCGCAACCTCGCGCCGAACTCGCTTGCCGGCTACAACGTGACCTCCATCGCGCTGGAGGTCCCGGCCGCGTGCCTGACTTCCGGCAGCGAGCCGGTCATCGGCGCCTGGACGACCGCGAGCCTGCGGCAGGCGGCGGTGCTCAATCCGGCGCCCCAGAGTGACAAGAGCGTGGCAAGCGTCGGTGCCGTCGACGCAGTCCCACCGGGGCTTCCATCGAGGGCGGGGCCTGGTCGCAGGTCTCGCGACTGGGCATGCCGCTGGTGAACGAGCTCATCATCGGCCTGCCCGGACAAGGATCGCTTCAACGCCTCCGCACCGAAGAACGACGCGCAGTTCGCCGACTACGTGACCAATCCGTCGCTGCCGGTGCTGCTGCAGGCGCTGTTTGGCTCCGCCGGGGTGGTGGCGCCGAACGTCTATCCGCGCACGGACCTGGAGGCGGCCTTCCTCACCGGCGTCAGCGGGCTTGAACCAGCCGGCAAACGTCACGCCGGCCGAGGAGCTGCGCCTGAACACCAGCGACGCCGGTCGGCCGCGCTGGCTGCGCAGAAGGACCTGGGCGTGCTGGCGGGGATACCTCCGGCTTTCCCAACGGCCGCCGCCCGATCGATGACGTGGTCGATATCGAGCTGCGGGTGGCCATGGGCGTGCTGCTGTCGCCCTTCGATGGCAGCGCGACGGACCCGGATCCGACCTCGGACGCTTCGCGTCAGCTGCACTACACCGACGGTGCCGAGCCGAATCCGGCGAACTACCTGCCGGCCTTCCCGTACCTGAACACGGCGCTGGCCGGTTCACCCACCAGCGCCAACGACTAAGAGGAAATGGCAATGAACAGAAAGCTTGCTGTCCTGTCAGCCGTGGGCGTGGCGGCCACCCTGGTGAGTGCCTGTGGTGACAATCACGACGTGACGATGACCCCGCCGCCGCCGGCATCCACCGTGCAATCGCTGGATACCGCGGCGGTGCTCGAGATGGCCAAGGCCACCTCTGAGACCGCCGATCCGATCGCGGTGGATGAGGGGGCGGTGGTGCTCACGGACACCAGTGAGACCACCGATCCGATCAGCGTTGACGCAATGTGAGCCAACCGGGTACCTCGGTACGCTCAGGCCGCTCTCCCCGGGCTTTCCGGGGAGGGCGGCTCCTCGCGGCGCTCTTTGCGGCTTGCAACTGCGGCGCGGCGTTCGCAAACCCCTACATTCCCACCGACGATCACCAGGTGGTCGCCGAGCTTCCAGCCGGCGCCCGCCACGGCAGCGCTGCGACGCGTGACCTCGCGCGTACGCGGCTGGATATCGCGCTGCCGATGGCGCAGTTCTACATCTCCCGGGCCCGCGCCACCGGGGACCTGCGCTATCTGGGTTACGCCGAGGCGATACTTGCGCCATGGCTGCAGCGCACGCCGGTGGCCGTGCCGGTGCGGGTGCTCAATGCCACGATCCTGCAGAGCCGGCATGCCTTCGCCCCCGCCCTTGCAGAACTGGATCGCGCGCTCGCGATTGATCCCACCAACGCCCAGGCATGGCTCACGCGCGCCACGGTGCTGCGCGTACTGGGCCGTTACCCCGAGGCACTTGATTCCTGCCAGCGCACTGAGTGCCGCCGCCGACCCTGCAATCACCACCCTTTGCACCCAGAGCATCCGCAGTTTGAGCGGCCATCTGCAGGACGCCTACGCGGCTGTCGCGGCGCTGCCGCAGCAGTCACTGCCTCCTGAGGCGCAGGCATGGCGCTACTCGGAGCTTGGCGAGATGGCGGCGCGACTGGGCGACGACGCGGCCGCCGAGGGCTACTTCAAGGCCGGGCTGGCCGTGGCTGCGGATGATTTCTACCTGCGCGCCGCGTACGCGGACGTGCTGTTACGACACGGGCGCGCGCCGGAGACGCTGGCACTATTGCGCGGTTACGAATCCATGGAACCCATGCTGCTGCGCATCGCCATTGCCCACCGCGTGCTGGGCGATGGCGCGGGGGTAAAGGCCGGGCAGCTGCTGGCCAACGCATTCGAGGTCGAACAGCAGCGTGGCGAGGCCGTGCACCGCCGCGAGCAGGCGCGCTTCTTCCTGGATGTCGAGCCACGCCCCGCGCAGGCGCTGGCGGCCGCACAGCAGAACTGGCAGGTGCAGCGTGAGCCGGACGACATCCTGATCCTGCTGCGCGCCGCGCGGGCCGCCGGCCTGGCGCAGGCTGCGCAACCGGCACGGCAGTTCCTGCAGCAGCAGAAAACCGAGGACGCCCGAGTCGACCTTCTGGCGAGGGCTGGTCCGTGAGGCGGTGGGCGCTGGTGTTGACCGTGCTGCTGGGCGCCACGGCGCACGCCCACGTGGCCAGCAACGGCTTCCTGGCGGTGAGCGTCGACGGGCACGACTTGCATGGATCCGTCGAGCTCGCGGTGCGTGATGTTGAGCTTGCCGTGGGTACCGGGGCGGGGCCGGATGGCAAGGTGACCTGGGGCGAGCTCAAGTCGGCCGAGCGGCGCCTGGACGAATATCTCGCCCAGCACCTTGCCATGAGTGCTCAGGGACACGCATGTCCGGTCACCCTGGAGGCGATGCAGCTCAACGACCGTGTGGACGGCACCTACGTGTGGTTGCCGTTCAGTGCCTCCTGCGCGGTCGCGATCGAAAGCCTGGCGATTCGCTACACCGTCCTTGAGCAGGTCGACCCGTCCCATCGGGGACTGCTGACGCTCACGGCCGGGACGGTGGCCCAGACCGGGGTGCTGGGCGGGCAGGCGGGGGGCAGGGTGTTTGCCGTCCATGCCCCCGCCGCGTGGCGCACCTTCCTTGAGTACCTGCGCGCGGGGGTCTGGCACATCTGGAGTGGCATCGATCACTTGCTGTTCCTGCTGTCGCTGCTGCTGCCGGCCGTGCTGCTGCGCCGTGGGGCGCACTGGGAGCCGGTGGCACGGGCGCGACCGGCACTGGTCAGCATCCTGAAGGTGGTCACCGCCTTTACTATCGCGCACTCGATTACCCTCACGCTGGCGGCGCTGGATGTGGTGCGCCTGCCCAGCCGGCTGACCGAGTCGGTGATCGCCGCCTCGATCATCGTGGCCGCGCTGAACAACATCTTTCCGGTGGTCACCGAGTGCACGCGCCCGCATCGCCTTCGCCTTCGGCCTGCTGCACGGGTTCGGCTTCGCCTCCGTGCTCGCGGAGATGGGGCTGCCGCAGGGTGCGCGCCTGGTGTCACTGCTGGCATTCAACCTGGGCATCGAGGCGGGGCAGCTAGCAGTGGTGCTGGCGGTCATGCCGCTCGTCTACCTGATGCGCGCAAGCCTGTTCTACCGCCGGGCACTGCTGCCCTGGGGATCGGCGGCCATCGCCTCACTGGCCCTCGTGTGGCTGGTGCAGCGGGCGCTTCTGCCCACCGGTTAGTTCCCGCGAGCACCGTGCAACGGTGGCTCGCCGGGAGAGCCGCCCAGACCTCGCGATGCGCAGCAACGTATGAGCAGGAGTAATCGATGCCACGGCGACACTGCGGAGTGGTCCCCAAGCGTGGCAGTGGCGACACTCCGGTTATGGAGTGTCGCCACCCGCGCAGACAAACAGTGCAGGAAGCTATGAGCTAGGTCAGCGAAGACATCAGAAGCGCCACTGCGCCGCAAGCCACAGTGCGTCGGAGTCGTGGGCATCCTCGACGCGTACGCGGTCGTACTCGACATTGACGTTCAAGTGACGCAGGAACGTGACGCCCACTCCACCGCCGTAGATGAAGTCCGTGGTCGAATGGCTGGACTGGATGAACTGCTGGCCCGGCTCGTTCAGGTACACCTTGAGGTTGTTGTCCGTGAACAGCCAGCCGGCCTTGGCGAACACCTCGACCGGGCCCAGCGGCAGGGTGCCCACGGCAAAGGGCGCAAAGCCACTCACGTGCAGCTTGTAGTTGCCACTGGAGCCGGTGCCGTAGAACGAGCTGCCGGGGTTGCCGAAGTCGATGTAGTCGGCCTCGAGCGCGAAGTAGGGCATGAAGCGGTAGCCCGCGCTGATCTTGAACGCGTCATCGTGCGAGTGGGTGATATCGCTGATGCCGGACTCAACGTCACTGAAGTTCTCGGGCTTCAGGTTGAAGCGTCCCCACCCGGCGCCCACGTAGGGTCCGCTGACCGGACCTGACAGGTCGGTGTCGACAGCCCACGCGGTGGATGCTGCCAGTACAGTCGAGGCGATGACCGCCGAGGCGGCCAGGTTCTTGATACGCATTGTGGGTGGACCTCCGTGTCCATAGTTTCAGTTCCGTCGGGGCGCATCGTCGCGGCAGCGCCCTTGTGCGGTAATAGTCCGGACACGGGTGCGCACGTAGGACGATACCTATGCCGCAGACTTAACAATTGGAAATATGGACTGTTGCGACCTCGCCGCGAGCCGCCGTGGTATGGCTGAACCGCATCACGCAGCATCTGGCAAACTGCCGGCATGAACTGGCCCCTGTTTTCCGGCTTCCTCGTGATCACGGTCCTGCTGCTGCTGACGCCGGGCCCGATCGTCATGCTGGTGATTTCAACCGGCGCCACGCGCGGTGTGCGTGCGGCGCTGGTGACGGTGGCAGGTACCTCCACGGGCAACGTCGTGCTGCTCGCGGCGATCGCACTGGGCTTGGGCTGGGTGCTAAGACACGCTGCGCACGTGTTCGAGGTGCTGCGCTGGATCGGAGCGATCTATCTAATTTGGCTGGGTATCCAGGCATGGCGCAACGCGGGTAGGGAACAGGTCTGCGTACAAGGTAACCGCGTGCACTTCTGGCGCGGCTTCACCGTCGCGCTGTCGAACCCGAAGACCATCGCCTTCTTCACCGCGTTCCTGCCACAGTTCGTGGATCCGGCGCGCCCGGCCGGTTACCAGATTGCGGTGATGTGCGTGGTCGCGGCACTGCTGTCGGGCGTGACGGATTCGTGCTGGGCAATTGCCGCCGGCTACGGGCGCAACTGGTTTGCCAAGCCGGGGCGCACGCAGTTGCTCGGCCGCGCTTCCGGGATCACGCTGTTCAGCGCCGGCCTGTGGCTATCGCTGGCGCGCCGCCCGTCGTGAATGCTGCCGTTCAAAGGCCGAGTCGATCCAGGATTGGCTTCTCGTAGATGTCGTCCTCTGCCGGGTAGCGCAGGCCGGACACTGCGGCTTGCTTTGCCAGCGCCCAGAGGATGCTCTCGCCGGCCGGCAGCGTCGCCGGCTGCATCGCATACACCGCGTCCGCGTAGGCCTGCTCAGGCGGGACGATCGTCCAGCCGCGGCTGCGGAACATTGCGATGATCTGGGGCAGGAATTCCGCGTTGATGCGCCGGGTATGCAGCAGCAGGACGTGCTGCACGCTGCGTCCCAGCACCTGTTGTGACAGGCCATCGTAGTAGCTCGCCCGGCTCCACAGGTGCTCGAGGTAGGCCTGGCGGAAGGGTTGCGGATCGGCGGCCGGGTGTGTGCCGCGCCACTGGGCGTAGCGCTGGTCGTAGTACCAGTCACTGGCATCGATGCTCACCGCACCACTGCCGTAAGAGTGCTCATGGAGCCAGCGCCTCATGCCGTCGCGCTTGGCGGCCGTGTCGCCTTCCTTGAGGTATGGGAAGCGCAGGCGCCTCACCCAGCCGGGTTCCTGTCCCAGCAGCGCCTCGTCGCGTGCGACGTCGGCTACGAAGCGGGGCAGGGGGGTGCCGGGGGCGTTGAGGCTCAGGTGGCTGTAGGTGTGGTTGGCGACGGCGTGACCGGCGATGCCCCAGTCCCTCACCAGGGCCAGCCCCTGGGGACTGTCGACATTGCGGCCGGCGGCGAAGAGGATCGAGTGGACGTGGGCGTCCGCGAGGGCCTTGAGGATGGCCTGGTTCCAGGCTGCAGCCTGTGGCTCACTGCGAGGGTCGAGGCCGTCGTCGAAGCTCAGTGCGACACTTTGTGCCGCGGCGAGCGCTGGCCACAGGCACATGGCCGTGAGGATCACCGCGATCCGCCGCAGCGCGGCGCGCAGGTTCACAACTATTGGCTGTTGCAATCGATTTGCCCTCGCGAACTTGCAGCCGGAACTCCTGCCGCAGGCCGGTGTTATTCTGGCGGGCGACGCTGGTTTCCCGCGAGATCGCGGGATAGTGCCCGCTGTGCACGGTGGGCGCCAGTTGGCAGTGCGGCGCAGGAACCGGTAGCTGAGGGGCGAGATGGAAAGCGTGGTGGTGCGCGGACGCTGGGATGGCGCGGAGGTCGCTCGGATCCCTCCGGAGCAGCTGTGGGACCTGCACGTTCGCAGCCAGCCCGGCGGGGTGTGCGGTGCGCTGCCGCGCGGCTTCCTGTTCGCACGCGTATGGTGTGACAAGGTTTCCGCCGGTTTCCTCGGTCATGTGTGCCGTGCCGAGTCACGACCACACGAACTGCTGGTATGTATCCTGCCCGGGGACAACCCCGCGACGCTGCTTGAGCGCCTGCGCGCCCAGGCCCGCGGCTGAGCAAACGTAAGGAGCCAGGTGGCAAGCCTCATCATCCTCATCCTGATTGTCATCGCCAGCGTTGCAGCGATGATGTCGCCGCGGCTGCGCGAACTTGCGGTGCTGCGCCCCTACCTGATCGCGCGTGGCAGCGGCTACTGGCGGGTAATCTCCAGCGCGTTCATCCACGCCGACATTGCGCACCTGCTGTTCAACCTGGTCACTTTCTACTCCTTCGCCTTTACCCTGGAGCGGGTCATCGGCAGCGCTCGCTTCGTCCTGCTCTACCTGTGCGGCCTGCTGGCGAGCAACATCGGCACCTGCATCAAGCACCGCAACGAGCCGGATTACGCATCGCTTGGGGCCTCCGGGGCGATCTCCGCTGTGCTGTTTGCCTCGATCGTGTACTTCCCGTTCAGCAAGCTGTTCATCCTGCCGATCCCGGTGCCGATCCCCGCGCCGTTGTTTGCGGTGGTCTACCTGGGCTACAGCTACTGGTCCGCCCGCAATTCCAAGGACCGCATCAACCACGATGCGCACATTGCCGGGGCGCTCGCCGGGGTGGTATTCGTGGCCGTCACCGACCCGCAGCGCTTCGGGGCACTGGCCCGCTACCTGCACCTGTAAGGCCTTGCTTTGTGCGGGCAAGACGCGGCACACGGACCCGGCGCGCAATTTCCCAGGGCGTTGGCGGGTCTAGTGCAGCAGGTAACCTGCGCGAGGTCCCCAATGCACCTGCCCCGATCCTGCCTTGCCTTGTGTCTCGCAGTAAGCGCCGCCGCGGCCGCTGCGCCCTTTGCTGCCCAGCGACCTGCAGTGGTGGAACTGTTTACCTCGGAAGGGTGCAGTTCGTGCCCGCCCGCGGAAGGGTTGATCGGGGAGCTTGCGAAGCGTCCGGACGTGCTGGCGCTCGCATTCCACGTTGACTACTGGGACAGCCTGGGTTGGCGCGATCGCTTCGCGCTGCCCGGCGCCGTGCAGCGCCAGCAGCAGTACGCACGGTCGCTGGGCCACTCGAGCGTCTATACGCCCGAGGTGCTCCTGGACGGTCGCACGGACTACGTGGGCTCGGACCGGCGGGCAATCGAGGCGGCCGTCGCCGGCGCGCGCACCGGGGTGGCTGTGGACTTGAGCGCCGTGAACGGCAACCTCACCGTCAGCCTGGGCGGCGGTCAGTGCCTGGCGCCGAGTGAGGTGCTGCTGATCAGCTATCTGCGCAAGGCGGTCTCCGCCATCGGTCGCGGCGAGAACGCCGGACGCACCCTTGAGGAGTTCAACATCGTGCGCTCGATCCGCACTCTGGGGCACTGGGATGGGACCGCGCAGCACTTTGAGGTGGCGCTGGCGACGCTGCCCGCCGACGCCACCGACGTGGCGCTGCTCGTCCAGGCGCCATCCTCAGGTCAAGTCATCGGCGCAGCCTCCCGCCCGATCCGCTAGTGATGTAGCGAGGTAATGGTACGCGGCGCCTCGGCTCTGCGGCGCGTGGTCAACCGGTCCCGGCACAGCCCGGGACAGGTTGACAAGGGACGTGCCCCTTACAGGTCGAAGCGGTCCAGGTTCATCACCTTGTTCCACGCCGCCACGAAGTCACGGACGAAGCTCTCCTGGGCATCGGCGCTGCCATACACTTCCGCCAGCGCACGCAGCTGCGAGTTGGAACCGAACACCAGGTCGACGCGCGTGGCCGTCCACTTGAACTCGCCGCTGGCGCGGTCACGCCCCTCGAAGGTTTCCTTCGTGTCCGACGTTGACTTCCATTGGGTGCCCATGTCGAGGAGGTTCCTGAAGAAGTCGTTGCTGAGGGTGCCCGGGCGCTTGGTGAAGACCCCATGCTTGCCCTGCCCGACATTGATGTCCAGCACGCGCAATCCGCCGAGCAGCACCGTCATCTCCGGTGCGGTCAGTGTCAGCAGCTGCGCACGATCCAGCAGCAGTGCCTCGGCCGGCACCGCGTAACGGGTCTTTTGGTAATTGCGGAACCCGTCGGCCACCGGTTCCAGTACCGCGAAGGATTCAACGTCAGTCTGCTGCTGGCTCGCGTCCGTGCGACCCGGCGCGAACGGCACCTGCACCTGCTGGCCGCCGTTCTTGGCCGCCTGCTCGAGCGCGGCACAGCCCCCCAGCACGATGAGGTCGGCAAGGGAGATCCTCTTGCCGCCGGTCTGGGCCGCGTTGAACTCCTCCTGGATGACCTGGAGTGCCTTGAGTACGAGCTCCAGCTGCGCGGGCTCGTTGACCGCCCACTGCTTCTGCGGCGCCAGGCGGATGCGCGCACCATTGGCGCCACCGCGCTTGTCGGAGCCGCGGAACGTCGAGGCCGATGCCCAGGCGGTGGCGACGAGTTGTGGCACGGTGAGTCCTGAGGCGAGGATCTTCTTCTTCAGGCCAGCGACATCCTGCGACTCGACCAGCTTGTGCTGGACGGCCGGGATGGGGTCCTGCCAGAGCAGTTCCTCTTTCGGCACTTCGGGCCCGAGATAGCGGGCGCGCGGCCCCATGTCGCGATGCGTGAGCTTGAACCAGGCGCGTGCGAAGGCGTCCGCGAACTGCTCCGGGTGCGCCAGGAAGCGTCGCGAGATCTTCTCGTAGGCCGGGTCGAAGCGCAGCGCCAGGTCCGTGGTCAGCATCGACGGCGCAATGCGCTTGGACGAATCATGCGCGTGCGGCACGGTGTTCGCGCCGGCGCCGCCCTTGGGCTTCCACTGGTGCGCCCCGGCAGGACTCTTGGTCAGTTCCCACTCGAAGCCGAACAGGTTCCTGAAGAAATCGTTGTTCCATTTGGTCGGCGTGGTAGTCCAGGTGACTTCAAGTCCACTGGTAATGGCATCGCCGGCCCAGCCGCTGCCGAAGCCATTGGTCCAGCCGAAGCCCTGTGCCTCGAGCTCACTACCCTCAGGATCCGCACCGACGTGCGAGGCGGCCGCGGCGCCATGAGTCTTGCCGAAGGTATGGCCGCCGGCAATCAGCGCGACCGTTTCCTCGTCGTTCATGGCCATGCGGGCGAAGGTCTCGCGGATGTCCCGGGCGGAGGCCACCGGATCAGGCTTGCCGCCAGGGCCTTCAGGGTTCACGTAGATCAGTCCCATCTGTACGGCGGCCAGGGGGTTGGCCAGCTCGCGTTCGCCGATGTAACGGGTGTCATCACCCAGCCAGGCCTTCTCGGTGCCCCAGTAAACGTCCAGATCCGGCTCCCACACGTCCTCGCGACCACCGGCGAAACCGAAAGTCTTGAGCCCCATGCTCTCCAGCGCCACGTTGCCGGTGAGGATCAACAGGTCCGCCCAGGAGAGCTTGCTGCCGTACTTCTGCTTGATCGGCCAAAGCAGGCGTCGCGCCTTGTCGAGGCTGGTGTTGTCCGGCCAGCTGTTCAGCGGGGCAAAGCGCTGCTGGCCGCGGCCGCCGCCGCCGCGACCGTCGCCGATGCGATAGGTGCCGGCGCTGTGCCAGGCCATGCGGATAAACAGGGGGCCATAGTGTCCGAAGTCTGCCGGCCACCACGGCTGCGAGTCGGTCATCAGCGCGGCGAGGTCTTTCTTCACCGCCGCCAGGTCAAGGGCCTTGAACTGCTTGGCGTAATCGAAGTGCGCGCCCATCGGGTTGGACTTGGTGGAATGCTGGTGCAGCAGCTCCAGCGGCAAGTTCTTCGGCCACCAATCCTTGACCGAGGTGCCAGCCCCCGGGGTGTGGTGGAACGGGCACTTGGCCTCGTCTTTGGTGTTCACGGGAGGTTCTCCGGCTGTTATTCAGTGGCGCTCATGATAGTCACTCGCCCGTGCGCGCGCTGACGATGTATTCGATCGCGGCGATAGGCTGTGGCGATGGCGCAGCACTACAAAGTGTAGGCGCGAGACGTTACGCGCCGTTGACCGCTGGCATTCGCCGGCTTAGCGCCAGGCGTTGCCGACCTGCAGGTAGAAGGCGTTGTCGTACTGGCTGTGGCCATAGTCGATCCCGGCATACAGTCCCAGGCGTCGGGCCAGCAGGTAGCGGAAGCCGCCGCCTTCCGCCCACGAAGTCGAGGCCTCACCAAAGTCGGTCTTCTTGCCCCACTCGCGCCCGGCCCCGGCAAAGCCGATGAGCGCGCACCGCGAACTCACGTTCCAGCGCAACTCAGCCTCGGCGACCCCGGTGTTCTCATTTCCTGCAGTCGCCCGGCCGGGATGCCGCGCAGGTCCACGGACGGATAGAGGTAGAAGGGCACGTCGCCACGTGCAGAGCGCCCATCCAGGCGCGTGCCCAGCACCAGCGCTGAGCCCAGTGGAAAGTAGGCGAAGACGTGAGCACGGTACGTCTGGAATGTGTCCTCGCTGCCCCAGGTCGATCCATAGAATGTCGTGTCGATGCTGCCGGTCCAGCCGCGATTGGGTGTGAAGATGTTGTCGCGCGAGTCGTACTCCACCGTGGGCCCGGCTCCGGAACTGCGCTTGGCGAAGGCAAACGGCGGCAGATTCACGATGCTGGAATTGAGCGTGTTGGTGGTGTCGATGTACTGCCACAGCGCCGAGAACCAGACATTGGTAGATCCCATGCGCATCAAGAGCTGTTGCCGTGTTCCCCAGCCATCCAGGTTATAGGCGATCTTCAGGTTCTGGCCAAAGCCGGAAGTGCCAAGGCCCGCGTTGCCGATCCCGTAGAACTCCAGGTTCAAGGATGCCTTGGCGGCGGCACCGCGATAGCGAAAGCGGTCCTGGTCAAAACTGAACATCCCGCCCAGACCGCCAAGCTTGGTGCCGTTGGAGGTCGCCGCGAGCGCAGCGCCGAACAGCGACGGTGGTATGACTTCCCCCGAGGGGCCCCGGCTGCCGGCGGCCTCGCGCGCGGATTGCTGGAAGTAGACGATCGCCACGCCGCCGCCAAAGCCGACCGCAGGCTCGGTGATCACGATCGGGACTGGCAGGAACCCCTTGCGGTCCAGCAGCCATTCGGAGAGGTCGAACTGTCCGTCGTCAGCATCTTTGAATCCGTCGAGGTTGAAACCATGCGCGGGAATTGCCGCGACCGACAGCAACACAGCACAACCCAGCAGCAGGCGTCGCATTGAGGTGACTTCTCCGGTCGTGGAGCGCAGACGGCGACGCTGCCGCTGCTTTAGCAGGGCGACCCGCTCGGGCAGGCGCCGCTCATGCAGCGTCAGAGAAGCGATGGCGAAAGTAAAGGCGTGCGGTCGCGTGCGACTCACCGGTTAAGGTGGTGGACGCGCTCCTCTCGGCGGTCCGCGACCACGCCGAAAGTCGACCGTACAGTGCCAGGTTGGGGATCGGGGCAATGGACGCAGGGCCGGCGAAATGTCAAGCTTAAGCATCAATGCGGTGGCGGCTGTTCGTGAAACATATTTGCTCGTTTGTACTGGCTGTCCTGGTCACCAGCGGTTGTGCGCAACAGTCCAGCGCGCCGGTGCAGGCGGTGGTGCCCGCGGCGCCTGCGCCAACCACGCCCTCGCTGCCGCCGCCCAATCCCCTGCGCAACGCATATTTTGGCGACCTGCACCTGCACAGCAGCTACTCGATGGATGCGTTCGCGATGGGTACCCGAACGACCCCCGAGGATGCGTTCCGCTATGCGAAGGGCGAAACGGTCGAGTATTTCGGACAACCGCAGAAGCGTATGGCGCCGCTGGATTTCCTGGCGCTCACGGACCACTCCGAATACCTGGGCGTCGTGCCAAGGACCATCGACCCGAATGGCCCGTTCGCCAAGACCGAATGGTTCACCATGATGACCAGCACAGACCGCAATGTGTCTGCGGAGGCCTTCAGGAGGCTGATCGGCTCGACGGTGGTCAACAAGCCGCTGCCGGAGTTCTCCGATCCGGCGCTGCTGCGCACCGCCTGGGCGACCTACGCCAAGGCTGCGGAAAAATATAACGATCCAGGCAAGTTCACGGCCTTCGTCGGTTTCGAGTGGACCTCGGCGCCGCAGTTCCAGAACCTGCACCGCTGCGTGATCTTCGCCGACGCCGGACCGCAGATGCCGTACACAGCATTCGAGTCGACGGACCCGGAGGACCTGTGGCGCTACCTCGAGGCACAGCGAAAGCTCGGTCACGAGGTCATCGCCGTGCCGCACAACGGCAACGCCAGCAACGGCCTGATGTTCAACGTGAAGGACATGTCCGGCCGGCCGCTGACGCGTGAGTATGCGGAACGGCGCATGGCCAACGAGCCGCTGGCGGAGATCATCCAGGGCAAGGGCCAGAGCGACACCAGTCCGGCGCTGTCCAAGAACGACGAATTCGCACAGTTCGAGATGTGGAAATACCTGATCGGTACCAGCACGGTGGCAAAGTCGGCCACCGGCAGCTACATCCGTCAGGCCTATGGCGTCGGTCAGGAACTGCAGGCAAAGCTTGGGGTCAACCCGTTCAAGTACGGCCTGGAGGGTGGCACGGACTATCACTCGGGGTTGTCCTCAACGGAGGCGAGCAACTATCCAGGCTCGCACGGCAACCAGGACAGCGATCCGGCGCTGGCCAAGAAAGTCGTGACTGATACGACCTCCATAGGCGGTGAGCCGCCGACCTCGCTGGGCTCAGGGGGACTGACTGGCGTGTGGGCGGAGGAGAACACGCGCGCCTCGCTGTTTGCCGCAATGAAGCGCAAGGAGACCTTCGGTACCTCAGGGGTCCGCATCAAGGTGCGCATGTTCGCCGGCTGGGACTATCCGGCCGATCTCATCAAGGCCACCGACTGGGTGAAGACCGCCTACGCACAGGGGGTGCCGATGGGCGGGGACCTGCCCGCACATGCTTCCGGGCATCCGACGTTCGTGGTCTCGGCCATCAAGGACCCCAACAGCGGCAACCTCGATCGCATCCAGATCATCAAGGTCTGGACCAAGGCTGGCGCAAGTCACGAAGAGATCTATAACGTGGTGTGGAGCGGTGACCGCAAGGCGGACCCCAAGACCGGCAAGGTTCCCGCGGTGGGGGACACGGTTGACGTCAAGACCGCGACCTACACCAACACCATTGGCGCCCCGGAGCTGAGTGGGCAATGGGTTGACGCCAAGTTCGATCCGGCAGCACATGCGACCTACTACGCCCGGGTGCTGGAGATTCCCACGCCGCGCTGGTCGACCTACTGGGCGGCGAAACTTCAGGTCGCGCCCAATACCGAGCAACCCACCAAGGTCCAGCAGCGCGCCTGGACCTCCCCGATCTGGTACACGCCGCCGCAATCATAGGCATCGCGGTAACCCCCTCACCCTGAGCCTCAGCTATAGCGGCTCAGGGGGCGACCGTGGCCATGTAAGATCGTGCCGCGCCGCGGGCGCTATTGCCGCTAGTTAGGAACGAACCTTGAGCTTCCGACGGATACTGCGTGAGCCGCTGCTGCACTTCCTGCTCATCGGGCTCGCGCTGTTCCTGTATTTCGGCCATGTGGCAGGCGGTGACAGCGACAACCGCCGCATCGTCATCACGCAGGGGCAGGTGGACGACCTCGCCCGGCAGTTCCAGGCCACCTGGAGCCGTCCACCCACCGCCGCGGAGCTGCAACGTCTGGTGGATAGCTACGTGCACGACGAGGTCCTGTATCGCGAGGGCATGGCGGCAGGCCTGGGCCGCGATGACGCGGTGATCAAGCGGCGCATCCGCCAGAAGATTGAGGTCATGGCGGAGGAAGAGGGGGCCAGGGCATCACCGACCGATGCAGACCTAGGCGCGTATCTGAGCGCGCATCCAGAGAAATTCAGGCAGCCGGCGGTTGTGAGCTTCGAGCAGATCTACTTCGACCCTGCACTGGCAGGTACGCCAGCGCGCGTTGCGGCAGCAAAGGCCGCTTTGGATATAGGTAAGCCTGCGACCGGCCTCGGCAAACCCTCGATGCTGCCCGGGCGGGTGGAACGTGAGAGCCTCGATACAGTCGCGCGTGATTACGGCGAGGCGTTTGCCGCAGCGCTCGAAAGTCTGCCGCGTGGGGCATGGGCTGGGCCGGTCACTTCGGGCCTTGGCATCCACCTGGTGCGCATCTCCGCCTGGACGCCTGCGACTGCACCGCCACTGGGGGAGGTGCGGGCACAGGTGCAGCGCGAATGGGAGAACGCGCGCCGTACGCAGGGCCTTGAAGCGAGCTACCAGCAGATGCGCGCCCACTACGATGTGGTGGTGCAGGCGAGACTGCCGGGCGCGCCGTGAGGATCCGGGGGCTGCTCCTGCTGGGTCTGCTGTTGTGGCTGCCGGCCGCACTGGCCGATGAGTTCCGTCCCGCTTACCTGCAGCTGACCCAGACCGCCCCTGAGCACTACGACGTGCTGTGGAAAGTCCCGGCGCTGGACGAGAACACGGTGCTCAAGGTCCAGCCGGAGTTTCCGTCCACGACTGTAGTTGTTAACGCGCCGCGCAGCACCTATGCCGCGGGTGCGATGGTTCAGCGCTGGAGCATCCAGGCGCCCGGGGGCCTTGAGGGGCAGTCGATCCAGTTCAGCGGTCTTGCGCAGACGCGCATTGATATCCTCGTGCGGCTGGTACGCAGCGATGGCTCCGTGCAGCTCGAGCGCATCCTGCCGACTAGCCCGGGCTTCGTCGTGACTGCCAGCGCACGGCCGCTCGAGGTGATGCGGACCTATACGCTGCTGGGCATCGAGCACATCCTCACAGGCTTCGATCACCTGCTGTTTGTGCTGGCCCTGGTAATCTTGGTGAAGGGCGTGCGGCGCCTGATCGCAACGATCACGGCCTTCACGGTCGCGCACAGCCTGTCGCTGGTCGCGGCAACCCTTGGCTGGATCCACGTACCCGGGCCGCCGGTCGAGGCGTGCATCGCTCTATCGATCGTGTTCGTCGCCGGGGAGATCATCCACGCGCGTGAAGGCAGGCCCGGGCTCACGCAGCGCTATCCGTGGGTGGTCGCCTTTAGCTTCGGTCTCCTGCATGGGCTCGGGTTCGCCAGCGCGCTGGCGGAGGTGGGTTTGCCACCGCTTTCAATCCCCATCGCTCTTTTCTTCTTCAACGTCGGGGTGGAGATCGGGCAGCTGCTGTTCATCGGCGCCATATTCGCGGTGGCCGCGTGCGGGCGCGTGCTGGTGCGCCGGCTATCGCTGCCACAGCCGCCGTGGCTATGGCGTGTCGCGCCCTACGGCATCGGCGGGATGGCCAGCTACTGGGTCCTGGAGCGTCTGGCAGCTTTCTGAAGCAGTGCGTGCCTCCAGCGGTCGCATGATGAACATGTACGCGAGATCAAGTGGGCACGCCGGGTGTTCGGTTGGCGCGCTCTACAACTCCGCGGACATTTTCACGCTGCGTCACTGAGGTGGTTCGGGGTCCACGCAGCCGGGCGCCGCGCATTCGCCCTCCTCAATTTGTACGGTGCAATGCTCGACGTGAAGCTGCGCTGCCAGGCGCTCGTGAACTGCCGTGAGCACGGCTCGATGGTGTGTGCCGGGCACAAGTTCCGCGTGCAAGGTCACGGTCGGACGCTCGCCGGTCATCGACCAAACGTGCACGTGATGAACTCCGACGAGGCCAGGAATCTGGCCGAGGAGGACGGATTGCACCTGCGAGACATCGAAACGCGGTGGCGCACTCTCCAGCAGCACATCGGCGGACTCCCGCGTGAGGGCCCAGGCTGAGCGAAAGATCAGCACGGACACCAGCAGTGACAGCAACGGATCAGCCACTGACCACCCCTTGAGCAGGATCATTATGGCCGCGGCGCTCGCCGCGACTGAGCCGAGCAGATCGCTCAGCACGTGGGCGCGGGCGCCGCGCTCATTCAGTGAGCGCGCACCGGACAGCGCGAAAAATGCGGTGAGATTTGCGACACCGCCCAGCAGTGCAATGCCGAGCATGAGCCGCCCATTGACCGCCGGCACGTGATTCAATCGCACGATTGCCTCATAGACCACCCCTACCGTCAGCAGCAGGAGCAACTGGCCATTGATGAATGCCGCGAGCGGCTGGTAGCGTCGGTGCCCAAAGGTCCGCCGCTGGTCTGCTGGTCGGCGTCCGACCTGAATGGCAAGGATCGCAAGCAACAGTGACGCCGAGTCCGCCAGCATGTGCGCCGCCTCTGCCAGCAGCGCGATGGAGTTCGCAAGGTAGCCCCCTATGCCCTCTACCGCGGTGAAGGTGCCGAGGATGGCAAAGGCGATGAGCAGTCGTCGCAGGCCGCCAGCGGCCTCGTGGGCATGCGTCCCGTGCGCGGCGGTCCCGTGGGCATGGTGATGGTGATGGTGACCATCGGTATGGTTGTGTATTTGTGCCATGGCTGTGATGAATTTAGGGCAAGTACCTGCTGCGCGAGCAGCCGTACGTGCCGGTGGCGGCCTGCTGCGCTATAGTAGAAACCCTGATGTGACCTTAAGGTCAAGGGTTCATGAGCCAAGCCATGAAGATCGGGGAACTGGCGCAAAGGGCGCAGTGTCAGCCCGAGACGATCCGCTTTTATGAACGCGAGGGTTTGTTACCGCCGCCCACGCGGACTGCGGGTAACTACCGCATTTACGGAAAAGCGCACCTCGACCGCCTGGCCTTCATTCGCAACTGCCGCGCCTTGGACATGGCGCTTGATGAGATCAGGCAGTTGCTGCTTCTGCGTGACTCACCCCAGCAACCCTCTCACGCCGCCCATGCCGTCCTGGACGAGCACGTAGCCCACGTGGCGGCACGCATTTCCGAGCTGCGGCACCTTCAGCGGCAACTGCAATCGCTGCGTCAGCAGTGCCAGCCCACGGGGGTGGACCAGGAGTGCGGCATCCTGGATGGGCTGAGCAAGGCCGGGCCCAGTACTGCCAAACGGCGAGTCGCCCATATTCGCGGCACGCATCGCGGTTGAGGGCACTCTAGTGATCGTAAACGCAATCAGGATTTTTCTTTCAAACATCCCAGGCTCGATGTTCGCCGCAATCACCCGGCGCCGGCAAGAATTGGCTCAGAACGGTTCCGGGAAAGGGCGGCTTAGTGACTCTGCGCATCTACGGACCCAAGAAGCCGTTCTTTGACAAGACTTTGGCGGCCGGACGCCGTGGAGAGATTGCAACAGCGAAGCAGCCGTGAGTCTCGCGGGATGGGCGCGCAGATCGCGGTGGGTTCGCGATATTTGAAACCGCCTAGCGCAGGTTCAGAGGAGGAGGGCTGGCCCATTGCATGAACTGGGCGCGATTGCCGGAAACGCGATCCCGCGCTCTCAGAATTTTTCGTCCGGTCGCAAGTAACGCCACTTGCCTACTGGCAGCGCTCCCAACGGCACGTTGCCGCTGCGGACGCGCTTGAGCCCGGTCACTGAAAGACCGACGAGCTCACACATGCGGCGGATCTGGCGCTTGCGACCCTGCCGCAGCACAAAGCGCAACTGGTGTTCGTTCTGCCATGACACCAGCGCGGGCCTGAGCTTCACGCCATCGAGTGTGAGGCCGTGCCGCAGACGCTTCATACCGTCGGTGGAAAGGTGGCCCTCGACTCGCACGAGGTATTCTTTCTCGACCGCGGAGTCCTCTCCAATCAGCTGCTTTGCGATGCGACCATCCTGGGTGAGCACCAGCAAACCGGTAGAGTCGATGTCCAGTCG
Organism: uncultured Pseudomonadota bacterium; assembly: GCA_963703025.1. Lineage (GTDB taxonomy): Bacteria > Pseudomonadota > Gammaproteobacteria > Steroidobacterales > Steroidobacteraceae > 13-2-20CM-66-19. Next base: position 131,205 of record OY969778.1, on the reverse strand, counting down.
GCCGGCCGGGGCGAGCGATTGCAGGTGACCGCGCTCGAAGGTTATGGGCGAGAGATCCGCTGTCCACCTGTTCTCCGGGCGGATCAGCACGATGGCGGGCTCGTACCCGTCTTCGGCCTGGCCGGAGACGTATCCGACCGGCTTGTGAAGCAGAATAGTGACCTGTTCGCTCTGGTGTTCGCGTGCCGCCGGATGGATTTCAATGCGCGCAGCGGGTGGCACCCGGACGCCGAGCGTATCCACGACTGCGCCATCTACCTTCACCCAACCGTTGGTGATCCACCGATCCGCTTCGCGCCGCGAGCACAAGCCAAGTTCGCTCATGCGTTTGGAGAGGCGGGGATGTTCCGGGCTTTCTTTGGACGTGGGCGGGCATGTCATGCAGAAAAAACCTTAGCGCAGGTTGCTGAGTGCGTAGCGGTGAAGTTTACGATGGAGTTGCGGGAGTGATTGGAAAATCCTGGCTTCGTTTGGAGCAGACATCTGGAGTGTCCCCTAAACGCCGCAGCGCGTAGCTATGGGATTTCTCATTCCGATGCCAGAAATCTTCGGCGCGCGCGCCGACGTCTGGTCTTGCCGCGATTGCGAGTGGCCGTCGTAAAGGCTGTTGCAGCAGCGCTTTGTTCAAGCTTGCAGACTCTTCCAATCACCTCTTTGAGTACGCGAATGCGGGGTTCTTCAAGTGGCGACAGGGTCCTGTGTGCCAAACATACCGTGAGTAGTGTTCCCTGCGAGTGCTACCGGACCGGAGCGACGACTGTCCTCGCATCCTGCTTGCCGGGCAAGTGCGGACGAGTCCTAGAGAACGCCGCCACGCTTCAGCCCCATTTCATAGTCAGGGTCTTAGCCGATTCAACGCAGTCTCGCAAATAGAGGTTAATCAGATTCTGATAGGAGATCCCGTTCTTCTGCGCTAACGCCTTGAAGTAAGCGACCGTTTCTTTATCAAGCCGGATTTTCATTTTGGTCGGCTCTGCGAGCCGAAATGGTGCGGACGATTTCTTCGGTCTGCCGATAGCAGTGGCAGACGGCGAGAAACCCTTAGCGAAATGCTCAACCGATCACAACGTATTGGTCTTCACGCTCTGGATGAGCGGCCTTGCGGTTGGTGCAAGGGTTTCATATAATTGAAAACATGGAATCATCTGATGCTATTGATGCATTGAGTGCCTTGGCCTCGGAGGCGCGACTCGCGGTGTTTCGACTGCTGGTAAAGCGCGGCCCGGAGGGCTACACGCCCTCTGACCTGAGCAACCGGCTGGATCTGCCCGCGCCGACACTGTCATTCCATCTGAAGGGGCTGGCGCATGCGGGTTTGGTGGTCAGTCGGCGGGACGGCCGGAACCTGTACTACAGCCCGAACTTCAAGCACATGAACGCTCTGGTCGGCTTCCTGACCGAGAACTGTTGCAGCCTGGCTGGAGAGGCCTGCGGCACGGATTGCCAGCCCACTGCAGATCCCGTCCAACGGAGGAAGAGAGCATGAAGCGCCTACATGTCCATGTTTCCGTGGCCGAACTTGACAGTTCGATTCGGTTCTATTCGCAGCTGTTCGCATCTGAGCCGGTCGTGCGCAAGGACGACTACGCGAAATGGATGTTGGACGATCCTCGTGTGAACTTTGCAATCAGCCAACGCGACGGCAAGCCCGGGGTTCAGCACCTGGGGATCCAGGTGGAGAACCAAGCTGAACTTGCGGAGGTCTATGGGCGCCTGCAACGCGCGGAGCGGCCGGTGATCGAAGAGGGCAAGACCGTTTGCTGCTATGCCCTGAGCGACAAGAGCTGGATCGACGACCCGCAGGGCGTCCCGTGGGAAGCGTTCCTGACTACTGGCGAAAGCACCGTGTATGGCACGGACCAAATACGACCCGTGCCGGAGAAGCGGAAGACTGAAGCGGCCTGTTGCGCCCCCACTTGCTGCGCTCCAACTTCGGGCTGAGAGAGCTTCTTGAGCGAAGTGCGCACAGCCACCGAGCAGGACCTTGTCCTGGTCCGTCAGCTATTGGCGGCGGCGGGTCTGCCCATCGCCGATCTTGATGAGGCGCGTCCCGAATTTGCGGTCCTGACCGAAGGCGGGGAGGTCGTGGCGGCGGGTGCTGTGGAGCACTTTGGGGCCGCTGCGCTGCTGCGCTCAGAGGTGGTGGCGCCGGATCGCCGTGGGGCAGGCCTCGGGAGTGCGGTCGTCCATGAACTCGAATGCCGCGCGCGTGCAGCGCGGATCGACTGTGTCGTTCTGTTGACCGATACCGCGCCCGAGTTCTTCACCGCACAGGGCTATACGTCCGTTAAGCGAAGTGAGGTACCGGCCGAAGTGCAGGCAAGCGGGGAATTTCGTTCGCTGTGCCCCGCATCGGCCGTTTGCATGATGAAGCTGCTGGCCGCCTAGATCCGTATGCAGGACCGTCCGTACAACGTGCTCTTTCTGTGCACCGGGAACTCGGCGCGCAGTATCCTCGCGGAAGCCCTGATGAACCAATGGGGGCGGGGCAAGTTCCGGGGCTTCAGTGCCGGTAGTCACCCCAAGGGCGCGGTACATCCGATTGCGCTGCAGCTCCTGGAGCGCATGAATCTTCCGACCGAAGGCCTGCGCAGCAAGAGCTGGGACGAGTTTGCAATCCCAGCAGCTGCACCGCTGGATTTCGTGTTCACTGTTTGCGACAACGCGGCCGGGGAGATGTGTCCCTACTGGCCAGGACAGCCGATGACCGCGCACTGGGGAATCCCAGATCCTGCAGCTGTAGAGGGATCTGAGGCGGAAAAGTGGACCGCTTTCAGAGCCGCTTTTCAGTCCTTGGATAACCGGATCAAGATCTTCACCAGCCTGCCGATGGCCTCGATCGATCGCATCAAGCTGCAGGAGCGCCTGGATGCCATCGGTGCGGCGCGAGGTCCGGAATCGACATGACCTTGGGTAGGCGACTGGCGGCGGAGGGGATCGGCTCCGCTTTGCTGGCGGCCACCGTCGTGGGTTCCGGCGTCATGGCTGAAAGGCTGTCAGGCGGCAACGTGGCAGTCGCGCTGCTGGCGAACACCGGGGCCACGGTCGCGGTACTTGCGACGCTGATTGCGCTGCTGGGCCCGGTCAGCGGCGCGCACTTCAATCCGGCTGTGTCACTGGTGCAGGCAGCCCGGAATGAACTGTCCTGGCGGGATGCCGGCGCATGTACGGCCTTGCAGGTACTCGGCTGTTGCCTGGGCGTCGCGCTTGCCCATGCGATGTTCGGGCTGCCCTGGTTGCAATCGTCCATCCATGTTCGTACCGGCGCAGGCCAGTGGCTGGCGGAGGCAGTCGCGACCTTTGGGTTGCTCCTGGTCGTCCTGGGCCACCGCCGCACCGAGGATGCGCCTTGGATGGTGGCCGCCTGGATTGGGGCCGCCTACTGGTTCACGGCCTCGACGTCGTTTGCCAATCCTGCCATCACCATCGCCCGCTCTCTGTCGGACACCTTTGCCGGCATACGGCCAGTGGATGTGCCCGGGTTCATCGTCGCGCAGCTCGCCGGCGCATTCCTGGGTCTGCTGGTTGCAAAACACCTCTTCAAATCCGCGCCATCACCGATAGACGTTGCCTCAGCTCGCGCGGTAGCAGGCAGCACAGGCAAGGCCGAGGCACTGTCATGACCGACAAATCCGTATCCGTCACGATCTATCACAACCCGGCCTGCGGGACCTCGCGCAACACCCTGGCGCTGATCCGCAATGCCGGCATCGAGCCCACCGTGATCGAGTACCTGAAGACTCCGCCGGATCGCGCCACGCTTGTGGACCTGATTAAGCAGATGGGAATAACGCCCCGCCAGCTTCTGAGGGAGAAGGGGACGCCCTATGCTGAGCTGGGTCTTGGCGAATCCCATTGGACGCACGACCGGCTGATCGATGCCATGCTCGCGCATCCGACTCTGATCAACAGGCCGATCGTTGTGACTCCTTGGGGAGTGCGGCTATGTCGTCCGTCGGAGGCGGTACTCGATGTCTTAGCGGTTCCGCAAAGAGGCGCGTTCACCAAAGAGGACGGAGAGCCGGTGGTGAATGCCTAATCGATCGAGTTCTGGCACGAAATTGATATGAATGATGGGGTGACTTCTTATCAGGTGACGGTTTTGGTGGTACGTGAGGTCCACGTAGCATCGAACGAGAACGGCCTGTCGTTTAAGGACCGCCCTCATGACGACGACCATAGCAATCGATCTGGCGAAGACAGTATTCGGGCTTGCAGCGGCGGATGGGAGTGGGCGGATCATCGAGCGGCGGCGCTCCAGTCGGCGCCAGCTCGAACAGTATCTCTCCAACCGCAGCGCGGACAAGATTGTCATGGAGGCGTGTGGGATGGCTTACTTTTGTTGCTGGGCCCAGCTGGCCGCCGCGGAACGGCGTGCGAAGGTCCCGGCCTTCTGGTGAACGATCGTCTTACCGCTATGCAGCCTGACGATCGCCGTACAGCGGGTGGAACCCTGCTTGCGGACGTTGATGTAGGCATGGCGACCTCATAGGCGACATGACATTCTTGCCGCCTATGTGTCCTGCGCAACTCAAGAACTCCCCCTGATGCCCCAAAATCCCGCAGAAACGCGCAGTAACGAGAGGGCTGCAGAGTTAGGCTATTCGGCGCAGAAATTCGCAGGAGTAACGGAACGCAGGATCTCGGTTGCGCCGATGATGGATTGGATCGAAGATCTGGATGCGTCCTTGCCGATCAGTCGCTTAGGTAATCCGGAAAGTGCTTGTCTCCTTTACGTCCCCTCAACAGAGTGCGGTTCTGGTCCATGTTTGCCCGCACAAACATGCCCTAGTAGGCTGGTTACACGATGACTGTGCCCGCCATTGAGCAGATGTCCTGGGATGAGAAGCTGCGCACCTTGGATGAACTGTGGGAGTCTATTGCCCGAGAGGGCGACCGATACCAGTCACTCTTATGGCACGAAGAGGCGCTGAAGGATACTCAGCAGCGCTTGGAGTTGGGCGCAGAGGCTTCGGTGGATTGGGCAGACGCGAAGCGCAAACTCCGGAAGTAGCCTGATGCCGCCGGGGACACCAGCCACTCCCAACTACCTCAGCGGCTGCGCCCGCGTTGGATCCTGCCGCCGGCCGCGAGCTTCGGGGCTCGAATCAGTATCTCTGCTGCGATACCGAGTTCGGCGTGTAATCGCCGGATCATTCCGATCGAGAGCGCCCGCTTGCGATTGAGTACCTCGGAAACGCGTGTACGCGTGCCAAGCAAAGGTTCCAAGTCTTTGCGCGTCAACCCCTGCTGTTCCATTCGGAACCGAATGGCCTCAACGGGGTCGGGCCGGTCGATTGGCTCGTGCTGCGCTTCGTAGACGTCAATCAGGGTTGCCAGTACATCCAGGCGATCACCGCTAGGTGTGCCGCTCTTTGAGCCCCACAGGCGCTTAACCTCAGCCATTGCGGCGCGGTGATCCGTAGCGGTCCGAATTGGCTTTACATCAGTCGCCATGCTCAACCTCCGTCACATCGATTCGATCGTAATCACTGTGAGTGCCCAACCACTTGATCCAGACGATGCCCTTCTCGTAGTCAATGGCCGCCACCAGTCGGTAGGAGTTCCCTTTGATGTTAAACACCACGCGATCAGCGGACACAATACTTGCCGTAGCGTATAGGTCTTTAAGCTCAGCGCTGCTACGCCAATTGGCGTTTTGCGCCTCGTGAAACCACGCGTCAAGGGCCGATCTCAGCGCACCCTGATCCTTGTAGCCGGTCCGGGCTGCGACAAACTCCCGCAACGTTCGCCGCGCGATGATCCTCATTTAGCTACGATACTATGTTCCCAAAATGGGAACAAGGCTAAGGGCTGTGAATCTCCTCAAGTGGTCGATAAGTGACCAATAGAGAAAATAAAGCGATATCACATAGGCTATCGGTGGCGCCTATGATGGATTGGACGGCTGAAGTACGATTCTCGTTGTAGGTTAGGCACTTAGTCAGGGTCAAAGATGCTTGTCTCCTTTACGTCTCCTCAAACTTGAATCTGAAGTAGCGCTAGCCGGAGCTTCGCAGCGCTCCCCGATGCGGAGCGTGGCCTGACCGTTCTTGCGAAGTGCGCGACCTTAGGCAGTTGCAATTTGCAACAGAGCGATGCCGTCGGTAAAGAGCTTGAGTTGGTCGGTACGCTGCCAAACCAGGCGTGCGTAAGCATCAAGAGACTGTGGGGTGAGCCTCTTATAATGGGCCAGAGCAGCCAGCCCCGCCGAACTCTGTCCAAGGTGACCGTAGCTTGCTGCCAGGATCGCGCATCCCGTCGGATTGTCCAGGTATTGGGAGAGTTCCTTACCAAGCGTGACTGCGTCGGCGAATCGCCGCTGCTGAAACCGCACCATTGCCATGAAAACCAACCTTGCTGCTCGGTCTGGCCCCACGGGGTCAAGTCGCTGGGAAGTACTCAGGTGCTCCATCGCGAGGTCCAGCTCGGCGGTCAAGACCCGCACCGCGCCGCTCATCAAGAATGCCATTGATGAACCGGGATTGAGGACGAGAGCTCTATCCGCCATATCCAAAGCAGCAACGACGTCTCGTTCAAGGTAAGCGATGAGCGCCGCGACGTGGCTGAGGACAAAAGCGTCGTCGCTCGCTGCCCGGATCGCCCGATGAGCCATTTCCAGAGCCTGGTGGCGATGACGTTCCGAATCGTCCGACCAGCCGTAAAGCACGATGAGGTAGTGGCACCTTGCGCACACAGCAAGTGCCGCACCGAAGTTCGGATCCAGCCCTATCGCACGCTCTACAAGGCGGAGCACTTCGAACATGTTGGGACCGGTGTAAGTCCTCAGCATCGCCAAGGCACGCAAGAATAGGTCGTAGCTCCCCATATTTTCCGTGGGACGCGCGGATGAACGACGTGCATCGGCCTCGCGCACGGCCGGTTCTATGGTTGCGGCGGTATGGAGCGCTACCCGGTCCTGGAGGGCAAAAATGTCATCGAGCGTGTCTTCGAACCGGTGAGTCCAGATCTGGTTGCCGGCGTGGGCGTCAACCAGTTGCACGACAATCCGGACTCGTCCTCCGGCTTTGCGGATGCTCCCCTCGAGAACATAGCGAACGCCAAGTTGGCGCGCGACGTCCTGCGGCGTGAGGCCCTTGTTCTTGAATGTAAGTGACGAGCCGCTGGCGATCACGAAGATGGACTTGATGCGCGACAACGCAGCGACAATTTCCACGACCATACCGTCGGCGAAGTATTCTTGGTCGGCTTCGCCGGAGAGGTTGGCAAAGGGCAGCACGGCGAGCGACGGCTTCGCGGGCGCCTGAGGTGGCGACGTCGCTGCCTGCTCGAGAACCGCGGCAAGCTGGCTTTTACCCCTGAACAGTTCCGCGATACTGGCGGTGACTTTTCGCCAACCCGGAGCGTCCGCATCGCCGGACCAATCCGTCAGGTCTGCGCACTGAATCTGGTTGAACGGCAGTGGTAACAGCGCCCCATCGATTCTAAGTTGAACTAGTTTGCCGGCCTCGCGTGCTAGATCCGCCTCAGCCCTGACCCATTGCGACTTCACGGCCGATGCCGACCAGATTACGACTACTGCCTTTGCAGATCGTAGTCGCTCTTCTATCACCTCGCCGTAGGCGCGGTGAGCAGGCAATTCGTCGTCGCGCCACACGCCATAGCCGAGCCCACGGAGCGCATCCGCGATCTGCTTTGCCCGATCGACGGTACCGCTCGCATAGGAGATGAAGACCTCAGTCATGGATTCAGGGCGTTGCCAGCGGACTCGATCGCGCAGACGCCATTTTGCCGCCTAACCCCATTTCATCGTCAGGGTCTTGGCCGATTCGGCGCAATCCCTCAAATAGAGGTTGATCAGATTCTGGTAGGGAATCCCGTTCTTCTCCGCCAGCGCTTTGAAGTAAGCGACGGTATCCTTATCAAGCCGGATCGTAAGCTGCTTCTTTGCCTTGTTCAGGTAGGGATTCCGAACGGATTTGGAGAAGTCGTAGCGGTTCTTCATTTCAGCCACCATTGGTACTGCCTAGTTTCATACTGGTCGGCTCTGCGAGCCGAAATGACGCGGACGATTTCTTCGGTCTGCCGATAGCAATGGCAGACGACCAGAGCCCGCAGCGAAATGCTCAATCCAATTAGAACGAATCGGTCTTCATCCTCGGAGTGATCCGGATCCGGAATCACCCGCGCATTGTCGTCGAGAAAGGCCGTTCGTGCTTCTTCGAAAGACACGCCGTGCTTGCGCCGATTGGCGGCATTCTTTTTTTCGTCCCATTCAAAGCGCAGCGGGCTCACAAGTGGTAGCGTAACTACAGTGTAGTTGCATGTCCAATCGGCTCTGCATGGTATTAACAAGATGAGGGTCTCAACACGCTGGGCGTGCGTCATAACGCGCCGAACATCTTGATAGGCAATGTCAGTCGGTCCAGACTGACCACCTTGAATAGGCGTCGAATTAACCGTGATTTATTAGAATGTTAGAGAGAAAAATTAGCGTGGCGCCGATGATGGATTGGACTGACCGTCATTGTCGCTATTTTCTGCGCGGCTTTGCGCCCGACGTTCTGCTCTACACAGAAATGATTACCGCGGCGGCGATCATGCGCGGCGACCGGCAGCGCCTCTTGGCATTCGATGCCGGCGAGCATCCGGTGGCCCTGCAGCTGGGTGGCAGCGAACCGGACGACCTCGCAGTCGCCGCGCGCATCGGCGAGGACTTCGGCTACGACGAGATCAACCTCAACTGCGGATGCCCGAGTGACCGCGTGGCGAGCGGCGCCTTTGGCGCCTGCCTGATGCTCGAGCCGGACCTGGTGGCCGAGTGCGTGGCGGCGATGAGCGCGACCGTCAAGATCCCCGTCACCGTGAAGATGCGCATCGGGGTGCTCAAGGCGAGCGCGCGTGAGGCGCGCGGCGCCATCGCGCAGTTCACGCAGGAGGATTTTGCGGCATTGCTGCGATTTGTCTGTGCAGTGCGTGATGCGGGCTGCTCGGTTGCCATCGTGCATGCGCGCAAGGCGGTGCTGGGAGGGCTGTCGCCGAAGGACAACCGCGAGGTGCCGCCATTGCGCTACGACCTCGTGCAGCGGCTGAAGGAGTCTGTCGGAACCCTGCCGGTCGTCGTCAACGGTGGCCTGCGCGATAGCGCCTCAGTCGTGCAGGCGCTTGCGTGGTGCGACGGGGTGATGCTGGGCAGGGAGGCCTACCACCGGCCCTATCTGCTGTCTGAGTTGCAGCAGTTGCTGTCGCCACACGGCGCGCCGGTTCCCTCGCGGGAGGCCATTTTGGCCCGCATGGAGGCGTACGCCCGGCAGGAGCTCGCAGCAGGCGGCCGCCTGTCTGCAATCACGCGCCATATGCTCGGGCTCTACAGTGGGCAACCCGGAGCCCGTGAGTTTCGGCGCACGCTCAGCGAAGGCGCGCGCATCACCGGCGCCACGCCGGAGCTGCTGCGGCAGGCAATTCCCCACTAAATCAGGCCTCTCTGTGGCGATCTGCGAGTACTTTCGTATAATCTGATCGCGCATGGGAAAAGATATAGAGCTGGCCATTCTGTTTGCCGACGTCGTTGGGTCGACCCGGCTTTACGACACGATGGGCGACCTGCGTGCGCGCGACATGGTCGCGATCTGCATCGACGTCATGCGCAGCGCGACCGAGCAGCGCCAGGGCACGGTCATCAAGACCATGGGCGACGAGGTGATGTCCACCTTCCCCACGGCCGACAGCGCCTTCAATGCGGCCGCGCAGATGCAGCAGCAGATCTCAAGCCACGCCCAGCTCAAGGTTGACGGCCAGGCCGTGGCGATCCGCATTGGCTGCCACTTCGGGCCGGTGATGCTGGAGAACCGCGACGTCTTCGGCGCGGCGGTGCATACCGCCAACCGCATGACCAGCCAGGCGAAGGCCGGCCAGATCGTCACCACTGCGGCGACGGTCGACAAGCTGTCCCCGGAGTGGCGCGCCGCCTGCAGGCAGATCGACATCGCCACCATCAAGGGCCAGGGGAACGAGGTCGCCCTCTACGAGGTGCTGTGGCAGACCGAGGACGTCACCAGCATGGTGCCGGGCATCGCGACCGAGCAGCGCCCGGCCAACACCATGCGTCTGCGCCTGCGTTGCCAGGACCGCGAGGTGGTGGTGGACGAGCGGCACTCGAGCATCACCATCGGGCGCGCCGAGGATAACGATGTGGTGGTGAAGGGCAGCCTGATCTCGCGGCTGCACGCACGCATCGAGATCAACCGCAACAAGTTCGTGCTCATCGACCAGAGCACCAACGGCACCTTCGTGCAGAGCTCCGACGGCGAGGAGTCGTTCGTGCGGCGCGACAGCCTGCAGATCAAGGGCCAGGGCATGATCGGCCTGGGTCGCCTGCCCGAGCAGGCTTCCCCGCAGACGATCCGCTTCGTCTGCGAAGACGCCTGAGGATCTGACCGGCGCAGCTAGGCCGGCGCGAGGCGCTGTTCGCTGTCGGCCAGCTGCGTGAGCAGGGTCGCCGGCAGACGGTCACCGTACCTGCCCAGGTATTCACGGATTTCCGCCAGTTCCTTGCGCCACAGCCCCGCATCGATCGTCAGCAGCGCATTGAGTGCGTCGGCGTCGACATTGAGCCCCTCGGTATGCAGGTCCTCGCGGCGCGGCAGCCAGCCGATCGCCGTCTCAGCAGCCCCCGCCTTGCCCGCGCAGCGCTCCAGCATCCACGCCAGCACGCGCAGGTTCTCGCCGAACCCGGGCCACAGGAACTTGCCCTGCGCATCGCGCCGGAACCAGTTCACGTGGTAGATGCGCGGGGCGTGCGTGAGCTTGGCGCCCACGTTCAGCCAGTGCTGCCAGTAGTCACCGAAGTTGTAGCCGCAGAACGGCTGCATCGCCATCGGGTCGCGGCGCGTCACACCGACCTGGCCGACGGCCGCGGCGGTGGTCTCGGAGGCCATGGAAGCCCCCACCAGGACGCCGTGCTTCCAGTCGCGCGCCTCGTAGACCAGCGGCGCGACTTCGCGGCGGCGCCCGCCGAAGACGATGCGCGGAGATCGGCACGCCGCGGGCATCCTCCGCGTGCGGTGACTAGCTGGGGTTGCGCCGTGCTGAGACCGTGAAGCGCGAGTTCGGGTGCGCAGCCGGGCCGTTGGCCGGATCGTACGGGCGGCCCTGCCAGTCGAGCACGGGCTTGCCGCTGCCGCAAGCCCTCCCACCAGGGCTGGTTGTCGGCGGTGACGCGCCACGTTGGTGAACAGCGTGTCGCGGCGGATCATGTCGTAGGCGTTGCGGTTGGTCTCCGGGTTCGTGCCGGGCACGACGCCGAAGTAACCCGCCTCGGGATTGATCGCCCACAGCCGGCCGTCCGCGCCGGGGTGCAGCCAGGCGATGTCGTCGCCGACCGTGAACACCTTCCAGCCCGGCAGCGAGTTCGGCGGGATCAGCATCGCAAGGTTGGTCTTGCCGCAGGCGGACGGGAACGCGCAGGCGATGTAGTGCGTCTCACCGCGCGGGTTCTGCAGGCCCACGATCAGCATGTGCTCGGCGAGCCAGCCCTCGCTGCGGGCCTGCCAGCTGGCGATGCGCAGGGCGTGGCACTTCTTGCCCAGCAGCGCGTTGCCGCCGTAGCCGGAGCCGAAGCTCTCGATCGAGAGTTCCTCGGGGAAGTGCATGATGAAGCGCCGCTCCGGATCCAGCTCGCCGGTCGAATGCAGGCCGCGCACGAAGCTGCCCTCGCGGCGTGATCCGCTCGAGCGCCGCGCGCCCCGCGCGCGTCATGATGAGCATGTTGAGCACGACGTACGGGCTGTCGGTGATCTCGACCCCGCAGCGTGACAGCGGCGAGTCGATCGGTCCCATGCAGTAGGGGATCACGTACAGGGTGCGCCCGCGCATGCACCCGTCGAACAGCGCGCGCATCTTCGCGTGCGCCTCGGTGCGGGTCCATCCAGTGGTTGTTCGGGCCGGCGTCGGCCTTGGAGCGCGTGCAGATATAGGTGAGGTGCTCAACGCGCGCCACGTCGTTCGGGGCCGAGCGGTACAGCGTGCAGCCGGGGAATACTTCCGGGTTCAGGCTCTTGAGCTCCCCGCTCTTGAGCAGCCCCTGGGTGAGCTCGCGCACCTCCGCGTCACTGCCCTCGCACCAGTGCACCGCACTGGGCTGGGTCAGCGCGCGCACGGACTGCACCCAGTCAGCCACCGGACGGCTCAGTTCGGGCAGCGTTAACACGGCGTGAGCGGCAGTCGCCATCCGCAGGTCCTCATCTGGATCACATAGGTGAACGGTGCTCAAGTATATCCCGGCCCGCCGGGTTGCCCTGATAAAGTAACCGCGAACAACCAGCCCCCAAGCTTGTCAGTACCTGCGGGTATCTCCATAAATTCAGTAAGATACGAGCCCACGGTGCGCCGCGGTGCGCCCTGTGTTGCGCACCGGTAGACACCCCGCCGACATGAACGATCTTGAGGACATATTCGGGCACGGCGGGCCCCTGGCGCGCGCACTGCCGGACTTCAAGGTGCGCCGCGACCAGCGTCGCATGGCCCAGCGCATCGCCGATGCGTTCAGCGCACGCGAGTCCCTGGTCGTCGAGGCGGGCACGGGCACCGGCAAGACCTTCGCATACCTGGTGCCGGCGCTTCTGTCCGGGCTGCGGGTACTGATCTCCACCGGTACGCGCACGCTGCAGGACCAGCTGTTCGCCAAGGACCTGCCGCTGGTGAGTGCCGCCATCGGCCGTCCGGCGCGCGTGGCGCTGCTGAAGGGCCGTGCCAACTACCTGTGCCGCTACCGCCTCGAGCGCATCGATACGCATGCCGAGCAGCTGGACATGGCCGGCATGGGGGCCCCGCGAACGCGCACCGCGCAGGCGATGCTCGCGCGCATCCAGCGCTGGGCGCGCACCACCAAGCGCGGCGACCTGGCCGAGATCCGCGGGCTTTCGGATACCAACCCGGTGTGGCCCCAGGTGACCTCGACCCGCGAGAGCTGCCTCGGACAGCGCTGCGCGGAGTTTGCCCGCTGCCACGTGGTGCTCGCGCGGCGCGAGGCCCTCGATGCCGATATCGTCATCGTGAACCACCACCTGCTGCTGGCGGACCTGGCGCTCAAGGAGGACGGCTTCGGTGACCTGTTGGGTTCAGCCGATGCCATCGTGCTCGATGAGGCCCACCAGATCCCGGACCTCGCCACGCAGTTCTTCGGCGCGCACGTGGGCAGCCGGCAGCTGGACACTCTGCTGAAAGAGCTGCGTGTGGAACTGGCGCACGCCGCCGGTCCCGGCGGGACAGGTTCGGCACCGGCCGCCGCGCTCGTCGATGCAGAGGACTCGCTGCTGCGGCTGCGTGCGAGTGCGCCGACGACACCGGGCCGCTACCCGTGGGCGAGCGGCGCCTCGGCATTGAACGCCGCGGTGCGTGACCTGGGCGAGTCGCTGCTGGCCGTGCAGGCAGCGCTGGCCGCCGCGGGCGAGGACAGTGCGCTGGCGCAGATCGGCGAGCGGGCGGCGGAGGTGGCCGCCAACCTTGCGCGCATCGGCGCGCAGGATGAGCTCGACGGAGCGCGCGCGGTCGAGTGCCGGCCGTCCGGTTTCACCCTGAGCCTGATCCCGTTCGATATCTCGCAGCGCTTCCGCGCGCTGGTGGCCGCGCGCCGCGGCGCCTGGATCTTCACCTCCGCCACCTTGTCGCTGGGCGAGGAATTCGGGCACTTCACCAGCCGCCTGGGGCTGGATGACGCGCAGACGCTGCTCATTGAGAGCCCGTTCGATCACGAGCGCCAGAGCCTGCTGTACCTGCCCGATGGGCTGCCCGCCCCGGCATCCCCGGGCTACGTGGCCGCGGTGATCGACACCGCGGAACCGCTGATCCGCGCTGCAGGCGGTGGCGCGTTCATTCTCTTCACCAGCCACCGCGCCTTGAGCCAGGGGGCCGCCTTGCTGCGCGCGCGCTGGGGCGCGCAGGCGCCATTCAGGCTCTTTGTGCAGGGCGAGGCGCCGCGCGAGCGCATGCTCCAGGAGTTCCGCGCCGACGGCAACGCGGTGCTGCTGGGGACGGCCAGCTTCTGGGAGGGCGTGGATGTGAAGGGCGAGGCGCTGCGCCTGGTGATCATCGAGAAGCTGCCGTTTGCCTCCCCGGACGATCCGCTGGTGCGCGCGCGCATCGAGCATCTCACCGCGACCGGTGGCAACGCCTTCCGCGACTACCAGCTGCCCGAGGCGGCGCTCACCCTCAAGCAGGGCGCCGGGCGGCTCATCAGGAGCGAGGATGACTACGGCGTGGTGGTCATCTGCGATCCGCGCATGGTGGGCCGCAACTACGGCCGCGTGTTCCTTGCGGCCCTGCCGCCGATGACGGTGACGCGCGATGAGGACGAGGCCCGGCGTTTCCTGGCAAGGCACGCGCCACGCATCACCGGCGCGCCGCAGGCCGCGCTCGCCCCGTGAAGATCCTCGCGGTGGACACCGCCACGGAGAACTGCTCGGCGGCGCTGCTCATCGATGGCACGCTGCAGGTGCGCGAGGAACTGCTGCAACGCGGGGCTGCCGAGCGCATCCTGCCGATGGTGCAGGAGCTGCTGGGTGCCGCCGCGGTGCGCCTTGCGGACCTGGATGCCATCGCCTTTGGCCGCGGCCCGGGCGGTTTCACCGGCGCGCGCCTGGCGGCCAGCATCACCCAGGGCCTGGCGTTCGCGTGTGGCCTCAAGGTCGTGCCGATCTCCAACCTGCGTGCGCTGGCGCAGCGCGCGTTCGACAGCGCAGCAGCGCCGCACGTCCTGGTGTGCAGCGACGCGCGCATGCAGGAGGTCTACTGGGCGTGCTTCGACCGTGCCGAATCCGGTGCGCGGCTGGTGGGCGAGGAACATGTCGGTGCCGCCGATACGGTCACGCTGCCCTCGCACTGGACCCAAGCGCAGACCATCGCTGCGGGCACCGGTTTTGCCGCCTACCCGCAGCTGGGCACCCGGCTCGCGGCGCGGATCGGGACGCTCGAGGCGGGCCTGCTGCCGCGGGCGCGCGAGATCGCCGCGCTTGCGGTCGCTGAGGTCAGGGCAGGGCGCCTGCTCGATCCTGCCGAGGCGGTTCCGGTCTATCTGCGTGACAATGTCGCCCGGGTCGCCACAAGTCACTGAATTGCAATTGACTGCGGTCATGTCATGAATCTGCAACACGGCCACTCTTTAATAGCCGCGACAGCCACTTAGTCAAGAGCTTCATGCCGGTGAAACAAGTACTGATCGTCGAGGACGAGCGCCCCATCCGCGAGATGATCGCCTTTGGACTGAAGCGCGCCGGCTTTGACGTGCGCGAGGCGGAGGATTGCCGCGCCGCGCGGGCAGCCCTCGCGGATTCGCGCCCCGATCTGGTGCTGGTCGACTGGATGCTGCCGGACATGAGCGGCCTGGAGCTCACCCGCGCCCTCAAGCGCGACCGCGAGACCCGCGAGCTGCCGGTGATCATGCTGACCGCCCGGGCGGAGGAGGGTGACAAAGTCGCCGGCCTTGAGGGCGGTGCGGACGACTACGTCACCAAGCCGTTCTCGCCACGCGAGCTGCTGGCACGCATCAATGCGGTCCTGCGCCGCAGTGCCCCCAACGGGGTCGACGAGCGCATCGAGTTCGACGGCCTGGCGCTGGACCAGGCCAGCCACCGTGTCCTGGTCGGGGAGCGCACGGTCGCCCTGGGGCCCACCGAGTACCGGATGCTTGAGTTCTTCATGACCCACCCGGAGCGGGTCTACACCCGCGACCAGCTGCTGGACCGCATCTGGGGCGGCAACGTCTACGTCGAGGAGCGCACCATCGACGTGCACATCCGCCGCCTGCGCAAGGCGCTCGAGGATTTCGGGTACGATCACTTCGTACAGACCGTGCGCGGCTCCGGATACCGCTTCTCGGCGCGCGCGGAATAGTCACCGCCTAAGCAAGCGAGGCGCCTTGGCGATTGCAACCGGCGACCCAGGCCTGGTGGTTCGCAGCCGGCCGGCTGCTGGCCACGGTGCTGGTCGGCTCAGGCCTGGGCTGGCTCTTGGGCAATGCCTGGGGCGGACTTGCCATCGCGCTCGCGCTGCACCTGACCTGGGTGCTCTCCAACCTGTTCCGGCTGGAATGGTGGCTGCGCCACCGCAGCTACGCCGATCCACCCGACACCGGCGGGCTGTGGGGCGAGGTGATCGCCCAGATCGTGCGCCTGCACCGCCGCAAGCGCTTCCACAAGCAGCGCTTCGTGCAGCTGATGCGCCAGCTGCAGCGCTCCACCGCGGCCCTGCCCGATGGCGTGGTCATCCTCAACGCGCAGCGCGAGATCGTCTGGTTCAACCTCATGGCCGCGCGCCTGCTCAAGTTGCGCCGGTCCGAGGACCTCGGCATCCGCATCGAGCACCTGCTGCGCGAGCCGGAAGTGGTGCGCTATCTGGCCGGCACCGACTTCTCCACCCCGATCATCATCCGGCCCGCCACCGGGGATGACAGTTACCTGTCGCTGCAGGTGGCCCCGTACGGGGATGGGCAGCTGCTGCTGCTGGTGCGCGATGTCTCCCGGCAGATGCGGCTGGAAGCGGTGCGCCGCGACTTCGTCGCCAACGCCTCGCACGAGCTGCGCTCGCCGCTGACGGTAATCTCAGGCTACCTGGAAACCCTGGCGCAGGATCCCGCACTGGACAATGAACTCAAGGCGCCGCTGGCGGAAATGCGCCGCCAGGCCGAGCGCATGACCGCCATCATCCGCGACCTGCTTGAGCTGTCGCGCCTGGAGGAGACCGATGAGATCGTCGGCGGCGAGCCGGTCGACGTGGCAGCCCTGGTGTCGATGCTGCGCAAGGACGTGCTGGCACGCCCGGTGCACCCGGAGGACGTGAGCATAAGCGTCGAGTCCGATGCCCGCCTGATCGGCGACGAGCCGGAAATCCACTCCGCGTTCTCGAACCTGGTCGACAACGCGGCCAAGTACACCCCCGCCGGTGGCTCGCTCGAGATCCGCTGGTGGGTTGATGCCCACGGTGGGCACTTCTCGGTCACGGACACCGGTATTGGCATCCCCCCGGAGCACATTCCCCGGCTCACCGAGCGCTTCTACCGCGTGGACGCCGGGCGCTCACGGGCCACCGGGGGCTCGGGGCTGGGCCTTGCCATCGTCAAGCACGTGCTGCAGCGCCATGGGGCGACCCTCGAGGTCAAGAGCGCGCAAGGAGTCGGCAGCACCTTCACCTGCAGCTTCCCGCCGGCGCGCATCGCACCCGCGGTGCGCGCGGCGGTTTCCACCACCGGCTAGGACCGGCGGATCCCCCGCAGTCAGAAAGACTTAGTCGCGCTGTCACAGGAACGACATGAGCCGCCGCGACTCTTGGGTGCGGCGCTTAGGCCTTAAGGACGAGCAAAGGCGGTCATGGCACACGGCACACCCTCGCGCGCGTTGCGGCTGAAGGTCCGCACCCTGTTCCTCTCGGACATCCACTTGGGATTCCGGCACGCGCGGGTCCGCGAACTCAACGAGTTCCTGGCCGGCGTCGAGGCCGAGTCGATCGTGCTGGTTGGGGACATCATCGACACGTTGAGCCTGGCGCGCCGGGCGTACTGGAGCCCCGACCACACCCAGGTGCTGCGCACGCTCCTGGCACGCCAGCGCGCCGGCACCCGGCTGATCTACATCCCGGGCAACCACGACGCCAGCCTTGCCATGCTGGCGCAGATGCTGCAGGGCCAGTTCGAGGTGCACCGCGAATGGGTGCACCGCAGCGCCCGCGGCGCGCGCACGCTGGTGCTGCACGGCGACCAGTTCGATGCGCTCTGCGACTGCCCGCGCTGGCTGAACCACCTGGGGGACTTCATGCACGCGCGCATTGTGCAGGTCAGCCATACCGTCAACAACGTGCGCCGCGCGCTGGGCAAGCCCTACTGGCCGCTCACGGAAGGCCTCAAGCTCGGCATCCCCATCAGCGCACGCTACATCGAGCACTTCGAACGGGTGGCCGCCGGCCACGCGCGTGCGCACGGCTACGATGGGGTGATCTGCGGGCATATCCACCGCGCGAACCTGCGCGACATCGGCGGCACCAGCTACGCCAACACCGGGGACTGGGTGGAATCGTGCTCGGCGCTGGTGGAGTGCGAGCGCGGTGAATTTCAGCCTGCTGCGCTGGCCTGCGGCCGCGGTGCCCAGCCCCAGCAGCACCGGTACCCTCGTGGCAGATGCCGCATGAGGATCGCGATCGCCACTGATGCCTGGCACCCGCAGATCAACGGCGTCGTGACGACCCTCAACGCGACGGCGCAGAACCTGCGCGGGCGCGGTCACGAGGTGCGCATCATCCAGCCACACGGAATGCCGCTCCATCCCCTGCCCGAGCTACCCTGAGATCCGCCTGGCGCTCTGGCCGCACGGCTACGTCGCCCGGGAGCTCGAGGCATTGCGTCCGCACGCCATCCACGTGGCCACCGAGGGGCCGCTGGGCATGGCGGTGCGGCGCTACTGCCGCCGGCGCGGCCTGCCGTTCACCACCGCCTACCACACGCGCTACCCGGAGTACCTGCGCCGCACGCTGGCCGATCCCGCTTGGGGCGACTTACGCAGGGCTGCGCCGGTTCCATGGCGCGGCCACCCGCACCTTCGTCAGCAGCGCGAGCCTGGAATCACAGTTGAGGGCGGCAGGGTTCGCGCACCTGCACCGCTGGTGCCGCGGGGTTGACCTGGCGCGCTTTCACCCGGGAGTCGCGCACGCAAGTCTGGCCGGCCTGCCGCGCCCGATCATGACCTACGTAGGGCGGGTGGCGGTCGAGAAGAACCTCGCGGCGTTCCTGTCCGTGCCGCTGGCGGGCACCCAGCTCGTGGTCGGCGACGGCCCGCAGCTGCCGGCCCTGCGCGGGCAGTTCCCACGAGCGCTGTTCGCCGGCTACCGCACCGGTGAGGAACTGGTGCAGATGCTGTGCGGCAGCGACGTGCTGGTGTTTCCCAGCCTTACCGACACATTCGGGCTGGCGATGATCGAGGCACTGGCGTGCGGGGTGCCGGTGGCCGCCTTCCCGGTGCCCGGTCCGTTGGATGTCATCGACCCGGGCGTCACCGGGGTCATGGACGAGGACCTCGCCTGCGCCATCGCCGCGGCGCTGCGCCTGCGGCCTGCCGCGTGCGTGGCCGGGGCGTCGGCCTTCACCTGGAATGCGGCCACCGCGCAGTTCCTCGCAGGCCTTGCGCCGATCGGGATTCCGGGACGCACAGCTCTGCCGCGGGCGCGCAGTTCCGCTATGATCAGGCGTCTTGGTGCGCGCGCCGCGCAGCGCCAGACCGGAGACGCCAGCTGATGGAAACCGCCGACCTCAGTCACCACATCTCGCGCAGGTTCAACGAGGACCTGGAGCGCGTGCGCAGCAAAGTGCTCGGCATGGGCGGCTTCGTCGAGCAGCAGCTGCACAAGGCGATCACCGCCCTGATCGAGGGCGACAGTTCCCTGGGCGAGTCGGTCGCCCTGGACGACCACCAGGTGAACAACATGGAGGTCCAGATCGACGAGGAGTGCAGCAAGATCCTCGCCACGCGCGCGCCTGCGGCCGGGGACCTGCGCGTCATCGTTGCCATCATCAAGACCATCACCGACCTCGAGCGCATCGGGGATGAGGGCGAGAAGATCGGCTACATCGCCTCGCGCCTGGCCACCATGGAGCGCCCGGCGGACAAGTACCGCGAGATCAAGCACCTGGGGCGCGTCGTCTCGGAGATGGTGCACGATGCCCTGGACGCCTTTGCGCGCATGGACGCGGACTCCGCGTTGCGCGTGGCCCGCCAGGACCGCCTGGTGGATGAGGAATACGAGGCCATCCAGCGCCAGAGCATCACCTTCATGATGGAGGACCCGCGCACCATCCGCCGCGCACTGGACGTGATGTGGGTGGTGCGGGCACTCGAGCGCATCGGCGACCACGCCAAGAACATCAGCGAGTACGTGATCTACATGGTGCACGGCAAGGACATCCGCCACACCTCGCTGGATGATGTCGAGCGCGAGCTGCGCGCCGGCGCCGCAGGCGCATCCGCGAACCCCGGCTGACCGGCGCCTTGACAGCGCGCTCCTTGAACCTTGCCGGCTTCGGCATCTGCGCCGCGTTGCTGGCGTTCGCCCTTTATTCGCAGTTCCAGCTGCACCTGGAGCCGTGCCCGCTGTGCATCTTCCAGCGCGTCGGCATCGCCGTCACGGGCGGGTTTTTCCTGCTCGCCGCCGTGCACAACCCCCGGGGCAACGCCCGCTATGCATACGCGGTGCTGCTCGGCCTCGGCGCGCTGGCGACGCTCGGGGTCGCAGCCCGGCACGTGTACGTGCAGCACCTGCCGCCCGGATCGCTGCCCTCGTGCGGGGCGCCGCTGGCAATTCTCCTTAAGTTCACCCCGGTGTTCACGCTGATCAAGAAGGTGCTCACCGGCAGCGGGGAGTGCGGCGAGGTCAACTGGCGCTTCCTGGGCCTGGCGATGCCCACCTGGGTGCTGATCTGGGCCGCGGCGCTGGGCGCGCTGGGCCTGTACGCCAATCTCAGGCGAGCAGGTTCCGCAGCACGTTGACGTACATGCGGTGCAGGGCATCGATGTCGGCCACCCGCACGCACTCGTTCACCTTGTGGATCGACTCGCTGATCACCCCCAGTTCCACCACCTGCGCCCCCAGCGGGGCGATGAAGCGCCCGTCGGAGGTGCCGCCACCGGTGGTGAGCTTGGGCGTAAGGCCACTGACTGCCTCCACCGCGGCGGTCACCGCTGCCGAGAGCGTCCCGGGCGCGGTATAGAACGGCTCGCCCGAGACGAACCACTCGAGCGTGTAGCGCACCTTGTGGCGCCTGAGGATCTCCTCGACCGCCCCCTGCAGGCCGCCGAGGGTCTGCGCCGGGCAATAGCGCAGGTTGAAGCGCATTTTCAGCTCCCCGGGGATTACGTTCGGCGCGCCGGTGCCGGCGTTGAAGTTGGACACCTGGAAGCTCGTCGGCTGGAAGTGCTCGGTCCCCTGGTCCCATACCCGGCTGACCAGTTCGGCCAGTGCTGGGGCCAGGGCGTGCACCGGGTTGTCAGCCAGTTGCGGGTAGGCGATGTGGCCCTGGACGCCGTGCACGGTCAGCCTGCCGCTGAGGGATCCGCGCCGTCCGACCTTGATCGTGTCCCCCAGGACCGCCTCGCTCGAGGGCTCACCGACCAGGCACCAGTCGATGCGCTGGCCGCGCTCGCGCAGCACCTTCACGACCGCGCTTGGTGCCATCAACCGATGGCCCCTCCTCGTCGGAGGTGATGAGGAAGGCGATCGACCCCCGGTGGTTCGGATGCGCGCGGGTGAACTCCTCGGTCGCGGTCACCATGGCGGCAAGGCCGCTCTTCATGTCCGCGGCTCCACGCCCGTACAGCACCCCGTCGCGGACCACCGGCACGAACGGGTCGGAGGCCCAGTCGTGCAGGCCCGGTTGGCACCACGTCGGTGTGGCCGGCGAAGCAGAACACCGGGTCGGCGGTGCCGCGCCGTGCCCAGAAGTTCTCGACCACACCGATACCGCAGCGTCTCGATGCTGAAGCCCGCCGCTTGCAGGCGCGCGGCCATGACCTGCCTGGCAGCCCTCGTCCGCGGGGGTGACCGAGGCGACGGCGCAGCAGATCCTGGGTCAGCTCAAGGGTCTCGGACATGGCGGTGATGGGGGCACGGCGTGAAGTGGAGGGCAGGCGGCTGCGCGGTTTATACGGCCTGTGCTCGTGCCGCGGCAAGGCCTGTCACGAACCTGCAAAGTCCAGCCGACGAGACTGCGCACACGGCCACAGGGAAGCGGCCGCGAGAACCGGGGCCGGGGGCGTGAGGCCCCCAGGGCCTCTGTCATGAGAGTGTCATGTGGCTGTCATCTAATGCGCGCCAGCGATGCATCAAGGCCCGTATGGCCCCGGCTTGGCGGGCCGTACGGGAATTCCAAAGAGCTTCAGGAGTCGAACCATGTTAGTTCAATGTAAAGCGGATGCTGGTGGCGGCGGCGAGCGTCGTTGCCGCTCGCAGGGGCTGCCCAGGCTGCCGATATTTCCGGCGCCGGC
Source organism: uncultured Pseudomonadota bacterium (assembly GCA_963703025.1). Classification (GTDB taxonomy): domain Bacteria; phylum Pseudomonadota; class Gammaproteobacteria; order Steroidobacterales; family Steroidobacteraceae; genus 13-2-20CM-66-19. The sequence continues at coordinate 109,228 of OY969778.1, read as the reverse complement.
GCCACCTTCCCGTACCCCATCTACTCGAAGTGGGCGGATGCCTATAAGAACCAGACCGGCATCGGCCTGAACTACCAGTCCATCGGCTCCGGCGGCGGCATCAAGCAGATCAAGGCGAAGACGGTCACTTTCGGCGCCTCCGACATGCCGCTGAAGCCCGAGGACCTGCAAGAGCCTCCGGCCTGGTGCAGTTCCCGATGATCATCGGCGGCGTGGTGCCGGTGGTGAACATCAAGGGCGTCGCGCCCGGGTGCGCTGGTGCTCGACGGCGCCACGATCGCCTCCATCTACATGGGCGAGATCACCAAGTGGGACGATCGCGCGCATCAAGAAGCTGAACCCGAAGCTGGCGCTGCCGGGCACGGCCATTGCCCCGGTGTACCGCTCGGACGGCTCGGGCACGAACTTCCTGTTCTCGGACTACCTGTCCAAGTCCAGCCCGAAGTTCAAGAGCACCATCGGTGCCGCACACCTCCGTGCAGTGGCCGGTCGGGCATCGGCGCCAAGGGCAACGAGGGCGTGGCCAACATGACCACGCAGACGGACGGCGCCATCGGCTACGTCGAGTACGCGTACGCCAAGCAGAACAAGATGGCGTACGCGGACCTCGTCAACAAGGACGGCAAGACCGTGGCCCCGAGCGCCGAGACCTTCCAGGCCGCCGCCGCCAACGCCGACTGGGCGCATGCCGCCGGCTACTACCTGATCCTCACCGACCAGGCGGGTGCCAAGAGCTGGCCCATCACCGGCGCGAGCTTCATCCTGGTGTACGCGACGCCGCCGGATGCGGCCGCCACCGACGCGAAGCGCTGAAGTTCTTCGACTGGGCCTACAAGAACGGCGGCAAGATGGCGGCCGACCTCGACTACGTGCCGCTGCCGGAGGCGCTGATCACAGCAGGTTCGCGCGACCTGGAAGTCGCAGATCAAGGGCGTGACGCTTCTAATGGCCAGGATGCCCCGGGGCGGCTGTGCGCAGCCACACGTGGTGGCGTGTATCCCCAGGGCACCGGGTCTGTAGAAAAATACCGGCGGCCGCCACGGACTGACCGGGCAGCCGCCGGTTTTCGATTTAACGGGAACAGCCAAGCGTGACAGGTTGCCGTCCGCGATGAACACGGTGACTGCGATCGAGTCCGCGCCACGCCGCCGGGCAGCGCCGGCGCGAGCGCCTGTTTCGCGGCGCGACCCTGGCCGCCGCGCTTGCTGGTGCTGCTGCTGCTGGGCGGCGTCGCCGCTGTCGCTCACTGTCGGCGCATGGCCGGCGCTCGCGCACTTCAAGCTCGCCTTCCTCACGCGCGAGATCTGGAACCCGGTCACCGACAAGTACGGGGCACTCGCGCCGATCTATGGCACGCTCGTCACCTCGTTCCTCGCGCTGCTGCTCGGCGATCCCGGTCAGCTTCGGCATCGCCATCTTCCTCACCGAGCTGGCGCCTGCCTGGCTCAAGCGGCCGGTCGGCGTCGCCATCGAGCTGCTGGCCGCGGTGCCGAGCATCATCTACGGCATCTGGGGCCTGTTCGTGCTCGCGCCCATCCTGCAGCGCCACGTGCAGCCGTGGCTCATCGAGTGGCATCGGGCCGCTGCCCGTGGTCGGCAAGCTCTTCCAGGGGCCGCCGTTCGGCATCGGCATCCTCACCGCAAGCTTCGTGCTCGCCATCATGGTCATCCCGTTCATCTCCGCGGTGATGCGCGATGTGTTCGAGACCGTGCCGGACGTGCTGAAGGAGTCCGGCTACGGGCTCGGCGCCACGACCTGGGAGGTGATCTGGCAGGTCGTCGTGCCCTATGCGCGCACCGGCATGATCGGCGGCATCATGCTCGGCCTCGGCCGCGCGCTCGGGGAGACCATGGCGGTGACCTTCGTCATCGGCAACGCGCACCGCATCAGCACCTCGCTGCTGGCCCCCGGCACCACCATCTCCGCCTCCATCGCCAATGAATTCGCCGAAGCGGTCGGTGACCTCTACACCTCGTCGCTGGTCGCGCTCGGGCGCGCTGCTGTTCCTCATCACCTTCGCCGTCATCGCCGCCGCGCGGCTTCATGCTGCTGCGCCTCGAGCGGCGCGCGCTGTCCTCGGTATGAAGCCGGCGCGCGGTCCGCAAGGCTCATCAACCGTGCCGTGGCGCTGGTGCTGTCGGGCGCTCGCGACCGCGATCGGGCTGTTCTTCCTCGGCGCGATCCTGTGGACGCTGATGAAGAACGGCCTCGCCGGCATGTCGGTCGATCTGTTCACCGAGATGACCCCGCCGCCGGGCAGCGCCGGCGGGCTGCTGAACGCCATCTACGGCAGCGTCGTCATGACGGTCATCGGCATCCTGATCGGCGGCCCGATCGGCATGCTGGCCGGCACCTACCTGGCCGAGTACGGCCGCACCGCGCGCATCTCGAGCCGTGATCCGCTTCGTCAACGACGTGCTGCTGTCGGCGCCGTCGATCATCATCGGCCTGTTCGTCTACGAGCTGTTGGTCGTGCGCATGGGGCACTTCTCGGCCATCGCCGGCGCCGTGGCGCTCGCCATCATCGCCATGCCCGTCACGGTGCGCACCACCGAGGACATGCTGAACCTCGTGCCCCAGGGCATGAAGGATGCCTCCACCGCAATGGGCGCCTACCCCTGGCGCACGATGACGAGCGTCATCTACCCGGCCGCGCGCAGCGGCATCGTGACCGGCCTGCTGCTGGCGGTGGCGCGCATCAGCGGCGAGACCGCGCCGCTGCTGTTCACCGCGCTCAACAACCAGTTCTGGAGCAGCAACCTCGAGGCGCCGATGGCGAACCTGCCGGTGGTGATCTTCCAGTTCGCCCTGAGCCCCTACCCGAACTGGCAGCAGCTGGCCTGGTCAGGCGCCCTGCTCATCACCGTGAGCATCCTCATCCTGAGCATCGCCGCGCGCATCGCGGTCGTCCGCGTCTGCCAATCGGGGCGGCGCTGATGAGCGCGAGCGAGCCGCTCACTGCGCCCGCAAATGCCCGCCCAGACCGGCGCCACGGCAGACCGGCCAGGTGCAAGCTTCGAGGTGCGCCACCTGAACTTCTACTACGGCCAGACCCAGGCGCTTAAGGACATCAACCTCAGCCTCGCGCGACAAGCAGATCACCGCCTTCATCGGTCCTTCCGGCTGCGGCAAGTCGACGCTGCTGCGGGTCTTCAACCGCATGTACGCGCTGTATCCCGGGCACCGCGCCGAAGGGGATGTTCGGCTGGACGGCGAGGACATCCTGGCACCCACGGTGGATGTGGCGAGCCTGCGCTTCCGCGTCGGCATGGTGTTCCAGAAGCCCACGCCGTTCCCGATGTCGATCTTCGACAACGTCGCCTTCGGCCTGCGCCTGTCGCGGCGCATCACCCGCAGCGAGCTCACCGACCGCGTCGAGGAGGCGCTGCGCGACGCGGCGATGTGGGACGAGGTCAAGGACAAGCTGCACGAGGACGGTCGCGGCCTCTCCGGCGGCCAGCAGCAGCGCCTGTGCATCGCGCGCACGCTCGCACTGCGCCCGGAGGTGATCCTGTTCGACGAGCCCACCGCCGCCCTTGACCCGATCTCCACGCTGCGCGTCGAGGAGACCCTGCAGAGCCTGCGCGAGCAGTACTGCATCGCCATCGTCACGCACAACCTGCAGCAGGCCGCGCGCGTCTCCAACGTCACCGCCTTCATGTACCTGGGCGACCTGATCGAGATCGGCCCGACCGAGCAGATGTTCACCGCGCCCGAAGAATCGCCGCACCGATGACTACGTCACCGGGCGCTTCGGCTGAATCGCAAGGCACCATGAACGAGACCCCCGACACCCGCCCGCCAGATCCCGCCTCCGCACCGGTCGACCCGGAGATCGCGATCGAGGAAGCACTCGGAGCGCACTCCGCGCTCGCCGACCGAGGCGCCCGGCTGCTCAAGCCCAGCGGGCGACGCGCCAGTACCGCGCATGTGCCGGAGGCGCATGTCCACCCTGCAGTGGAGGCGGCCGCCATTGGTCCGCCCGTGTTTCGTTGCAGGGACGTGAGCGTGTTCTATGGCGCCAAGCAGGCGCTCAAGGGCATCAGCCTCGACGTGCACCCGCGCAGGTGCTGGCGATGATCGGCCCGTCCGGCTGCGGCAAATCGACTTTCCTGCGCTGCCTGAACCGCATGAACGACACGATTCCCGGGCACGCGCACGACCGGCACGATCACCCTCGATGGCCAGGACATCCACGACCCAGAACTCGACGTAGCGCAGCTGCGCGCGCGCATCGGCATGGTGTTCCAGAAGCCCAACCCGTTCCCGAAGTCGATCTACGAGAACGTCGCCTACGGTCCGCGCATCCACGGGCTCGACGCGCAGTCGCTCGCAGCTTGATGACATCGTGTGCTCGAGCCTCACCGCGCGGGGCTGTGGGATGAGGTCAAGGACCGCCTGAACAGCACCCGGCACCGGCCTGTCCGGTGGCCAGCAACAGCGCCTGTGCATCGCGCGCACCATCGCGGTGCAACCGGAAGTAATCCTGATGGATGAGCCGTGCTCGGCGCTGGACCCGGTGGCAACCGCGCGCGTCGAGGACCTGATAGAGGAACTGCGCAAGCAGTTCGCGATCGTCATCGTCACGCACTCGATGCAGCAGGCCTCGCGCGTCTCGCAGCGCACCGCGTACTTCCACCTCGGCGACCTGATCGAGCTGGGCGACACGGATCGCATCTTCACCAACCCGCGGCACCGCCTGACTGAGGACTACATCACCGGGCGCTTCGGCTGAACGCTTGCGAGAGCCGGCGCGCCGCTGGCACGTTCGCTTTCCTGTCCCCCAAAGCAACAAGGCCCGCATAAGCGGGCCTTGTTGCTTGATTCCCCCGGCATCACGCCCGGGGGATTCGCATCGGTCTTAGAACTTGAAGCGCATGCCTGCGGTGGTGGTGATGGTCGAGGCGCTGCCGCTGGGGCCCAGCTGCAGGTAGCCGTTGGCAAGTCCGTCCTGCACTTCGGACCACATGGTGCCGACGTAACCATCGAAGCGCTTGGTGAACTTGTAGTCCGCCAGGGCCGAGAGCGCGTTCAGCTGGCCCTTGCAGGCCCCGGACTTGGCGCTGTCGCAGCCGGCGTTGGCACCGGTCGCATAGGCATCCTGCCGATAGCCGTACCAGGCGCCGGTGACCTCGAACTTTTCATTGAAGGCAAACTTCGCACCCGCCCACAACACCTCCAGGGTCTTGGGCGTCGCCGGGCCACCGATGGCCCCGTAGGCATTGTTGTTGGTGAAGGCGAGGATGTAGCCACCGATGGTCGAGGTGCCCGGCAGGATGTCGTTGTCCGGGTTCTCGAACTTGATGTGCTCGTAGCCGGCGAAGATCTTCGGGGCACCGAAGTTGTACAGGCCCATGACCGAGTACGTGGTGTTGTCCGAGATCGTGGCGGCCAGGGAGTTGTTGGCCGAGTACCCGCTCAGGTACAGGTCCCCCATCTGCGTGGCACTCAGCGGGGACGTGGCAATGGCACCCTTCTTTTTGGCGTAGTACCCATCGATCGAGCCCCCGGCCATCTCAAAGCCCAGCTGGCCCTGGTAGGCGGTGTTGGCCTGGCCACTGGCACCGTTGAACTGGTACAGGGCACCCACGTGCACCGGGCCGTACTTGGCGGTGTACTTCACCGAGTCATCCAGGCGCCGGTCCTCGGTATCACCACCACCGCCTGCGGTGCCGGAGAAGCCGATGACCGAGAATGCCTGCGCCGCACCCATCGGGTCGTACTTGGAGATGCCATCGGCCAGCGGGGTCACGTGGCGGCCAAAGGTCAGCGAGCCGAACTGCTTGCTGGAGAAGCCGGCGTAGGCGGCCCCTGCGAACAGCTGGCCGGCTACGCTTGAGTCCACCGTCGTGGTCTGCGTGGCCAGCGAGCGGCCGTTGTTCAGCGTCTGGGACTTCAGAGCGTCGCTTAAGTTGCCCGACTGCGGGTTGAAGAAGGTCTCCAGGCGGAACACGAACGAGAACTCGTCACCCAGCGGCTCAAGACCGGACAGCCCGATGCGCGACTGCGACAGGTTGTTGGGCGTAAGGCCTGTGACCGAGCCGTTGCTGTTCTTGGAGATGATCGACTCGGAGCCGGCCGGGAAGTAGTCGCTGATCGGCACCCCGTGGGTCTGGTACTGCAGGCCGATGTCGACGATGCCGTACAGCGTGATGCCATTCCAGGTGAGGCTGGTGCTCGCGTCGTTCTTGGTGATCACTACCGGGGAGGTAGAGGATGCCGGAGCCGATGCAGTCTGCGCCTGCGCAACTCCCATGGCTGCCACCGAGGACATGATGAGACTGGCACGGATAAGGTTCATCTTCGTAGGTTTCCTGTGATTGAGCGATGCCGACTCGGCGTCCTCTTTCACGAGCCTAGTTTTCCCAGGTGATGCGAAAGTGAGACGCGCCAACCTGCCATGTTCGGCCACGGCGGGCGGGCACACTGTGCTTCAGATGTATGACACTCCAGCTGCACTTGTGTGTCAGTTACGTGACAGAGCGCTGTGGTGGTGTGGGGGCTCCAATCCAGTGCACTGCAGCATTTCTGTCTATCGATCAAGGGGTTGGCAGCCCTGCGCGGGTATGAAAGGTTTTTAATCCTGAGTTGGTGGGCCCTTAATCCCGCCGTGCTTTGCTGGTAGTAGGTGAGAACCATGCGAATACTAATCGTCGAAGATGAAAAGAAGGTGTCCGAGCTCGTGGCGCGCGCGCTGCGAGCCGAACGCTTTGCCGTTGACCTCGCCGACGATGGCCTCCAGGGCTGGCAGCTGGTGCAGTCCTACGAGTACGACCTGATCATCCTCGACCTGATGCTGCCGCAGTTAGGTGGCACCGAGCTGCTGCACCGGATAAGGCGCCGCAGCCAGCACGTCCCCATCCTGATCCTCACTGCGCGCGATGCGACCGAGGAGAAGGTGAGGAATTTCGAGGCCGGCGCTGATGACTACCTCACCAAGCCGTTCGCCTTTGCGGAGCTGGTGATGCGCGTGAAGGCGCTCCTGCGCCGCGGGCCGGTGCCGCGCTCGAGCGTGCTGCGCGTGGCGGACCTCGAGGTAGATCGCCTGACCCAGCAGGTGCGCCGCGCCGGGCGGCGCATCGAGCTCACTCCCAAGGAGTATGCGCTGCTGGAGTACCTCGCCGTCAATCCCGGCCGCGTGTTCTCGCGCACCATGATCATCGAGCACGTCTGGGACCAGAGCTTCGAGGGCCTTACCAACATCGTGGACGTCTACGTGCGTCACCTGCGCGCCAAGATCGACGACCCGTTCCCGGTAAAGCTGATCCGCACGGTGCGCGGCGTCGGCTACGGGCTGGGCGAGCGCACCGACACGTGAATACCCGCTCGCTGGGATTTCGCCTGGTGGCCTGGTACGGCGGCGTGCTGACCGTGGTGTTCGTGCTCCTGGGGCTGCTGACGCTGCTGTTCCTGCAGCACTACCTGGAGGCGAATCTACTGGACATCCAAGCGCGCCGCGCGCAGCAGATTGCCACCACGCTCGTGGCGCGCTCCAGCCGCGCCGATGAGGGCGCCCTCGGTGCCCAGGTGGAGAACTTGTATTCGCCGGAAGCCAACGATCGCTTCATCCGCATCAGTCACGCGGACGGCTCGCAGGTATACGCCTCCGGCGCCCCGCACGATGCGCGCTTCGAACCGACGCTGGTGCCGCCACCGCGACCGGGCGCCGGCAGCGGCGCACGCAAGGTCGAACTTGCCGGCGGCGGTTCGCTGCTGGTGGCGGCGCGCGACATCACCGGCACCGATGGCACCGCCTACCGCGTCGAGGTGGGCACCTCCGCAGCTGCGAGCGAGGCGACGATTGCCCAGGTCCTCATGATGCTCGCCGTCGGCCTGCCTATCACCGTCGCAGTGGCTGTCGCCGGTGGGTTCGTGCTGGTACGCCGTGCGCTGAAGCCGGTGGAGCAGATGGGTCGCACGGCAGAGGCGATCACGCAGCACAACCTGAGCGAGCGCCTGCCGGTGGTGCGCAGTGGCGATGAGCTCGAGCGGCTCTCGGTCTCGCTCAACCACATGATCGCGCGCCTGGAGGAGGCGATGCACGGTTCCAAGCAGTTCGTCGCCGATGCCTCGCACGAGCTGCGCACGCCGCTTACCGTGATGCGCGGGGAACTGGAGGGGCTGGCCCAGGATGGCCAGCTGCACGGGGAGACACGCGAGGCACTGGGCAGCGTGCTCGAAGAAGTCGACCGCCTTGCCGAGATCGTCGAGGGCCTGTTCTCGCTGTCGCGGCTGGATGCCGGGGAAGCCCACAGCGAGTGGGTGCGCTTTGACCTCGCCGAGCTTGTCGGCAGCACGGCCGGGCAGATGAGCCTGCTCGCGGAGGATAAGAGGGTGACGCTTGCCACCGCCGTCGGCGCCCCGGTCTTCGTAGCCGGTGACCGCGCGCGCCTTAAGCAGGTGGTGGTCAACCTGCTCGACAACGCGATCAAGTACACAGCCGGCGGCGGCGAGGTGACGCTCACCGTGCGCCGCGAAGGACAGCTCGCGGTCTTCGAGGTCAGCGACACCGGCGCCGGCATCGCCGCGGAGGCGTTGCCGCACGTGTTCAGGCGCTTCTACCGCGTGGATGACTCGCGCTCGCGCGAGGGCGGCGGCGCCGGTCTCGGGCTGTCGATCGTTAAGTCCATCTGCACCGCACACGGGGCCGAGGTTGAGGTCACGAGTGAGCCCGGCCGCGGCAGCACGTTCCGCGTCACGCAACCACTGGCGAAGGATCCTGCCTGATGAGTCTCATTTCTTCCTCGCGCGGGCGCCTTGCAGCGGCGGCAATTGCGGTGATCGTGGTCCTGGTCGTCGGCGTGCGCCTGTGGGGCGGTCGCGCGGCGCCCGCCGGGGCGCAGGCCGCAACCGCGACGCCGGTCGCGGTGGTACGCGTCAGGCGCGAGGAGTTGTTCAAGGCCATCAACATCTCCGCTGAGTTTCGCCCATATGCCGAGGTTGACCTGCATGCCAAGGTCTCAGGCTACGTGAAGGAGATGAAGGTCGACATCGGCGACCACGTCAAGGCGGGGCAGCTGCTGGCCGTGCTCGAAATCCCCGAGCTGCGCGATGACCTGGACCATGCGCAGGCGAGCCTGCGCCGCGCGCAAGCGGACTACCGCGATGCCCACCTTGCCTACTCGCGCTTGGTGGCGGTCAACAAGGACCATCCCAACCTGATCGCGCAGCAGGACCTGGACACGGCCGAGGCACATGAGGCCACCCTCGAGGGCGCCCTAGGAGCCGCGCGCGCGGATGCCGACAAGTACCAGACGCTCGCCGGCTATGCGCGCATCGTCGCGCCGTTCGCTGGCACTATCACCAAGCGCTTCGCCGACCCCGGCTCGCTGATCCAGGCCGGTACCGCCTCAAATACCCAGGCGATGCCGTTGGTGCGCATCTCCGACAACTCGGTCCTGCGCCTGGATTTCCCGGTATCGGTTGACTACGTGCACGCGGTGCACGTGGGCGCGGCGGTCAGCATCGCCGTCGAGTCCCTCGACGGGCGCGTGATCGAGGGCCACATTGCGCGCGTGGCCGACCAGGTCGATGACAGCACGCGCACGATGGTCGCAGAGGCCGAGGTGCCCAATCCTGCAGCCGACCTGGTGCCGGGCATGTACTGCACAGTGACGCTACGCATGGATGAGCGGCCGAAGGCGCTCGCGATCCCGGTCGAGGCGCTGGGTGCCGGCGGCAAGAGCGTGCTGGTGGTGGATGCGGCCCACCGGCTCGAGCAACGCGCGGTGACCTTGGGTATGGAAACTCCCGGCCGCTATGAGGTGCTGTCCGGTCTTGCCGAGGGCGACCTCGTCATGCTCGGCAACCCCGCGCAGCTGGTCGTCGGGCAGAAGGTCGAGCCACGCCTGACCGCTCCGCTGGTGCGCGAATGAACCCGCTGCTGCAGCCCCGCGCGCGGCTGTGCGGCTTGGCAGGTAGAGCCTAGATGTCGCGCTTCGCTCTGCGTTTCCCGTATTTCGTCATCGTGCTGTGCCTGATCACCTGCGTGGTCGGGGTGACCAGCGTGGTGCGCATGCCGGTGGACCTGTTCCCGCCGATCAAGATCCCGGTGGTGGTAGTCGCCACGTTCTTTTCCGGCATGCCGCCGGAGCAGATCGAGACCGACATCACCGGGCGCTTCGAGCGCTTCTTCACGCTGGCCAGCGGCATCGACCACATCGAATCGCGTTCGCTGCCCGGCGTGAGTCTGATCAAGATCTACTTCCAGCCCGGCTCCGATGCGGATTCGGCGGTTACCAGCATCGCCAACCTCGCGATGGCTGACCTGCGTAAGCTCCCGCCGGGCACCCTGCCGCCGGTGGTGCTCAAGTTCGATGCCTCGAGCCTGCCGGTGTGCCTGGTCACGCTCAAGGGCGAGGGCTTGAGCGAGGCGCAGTTGCGCGACCTTGGCCAGTACGACGTGCGCAACCAGATCGCCAGCGTGCCCGGGGCCTCCGTGCCGCAGCCCTTCGGCGGGCGCTACCGGCAGATCATGGTCTACGTGGACCCGCTGAAGCTGGAGGCGCACCAGCTGAGCGTCATGGACGTGGTGCGCAAGGTCAACGAGGCAAACCTGATCCTGCCCGCGGGCGATGTGAAGATCGGGCCGTACGACTACAACCTGTACGCCAACAGCCAGGTCGACGCGATCGAGGACATCAACCGCCTGCCGCTAAAGACGCGTCGGTAATGCCTCGGTGCTGGTGGCGGACGTTGGCAAGGCGCAGGACGCCGCGCAGATCCAGTACAACATCGTGCGCGTGGACGGCCAGCCCTCGGTTTACCTGCCGGTGCTCAAGCAGGGCGGCGACGCCAACACCATCGCAGTGGTCGATGGCATTCGTGCCGGCGTGGCACGGCTGCTGGATGTCCCCAAACAGCTGGTCGCCACGGTGGTCTTCGACCAGTCGCATGTTCGTGCGCAACGCGATCGAGAACCTGATCCACGAGGGTGCCATCGGGCTGGTGCTGACCGGGGTGATGATCCTGGTCTTCCTCGGGAGCCTGCGCGCCACGGCGGCAGTGTTCCTGTCGATCCCGCTGTCGGCGCTCGCGGCGTTCATCGCACTGTCCGCCGGCGGCGGCACGATCAACGTCATGATCCTCGGCGGACTGGCGCTGGCCTTCTCCCGCCTGATCGACAATTCGGTGGTGGTGCTGGAGAACATCTTCCGCCACCTGGAGACCGGCGAGGCTCCCGCGGTTGCCGCAGAGCTGGGCGGCAAGGAGGTGCAGCTGCCGGTCTTGGCCGCCACCCTGACGACTGCCATCGTATTCTTCCCGGTGATGTTCCTGTATGGAGTCAGCCGCTTTCTGTTCACGGCGCTGGCGCTCGCAGTGGTGCTGTCGCTGTTCGCCTCTTACGTCGTGGCGATGACGGTCGTGCCGCTGTTCTGCGCGCGATTCCTGAAATCGCACAATGCGCTCGCGCACGCCAGCGCGGACGCGCAGCCCGGCTGGGGACAACGCTTCAGCCTGCGCTTCAACGCCGGCTTCACCGGTCTACTGGATCACTATGAGGGCTCGCTTGCCCGCGCGCTGCTGCGTCCCGCGGCCACGGTGCTGGGTATTACCGGTGTGTTCATCGTCTCGCTAGCGCTGTATCCGCTGGTGGGCAAGTCCTACTTCCCGCGAACCGATCCGGGTCAGTTCGTCATCAATCTGAAGGCCCCGACTGGCACTCGGCTGGAACTCACTGACGCGATGGTGGGTAAAGTAGAGGACATCGTGCGCAAGGTCGTGCCGCCGACGGAGCTGCGTACCCTGGTCTCTAACATCGGCACGACACCGGGATTCTCCTCGATCTACACCCCCAACTCAGGCCCGCATACTGCCTTCGTGCAGGTTGGGCTGAACGACAGCCGCTCGCATTCGAGCTTCCAGTACATGGATCTGGTGCGCGCTCAGTTGCATGAGCAGCTGCCTGTGCTGAGCAGTTACTTCCAGACCGGTGGCCTGGTGGACGCGGTGCTGAACCTCGGTGTCCCGGCACCCCTGGACGTCCAGGTGAGCGGCAGCAACTTGCGCAGCGCGCACGATGTGGCGACCCAGATCGCGCGCGCCTCTCGCAAGCTGTCCGGTGTCGGCGATGTGCTGGTGCCGCAGGACATTGACTATCCGTCGCTGCAACTGGACATCGATCGCGTGCGCGCAAGCGAACTTGGTCTGAACGAGAAAGAGGTCGTAGATAACGTTATTACCGCACTGACGTCCAATGCCATGATCGCACCGAGCTTCTGGGTCGATCCGCACAGCGGCAACGACTACCTGCTCACGGTGCAGTACCCCGAAGGCTACATCAAGAATCTGTCAGACCTGCGGGCAGTGCCGTTGCGCGGCGCTTCCTCCGGGCAGTCGACGCAGCTGGATACTGTGAGCACTATCCGTCATACGGAGTCGCCAACGGAGGTGGACCACTACCAGCTGCGTCGCGAAATGGACGTGTACATAGCCCCGCGCGGGGAGGACCTGGCCGGGGTGCTCGCCGGCGTCCAGCACATCATCAAAAGCATTGCTCTGCCGGCCGGGGTGCGTATTGCGATCCGCGGCTCAGTCAAGGCTATGCAGGCCTCGTTTGCGGCCTTCGCCTTCGGCCTGATGCTGTCGACCGTGCTTGTCTACCTGGTGCTGGTCGCGCAGTTCAAGTCCTTCCTGGACCCGCTGATCATCCTGCTCGCGGTCCCTACCGGCTTCACCGGTGTGCTGCTGATGTTGTTCCTCACCGGCACGACGCTGAACGTAATGTCGCTGATGGGAGTCGTGATGATGGTGGGCATCGTCGTTTCGAACAGCATTCTCATAGTCGACTTCACCAATCGGCTGCGTGCAGAGGGACGGCCGCTGCGCGAGGCCGTCTCAGTCGCCTGCCGCGTGCGCTTGCGGCCGGTGCTGATGACCTCGCTCGCCACGCTGTTCGGCCTTATCCCCATGGCCTTGAAGCTGGGAGCGGGCGCGGAGGCGTACGCACCGCTGGCACGGGCAATCATCGGCGGTCTGGCCGTATCGGTGGTCTTGACCGTCTTCATCGTGCCGACGGCGTATTTCCTGGCACACCGCCGCGAGGAGCGGGTAGCGTGAGGCGCATAGCGCAGAGCTGCGCTGCGGGATTGTGGTTTCTCAGCGCAGTCGTGCCGGCGCAGTCGCCAACCGCCCCCGCCGCTCCGCAGGGCGAACCGCTCACCCTTGCGCAGGCGCAAGAGCTCGCGCTGCGCAATCACCCCGACATCGCAGCAGCAGACTACCGCGCGCAGGCGCAGCACGAGGTCTACCTGCAGTCACGCTCCGGGCTGCTGCCGCAGGTGAACCTGTACGCAGATTCGGTGCACGCCGGGTCCGACAACACCCGCATCATGGCCGGCGGCATCAACAACCCGTCTGTGTTCAACCGCACCGCGCTCGGGGTCGGCGCCTCACAGCTGATAACCGATTTCGGGCGCACCTCGAACCTTGCGGCCAGTTCCCGCCTGCAGGCGGAAGCCGCGGATAGCACCGCGCTTACTACCCGTGCACAGGTGCTGCTGGCGGTAGACCGCGACTACTTCGCTGTCCTGCAGGCGCAGGCGGTGGAGGCGGTGGCGCGGCAGACACTTGAGACACGGCAATTGCTGCTGCAGCGCGTGAGCATCCTTGCCGAGAACAAGTTGAAGTCCGACCTCGACGTGAGCTTCGCGCAGGTCAGCGCCCAGGACGCGCAGCTGCTGGTGCAGCGGGCGCGCAGTGATGCGGACTCGGCCCAGGCTGTGCTGTCGACTGTGCTCGGCTATCGCGAGGCGCACTTCTTCGCACTCAGCGATCCGCCGGCTGCGGCCAGCGCCGCCGACGCGCCAGCCGCAGCGCTGGTGGACCAGGCGTTGCACGACCGGCCGGAGCTCGCTGGCCTGCGAAGCGAGCGCGAAGCGGCTGACCGACTGGCCCGGTCGCTGCGCGATGCGCGCCTGCCAACGATCTCCGCGGTGATCGATGCCGGTAACGCGCCCAGCCACGACGCGCGCCTGCCTGACAACTACAGCGCCGCGGGCATCACGGTGAGCGTGCCGCTTTTTGCAGGTGGCTTCTATTCGGCGCGCCAGCATGAGGCGGAGTTGCGCGCCAAGGCCGCCGGCGAGGCGCTGCGCACGCAGGAGGACAGCATCGCCCGTGACGTGCGCGTCGCCGCCCTCACTCTGGAGAACGCGCGCGAGCGGCTACGCACCAGTGCCCAACTGCGCCGCTATGCCGCGACCGCCTACGAACTGGCCGATGCCCGCTACCGTGCCGGCAGCAGCTCGATTGTGGAACTCAGCCAGGCGCAACTGTCCCTGACCTCCGCGCAGTTGGGGGAGGCCGCGTCGCGTTACGAGGTCCTCAGCCGCGCTGCGGAACTGCAGTACCAGACAGGTGCCACCGCCGATGCGGCTGTGGCTGCGGGCAACTAGGGAAGCGGCTAGAATCTGATTCGGATGCCGATTCCGTAGAGCGCGTTGTTGTCGTAGGCGAGCACGGGCTTCTTCTTGTCCAGGCCCGGTCCGATGTAGTGCATCAGCATGACTCCCGCGTAGGCGTCGAAATTCCCGGAGAACGTGTAGTCCGCCAGGAGCGAGCCTGCCTCGGCGAGGTAGTTCTTGCCGACCTCGGGGTGGTTGTACGTGTTGATGTCGTAGTAGCCGATGCCTAAGTCGAACGAGTGGGTGAACTTGTAGTCCCCGCCCACCCACCACAGCGACAGCTCCTGCTCGCCGGTGAAATTGACTGCCGGCTCCGGCAGCACCAGATCAAAGTAGTTCTGGATGCTGGTGAGACTCTTGTTCGAGGGCGCTGTCACCTCGATGTTCTCGTAGCCGGCCTTGAGGTTGGCCGCCGCACCGATCTTGTAGAGCGCCGTGAGCATGTAGCCCTTGGAGTTCTCGATCTGCAGGTTCGGATCGGGAGTCACGACGTTGGAGTACTGCACGCCCCAGGCCGGCGTGTTGGTCATCTCCGAGAACGTGCCCTTGAGGCTCAGCGCTCCGATACCGTAGCCGAGCATGGCGACGTAGCCGTAGCCTGCCGACTGGGTGTTCTGGTCACCCTTGAATTTGTACTGCAGGCCGATGCCTACCCCGGCAATGCTGTTCTCATACCTCAGGCTGTTATCGAGGCGGGTGTTCTCGGTGGCCCCGAGGCCGCCGCCGATGCCGCCGGAGAAGCCCAGCGGCGAGTAGAGCAAAGCGGCCTGCACCGGGTCGTACTCCACGACCTGGTCCAGCGAGAGGTTGGTCGTGCGCCCGAGTTCCAGGGTACCCAAGCGCTCGTAGCCGACGCCAGCGTAGGCGGCACGGGAGAACAGCTGGCCATCTATCGCACTGGCGCCGTTGGCGTTTCTCAGCCCGTTGAGGTTGGTGTAGATGGACTTGCCGTTGTTGCTCAGCTCGCCGGTCGTGACGTTGATGGCGGACTCGAAGCGGAACAGGAACCGCAGGCCGGAGTCCAGCTTTGCCTCACCGCTGATCCCGACGCGTGACATCGAAATGCCGCCGGTATAGATGCCGGTAAAGCTGTTGGGAGAACTGTTGAGATTGTAGGGGTTGACCGTCGAGGCAAACGTCCCGCTGCCCGAGTAGGAGTGCTCGAGGTAGGCGATGCCCGTGTCGAGGATGCCGTAGAGATCGACACTCATGTCGTCCTGGTTGTAGACCGGAACGGCCTGCGCGCTGGGCGGTGCCGCCAATGCCAGCACGGCGAGGCCTGCCGGCAATAGTGTGCGACCGGCGCCCAAGTTGCTCTTCGACATGCAATCCCCCTCAAATCTGTTGTTGTCGGACCGATATATACCGTCGGATACATCGTCGCAGAAGCGCTACGGCACGGCAAACAATCCGGGGGATGCGGTCGCGGCAGGGGAGTAAGATCGCGTCACAGGAGGCGACGCGATGACGACGACTGCAGTTCGGTTCCGCGTGCATTTCGGCGGCGGCACCACCTTGGGGCCGGGCAAGATCGAGCTGCTCGAGCACATCAAGCGCACCGGTTCCCTGTCCAAGGCGGCAAGGGCGATGGACATGAGCTACCGGCGCGGCTGGTTGCTGCTGGACAGCATGAACAGCAGCTACGCGGAACCGGTCGCAGTCACCGTCAAGGGTGGCCGCGGCGGCGGGGGCGCCACGCTGACGCCGTTCGGTCGCGAGCTGATTTCTGTCTACCGCCGTTTCGACGCGGCGTTGCAGAAGCGTGCGCTGCTGGCGTTCGGCCCGGTCGCAAGCCAGGTTGTGCACCGGCGCGCTGGGCTGGCACGCGCCGGCAAGCGCCAATAGTAGGCAATCGGGCCATTAGCAGCGTCTTGGCGCTCGTGGCATCGCTGTCGATGCTGCGGAACGATGAAGGTCAGCGTGATTCTGCGCGCGCTGCGCGTTGATGGCTGGTATCTAGTTGCGGTCCGCGGCAGTCATCGCCAGTTGAAGCATCCTGTTAAGCCCGGTCGCGCGAGGGTCGAGGAGACGGAGTCTGCCGTTTGCGAGGCGATTGAATTGCATCTCGCGGGGCTGCGCAGATGGCATGCCGATCCCTGCGCCCTCGAGCCGCGTCGAATACGTTGAGGTAGCCGCCTGAGCAGGCGCCGCAGCGGGCAATAGCTACGCGTCGATGCTGCGCAGAAGCTCGTTGATGGAGGTCTTGGAGCGGGTCTGGGCATCCACCCGCTTGACGATGACCGCGCAATACAGGCTGTGGCTCCCGTCCGCGGAGGGCAGGGTGCCTGAGACCACCACCGAGCCTGCCGGCACGCGCCCCTGCAGGATCTCACCGGTGGTGCGGTCGTAGATGCGCGTGCTCTGGCCGATGAAGACGCCCATCGAGATCACCGAGCCCTGTTCGACCACCACGCCCTCGACGATCTCCGAGCGCGCGCCGATGAAGCAGTCATCCTCGATGATGGTGGGACTGGCCTGCAGCGGCTCGAGCACCCCGCCGATGCCGACCCCGCCGGACAGGTGCACGTTGCGGCCGATCTGCGCGCACGAGCCGACCGTCGCCCAGGTGTCGACCATGGTGCCTGCGCCCACGTAGGCGCCGATGTTGACGTAGCTAGGGCATCAACACCACGTTCGGGGCGATGTAGGCGCCGTGGCGCACGATGGCGTGCGGCACGACGCGCGCGCCGCCGGCGCGCAGTTCCTGGCTCGCTCGAGTGCGCGTACTTCAGGGGCACCTTGTCGTAGAAGCGCGTGTAGCCGGCCTCGATCACCGCGTTCTCGCGCGACGCGGAACGACAGCAGCACCGCCTTCTTCAGCCATTCGTTGACCACCCAGCCTGTCGCCCTCGGTTCTGCGACGCGCGCAGCGCCCGAGTCCAGCAGCGCGATGCACTCGTCGATGGCATCGGCGAGTTCCGGCGGCACGGTGCTGCGGGGTGAGCTCGGCGCGGCGCTCGAAGGCCGCCTCGATCAGTCCCCTGAGGCGTGCGATTTCACTCATGGGTGCGGGGAGTCTCGCACGAGACCTCAGCGCTGCGCAGGAAATCCCGGATGCGCTGCGGCGGCCTCCACGCACTGCGCCACCGGGGGCACCAGCGAGATGCGCACGCGCCCGGCGCCCGGGTTGCCCGCGCCGGCATCGCGCGCCGAGGTAACTGCCCGGCAGCACGGTGATGTTCTGCTGCGCATACAGCTCGCGGGCGAAGCCTCGTCGTCGCCGCCCGACCGCGGGCCACAGGTAAAACGCACCGGCCGGGGCGCGCCAGCTGCATCAGTGCGGCGCAGCATCGGCAGCACGCGCGCGAACTTCTCCTGGTACAGCCGGCGGTTGGCGGCCGCGTGCGCATCATCGCCCAGGCCGCGATGCTGGCCAGCTGCGTCGGCACCGGCATCGCGCTGCCGTGGTAGGTCCGATACAGGAGGAAGCGGGCGATCAGCCTGGGATCGCCGGCGACGAACCCGGAGCGCAGTCCCGGCAGGCTCGAGCGCTTGGACAGGCTGTGGAACACCACGCAGCGCTCGAAGCGCTTGCGCGCCGCTGGCCTCGGCTGCCTCCAGCAGGCCCGGCGGCGGGGCAGCCTCATCGAGGTAGATGTCCGCGTAGCACTCATCGCTGGCGACGATGAAGTCGTAGCGCTCGGCGAGATCCAGCGCGCGCGCGGAGATACTCCAGCGGCAGCACGGCGCCCGGTCGGGTTGCCCGGGCTGCACAGGATCAGCACCTGGCAGCGCCGCCAGACCGCCTCGGGCACCGCGGCGAGGTCCGGCAGGAAGTCCGCCTGCCGCCACGGTGTCCATGAAGTAGGGCTCGCGCGCCGGCCAGCAGCGCCGCCCCCTCGTAGATCTGGTAGAACGGGTTCGGCATGACCACGGCCGCGCTCGTGCGCGCCATCCACCGCCGCCTGCACGAAGGCGAACAGCGCTTCGCGCGTGCCGTTGACCGGCAGCACCATGGTCTGCGGATCCACGCTGCCCGCGCGCAGCCGGTAGCGGCGCGTCAAGCCAGGCCGCGCACGCCTCGCGCAGCTCCGACAGGCCCACGGTGGTCGGATAGCTCCCGAGGTCCGCCAGGTGCCGGCGCAGCGCCTCGAGCACGAACTCCGGCGGCGCGTGCTGCGGCTCCCCGATCGACATCGCGATGTGCCGCAGCCCCGGCGGCGGGGCGACTCCGGCCTTGAGCTTCGCCAGGCGCTCAAACGGGTAGGCGTGCAGGGCCGCAAGCCGCGGGTTCATGCCGAGCGCGCACCCGGAGGTGGCGTGCGCAGGGCCGCCTGCGCGCTCATCGAGCGCCTGCAGCAGGCGTTCCCGCAGCCGCTCGGCAAGCTCCGCCGCAAGCGGCTGGTTGCCGAAGTCCGTGAGGTAGAAGACATCCTCCGCGCGCTCCCCGACCGTCATGATCTTGGCGGCGTGCAGCTCGACGCGCTCGGCTCATGAGCACCTTGCCGACCTCGCACAGCAGCCCGGGCCGGTCCCCGGCGGTGAGCTCCAGCACCGAGCGGCGGTTGCGCTCATCGACGCTCAGCGCGATCTGGGTCGGCGGTGTTGAACATGCGCGCCTGCCGCGGCGCGCGGCGCGAGACGGCGAAGGGCGCATCGCCAGGCCCCTGCAGCGAGCGCCACAGCGCCCGCTCGATCTCCTGCCTGCCGGTCCGCATCGGTGATCGGCGTGCCGTCATCCTCGAGCACGTGATACAGGTCGAGGCTGAAGCCATCCCCGGTCGGGGTGATGCGCGCATCGACGATGTTCAGCCCAAGCTGGTCGAGCGCCTGCGGTGGTGCGCGCGAACCCGTGGCGGCGCGGACGCGCGAACACCAGCACCGCGGTGGTGCCGCGGATGCTGCGCGGGTCCAGCGCCACCAGCGGCTCATCCGAGGCCGCATCGCGCTCGGCCAGCAGGCGCGTGTGCCAGGCGATCTCCTCCGGGGAGTACTGCAGGAAGTAGCTGGGGGTAAAGCGCGTCCAGGCGCGCACGAGGTCCTCTTCGGCGATGCCATGCTCGAGCAGCAGTCGCCGCGCGCTGTCCTGGGTCTCGCGCACCAGCTGCTCGGCATCGATCGGGCTCTCAAGCCCGCGCCGCAGCGCGCGCTTCACGCGCTGGTAGAAGTCACGGAACAGCGAGGCCTTCCACGAGTTCCACAGCTTCGGATTGGTGCCGCGCACGTCGGCGCAGGTCAGCACGTACAGGTAGTCGAGGTGCGTCTCATCGCCCACCTTGCGCGCGAAAGCGCTGATCACCTGCGGGTCGGTGATGTCCTGCTTCTGCGAGGTGATCGAGAGCTCCAGGTGATTGCGCACCAGCCAGGCCACCAGGCGCGCATCGTACGGGGACAGCCCCTGCTCGAGGCAGAACGCCTCGGCATCCACCGCGCCCAGCTCGGAGTGATCCCCGCCGCGGCCCTTGGCGATGTCATGGAACAGGGCGGCGAGGTAGGCGATCTCGCTCCTGGGCAGCTGCTGCATCACGCGCGAGGCCTCCGGCAGCTCGTGGTCGTAGCGCGGGATGGCGAAGCGGCGCAGGTTGCTCACCACGAACAGCGTGTGCGCATCGACCGTGTAGGCATGGAACAGGTCGTACTGCATGCGCCCGACGATCCGTCCGAAGGCGGGAATGTAACGCCCGAGCACCCCGTAGGTGTTCATGCGGCGCAGCTCGTGCGTCACCCCGACAGGCGCGCGCAGGATCTCCAGGAACAGGCGATGGTGGCGCGGGTTCTGGCGGAACTCCTCGTCGATCAGCCACAGGCTCTTGCCGACCGCGCGCATGGTCGAGGCGCGCACGCCCTGGATCTCGGGGTTCTGCTGCAGCAGCACGAACAGCTCCAGCAGCGCCGAGGGGGTGCGCGCGAACACCTCCTCGCTGACCGCCTCCAGCGAGCCGTTGCGCACCTGGAAGCGCGCATTCAGCGGCCGCGGCGGCTCGCTCTCGGTAAGGATGGCCTCGCGGAACAGCTCCAGCAGCAGCTCGTTCAGCAGGCTCACGTCCATGACGGTGCGGTAGTAGCGCTGCATGAACTGCTCGACCGCCAGGGTGTAGGAGGCGTCCTCGTAGCCGAAGCTCTGCGCCAGTCGCAGCTGGTGGTCGAACAGCAGCCGGTCCTCGCGCCGGCCGGTAAGCACGTGCAGCCCGAAGCGCACCTTCCACAGGAACGCCTGCGCCAGCTTCAGGCGCCGCAGTTCCGCCTCGGTGAGGAAGCCGTGCGTGACCAGGCCATCCAGGGTGTCCGCGCCGAAATGGCGCTTGGCGACCCAGGCGATGGTCTGGATGTCGCGCAGGCCGCCCGGGCCTGTCTTCACGTTGGGCTCCAGGTTGTAGGCGGTGTCGTTGGCCTTCAGGTGCCGCTCGGTCTGCTCGCGCACCTTGGCCTCGAAGAACTGCTTCACCGGCCAGATCCGCTCCGGCGCGAGTGCCTGCGCGCATCGTGGCCAGGATCTGCGTCTGCCGGCCAGCAGGCGCGCCTCGATCAGCGTGGTCATGACACTCGACGTTGCCGACGCTCTCCTCGGCGCACTCGGCCACCGTGCGCACGCTGTGCCCGACCTCCAGGCCGATGTCCCACAGGAAGGTGACCAGGCGCTCGACCGATGCGCTCCCCCGGGCATCCGGAGCCGCGGGGACCAGCAGCAGGATGTCGATGTCGGAGGCCGGGTGCAGCTCGCCGCGGCCATAGCCGCCGACGGCCACCAGTGCCCAGTCGGCATGGTTCGCACAGTGGCGCTGCCAGGCCTCGCGCAGCACCGCATCCACCAGCGCGGCGCGCGCGTGCACCAGGTCCTCCACCGGCTCCTCGGCGAGAAAGCGGGTCTTCAGTTCCTCGTGGGCCTGGTTGATCAGCTCACGCCAGGCGGCAGGCTCTGAGTGCTCGCGCAGCTGGCCGGGCAGGCGCGCCAAGCAGCGGCCACGAGCTTAAGGGGGAGGGGACGGCGGCAACGGAGGTCGGAAGTGCAGCGTCCCCGGTCGGCATCGATCTAGTTCGGCCGTCCGGCGGCCGGGAGCGTGAGCACTTCGAATCCGCGCGGGGTGACCAGCATGGTGTGCTCCCACTGCGCCGACAGCGAATGGTCCTTGGTGATCACCGTCCAGCCGTCGGGCAGCAGCCGCACGTGGCGCTTGCCCGCGTTCACCATCGGCTCGATGGTGAAGGTCATGCCGGCCTTGAGCTCCAGGCCGGTCCCCGGCTCCCCGTAGTGCAGCACCTGCGGATCCTCGTGGTAGATCCGCCCGATGCCGTGGCCGCAGTACTCGCGCACCACCGAGTAATCACTCGCCTCCACGAACGTCTGGATCGCATGGCCGATATCGCCCAGGTGCGCCCCGGGGCGCACGACCTCGATGCCCGCCACATGGCCTCGAAGCAGGTCTCCGCCAGGCGCTGCGCATGGGCCGCTGGCTTGCCGACGAAGTACATGCGGCTGGTGTCCCCGTGGAAGCCGTCGCGGATCACCGTGACGTCGATGTTCACGAAGTCCCCGGCCTTCAGGCGCTTGTCGTTCGGGATGCCGTGGCAGACGACGTGGTTCACCGAGGTGCAGATGGTCTTGGGAAACCCGCGGTAATTGAGGTTCGCCGGAATCGAGCGCTGCACCTCGACGATGTAGTCGTGGCAGCAGCTGGTCGAGCTCCTCGGTGGTCACCCCGGGGACGACGTGCTCGCCGATCATGTCGAGCACCTCGGCGGCCAGGCGGCCGGCGATGCGCATCTTTTCCTGCTCTTCCGGGGTCTTGATGGTCACGTGCATAGGGGTAATCACATGGGGCCGGCGCGCCGCGGCGGGCAAGGCCCGGCGGCGCCTGCGTAAGGCGTTGTTCCGACGAGGTCTTCATGGTATAAAGCGCGGCCTTTTTTGGCAACGCTAACCCCACACGCGTATCGACAATCTCTGTGGCTGGGTGCCCGCCGACGAGTCCTTTTAGAAGGTCTCCCTGGCAGGGTGGTCACGAGGGATGCGCGGAGGCCCAACCCAAACAGGAGATTTTCATGCCCGGCGTGTCCATGCGACAGATGCTGGAAGCGGGTGTCCATTTCGGACATCAGACCCGCTTCTGGAACCCGAAGATGGCCCCTTTCATCTTTGGCGAACGCAACAGAATTCACATCATCAACCTCGAGAAGACGCAGCCCCGATGTACACGGAGGCCGCGAACTTCATCAAGAGCGTGATCGGCGACGGCGGCACCGTGCTCTTCGTCGGCACGAAGCGCTCCGCGCGCGAGGCGATGCAGAAGGAGGCCGTCGCGCTCCGGCAGCCGTTCGTGAACCAGCGCTGGCTCGGCGGCATGCTCACGAACTTCAAGACCATCCGCCAGTCGATCAAGCGCCTGGCGGAGATCACCGAACTTGCCGCTTCCGGCGCGCTCGACAAGCGCGGCAAGAAGGAAGCCACCCAGCTGCGCCGCGAGATGGACAAGCTGGAGAGCAGCCTCGGCGGCATCAAGGACATGGATTCCCTGCCGGATGCCCTGTTCGTCATCGACGTCGGTCACGAGAACATCGCGATTCACGAGGCCAAGAAGCTCGGTATCCCGGTCGTGGCGATCGTCGACACCAATTGCTCCCCGGACGGCATCGACTACGTCATCCCGGGTAACGATGACGCCATGCGCGCCATCCACCTCTACACCGCCGGCATCGCCGATGCGGTGCTCGAGGGCAAGGAATCCGTGCCGCAGATGGGCGCAGTCGGCGAGGACGAATTCGTCGAGCTCGACGAGGCCGGCAACCCGCGCAAGAAGTCCACGCGCGGCCGTCCGCAGCGTCCCCAGGCTGCCGCGTGCGCAAGAAACGGCAGCCCCGGCCCGCCGCCGCGCCCGAGTCACAGGAACCCCGGATGCCGTCGCGCCCGCGGATGCCGCGGCTGCGACCCCGGATGCCGCGGACGACCGGCCGTCGTCGAGCCGCATTCGAGGACGACGAGCTTCCGGAGATCGTGGCGGTCGCCGCCGGCACCGTGCCGCCGGCAGCCCGCGGTGCGCAGCGCCCGGCCGCCGGCGCCGGCGCCGGACGACGCAAGGGACGCGACTGATACTCCAAGGATTCAAGAGTTTTCTCATGACCATCACAGCAGATGCAGTCAAGCAGCTCCGCGAGCGCACCGGCGCGGGCATGATGGAGTGCAAGAAGGCACTGGTCGAGACCAAGGGTGACCTGGACGCCGCCGCCGAGCTCATGCGCAAGCAGGGGCTGGCGAAGGCGGACAAGAAGGCCACCCGCGTTGCCGCCGAGGGCGTGGTCGTCGTGGCGAGATCCGCCGATCACCGCACCGCCGCCATGGTCGAGATCAATTGCGAGACCGACTTCGTCGCCCGCGAGCAGGACTTCCGCGGCTTCGCCCAGGCCGTGGCCGAGTGCGTGCTGGACGCCCAGCCTGGCGGATCTGCTCGACGCTGGCGGAGGCCAAGCTGGCGTCCGGCGAGAGCGTTGACGAGCGCCGTCGCGCGCTGATCGCCAAGATCGGCGAGAACATCAGCGTGCGCCGCTTCGCGGTGCTCAGTTCCGCCGATCACCTCGGGCGCCTATGTGCACGGCACGCGCATCGGCGCGCTGGTGGCGGTCAAGGGTGGCGACGCAGCACTGGCGCACGACCTGGCCATGCACGTGGCCGCGAGCAACCCGCAGTACCTGTCGCCAGGCCGAGGTGCCGGCGGATGTGGTCGCCAAGGAGCGCGAGATCCTCACCGAGCAGGCGCAGAGCGAGGGCAAGCCGCCGGAGATCGTCGCCAAGATGGTCGAAGGGCGCCTGCGCAAGTCGCTTGGGCGAGATCACCCTCGCCGGGCAGCCGTTCGTGAAGGACCCGGATGTCACCATCGAGAAGCTGCTGAAGGGCGCCAAGGCGGAAGTGATCGCCTTCGAGCGCTTCGAGGTCGGCGCCGGCATCGAGAAGAAGCAGGACGACTTCGTCGCCGAGGTGATGGCGCAGGTCAAGGGCGCCGGGCCTGCGACCACGCACTGACACACAGGGCAAGCGCTAGCGATCATTACGAGAAAAGACCCCGCCGCGCGCGGGGTTTTTTTCATCGGCCACAGGGAGAATCAAGATGAGCCAAGCCAAGTCGCAGTACTCGCGGATCCTAGTGAAGCTCTCCGGTGAGGCGCTGATGGGCGGCGGCGACTACGGCATCGACCCGGCGGTCATCAAGCGCATTGCCGGCGAACTGCAGGAGATCCTGGAGATGGGCGTGCAGGTCGCCGTGGTCATCGGCGGCGGCAACATCTTCCGCGGCGCGGGCCTGGCGCGCGCCGGCATGGACCGCGTCGCCGCCGACCACATGGGCATGCTCGCCACCGTGATGAATGCGCTGGCGATGCAGGATGCGCTGGAGAGCCTGGGGCTGCATGCGCGCGTGATGTCCGCGATCCGCATCAACGAGGTGTGCGAGGACTACATCCGCCGCCGCGCCATGCGCCACCTGGAGAAGGGCCGCGTCGTGATCTTCGCCGCCGGCACCGGCAACCCGTTCTTCACCACCGACACCGCCGCGGCACTGCGCGCGATCGAGATCAGCGCCGACGTGCTGCTCAAGGCCACCAAGGTGAACGGCGTGTACTCGGATGACCCGATGAAGAACCCGGCCGCGACGCGCTTCGGCACGCTGACCTTCGACAAGGTGCTCAACGAGAAGCTCAACGTGATGGACGCCACCGCCATCGTCATGTGCCGCGACAACCACCTGCCGCTGCGGGTCTTCAATCTGAACAATTCCGGGGACCTGACGCGCATCGTGAGCGGCGAGGACGTGGGCACGACCGTCACGGTCGACTAACCGCTGCAGCCTTGAAGGAGAGAACATGCTCGACGACCTGAAGAAAGACGCGCTGACCCGCATGGGCAAGTGCGTGGCGACCTTCCAGGCGGACCTGAAGAAGCTGCGCACCGGGCGCGCCCACCCGAGCCTGGTCGAGCACCTGAAGGTCGACTACTACGGCACGGAAATGCCGCTGAACCAGGTGGCCAACATCGCCGTCGAGGATGGCCGCACGCTCGTGATCTCCCCCTGGGAGAAGACCATGGTCCAGGCGATCGAGAAGGCGATCTTCAAGTCCGACCTGGGGCTGACCCCGATGACCGCCGGCACCATCATCCGCATCCCGATGCCCGCGCTGACCGAGGAGCGCCGCCGCGACATCACCAAGATGCTGGGCAAGGACGCCGAGGCTGCGCGCGTGGCGGTCCGCAACGTGCGCCGCGACGTCATGGGCGACATCAAGGAGCCGCTCAAGGAGAAGCTCATCTCCCAGGACGACGAGAAGCGCGCGGAAGTGGAGATTCAGAAGCTCACCGACAAGCACGTCGCCGACATCGAGCAGCTGCTCGCGGCGAAGGAAAAAGAGGTCATGCAGATCTGATGGCAAGCGCCGAGGCCAAGATCCTGCCGCGCCATGTCGCGATCACCATGGATGGCAACGGCCGCTGGGCCGCCGCGCGCGGCCAGTCGCGCGCGGCCGGTCACAAGGCCGGCCTCGACCCGGTGCGCATGTGCATCGAGGAATGCAGCCAGCGCAACATCGAGGCGCTCACCCTGTTCGCCTTCTCCAGCGAGAACTGGGCGCGCCCGGCCGCCGAGGTGGGCAGCCTCATGGGGCTGTTCGTCGAGGCGCTGGAGGCTGAGATCACAGAGCTGCAGCAGCGCAACGTGCGCGGTGCGCTTCATCGGCGCGCGCGGCCAGCTGCCGGTGCGCCTGCAGTCGCGCATGGCGGCGGCCGAGGAGCGCACCGCTGGCAACACCGGGCTTAAGCTGCAGATCGCCATGAGCTACGGTGGCCGCTGGGATATCCTGCAGGCCAGCCGCGAGCTTGCGCGCGAATGCGCCAGCGGCGCGCTGCGCGCGGAGGACATCACCGAGGAACGCTTCGCCAGCGCCACCTCCCTGGGCGGCCTGCCGGATGCGGAACTGCTGATCCGCACCGGCGGGGAGCAGCGCATGAGCAATTTCCTGCTCTGGCACGCCGCCTACGCGGAGCTGTATTTCACGCCCAGGCTGTGGCCGGAGTTCGCCCTGGCTGACTTCGAGGAAGCGCTCGCCTTTTTCGCCAGCCGTGAGCGGCGCTTCGGGCAGGTGCCCGCGCAACGTGCCTCGTGAGTGACGCCCTGCGCAAGCGCATCGTCACCGCGGTGGTGCTCGGCGCGGCGCTGCTGCTGATCCTGCTCGGGCTGCCGCCGGAATTCTCCGTAGCTTTGCTGAGCCTGCTGGTCCTTGCCGGGGCCTGGGAATGGTCAGGATTCCTCAAGCTCACAAGCCCGGTCGCCCGCTTCGCCTACGTCGCGCTGGTCGCAGGGCTGCTGTGGGGCGCCTGGCGCATCGCCGCCACCGACGCCGGCCGTGATGCACTGATCCTGGTCTCGGTCATCTGGTGGTCCGTGGCGCTGCTGTGGGTCGCGCTTGCGCCGCGGCGCGCCTCGATGGCCACCGCAGCGCTGGCAGGGGTGCTGGCGCTGGTGCCGGCGTGGCTGGCGCTGGTGTGCATGCGGCTGTCCCTGGCCAACGGGGCGCAGTGGGTGGTGTTCACCCTCATCCTGGTGTTCGCCGCGGACATCGGGGCCTACTTCGGCGGTCGCCTTTTCGGGCGCGTGAAGCTTGCCCCGCAGGTCTCCCCGGGCAAGACCTGGGAAGGGGTGCTCGGTGGCATGCTGATGAGCGGCGCCTGGGCGCTCGGCGGGGCGGCGTGGTTCCACCTGCCCTGGCTGACCTTCGTGCCGCTGTGCCTGGCGGCAGTGGCATTCTCGATCGTGGGCGACCTCACCGAGAGCATGCTCAAGCGCTACGCGGGAGTTAAGGACAGCGGTACGCTCCTTCCCGGGCACGGGGGCGTGATGGACCGCATCGACAGCATCACGGCGGCAGCCCCGGTGCTGTTCTTCGGACTCACGCTCCTGGGGGTGGTGGCATGATGGGCGTCGCGGTACTCGGCTCCACCGGCTCCATCGGCGAGAGCACCCTCGATGTGCTCGCGCGCCACCCGCAGCGCTTCAAGGTGGTGGCCCTGGCCGCCCACCGCAACGCGGCAAAGCTTGCCCGCCAGGTGCTCACCTGGCAGCCCGCCTATGCCGCCTTGGCCGATGAGGCCGCGGCGGCGGAATTGGTTGCGATGCTGGGCAACAAGGCCCCGGGCACGCGCGTGCTGGCCGGCGCCGCGGCCCTCGAGGAGATCGCCCGCTTAGCCGAGGTGCAGTGCGTCATGGCGGCGATCGTCGGCGCGGCGGGCCTGC
Organism: uncultured Pseudomonadota bacterium; assembly: GCA_963703025.1. GTDB lineage: Bacteria > Pseudomonadota > Gammaproteobacteria > Steroidobacterales > Steroidobacteraceae > 13-2-20CM-66-19. Next base: position 81,613 of record OY969778.1, on the reverse strand, counting down.
GCTCGACGCTAGCGGCCGCCAGGGCCGGCAAGCGCCTGCTGCTGGCGAACAAGGAGTCGCTGGTGATGGCCGGCCCCTTGCTGATGGCCGCCGTCAATGCCTCCGGCGCCACGCTGCTGCCGATCGACAGCGAGCACAACGCGATCTTCCAGTGCATGCCGCCGGGGGCGCGCGCCGGGGTGCGCCCTGCGGGCATCAGGCGCGTGCTGCTCACCGCCTCCGGCGGTCCGTTCCGCGACATGCCATCCGAGCAGCTGGAGTCGGTGACCCCGGAGGCCGCCTGTGCGCACCCGAACTGGGTGATGGGACGCAAGATCTCGGTGGATTCCGCGACCCTGATGAACAAGGGCCTGGAGCTGATCGAGGCCTGCCTGCTGTTTGGCCTCAGTCCAGCGGACGTCACGATCCTGGTGCACCCGCAGAGCATCGTGCACTCGCTGGTGGAGTACGCGGACGGCTCGATGCTGGCGCAGCTGGGGGCCCCGGACATGCGCACCCCGATCGCCCATGCCCTTGCGTGGCCCGAGCGCATCGACTCCGGTGTAGAATTCCTCGACCTGCTCAAGGCCGGGCGGCTGGATTTCCGGGCTCCCGACACGCAGAAGTTCCGTTGCCTGGCACTGGCGCAGGCGGCGGCCTGTGCCGGCGGCTCGCACCCGGTGCTGCTCAACGCCGCCAATGAGATCGCAGTTCAGGCCTTCCTCGAGCGCCAATTGAACTTTCCCGGCATCGCGGCGGTCATTGAAGCCGTAGTGCAGCGAGGAACAGGGGGGCCGCTGGGTGGCCTGGAGGATGTCCTGGCAGCCGATGCGGAAGGCAGAGTACGAGCACGTGAGCGGATCGGCATGCCAAGAAACGCATCGGTGAAGGGCGCTCACGCATGAGTTTCCTGTGGACAGTCTTCTGGTTCGTGATCGCCGTGGGCCTGCTGGTCACGGTGCACGAGTTCGGCCATTTCTGGGTCGCCCGGCGGCTGGGGTTCAAGGTCCTGCGCTTCTCGGTCGGCTTTGGCAAGCCGCTGCTGAAGCGCGTGGCGGGCCCCGACCAGGTCGAGTACGTGCTGGCGGCGATCCCGCTGGGCGGCTACGTGAAGATGCTCGACGAGCGCGAGGGCGCCGTGCCGCCGGCAGACCTGGCGCGCTCCTTCACCCGGCGTCCGGTGTGGCAGCGCATCCTGGTGCTGCTGGCAGGACCTGCCTCCAACCTGATCTTCGCCGTCGCCTTGCTGTGGGCGATGCTTTGGATCAGCGGGGTCACCGACGTGCGCGCCACCGTCGGGGACCGTGACGCTCGGGTCCCTGGCCGCGCACGCCGGGCTGCGTGCGGGCGACGAGATGCGCACCCTCAACGGTGCGGCCGTGGCCGGCGCCAACGATGTGGTCTTCGGCCTGCTCGATGCGATGAGCTCCAGCGGCGATGCGAGCTTGGGGGTGCGCGGTGCCGATGGCAGCCTGCGCACGGCGAAGTTCCACGTCACCGATGCCGCGCAGCGCCGCCACCTCACCGAGCCTTCCGAGCTGCTGCAGGGCCTGGGCTTTGATTTCTGGATGCCAACGCCTGCGGTGCTGGGCAAGGTCAAGCCCGGCGGTCCTGCCGCCCTGGCAGGGCTTAGCGTCGGCGACACGATCGTCGCGATCGACGGCCAGCGCGTCGATGATTTCAAGCTCCTGGCGAACTACATCCACTCGCGCCCGGACCAGAGCGTGAGCATCGACTACCGCCGCGGCGGGGTGCTGCACAGCACCACCGTGCAGGTTGCCCGTGACCAGTTAGATGGCAAGAGCCTGGGGCGCATCCAGGTCGAGCCTGCCCTGGGCGGCAAGCTTCCCGAGTCGGTGCTCGTGCACACCTCCTTGAGCCCGCTGGCCGCCTTGGGAGCGGCCGTGCACGAGGCCTGGAACAAGACCGTGATGCAGGCGCGCTTCTTCTGGCGCATGGTCGCCGGGCAGGTCTCGCTGAAGAACCTGAACGGGCCGCTGTCGATCGCGCAGTACGCCGGCGAGTCGGCCCATGCGGGACCGGCCGCATTCTTGAGCCTGCTCCTGATCTTTCCCTGTCGCTGGGGTTTCTGAACCTGCTGCCCATCCCGATTCTCGACGGCGGGCAGATCGTCTTCCAGGCGGTCGAGTGGCTCAAGGGAAGCCCGCTGTCCGAGCGGGCGCAGGCCTTCGGACAGCAGGTGGGCATCGCCCTGCTCATCGTCCTGATGAGCGTCGCGCTATACAACGACATTGCGCGCCAGTTCGGTTGACCAAGGCATAAACGGGGCCGCCGCGGTTGCCCGGAGCATTTGGCTGAAGGACGCAAGGCCTTCGGCTCTCGAATAGTGCGATGCAGAAAAGTTAAAGATGCGTCCGCGGGCGCAAAGAGAGAGAGTTGCCGGTGATTGGAGCATGAAAAGCGCGTATTGCCCTGGCTCGCGTGGCGCTGTTGGCGCGCTGCTGCTGGCGCGCGCGCAGACGCACGCGGAGCCCGAGCGACATCCCGGACAACGGCACGGTGTCGCGCAGACCACCACCGTGCCGGCGGACTTCACCGTCGGCGACATCAGGGTCGAGGGCCTGCAGCGCGTCTCCGAAGGCACCGTCTACAACTACCTGCCGGTGAACATCGGCGATCACCTGACCCCGCAGCGCGTGCGCGAGGCGATCCGCGCCCTGTATGCCACCGACTTCTTCCGCGACGTGCAGATGCGCCGCGAAGGCAACACGCTGGTCGTCGTGGTGCTCGAGCGCCCCTCGATCGAGAGCTTCGAGATCACCGGCAACAAGGACATCAAGACCGAGGACCTGCAGAAGTCGCTGCGCAACGTCGGCCTCGCCACCGGCAAGACCTTCGACCGCTCGGTGCTCGAGGACGTCACCCAGTACCTCACCGACCAGTACTTCACGCGCGGCAAGTACGGCGTGCGCATCGACACCAAGGTCGAGGAAGAGTCCGGCAACCGCGTCAAGATCAAGATCGACATCAAGGAAGGCAAGCGCGCGAAAATCCGCCAGATCAACCTGGTCGGCGACACCCGTTCAAGCAGAAGGATATTCTCGACACGCTCGAGCTGAAGACGCCCAACTGGCTGTCCTGGTACAAGCAGGACGACCGCTACTCGCGCGAGTCCCTGCAGGGCGACCTGGAGAAGGTCCGCAACTACTACATGGATCGCGGCTACGCGAACTTCCACATCGATTCCACCCAGGTGGCCATCGCCCCGGAGAAGGAAGACATCTTCATCACGGTCAACGTCGAGGAGGGTGATGTCTTCAAGGTCTCCGAGATCAAGCTCGCCGGCACCTTCGTGGTTCCCCGCGAGGAGCTGCAGCGCTTCGTGCTGATCCACCCCGGCGACACCTTCAACCGCAAGCTCATCACCTCCACCCAGGAGCTGATGCAGAACCGCCTGGGCCGCGACGGTTATGCCTTCGCCAAGGTCGAGCCGGTGCCCACCGCCGACAACGACAAGCACACCGTCTCGCTCACCTTCTTCGTCGACCCGGGCAACCGCGTCTACGTGCGCAACATCACCTTCTCCGGCTCCAACCGCATCAACGACGAGGTGCTGCGGCGCGAGATGCGCCAGCTCGAGGGCGGCTGGCTGTCCAACACCTCGCTCGAGCGCTGCAAGCAGCGCGTGCAGCGCCTGCCGTACGTGAAGACCGTGGAGTTCGAGACCACCCCGGTGGCCGGCTCCCCGGACATGGTCGACGTGAACTACAAGATCGAGGAGGGCCCAGCCTCGCAGCTGTCCGGCGGCATCGGCTACTCCGAGACCTACAAGTTCATGCTGAACGGCAGCTACGCCGACTCCAACTTCCTCGGCACCGGCGAGCGCGTGTCGCTGAACCTGAACGGTGGCGCAGTTTCAGAAGGTCTACAGCGTGCAGTAGACCAACCCGTACACGAACATCGACAACCTGCAGCGCACCATTTCACTCAGCTACAGCGACGTCACGCAGTTCGTGTCCTCCTCCTCGAACTTCTCCTCGCAGACCTTGAGCGTCGGGCCCACCTGGGCCTACCCGATCACCGAGTTCATGTACTTCCGCTTCGGCGCGACCTTCAACAGCTCGCAGCTGCTGACCAACTCGCTCAGCAGCGCTGAGCAGTCGCAGCAGTGGGTGGAGAACAACGGGCACTCGTATACGCGCCTGGCGCACGATGACGCCTCGAACAACATCTACCTGTTCGAGGGCACCAACTTCAGCACCATCGAGGGGGTGCTGGGCTGGGACTGGGATACGCGCAACCGCACCTTGTTTGCCGACCGCGGCATGCGCCAGTCGCTGTCCGGCTCGATCACGCTGCCCTCGAGCGACATCCACTACTGGGTCGCCAACTACCAGTTCGTGAAGTACGTGCCGCTGGGCAAGCACTTTACGCTGTCCTTCTTCGACGGCATCGACTACGGCCAGGCCTTCGCCGGTACGACCGCCATCCCGCCGTTCCGCCAGTTCTTCGGCGGCGGGCCGGACTCGGTGCGCGGCTTCAAGGAGAGCCGCCTGGGTCCTAAGGACCAGTACGGCAATCCCTTCGGCGGCAATATGCGCGTCACCAGCCAGAACGAGCTGATCCTGCCGATGCCGGCGAAGTGGGTGCAGACCGCGCGCGTCAGCGCTTTCTACGACATCGGCAACGTCTACGAGACCGGGAATTTCTACAAGTTCTATGGCCCGTACAACAATGGGCAGCAGATTTCCTACAAGTGGGATGGCTTCGGCAGCCTCAAGCAGTCCGTGGGACTTGCGGTGCAGTGGCTGGCGCCCCTGGGGCTGTTCCGGTTCAGCTTTGCCATTCCGCTGAACGCGGACAAGTACAACCCGGCGGTCAACAGCTGGGGCGACCAGACCGAGGGGTTCCAGTTCTCCGTGGGTAACGCCTTCTAGGTCCCCGCAGCCACTGGGAAAAAGCAAAGAAACGAGCGCCCCGGGTCGTTTCTACGCGATACTAGGAGTTTGGGCAGACCCGGGTGGCCGGCCGCTCACAAACCGTTACATATCAAGGGTAGGTAGTTGTCGTGAACCGTTTGATCAGCAGCAAGAAAGTGATTTGGGCGATTGCAGCAGCCGCGACCCTGGTGGCGGTGCCGGCGTTCGCCGAACCGAAGATCGGCGTCGTCGATGCGACGCGCCTGCTCGAGGACTCACCCCAGGGCAAGGCGATGGGCGAGGCCATGCGCGCGGAGTTCGCGCCGCGCCAGCGCACCCTGCAGGCGCAGGAACAGGCACTCAAGGCCAAGCAGGAGAAGCTGCAGAAAGATGGCGCCACCATGTCCGAGGACCAGCGCCAGCGCGCCGAGAAGGAACTGCGCGACGGCGGCCGTGACCTGCAGCGCGCCACGGGGGAGTTCCAGGACGACGTCAATGCCCGTCGCAACGAGGAACTCTCGCGCCTGCAGCGCACCATCATCGAGGAAGTGCGCACTTACGCCAAGTCGCAGAACTTCGACCTGGTCATCAGCGATGGGGTGATCTACTCGACCCCGCAGCTACGACATCACCCCCGCGGTGCTGGCGGCCCTGCAGGCCAAGGGCGGCGCGGTGAGCGCGCGTCCGGCGACCCCGGCCACCACGCCGGCGACGCCCAAGAAGTAACGGCGCCGGCCGCAAGCCGCGCCCGACTGGCGATGTCCGTATCCCTCGGGGAACTGGCGGTCCGGTTCGGCTGCGAGCTGCGCGGTGACCCGCACACCGCGATCGAGCGGGTGAGCACGCTTGCCAATGCGCAGGCAGGCTCACTCGCCTTCCTCGCCAACCCGCGTTACCGCAGCCAGCTCGCCGGCACCGCCGCCTCCGCGGTGATCGTGACGCCGGCGGCGGCGGAGTCGTGCAGCAGCGCCATGCTGGTGTGCGAGAACCCGTACGCGCTGTACGCGCGCATCTCGCAGCTGCTCAATCCACTGCCTGCGTTTACCCCCGGCGTGCACCCGAGCGCGGTGGTCGCCGCCAGCGCACGCATCGACCCGAGCGCCTGCATCGGCGCGCTCAGCTTCGTGGGCGAGGACGTGCAGGTGGGCGCGCGCACGCTGGTGGGTCCGCACTGCGCGCTGCTGGATGCGGTGCAGCTGGGCGAGGACGTGCGCCTGGTGGCGCGCGTCACCCTGGGCGCCGGCACGGTGGTGGGGGCGCGCAGCGTCATACACCCCGGGGTGGTCATCGGGGCGGACGGCTTCGGGTTTGCACCGGACCGTGGTGCGTGGGTGAAGGTGCCGCAGATGGGCGTCGTGCGGCTGGGGGCGGACGTGGAGATCGGTGCCAACAGCACCATCGACCGGGGCGCCATCGAGGACACGGTCATCGAGGAGGACGTGAAGATCGACAACCTGGTGCAGATCGGCCACAACGTGCGCATTGGTGCGCACACCGTGATCGCCGGCTGCACCGGCATCTCCGGCAGCACCACCATCGGCAAGCGCTGCATCATCGGCGGCGCGGTGGGCATCGCCGGGCATATCAGCATCGCCGATGACGTGGTCGCCACCGGCTTCTCCGCGATCGCCAACTCGCTCACCAAGGCGGGGCTATACTCCAGCACCCTGCCGGTCGAGGACGCGCGCACCTGGCGCCGCCTGGCGGCGAACTTCAAACGAAGTGGCCTGCTGGCCGCGCGCGTGCGCCGGCTCGAGCAGGCCGGCGGCCTGAAGGCACAGCAGGAACCATCCGATGAGTGACGTGGTGCAGCTGGACATGCTGGCGATCCTCAAGCGCCTGCCGCACCGCTACCCGTTCCTGCTCGTCGACCGGGTGCTCGAGTGCCACCCGGCGCAAGTCGATCCGCGCGCTGAAGAACGTCACCTACAACGAGCCGTTCTTCCCGGGCCACTTTCCCGGGCCGCCCGGTGATGCCCGGGCGTCATGATCATCGAGGCACTGGCCCAGACCGCCGGCATCCTGTGCTTCGTCACCGCCGGCATCTTCCCGGACGAGAAGACGCGCTTCTACTTCGTCGGCATCGACAAGGCGCGCTTCCGGCAGCCGGTGGTGCCGGGGGACCAGCTCATCCTCGAGGCCGAGTCGAGCGCGCGCTCCGCGGCATCTGGCGCTTCTCCACGCGCTGCGCTGGTCGGGGAGAACGAAGGTGGCCTCGGCGGACATGATGCTCGGCGCCGGAGACCGCAGTAATGATCGACGCCGCGCGCGATCGTCTCACCCGGGCGCCAGCTCGCCGCGGATGTCAGCGTCGGACCGTTCAGCATCATCGGCGCCAACGTCAGCATCGGGCCGCGCACGGTCATCGGCCCGCACGTGGTCATCGACGGCCACACCACCATCGGCGCGGACAACACATTCTTCACCGTTCGCCTCCATCGGCGGCGCCGCCGCAGGACAAGAAGTACGCCGGCGAGCCGACGCGCCTTGAGATCGGCGACCGCAACGTCTTCCGCGAGAGCTGCACCGTCAACCGCGGCACGACGCACGATCAAGGGCGTTACGCGCATCGGCGACGACAACCTGCTTCATGGCCTACTCGCACGTCGCCCACGACTGCATCATCGGCAACAAGACCGTGTTCGCCAACTGCGCCGCCCTCGGCGGCCACGTGGAGATCGGCGACTGGGTGATCCTCGGCGGCCTGACCGCGGTGCACCAGTTCGTGAAGATCGGCGCGCATGCCTTCATCGGCGGCAGTCCGGCGCTCACCCGCGACGTGCCGCCCTATGTCATGGCCGCCGGCAACCCGGCCGTGCCGCACTGCGGTGAACTCGGAGGGCCTCAAGCGCCGCGGCTTCAACGAGGAGCAGATTCGCAACATCAGCGAACGCCTACCGCATCCGTTATCGCTCGGACCTGAAGCTCACCGAGGCGATCGAGCGGCTCGAGCCCGAGGCGGCCGAGCACGCGGAACTGCGTGCCCTTCGTCGACTTCATCAAGGCCTCCACCCGCAGCCTGGTGCGATGACCGCCGCGCGGGCGCGACACCGTCCGCCGCGCGGCCGCTGCGGGTCGGGATCGTCGCGGGCGAACACTCCGGCGACACCCTGGGGGCAGCGCTGATCGCAGGCGCTGCGCGAGCGCGTCCCGGCGCTTGAGTGCTTCGGCGTGGCGGGGCCCAAGATGGTCGCGGCCGGTTGCGAGGGCTGGGCGGGCGCTGAGGAGCTGGGCGTCATGGGACTGACGGAGGTGCTGCGCCACCTGCCGCGGCTGCTGCGCCTGCGCGCCAGCCTGCGCCGGCGCTTCCTGGCCGCACGGCCGGATGTGTTCGTCGGCATCGACGCCCCGGAGTTCAACCTCGCGCCTCGCACGCGCACCTCAAAGCGCCGGCATCCGCACCGTGCAGTACGTGAGCCCCCAGGTGTGGGCCTGGCGGCAGGGGCGGGTGCGCACCATCGGCGCCGCCTGCGACCTGATCCTGTGCCTGCTGCCGTTCGAGACCGAGTTCTACGCCGCCCACGGGGTGCGCGCGCAATTCGTCGGCCATCCGCTGGCCGATGCAGATCCCGCTCGAGGTCGGACCGTGCCGCGGCGCGCCGCGCGCTGGGGCTGCCGCAGGATGGGGTGCTGGTGGCGCTGCTGCCCGGCAGCCGCATGAGCGAGGTGTCGCGCCTGGCGGCCCCGTTCGTGGCCGCCGCCTGCCACATCCACTCGCGCGAGCCGGGCTGGGGGTTCCTCGCTCCGATGGCATCGCCGGCCACGCGTGAGGCGTTCGAGAAGGAAATAGCGCAACTGCCGGGCGCGCCTGCCATTCACGTCACCGACGGCCAGGCCCAGGCGTCGCTGGCCGCCGCCGATGCGGTGATCGTTGCCTCCGGGACCGCAACCCTTGAGACCCTGCTCACCGGGCGCCCGATGGTGGTGGCCTACAAAACCTCCGCACTCACCGCGTTTTTGCTGCGTACCGTCGGGCTGGTCAAGGTGCGATACTTTTCCCAGCCGAACCTTCTGGCCGGCCGCGGCGTGGTGCCGGAGTTCTTCCAGGACCAGGTGACAGGGGCGGCACTCGGGGATGCACTGTTGCAGGAGCTTTCGGATCGCACACACGTGAATGAACTGCTCGGGCAATTCGCCACCATCCACCGCTCGCTGCGCCTGGGCGGAGCCGCGCGCGCGGCCGAAGCGGTGCTAAGTGTCACCACGGCTGCGGCAGGGGCCCATGGCAGCGGCTGAAGTTCTGCTGCTAAGGCGCGTGGCGGGCGTCGATGAGGCCGGCCGCGGTCCCCTGGCAGGGCCTGTGGTGGCCGCCGCGGTGATCCTTGATCCGCGCCGGCGCATCCATGGCCTGGCCGACTCCAAGGTGCTGCCGGCGCCGGAGCGCACGCGACTGGCCGGCATCATCCGCGCGCGTGCGCTGGCCTGGGCGGTGGGCTGGGCGGACCGCGACGAGATCGACTGCCTGAACATCCTGCAGGCGACCTTTCTTGCCATGCGGCGCGCGCTGCTGGCGCTGCCGGTGGCGCCCACGCACGTGCGCGTGGACGGCAACCGCTGCCCGTGCATCACCGACCTGGCGTTCGGCTGCACGCTCGAGGCGATCATCGCCGGGGACGCACGCGTGGCGGCCATCAGCGCCGCCTCCATCCTGGCCAAGACCCATCGCGACGCCATGATGGAGGCGCTGGACCTGTGCTACCCGGGGTTCGACCTGGCGACCCACAAGGGCTACGGCACCCCTGCGCACCTGGATGCGCTGCGCGTGCGCGCGCCGTCGCCGCTGCACCGCCGCTCGTTCAGCCCCGTGCGCACCGAGGCCCGGGAGCTCGCCGCTCTTGAGCTGATGGACTAGGGGGCGCAGGTGGCAACAGGCTTCGTGCACCTGAAGGTGCACACCGAGTACTCGCTGATCGACAGCGTGGTGCGCGTCCCGGAGCTCGTCGCTGCGGTGGCCGCCGCCGGCATGCCCGCCGTCGCTGTGACCGACCAGAGCAATCTCTTTGCGATGGTGAAGTTCTACCGCGCGGCGCTCAAGGCGGGCGTGAAGCCCGCTCGTCGGTGTCGATCTGCTGGTGCGCGAGGAGGGCGAGCGCGCGCAGCCCTCGCAGATGACGCTGCTGTGCCAGTCCCAGGACGGCTACCGCAACCTCACGCGACTCGTCAGCCGCGCCTATCTTGAGGGCCAGCGAGCGCGGCATTCCGCGCCATCGAGCGCGCCTGGCTCACCACGGACAGCGTCGGCGGCCTGATCGCGCTCTCCGGTGCCACCGAGGGCGACATCGGCCGCGCCTTCATCAACGGGCGCGAAGAGGACGCCGAGCGCGCGCTTGATTGCTGGCTGGCGCTGTTCCCCGGGCCGCTTCTACCTCGAGCTGCAGCGCCTGGGACGTCCCGGCGAGGAACACTACATCGCCGCCGCCGTGGCGCTTGCGGCGCGCCGCGGTGTGCCGGTCGTCGCCACCAACGACGTGCGCTTCCTGAAGGCCGAGGAGTTCGAGTCGCACGAGGCGCGCGTGTGCATCCACGACGGCGCGCTGCTGGCGGATCCGGGGCGCGTGCGCCGCTATTCGCGCCAGCAGTACCTGCGCACGCCGCAGGAGATGGCGGCGTTGTTCGCCGACATCCCCGAGGCGCTCGCCAACTCGGTGGAGATCGCGCGCCGCTGCAGCCTGACGCTGAAGCTCGGCGAAGCCACGCCTGCCGCAGTACCCGGTGCCCGGCGGCATGACCACGGAAGAGTTCCTGCGCACCGAGGCCGCGCGCGGGCTCGACGAGCGCTTCGTCGCCGCGCGCAGGAGCGTCCCGCGCCGGGCTATCGCCGCAGCGCCTGGCGAGCGAGCTCGACGTCATCTGCCAGATGGGCTTCGCCGGCTACTTCCTCATCGTCGCGGACTTCATCCGCTGGGCGCGCGAGCAACGGCGTGCCGGTGGGCCCGGGGCGCGGCTCGGGTGCCGGTTCGCTGGTGGCCTACAGCCTGGGCATCACCGACCTCGACCCGATCAAGTACGACCTGCTGTTCGAGCGCTTCCTGAATCCCGAGCGCGTCTCGATGCCCGACTTCGACGTCGACTTCTGCATGGACGGTCGCGACCGCGTCATCGAGTACGTGGCGCAGAAGTACGGCCGTGAGCGCGTCTCGCAGATCATCACCTACGGCACCATGGCGGCCAAGGCGGTGGTGCGCGACGTCGGGCGCGTGCTGGGCATGACCTACGGCTATGTCGACCGCATCGCCAAGCTCGATCCCCTTTGAGCTGGGCATCACCCTCGATGACGCGCTCGAGAAGGAGCCGGAGCTGTCCAAGCTCTACCAGGCCGAGGACGAGGTGAAGAACCTCATCGACCTGGCGCGCTCGCTCGAGGGCCTCACCCGCAACGCCGGCATGCATGCCGGGGGCGTCGTCATCGCCCCGTCCGTGCTCACCGACTTCACGCCGTTGTACTGCGACGCCTCCGGCGGCGGGGTCGATCACCCAGTTCGACAAGGACGACGTCGAGGCCGCAGGCCTGGTCAAGTTCGACTTCCTGGGCCTGCGCACGCTCACGATCATCGACCGCGCCGAGGCGCTGATCAACCGCGAGCGCGCTGCCGGCGACGCCGCTGCTGGACGTCGAGCAGGCTGCCGATGGACGACGCGGCGACCTACGCGCTGCTGAAGTCCTGCCGCACCACGCGCGGTGTTCCAGCTCGAGTCGCGCGGCATGAAGGACCTCATTCGCCGCCTGCAGCCGGACTCGCTTCGAGGACATCGTGGCGCTGGTGGCGCTGTTCCGCCCGGGTCCCGCTGCAGTCGGGCATGGTCGATGACTTCATCGACCGCAAGCACGGCCGCTCGACGGCCCGATCGACTACCTGCACCCGAGCCTGGAGCGGGTCATGAAGCCGACCTACGGCGTGATCCTCTACCAGGAGCAGGTCATGCAGATCGCCCAGGTGCTGGCCGGCTACACCCTGGGGGGCGCCGACCTGCTGCGCCGGGCGATGGGCAAGAAGAATGCCGAGGAGATGGCCAAGCAGCGCTCGGTCTTCGTCTCCGGCTCGGTGGAGCGCGGCATGCGCAGGAGCCTGTGGCCGTGCACATCTTCGACCTGATGGAGAAGTTCGCCGGCTACGGCTTCAACAAGTCGCACTCGGCGGCCTACGCGCTGCTGTCCTACCAGACCGCGTACCTGAAGGCCCACTACCCGGCGCAGTTCATGGCCGCGGTGCTGTCGGCGGACATGGAGCACACCGACAAGGTGGTGACGCTCATCCAGGAATGCACCGACATGGGCCTGGCGGTGCTGCCGCCGGATGTCAACGCCTCGGCGTTATGAGTTTGCCGCCGGCGGCGAGCGCAGCATCCGCTACGGCCTGGGCGCGGTGCGCGGGGTGGGCGAGGGCGCGGTCGAGGCGCTGATCCGCGAGCGCGAGGCCGGCGGTGCCTTCACGCACCCTTGAGGACCTGTGCCGGCGCCTGGACCTGCAGAAGGCCAACCGCCGCGTGCTCGAAGCGCTGCTGCGCAGCGGCAGCCTCGATGGCCTCGGTGCCGAACCGCGCCACCCTCATGGACCGCCTGCCGGCCGCCATGCAGCTGGGTGACCAGAACACGCGCGCGCACGAAGCCGGGCAGAACGACATGTTCGGTCTGGTCAGCCGACGCCAAGCGTGAACCTGCGCACCGGCGCGCAGCGCAGCGTTGCCGGAGTGGAGCGAGGCGGTGCGCCTGACCGGGGAGCGCGAGACCCTCGGGCTGTACCTGACCGGCCACCCGCTGGCGCGCTTCGAGGCGGGACTCAAGCGCTTGGTCTCGCACCGCATCGGCGACCTGGTGAGCGACCGGCCCGCGGCCGGCTTCGAGGCGCCGCGCTTCGGCGGCGGCAAGCCCGTCACCGTCGCCGGCCTCATCGATGAGGTGAAGAAGCGCGGGCCGCGCGTCATCCTCACCCTCGATGACCGCACCGGCCGCATCGAGGCGATGCTGTTCGAGGACACGTTCCAGAAGTACCGCGAGCTGATCGCCAAGGATGCGCTGGTGCTGGTGGACGGCACGCTGCGCTTCGACGAGTTCAGCGACGCCTGGCGCCTGTCGGCACGAAGCTCACCGAACTGGATAAGGTGCGCGAGCAGGAGGCGCGGCGCCTGGTCATCCGCTGCTCGCACGCGGAGGTGCCGGCCTTGAGTGAGCGCCTGGCCGGGATCCTCACGCCCTGGCGCCCCGGCCCGTGCCCGATCACCATCGAGTACTGCGGGCGCGAGGCCACCGGTGCGCTCACCCTGGACGGGCAGTGGAGCGTGCGCGCCTGCCGCGAGCTGCTCGAGCAGCTCGAGGCCTGGTGGGGCGCGACGGCGTGCAGGTGCTCTACGGGCGCGCCCGGCGCCGGCCGCCGGGGCCTCATTCGCCGACGGGCGCTGAGTTAGGGTACCCTTCGCGCGCATGGCCGTTGCATTTCTCGACTTCGAACAACCCATCGCCGAGCTCGAAGCCAAAATCGAGGAACTCAAGCACGTGACCTCGGAGTCCGAGGTCAACATCCAGGACGAGATCAACCGCCTGCAGGCCAAGAGCCGGCAGCTCACGACGAGCATCTTCGCCAACCTCACGCCCTGGCAGATCACCCAGCTCGCGCGCCATCCGCACCGCCCCTACACGCTCGACTACGTGAACATGATCTGCGCGGAGTTCAACGAGCTGCACGGCGACCGCATGTATGCCGACGACGGCGCGATCGTCGGTGGCCTCGGCCGCATCGACGAGCGCGCGGTGATGATCATCGGCCACCAGAAGGGCCGTGACACGAAGGAGCGCGTACGCCGCAACTACGGCATGCCCAAGCCCGAAGGCTATCGCAAGGCGCTGCGCCTGATGCGCCTCGCCGAGCGCTTCGCGCTGCCGCTCGTCACACTCATCGACACCCAGGGCGCCTATCCCGGGCGTCGGCGCCGAGGAGCGCGGCCAGAGCGAGGCGATCGCGCGCAACCTGTTCGAGATGTCGGTGCTGAGCATCCCGATCGTCACAGTGGTCACCGGCGAGGGCGGCTCGGGCGGCGCGCTGGGCATCGGTGTGTGCGACCGGCTGCTGATGCTCCAGTACAGCACCTACTCGGTGATCTCCCCGGAAGGCTGCGCCTCGATCCTGTGGAAGAGCCAGGACAAGAAGGAAGTCGCCGCCGAGGCGCTGAACCTCACCGCCGATCGCCTGCAACAAACTCGGCCTCGTCGATGAGGTGATCGAGGAGCCCCTGGGCGGCGCGCACCGCGACACCAGTCGCGGTCGCCGCGAGCCTGAAGGCGGCGATCATCCGCTACCTCGATGAGCTCGACGCCATCCCGCGCGACGAGCTGCGCGCGCAGCGCGCCGCGAAGATCGCAGGCTTCGGCGTCTTCGCAGAAGACGCAGCCTAGCCGCCTTGGCTGCCCAGGCGCGCCGCGAACCGGACCTGTTCGCGCCGGCGTGGCTGGGCCAGCAGCTGGGGCGCCTGCTGCCGCGCTACCCCGACCTCGCGCTGTGCGTCGCCTTCAGCGGCGGAGCTGGATTCCACCGCGCTGCTGGCAGCGCTGCGCGCAGCTCTCACCCGCGCCGCGCGCCCTGCGCGCCATGCACATCAACCACCAGCTGCAGGCTTCCGCTGCCGGCTGGGCCACTCATTGCCGGCGCACCGGCCGCAAGCTTGGCGTCCCGGTCAGCGTGCGCCGGGTGAGCGTGGCGCGCACGCGCGGCGTCTCGCTCGAGGCTGCCGCGCGCGATGCGCGCTACGCGGCCCTGGGCTCGCAGCTGCGCCAGGGCGAGGTGCTGCTCACCGCCCACCATGAGGACGACCAGCTGGAGACCGTGCTGCTGCAGCTGCTGCGCGGGGCAGGCGTCGCGGGTCTTTCGGCCATGCCCGCCGTCGCCCCCTTTGCCGCCGGTACCTGGCGCGCCCGCTGCTGGAGGTGCACGCACGAGCAGCTGGCGCGCTGGCTTGCCACCCAGCCGGTGACTTACGTGGTGAGGACCCCAGCAACGCGCTCACGCACCTGGACCGCAATTACCTGCGCGCCCGGGTGCTGCCGCTGCTGCGCGCGCGCTGGCCGGCAGCCGCGGCCACCGTGGCGCGCTCCGCGCGCCACGCCGCGCAGGCCCAGCGCCTGCTGGATGGGCTGGCACAGGCGGACCTGGGTCGTGCGGTGGTCGGGGATGCGCTGTCCGCGCGCGTGCTGCGCACCCTGTCCCTTGACCGGCGGGTGAATGCGCTTAGGTTCTGGATCGCAGCGGCCGGGCTGCTCGCCCCGCCCACACGGCGCCTGGAGCAGATCGCCGGGGCGCTGCTGGATGCAAGGCCCGACTCGCGCCCGCAGGTGAGCTGGGAGGGGGCGAGCGTGCGTCGCGAGGCACAGCTGCTGTGGCTCAAGGCGGCCGCACCAGGGGCCCCCGGCGCCACGGCCGGCGCGGTGACGGCACAGCTCGAGTGGCGCTGGCAGGAGCAGCCGACCTGCCCGCTGCCGGCGGGGCTGGGCAGCCTCACCCTGCGCCCGGATCCGCGCGGTCCGCTGGACCTGGCCGCGCTGCCGGCGGTGGTGCGCGTGAGCGCGCGCCGCGGCGGGGAGCGCCTGCGTCCGGTGCGCGGCGGGGCACGCCGTGCACTCAAGGGCTTACTGCAGGAAGCGCGCGTACCGCTTCAGGTTCGCGCGCAGCTGCCGTTGCTGTTTTGCGCAGATACGCTGCTGGCCGTGGCGGACCTGTGGCTGGACGAATCGGTGCAGGCAGGTAGCCACAGCGCGCGCCGTGCGCGGCTGTCCTGGCGGCCCCCGCCCTGACCGCGGAGTCAAGTCCTGCGGTACGCGGCGAGGTGTGCTAACGTGCTCGCCCGTCGTCGCTCAGCCTTTTTCTGGCAGCGACCCCACGCGACGGGAACCCCCGAGAGTTTCAAATATGACGCGCTTTGTATTCGTCACCGGTGGCGTCGTGTCCTCGTTGGGCAAGGGCATCGCCGCGGCCTCCCTGGGTGCGATCCTCGAGGCCCGCGGGCTCAAGATCGCGATGGTGAAGCTCGACCCCTACATCAACGTCGACCCGGGCACGATGAGCCCGTTCCAGCACGGCGAGGTGTTCGTCACGCAGGACGGCACCGAGGCGGACCTGGACCTGGGTCACTACGAGCGCTTCGTGCGCACCACCACCGGGCGCAACAGCAACTTCACCACCGGGCGCATCTACGAGCGTGTCATCGCCAAGGAGCGCCGCGGCGACTACCTGGGCGCGACCGTGCAGGTCATCCCGCACATCACGGACGAGATCAAGCGCAGCATCAAGCTCGGCGCGGACGGGGCGGACGTGTGCATGGTGGAGATCGGCGGCACGGTCGGTGACATCGAGTCGCTGCCGTTCCTGGAGGCGATCCGCCAGCTCGGCGTCGAGCTCGGCCGCAACAACTGCGTGTACATGCACCTGACGCTGGTGCCCACGGTCGGCGGCTCGGGGGAGATCAAGACCAAGCCGACGCAGCACTCGGTGAAGGAGCTGCGCGGCATCGGCATCCAGCCGGACATCCTGCTGTGCCGCTGCAAGCATCCGCTGCCGGAGGAGCAGCGCCGCAAGATCGCGCTGTTCACCAACGTCGAGGAGCGCGCGGTCATCTCGGGGGTCGATGCGGATGACATCTACAAGATCCCGATCCTGCTGCACGAGCAGGCGCCTGGACGACATCGTCGTCGACAAGCTGCGCCTGGAGGTGCCGGCGACGGATCTGGCCGAATGGCGCCAGGTGGTGAGCGCCAAGGCCAACCCGGACGGCCAGGTCGACATCGCGATGGTCGGCAAGTACGTGCAGATCCGCGACTCCTACCTGTCGCTGCACGAGGCGCTGATGCATGCGGGCCTGAAGACCCGCACGCGCGTGAACATCCACTACATCGAGTCCACCGACATCGAGCAGCACGGCACCGCAGGCGCTGAAGGGCATGGACGCGATCCTGGTCCCGGGCGGCTTCGGCGAGCGCGGCATCGAGGGCAAGATCCAGGCGGTGCGCTACGCGCGCGAGAACCGCGTCCCCTACCTCGGTATCTGCCTGGGCATGCAGGTGGCGATCGTCGAGTACGGCCGCCACGTGCAGGGCTTCAGCGATGCCAACAGCACCGAGTTCAACCGCGCAACCCCGCACCCGGTGATCGCGCTGATCTCCGAGTGGCAGGACCAGGCGCAGGGCCTGCAGACGCGCGACGATGCCTCCGACAAGGGCGGCACCATGCGCCTGGGCGCCCAGGAGATCGTGCTCGGCGCGGGCACGCGCGCCCGCGAGATCTTCGGCCGTGACGTGATCATGGAGCGCCACCGCCACCGCTACGAGTTCAACAACACCTACCTGGAGCGCTTCCAGCACGCCGGGCTGCGCTTCTCCGGGTTCTCGCGCGACGGCCTGGTCGAGGTGATCGAGCTGCCCGAGCACCCCTGGTTCGTGGCCACGCAGTTCCACCCGGAGTTCACCTCCACCCCGCGCGACGGGCACCCGCTGTTCACCGGCTTCATCCGCGCCGCGCGTGCGCAGCGCGCCGCGCAGCTGCCGCAGGCCGCCGGGGCCTGAACCGGCCAGCGGCCCAGCACCTCATGCAGCTCACCGGACACGAAGTCGGCGGCCAGCGGCCTTTCTTCCTGATCGCCGGCCCGTGCGTCATCGAGAGCCCCACGCTCACCCAGCAGATCGCCGGCCGCCTCAAGGAGCTCACGACGCGCCTGGGGGTGCCGTTCATCTTCAAGGCCTCCTACGACAAGGCCAACCGTTCCTCGGCGCAAGTCCTTCCGCGGGCCGGGCATCGAGGCCGGCCTTAAAGTCCTGGACGACGTACGCCGCGCGGTCGGCGTGCCGGTGCTCACGGATGTGCACGAGGACACCCCGCTTGGCGAGGTCGCCGCCGTGGTGGACGTGCTGCAAACCCCCGCATTCCTGTGCCGCCAGACCAACTTCATCGTCAGCGCCTGTTCGCAGGGCAAGCCGGTCAACATCAAGAAGGGCCAGTTCCTCTCGCCGTGGGAGATGAAGAACGTGGTCGACAAGGCCCGCTCCACCGGCAACCAGCAGATCATGGTGTGCGAGCGCGGCTTTACCTTCGGCTACAACAACCTGGTCTCGGACATGCGCGCCCTGGCGATCATGCGCGACAGCGGCGCCCCGGTGGTCTTCGACGCCACGCACTCCGTGCAGCTGCCCGGCGGGCAGGGCTCCTCTTCCGGCGGGCAGCGCGAGCACATCCCGGTGCTGGCGCGCGCGGCCGTGGCCGCCGGCATCGCCGGCCTGTTCATGGAGACCCACCCCGACCCTGCCCGCGCGCTCTCGGACGGACCGAACGCCTGGCCGCTGGGCCGCATGGAAGGGCTGCTCACGGTGCTGGTCGAGCTCGACCGCGCGGTGAAGAAGGCCCCGTTCATCGAATCACTGCTGGAAGGACCCGACAAGACATGAGCCGGATCAAGGACATCCGTGGACGCGAGATCATCGACTCGCGCGGCAACCCGACCGTCGAGGCCGACGTCATCCTGGAGTCAGGCGTACTGGGCCGCGCCGCGGTGCCTTCGGGTGCATCCACCGGAACCCGCGAGGCGGTCGAGCTGCGCGACGGCGACAAGAAGCGCTACGGTGGCAAGGGCACCCTCAAGGCGGTCGAGCACATCAACACCGTGCTCAGGAAGGCGCTCGTTGGCATGGACCCGCGCGACCAGGCGGCCCTGGATGAAAAGATGATCCGCCTCGACGGCACCGACAACAAGGGCAAGCTCGGCGCCAACGCCATCCTCGGGGTCTCCCTTGCCAACGCGCACGCGGCAGCCCTGGATGCCAAGCAACCGCTCTACCGGCACCTGGCGCACCTGATCGGCGGCAAGCGCGAGCCGGTGATGCCGGTGCCGATGATGAACATCATCAACGGCGGCGCACACGCGAACAACAGCCTCGACGTCCAGGAGTTCATGATCCTGCCGGTCGGCGCGCCGACGTTCCGCGAGGCGCTGCGCTACGGGGCGGAGATCTTCCACGCCCTGAAGAAGATCCTGGCCGACCGGGGGCTTTCCACCGCAGTCGGGGACGAGGGCGGCTACGCGCCGAACCTCGACTCCAACGACCAGGCGCTGTCGATCATCCTGGAGGCCATCGCCAAGGCCGGCTACAAGCCCGGCAAGGACATCTACCTGGGCCTCGACGTGGCTTCGTCCGAGTTCTTCAGGGACGGCAGCTACGAGCTTGCCGGGGAGAAGCGCCGCTTCTCGTCAGCTGAGTTCACCAAGTACCTGGCCGAGCTTGCCGCCAAGTACCCGATCATCACCATCGAGGACGGCATGAGCGAGGCGGACTGGGACGGCTGGGAGCTGCTGACGCGCACCCTGGGCGGCAAGATCCAGCTGGTGGGCGATGACGTGTTCGTCACCAACACCCGCATCTTCAAGGAGGCGATCGACCGGCACATCGGCAACGCCATCCTGATCAAGCCCAACCAGATCGGCACCCTCACCGAGACCCTTGCCGCCATCGACATGGCCGACAAGGCGCATTATGCCGCCGTGGTCTCGCACCGCTCGGGGGAGACCGAGGATGCCACCATCGCCGACATCGCCGTCGCCAGTGCCGCCACCCAGATCAAGACCGGCTCGCTGTCGCGCTCGGACCGCATGGCGAAGTACAACCAGCTGCTGCGCATCGAGGCCGAGCTGGGCAAGGTGCGCTACGCCGGGCGCGAGGCATTTCCCGTCAAGCTCTGACAGGCACCAACCGCGCCGCATGCCAGCGGCCGCACGGCGGCGCGTGATTGCGGCCCGCCACAGTGGCGCGGAGAATGTGCCGCCCCGCTGTTTTCCCACCGAAGGTGCCGCCGTGCCGCCATTTGTCGTGGTCTTTGCCCTTTACCCGCGCATCACGCAGCTGGACTTCACAGGCCCTGCGGAAGTCCTCTCGCGCCTGCCCGGGGCGCAGATCGTGCTCGCCTCGGTCACCGGCGGGCCCCTCAGCGCCGATGGCGGCATCGTGTTCGCCAATGTGGTGCCGCTGTCGCAGGTCAAGGAGTGCGCGCTGCTGTGCGTCCCGGGCGGCTTCGGCTGCGCGGCGGCGATGGAAGACGCGGCCTACCTCGCGCAGCTGCGGCGGCTGGCCGCCACGGCCCGCTACGTCACCTCGGTATGCACCGGGTCCTTGCTGCTGGGGGCTGCCGGTCTGCTGCAGGGCCGGCGCGCCGCGTGCCACTGGGCATACCTGGAGCTGCTGCCCGCGTTCGGCGCCCTTGCAGATCCGGGCCGCGTGGTGCGCGACGGCAATCTCATCACCGGCGGCGGGGTCACCGCGGGCATCGACATGGCGCTGACACTGATCGGGGAGATCGCAGGCCGCGATTATGCCGAGAGCGTGCAGCTGGGGATCGAGTACGCCCCGCAACCGCCCTTTGCCGCCGGCCGTCCCGAGCAGGCACGCGAGTGCGTGTTGGCGGCGGTGCGCGCGCGGCTGGACGTGCACTGGCCGCAGCGCCGCGCGGCGGCCGAGCGCGCCGGCGCCGCGCTGCACCAGGGCACTTGAGTCAGCGAAACGCATTCTCGTGAGGCGTACTCTCTGATACGCTCCTAACCCTATGAAGTGGCTCGCATCGGCACTCGCGGTTGCCGTCATCCTCCTGCAGTACCGGGTGTGGTTCTCCGAGGACGGCGTGCACGCACTGTCACGCCTGCAGCAGGCCGTCGCCGCGCAGCGCGGCGACAACGAGCAGCTCGCCGAGCGCAACCACCAGCTGGCCGCCGAGGTGCGTGACCTGAAAACCGGCATGGGGGCCCTCGAGGAGCGCGCGCGCAGCGATCTGGGCATGATTGCCCGCAATGAAACCTTCTACCAGGTCGTGCCACAGCGGCCGCCCCAGTCCAGCCGCACGGCCACCCGTACCGCGTCCGTGCGCTAGGCGCCGCGCGAGCCTGTGATGAACTACTGGCTGGTCATGCCTGCCGCGGGCACCGGGCGTCGCTTCGGTACCGAGATCCCGAAACAGTACGCCCCCCTGGAAGGGCGCACGGTCATTGACTGGGCGCTCAGCCCCTTCCTGGCCGACCGCCGCTGCACGCAGGTCGTCGTCGCGCTGGGCAACGATGACCGCAGCTGGCAGCCGCCGGCCGGTGTCCTCACCACCTCCGGCGGCGCGCAGCGCAGCCAGTCCGTGCGGGCCGCCTTGAGTGCGATCCAGGCGCGTGCCGCCGCTGGCGACTGGGTGCTGGTGCACGATGCCGCGCGCCCGTGCCTGGATGCGCAGGACCTCGAGCGGCTGCTGGCAAGCGTCGCCGCGCACCCGGTCGGCGGACTGCTGGGGGTGCGCTACGCTGACACCCTCAAGCGTGCCGACGAGTCGCGCGGCGATGCACTGCCGCCCCAGGTGCTGCGGACCGAGGAGCGCCGCGGCCTGTGGCGCGCCCTCACGCCGCAGATGTTCCGCTTTGGCCCGCTGTGCGCGGCGCTTGATGCCGCGCACGCCGCCGGGCGCTTCCCGAGTGACGAGGCGCAGGCGCTGGAGTGGGCCGGCCACAGCGCGCTCTTGGTCGAGGGCGCCGCCAGCAATCTCAAGGTCACCAGCGCCGCGGACCTCACGCTCGCCGCCGCGGTGCTGCGTGCGCGGCACGCGCAGGCTGCCCCGTGAGCGGCATGCGCATCGGCAGCGGCTTCGACGTGCACGCCTTCGGCCCGGGGGATGCCGTGATGCTCGGCGGGGTGCGCGTGCCGCATGTCTGCGGGGTCGTTGCACACTCCGACGGCGATGTACTGCTGCATGCGTTGTGCGATGCGATGCTCGGGGCGGCGGGGCTGGGGGATATCGGCCAGCACTTCAAGGACACCGATCCGAAGTGGCGCGGCGCCGACAGCGCGGTGTTCGTGACCGCGGTGCTCGCCATGGTGAGGGCGGCACAGCTGGGGGTCATCAACGCTGACCTCACGCTGATCGCGCAGGCCCCCAAGCTCGCACCTTACCGCCAGGCCATCCAGGTGCGCATCGCGCAGCTGCTGGCCATAAGCCCAGGCCAGGTGAACATCAAGGCCACGACCACCGAGGGCCTGGGGTTCCTGGGCCGCGCCGAGGGCATTGCCGCCGGGGCCATCATCCTGCTCGGGCCGGCCTGAGGTGGAGATCACCATGAGTGCGCGCGAGGCGGCCCTTGACCCGGCGCGCGCGTACGGCGCGCCGATCACAAGTGCCACCCTGCGCGCAGAGCCCGAGGACTTCCTGGTCGAGGAGGAACTGGGGTTCGCGCCGGCAGGCGATGGCCAGCACCTGCTGGTGAAGATCCGCAAGCGCAACGCCAACACCGCCTGGGTGGCCGAGGAGCTGGCCCGCATCGCCGGCTGCCGGCAGCATGATGTGGGCTATGCGGGCATGAAGGACCGGCGCGCCGTGGCGGTGCAGTGGTTCTCGCTGCCGCGACCGCGCGAGCTGCCCGAGCCTGCGCTGTTGCGCGGGGAGGGCTTCGAGGCGCTGGAGGTGCACCCGCACAACCGCAAGCTGCCGCGCGGCGCCCTGGCGGGCAACCGCTTCACGCTGCGCCTGCGCGCGCTCACCGGCACCGGCGCGCAGCTGCAGCAGGCCCTCGCCCCAAGGCTTGCGCTGATCAGCGCGGGCGGGGTGCCCAACTACTTCGGCCCGCAGCGCTTCGGGCGCGATGGGGCGAACCTTGAACGCATGGCAGCGCCCATGCGCTCGCTCAAGCCCTCCGAGCGTGGCTTCGTGCTGTCCGCCGCGCGCAGCGTCATCTTCAATGCCGTGCTGGCACAGCGCGTCGCTGAGCGGACCTGGGGGCGGGTGCTGTCCGGGGACCTTGCCAACCTCGATGGCAAGGGCAGCTTCTTCGCGGTGGACGCAGCAGAGGCGGTGCTCGATGAGCGCGCCAGCAAGCTTGGCATCCACCCCACCGGTCCGTTGTGGGGCGAGGGGGCACCGGCGACGCAGGGTGCCGTGCAGGCACTGGAGGTGCGCACGGGCGCGCATTTCGTGGCTGAGGCGGCCTTGTGCGTGGCCGCCGGCATGCAGCAGGAGCGGCGTAGCCTGCGCATGGCCGTCCACGAGCTCACCAGTACCGCGCAGGAAGATGCGGTGGTCCTGAGCTTCCGCCTCGGGCGTGGGAGCTACGCGACGGCGGTGCTGCGCGAGCTCATCGAGGCCGTGGGCCCGGTCGACGCCTGAGCACTCACCCCGACAGCAGCACGTAAACCGCCCCGGTGCCCCCGTCGACCTGGCGGGCCGACACGTAGGCCAGCACCGCCCCGGTACGGCCGAGCACCGCCACCACGGCGCTCTTGAGCACAGGTCCGCGGTGCCCCGAGCGCAGGCCCTTGCCGTGGATGATGCGTACGCAGCGCACCTGGCGAGCCAGCGCATCGGCGAGGAATTCCCGCAGGACCTGCTTGGCCTGGGCGACGGTGAGCCCGTGCAGGTCGATCTCGCGTTGGACGCGGTACTCCCCGCGGCGCAGCTTGCGCAGCACCTCGATCTGCACACCGGGCCCGCGGAACGACAGTTCCTCGCCCGAGCCGACCTCCGGATCGGTGGTTGCCGACTCAAGGCTCTCCTTGAGCACGGCCATGCGGTCGGCGCGCGTGAACCGCGCCCGTGCGCGCGGCTTCGGGCCCTGCAGCGCCAGTGTGCGCACAATAAGTGGCTTGACACCGCGCATGGCTTCGCGGAACAGCTGGACCTCTGCGCTGCCTGCGTTCGGATCGTCCTTGTCAGCTGGCCGGCTCAACTTCCCCGCGCTGCCTCCAGTGGGCCTGGCTTGAAGTATAGTCAGGCCGTGTGACCCAGGCCGTAGAAAGACGGGGTGGCTTGCCGCAGGCTGGAGAGATTGTGAGCTTCGAGAGGCACGGCAAATGAGCTCCCTGGTGCGTGCCACGCGCAGGGCCGCGCGCCGCGCCGCAGAGACGATGCTCCGCGCCACGCCACTGCCGCTGTGGCGCCGCCTGGTGCCCAGGGCGGAACTTGGTGTCTGCTACCACATGGTCGCGGACACTGCGGTCGCGCACCTCAAGCACTACCGCTTCCTGGACACCGCCGCGTTCGAGGCGGACCTGGATTACCTTGGCCGGCGGTTCGAATTCATCACCTACCCGCAACTTGTCGCACGCCGTGCCGCGCAGACCCGCGCGCACGACCGCGCCGTCGTGCTTACCTTCGACGACGGCTTTGCCCAGTGCGCCACCGTCGTGGCGCCACTGCTGCGCCGGCGCGGCCTCAGCTGCGTGTTCTTCGTGATCGCCGATCTCATCGACAACCAGGTGCTGTTCCACGAGAGCACCGCATCGCTGTGCATCGAGGCGCTGCTGCGCCTGCCGTTCGCCCAGGTGGAATTGATCGCCGCGCAGTGCGGCCTGGGTGCGCTGCTGCAGCCAGTCCCAGGTTCGCTGTCGGCCCCTACGTTCACCCGCCCGCTGGGGCTTGCGGAACTGGGCCCGGACCTGGACGCAAGGCTGGCGCCGCTGCTGCGCTGGTTGCTGCAACTGCCCGCGAGCGAGGAGCAGCGCGCCGCGCAGCTGCTGGCACGGCTGGGCATTGATTCGCGCGCCTACCTGCAGCAGGCGCGGCCCTACCTCACGAGCGCGCAGATCCGCCAGCTGCATGCCGAGGGCTTCACGATCGGGGCCCACGGGCTGAGCCATCGTCGTCTGCAGGACCTGCCGCGCGCGGAAGCCGAGCACGAGATCGTCGCCTCCTGCCGCATCGTGGCTGAGCTCACCGCCCAGCCGAGCGTGCCGTTCGCCTTTCCTTACTTCGGCGGCGGCTTGGACCGTGCCTGGCTGGCAAGGCTGCGTGAGCAGCATGGCGGCATCGGACTGTTCTTCGACACCAATGGAGTGCGCGAGGACGAGCCCTTCGTCGTGCAGCGCGTCTTTGGTGAACGCTTCACCCATGACCGCAGCCTGGATGGGATCCTGCGGCGCGCCTGGTCCGACCCGGCGGTATGGCGCAGGCGGCGCGCCTGAGCGCTCAGCGCAGGCGCAGGCGCAGGTCCTGCAGAAGCTTGCGCAGGAAATTCTTGGGGCGGTGCGGGAACTCGGCGATCGCCTCCGCAGCCTCGTAGCCGACATGCCTGGCAACGCTCGTCAGCAGTGCCGGATACGTCGGCAGGATTTTCGGGTCGAGCCGGCGCGCCCTGTCGAGGAAGAGGCGAAACGCGCAGCGGTCGATGCGGAACAGTTCGCGTGCCCAGAATGTGCTCGAACCCAGGATGTCGCGTCGGTCGCGCGCCGACAGCCCTGCCTCGGCAAGCGGCTTGTAATCAAGTCCCTTCAGCACCAGCTCGATCCACCCAAGGGCGACCGGTGCTGTCTGGTAGCGCGCCGCAAGGTCGCCGATGTAGACCTTGTCGCGATGTTGTCGCCACAGATACAGCGGCCTCGCCGAGGGCACGCATTCCAGCCGGCCGGCCCTGGCAATGCGGAAGGCGACTTCTTCGCACTCCCAGAACCGCAGGCCCTCATCCCAGCCACCGATGCGCTCAAGGGCTGAGCGGCGCGTGAGTCCCGCGCCGTGCAGGACTCGACTAGGTCCCACCAGGCACATGATCGGGTCGCGACCGCGCATGTCGGGCTGGACGGTGCGGCCGACCAGGGTCACCTGGGTTCCGTGGATGTGGCACTGCGACCATGGCGAGTACACCGCGGAGACTTCCGCGGAGGCCTGTGCGCAGTGAGCCGCCTGGATCGCGAACTTGTCAGGGGCCATGAAATCATCGCTGTCCAGGTACTGCACCCATGAGCCGCGAGCCCCCTTGAGCGCACGGTTGCGTGCAGCGCTGGGACCCAGGTTCTTGCCCATCTCAAGGAGCTGCCAGGGTTGCCGGAATCCGCGTGCGAGCCGGTCGCGCACGATAGACACGGTATCGTCTTCGGAACCGTCATCGGCAACGATGAGTTCGAAGTGCGGGTAAGTCTGCGCCGCCAGGTTATCGATGGTGCGGGTGACCCAGCGGGCCGAGTTGTACGTGGGCATGATGACGCTGATCAGCTCCATCGCATGGCCCCGCTACCGGATGATTCCCGGCCGTCGCCACCGGCACAGTGTTGCGAAATGTAAGTAGGGCAGGGCATGTCTGCTTCTGGGCTATGACCCATGAATCGGCGGTTGCACTGGGGTCAGCTCCGGCCGGTGCCGGCGCGCGCCCCGGCGAGGGCTGCCAGGTAGCGCCGGGCCACTTCGCCCTTGCTGGGCAATGCCGGATCATTTGCAGGCGGCGACGCGCTCTCGCGATAGCCGCGGCGCAGCGTCGACGGATCGATGCCGATGCGGCGGGCGATCTCATCGAGAAAAGAAGCCGGGTCCTCGCAGAGCCGCTCATAGGAGATGAGCATCGGCACCACGCCGCGCCGTGCGAAGTACACCCGCCAGCCGCGGTCCTGGTCGGCAAGATCATTCACGGCGCGATCGACCGCGGCGGTGTCAAAGAAGTCCGGTTGCGCAGCCGGCGTCGTGGTCACCGAGTCGTCGATGCCCCACTGGCCGGTGAGCTGGCCGAAGTGCTCCGACACCGCCTGCTTGAGGATGTCCTCGCGGTAGAGCTGGATGAACAGCGTGTTCTCAAGCAAGGCGTCGCCGCAGGCGTTGTTCAGCGTCCTGCGGAAATCCCTGAAGTGCACCTTGGCGGCGAACACGCCACCCTGGCAGCGTCTTGCCAGCAGGAACTTCAGGTACTTTTCCAGGAAAGCCAGCTCCGCGGCCCGCGCCCGCCGGGTACGCGACAGGAGCCGGTCCAGGCGACTTCCCGGCAACCAGGTCAGTGCGCGGATGTCGCCTTCCAGCCCAAGGCGCGGGGCCATCTGCGCCATGACGATCGGGTTGAAGTACTCATGCGCAATACCCAGGCCGGCATTGATCATGTGCCGGCACAGGAAATAGCTGCCGCTGCGCGGCGTCGAGCAGATGAAGACCTTCTTGGGCTGGCCGGTAAATTCCGGCTGGTCAAGGAGTTCGCTGCTGATCTGAAGTTCGGTGTAGCGCAAGCGCTCGATCCCAACAGGGCGGTGCGTTGCATGGCTGGCAACTGCGTGGTTTTAGCACGTTTGCGCCTGAGGTTGCGGCACCCGGGCCGCGGCTGCGACGCCCATCACATTGCGGCGGCTGGCACGGCCCGCAGCGGCGCGGCCGCCGCGTCATCAGCCCGCCTGGGTCGCCGGCAAAGATCGCTTGCGGGTGCGCCGCAGCGGAGGCGCGCGTGCCTCGCGCGCGCTGCGCGCCCTCGAGCAGGTCTTGCCAAGGGGACGCGCGCCTCGACCCGCCGGCCGCGCCAGGGTTGCCCGGTCGCAAGCGCATGATTCCACTGGCATGCCCCAGACCCAGTATGATCACGCGCACTTTTTGGCAGCACCCCGAACCGCCGACACGTGAAAATCCTGGTCAGCAACGATGACGGTTATCGCTCAGAAGGCATCCGTCGACTGCGCGAGGCGCTGTCGACGCTGGCACCGGTGACCGTGGTCGCCCCGGACCGCAACAAGAGCGGTGCCAGCAATTCGCTGACCCTGGATGTCCCGCTGCGGGTGTTCGAGGCCGAGCCGGGGGTGTACTTCGTGCCCGGCACGCCCACTGACTGCGTGCACCTGGCGATCTCGGGGCTGTTCGACTTCGAGCACGACATGGTCGTCTCGGGGGTGAACGATGGCCCGAACCTGGGGGATGACGTGCTGTACTCGGGCACCGTCGCCGCGGCGGTCGAGGGGCGCTTCCTGGGCTTGCCGACCATCGCCGTGTCGCTGTGCACGGCAGGGGTCGGTGGTGGCCACTTCGCCGCAGCCGCGGAGGTGGCGCGCCTGCTGGTCGCGCAGCTGCTGAGGAAGCCGCTCGAACAGGGCTTCATCCTCAACGTGAACGTGCCTGACCTGCCCAGCAACCTGCAGCGCGGCTTTCGCGCCAGTCGCCTGGGCTTCCGGCACCGCTCCGCGGCGGTCATGAAGGCCCAGGATCCGCGCGGCCGGCCGGTTTACTGGGTCGGTCCCGCCGGGGCCGAGCAGGACGCAAGCCCGGGCACCGACTTTGACACCGTGGCGCAGGGATTTGTCTCGGTGACCCCGCTGCAGGTGGACCTCACGCGCCATGCCGGCGTGCCGGTGCTCGCGCAGTGGCTGGAGGGCATCGATGGCTGACGTGCGCATGGCCGGCATCGGCATGACCTCGGCGCGCACGCGCGACCGCCTGGTGCAGCGCCTGCGCGAGCAGGGCATCACCAACGCGGCAGTGCTTGAGCGCGTGCGCAACGTCCCGCGCCACATCTTCGTCGACGAGGCCCTGGGCAGCCGCGCCTACGAGGACACCGCGCTGCCGATCGGCTTCGGCCAGACCATCTCGCAGCCCTACATCGTCGCGCGCATGACCGAGGCGCTGCTGGAGGCCGGCGAGGTGAGCAATGTTCTTGAGGTGGGCACCGGCTGCGGTTACCAGACCGCCGTGCTCGCGCCGCTGGTCTCGCACGTGAACACGATCGAGCGCATCGAGCCGCTGTCCACGCGCGCACGCCAGCGCCTCAAGGAACTGGGCATCCGCAACGTGCGCTTCCGCCACGGCGACGGATCGCTGGGCTGGAAGGCGCATGCCCCGTTCGACGGCATCCTCGTGGCGGCCGCGCCGCTGACGGTCCCGGAAGCACTGATCAAGCAGCTGAAGGTCGGCGGCCGGCTGCTGGTACCGATCGGCCAGGAAGGCAAGCAGGAACTGGTGCGCTTCACCCGCCGCGAACAGCGCGTGGAGCGCGAGTCACTGGGGCCCGTGGCGTTCGTGCCGCTGCTCGGCGGCACCGCGTGAAAAAGCTGCTGAATGGCGCGGTGCTATGGAACTTAATTTCGACATAACATCAGATATAGTTCGTAAACTATTGATAAAAATAGAAAATAACTTCTGGAATTTTTCCCGGTGGAGCACATAAGTGCGTGAAACGCTGCAAAACAAGCCTATTTTTCACCAGCACATGCGCCGCGATTTAAGCGGTCGCGAGCTGAAAATCCTTGGAGTTCAGTGAGCTTGCGCGTTCTTCTGGAACGCGCTTAACATGCGTTCCCCTGTCTCCTAACAACGACAGGTATTGAGGAGGGTGACCGGCAGAAGACACAGGGACGAGGGAGTCGAAACAAAAGCAATAAAAACCCTCGAATAATAAAAACAGTGCAGTTGTTCGAGTCTGTCAGCTTCGAATGATTGTTTGGTTGGTTGACCCTCCCCCTGTGTCTTCTGCCGGTTATCTTCCCGCAAAGACCTAGCGCAGAAAAAGCGCTGCGGCCACCCGCCGCTCCTCCTGGACCAGAACGTTGTAGGTGCGGCATGCCGCGCCCAGTTCCATGGACTCAAGTCCGATGCCGCGCGCGGCGAATGCGGCGCGCACCGCCGCGGGCGCAAAGCGCTGCGTGGGCCCGGTCCCCACGATCACCAGTTCCGGCTCGAGCTCGAACAGCACGGCCAGGTGCTCGACCCCCAGCGCGGCAAAGCTCGCGGGGGCAAAGTCCGCCAGCACCCGCGCGGCCGTGACGATGCAGCTGCGCGTGAGCAGCTGCTCACCCACGCGGATGCCGTCCGCGGAGTAACTGCGGATCACGTTGGCGCCAGAGCCATTGTCGAGGGTGAACTTCACGGGCAGGTACGATAGCGCCCGTGCGCGAACTCGTCATCGTCATCCAGGACCTCTACCTGCCCGAGCAAGCTGGCACTGCCGGCCCCGAACTGCTGGGCTTGCCCGGACTTGCCTTCCTCGCGCGCTTCGGCGCGCAGCAGGGGCTTGCGCACGGCTGGCGTGCGTGGCTGGCCGGCTGGGTCGGATGCGCCGAGCTTGCCGGCATCGCCCCGGCGCGCATCGCCGCGGCCGTGCATCCCACGCTGGCCGCCGCGGCTGGCACGCTGTGGATCGCCGTGCCGGTGCACCTGACGGCGGGGCTGTCGCGCGTGCACCTGGACCTGCGCGGGCTGCTTTACCTCGCAGGCGATGAACTGGACCTGCTGGCGCAGGACTTCGCGCGCGACTTCGCCGGCTCAGGGTTCTCCCTCACCCCCGCCTCGCCACGCGAGTTGCTGCTGCTGACCCCGGGGGTGGACGCGGTGGCCACCCTGGAACCGGCGCGCCTTGCCGGGGCGGAGGTGAACGAGGCGCTGCCACGCGGGCCGGCGGCGGCGGGCCTGCGCCGCACCTGGACCGAGACTGAGATGTGGCTGCACGCGTGGCCGCCGAACCGCGGGGCGCGCGGTGCCGGTGACCGCGCTGTGGCCGTGGGGCGCGAGCGGCGACGCCCGGGTGCCGCTGGCAGCCGCGGCAGCTGCGGACGTGGGCGCGTTTGCCGCCGACGCGTACGTGCGCGGCCTGTGGCACATTTGCGGGCTTACCTGCCAGGCGGTTCCCGGGACGCTGGCGCAGCTGATGGGCGCGGCGCTGACCGAGCGCACGCTGCTTGTGGTGGAGGCGGGGAGCTTGCTGCAGGAATCATCTGGAGGCTTCGCGGCGGCGCTGGCGCAGCTGGATGCGCGCTATCTCGCCCCGGCCGTGGGCGCTTTGCGCGCCGGCGACATCGACCGGCTGCGCCTGATCGCCAACGACCGTTGCGTGAGCGTGCGTCGCGGCAGCGCGCTTAAGTTCTGGCGTGCGCCGGCGCGCCTCGGGAGCCTGTCGTGAACCTGCGCATCGTGCGGCGCCCCTGGGCCCACGCCGCGGCCCTGCCGCAGCCATTGCACCCGGTGCTCGGGCGCGTCTATGCCGCGCGCGGGGTGACCAGCGCGCAGCAACTGGACCACTCGCTCGAGCGGCTGCTGCCGGTGGGCACGCTCGAGGGGCTGCCAGCGGCGGTGGAGCTGCTCATGCGGCATCGCTCAGGGCGCGTGACGATCATCGGTGACTTCGATGCAGACGGCGCCACCAGCAGCGCGCTGATGGTGCGCGCGCTGCGCGGCCTGGGTTTTGCGGACGTGGACTTCCTGGTGCCCAACCGCTTCGAGTTCGGCTATGGCCTCACCCCTGAGATCGTGGCCCTGAGCGCCGCAGCGCGCGCCCAGCCTGATCGTCACGGTGGACAACGGGGTTTCGAGCAACGCCGGCGTGGCCGCCGCGCGCGCACTGGGGATCGATGTCCTGATCACCGACCACCACCTGCCCGGTGCCGAGCTGCCCGCGGCGAACGTCATCGTCAACCCGAACCTGGCGCAGCAGCGCCTTCGCCAGCCGCCACCTGGCAGGCGTCGGGCGTCGCCTTCTACGTCATGGCGGCGCTCGAGCGTCGCCTGGACGAGGGCGGACTCACGCACGGTGCCGGCGGCGCGGTAGCGCAGTTGCTGGACCTGGTGGCGCTGGGGACGGTCGCCGACGTCGTGCCGCTGGATGCGAACAACCGCGTCCTGGTCTCCCAGGGGCTCAGGCGCATCCGCGCCGGGCGCTGCGTGCCGGGGATCCGCGCGCTGCTGGACCTGGCGGGGCGCTCTATGCAGAACCTCACCGCCGCGGATCTCGCCTTCGGGGTGGCACCGCGCCTGAATGCCGCCGGCCGCATCGACGACATGAGCATCGGCATCCGCTGCCTGCTCAGCGATGATGCGCAGGAAGCCCAGGGGCTCGCCGCGCGCCTGGACGCAGCTGAACCAGGAGCGCCGCAGCATCGAGGCGAAGATGCAGCAGGATGCCCAGGCCGCGGTGCGGGTACTGGCGAACCCCAGGCCCGGCACGCTCGAGCGCAGCGGGGTCGTGCTGTTTGACGAGGGCTGGCACCAGGGCGTGGTCGGGCTGGTCGCCAGCCGCATCAAGGAGCGGCTGCGCCGCCCGGTGATCGCCTTCGCGCTCGCCGACGCGGCGACGCTGCGCGGCTCGGCGCGCTCGGTGCCCGGGGTGCACATCCGCGACGTGCTGGATGCGGTGGCCGCGCGCCACCCGCAGCTGATCAGCCGCTTCGGCGGCCACGCGATGGCCGCCGGCCTTACCCTCGAGCGCGCGCACCTGGACGAGTTCGCGCGCGCCTTCGACGCGGAAGTTGCGCGCTGGCTTGCGCAGGCCCCGCCCACGGACACGATCGAGACCGACGGCGAGCTTGCACCCGCGGAGATCGCGCTGGAGACCGCGCACGCGCTGCGCGCCGGGGGCCCGTGGGGGCAGGCCTTCCCCGAGCCCAGTTTCGACGGGGTGTTCAGCATCAGGAGCGCGCGGCTGATCGGCGAGCGCCACCTGAAGATGTGGGTCGAGGTGCCCGGCAGCGGCCGCGCCTTCGATGCGATCGCCTTCAACCACGTGGAGGAGGGGGCGGACTTCGTGCCCCCGGCAGGCCTTGCGCACCTGGTGTACCGGCTGGACGTGAACGAGTACCAGGGCGAGCGGCGCCTGCAGCTGCTCATCGACCACCTGCTGCCGGCGGCTCGCTAATGGCCAAGGTGCGGTGATAGCATCCGGGGCCCTTTTCGGGCACCGGCCAGCCGGTGCCGTGCGCGGAAAAAAATCCCATGGAAGTCAACCAACTCAAGCGCCAGCTCAAAGACCTCGGGGAGCGTATCGCCTCCCTTCGGGGGTTTCTTTGAGTACGACACCAAGCAGGAACGCCTGGAGGAAGTCGGTCGCGAGCTCGAGGACCCCAAGGTGTGGCAGGACCCCGCGCGCGCCCAGGAGCTCGGTCGCGAGCGCGCGCCGCCTAAGCGGTGAGGTCAGCGAGATCGATCGCGCGACCAAGGGCATTGCCGATGCGGCGGAGCTGCTGGACCTGGCAGAGGCCGAGAACGACGAGGCCGCCGCCGCGCGACATCGACAAGCGACGCGCAGCGCCTGGAGGCCGACGTGCGCCACCTCGAACTCAAGCGCATGTTCCACGGCAAGATGGACTCCCACAACGCCTTCCTCGACATCCAGGCCGGCGCCGGCGGCACCGAGGCGCAGGACTGGGCGCAGATGCTGCTGCGCATGTACCTGCGCTGGGCCGCGCAGCGCGGCTTCAGTACCGACGTGATCGACTCGCAGCCAGGCGAGGTCGCCGGCATGAAGAGCGCGACCATCGAGATCAAGGGCGAGTACGCCTATGGCTGGCTGCGCACCGAGATCGGCGTGCATCGCCTGGTGCGCAAGTCACCGTTCGACTCGGGCAACCGCCGCCACACCTCCTTCGCCTCGGTGTTCGTCTCCCCCGAGGTCGACGACGACATCGACATCGAGATCAACCCCGCGGACCTGCGACGGACGTGTACCGCTCCTCTGGCGCCGGCGGCCAGCACGTCAACAAGACCGAGTCGGCGGTGCGCATCACGCACATGCCCAGCGGCATCGTGGTCGCCTGCCAGAACGAGCGCAGCCAGCACAAGAACCGTTCCACCGCCATGAAGATGCTCAAGGCGAAGCTCTACGAGCTCGAGGTCAACAAGAGCAACGCGGCCAGCCAGGTGCTCGAGGACTCCAAGTCCGACGTAAGCTGGGGCCACCAGATCCGCTCCTACGTGCTCGACCAGTCACGCATCAAGGACCTGCGCACGGGCGTGGAAGTCGGCAACACCGGCGCGGTGCTCGACGGCGCGCTGGACCAGTTTTTGGAGGCATCGCTCAAGGCGGGCGTATAGAACATGACAGACAAGACCACCAGCGGCGCTGACGACGGCGCGGACGAGAACAAGCTGATCGCCGAGCGGCGCGCGAAACTTTCCGAGCTGCGCAAGTCCGGCATCGCCTTCCCCAACGACTTCCGGCGCGACGCGCTCGCCGGGCAGCTGCACGATGCCTTCGGCGAGCACAGTCCGCCGAGTGGCTCGAGGCGAACCCGACGCGCGTGAAGGTCGGCGGCCGCATGATGTTCAAGCGGCTCATGGGCAAGGCGAGCTTCGCCAAGATCGCCGACCGCACCGGCCAGATCCAGCTGTTCCTGCAGGCAGAAGCCCTGGGCAGCGCCTATGACGCCTTCAAGGGCTGGGACGTCGGCGACATCATCGGCGCCGGCGGGCTGCTGTTCCGCACCAAGACCGGCGAGCTGTCGGTGCGCGCAGATTCGCTGGTGCTGCTGGTGAAGTCGCTGCGGCCGCTGCCGGACAAGTGGCACGGACTGGCCGACACCGAGACGCGCTACCGCCGACGCTACGTTGACCTCATCGTCAGCGAGGCCAGCCGTAAGGTGTTCCGGGCGCGCACGCAGCACCATTGCGCTACCTGCGCGACTTCCTGGACGCGCTGGACTTCCTGGAAGTCGAGACCCCGATGATGCAGCCGATCCCTGGCGGGGCCACCGCGCGCCCGTTCAAGACGCACCACAACGCGCTCGACCTGGACATGTACCTGCGCATCGCCCCGGAGCTGTACCTGAAGCGGCTGATCGTCGGCGGCCTCGAGCGCGTCTACGAGATCAACCGCAACTTCCGCAACGAGGGCCTCTCGACGCAGCACAACCCCGAGTTCACGATGCTCGAGCTGTACCTTGCGTACGCGGACTACCGCGACCTCATGGACTGGATCGAGAAGGCCACGCGCGGTCTCGCCGAGACGCTGCACGGCACGCCAGCAGGTCACCTACCAGGGGCGCGCGTTCGACCTGGCGCAGCCGTTTCGCCGCGTGACGGTCGAGCAGGCGATCCTCGACAACAATCCCGGGATCGATCCGCTGTCGCTGCGCGATCTGACCTACCTGCGCAAGCGCTGCGAGGAGCTCGGGATCAAGGCCGATCCGCAGGACGGTCCGGGCAAGCTGCAGATCGAGATCTTCGAGAAGACCGCGGAGAGCGACGCTCATCGACCCGACCTTCGTGTACGCCTACCCGGCGGAAGTCTCCCCGCTGTCGCGCCCGAATGACGCGGATCCCTTCGTCACCGACCGCTTCGAGTTCTTCATCGGCGGCCGCGAGATCGCCAACGGCTTCTCCGAGCTCAACGACCCGGAGGACCAGGCCGCGCGCTTCCGCGCGCAGGTGGCGCGCAAGGACAAGGGCGACGAGGAGGCGATGTTCTACGACGCGGACTACGTGCGCGCGCTCGAGTACGGCATGCCCCCGACCGCAGGCCTGGGAGTGGGCATCGACCGGCTGGTCATGTTCTTCACCGACTCGCCCTCTATCCGCGACGTCATCCTGTTCCCGCACATGCGGCCGGAGAGCTTCTGAGCGGCACCGCGCCGGTGTCGCAGGGGCGCTGCGAGCCGCGCGCACGCGCGACCGCAGGGTGAGCCTGCGCACCGCGCAGGCCGCCGCGGCCGTGGCCGCGCTGGCCCTGCTTGCCAGGGCACCCCCTGTTTCGGCCCGGGCCGAGGAACTGGCCTTCTACGCCGGCAGCACCAGCACCGACGATGGCAGCTCGCACTCGTACGCCTGGCAGCTGGAGTACCGGCAGAACCTGTGGCGTTACCTGGATGCCTCGTTCCTGTACATGAACGAGGGCCACGTACCGGGTCACCATCGCGACGGGATTTCCGTGCAGGCGTGGGCGGTCACCGCGCCCCTCGCCGAGCGCTTCACCTTCGCCTTGGGGGTGGGGCCGTACTTCTACGCCGACACCAAGGACCAGCAGGCCGCGCCGGGGTTCGAGGACTCGCACGATGTCGGGGTGATCTACAGCGCCTCGGCCACCTGGTACATCAGTGCACGCTGGTTCATGCGCCTGAACGTGAACGAGATCCACACCAACGACGATGCCAGCACGCGCACCTACGCGCTCGGTGCCGGCTACCGGCTGGACCTGGCCAATGATATGCGCCGCGTGTTCGGTGACCACGCCGGCGCCTATGACTACCATCCCAACGAGGCCACGCTGTTCGCCGGGGTCACCATCCTCAATACCGAGAACTCCGAGAACGCCGCCGCCGTGGGCCTGGAATACCGGCGCCATTTCGGGCCGTACTTCGACCTCACCGGCTCGTGGTTCAACGAGGAGGCCGGCGCGGACAGGCGCTACAACAGCCTCGCCGCGCAGGCTTGGCTTACCAAGGCCTGGCCGGAGCGCGGGGTCTCCATCGGCTTTGGCGTGGGTCCGAACGTTGCCCTGGGCGACCACCAAGCCGCCGACGGGCGTCCGCTGAAGGACGTGGTGGGCCTGGCCTCCATGACCGCCGCCTGGCGCTTCAGCGAGTCGCTGCAGGCGCGCTTCAGCTGGAACCGCGGCTTCACCGCGGACGACCAGGACCGCGACCTGATCCTGCTGGGGATCACCTACCTGTGGGGCGGGCCGAGGCGGTAAGGCTAGCGCGGCAGCTCGTAGGGCATCGGCAGCGGCAGCGCCTCGATGCGCGCGGCCATCGTCGTCGCGGCCACCACCGCGGCCGCTGCGTCCTTCTCGTCGGCGGCGAAGCTGGCAACCCCGAGGAATTCGCAGCGCCCGTCGGGGTGCTGGACCGCATCCACGACCTTCACGCCGCGCCCATCGGGCAGCTCACCGCTGTCACCGGGCTTCAGCTGCGCTGCGGCGGTGGTCACGAAGCGCTGCAGCCGGCGCTTGACGCGCCCGCGGTAGTGGGCGCGCGCGATGACCTCCTGGCCGGTGTAACAGCCTTTCTCGAAGCCGATCGCCCCGAGCACATCCAGGTTGAGCATCTGCGCGACGAACTCCTCGGAGGTTGCCGCAAACACCTGCGGTTCCGCGGCGGCGATGCAGCCGGCATGCCACAGCGCCTCGCCTGCAACGACGCTGTCCGCGAACACCCCGGGCGCTGCGTGCGGCTGCACCACCAGCGCACGCGCAGGGGTTGTTCCCATGCGCACGATGCGCGCGCTGTGGTGCCGCGCGACGTCGTGGATCCGGGCAGGCAGCGGCGGCGCGCTGCCAGCTGGCGGTGGTGATTCCCAGGTGAACCCGTGGATCGACCAGGCCGCGGATTCGTCGCTGAGCTTCACCTTCGCGCGCAGCACGAACTTGCCCAGCCGTGCCGCCACCGTGGCGGCCAGCTCGCGCGGCAGGATCATGAGGATGTCGCCAGGCTCGTGCTCGATCAGGCGCAGCACCGCGATCGTGCGGCCCTGGGGGCTGTGGTAGCCGGCCAGCAGCGAGCGCCCGGGGCGCAGCTGCGCGATGTCGTTTGACAGTTGGCCCTGCAGGAAGGGCACGGCGTCTGCACCCTGGGCACGCACGACCCCGAGGGACTCAAGCGCAGAGGTTTTTAGCGGACTATTCATCAACTTGACGGCGTCGTCCCCCGAAGGCTGCATGGTCGCGTGCGCTGAATTCTGGCAGACTCAATGGGTATGCAGATGATTGATCGCAATAGCCCCCCGCCATTCCCCACCGATAACCCCAGCAGCGCTGTTGCCCCCGAGGCGGCAGCCGCGGCGGCTGCCCCGGCGCGCGAGATCGGCGGCCCGACCGGGGCTGAGCCCACCCGCTTCGGCGACTGGGAAAAAAACGGCCGCTGCATCGATTTCTAGAAGCGTATGCCGACCCGCCCACTGTCGCCCCACCTGTCGGTGTACAAGTTCAAGTACACGCTGCTGTCATCGATCTTCAATCGCTTCACCGGCGTGGCGCTCTCGGTGGGACTCATCGCGCTGACCTACTGGTTGCTGGCGGTCGCCGCCGGTGCCCGCGCCCAGGGGCAGGCGCAGCAGCTGCTGTGCACCCCGGTGATGAAGCTGTTCCTCGCCGCGATGGTCATCTCCTTTTGCTACCACCTGGTCGCGGGCATCCGCCACCTGGTGTGGGACACCGGCCGCGGCCTTGAGCGCTCGACGTCGCACAAGAGCGCCTGGCTGGTCGGGTTCGCAAGCGTGCTGCTCATGCTACTCATCGGCTACTGCGTGTGGCACGGCGTGGGCGCCCGATGAGCCTCAACACCCCGCTGCGCCAGGTGCTGGGCTTAGGCTCGGCCAAGTCCGGCGTGCATCACTGGTGGCTGCAGCGGCTGACCTCCATCGCGCTGGTGCCGCTTGCGATCTGGTTCGCGGTATCACTGCTGTGCTGCCCGCGTTTGATCACCCCACCATCACCGCCTGGATGAGCCAGGGGCTCGACCGCGCTGCTGCTGCTCCTGTTCGTGCTCAGCGCCACCTGGCACTCGCGCTTAGGCGTGCAGGTGGTCATCGAGGACTACGTGCACGGCGGCCGGTGCGCGCACGGTGCTGCTGGTGCTGGTGGGCTTTGCGCACGTGTTCATCGCCGCCGCCGGGATCTTCGCGATCCTGAAGGTGGCCTTCGGAAGGGGCGCATGAGCGGCTACGAGTTCATCGATCACAGCTACGATGTCATCGTCGTCGGTGCCGGCGGCGCGGGCCTGCGCGCCACGCTCGGGCTTGCCGAGGCGGGGCTGTCGACCGCCTGCATCACCAAGCTGTTCCCCACGCGCAGCCACACGGTTGCCGCCCAGGGCGGCATCAGCGCCGCGCTCGGCAACATGGGCGAGGACGACTGGCGCTGGCACATGTACGACACCGTCAAGGGGTCGGACTGGCTCGGCGACCAGGATGCGATCGAGCTGATGTGCAAGGAGGCCCCGGCCGCGGTCATCGAGCTTGAGCACTACGGCGTGCCGTTCTCGCGCACCGAAGCCGGGCGCATCTACCAGCGGCCCTTCGGCGGCATGACCACGCACTACGGCAAGGGCACCGCGCAGCGCACCTGCGCGGCCGCCGACCGCACCGGGCATGCGATGCTGCACACGCTCTACCAGCAGTCGGTGCGCCACGCGGCGACCTTCTTCATCGAGTACTTCGCGATCGACCTGATCATGGAGGACGGGGCGTGCCGCGGGGTGCGTGGCGCTCGATCTTGACCGAAGGCAAGCTGCACCGCTTCCGCGCGCACTCGACGATCCTCGCCACCGGCGGCTACGGGCGCGCCTACTTCTCCTGCACCTCCGCGCACTCGTGCACCGGGGACGGCAACGCCATGGTGCTGCGCGCCGGGCTTGCCGCTGCAGGACATGGAGTTCGTGCAGTTCCACCCGACCGGCATCTACGGCGCCGGGCTGCCTGATCACCGAAGGCGCGCGCGGCGAGGGCGGCTACCTCACCAACTCCAAGGGCGAGCGCTTCATGGAGCGCTACGCGCCCGAATGCGAAGGACCTGGCCTCGCGCGACGTGGTCAGCCGCGCGATGACCGTGGAGATCCGCGAGGGACGCGGCGTCGGCGCCGAGCACGACCACATCGACCTGCACCTGGAGCACCTGGGACCCGCGGTGATCCACGAGCGCCTGCCTGGCATCGCCGAGACCGCGCGCATCTTCGCCGGCGTCGATGTCACCAAGGAACCGATCCCGGTGCAGCCGACCGTGCACTACAACATGGGCGGCATTCCCTGCAACTTGCACGGCGAGGTCGTGTCCCCCGAGGGACGGCAACCCGGACGCCGTCGTGCCGGGGCTGATGGCCGTGGGCGAGGCCGCGTGCGTCTCGGTGCACGGCGCGAACCGCCTGGGCAGCAACTCGCTGCTGGACCTGGTCATCTTCGGGCGCGAGGCCGCGCGGCGCTGCGCGCGAGCTCGATCAAGCCGGCAAGCCCGCCACAAGGCCGCTGCCCGCGGATGCCGGCGCGGCCGCGGTGGCGCGCCTGGACAAGCTGCGCAACGCCAATGGCTCGCGGCCCACCGCCGCGATCCGCCTTGAGATGCAGAAGACGATGCAGACTGGATGCGGCCGTGTTCCGCACCGGCGAGACGCTGAAGCGAGGGCACGCCGGCGCATCGCGGCGACCTTCGATTCCTTCAAGGACGTGCGCGTCACCGATCGCTCGCTCATCTGGAACACCGATCTCATCGAGACGCTCGAGCTTGAGAACCTGCTGCTGCAGGCCACCGCCACGATCCACTCGGCGGCGAACCGCACCGAGAGCCGCGGCGCGCACGCGCGCGAGGACTTCCCGCAGCGCGACGACGTCGAACTGGATGAAGCACACGCTTGGTGTGGGTCGAGGGCCCGGGCCAGGTGCGCTTTGACTACCGCCCGGTGCACCTGAACACCCTCACCAGCGACGTCGAGTCGATCCCGCCCAAGGCGCGTACTTACTAAGGATCACGCGATGGCCGAATTCCGCCTGCCCGCCAACTCGCGCATCCGCAAGGGCATCACGCACGCGGCGCCCGCCGGGGCGCGCGAGGTGCGCCAGCTGCGCATCTACCGCTTCAACCCGGACTCGGGCGAGAACCCGCGCGTGGACACCTTCGAGCTGGATACCGCCGAGCTGCGGTCCGATGGTGCTTGATGCGCTGATCCAGATGAAGGGCACGGTCGATTCCTCGCATCACCTTCCGGCGCTCCTGCCGCGAGGGTATCTGCGGCTCGTGCGCGATGAACATCAACGGGGTGAACCGCCTGGCCTGCACCACCGCGCTGCAAGGAATCTGAGCGGCGACATCAAGATCTACCCGCTGCCGCACATGCCGGTGGTGAAGGACCTGGTGCCCGACCTCACCAACTTCTACGCCCAGTACGCGGCCGTTAAGCCGTGGCTGCAGACGCGCACGCCGGCACCGCCGGACCGCGAGCGCCTGCAGAGCAAGGAA
Source organism: uncultured Pseudomonadota bacterium (assembly GCA_963703025.1). Taxonomy (GTDB): domain Bacteria; phylum Pseudomonadota; class Gammaproteobacteria; order Steroidobacterales; family Steroidobacteraceae; genus 13-2-20CM-66-19. Next base: position 41,405 of record OY969778.1, on the reverse strand, counting down.
GAGCAGGAGAGGATCGACCGCCCGGCCGCGTGCATCCTGTGCGCCTGCTGCTCGACCGCCTGCCCGAGCTACTGGTGGAACTAGCGACCGCTTCCTCGGGCCCGCGGCGCTGCTGGCCGCGTACCGCTGGATCATCGACAGCCGCGACGAGGCCACCGGCGAGCGCCTGGATGAGCTCGAGGACCCGTTCCGCCTGTACCGCTGCCACACGATCATGAACTGCACGGATGTGTGCCCGAAGGACCTGAACCCCGCACGCGCCATCGCCGAGATCAAGAAGATGATGGTCGAGCGGCAGCTCTGATGACTGCCGCAGCTGAGCCCCAGGCCAGCGATGCGGCGGCCGCCGGGCGGATCCTGTGGCGCTGCCGGCGCGGCATGAAGGAGCTGGACGTGCTGCTCGGAGCGCTACGCGCGCTGCAGGCCTGCCGACCGCGGCGGCGGCCGACCAGGCCAGCTTCGAGGCCATGCTCGAGCTGCCGGACCCGCAGCTGGCCGGGTACCTGCTGGCCGGGGACACCCCGGCTGACCCGGCCTTGCTCGGCTGGTCGCACGCATCCGTACTTATGTCGCTTGAGGGCGGACTTCGGCGCTATTGTCGGCCGTTTCCCCCTTTTGATCGCGCATGATGAACTTTCACGAATGGTTACAGTCTATCCGGCTCACGGCGCGGCGGCGTTGCCTTAAGTCAGGGCGCGCATGAGCGCGGATGTAAGTGATCTGAGTCTGGTGCGCCGCGTGCAGCGCGGCGACAAGGGGGCCTTTGATGCGCTGGTTCTCAAGTACCAGCACAAACTGGTCAAGCTGGTCATGCGCTACGTGCGCAACCCGGCCGAGGCCGAGGACATCGCGCAGGAAGCCTTCATCAAGGCCTACCGCGCGCTGCCGCAGTTTCGCGGCGACAGCGCCTTCTACACGTGGCTGTACCGCATCGCGATCAACACGGCGAAGAATGCGGTCGTGTCACGCGACCGCAGCCCGATCGAATATGACCTCGACCGCAACAGCAACGATGAGTCATACGACATGCAAGGCCATATGAAAGACGCGGAGACCCCGGAAGGGCTGGTGCTCACCGATGAGATCCGCTCGATCGTGAACGCGGCCATCGAGGCGCTGCCGGAGGACCTGCGCACGGCCATCGTGCTTGCGCGAGCTCGAGGGCCTGTCCTATGAGGAGATCGCCGCAGCCATGGACTGCCCGGTGGGCACGGTGCGCTCGCGCATCTTCCGGGCGCGCGAGGCCATCGACCGTCAGTTGCGTGAAGTGTTCGAAGGCGGCCTGGGCCGCGCAGAGGAACTGGGATGAACGAGGAACTGGATAGCCAGCTGTCGGCGATGTTCGATGACGAGCTGCCCACGGTCGAGTGCGAGCTGCTGGCGCGGCGCCTGTCGCGCGATGAGGGGCTCAAGGCGCGCTGGGGCCGCTACGCGGTCGTCGGGGCGGTGATCCGCGCCGAGCGCGGCGTGCGGCTGAACGCGCCGCTGGCCGGGCGCATCAATGCCGTGCTCAGTGCCGAGCCTGCCCTGAAGGCCGCGGTGGTCATGAGCGCGCCGCGCCGCGCCATGGGCTGGTGGCAGCCGGTGGCAGGCGGGGCGCTGGCCGCAGGGGTCGCGGCGGTCTCGGTGCTGTGGCTGCGCGCGCAGGCGCCGCTGCCGGCGGCCATGACGGCCGCGCGCACCGCGCCGGTGTCGGCGGTGAAGGTGTCCGACAGCTACGTCGTGCCGGCGACGCTTGCGGTGCGCCCGATGGTTGCCCCCAGCACCGAGCTTGCCAACTACGTGGTCGCGCACAGCATGGTTTCCTCCCCCGTGGCGCGGCGCAACCTGCTGTCCTCGTTCATCACCAGCGAGCCGGCGGTCGCCGGTGTTGAGGAGCCGCGGGAAGATGCCAAGGCGCATGCGCAGTAGCGAGGCCCTGGCCGCGCTCGCCCTGGGGTGCATGGCGTGCGCGGGGGCGCTGGCAGATGAGCCGGCGCAGTGGCTGCAGCGCATGAACCAGGCGCTCACCACGCGCAACTACGATGGCACCTTCTCGCACTGGCACGGCGGCCAGGTCGACATGCTGCGCATCATCCACCGCGTCCAGGACGGCACCGTCTCGGAGCGCCTGGCCTCCCTTGATGGCTCCGGGCGCGAGTTCATCCGCACCGGCTCGCAGCTGGCCTGTTACCTGCCGGACAAGCGCACGGTGGTGGTCGAGCAGCGCCCGCAGCAGCAGCCGCTGGTGGGCTTCCCGGCGGTGAACGAGGAGACGGCCAGCTTCTACGACATCAAGGAAGTCGCGCGCACGCGCCTGAACCGCCGCGATACCCACCTGATCACGGTCACCCCCAAGGACGAGTTCCGCTACGGCTACCGCCTGTGGATCGATGACAAGACCGCCATGCCGCTGAAGACCCAGCTGTGCGATGCGCAGGGCCACATCATCGAGCAGATCGTGTTCGCCGACCTCACCATGAAGGCGCACATCCCCGATGCGGCGTTCCGCCCGGAGGTCGCCACCGATGGCTTCCAGTGGGTGCGCGATGTCAGCCCCGTGCACGCCCCGCCGCCGCAGGCGATGGCCTGGGCGGCGATGCGCCTGCCGCCGGGCTTTCGCATGACGGTGCGCACCGCGCAGACCCTGCCCGGCGCAGCCGGGCCCGTCGACCACCTGGTATTCACCGACGGGGTGGCCTCGGTCTCGGTGTTCGTGGAGATCCAGCAAAGCGGCAGCCCCGCGCCGCCGGGGGTGGCAGAGGCCGCCGCCGTCGGGTCCGCGTCCGCTTTCTCCACGGTTGTCGATGGCCACAAGGTGACCGCCGTGGGCGAGGTGCCGCCGGCGACCGTGCAGTTCATCGCCACGCAGGTCAAGGCCGAAGGTCCGGCCCCGGTCGGGGCACGGGGGCGGTAGGGGCGATGGCCGGCGGCGCGCTGACCCTGGTGCAGCGGCCCGAATGCGGGCTGTGCGAGGAGATGCTCGGGGAACTGACCCGGCTGGGGCGCACCCGCGAGCTGCCCCCGATCACCCTGGTCGATGTCGACTCGGACCCGCAGCTGCGGCGCCGGCACGGGCTGGACGTGCCGGTGCTGCTGCTGGACGGCTCGGTGGTGTGCCGGCACCGCCTCGACCGCGCCGAACTGGAGCGACTCTTGGGGCCTGCCGCACCCACCCGGCGGCCACCCGCGGATACGCCGTAAACCGCCCCAAACTTCCCTATAATCCGCCCGCCGCTGGATCCTGGAAGGCCAAGACGTGGCGCGGCCGATTCGCCTCTTTCGCGTACCTTAGGGTTTCATGCGGTATATACGTAACTTCTCGATCATCGCTCACGTCGACCACGGCAAATCGACCCTTGCGGACCGGCTGATCCAGCTGTGCGGCGGACTGGCCGATCGTGAGATGCAGGCCCAGGTGCTGGACACCATGGCGCTCGAGCGCGAGCGCGGCATCACCATCAAGGCGCAGAGCGTCACGCTGTACTACCTCAGTCCCAAGGACGGGCAGCGCTACCAGTTGAACATGATCGACACCCCCGGGCACGTGGACTTCTCCTACGAGGTCTCCCGCTCGCTGGCCGCCTGCGACGGGGCGCTCCTGGTGGTGGATGCCTCCCAGGGCGTCGAGGCGCAAAGCGTCGCCAACTGCTACACCGCGATCGAGCAGGGACTCGAGGTGCTGCCGGTCATCAACAAGATCGACCTGCCCTCGGCAGATCCGGACCGGGTCGAGAAGGAGATCGAGGAGATCATCGGCATCGATGCCACCGATGCGGTGCGCGTGAGCGCGAAGACCGGGGAGGGCGTGGCGGAGCTGCTGGAGGCCCTGATCCACAAGATCCCCGCGCCCAAGGGCGACCCGCAGGCCCCGGTGCAGGCGCTGATCATCGACTCCTGGTTCGACAATTACGTCGGGGTCGTCTCGCTGGTGCGGGTGATGAACGGCACGCTCAAGACCGGCGCAGAAGATGCGCGTGTTCTCCACCGGGCGCAGCCACCAGATCGACCGGCTCGGGCGCTTCACCCCCAAGGCGATCGTCGAGCAGGAACTGGCCGCCGGCGACGTCGGCTTCGTGGTCGCCGGCATCAAGGAGATCGACGGCGCCCCGGTCGGGGACACCATCACGCTGGAGAACAACCCGGCGGAGGCCGCGCTCGCCGGCTTCAAGCAGATCCAGCCGCGCGTGTTCGCCGGGCTCTTTCCCACCACCACCGATGACTACGAGAAGTTCCGCGATGCGCTGGCGAAGCTGCGCCTGAACGACTCGGCACTGCATTACGAGCCGGAAGTCTCCACCGCGCTGGGCTTCGGCTTCCGTTGCGGCTTCCTGGGCCTGTTGCACATGGACATCGTGCAGGAGCGCCTGGAGCGCGAGTACGAGCTCACCCTCATCACCAGCGCCCCGACGGTGGTCTACGAGATCCTGCGCGAGGACGGCACGCTTGTGTACGTCGACAATCCGGCCAAGCTGCCGCCAACCAACCAGATCGACGAGATCCGCGAGCCGATCATCATCGCCAACATCCTGGTGCCGCCGGACTACGTCGGCGCGGTGCTCAAGCTGTGCAACGACAAGCGCGGCAAGCAGAAGAAGATGCTGTACCTGGCCTCCCAGGTATCGCTGCAGTACGAGCTGCCGCTGGCCGAAGTGGTGCTCGATTTCTTCGACCGCCTGAAGTCCTCCAGCCGCGGCTATGCCTCCTTCGACTACGAGTTCAGCCACTTCGCCGCCGGCCCGCTGGTGAAGCTGGACATCCTCATCAACGAGGAGCCGGTGGATGCCCTGTCGATCATCGTGCACCGCGACAGCGCCTACCAGCGCGGCCGCGACCTGGTGGACAAGATGCAGGAACTGATCCCGCGGCAGATGTTCGAAGTGGCAGTGCAGGCGGCGATCGGCAGCGCGGTGATCGCCCGTGCGACGGTGAAGGCGCTGCGCAAGAACGTGCTCGCCAAGTGCTACGGCGGCGACATCAGCCGCAAGAAGAAGCTGCTGGAGAAGCAGAAGGAAGGCAAGAAGCGCATGAAGCAGGTCGGCTCGGTGGAGATCCCGCAGGAAGCCTTCCTTGCGGTCCTGCAGATCGGTCGCGACAAGTAAGAGAAGCCCCATGCTACAGACCCTGATGCCCCTCATTGTTGCCCTGTCCTGGCTCGCCCTGCCGGTGACGCTCGTGTGCATCGTCGACGACTGGTTCCTGCGCCCGCGCCGGGCGCTTGACTCAGGTCCGCAGGTGGTGCGCGACGGCACCTTCATGACGCTGCTGTACACCGCGCTGCCGGTGCTGATCATCGCCGCGGTGCTGCGCCTGCTGCTGGCCGAGCGGCTGGACTTCTCCGCGGTGCTGCTGGGGATCACCGTCGTCACCGGGATCGTGTGGGCGGTGGACGCCTGGGTGCTGCGCCCGCGGCGCATCGCCGCGGCGGCCGCGGCGGGGCGCGACCCGGCGCAGGTCCAGGAGCCCGGCACGGTCGACTACGCGCGCAGCTTTTTCCCCGTGGCGCTGGTGGTGCTGGTGCTGCGTTGCTTCATCTTCGAGCCGTTCCGCATCCCGTCGGACTCGATGATGCCGACGCTGCTCGACGGCGACTTCATCGTCGTCAACAAGTACGCCTATGGCCTGCGCCTGCCGGTGATCAACAAGAAGATCGTGGAGGTCGGGGAGCCCCGGCGCGGGGACGTGGTGGTGTTCCGCTGGCCGGTGGACCCGTCCACCAACTTCATCAAGCGCCTGATCGGGCTGCCCGGGGACCACGTGGAGGTGCGCGACAACCACGTGTGGGTCAACGGCCAGCCGCTGGACTCGCAGCTGGCCAAGGAGCGCTACAGCGACGGCTGCTACGTGAACTTCGCCATCGCGCACGAGAAGCTCGGCGCGCACCAGCACGATGCCATGTACTGCCCGGTGGGGATCGACCGCTCGCCGGTATTGCCGGGGTGCAACCGCCGCGCGGTGCGTGGCTACGTGTGCGGCGAGGAGGATGCGCCGGGGAGCATGCGGGTGCCCGCGTACGATGGGGTGGTGCCGCAGGGGTACTATCTGATGATGGGTGACAACCGCGACAACAGCGACGACGGGCGCTCCTGGGGGTTCGTGCCGGAAGCCAACCTGGTCGGCAAGGCGACCCGGATCTGGTTCAACTGGGACCTGGGTCGCACTGGGGGGCCGATGTGGAGGCGCATCGGCTCGGCCATTCCGTGACGGGGCTCACCGCGCCGGCGGCCACGTTAAGTAACGCTGGCGTACCTGCGTAACCTTGCGCCTGCCTGGGGTTTGACCGATGCGTAACAAGCAATTGGGCGTCACGATGATTGGCTGGATCATCCTGCTGACCCCGTTCGCGATTGTCGGCTACGCCGGCGTGCGCGCTGCTGCCGATGTACCTGAACTACATGAAGGTCTCTCGTGCGCTGGAGCAGTCTGGCGGCGAGATTGCGAGCCAGCGGCCAGGGTCAACGGTGCATCCATCAAGGCTGCCATCGACAAGCACTTCGAGATCGACATGGTCGATTACCCGACCACCAAGGACCTAAGATCACGCGCGATGGATGGCATGTGGATGGTCGAGATGGACTACGACGACGAGGCACCGCTGTTCTCCAACATCTCCCTCCACGTGCACTTCGACAAGATCGTCAAGATGGGTGGCGGTGAGTAGGCCTCGGCGACAACGCGCGCTGCCGCCCCGCGCGGCGAACATGAGCGGCGCCGACTGGCCGGCGCGTTGGCTGCGCGAGCAACTGTCTTACCAGCCGCGTGACCCCGCGCTGTTTTGCGCCGCGCTGACCCACCGCAGCGCCGCAGGTCCGAACAACGAGCGGCTGGAATTCCTCGGCGACGCGGTCATCAACCTCACGATCGCCCAGGCGCTCTACCCGGCCTTCCGCAGGCGGATGAGGGCGACCTGAGCCGGCTGCGCTCGCGGCTGGTCAGCGCCGAGCCGCTGGCCGAGATTGCTCTTGCGATCGGCCTGGGCGAGGCGCTGCAGCTGGGGGCCGGGTGAGCTCAAGACCGGCGGCTTCCGCCGCCAGTCGATCCTCGCCGACGCCCTGGAGGCGGTGTGCGGGGCGATCTTCCTCGACCAGGGCCTGGATGCAGTGCAGGCGGTGGTGGCAAGGCTCTTCGCCTCGCGCATCGCACGCCTGCCCGACCCGGACACCCTGAAGGATGCCAAGACGCGCTTGCAGGAGTACCTGCAGTCGCGCAGTCTGCCCCTGCCGCGGTTACTCTGTCGCTGGCTGTCCAAGGCGAGGACCACGCGCAGACCTTCACGGTCAGCTGCGAGGTCCCAGGGCTTGGGCTTGCCACGCAAGGGGAGGGCTCGAGCCGCCGGCGCGCTGAACAGGAGGCCGCCGAGCGCATGCTCGCCGGGATTACAACGCAGCAAGGCACCAAAGACACCTTGAACGCCCCCGATCCTGCCTTCCGCGCCGGGTTCGCCGCCCTGGTCGGCCGCCCGAACGTTGGCAAGTCCACGCTGCTCAATGCCCTCGTCGGGCAGCGGCTGTCCATCGTCACGCCGCGCCCGCAGACCACGCGCCACCGCATCCTGGGGATCTACACCGACGCCCACGTGCAGATCGCCTTCGTCGACACCCCGGGCCTGCACAAGGAGGCAGGACGGGCGCTCAACAAGGCGATGAACCGCACCGCGGCGGCCGCGCTCGACGACGCTGACCTGGTGGTGTTCGTGGTCGAGGGCGCCCGCTGGTACGAGGAGGACGAGCTGGTGCTGCAGCGCATCGTGCGCTCGGCGCGCCCGGCCATCGTGGCGGTGAACAAGATCGACCTCGTGCACCCGCGCGAGGCGCTGCTGCCGTACCTGGCGCAGCTGGCCAGCCGCTATGACTTCCGCGCCATCGTGCCAATCTCGGCGCTGAAGAAGGACCGGGTCGAGGACCTGCGCCAGCGCGATCGCCGCCCAGCTGCCGCTGTCGCCGATGATGTTCATGGACGGCGAGCTCACCGACCGCGACGTGAAGTTCCGCATCAGCGAGATGATCCGCGAGAAGCTCACCCTCGAGCTGAACCAGGAGGTGCCCTACGGCATCGCGGTCGAGGTCGAGCGCATGGCCGAGGAGGACGGGCAGCTGGTGGTGGATGCCTGCATCTGGGTCGACCGCGAGGGGCAGAAGCCGATCGTCATCGGCGCCAAGGGCGAGCGCCTGAAGCGCGTGGGGCGCTCGGCACGGCTCACGCTCAATGAGATACTAGGGCAGCGCCTGCACCTGAAGCTGTGGGTGAAGGTACGCGAGAACTGGGCCGACAACGCCCGTGCCCTGAAGGAACTCGGACTGGAATAATGACTCGCAGCCCGCGCCGCATCGAGCTGACTTTTGGCTACCTGCTGCACCACCGGCCCTGGCGCGACACCAGCCGGATCCTCGAGGTGCTCACCCGCGAGCACGGGCGGCTCACGCTGTTCGCACGCGGCGTGCGCGGCCCGACCGCCAAGCTCGCCTCGGTCCTGCAGCCGTTCCAGCCGCTATTGTTTTCGTGGGCCGGGCGCGGCGAGGCCCCCGCGCTCACCGGCGCCGAACGTGCTGATCCGGCCGCTGCCGCACTGCCCGCGCCGTGCCTGCTGAGCGGGTTCTACCTGAACGAGCTGCTGCTGAAGCTCACCACCCGGCACGACCCGCAGCCGCAGCTTTTTGATTTCTACCACGCGGCGATCGCCGGCCTGCGCTCAGGCACGCTCGAACCCTCGCTGCGCCTGTTCGAGAAGCGTTTGCTCGAGACCTTGGGCTATGGGGTGGATCTGGGCACCGAGGCGCATTCGGGCGAGCCGGTGGCGCCGCACGGGTTCTACGTGTTCCGCAGCTCGCCAGGGGCTGGTGGCTGCCGAGGCGTCCGATGCCGGCGCGCTCGCCGGCTCCTCGCTCATGGATCTTGCGGCCGAGAACTTCAGCAGCGCGCGCACGCTCGCGGATGCGCATCAGCTGCTCAAGGCCGCCCTGGCCGCCTGCCTGGAGGGGCGGCCGCTGGCCACGCGCGCGGTGGCCCGCTCCATGGTGCGCCGGGCGGCCTCGTGAGCAAACCGATCGCGCTCGGGGTCAACATCGACCACGTGGCCACCCTGCGCCAGGCGCGCGGCGGCGCGCACCCGGACCCGGTACGCGCGGCGCTCATGGCCGAGCAGGCCGGCGCCGACAGCATCACGCTGCACCTGCGCGAGGACCGGCGCCACATCCAGGACCAGGACGTCGCCACGCTGCGGCCACTGCTGAAGACCCACATGAACCTGGAGATGGCCGTCACCCAGGAGATGATCGGCATCGCGCTCAAGGCGCAGCCATCGGATGTGTGCTTCGTGCCCGAGCGTCGCGCGGAGGTCACCACCGAGGGTGGGCTGGATGCGGTCGGGCAGGGCGCGCGCATCGCCCAGGCGGTGGCACGCATGAGTGCCGCGGGCATCCGCAGTTCGCTGTTCATCGACCCGGACCTGCGCCAGATCGAGGCGGCCGCCGCCGTGGGGGCCCCGGTCATCGAGCTGCACACCGGCGCCTATGCCCATGCGCAAGGCCCGGCCCAGGCCCGTGAGCTTGCGCGCCTGGTCGCCTGCGCGCGGCGCGGGGTGGAGCTCGGGCTCATCGTCAATGCCGGCCATGGCCTGAACTACCAGAACGTGCAGGCGGTGGCGGCGATTGCCGAGATCGTCGAGCTCAACATCGGCCACGCGCTCATCGGGCACGCGGTGTTCGTGGGGCTCGTCAGTGCGGTGCGCGAGATGAAGGCCCTCATGCTGGCGCGCGCGCCGGTGATCTACGGCATCGGCGTGGATGTGCTGGAGGCCAAGCGCATCAAGCGCACCCTCGAGCGCTTCGGCGAGCGCTTCGTCGAGCATCTGCTGCTGCCGGCCGAGGCCGCGCAGCTTGCACTCACGCAGCGGCGCGACCGCTTCCTGGCCATGCGCTTTGCGGCCAAGGAGGCGATCGTCAAGGCCATGGGCACAGGCTTCGCGCACGGCATCTGGATCCGCGACGTCGGGGTGGTGCAGAACGCCTGGGGCAAGCCGGAGGTGGTGTTCTCCGAGCGCGGCGAGCGCGTGCGCCAGGGCTTGGGGATCGGCGAAGGGCACGTGACGCTGACCGACGAGGGCGGCCTGGTGGTGGCGGTGGCGGTGCTGATGAGGGCCACGTGAATACCCTGGTGTTCGACATCGAGACGGTGCCGGATGTCGCGCTCGCGCGGCGCCTGCATGACTTCGCGGGTCTGGCCGATGCGCAGGTCGCGCGCGCGATGTTCGCGCTGCGCCGCCAGGGCACGGGCAGCGATTTCCTCCCCCTGGAGCAGCAGCGCATCGTCGCGATCTCCTGCGTGCTGCGCTCGCGCGATGGGCTCACCGTGTGGAGCCTGGGGGATCTTGAGACCGGCGAGGGCGAGCTGGTGCAGCGCTTCTTCGATGGCATCGACAAGTACTCCCCGGACCTTGTGTCCTGGAACGGCTCGGGGTTCGACCTGCCGGTTCTCAACTACCGCGCCCTGCTGCACGGGGTGACCGCGCCGCGCTTCTGGGAGACCGGCGCGGAGGACGCCTCGTTCCGCTACAACAACTACCTCAGCCGCTACCACTGGCGGCACACGGACCTGATGGACGTGCTGTCGGGCTTCCAGGGCCGCGGGCGTGTCTCGCTGGCCGGCATGGCAACGCTGCTGGGCTTCCCGGGCAAGCTGGGCTTTGATGGCAGCCAGGTGTGGGATGCATTCCAGGCGGGCAACCTTGCGGGCATCCGCGCCTACTGCGAGACCGACGTGCTGAACACCTGGCTGGTGTGGCTGCGCTTTGCGCAGCTGCGCGGGGAACTCTCGCGAGAGCAGCACGCCGAGGAACTCGCGCGCGTGCAGGCCTGGCTCGCCGCCCAGCCGCAGCCGCACTTCGCCCAGTTCCTCGCCGCCTGGGAGGCGGCCACTTGAAAGGCGCCGGCAGCGGCACGCCGCAGCCCGAGGAAATCGCCCTGGTCGATGGCATCACCCACGAGGGCGAGGGCGTCGTGCACAGCGGCAAGACCGTGTTCGTGGCCGGCGCGCTGCCCGGGGAGCGCATCCGCTTCAGCCGCGGCCGCCGCCATCGCCAGCATGATGACGGCGTGCTGCTGGAGGTGCTGGAGCCTGCCGCCATGCGCGCGGTGCCGCGCTGCGCGCACTTTGGCGTGTGCGGCGGCTGCGCGCTGCAGCACATGGACGCGCCCGCGCAGCTGTCGGCCAAGGATGCGCAGCTGCGCGAGGCCCTCACCCGCCTGGGCCAGGTGACCCCGCAGCACTGGCTGGCGCCTCTGACCGGGCCGGCGTGGGGCTACCGGCGCCGCGCGCGCCTGGGGGCGAAGTTCGTGCGCAAGAAGGGCCACGTCGTGGTGGGCTTTCGCGAGCGTGCCGCCCCGTACGTGGCGCAGCTGGCCGGCTGCGAAGTGCTGGCCGCCCCGGCCGGGCAGCTCATCGCCCCACTGGCGCAGCTGTTCGATGCCCTCTCGATCCGCGAGCAGTTGCCGCAGGTCGAGGTGGCCATCGCCGACAACGCCACGGCCATGGTGCTGCGCGTGCTGAGCGCCCCATCGCCGGCTGACCTGCAGCTGCTGCGTGCCTTCGCCCAGGCGCACAACGTGCAGTTCTTCCTGCAGCCCGGCGGCATCGGCAGCATCGTGCCGCTGGAGGCGGGCGGGCCGGCGCTGCATTACCGCCTGGCCGACTTTGATCTCACGCTCGAGTTCCGGCCGACAGACTTCATCCAGGTCAACGCTGCGGTCAATGCCGCACTCGTCAGCCGCGCGGTGGAACTGCTGCAGCTTGATGCGTCCTCGCAGGTGCTGGACCTTTTCTGCGGACTGGGCAACTTCACGCTGGCACTCGCGCGGCGTGCGGCGCTGGCGGTCGGGGTGGAGGGGGAGGGCGCGCTCATCGAGCGGGCGCGCGCCAACGCGGTGCTCAACGGCATCGACAACGCCCGCTTCCATGTCGCCAACCTTGCCGGCGCGCCGGACGCGCAGCTGCCGTGGCTCAAGCAGCCCTACAGCCACGTGCTGCTGGATCCGCCGCGCACCGGTGCGCGCGAGGTCCTGGGTACCGTGGCGGCCCTTGCCCCGCAGCGGGTGTTGTATATTTCCTGCCACCCGGGAAGTCTGGCCCGGGACCTGGGAGTGTTGGTGAACGAGCACGGCATGGTCCTCGAGGCGGCAGGGGTGGTCGACATGTTCCCGCACACCACGCACATGGAGTCGATTGCGCTGCTGAGCGCGCCCGCCGGGCGCGCCCGGCCGAAGCCGCCCGCGTGAGCCTGGGTCCGCTGATGATCGACCTCGTCGGGACCTGCGTCACCGCCGAGGAGCGCGAGCTGCTGCGCCACCCGCTGGTCGGCGGGGTCATCCTGTTCAGCCGCAACTACGTCGATCCGGGGCAGCTGACCGAGCTGGTGGCGGCGCTCCACGGCGCGCGCTCGCCACCCTTGATCGTCGCAGTGGACCAGGAGGGTGGGCGCGTGCAGCGCTTCCGCGCGGGGTTCTCGCGGCTGCCCCCGGCACGGCGCATCGGCCATGAGTACGATCTGGACGCGCGCGCCGGGGTGGCGCTGGCGCGCTGCATCGGCTGGCTCATGGCAGCGGAGCTGCGTGCCCACGGGGTGGACATCTCCTTTGCCCCCGACGTGGACCTGGACCTGGGGGTGAGCGAGGTCATCGGCGACCGTGCCTTCCACAGGTCCGCCCAGGCGGTGTCCCAGCTTGGCCTCGGCTGGATGCTCGGGATGCGGGATGCGGGCATGGCCGCCACCGCCAAGCACTTCCCGGGCCACGGCGCGGTGGTGGCCGACTCCCACCTGAACCTGCCGGTGGACCGGCGCCCGCTGGTTGACCTGACGGACGAACTGACCCCCTACCGGCGGCTGATCGCCAACGGGCTGCCTGCCGTCATGGTCGCTCACGTGCTGTTTTCAGCCGTCGATGCCACCCCGGCGAGCCTGTCCAGACTGTGGATTCGCGACGTGCTGCGCGGAGAGCTTATGTTTCAAGGCGTAGTGTTCGCCGATGATCTGTCTATGGGGGGGGCTGCTGCTGCGTACGGGGACATCGTGACCCGCGCCCGGCAGGCGCTCGCGGCGGGCTGCGACATGCTACCGGTCTGTAACAATCGACCCAGCGTCATCGAGCTTCTGGACAAGCTGGACTGCGAACCGCAGCCGGCCTCGAGCATGCGTGTGGTGCGCCTGCACGGCCGGCCGCAGGCGCCCTCGCGCGCGGCACTGGAACTGACGGCCGAATGGGCCGGCGCGCGCGCCCAGCTGGCGCGCATCTCGGCGGCCCCGGCGCTGACCCTGGACCCGGAAATGCCCTCATGAAGAACTGGTCGGGGGAGGCCTGGCGGCGGGTGGTGGAGAGCTCCCCGGAGGGCATCGTCATCTGTGACGCCACCGTGCCAGATACCCCGGTGGTGTTCGTCAACAACGCCTTCGCGCAGATGTGCGGGTACCCGGCCGCCGCGCTGCTGGGTACCAATCTGCGCATCCTGCAGGGCACCGACCGCGACCAGGATGCGCGCACACGCCTGGCCGAGGCGGTGCAGCGCGGTGAGCCGGCACGCGTGCTGGTGCGCAACTACCGTCCCGACGGCACGCTGTTCTGGAACGAGACCGTGGTGCAGCCGGTGCGCAGCGCCAAGGGCGAACTTACCCATTACCTGGGATTCCACCGCGATGCGAGCGAGCGGCTGAAGAGCAGCGAGCGTGCGCCACTGGGCCTGCCATCGTGGCTGCGCGAGGACCGCCTCACCGGGCTGCACTCGCGCGCGTACTTCGAGGAACTGCTGTCGCGCGACTGGGCGCTTGCGCAACGTGACTCGCACGAGATCGGGCTGACGCTGTTCGACATCGATGACCTCGCCGCCTACAACGACAAGTTCGATCGCGCCGCAGGGGATGCCTGCATCCGGCGCGTCTCGCGCGTCATCGGGGCCTCCTACCGCCGCGGCGGGGACCTGGTCGGACGCTGGGAGGGTGGCACCTTCGCAGTCCTCACCCAGGGGGATGCGGCCGAGCGTGCCTCGCAGTACGCACAGATCGTCTCCCAGCGCGTGCGCGACCTTTTGATGCACCACCCGACCGCCGGGGCCGGGCGCTATGTGACCGTCAGCGCCGGGATCGCAAGCCTGGTGCCCCCGCGCACCCTCACGCTGGAGGGACTGCTGAAGGCCTGCCAGGCGGCGATGCGGCGGGCAAAGAAGAATGGCAAGGATGCGATCGTGACCGCCGAGGCAACCGACTTCGGCGAGTAAGCCTGACCGCTGCCAGGCGACCGCCGGCCTGTCTAACCCATTGAATTAAGACGGCATAAGTATGCCAGGTGCTGTTCCATGCCGGCGCACTACCGCCTTCCAGTGGTTTGCATGTGAAACAACTGGATGATATTATTTCCATTGAAATGAACACTGTGGACACTGCCCAGGCCCGCCCCAGTGCCGAATCAGCGGCCGTACTGTCGCGCGCCACCGTGCGCGCCGCGCGCTTGCTGTGCCTTGCCCAGTCGCAGCTGGCGCAGGTCATCGGGGTGAGCGGGGCGACGCTGTCACGCCTGGCCAACGGCCAGAGGGAACTGGAGCCCGGTTCCAAGCCCTGGCAGCTCGCCGCCTTGTTCGTGCGCCTGTTTCGCTCGCTCGATGCGATCGTGGGTTCGGATGACGAGGCCGCGCGCGCCTGGCTGCGCAGTGCCAACCTTGCCCTGGGCGGGGTGCCGCTGGAGCTGATCCGCGATCCTGCCGGCCTGGTGCGCTGCGTTGACTACCTGGACGCCGCCCGCGCTCGCATCTGAGGCGCGCGCCTACCAGCACCTGCTGTGGCGGGTGGTGGAGGCGCAGCACACCGCCTCGACCATGCGCCTGACGGACTCGCTGGATGAGCAAGGCACGCTGGAGGCCATCCTGGAGGCGAGCAAGCCGGCGCTACCTGCAGGGGCTCGCACGCTGCACTACCTGCTCGGCACGCCGTTTCGCTACCGCCCCCATGCCGGCTCACGCTTTCGCAGCGCCTTCGAGGCCGGGGTCTGGTATGGCGCCGAGGCGCTGCGCACCGCGCTGGCGGAGAAGAGCTACTGGCGCCTGCGCTTCCTCCTGGATTCCCCGGGCACGCCTGACCTGAAGCCGGTCCACCACACCGCCTTTCGCGCCCAGGTGCGCACGCGCGCCAGCCTTGATCTCACGCGCGCCCCGTTCGTGCAGGACCGCGCGCACTGGAGCTCCCCGCGCAGCTACGCACGCACGCAGGAACTGGCGACCGCTGCGCGCGCGGCAGGGATCGAGCTGATCCGTTACGAGTCGGTGCGCGACCCCGAGCACGGTGCGTGCGCTGCGGTGCTTGTGCCTGCGGTGTTTGGTCGCGCCCGGCCACGCTCGCAGCAGACCTGGGTGATCGCCGCCAGCCGTGAGCGCGTGCGCTGCGCGCCCGATGAACCGCGCGGGGAGACGTTCGAGTTCAGCCGCGGCGAGCTTGCCGGGGATGACCCTAGCGGCCCGCCGGGCGCGCACCCTGCGCCGGGGTGACCAGGGCGATGATGCCGAAGGCCGGGTGGTCGAAGTAGTTGCGCTCGTAGAAGCGCACGCGCCGGCTCTCGTTGATCGTGAACTGCGTGCCCGCGGCGGCCCCCAGGGAGGCAGGCGGTGCGGCCTCGGTGTAGTTGACCGTCATTCCCAGGTGCAGGAACTGGCCGTGCTCGAGGAATACCGTGCCGGAAAGGCCTTCCGCGGCGGCTCCCAGGCGCGACAGCGGGAAGCCCGCGCGCGTGCCCCAGGAGCTCGCGGTCTGCGACCAGGCCACGTGTGCCACCGGCACGTAGGCGCCGCTGGCGCGCAGCTTGCCTTCAAGATCGCTCAGCTGCCAGTCGGAGGAGGGCAGCACCCCGATGAAGTGCCCGACCTGGGCGGTGCCCAGCGTGGTCTCATCCCCGGCGATGGTGCGCGCGCTGCCGCCCTGGATGCCCCAGTTCTCCGCCGGTCCGGGCGCCCCGGTGGCGCGGAAGATGATCATCTCGATGTTGTAGACCGTGCCGGCGGGGGCCGCCGCGGGTGCCTCCTGCGCGTGCATCGGCGCGGCGCTGGCCAAAAGCGCTGCCATGAGTGCGAAGGCGGCGAGGCGAAGGCTGGGTCGGGATTTCATGGCCACCATTCTAAGGCACACGCGGGGCTTCGCCGAGGCGCTTGAGCAGGTCCTGGGCAAACTCGAAGCGGTTCACCTCGGTCGGCATCGCCCGCGCGATGCGCAGCTTCAGCGGCCCCTCCAGGCGGTACTCGCGCGGGGCCTTCTGGATCAGGCGCACGACGGTGGCCGGCTCGATCGTCGCGCGCTCCTCGAACACCACCGAGCCGCCGGCGGCTCCCAGGTCCAGGCGCCGCACGCCGATGGCGCGCGCGGCAAGTTTGAGCCTGGCGATGCGCAGCAGGGTCTGCGCCACCGGCGGCAGGGGACCGAAGCGGTCGTGCAGCTCCGCGGTGAGCTCATCGAGCGCTTCCGCGCCCGCGGCGGCCGCGATGCGCTTGTACAGCGACAGCCGCACGTGCACGTCCGCCACGTAGGTGTCGGGCAGGAACGCCGGCAGGCGCAGCTCCACCTCGGTGGCCGCCGCCAGCGGCTGCTCGAGGTTCGGCTCGCGGCCGTCCTTGAGCGCCTTGACCGCGTGGTCGAGCATGTCCAGGTACAAGGACAGGCCGATCTCGGTCATCTGCCCGCTCTGGTTCTCGCCCAGCAGCTCCCCGGCGCCGCGGATCTCCAGGTCGTGAGTGGCCAGCACGAAGCCGGCGCCGAGTTCCTCCATCGACTCGATCGCCTCCAGGCGCTTGGCGGCATCGCGGCTCAGGGCCTTGCGTGGCGGGGCGATGAGGTAGGCGTAGGCGCGGTGGTGCGAGCGCCCCACGCGGCCGCGCAGCTGGTGCAGCTGCGCCAGTCCCATGTGGTCGGCGCGGTTGATCATGATCGTATTGGCGGTGGGCACGTCGATGCCGCTTTCGATGATGGTGGTGCACACCAGGATGTCGAAGCGGCGGTGGTAGAAGTCCACCATCAGCTGCTCGAGCTCGCGCTCGCGCATCTGGCCATGGCCGATGCGCACGCTGGCCTCCGGCACCAGGGCCTGGACCTCGGCTGCGATCTTGTCGATGGTGCGCACCTCGTTGTGCACGAAGTAGATCTGCCCACCGCGGCGCAGCTCGCGCAACGCCGCCTCGCGCAAGGTCGCCGCGTGCCACTCGATGAGGAACGTCTTGATCGCAAGGCGCGCCGCCGGCGCGGTGGTGATCAGCGACAGGTCGCGCAGGCCCCCCAGGGCCATGTTCAGGGTGCGCGGGATCGGGGTCGCGGTGAGGGTAAGTACGTGCACGTTGGCGCGCAGCGCCTGCAGGCGCTGCTTGTCGCGCACCCCGAAGCGGTGTTCCTCGTCGATGATGAGCAGACCCAGATCCTTGAAGCGCGCGTGCGCGTGCAGCAGGCGGTGCGTGGCGATGACGATGTCGACATTGCCGCTCTCCAGGCCCTCCAGGGTGGCCGGTGGTCTCCTTGCGAGTTGCCGAAGCGCGACAGTCCCTCCACGCGCACCGGCAAGTCCGCGAAGCGGTCGCGGAAGTTGGCCAGGTGCTGCTGCACCAGCAGCGTGGTGGGCGCGAGCACCGCCACCTGCTTGCCGGCCTGGGCGGCGGCGAAGGCGGCGCGCATGGCAACCTCGGTCTTGCCGAAGCCGACATCGCCGCACACGATGCGGTCCATCGGCCGCTCGCTCGCCAGGTCCGCCAGCACCGCGCGGATCGCCTGGGCCTGGTCCTCGGTTTCCTCGAACGGGAAGGCGCTGGCGAAGGCCTGGTAGTCGGACTCATTGACCGGCAGCGACAGGCCCTGCTGCGCCTTGCGCCGCGCGTACAGGTCGAGCAATTCGGCCGCGACGTCCCGGATCTGCTCGGCGGCGCGCCGGCGCGCGCGCGCCCACTGGTCGGTGCCGAGCTTGTGCAGCGGGGCGTTCTCCGGGCGCCGCCCCGGTGTAGCGGCTGACCAGGTGCAGCGACTGCACCGGCACGTAGATGCGATCCCCGTCCTGGTACTCGAGCACGAGGAACTCCCCCGGCGTGCCGCCGATCTCCATCGGCATGAGGCCCAGGATAGCGCCCGACGCCGTACTCCTCGTGCACGACGGGGCGCCGGGGTTCAGGTCGCGCAGGTCACGCAGGATCGCTTCCGGATCCGCTGCGCGCTTGCGGCGGCGCTCCTGCCGGGCGCGCGCGCCGAACAGCTGCGCCTCTGAGATCACCGCGATCGCAGGGGCGGTGAGGGTAAGCCCCGGCGAGGTCCGGGGCCACCGTGACCGCCAGCGGCGCATCCCCGTTCGAGAACGCATCCCAGCCGTGCACCACTGTCACGCCGTGGCGCTGCGGTGCGCAGCATGTCCTGCAGAACCTCGCGGCGGCCGGCCGAGTCCGCCGTCGAGCAGCACGCGCCCGTCGAAGTCCCGCAGGAACGCGTCCAGCGGGGCGAACGGGTTCTCCGCGCGCGCATCCACGCGCAGCTCGCGCGGGGCGGTGGTGGGGAAGTTGCGCAGCGTCGCGCTGTCAGCACCAGCAAGTTCGGTGTCGGCCTTGAAGGCATCGAGCGTCACCGAGGCGAACTTCGCGAGCGCACGCCTCGAGCTGTGCCGGCTCGAGGAACAGCTCGGCGGGCCGCAGGATCGGGCGCTCGATGTCGTGGCGCCGGTCCTCGTAGCGCGCCTCGATCGCATCCCAGGCCTTGGCGAGCGCCTGCGGCAGCGCCGCGTCGTGCACGATCACCGCGTTGCGCGGCAGGTAGTCGAACAGCGTCGCGGTCGCCTTCGAAGAACAGCGGCTGGTAGAACTCAACTCCCGCCGGGCGCCAGTCCCTCGCTCACGCCGCGGTAGATGGCCGACTTGGTCGGGTCGCCCTCGAAGCGCGTGCGGTAGCGGCGGCGGAACTCCTTCACCGCCTCCGCGTCGAGCGGTACCTCGCGCGCCGGCAGCAGGCGCACGCGCTCCAGCGCATCGAGCGAGCGCTGCGTCTCAGGATCGAAGCGGCGGATCGCCTCGATCTCATCGTCGAACAGGTCGATGCGCAGCGGCGCGCTCGCGCCCATCGGGAACACGTCCAGCAGCGAGCCGCGCATGGCGAACTCCCCGGGGCTGACCACCTGGCTCACGCTCGCGTAGCCGGCCTCGGCCAGCTGCTGGCGGAACGGCTCCAGCGCGAGGCGCTCGCCCTTCTTCAGCTCGAAGGCGCGCGCCTGCACGTAGTTCTGTCGGCGGCAGGCGCTGCATGCAGCGTGTCGGCGGCAACGATCAGGCAGCCGTGGGAGACGCGCGGCAGCTCGAAGAGGGTCTTCAGCCGCTCCGAGACGATGTCCGGGTGCGGCGAGAACAGGTCATAGGGCAGCACTTCCCAGTCCGGCAGCCGCAGCAGCGCCAGCGAGTCGCCGGCAAAGAAGCGCACCTCGGCGGTGAGGCGCTCGAGCTCGCGTGCCGCGTCGACGATCACCACGTACAGGCGCTGCTTGTCCGCGCGCGCCGCCTCGGCCAGCGCAAGGGCTGCGGCGCTGCCGTAGAGCTGGTGCCAGCGCAGGTGCGGCAGCGCGGCGGTGGGAACGGGGGGTTTGAGCAGCGGGGTCATCAAGGTTCAAGTGGGGCAGGGCGGGCCGAAAACGGCGCGCAGCTTACCCTTGTGGGATGCGCGCCGGCGGGGCGAATACCGCCGCGCGCTGTCGGCTGCCGTAGGCGGCCAGGGGTCCGGGCTCCACTGCCTGCGGCTTTCCAGCGGCACGCAGTAGATGTCGATCGGGTGCGGTGCGGCCGCGCAGCTGCAGCGGCGGCAGCGCGGTGGCCCCCACGTCCATGCCCTGGGCATCGAGGGACTTCTTCAGCGCGCAGGAGAACAGCATCTCCCCGGCGCGGGCCCGCTGGCACAGCCGGGCGGCGATGTTCACCGTGTCGCCGATGATCGTGTAGTTCATGTAGGCGGTCGAGCCGATGTTGCCGGCCACGACGTCGCCCTCGTTGATGCCGATGCCAAGGCCGGCCTCCATCTGGTAGCGCTCTTTCCAGGAGCGCGCGAGCGCGCCGAAGCTCTGAGCATCTCCCGGGCGGCGCGCACGGCGCGCTGCGGCGCTGTCGGGCTGTTCCAGCGGCACGCCGAAGCCGAGCATCAGGCTGTCGCCCGCCATGTGGAACACCGTGCCCTCGTGGCGGAAGGTGATCTCGGTGAGCAGCGAGAAGTACTCGTTCAGCAGCGGCACCACGTGCGTGGGCTCGAGCTGCTCGGAGATGCTCGGTGAAGCCGCGCAGGTCCGCGAACAGCACGACCGCGTGGGCGCGCGCGTCGGCGGTGGACAGCAGGGTGTCGCGCAGCTGCGCGTCTTCCAGGATCTTGTCCGCGACCTTCGGGCGAGACGTAGCGGCGGAAGGTCTGCCGCAGGACTTCCTCGCGACGGCGAATCTCAGCTTGAGCTGTACCGCTGCGGTCTTGCGGCGCACGGTACCCGCGCGCACCAGGGCCTCGATGTGGGCCCTGAGAGCTTCGTCAGCCGACACTGCTTATCCCCAAGGAAATTATTCTGTTAAACGCGAGACTAGCACATCTGCATGAAGTCCCGGCAAGGGGGCCGGACCGCGCTCGCAGGACAGCCGGTGATGGCGGCTGCGATGAGCAACCGATGGCGGCAAGGATGACAGCCACACAGCAGCCGCAGGATGCGGCCGCCAGATCGTGCGGGGCGCTAGCCGCCGATGACCACCGCGTCGACCACGCGATCGCGCTCGAACACCACGGCGAAGCCGTTGTAGTCCCAACGGGTGATCGGCGGCTGCGCCGACCGTCGGGTGCTTCTCGACCGGGGCGCCGAAGTGCTTCTCCACCTCGCTCATCGTGGTGCCGCGCCTGGGGTGGTCGATCTGCGAATCGCGCACCTGGACCTGGTCGTTGACCACGACAGGTGTCGGCCAGCGCGGTGCCGGCGAGTGCGCAAAGCCTAGGGCCAGCGCTGCGAGAATTCGGGTGTTGCATGCCACTCTCCTCAGAGCCTGCCGGGGACTATAGCACCGGGTCTAATCTGTCAAAGTGCAGCCCGCCGCGTTGCTGCAGCTGATTTGTGACGCAGGTCTGAAAACGGCTCGCAACTGTGGTTAAATCGCGACGATGTTTCACCCCCTGTCGCTCTACATGGGCCTGCGCTACGTGCGGGCGCGCTCGCACGAGTTTTTCGTCTCCTTCATCACCTGGGCCTCGCTGATCGGGGTCTGCGTCGGCGTCGCCGCCCTGATCGTCATCCTCTCGGTGATGAACGGCTTTGAGAGCGAGCTGCGCGACCGGCTGCTGTCCCTGAGCGCCCAGGTCCGCGTCACCGAGGCGGCGCAGCCGGGAGCGGCGGCGGCGACCCACTGCTGCGCAGTGGCAAAGCGCGGCCGCCACGATCGCAGCCAACCGCGGGGTCACCGATGTCACCCGCTACGCCGAGCTGCAGGCGCTCGCCGTGCGCCAGCCGGAAATGGTGCCGGTGCTCCTGCGCGGCATCGATCCGGCCGCCGCCTCGACCCGCAACGAGCTGGGCAAGGTCATCGCCCAGGGTCACCTGGCCGATCTGACCGCCGGCTCGACCGCGTCATCGTCGGGGCGATCATTGCCGAGCGCCTGGGCCTCAGCATCGGCGACCCCCTCACCGTGCTCATCCCGACCGTGACCGCCGACGGTGCCCCCGCGCCCAAGCTGCGCGAGTTCACCGTCGCCGGCGTGTTCGAAGTGGGGCTGCAGGATCACGACGGCACGCTCGTGTTCGCCAACCTCGATGACGTGCAGGCCCTCGGGGCCGAGGGCAGCGCGACGCCGAGGGCCTGCGGGTGCGCGTGCGCGACGTGCTGGCAGCACCCGCGGTGGCCGCGCAGCTGCGTCGCGCTGCTGCCGCCGGATCTTGAGGTCACGCGACTGGACCCAGGACAACGCCAACTACTTCCGCGCGATCCGCATCGAGAAGACGATGATGTCGCTCATCCTGCTGCTGATCGTGGCGGTCGCCGCCTTCAACATCGTGGCGATGCTGGTCATGGTGGTGACCGACAAGCGCACCGACATCGCCATCGTGCGCACCTTCGGGGCCGCGCCGCGCCGGGTCATGGGCGATCTTCATCACCCAGGGCCTGGTGATCGGCTGGCTGGGCGTCGCTGCAGGCATGGGCCTGGGCCTGCTGCTGGCGCTGCAATGTCGGCACCATCGTGCCCTTTCTCGAGCACACCTTCGGCTTCCAGATCATCGATTCGGACGTCTACTACATCACGACCATCCCTTCCGAGGTGCGCTGGGGCAACATCCTCACCATCGGCGATCGCGGCGCTTCCGCTGACCGGCACTCGCGACGCTGTACCCGGCGATGCGCGCCGCGCGCACCGCCCCCGCCGAGGCGCTGCGCTATGAGTAGTCCATGAGCGCCTACGAATGGCTCATCGGCACGCGCCACCTGCGCTCCACGCACCGGCGCGGCTTCGTCTCCTTCGTCGCGCTGATGTCGGTGTGCGGCCTGCATGCTCGGGGTCGCCACCCTCATCGTGGTGCTGTCGGTGATGAACGGCTTCGAGCGCGAGCTGCGCACGCGCATGCTGGCGGTGACCTCGCATGCCACCATCATGGGCCTGAAGGGCACGCTGGCGAACTGGCAGGACGTGCAGGAGCAGGTGCAGCAGGAGCCGGGCGTGCAGGCCGCCGTGCCGTACATCGAAGAGCCAGGCGATGCTCGCCAACGGGCGACGCATGCTCGGGGCGAACGTGCGCGGCGTGCTGCCTGAGCAGGAGCGCACCGCCACCGGGCCTCGCCCAGCGCGTCATTGCAGGCAGTCTCGATGCGCTCAAGCCCGGCGACTACGGCACCATCCTCGGCAGCGCGCTTGCCCACGAGCTCAACGTGCACACCGGCGGACTCGGTTGTGCTCATCGCCCCCGCCGGCAGCGCGACCCCGACCGGGGTCGTGCCGCGCATGCGCCGCTTCCGCGTGGTGGGCATCTTCGAATCCGGCATGTACGAGTTCGACCGCGGGCTTGCGCTGGTGAACATGCAGGATGCGGCGCGGCTGTTCCGCAGCCGAGGGCGTGACCGGGCTGCGCCTGGCCTTCACCGACCCGCTGCGGGCGCCCACGCGCGTGCGCGAGGTGGCGCTGTCCCTCGGCGGTCCGGGCTTCTACGTCAACGACTGGACGCAGGACCACGCGAACTTCTTCCGCTCGATCGAGATCACCAAGTCGATGATGTTCCTGATCCTGCTCATGATCGTGGCCGTCGCCGCCTTCAACATCGTCGCCACGCTGGTCATGATCGTGAAGGAGAAGCAGACCGACATCGCGATCCTGCGCACCCTCGGGGCCGGCCCGCGCAACATCCTGTTGATGTTCGCGATCCAGGGGGTGCTCATCGGCCTTGCCGGCACGCTGCTGGGCGCCGCGCTGGGCACGCTGCTGGCGGACAACCTGCAGATCGCTGGTCGGGTGGCCTTGAGCGCCTGCTCGGCACCCAGTTCCTCGATGCGCGTGTCTACTACATGAGTGACCTGCCCGCCTACGTCGAGCGGCGCGATGTGTTCAAGGTGTGCGCGGTCGCCTTCCTGCTGTGTGTGCTGGCGACGATCTACCCGGCGTGGCGCGCGGCGCGCACCGCCCCTGCGGAGGCCCTGCGACATGAGTGAGAACGTTCTGGAGGCGCGCGCGGTCCACAAGAGCTTCCGCCAGGGCCCGGAGGAGCTGCACGTGCTCGAAGGCGTGCAGCTGTCGATCGCGCGCGCCGAGCGCGTCGCCATCGTCGGCTCGTCAGGCTCCGGCAAGACCACGCTGCTGCAGATCCTAGGCGGCCTCGACCGCCCCAGCGGCGGTGCGGTGCTGGTGGACGGGCGCGACATCCATTCCCTGAGCGAGGACGAGCGCGGCAGCCTGCGCAACCATGCGCTCGGCTTCGTCTACCAGTTCCATCACCTGCTGCCGGAGTTCTCGGCGCTGGAGAACGTGGCCATGCCGCTGCTGGTACGGCGCACCCCGGTGAGTGCCGCGCGCGCGGCCGCGAGCGCACTGCTCGAGCGCGTGGGGCTTGGCGGGCGCCTCGCGCACCGCCCGCACCAGCTCTCCGGCGGCGAGCGCCAGCGCGCCGCGGTAGCGCGCGCACTGGTCACCGAACCGCGCATCGTGCTGGCGGACGAGCCCACAGGCAACCTCGACGGCGGCAACGCCGAGAGCGTGTTCGAGCTGATGCTGGAATTGAACCGCGAGCGCGGCACGAGCCTGGTCGTGGTGACCCATGACCTGCGGCTGGCCAACCGCATGGAATCGGTCTACGAGCTGGAGCGCGGCACGCTGGTGCGCCGCGCGGTGCCCGGGGGGCAGCCCGCGGCGGCCTGATGGCGCGTGCGGTAGCGGGTGATGACCTGCCGCCGCCAGATCAGCTTCCAGCACCAGCCAGCCGATGAAGCCGGCCACGACGCCGCACACCAGGCACCCCAGCACGAACGGCTTCCACACCGGCGTGAGCTCGTGCGCGAACCAGCGCCAGCTGGGCGCGAACTGAAAGTGCCGGCGCGGCAGGTGCAGCAATGCCGCGCCGACGCGGTAAGCGAAGTAATACACCGGCACCGCGGTGAAGGGGTTCAGCAGGAACGTGGTGCCGGCGGCCACCGGGATATTCAGGCCGCAGAGCACCGCAAGCGTGCACGCCAGCAGCAGGTGCACCGGCAGGGGGATGAAGCAGATGGCCAGCCCCGACGCCGAAGGCGTAGGTCACGCCGCGCCGGCTCAGGGTCCACAGCCGCGGGTCGCCGAGGCGCGTACCGAAGGGGCGCATGAACCAGCGGGCCTGCAGCTTCTGCGGGTCCGGGGTGAATTTTTGCAGCAGGCTGCGGGGCATCGAGGCGGCCGACTCTAGCAGATGCCCGCTCCCGGACGCCGCGCCCGGGCGCCGCGATGCGCGAAGTTGCTGCCTTGAGCGGCCTGGTCCCTCCGGTATGATGCCGCTTCGCTTTATTACCGGTTCGCGGGGTCGCTAGAGAATGTGGGAAATAGTGCGGGCCGGCGGCCCGCTGATGTGGCCGATCATTCTGTGCTCGATCATTGCCGCGGCCATCGTCCTGGAGCGGCTGTGGACGCTGCAGGACAAGCGCGTGTTGCCCCCGGAGCTGCCGCACGCGGGTCTGGCAGCTGATCGAGACCAACCAGATCAATGACAAGGTCATTGCCGCGCTTGAGCAGAACTCCCCGCTCGGGCGGCTGCTCGCCACCGGGCTTGCCAACCGCCACCGCCCGCGCGAGATCCTCATGGAGCGCCTGGAGGACACCGGCCGCCACGTGGTGTATGAGCTCGAGCGCTTCCTCAACACGCTCGGCACCATCGCCGGCATCTCGCCGCTGCTCGGACTGCTCGGCACCGTCACCGGCATCATCCGCGCCTTCAACGCCATCAAGGCGGGCGGCATGGGCGACCCCCGCGCGCTGTCCGGCGGCATCGCCGAGGCGCTGATCGCCACCGCGGCCGGCCTGTGCGTGGCCATCCCGGCGCTGATCGCCTACCGCTACCTGCGCGGTCGCGTCGAGCGCATCGTCATGGAGATGGAGAAGCACGCGATCCGCATGGCCGATGCCCTCGAGGCCGCGCAGCTGCGCGAGCCGCGCGCTGCCGCCTAGGGCCGGGCTAGCGCCGCACGTGATCCTCAAGCCACGCCGCCACGAGGAGCCGGAGATCAACGTCGTCTCCCTGATCGACGTGGTGCTGCTGCTCGTGGTGTTCTTCATCCTCTCGAGCCAAGTTCACCGACGAGGGGCGCCTGCGCGTGCACCTGCCGCACGCGAGCGCCGTGCCGGTCGAGAAGGCCGCCAGAGCGAGCCGCTGGTGGTGAGCGTGACCCAGGACGGCACCTACCTGGTCAACCAGCACGAGCTCATCAACTCCAGCCCCGAGACGCTGCGCGCGGCGGTGCTCAAGGAAACCGGCACGCAACCGCAGCGTGCGCGTGACGCTGCGCGCCGATGCCCGCGCCACGCACCAGTCGGTCATCACCGCCATGGACGTGCTGGGCCGGCTCGGCTTCGCCGAGCTCAATATCGCCACCGTCAAGGATGAGCCGGCGGGCAAGCCTTGAACGCGCACCCGCGAGCGCGGCGAGCGCGCCGCCGCGGAGAGCGGCCTGACACACCTACCGGCGCCTGCTGCGCATACATCCGCCCCTACCGCGGCCAGTTCACTGCTCGGCATCCTCGGCGGCATCCTGTTTGCCGCCACCATGGCGAGCTTCGCGCTCTTCGCCAAGAGCTTCGGCGACAACACCCTCGTGCACCGCGACCCGCGCACCATCGTCTGGGTGCCGCTGGCCCTGGTGGGCCTGTTCTTCCTGCGCGGCCTGGGTGACTTCACCCAGACCTACTTCATGGGCTATGTCGGCCGGCGCATCGTCAGCCAGATGCGCGCGCGACGTGTTCCGCCGCGTCCTGCAACCTGCCGATCGGCTACTTCGATCGCAACTCCGCCGGCATGCTGCTGTCGCGGCTGACCTACAACACCGAGCAGATCGGGCAGGCCACCACCGACTCGGTCGTGACGATCGTGCGCAGCGTGCTCACCATCATCGGCTCGATCGGCGATCCTGCTGTGGATGAACCCGCGCCTGGCGCTGATCTCGCTCACCATGGGCCCCCTGATCGGCTGGCTGGTCTCGATCATCAACAAGCGCTTCCGCCGCTACAGCCGCCGCATCCAGGACTCCATGGGCGACGTCACGCGCGTGGCCAAGGAGAGCTTCGAGGCGCCGCGGCTGATCAAGGTCTACAACGCCCAGGAGCACCTCAGCCGCCAGTTCGACGCGGTGAACCAGCACAACCTGCGCTCGAACATGCGCCTCGATCCTCACCCGCAGCATCTCCAACCCGATCGTGCAGCTGGTGACCGCGATCGGCGCTGGCGTTCGTGCTCTGCGATCGCCATCGCTGATGCGATCCACGGGCGCATGGGCATGGGCGACCTGCTCGGCTTTATCACCGCGCTGGTCAGCATCGCGCAACCGCTGCGTGAGGTGGTCGGCGTCGCAGGCCCCCTGCAGCAGGGCATCGCCGCCGGCCCAGAGCCTGTTCGAGGTGCTCGATGAGCCGGCGGAGCCGCCAGGGCGGCGCGCTCACCACGCTGCGCGTGCGCGGCGAGGTCGAGTTCGACCACGTCTCCTTCGCCTACGACAGCCGCACGCCGGCGGAGCCGGACCTGCCCAGAGCCCGCCGCACCGCGGCGCTGACGGACATCTCCCTCAAGGTCGCCGCCGGGGAGAGCCTCGCCATCGTCGGCCGCTCCGGCAGCGGCAAGTCGACTCTGGTCAACCTGCTGCCGCGCTTCTACGACGTCGTCGCCGGGCGCGGTGCGCATCGACGGCGCGGACGTGCGCGAATACGACCTCAAGTAGCCTGCGCGACCAGATCGCGGTGGTGAGCCAGGACGTCGTGCTCTTCAACGACACCATCCGCAACAACATCGCCTTCGGGCGCGACGGTGTCCGCGATGCGGCGATCGAGCGCGCCGCCGAGGCCGCGCACGTGCTCGAGTTCGTCGCCGGCCAGCCCGGCGGACTCGATGCCATGGTGGGTGACCGTGGCGTGCTGCTCTCCGGTGGCCAGCGCCAGCGCATCGCCATCGCGCGCGCGCTGCTGAAGGATGCGCCGATCCTGATCCTCGACGAGGCGACCTCGGCGCTCGACACCGAAGCCGAGCGGCACATCCAGGCCGCGCTCGCGCAGCTGGTGCGCAACCGCACGACCTTCATCATCGCGCACCGCCTGTCGACCGTGGAGCAGGCCGACCGCATCATCGTCCTCGATGGCGGCGCGCATCGCCGAGTGCGGCACGCACGCCGCAGCTGCTCGCGCATGACGGGACTCTACGCGCAGCTGCACCGCCTGCAGTTCTCCGACTGACCCGCTAGCCATGCAGCGAGCGGCTCACCGAGCTGTGGTACGCGCCGACGCGCGGCCGTCGCTGCTGCAGCCGCTTGGGCTGGCTGTACGCCGGCGTGATGCGCGCTGCGGCGCGCGCTGCCTATACGCGCGGCGTGTTGCTGCACCCTGCGCACCCGCGACATGCCCGGTCGTCGTGGTCGGCAACCTTACCGTGGGCGGCACCGGCAAGACCCCGCTGGTGCTGTGGCTGGCGCCGCACTGGGCGCGCGCGGTCGCCAGGTCGGCATCCTCTCGCGCGGCTACGGGCGCGGCGGCGGCCGCGTGCAGGTCGTGCACCCGGAGCTCCGACTGGCGCGAGGTCGGGGATGAGCCCGTGCTGCTCGCCCGCCGCAGCGGCTGCTCCGACGGTGGTGGCGCGCGATCGCGCGGCCGGGGCGCCGCGGCGCTGGCCAGCGCAGGGCGTCGAACGTCGATCGTGGCCGACGATGGCCTGCAGCACCTGCGCCTGGCGCGTGACTGCGAGATCCTGGTCGTCGATGGCGCGCGCGGCTTCGGCAATGGGCGCATGCTGCCCGCGGGCCCGCTGCGCGAACCGGTGTCGCGCCTGGCGCAGGCGGACCTGGTGGTCGTGAACGGCGCGGCTGAGCACCCCTCGCTGGCTTTGTTGCCGGCCGGGCGCACCGTGACCATGCACCTGGCGCCCGCGGATGCGGTGCGCGTCGACGGGCACGGCGCCGGCCGCGGCCACTGGGGGAGCTGCGCGGCCAGCGCGTGCATGCGGTGGCCGGGATCGGCAATCCCGCGCGCTTCTTCCGCGCGCTACGCGCCCAGGGCATCGAGCCGATCGAACACCCGTTCCCGGACCACCACCCGTTTACGCCCCAGGACCTGGCGTTCGGGGACGAGGCTACCGGTCCTCATGACCGAGAAGGATGCCGTAAAATGCACCGGCTTCGCCGATGCCCGGCTCTGGTACGTCCCCGTCACGGCACAGTTCAGCGAGCAGGATGCCCAGCACCTGCTGCGCTGCGTGCTTGCCCGGATCGATCGCCGCACGGCGGCCTGGAGTAAAACGTTTATGGACGCACGTCTGCTCGAGATACTCGCCTGCCCTGTGTGCAAGGGCACGCTGTTGTACCAGAAGGATGCCCAGGTGCTGGTGTGCCGCATGGACCGCCTGGCCTACCCGATCCGCGATGCCGTGCCGGTGATGCTCGAGGAGGAGGCGCGGCAGCTGGCCGCGGACGACCCGCTGCTGGATCGCTGAAGGGTCCTGCGTGTTCCGCGTCGTCATTCCTGCGCGTTACGGCTCGTCGCGCCTGCCTGGCAAGGCGCTGCGCGAGCTTGCCGGCAAGCCCATGGTGCAGTGGGTCTACGAGCGTGCCTGCGCGTCAGGGGCAAGCGAGGTCCTGATCGCCACCGACGATGACCTGATCGTCAGCGCCGCGCATGCCTTCGGCGCGCCGGCGCAGATGACCGACCGCACCCATGCCTGCGGCACCGACCGCATCGGCGAAGTGGCGCGCGCGCGCGGCTGGGCAGCCCAGGAGATCATCGTGAACGTGCAGGGTGACGAGCCGCTCCTCCCCGCCGCCCTGATCGCGCAGGTGGCGCGGGTGCTCGATGACAGTGGCGGTGCCGACATCGCAACCCTGGCATTCCCGCTGGAGTCAGCCGCAGAGCTCATGGAACCAAGCGTGGTGAAGGTGGTGACGGATGCGCGCGGGCGGGCGCTGTACTTCAGCCGCGCGCCGATCCCGTGGAACCGCGATGGCGCCGCCGAGGGTCTCGCCAGCCAGCAGGACTTCAGTGGTGCGCGGCGGCACATCGGCATCTACGCGTACCGCGTCGCTGCACTGCTTAAGCTTGCGCAACTCCCGCCGGGGATCCTGGAGGCGCGTGAGAAGCTCGAGCAGCTGCGCGCGCTCGAGCATGGCATGAGCATCCAGGTCGCCACCGCTTCCGAGCGCCCCGGGCCCGACGTGAACACGTTGGCGGACCTGGCACGTGTTTCGGCACTCATGGCCTTGCAATCCTGAATGTCTGGCTACACTTAAGCCGTTGATGCTGCGGGGTAATGTTCACATTTCCTGACAATTGCAGTGGCAGGAACACCGTGGAACTCGCAAGCTGTACCGAACGTCAAACGGATAACCCCCGCAAGGGTCAACCGCCCGTGCGCAGGGCGCGTTATGTGTCCGGGAGGTGTGTCTTATGAGCGTGGAACACAGTCAATGAAGTACCGAATCACCCTGGTGCTGGCCGCCCTGGCCGGGACGCTGGCTCTGGGCGGTTGCGTGGAAACTCCCACCGCCCCGCCGCCGCCGCCACCTCCGCCGCCGATGGCCCCACCACCGAATGTCACGGTGTACGCCTACCCGATCCAGGGGCAGAGCCCGGAGCAGCAGGACCGCGACCACTACGAGTGCAGCAGCTGGGCGACCCAGCAGTCCGGCTTCAGTCCGAGCACCCCGGGAGTACCGGTACAGGCGCATGTCGTCTCCGCGCCCAGCCGTCCTCCGGGCACCGGCACGGCGGTGGGCGCGGTGACCGGCGCCATCCTGGGAGCGGCAATTTCCAATCCCTGGCAGTCCGCCACCGGCGCCCTGGCCGGGGCGATCGTGGGCGGTGCCATCGGCTCGGCCGCTGATGCGTCCGACGCGCAGCAGACCCGCACGGTGTACGTGACCGACCAGCGGGCAGTCGCGCTGCAGCAGTCGCAGGCCAACAACTACCGTCGCGCGCTCAGTGCCTGTCTGGACGCGCGCGGCTACAGCGTCAAATGAGCAAGCTGCGCAACTTGGGAGGCCTCGCCGCCATGTTCCTGGCCGCGCTTGTGGCCACGACCGCCGCGTTCGCGCAGGGCCAGCAGGAGCATCAGGAGCATCAGCCGCAGGCACAGCCGCACGCCCCCGCTCCAGCTCCGGCGCACGCGCCGCCCTCACCGGTGCCGCACTACGGCCAGCCGACCCTGCATGCCAACACCTCGCCGTACTATCCGCCGCATTACAACCCCCCGCACGGCACCTATCCGCCGCACGGCACAATGGTAGGGTTACCACCCTCCGCGCCGGTGGTGATCAACCATCCAAGCGGGCACTACTATTACTCAGGCGGCGTCTGGTATGCCCCGCGCGGCCCGAGCTATGTCGTAGTTGCAGCGCCCATCGGTGTGTTCGTGCCGGTGCTGCCGGTGTACTACACCACGGTGTGGGCGAACGGCGCTCCCTACTACTACGCGAACGACACGTACTACGCCTGGAGTCCCGCGCAGAACAGCTACGAAGTGGTGAGCCCGCCGTCCGATGATGGCATTCCCGCCCCGCAAGACCAGGACGCTGCCGCGCCTGCAGCATCCGCGCCGGCGCCGCTACCGGACGCGAGCGACGGACTGTTCGTGTATCCGCAGCACGGCCAGAGCGACGAGCAGCAGGCGACCGATCGTTACGAATGCCACAAGTGGGCGACCATGCAGAGCGGATTTGATCCAACCCTGGGTGCGACCTCTGCTGCGCAGCCTGGCAGCCCGGAAAACTACGACCGTGCCATCAAGGCATGCCTCGAGGGCCGCGGCTACAGCGTGCGCTGAAACCGCCAGGGCGCGCTGAGGCCCTGAGCCATGCTCCCGCCATCGATGGATTTCCCGACGGCGGGAGCATCCGGCCGTTCAGACCACTACGGCGCGATCCGTGTCGCCTTCGCCGTGCCCTTCAGTTCCACCGTTGTGCCTTCCGTTGCCGGTGGCACCGGATAGAAGTGCAGCATCGTGTCGTTGGAACCGCTGTATGAGTTGCCGTCCCACGCCACCACGTCGGTCTCGGTTTCAGTGAAGTACCCCGCGAGCACGCCATTGTTGTAGAGCCAGCCGACATGGTTGCGCGCGACATGGGACTGGTCGAGTGCCAGCCATGAGCCCATGCAGATGTTGCCGTTCAGCACCGGATAGTTGATGTTCTCCCATTCGGTGCCATCACTGTGCCACTGAATGAAGGCTTCTCCGGTCTCGGTTCCCTCGGGGTTCGAGTAGACCACGTGCCAGGTTCCTACCACTTTCTCGGCCGCCATTTTCCCCTCGTAGCGGTTTGCGCTCAGTCTGGGGGGCGCCGCCTCGAACGTGCCGTGCTGCGATGCAACCCTGGGGTCCACGCAGCCTGCATGTGCAGCAAAGCCCAGCGTTAAAGCGGCGAGTCCCGCGGCTCCCGTGAGGATCTTGTTCATGAGGTCATTCCTTCGGCTGGTTGTTTCAAGTTCGGTTTTGCGAGCTGTAGCAAGAGACCAGGTCCGGCTCTGCCGGCGGCCCGCCGCGTGCGCTGCAGCAACTGAATCTCTTGGTAATGCGACTTCCTTGGCGCATCGTGCGAGTGCCGCACTGTGATTGTCTGAGTCCGCGGCGCTGCGCTGCGCATGTAGGGTGGTGAGTCAGGCGCGGCGGATTCGGGTACCACCATTTGTGATTCCTGGGTACTGCGCGCGCGGCGGTAGGCGTTTCAGGCACCGATGTGGCTGGCAACAGGCCTGTTGATTGTCAGCGCGCCTTAGAACTTTCGGGGGTCTTTCCTTCGCATCACCATGAGCGGCGACACCAATAAAGCTCTCCTGGAGAGGCTGTTCGCCGAACACGGGCGTCCGTTGCAGGCCTTCCTCTACCGGCGAGTCGGACGGCGCCCTGATGCCGCGGAGCTCGCACAGGAGGTGTACCTGCGGGTGCTGAGGGTTCCGGACATGGGTGCGGTTCGCGACCCCGAAGCCTACCTCTATGCGGTTGCCAGCAACCTCGCCAAGAAACATGCGCGCGCGCAACGCCGGACCGCGGGCATGCTTGATGTGGATGACGAGCTGGTGCAGGAGCAGCTGTCTCAGCTGGCGCAGCTGCCGTCGGCGGCCGGGCAGCTGGACGCGCAGCAGCGCATCAAGCGGCTGCGCGAAGTCCTGGACCAGCTGCCGACAAAATGTCATGCCGCCGTGATCCTGCAGTACTGCCATGGCCTGAGCTACGAGCAGATCGGGGAACGACTGGGTATCTCAAGTCACATGGTCAAGAAATACCTGAGCCAGGCGCTGGCGCACTGCCGGCGGCGCATGTCGAGCCTGCGATGAACTGGGAGCGCGGCAACCAATGCGGTGCGCGCGCTGATCGCCCAGGAGGTTGCGAAATGGTCCGTGGCCAACCGCGCCGTCCTCAGATCAGGCGAGCGAGGTGCCACCTGGCCCACGGCCGCCCGCTGCACGTGGAGGAGTACCTGGGCGTCCGCACGCGGGTGCGCCGGGTACCGCGATGCGGGGCCTCGTCGCGCGGTGCCCAGCTCGGTGCAATGCGCCTCGCTAGGCCTCTGCGATGGCCGCTATGGAGACCTTAAGTCCGGGGATGCGCGCGGGCAGTTTCGCACCCTGGCGCGCCGGGGGATTGGACGGGAACCATCTCAGCCATTCCTCGTTCATCCCCGCGAAGTCATCCTCGTCGGCCAGTATCACGGTGACGCTCACGATCTTTTCCAGCGAGCTGCCAGCGGCTTCGAGGATGGCCTGAATATTGGTCAGGCACTGGTGGGTCTGCTCCTGCACGGTGGTGCCCTTGAGAGCACCGGTTGCCGGATCAGTTGGCGCAGTACCGGAAACAAACACCAGGCCTGCCGCCTTCACCGCCTGGCTGTAGGTTGACGGCGGCCTGGCCGCTTTCGCGGTGAACACGATCTTGCGGGCCAAGGCCGACTCCTTGCGTGGGTGGGCGCTTCGTGCGCGCGGGGCACATCGGCATCCGGGTTGTATTACTTGGGAGCGTCTGGCTGCAGCAGGGACTTCAGCTTTTCCTCATCCAGTCCCTTGCTGAGGTCCTGCAGTCCGGCAACAACGTGCGGGTCGGTCAGAAGTCCCCGCGTGGCGACCTGGCCGAGGATCGAGAACGCATACTGGATAGCCGCCTGGCCTTCGTTCTGTACCGCCGCCTGCGTTTCCGCCCGGCAGGACACCAGCAGCAGCCGCTGGAACAGCGCCCCCGCGCTACTGGTGATCTCCTCGCGCTGCTTTGCGGGGATGACGGCCATGGAGGCCAGATCCGGGTGCAAGGCAATGGCGCTGAAGATCCACTTGACCAGCACGGTGCGGTCCTCGGGCGAGGCGGACTTCACCAGGCACTTGGCCATGTCGTCCGCATAGGGCCCGGCGCTCGCGGGGGCAGGTCCGATTGACACCATCACCCCCAGGCCCAGCGATGCGAACAGACTGACTCGTCTCATGAATAACTCCTGCAGCTTGGCAAATCACCCCGAGAACTAGG
Organism: uncultured Pseudomonadota bacterium; assembly: GCA_963703025.1. Classification (GTDB taxonomy): domain Bacteria; phylum Pseudomonadota; class Gammaproteobacteria; order Steroidobacterales; family Steroidobacteraceae; genus 13-2-20CM-66-19. Next base: position 7,244 of record OY969778.1, on the reverse strand, counting down.
TTCGCAGGTTCACCACGAGCTTCTGCCGCGAGACGGTCTTGCCGTCGCGCGTAAACGTTGCCTCGTAGTTCGCCTTGCCCGAGAGGCCGTCGGCCGATACGGTGATGTCGATCATCCAGTCCGGCACCGTGCCGATCTGGATGCGTCCGCCGGAGTTGCCAGAGCTGACTGTGAGGTGCGGCTGCGCCACCACGGTGTTGGTCTGCAGGTCAGTCAGGACCGAGGTCACGTCGAACTGGCCCGGATTGCCCGGCGCCGGGGTCACGGCGACCTCAATGCCAAGGTTCGCCGAGGGTGTCGCCGGATGGATGTATTCGCCGGCCACGGCGGTAAGTGCGATGGCTGCTAGCGCCGCGCTACAAAGCGTGGTCGTGGTTGTCCTCATTGCGAGATCTCCCTGGCGCTGAAGCGCGCATGGTGGCCGTAGTGATCCGCCCGCGAAGCGCTGCTAGTTTCGGCGCTTGCCGTTGTCTTGGCAACGCTCAAGCTTGGCACGCCACTCAACCAACACGGCAACTGCCGCGCACCGGGCCGCGCGGAGGCCGTGGGTGGAGGCGATCGTCAGGTTCCCGGGCAGACCCCGGGAACAATCGCACCCTCGCGGGCAAGCGCCGCGAACTCGCCGAGGAACCTGCCCGCAACCTTGCCGGCGTAGATGAGCTCTGCGGCCACCGCGGCGCGCGCCATGCCCTTGCGCTCGAGCATGCGCAGCACGCGTGGCCACTCCTGCGGTTCCAGCAGCTTGGCGGCGGCGCTGAATACGCCGCGGATGGGCAGCAGGTAATCCATGGTGTTGCGCTGGATGACCAGGTCACAGCGCGCCTGCGCCGCGTGCAGGTGCATGCACACCAGCGACCAGCCGGCAAGTATCGCCAGCGCCGATGCACTGCCGCCAAACACGGTCGCGTGGTGATTGATGTTCGGCTGCAGGGGCGCCTGCAGCAGCACTTCATCGGCTGTGACCGAGATGCACGAGACCTGCATCGTTCTGGACAGCGGAATGTGATCATGCAGGTAGCACTGCAGCTGCTGCGCAGACATGGCTGGTCTTGAGTTCATCATTTGCGCTCTAGTTCCCTGGCTTGTCCGTCGATACTGCCACTGAATATAGGGAATCCACGAGCGCGGCGACACCCCGGGTCGATGCCCCGCCGCGGCTATTCGGCCCGCGCGCGAATGGCTGTAAAATGGCGCAATGAAAATACTATTCGTATGCCTTGGGAATATCTGCCGTTCGCCCACGGCGGAAGGTGTGACGCGGGCGATTGCCGGCAAGGAGGCCCCGGATCTGGTCCTGGAACTGGATTCCGCCGGCACCGCCGCCTACCACGCCGGCAGCGCACCGGATGCGCGCACGGTGGCCGCTGCGGCGCGTCGTGGCTACCAGATCTCCCATCTTCGGGCGCGCGTGGTCACCGCAGAGGACTTCGCCGCCTTTGACCTGATCCTGGCCATGGACCAGGAGAACCTCGCGGTGCTGCGCAAGCGTGCGCCCGTGGCCGCCCAGCAGCGCCTGAGGTTGTTCCTGGAGTTCGCCCCTGACCAGGAGCGCCGCGAGGTCCCCGATCCCTACTACGGCGGCCCGAACGGCTTCGAGGACGTGCTGGACCTGACAGAAGCGGCTGCGCGGGGACTGCTCGCACACCTGCGTCGCAGCACCCGCGCGGCCTGAGTCAGCCTTTACTCGTGGTCCTGATTCGCAGGTCCCTTATCCGCCGCGGGGGCTGACGACCACACGACGTAGGGCTGCTTGGATTCACCGCCGGAGGGTTCCGACCGCGGCGCTGGCTCGAAATGCGCCAGCGGCAGGTGCGACTGCGAAGATGAGGACGAGGTGTCACGCGGCTCGGACGGGTAGTCGCGTGCCGGGGCTGGCTCACGCTCGACCGCAGGTGCGGATCCCTCGTTCGAACCGTTGTTGTCGTAGAACGCCGCTTCGGAGCCCGCAGAGTTCTGGCTGTCGCCACCTTCCTGCGCTGCCGTGCCCGAGTTGCCCTGACGCGAGCCACCGCCACCGCGACGACCGCGACGGCGTCCTCGGCGGCCACGTCCGCTGCGCTCGCCACGCGGCTCGCCGGAGGCGTTGCTGCTGGCGGGTGCGACGTTACCGTCGATATCCCCGTTCGCATGGGGGTCCTGAGTTACCTGGTCGTGGGGCAGCTGTTGCTGCGGGTCCCGCGGTGCCTGATCGCGCGGTTGTGGGTCACGTGACTGCGCGTCGCGTGGGCCCTGGTCCCGGGCCTGCTGGTCACGCGGCTCGCGCGGCTCGCGCGGCTCGCGTGGTTCACGCGGTTCGCGCGGTTCGCGCCCCTGGTGGTCACGTGGCTGCTGATCACGCGGCCCCTGGTCGCGGGGGGCCTGGTCACGGTTGCCCGCGTCGCCGCGCGAACGCTCGCCGCCGCGTGGCTCGCCGGTGCGATCACCGGCGCTGCGCTCCGGACGGCGTCCGCCGTCGCGATTGCGGTCACGGTCGCGGCCATCGCGGTTGCGATCACGGTCCGCGCCACCACCGCTACTGCCGCCAGTGCGTCGGCCATCCCGGCGAGCGCCGTCGGCGTAGCGCGGGGAGGAGGAGCGACCGCGGTCGCGCCGGCCGTCGTTGCGACGGTTGTCCTCGCGCCGCGGCTCACGCGCCGGCGGGGTGGTGCTGGCAGGCGGTGCCGGCGGCGCGGCCACCGGGGCCGGCTCCCCGGCCAGCATCTTCTTGAAGCGTGTCCAGAAGCCACCGCCGGCGGGCGCGGCCGCGGCCACGGCCACCGGTGCAGCCGGGGCTGCCACGGTAAGCGGCGCAGCGGACAGCGGCGCGGCGGTCGCCGGGAGCAGGGTGGCCACCGCGGGCGCCTCGATGTGCGGGTTGGCCGCCTTGAGGGCGGCCGGCTCGCTGAGCTCTGCCACCGTGGGCATGCGATAGGTGGCCTGCCTGTTCTCCGGCAGCTCCAGCTCGTCCTCGCGCACGCGCCGGATCGTGTAATCCGGGGTCTGCATGTTCTCGTTAGGGACGATGATCAGCTCCGTGGAGCTTCTGGCCTCGAGGGTGCGCAGCCATTCGCGCTTCTCGTTGATGAGGTAAGTGGCCACCGGCACCGGCACCTGGGCGATCACGCGCGCGGTGCGGTCCTTGCGCAGTTCCTCGCCGATCAGGCGCAGCACAGCCAGCGTCATCGACTCGACGCTGCGGATGCTGCCGATCCCTACGCAGCGCGGGCAGATGACCTGGCTGGTGTCGTCCAGCGAGGGCCGCAGGCGCTGGCGTGACATCTCCAGCAGGCCGAAGCGCGACAGGCGCCCGATCTGGATGCGGGCGCGGTCCATCTTCATGGCATCGCGCAGCCGGTCCTCGACATCGCGCTGGTTCTTCGTCGACTCCATGTCGATGAAGTCGATGACGATCAGGCCGCCGATGTCACGGATGCGCAGCTGGCGGGCGATCTCGTCCGCCGCCTCGAGGTTGGTATTGGTGGCCGTGGTCTCGATGTCGCTGCCGCGCGTGGCGCGCGCGGAATTGATGTCGATCGAGACCAGCGCCTCGGTGTAGTCGATGACGATGCTGCCGCCGGAAGGCAGCGAGACCTTGTGCGCGTACGCCGACTCGATCTGGCTCTCGATCTGGAAGCGGGTGAAGAGCGGGATGTCGTCCGTGTACATCTTCAGCGCGCTGCTGGGCCTCCGGGGGCATGAAGCGCTGCATGTACTCCTGCGCCTTCTGGAAGGCGCCCGGGTCGTCCACCAGCACCTCGCCGATGTCATCGGAGAGGTAGTCGCGCATGGCGCGGGTGACGGCATCGCTCTCGCGGAACACCAGGAACGGGGCAGGGCGGTCCTTGCCGGCCGCATCGATCTGGTCCCACTGGGTCTTGAGGTTGTCCAGGTCCCACTGCAGCTCCTCGACGGAGCGCCCGACGCCGGCGGTGCGCACGATCGCGCCCATGCCTTCGGGGATCTGCAGCTGGTTCATGACCTCGCGCATCTGGTCGCGGTCCTCGCCCTCGATGCGCCGTGACACGCCCCCGGCGCGCGGGTTGTTCGGCATCAGCACCAGGAAGCGTCCGGCGAGACTGATGAAGGTGGTCAGCGCTGCACCCTTGGTGCCGCGTTCCTCCTTCTCGACCTGGACGATGAGTTCCTGCCCCTCGGTCAGCAGGTCGCGGATATTCCCGCGGCCGCCCTGTGGCTGAGGTTGCGGAAGTACTCCTTGGAGACTTCCTTGAGCGGCAGGAACCCGTGGCGCTCGGCGCCGTAGTCGACGAAGCACGCCTCGAGCGACTGCTCTACGCGTGAGATCCGGGCTTTATAGACGTTCGCTTTTTTCTGTTCGCGGGAAGGTAAATCGATACTCAGGTCAAACAGCTTCTGTCCATCAACCAGAGCGACTCGCAACTCTTCTTCCTGAGTTGCATTCACTAGCATTCTCTTCATGTGCCCCTACTGTGCGGTAAGGGGCCGGCAAGCAAACGGTGGGTAGCCGCAGGACCAGAGGTCCGCGGCAGCGAAGGTTTAAGTCTGGCGTGTGAGAGGGAATCTCGTTATCCACGTTGATCGACCGCCTCTTTGGGGCGGTCTGAAAAATGAAACCTTCGGTGAACTCGACCGATGACGCTTAACTGCGGAAGTCCCACTTCGTGAGATTCAACGCAGCTGGCGCGACCTTGGCGGCCCAATGCGATGGCCTCGATTTAAGAGGTCCAACTAAACGGGCGGCGGCCTAGACCGCTACCACTGGCGCGTCCCCACAAGGCGGACGACGCACAGAGTATACTCAGAGAGCATTGTAGAAACAATGCCTTACGCAGAGGCAGCCTTGGAAGAGCAGGAATCCCCCCCAATCCGCCCCGGCGTTCAGCACGTCGAGGTGACCGAGGAAGAGGCCGGGCTGCGCCTGGACAACTACCTGCACAAGCAGCTGGGGGGCCTGCCGCGCAGCCGCGTCATGCGCATCATCAGGAAGGGCGAGGTACGGGTGAACGGCAAGCGCGTGAGCCCCGAGACGCGCCTGGTGCTGGCGGACAAGGTGCGCATCCCGCCGGTCAACCTGGCCCCGCCCGAGCCACAGGTGGCGCGGCCCCCGGATGCCCTGGGGGAGCGCATCGCCAAGTCGATCATCTATGAGGATGAGCGCCTGCTGGTGATCGACAAGCCCGCCGGGGTGGCCGTGCATGGCGGCAGCGGCGTGAGCTTCGGGGTGATCGAGACGCTGCGTGCCCTGCGGCCGGATGAGTCGCTGGAGCTGGTCCATCGCCTGGACCGCGACACCAGCGGATGCCTGCTGATTGCCAAGCGTGGCAGCACGCTGCGCACCCTGCACGCGCTGCTGCGCGAGGACGGCTTCGAGAAGCGTTACCTCGCTCTGGTGAAGGGGCCCTGGGACCTGGGCGACAAGCGCATCGACGTGCCGCTGCGCACCGATACGCGTGTCGGGGGTGAACGCACGGTGAAGGTCGCCGAGGGTGGCAAGGCCTCGGTGAGCCGCTTCCGGCCGGTGCAGTTCTTCGGCCGTATCGGCACCCTGCTCGAGGTGATGCTCGAGACCGGACGCACGCACCAGATCCGCGTGCACGCCGCGCATGCCGGCCACCCGGTGGCAGGGGATGAGAAGTACGGTGACCCGGACTTCAACGAATCGATGCGTGCGCTGGGACTCAGGCGCATGTTCCTGCACGCGCACAGCGTGAGCTTTGAATGGCCCGAGGGCGGGCAGTTCAGCATCAACACGCCACTGCCGCCGGATCTGGGCGCGGTGATCGACCAACTGACCACGATGAAGAAGCCCGAGCGCCGCGGTGACCACCGCAGCAGCGCTCCACGAACTTCCGAGCGAACTGCCCAGCCCGGCGCTCCACCAACCCCAGAGCATGCTGCCCCGCAAAGGCCCGAGCGCAGTGCTCCGCGACGCTTTGTCCGCCCAACAGCGCGCGAAGCCGGACGCGGTGCCCCGCGAAGCCCTGGGCGCGGTGCGCCCCGGAGCTTCGACCGTGCTGCTCCGCGAGGGGCCGCACCCAGTGCCCCGCGAAGCGCTGGGCGCAGTGCGCCCCGGAGCTTCGACCGTGCTGCTCCGCGAGGAGCCGAACGCGGTGTCCCCCGCAGCCCCGAACGCGGTGCGCCTCGCAGCTTCGACCGTGATGCTCCCCGCGGGGCCGCACGCAGTCCCCCGCGAGGGCCCGGGCGCGGCGCGCCTCGAGGTTCTGGCCGCGGTGTTCCGCGGGGAGCCGAACGCGGTGCCCCCCGCAGCTTCGAGCGCGGTGCGCCTCGCAGCTTCGACCGTGATGCTCCCCGCGGGGCCGCACGCAGTCCCGTGCGAGGGCCCGGGCGCGGTTCGCCTCGAGGTTCTGGCCGCGGTGCTCCGCGGGGAGCCGAACGCGGTGCGCACCGCAGCCCCGAGCACGGTGCGCCTCGCAGCTTCGACCGTGATGCTCCCCGCGGGGCCGCACGCAGTCCCCCGCGAGGGCCCGGGCGCGGTGCGCCTCGAGGTTCTGACCGCGGCGCTTCGCGGGGAGCCGGACGCAGTGCACCGCGAGGCCCCGAGCGCCGCGCCCCTAGGGCAGCAGGTACCCGGCGGCCCGCAGGGCGCCGGCCAGCCAGATGAGTGGCAGCCCGATGAGGGCTGTCGGATCGGTGCTGTCGATACTCTCGAAGAGGGTTATCCCCAAGGCCTCGGCCTTGAAGCCGCCGGCGCAGTCGAAGGGCTGCTCGCGCGCGACGTAGCGCTCGATCTCAGGGGTGGAAAGCGCCCGTAAATGCACCGAGGTCGTGTCCACGTGCACCAGCGGCCGCAGCATCGGAGTACCCAGCACGGCCACTGCGGTGTGGAACTGCGCCCGCTGCGAGCTCAAGAACGCCAGCTGGGTGAAGGTGCGCGCCGCATCCCCGGGCTTATCCAGCACGCGGCCCTGGCTGGCGGCCACCTGGTCGCTGCCGATGACCACCGCGTCCGGATGCCGGTCCGCGACCGCCTGGGCCTTGGCCAGTGCCAGACGCCGGGCACGGTCCACCGGGAGTTCCCCCTCAAGGGTGTCTTCCGGGATCCCGGGGGCGATTGCCTCGAAAGCCACGCCCAGCCGTTGCAGCAGCTCGCGCCGGTAGCGCGAGGTCGAGGCGAGCACGAGGCGCGGCGGAGAGTTCATGCGGACACCCGAATCATCTTCGAGAAACAAGGGGTTAGGGGTACAGCGGGCTTTGACTTGGGCACACCCGGTACCTATCATACGCGCCCCATGACGCCGCCCGCTAGAGCCGCTTGAGGTCGACCG